>CAWDCV010000006.1:0-54615 GCA_963801015.1 uncultured Actinomycetota bacterium | reverse complement strand
TTGGCCGGGAGCATGTTTTACCTGCCGGCCTCAGCCGTGTTGGTGTCCGCACCGGAGCGCCAGTCGCAGGTTCCATCCTGCAAACAATCACTGCCCTCATCGTCGTGATTGCGTTCGTGTGGGCTGGCTTGGATCCCCTCCTGGATCTCTTCACGTGGCTGAGCGGAATGGCGGCCGTCGGTGTCATTCTTTTGATGACTGGTGCATCCGCGGCGGTCGTGGGCTACTTCAGTCGTCACAGGAGTGACGAGAATGTCTGGCAGCGAGCGATTGCGCCAACGCTCGCCACAATCGTGCTAGCAGCACTGGTCATCCTTCTCGTAGCCGAGTTCGACACTCTGCTCGGAACCGATCCGTCATCGGCGCTGCGGTGGATTCTGCCTGGCTTGGTCCTTCTGGCGGCCGTGCTCGGACTCATCTGGGGTCTTGTACTGCGCTCAACGCGGCCCGATGTCTACGAGGGCATCGGCCGGAGCGCGGTCGAGCCACCTGCGGACGACGACGACGGCATCGAAATGTCCTCCATGCTTCGCTAGAGAGCCCCTCGAGGTTCTCTTGCGGGCTCGAGCGAGTGGCGCCCTTCGTATATTGCATGTCTCGGTAAGACAAGCCGCTGCCATTCAGCCGATGTTTTCCGGGGCGATATGCAGCTGAGCCCATCGATGGCGAACATTCATGATCCTTACCAGAAGGTGGTCTATTGCGCCTCAACCCGAGACGTTCAGGACGTCTGGGTAGCCGGCGAACGGGTGGTCCTTGACGGTCACGTGGTCGGAGTCGACATGCGCGAACTGCTGCCACATGCGCGCGAGCTCGCGGTCCGGCTGGCCACGGACGCGGGTCTCGACAGCGAGCTGGCCGCCCCGGATCGACGGGGTACCGCCTTTCAACGCTGAAGCGTCAGCGAACTGCTGCGCGTACGCGTCGAACGTCCTCGAGCAGCTCAGTGAGCTCACCAAGCGTGTCCGCCGCGGAAGGCTCTCCCGCGGCTAGGACGGTCTGCAAGTCCTGACCAGTCACCGCGAGCTGGTCAGCGACGGTGAGCTCGTCGATCCAGGGAAGCACCGGGATCGTGCGGTTCTCGAGGGCGGCGGTGACGTCGACGAGATGCTGGGCGAGAGCGTGCACGGCGGCGGCGCGGGAGGCGTACGGCGGCGCGGGCTCGGCTAGACGGGTCCTCGTGAGAGTGGCGAGCCGGTCGACAAGTCGGCGTACCTCGGTGGCGATCTGGGCCTCGAGCTGCGCGGCGGGCGACACACCCGAACACTAGAGTTCGGGGTTCGTCAAGGGGTTGTTTCGCGTGGCGTGCTGAGGCACTCTCGACAGACGGCCGGTTCACCGACTCCAGGAGGCTGCTGCCCATGTCCCACAACCACTCCGAGGAAACGCATCGCAATCTTGTCGCGCGGATCCCGGCAGCGACCGGCCGCCAGCTTTCGGAGTGGTTCCAGATGGTCGAGAACGGGCCATCGTTCAGCAGATTCGACGAACACGTCAACTGGTTGCGGGACGAGCACAATCTCTCGCACGGATTCGCCACCGCGATCGTGCACGAGCATCACATGGTGCGGGCCGCACGCAGCTTCGGCTGAAATGGACCGAAGCGAAGCCATTCGCTTCCTCGAGACGCATCATCGCGGCGTGCTGTCCACGCTGCGCTCCGACGGCCGCCCTCAGCTGTCCCCTGTCCTGTGCACCGCGGATGCCGATGGCCACGTCGTGATCAGTACCTGGGAGGCATCGGCGAAGGTGCGCAACCTTCGTCGTAACCCTTGGGTGGGCGTCTGCGTGCTGTCTGACAGCTTCTTCGGGCCGTGGGTCCAGGTGGAGGGCACGGCTCAGATCGTTGAGCTGCCGGACGCGATGGAGCCGCTGGTCGACTACTACCGCCGGATCTCGGGAGAGCACGAGGACTGGGACGACTATCGCGCGGCGATGCAGGCGGAGCACCGCGTCCTCGTGCGCTTCGACATCGATCGGGCGGGACCCACGCGTTAGGTGCGTCCGGGCGACGTGTCAGTGGTGAAGACCGCCGGCCGTCTGATGGATCAGGGTGGCTCGAACCTCGTCCGCCTGGCTGAGCTCTTCGACGTAGCCGTCGACCGACTCGATTGCCGTCGCCAGCACCTCGGCCTCGGGTTCGGGGCCAAAGGTCATGACGGTGAGGATGACCGGCCGCGCCGGATCTGCCGACTCCGTGAGCCGAGCGGTGAGCTCCTCGGCCGAGATGGAGTTGACGTCGTCCTCGTTGCGGCCGTCGGTGAAGACGATGACGTGGTTGGCGATGCCCTCCCGGTACCCGTCCCGCCCTGCCGTGTACGCGGCGAGGATCGTGTCGTAGAGGCCGGTCCCGGTGGGACGGGCAGCAAGCACGTCCACCGCCCCGAGGAACGCTTCTCGATGCCCCACATTGAGGGGCTGGCGTGATAGCAGGCTGCGGTAGTCGGCGTCGCCGTCGATCCGCGAACCAAATTCCCACAAGGACAGCTCGGCCTCGTCAGGCAGCAGCTCTCCTACGGCGCGCGCGCCGTCGCGAACGAGGTCGATGAGCGGCGTCTCGGATCCCTCGGGCGGATCGGCCATCGACCCGGAGATGTCAACGACAAGGAGAAGATCCGCCCGGCGGTCGGCGGGGTACCAGGTGGCGAAGACATGATCGACGTTGTGCTCGCCGAGTATCTCGAAGGGTTCGGCGAACTCTGTCGGGAGCAGGTCGGTCGGCGCGCCGGGAGGCGCTCCTGCGCTGGGTCGGCGCAGCCCGGCGGATGACAGCGCGTCCGCGGCCTCAGCGCCGGTCAGGACCTGGAGGGCGCGGTCGAGCAGCGGTTGGACTGCCGGGTCTTGCGCGGCGGCAGCTGTCGGGAGCCAGGTGTAGCTCAGCTGCGCGCGGTAGTCCGTCCCTGGCAGGATCGCCGCGGACTCCAAGCCAGGCGCTGCGCTGCCGCCGTCCTGAGCGGCGAGAAGGTTGAGGAGCGCGTACTCAGGAACCAGCCCGACCTCGCCCGCCTCGGGCAGGGCCGGGTCGGTGCCCTCGACGGTACGAATCGCGGGGAGCGCGGAGGCAAGCATCTCTGCTGACTCGTCCATGCCTCGCTCGACCCACACCGCCTCGCCCACGGCGCCGGCACCGATGAGGCCGTCCCCCGACCCGGCGGGATCGCGCACGGCAAGTCGTACGCCGGATCCGCTTGCCACCAGATCGGCGAGCCCGAGCCAGGACCCGCCGGCCTCCTCGATGCGCTGCGCCGTCGCCTGGTCCGCGATCATGTAGATGGGGCTCGTGGCGAGGACGGTGCCGGAGCCGGCCACGTCGGGCTCCGCAAGGAGTCCCTCGTCCGCCACCCCTGCCCAGGCACCGTCGTCAGGGATCCACACATGCGCGCCAAGCTCGGCGACCCTCGCAGCGGCAGACCGTCCGTCGACGACTTCCGTCTGAACGGCAACGCACGGCTCATCCGCAGCAAGAGCAGACGATAGTCCGTTGATCACAGGGGCGAACGAGCTTGCCGTGACGACCGTGAGCGTTGCCGCGCACGACCCGGTGTCGGGGGCGCGAGCGGCGATGTCGCCAGAGCTCGAGCCGCCGGGACTACGCAGGAGAAGAAGAGCCACGATGACCGCAGCCGCAGCCGCAAGCGTCACCGTCACCACGGTGCGCGCGGTGTGCTGGGATGCTGAGCGATGACGGCTCATGAGAGCTGCCGTTCTCTCTCGCGTCCGACGGCGGCCCCCGCATCGTCGCGTCGCCGGGTCAGGCGCTGCCTGGTCAGGTCACCTCCTGCCGAGAAGCACGCAGAACAAGCCCGCACGCCCCCGGTACGGAATGCGCGGACAGCATCGCACGCAGCCCACTTGCCGTAGGTACTACTTCGGCAAAATCGCACAAGCTGGACACCGCGGGCACAACGCGTAGCGTCCCGCGCGATCACTACCCGGCGGAACGCTTGCGATCGATGAGTCAGTCGCCGCGCAGGATCGCCAGCAGGCGCAGCAGCTCGAGGTACAGCCAGACCAGCGTCACCATCAGGCCGAAAGCGGCCCGCCAGGCCTCGCGCTCGGGCAGCCCGTTGCGAATGCCCTGCTCGATGAAGTCGAAATCGAGGATCAGGAAGAAGCTCGCCAGCGCGACGCCGGCGACGCACAGCAGGATCCCCAGACCGCTGACACCGTAGAAGCCCCAGCCGCCGCCGACGCCGAAGAACGACGTCACCAGGCTGATCAGCGCGATGATGATGTACCCGAAGGTGGCGGTGACGAGGATCTTGGTGAACTTCGGTGTCGCCCGCAGCTTGCCGCTGCGGTAAAGGATGAGCATCCCGACGAACGCGGCGAGGGTGCCGAGGACGGCCTGCGGTACGACACCGCTCCACGCCGTCTCGTAAGCGCGGCTGATGGCGCCGATGAAGATGCCTTCGAGGGCGGCGTAGACCATGGTCAGCGCCGGGCTGATCTCGCGACGGAACGACACGAACATGGCGACGCCGAACGCGGCCAGGGCCGCGACGATCGCAACGCCAAAGCCGACTCCAAGGACCCAGGCGCCGGCAGCGAAGACGACCAGGATTGCGAATAGGATCGCGGTCCGCATGACGACGTCATCAATCGTCATTCGTCCGGTCTGCTGTGGTGTTGCTGCAGGACGGTCGTACATGTCCTGGAGCTGACCTGCTGTCACCGTGTCCGGTGCGCTCTGCAAGCCGCCGTACCCGCTTCGCGCGAACTCCTCGTTGCGGCTGAAGACGGGGTTATTGCTCTGCATGTCATCCCTCCGAAGTGCCCCGTGGCGGGACCTGTGCACGAACAGTAACGCAATGACTCGGCCGGACGTTCCCCGTTCTCCACCGGCGTGACGGGGTAGCTCTCTCCTGCTCAGTCCTGTGCCTTTTGCTGGGGCGCAAGACCACCCAGCATCCCCCTGAGCTGGTCGTTGTCCGGCACCTTGCCCTCGGGCGTGAGCCGGTCGACCAGTTGCGGAAGCAGGCCAGCGAGCCCGTCTGCCGCCTCCTCGCGGGAGACGCCGGCGCGGGCTGCCACCTCGTCCACAGCATCGTCACCGAGGGCCTCACGCACCTGCGTTGCGCTCACGTTCTCGTTCTGCCCAGGCTCCACCCAGGACCGGGTCTGCGCGCCGAGCCCGCCCTTCTGCAACTGCTCCAGCAGCCCGCCGAGCCCGCCACTGCCCGACCCGAGGGCGCCGCCGGACCCGCCCGAACCACCCGAGCCACGCTGGCTCATCAGCATGCTGATGACTGCCATCGCAATGCTTGCCAGGCCGCCGCCGCCGGAACCGAGTCCGCCGGGGAGAGCGCTACCCGACTGACCGCTCGATCGCCCACCGGTCAGGCCGCCCAGCAAGTCTTCGAGACCGCCCAGGCCGCCGAACTGCTGTGATCCTCCGGTACCCATGCGCACTCCCCTCGACCCCTCCGCTGCGGACGCGCACAGTGACGACGCTCGTGATCGGACACATGGCCCGCACGACGGCGAGCGGTCAGGTCTCGCCACCGATGTCGGCCTCGAACGCCTGGTAGACCAGGTCCGCGCCACGCTGGCGATGACGTATGCACCGGGACAGCAACGACACGCCGAGCTCGCGCACCTGGTCGACGCCTTCCGGGCTGGCTGCCCCATCGACGCTGGTACGAAGGTCGTCGATGCAGGCGCTGATGTCGCCATGCTCGTTTTGCAGCGTCTCCACCGCGTACGCCAGCCGCGGCGATGACGTCAGCACGCCCTGGTACAGGCCATCCGGACCTTCGGTGACGGCAATGTGGGTGCGAAAGTCCTCCGATAGTCCGGCGAGCGCCGCCGATACCCCGGACACCCAGGCGTCCATCCGCTGCGGTGCTGGCGCCGCCAGCGCGTGCTCGAGTCGGCCAAGCGACTCCCTCAACTCCGCTCTCCGCTGCCGGACCGCTTCCAGGCTGGCATCGCTCACGAGAGGATCCACGGCGCCTCCTGCTCCGCTGGCCCGTGGCCGCGCGTCGACGTGACAAGCATGGTCGCGGTCGACAGCCGGCTACGTCCAGACCCCTCGTCGTGACATCGCAGCGTTGACGTACCTACACAATGTAGGTACGTTAGGTACGTGGAGACGATCGGGCTGAGAGAGCTCAATCAGAACCCGTCCAAGGCGGTCGCGCGTGTCCGCGCCGGGGAGGTCATCGTGGTCACGGATCGTGGAACGCCGATCATGCGGCTCATTCCGATAGCTCATGAGAACACCAGGCTGCAGCAGCTCGTGTCGAGTGGCGAGGCCAGCGCTCCTGCCGAACACGGCATGCCCGATCTCATCCTCGACCTCGTCCCGGAGGTCGACAGCCTGGCGGACGTGCTCATCGCCGATCGCGCGCGACGTCATTGATTTACGTCGACGCCAGCGCCTTGCTGAAGTTCGTCAAGTACGAGCGCGAGTCTGATGCATTGCGCACCTGGCGACAGCAACAGCCGCCTAACACCGAGCTTGTGACGAGTCAGCTCGCAGGATTGGAGATCAGTCGGACCCTGATGCGTGCAGGCGTAGAACGGCAGCGGGTGCCCTATGTAACCGAGCAAGCTTTGCGTGGCCTCTACCTGGTTGACGTGACCAGTACTGTGCTGACGCGGGCTAGGTCCTACAACATTCGCGAGCTCGGAAGCCTCGATGCCATTCACCTCTCGACGGCCGAGCCATTTCGCACCGACCTGACGGACTTCGTGACGTACAACAGAGAATTGGCCGCGGCAGCGTCTGAGCTGGGATTTCCCACTTCCGCGCCGGCATAGGGTCATGGCGGTCGAGTAAGGAACGTGCCCCCGGTGGGATTCGAACCCACACATGTCGAACCTTTTAAGGGTCCCGCCTCGGCCGTTGGGCTACGGGGGCAGCCGCTGTCAGGTCGAGGCTAGCCCCCGTCGGCTCGATCACGAGCGGGGTACGGTTCCCGCATCGTGGACCCTCATACCGCTGACGTCCACGTGGGCGAGGTGCGACTGCGCACCCTGCGCACCGGCTCGGGCACGCAGCCGATCGTGTTGTTCGCCCATGGGATCACCGACAGCGGTGCTTGCTGGTCGCGCTTGGCGCAGGCGCTGTCCCCCGACCACGATCTGGTGATGTACGACGCCCGGGGACACGGCGAATCGGAGTGGACGGGGACGTACACGTTCGCCGACCACGTCGGCGACCTCATCGCACTACTCGACGAGCTCCGGTTGCCGCCGGTGGTGTTGATGGGGCACTCGATGGGTGGCGCTCACGTGGCAGCCGTCGCCTCCGCAGCGCCGGAGCGGGTATGTGCGCTGGTGCTCGAGGATCCGCACTGGCCGGGCGTTCCCGAAGACTGGACGGCCGACGACATCAATACATGGACGGCCGACGTCGCCGCTGACAGTCGCCGGTCTCTTGAGGACATGGTGGCGCGCGGGCGGCAGGCCAACCCGCGATGGGCTGATGTCGACATCGAGCCCTGGGCACGCGCCAAGCTGACTGTCGACCCGAGCGTGACGAGCTGGGTCTCCTCGAGCGCGGGCATCGACGGCTGGCGAGCCGTGCTCACCGACGTCACCTGCCCGGCGCTCCTCTTCGTTGGTGATTCGACCGTCGACGACAACGTCACCGTCCGAGAGGCCGAGGCCCGAGAGGCCCAGACCTTGTGCCCCGCTCTCGAGGTCGTGCACGTCCCCGGTGCCGGGCACAGCATCCGCCGTGACCGGTTCGACCTCGTGCTGCCGGCGGTGCGCGAGTTCCTCAGCCGGCGTGTCGCGAACTAGGCGCCCGGCGCGTCCGTTGCGATGAGCGCGTGATGCGGATGCAGCCGACCGCGGTCGAGGCGCAGGGATTGCACCTCGAGCCCGAGGTAGCGCAGCCATCCAGCCACTGTCTCCGGCGGTACGAAAGTGAGGCTCGCGCCTTCGGTGATCCGCAGCACCCGAACGGACATCGTCTCCTGCAGCAGAGTCAAGCGCGCCTTCCACCGCGGGGTGGTGCCCATCTCCTTGACGACGAGGACCCCGCCCGGCGCGAGTAAGGCTCGGCAGGCCGTAAGCAGGTCGCGCTGCCCGTCCGCGTCGAGCAGGTACAGGACGTCGACGATCGTGATGACGTCCCACGGACCGGCCGGCAGCTGACCGGACGGCGCGACGTCGGCGGTGAAAGCGTCACCCGACCGCCGCGCTGCCTCCCGCGCTATGGCGATCTTGGCCGCATCGATATCCACGCCATGAACGTCGCGCTCGGCGGAGTCAAGGGCGAGGTACGCAGAGAACAGCCCGTGCCCGCAGCCGACGTCGAGGATGCGTCCCTGGTGCGGCACGAGTGCGGCAACCGCCGGCAGCGGGCAGGTCGCCCAGCGGATCTGCACGTGCGCACGAGCCGCCAGCGGAGCGCCGTCGTACAAGGCCAGGGCCTCACGGCCTGGGGCATCCGGCCGGCGTTCGAGGAGCGCGATCATCTCGCCGCCTGTGCAGCGAGATCGGCGAACGTGCCCAAGACGAAGCCGGATCGCTCGACTCGCTGACGTGTCTCGGGCGACATGAGTGCGGTGAGCTCCGCGTCCCACCGGTAGTCCCAGGCGAATCGGGTCAGCTCCGAATCGTCCGGCTCGCCCGGGTGCGCGTTGACCTCCGCGGATGCGCCGCCCTGCTGATCGAGCGCATCGAGGGCGCGGCCAAGGGTGGCCGTGTCGAGCCCGCCGGCCTCGTCGAGGCCCGCATACCCCGCCGTCGTCACCAGGCCAGCATCGGCGATGCGGCGCGCGAGCAGGGCAGACAGCACGGCGACGCCGGCGCCGACACCAAGCAGCTGCGCGCTTCGCGGCCGGCGCACAACCGGGATCCCGCGCTCCACCGCGAGATCGACCACGATCCGCCCGACGCTCGGCCACAGGTGCAGGTGCTGGTGGGTGTCGACGTGCGTGACAGGAACGCCGATTCCAGCAATCCGGTCGAGCTGCGCCGAGAATTCCCGCCGTACGTCGTCAGGATCGACCCGGCGCAGCGCCAGGCGTCGTACCACCGTCCGCCACGAGAGCGGGAACGTGCCGGTCCGGTCGACCAGGGTGGGCACTTTCCGAGCGGACAGCAGGGGCGGGTCCTCACCGACCAACGCGAGATGGGCGCCGAGCCCGAGGTCGGGGGCATCGCGCACCAGCGACGCGGCCAGGTCGAACGACCGCGCGACCGCCAGGATCGACGTCGACGTCACCACGCCCTCGCGATGTGCGCGCACGACCGCGCGCGACACCCCATCGGTGAGCCCGAAGTCGTCGGCGTTGACGACGAGCAGCCGGTCGCTCACTGCTTGGGCAGCGGGCGGACGTCGCGCAGCTCTTTGCGCAGGCTGCGCATCTCGCCGAGCATGGTGCGGATGACCGACATCGACGACAGCGTGGAGATACCGCGGCTGCGCGGGAAGTAGTCGACGCCGATCTGGATGATGTGGAAGCCGAGCCCGCGAGCCCGCGCCACCAGCTCGGCGTCGATGAACGATCCCTCGCTGACCAGCTCGATCGCGTCGATGACGTCACGACGCATCAGCTTGAACGCGAAGTTGACATCGCGGACCCGGGTGCGGAACGCCGCCTCGATCAGCGAGTTGTATGCCCAGGAGTACGCGGCGCGACGGAAGCCCTCGCCGGTGCGGTCGAGGCGGTACGCGCACACCATGTCGGCTTCGTACGTGCGCAGGATGCGAACGGCGCGCAGCAGCTCGGTCATGTCGAACGGCAAGTCGGCGTCGGTGTAGAGCACGACGTCGCCGGTGGCGCTGCCAAGCCCGGTCTTGATACTGCCGCCGAGCTTGCGGTTGGTCTCGTGGTGGACGACGCGGATGCGGGGATCGCGAGTGGCCAGATCGTCGGCGATCTTCGCGGTGTCGTCGGTCGACGCGTCGTCGACGATGACGATCTCGAAGTCCTCGATCTCGCCGTGCTCGATGAGCGTCAGGCAGACGTCGACGCCCGCGCGCACGGCGCGGGCGACGTACTCCTCCTCGTTCCACATCGGGTAGAAGATGCTCAGCCGCTGGAACGGCGGCGTCAGCAGAGATGCATCGATCATGAGACCTGGTAGCCCGTCCCGTAGAAGTAGGCGCCGACCATCAGCAGCACGGCGAAGGCGATCAACACCGTAGGAAGCACCCAGCGCCGTTTCGTCGTCGCGAGGAGATCGCCGGCGACGGCGAGCACCGGGAAAGCGGCGAGCAGGTAGCGGCCGGTGCCCATGAAGTCCTTGGTCGAGATCGCCGGCAGGAGCACCGCGAGGAACGCGTAAGCGGCGTACCCCCAACCGAACCGTCGGCGCACCCAATAGACCAGCACCAGTGCGATCAAGACGAAGATCGCTGGGATCAGCAGGCGGGGTACGCCGGAGTACGGGCCCAGGATGAGCGTGCCGAAGAACGCGATCTTGAACCAGGTGCGCGGGCCCGGATCCAGGTCCCAGCCGGGCGCGCTCTCCACCTCGGCGAACGCAAACGGCTCGTCGAAGCGGACCCACAGGTACGTCAACCAGGCGACGAAGCCGAGCGCGGACAGCAGGACACCAGCGTCCCGGAACCGGACGGCGCGAATCGCACCCAACACGGCTGCCCGGGGGGACGACGCGGGCTCATTGCGACGGGCGGCCGCCAGCTCGACCGCCCGGATGACCAGGCCAACGACGAGGACAACTCCGACCGGACGGCCGGCAGTGGCGAGCGCCCCGACCAACCCAGCCAGCCAGGGGTGACCGCTCTCGAGCAGCAGGAACGCACCCAGCGCGACGACGAGGAACAGCGCGTCCGCGTACACCGCGCCGTACAGGAAGAGGCTGTACGGGTAGAGGAGTAGCACCGCAACCGCCACGATCGTGCTGCGCCGGGGCAGGAAGCGACGGGACCAGAGGAAGAAGAGCAGCGCCGCGCTCAGCCCGGACACGACCGTGATGAGGAAGCCGGCGAGGCCGGTGCTCCCCACGAGGTCGTCGAACAGCCGGATGGCCATCGGATAGGTGGGCCAGAACGCGACGGACGACTGCTCGCCGGGGATGTACCCGTACCCACCGAGCGCGATCCCGTAGTACCAACCGGAGTCGTACCGGAACCACACGTCGAGCACGGGCGCCAGCCCGTCGAGAACCGCCCCCTCGGGCAGCGGCTCGAGGACGTTGCGCTCGCCGAGGGTGGCGAGCAAGGTCAAGACAGTGCCGATCGCGAGGTACGCGCCAGCGATCCACACCCACCAGAAGCGAGGATTGGACTGCGCGGGCTCCGCTTCGAGAATCGGCGTCTGGGGTCGCGCAGCCTCGATGGCGCGCGATGGGCGCATCGGCGAACGACCCCCAGGCGGTACCGTGGCCCGCGATTGGCACGCACCCCTTGGCATGGACGAGGCGGGCGGCGCCATGTTAGCGGTCGCGCCGAGCGGCCAGAAATCGCGTGGAGAGGGCAGCGGCATGGCCATCGGGCTGGTCTGCGCCCTCGCCGCCGCGCTAGCAGCGGGTGTCGCGGTGGTGCTCCAGGGACTGGCGGCGCGTCGCCAACCGACCGAACGCGACCTGGACGTCTTCCTGCTGTGGCGGCTGGTGCGGTCGCCGGCCTATCTGGCTGGGCTCGCACTCACAGCGCTCGGATTCCTCCTTGCCCTGGTAGCGCTGCGCCAGCTACCCCTGTTCGTGGTGCAGGCGACGCGGGCGTCGAGTCTGGGTGTGACCGCGTTGGTTGCGGTGCCGGTGCTGGGGGCTCGCCTCGTCCGGTACGAGATCGTGGGCCTCATCGTCGTCGCGGTCGGATTGACGATGCTTGGGCTGTCGGCGACGGTGAGTCCCGCGCCCACGGTCGCCCTCGCCTGGCGGATGTCGCTGTTCGCCGTCGTGGCGATCCTGGCACTGGCAGCCCTCGTGGTGGCCCGGTCGAGCGGCGCGGCGTCCGGATACCTGCTCGGCGTCATCGCCGGCGCGCTGTTCGCGACGCTCAATGTCTGTGCTCGGGTGCTGTCCGATCCGACTGACGTGGTTGCCCTCGTCGCGGACCCCGCCGCGTGGGCGCTCGGGCTCAGCGGCGCCCTTGCGCTGCTGGTCTTCGCTACGGCGGCGCAACGTGTGCATGTGACCGGCTTGACGGCAACGATGGTGGCAACCGAGACGCTGACGTCGGCCGCGGTCGGCGTTGCCCTATTAGGCGATGGCAGCGCCCCCGGTCGATGGTGGCTGGCGGCGATCGGCTTCGTGCTGACGCTCGGCGGCGCGCTCGCGATAGCGCAGGCCGGCACCCGCGCCCAGTCCCCGGCGCTGGTCAGCGAGCTCCAGCGGTAGACGCGGCGGGCGCAGACGTGGGCGTAGGTTGTCGTCTCGTGTCGACCGAGAGCCGGGTGTTTCCGGGACGCAACCTCGTCACGCAAGCCCGTTACCGCGGTCGCAACTTCCAATACCGCGCGGTGTTCGACGTGCTGCGGCGCCACGTGCGCGGCGACGTGCTGGACGTCGGCGGTGGTTCATTCGTCGCTGACGCCATCCGCGCCGGTGTCCGATTCGATCGCTGGACGGTCGTCGAGCCGTACGCGGCGGATTTGCCTGCGATGAATGACCCGCGCGTCTCGGCAGTCGTCGGCGACGGCTGCGCGCTCGAGCAACCCGACAACTCGTACGACACCGTGCTGTCGATCCAGGTGCTCGAGCACGTCTTCGAACCGGTGCAGATGATGAGCGAGCTGCACCGCGTCGCTCGGCCCGGCGGGAAGATCGTCGTGATGGTCCCGCAGACCGCGAACATTCACCACGCGCCGAGCCACTTCCAGAACCTCACACGCTTCTGGCTCGACGAAGCAGCGCGGCGCCTGGACGCCGAGGTGGTCGAGTACAGGGCCCTCGGCGGAGCGTGGTCGACGATCGCTTCGCGACTGCTGCTGCAGTACCCGGCGGCGCTCCGCGTCGGTGGCTACGCCTACGTGGACGCGAGGCGCGGGTGGCGCTTCTGGGCGCTGTTCCCGCTCGGCGTGATTGTGAGCGCTGTGACGTTTCCCCTCGCGATGCTGCTCGCCGCGGGCGACCTCGAGGAAGAGGCGAACAACCACATCATGGTGTTGCGCAAGCGCTGACCGGCGCTCAGCGGTAGACGCGGCGAGCGTGGACGGCGTGCACGCCGACGACCCGGTCGAGAAACAGTGTGCCGTCAACATGGTCCAGCTCGTGCTGCACCGCGCGGGCCTCGAACCCGTCGGCTTCGAGCGACCGCTCCTCGCCCGTGCCTGGAGTCAGCCCCGCAACGACCAGGTGGGTCGCCCGACGAACGTCGCCGGTGAGCTCAGGAACCGACAGGCACCCCTCGCGGGCCAGCTCAGCCTCGGACGCCTCGACGATGCGCGGATTGACCAAGGCAAAGCAGCCAAGCCGACCTGGCGTACGCGGATGGCCGGACGTGTCGACGCAGAACAGCCGCCACGACACGCCGACCTGTGGGGCGGCGAGCCCCACACAGCCGGGTGACGCCTTCATCGTCGCCACGAGGTCATGGGCCAGCTGCACGACCTCGGCTGCCGTCGGATCCACTTCGACGGCTGTTGTCGATAGCACCGCAGCCGGTGCTCGCACGACAGCCAGCACTGAGCCGGACTCGGACACCACCTAGAGAACGTCCGCCTCGACCGGCCGCAGCGACGCCTCGACACCGAGCTCCCGGGCCACGGAGAACAGCCGCTCCGTCAGTGCGTCAACGTCGACCGTCGTCGGGACATCGACCTCCGCAATGAGGAGATAGAGGTCGTCGGACAGCCGGGTGGCGAGATCGGTGATGTTCGCGCCGACGTCGGCGCAGACCCGCGTCACCGCCGAGACGATGCCCGGGCGGTCCGCGCCGTGCACGGTGAGCAGGTATGGCGACCCGCTCGCGACGCTTGCCTCGGGCGGCACCTCGCGGACGGACACGATCAACCCCGAGTCGGCGGTCATCGGACGCAATGCCCGGTCGACCTCGGCCGGCGGCTGCGGGCAGGCGACGATGAGCGTCATCGCGAAGTGCCCGCGCAGCAGCGTCATGGTCGTGTCCTCGAGATTCCCGCCGAGCGCGGCCAGCACGCCGGTGACGTCGGCGATGATGCCGGGCCGGTCGTGCCCGAGGACGGTGATCGCGAGCAGCGGCGAGACCTCCGATGATGCGGTCATCGCATGATCGTCCCGCGCCGTCGCGTCATCAGTCGCGCCAGGGGGCTTGGCCGCGCGCGTACGCCACCGCGACCCCGACGAACGCCACGATGACGACGTACCCGAGGACCCGGATGACGGCCGAGTCGTCGGCTTGCTGTAGCAGCGGGAGCAGCAGACCGAGCGGCACGCAGACCACGAGAACCTCGCCCAGGCGGCGGAGCCAGCGGCGTAGGACCGCCCTCTCCACGGTTGCTCCTGGTGGGACCGCTGCAGCGAGCGCCACGAGGGCATGGGCCACGTACAGCGTGACGGCCAGGGCGAGTACCGGCACCGGCCCTGGCCTGATGCCGACCAGTGCCGTTCCGTACAGGTAGCCGGCCACCAGCAGCACGAGCACGACGGTCGCGGCCACTCCCTCCGGGCGCAGCACCGTAGCGATCGTGAAGAGGGCAACGAGGCACGCGAACAGCACGCCTCCCCGTCCCGCGTCCAGGCCCAGCACGATCACGAGGACGAGCGTCACGATGATGAGGCAGAACGCTGCCAGCGACACAGCGCGCACCGGGGTACGCCGCCGGCGACGGACGCTCAGCACGACTCGGCGCCAGCCGCGGCGGAGTAGGTCGGCGACGGCGCTCATCCCCACGCTGCCCGGGGTGCGGCCGCCATCCGGGTGACCTCGCGGACCACGGGGTCGAGGCTGCCCGTGCCAGACCACGGCACGACCGGGATGCCAACCTCGGCCAGGCGTGCCACCACCGCCTCGCGTTCCAGACGCCACAGCCGCTGCGCGAGATCGTCGATCGTCGACTCAGGTACCGGCAGCGCGCCGGCGGGCAGCGTATCGACGAGCACGAGCGGCTGCCCTCGCTGTCGCAGCGCCGCGACCAGTGTCGTCACCCGCTCGTCAAGGAGCGGGCTGAGAACAACGACGAGCGCCCGAGGCGGGACCAGCCGGCCGACTTCCGTCGGGCCCCACACGAACCCAGCGGCGATCATGGGTGCGTCGAGCAGCCAGTCGAGAACGGTGACGAGGGCGCGGCGGCCGCTGACTCGGCGCAGCGCGCGCACCCGCTCTCCCACGTCGAGCATCCGGACGCCGTCGCCGCGGGCGAGGTGATGCTCGGCAAGTCCGGCGGCCGCACGGACGGCGACGTCCAGGCTGCTCGGCCTCGTACTCGTCCCGCCGACGTCCTGGCCTGAGTCGAGGAGGACGACGATCTCGCTCGCGCGCTCGGGAAACGACTCGACGACATGCAGCTCGCCGCGCCGCTGAGACACCTTCCAATTCACGCGGCGAGGGCGGTCGCCCGGCACGAACGGCCGTACCCCGGCCAGATCGGTTCCCTCGCCCCGAAACGCCGAGACGTGCGTGCCCGAGGCGATGACGGCATACGGCATCGGCGCTGCGCTGCGATAGGCCTCCGCGCCCGGCAGCACGCGCAGGTGTGCGGGGCCGGTCGTCACAGCGTCGCACCCGAGGAGCAGCCCGGCGCCCAACCCCTGCACGCGCGCCGGGCCGACCGTGCGCCGTCCCCAGCGGGCAGCATCGAGATCGAGGACCAAGTCGCGGGGCTGACCACCGGACAGGGCGAGCACCCGCAGGTCGTCGCCGGCGCCGATGCGCAGCGTCGGATCGATCCGCAGGCCGAGGATCGCGGCGTCGAGGTCGACGTCGCTGCGGACCGCGATGGCGACGCGTACCGGCGCGCCCTCCGCGGTGGTGTCCGTTGACAGCCGTACGTCGACCGACAACTGCGCCTCCTTCGGCCGGCGTACCGCAGCCAGCGCTGCCGCTACGCCGAACGGGGCGACCAACACCGCGGCGTCCGCACGGCCGAGGAGCAGCGCACCCAGCAGGACGATGGCGGTGAGCAGCACGGCGCGCGCGAACGCACCCCGGACCCGCCATGACATGGCTCGGTCGGTCGCGGAACGCACCGTCTCCGGCGCCTCGTCCAATCGACGCAGGCTCGTCAGCGCCGGCTCCCCGGAGCGGGCGCGTCGACGGACCTCGGGACGACGTACGACGGCTGCGCGGCCGTGGGGGGCGCGGGAACGTCGGACAGCACCGCCGCCACCACGTCGGCGGCGGTCGCCCGGCGCAACCACATCTCGGGTTTCAGCGCCACGCGGTGCGCGAGGGCCGCGTGCGCAACCGCCTTGACGTCCTCGGGCGTGACGAAGTCGCGACCGTGGAGGACGGCCATGGCCCGCGAGCAGTGCAGCAGCGCCAGGGCTCCGCGCGGCGATGCGCCGATGAGGACGTACGGGTGCGCACGGGTTGCCTGCGTCACGGCCACGATGTACCGGCCGAGGCTCTCCTCGACCGCGACGTCCTCGAGCGCGGCCTGAATCGCAAGCAGCCCGGGCGCGTCGACGACCTGCGCCAGGACCTGCTCCTCGCGGCGACGTTCCATCCGGCGACGCAGCACCTGCCATTCGTCGTCGCCGGCGGGGTAGCCGAGCGAGACGCGCAGCAGGAAGCGGTCGAGCTGAGCCTCGGGGAGCGGGAAGGTGCCCTCGTGCTCGATCGGGTTCGACGTGGCGAGCACGTGGAATGGACGCGGCAGCGGATAGGTGGTGCCCTCGACGCTGACCTGCACTTCCTGCATCGCTTCGAGCAGCGCCGCCTGCGTCTTCGGCGGGGTGCGGTTGATCTCGTCGGCGAGGAGCAGGTTCGTGAACACTGGGCCGGCGCGGAACTCGAAGCGCCCCTCACGCTGGTCGTACACGAACGAGCCGGTGATGTCCGACGGAAGCAGATCAGGCGTGAACTGCACGCGCCGGAACTGCAGCCCGAGTACCTGCGCGAATGACCGCGCGACGAGTGTCTTGCCGAGGCCCGGCAGGTCCTCGAGGAGGACGTGACCGCCGGCGAGGACACCGCACAGCACCAGCGCGAGCTCGCGTCGCTTGCCGACGACCGCCACCTCGACGGCATCCAGGATCTCGGCGCAGCGCGTTGCCGCATCGAGAGGGGTCACACGTCCTCCAGTCGCTTCACCCATGCGGACAGCTCATCTTCGGTCGCCGCGGCGGTGCGGCGCGAGGGGTGGGCGATCATCGTGAACAGATCGGGACCGAGGATGTCGCGGGCGGCACCCGGTTGACCGTCGAGCGACACCGCGTAGTGACGCAGCAATCGGTCCTCGGCCAGGCGTCGCAGCAGCGGCACCATGGCCACCCGGACATGTCGAGCCTCGATCTGGCTGAACTGGACGCGCTCGCGAAGGCGCTCGATGCGCGCGAACCGATTGGCCGCCTGTTCGCGCTGCGAGTACAGCGTCGGCACCGGCTCCGGGTCGTCGCGTGGGACGCGGAAGAGTGCGCGCTGCCGGACCAGCGCGAGCGCGGTCATGCTGGCGAGCCACAGCGGACCAAAGCTCACCAGCACGCGAAAGTACGCCACCATGCCCCAGATCAACGTCGCCATGAAGAAGCCGACGACGACGATGAGAACGAACTCGCGCACCAGCCAGCGCGCCCTCATGCGTGCACCCTCCGCAGGTCGGCCTCGACGGATTGCAGTGCGGCCCGAGCATCGGTGCGCGCGTCCTCGTCGAGCGGGGTCGGGGAGTATCGCGCCCGCTCGTACAGCGCCGCGAGCCGGGCGAGGGTCTCCCGGCGTACCTCGTGGGCCGCGAGCAACCGGACGACCAGGTCCGTCGGCGTGTCGGCGGGCTCGCGAGAGACGCCGACATCGGCGGCCATTCGCTCCAGACGAACCCAGCAGCCGAGGATCGCGTCGCTGGGATCGTCGGCGTCGTCGAGCGCCGCAATGCCCGCGCGTACCTCATCGGCGAGCTCCTCGTCGTCGTCGGGCTCCTCGTCCACGACTGCGGCGCCCGCGACGTATGCGGTGAGGAGTCCGGCTTCGCGTCGGCGTGCCAGGCGCAGCCGCAGCCAATCGACCGTGCGGACAAGCAGGATGGCCGCCAGCACCACGGTGCCGATGAGGATGAGGATGCTGGCGACCTGAAAGAAGGACAGGATCGCGCGCTCGACCGCCTCGGGGAACTCGATCGGCGGATCGGCATTTGACGGTGCCGCGGTTGGGGCAACAGGCAGGTCCATGTCCAGCGGTAGCTCGAGCGGTCGCGCGGACAGCGGCGAGCCGGTCGTCGCCGCCCACCCGACGACGCCGATGGCAACGGCGGCCAGCCCGGCCGCAGCGGCAGCCTTGATGTTCACAGGTCGGGCACCGCGTGTGCCGTGGCGCGGGTTATCACGTCATCGAGCATGGCTGCTGTCAGCTTTCCCGTGAAGGTGTTCTGCTGACTCGGGTGGTACGACGCGATGATCAGCCGCCCGTCGACCTCGGCTGCTGCGCCGTGCCCGAACGGGGGGCGCCGCTCCCCGAGCAGGTCCCAGACCGCCTGCCACGCGAACGCGCCGAGCGCGATCACGCTGCCCACCGAGGGCCAGACCCGGCGTATCTCCTCGCGGAACCATGGCTCGCAGGTATCGCGCTCCTCGACGGTCGGCTTGTTGGCGGGTGGTGCGCAGCGCACGGCGGCGAGCATGCGGGTGTCAATGAGCTGCTGACCGTCGCCGCGATGGGTGCTGGTGGGCTGGGAGGCCAGGCCGGCGCGGTGGAGCGCCGCGAACAACCAGTCGCCGCTGCGGTCGCCGGTGAAGATCCGGCCCGTTCGGTTGCCGCCGTGGGCCGCGGGGGCGAGGCCGGCGATGAGGATGCGCGGCTGGGGATCGCCCCAGCCCGGCACCGGTCGGCCCCAGTAGGTCTCGGTCGCGTACGCGGCTCTCTTGTCGCGCGCCACTTGTTCTCGCCAAGCGACGAGCCGCGGGCATGCGCGACAGTGCGTGATGCGGGCGTCCAGCTCGCCCAGCATCTCGGCGCTTGCGGCGAGCCGCTGCACGTCCGCCGCCGACACCGCCACCCCCGAAGGGATCACGCGAGGGACCAGGCGATGCCGTCGAGGATGTCGTGCTCGCTAGCGACGATCTCGTCGACGCCAGTGCGCTCGACGACAGCGCGCAGCACCAGCGCGCCGGCAGCAATCACATCGACGCGGCCCGGGTGCATGACGGGAATGGCTGCTCGCTGCTCGTGCGTCATCGCCAGCAACTCGTCGCTGATCCGGCGCACTTCCCCGACCTTGACCCGCGCGCGATGGATCGCCGCAGCGTCGTACGCGGGCAGGCCGAGTGCCATGCCAGCGACAGTCGTCGCAGTGCCGGCGACGGCGCAGACGGTCCGGGCTCGATCCAGCGCGACGTCGGTCGCCGCAACGTCGATCGCCGCATCGATGTCCGCCCGCGCTGCGTCGACCTCTGTCGCTGTTGGCGGATCCGAGGCGAAACGGCGCTCCGTCATTCGCACGCAGCCAATGTCGACACTGCGCGCGGCAATGACGCCGTCGTCGTTGCCGAGCACGAACTCTGTCGAGCCGCCGCCGATGTCGACCACGAGGTACGGCGCCTGCGCGCTGCCGTAACGCAGCTCGCGGGTCGCGCCGTCGTACGACAGCGCTGCCTCCTCCGCACCGGTGATGACTTCCGGCTCGACCCCGAGCGTGGTCAGGACGCCTTCGACGAAGTCGCGGCGGTTGGCCGCGTCGCGCGTTGCCGATGTCGCCACCATCCGCACGCGAGACGCGTCCAGTTCGCGGATGCGGCGGGCGTACACCTCGAGCGCCGCGAGCGTGCGGCGGAGAGCTTCTGGTGCGATCCGTCCGGTGCGGTCGACTCCCTGACCGAGGCGCACGATCTCCATGCGTCGATCGAGGTCAGAGAGCTCGCCGTTGTCGACGTCAGCGACGAGAAGCCGGATGGAGTTGGTTCCGCAGTCGACGGCGGCGACGCGAGTCATCGCACCACTACGCACTGACCGGCAGCGCCCCACCGCGGCAGCATGGCCAGGACGCGGTCACCGAGCGGGTTGACGCCGGGACCGGCTGCCAGCGCGTGGGCGACCAGGACGTGCAGGCACTTCACCCGGCTCGGCATGCCTCCGGCACTCGTTCCGGCGATCTCGTCGACGTGCTGCACGGCGTCGCGCCGGGCGAGATAGTCACGATGCGCAGCCTCGTACGCCGCGGCCAGCTCCTCGTCGCGCACCAGCTCATCTTGCATTCCCCGCATCACACCGTCGGCCTCCAGCGTGCTGACAGCAGCAGTAGCTCGCGGACAGGTGAGGTAGTACAGCGTTGGGAACGGAGTCCCATCGGGCAGGCGCGGCGATGTCTCGACCACGTCCGGAAGGCCACACTCGCAGCGATGCACGACGGCGCGCAGCCCGCGCGGCTCGCGTCCTAGCTGCGCGGCAACCGCGGCGGTGTCCTCTCTGTCGACGGCGGTGGTCACCCGCCAACCTTCGCCGCGGCGTCAACCGAACGCCATAGCGCGTCATACCAGGGCACCTTCTCACCGGTGCTTGCATCGCCAGGCGTGCCGGTCGACGACGGCGGCTCACCGACGATGACGTATCCCGTCTCGCCGGGCATGACGTAGAACAACCGCTCGCGCGCCTGCTGCTCGACGTACGCCGGATCCTCCCAGCGCTGCTTCTGCGCTCGGAGCTCCTCGACCCGCCGGCCCGAATCCTCGGTACGTTGCTGCAGCTCGGCGATGAGCGAGCGCTGCTCGACGTACTGCCGAAGCGGGTAGGCGAGCGACACCGCCAAAGCGCAGATGACGAGTGCGAGGATCGCGGCCCGTCCCGTCAGCCCACTGCGCCGACCGACGCGCTCTGTTGTGTCGGCCGCGCGTGCAGGTGTCGCGACACGCTGCACGCGTAATCGTGGTTGCGGCGTTGCCGGTCGCCGGCGTACATCGCTCGTCGAGCCGCGAGGGCTTCCTCGCGAGCTACTTCGCGGCGTCGACGGTCGCGACGGAGGCACCAGGGCTACCCCCGGCGAAACCGCGGGAACGCCTGGGCACCGGCGTAGCGCGCAGCGTCGTCGAGCTCTTCCTCGATGCGAAGGAGCTGGTTGTACTTCGCGACGCGCTCACTGCGCGCGGGCGCTCCCGTCTTGATCTGGCCGCAGTCGGTGGCCACGGCGAGGTCGGCAATCGTGGTGTCCTCGGTCTCACCGGACCGGTGGCTCATCATGCAGCGGTAGCCGCTGCGGTGCGCGAGGGACACGGCGTCGAGCGTCTCGGTCAGCGTCCCGATCTGGTTGACCTTGACGAGCAGGGCATTGGCCGCGCCCTCGTTGATGCCGCGCTGCAGCCGCTCCGGATTGGTGACGAACAGGTCGTCGCCGACGATCTGCACCCGGTCGCCAAGCTGCTGGGTCATCGCGACCCAGCCGGCCCAGTCCTCCTCGGACAGCGGGTCCTCGATGGACACGAGCGGGTAGGCGTCCACGAGCTCCGCGTAGTAGGCGATGAGTTCGTCCGCGCTCTTGCTCGCACCCTCAAAGGTGTACGCGCCGTCGTCGTGGAACTCCGTCGCCGCGACGTCCAGGGCAAACGCGATGTCGTCACCGAGCCGGAAGCCTGCCTTTCCGACAGCCTCGCCCATGAGGTCGAGCGCGGCACGGTTGCTCTCGAGGTTCGGCGCGAACCCGCCCTCGTCACCGAGGCCAGTCGCGAGACCGCGCGACTTCAGCACCGACTTCAACGCGTGGTAGGTCTCCGCGCCCCAGCGCAGCGCCTCCTCGAACGTGGACGCGCCAATGGGAGCAACCATGAACTCCTGCACATCGACGTTGGAGTCGGCGTGCGCGCCGCCGTTGAGAATGTTCATCATCGGCACGGGTAGCACGTGTGCTGCGGGTCCGCCGACATACCGGAACAGGGGAAGCTCGGCGCTGTCGGCGGCAGCCCGTGCGACGGCCAGGCTGACTCCGAGGATTGCGTTCGCGCCGAGACGCGACTTGTCGGGGGTGCCGTCGAGGTCGAGCAGCGCCTGGTCGACGAGCCGCTGCTCGCTTGCGTCGTAGCCGAGTAGCTCCGGACCGATGTCGTCGAGGACTGCCAGAACGGCTTTCTCGACGCCCTTTCCGCCGTACCTTTCCTTGTCCCCGTCGCGCAACTCGACAGCCTCGAACTGACCCGTCGACGCTCCGCTGGGTACGGCTGCGCGTGCAATCGTGCCGTCGTCGAGCGCTACCTCGACCTCGACGGTCGGGTTGCCGCGCGAGTCGAGAATCTCCCGCGCGCCGACGGCCTCGATACTTGCCACTGCCGCTCCTCAGGTTGAACTGGTTCGTGAGCGTCACGAGCCTAGCCGCGCACACCGGGTATCCCCTGCAGCCACTCGACCCTGCTTCCGGCAGGTGCGCGCGCCGATTGGTTCCTTGGGTCACGACACGCCGTGCCTGGTGAGCAGGAAGGAACCAGGCGCGCTAGCTGGCGAGCGGCCGGATCTCATCGAGGACGGCGGACAGCCGATCACGTTCCAGCTCCAGGTCGTACCGACTCTGCAGGTTGATCCAAAAGCGCTCTGAGGTTCCGAAGTATCGGGACAGCCTTAGGGCCGTGTCGGCGCTGATCCGGCGCTTGCCGTGCACGATCTCGTTGATACGGCGCGGAGGAACGTCGATGGCGATCGCTACCTTGTGTTGGCTCACTCCCAGTGGCTTCAGGTACTCCTCGGACAGGATCTCTCCGGGATGAATCGGCGCAAGCGAAGCAGTCGTGATCATCGTCAGCTCCTTTCAGTGATAGTCAACGATCTCAATATCCTCAGGTCCTGCTGCGGTCCAGCGGAAGCAAATCCGCCACTGCTGATTCACCCTGATGCTGTACTGATCGCTCCGATCTCCTCGAAGCTTCTCCAATCTGTTGCCTGGCGGCACTCGTAGATCGTCGAGGCTGTCTGCAGCATCGAGGATGAGCAGCTTCCTCAGTGCGGCCCGCTGCGTGCCCTTATCAAGTCTCCGCGTTCCCATGCGCCGCCAGAGGCGTTCCGTCTCCTTGTCACCGAAGGACTGCAGCACGAAGGACAACCTTAACGGTACACGTTATGAACGCGGTACGTTATACACAGTCCGGACTACAGGCCGAGCAGGGTCCGGAGGTGGCGCGGCGGTGGGGAGCCGTGGGCGAGAACGGCGTCGTGGATCTCACGCTCGGACGCGGACGGGCGAGCCGAGCGCAAGTCGCGTACGAGGTCGGATACCTCGACGAAGCCGACGTAGTACGTCGACAGCTGCGCGCTGGTCAGCAGCGCGCGCCGCCACTTGCCGACGGCCTCGCCTTCCTCCTGATAACCGCGCTCCATCATCAATCGCATGGCCTCGTCCTCTGTCATGCCGTGCGCGTGGACTCGCACATCGAGGATCGCGTTGATGATGAGCCGCAGCTGCATCTTCAACTGCTGCAACCGCACCCGCGGCCCGCCGTACCCGAACGACGCCATCAGCGCCTCGGCGTACACCGCCCAGCCTTCGATGAACGGTCCGCTCCAGCAGGCGTCCCGCACTCGGGTCGGTGCGGAGAAGCGGCGGGCATGCGCAATTTGCAGCACGTGACCCGGCATGGCCTCGTGAACGACGAGGTTGTGCACCATCGCCGCGTTGTATTCGCGATAGAAGGATTCGGCTCGTGAGGGTGGCCAGTCCACCGGGGGCGGTGCCACCGCGAGGAACGTCGGCAGCGGCGCTGTTTCCAGCGGGCCGGGCGGATCGCAGTACGCGACCGCGACGCCGCGATGGATCTCCGGCATCGCGATGACCTCGATCGCATCGTCGAACACCGTTATCAGGTCGCGGTCGCGCACGAACGTCGTTGATGACGCCAGCGCGTCCCGGCAGCTCGGCAGGATCGTGTCGTCGGACGGGTGGTTGGCAGCGATGTCGTCGAGCACCGCGCGTACGGAACCGCCGAGGGAGGACGCCACCTCGGCAATCTCCTCCGACACCCGAGCGAGATCAGCCTCTGCCCGCCCCAGGATCTCGTCGGCGCTGATCGGCGTGTCGAGAGCGAGAGCCAGCTTCGCCGCGAAGCGCTCCGGTCCCAGCCGCGGATCGCCGTCTGCGTCCGGCAGCTGCGACTCCAGCCAATGCCGGTGTTCCTCGAGTGCAGCCAGTGCCTCCGATCGCGGACCCTCGACAACACGGCGCAGCGCCGGCTCTAAAGCCAGCGCCTCCTCCAGCTCACCCGTGAGCAAGCCCGCCGTCCCCGCGAACTGCGTCAGCGCCGTCTCGACGTGCACCCGTGGCATGTCATGCAGCGTTCGCCGGGCCAGCTCCAGTGCCTCCGGTGCGGCGACCAACCTCGACGCGATTGCCCGCAGCCGGTCCGGCAAGGGAGCGAAGTCGCGCGCCAGCAGCAGATAGATGCCATTGCCCCGATTGGCGAGGAGCGGGTCCCACTCGTGCTCGCGCAGCACGTCCAAGCCGAACTGTTGCTCCAGCAACTGCGCACGCAGGATCTCGAGGTCGACGCGATTCGCCAGCGAGAGCAGGTTGACGTCGAGCGCGTCGAGATCCCACAGCTGTTCGGACAGCTGGCGCGAGCGCTCATCGAGCGCCGCCGGCGACCAGTCGCTGACCCGGCCATCGAAGCGATGGTCGCCCAGCTCAGTCGCCCGCTCGGGATTGCTCTCGAGTAGCGAGTCGAGCGTCGTCGCGGCAACCTCGACGAATCTGTCGTCGTGCTCCCGCAGTCGATCTCCGTTAAGGCTCATACCGCCGGACAGGGCGGATACAGCGGCCTCGATCCGGTGCCGTACGCCGCCGGGTCACTGAAGCGGCACCCGAACGCAGCATCGGCGACGGCGGCGCGATCGGTCACCGGATCGCCCTCCAGCGCCTTCGCGGACGGATCGGTAGCTCGCGCCTCGACCCACCCGACCAGCTCGTCCCACGCCGCGGCCCATGCGTAGCCCTGCTGCACGAAGCGTTCGCGCAGCCCGTACCCCGGTGGATCGACCGTTAGCACGGTGCCGTTACCGCGGTAACCGTGCGCCCACATCACGAGCTCGCCGTTCCACTGCGGCGGCACCTCGATGACGTACGCCGCGTTGTTGTAGACGCCTTGCAGGACCTGCGTCGGAACGCCGTTGACGACGAGGGGCTCGAGCGGCGGGTTGTCGATGGTGTAGCCGGGCAGCGGCTGATCGCTGGGCGGATCGGCAAACGCAGGCGCGGCGATCAGGCCCGCCGAGAGCAGGAGACCTCCCAGCAGGGCTCCGAACATGCGCCGCACCATTGCGACTCCTTCGCTCGTGGTGGAGCGAATCTAACTCCGCGCCTCCGCGGCGCGTACGGCGGCTGCGTAGCGACGCGCCGCAGCGCGCAGTGCCGCTTCCGGGTCGACGCCCCTGGCGCGCGCCTCGGCAACCACGGCCAGGAGCCGCTCGCCGATGTCATCCGACTCCGCCACGAGGTCGACGGTCACGTTCGCCTTTGCTGCCCGGCTCATCAGCTTCTCCACCAGGGACAGCGCAGGCTGCGCCAACGGCACACCCTCGACCGCCGACGAGCGGCCCTTCTCCGCAGCCTTGATGACCTCCCAGTTCGCCTCGACGTGGGCTGCGGTTGGGGCATCGGTGTCGCTGAAGACGTGCGGATGCCGGCGGACGAGCTTCGCCACGATGTCGCCGGCGACGTCATCGATGGACCACGGATCGTCGGAGGCCTCCTCGGCGATCCGGGAGTGGAACGCGACCTGCAACAGCAGGTCACCGAGCTCCTCGCGCAGGTGGTCGCGGTCGCCCACCTCGACGGCCTCGACGGCTTCGTACGCCTCTTCGAGCAGGAACGGCACGAGCGTCGCGTGCGTCTGCTCGGCATCCCACGGGCAGCCGCCCGGCGAGCGCAGCCGGTCCATCACCGCAACCAGGTCGATCAGCCGGGAGCCGGGAACGTCGTACGAGCCCGGCACGATCTCCAGCTCGACATCGCGATCCGGCGACGCAGCCAATTCCTCCCCCAGCGCCTCCCCAAGACCCGGGTCGCCATCGGGCGATCCCAGCCACACCGCGGGGGCCACGGCGAGCAACTCGCGGGCGCGGGCTCGCGGCGCTGCGGTCGGCGCGACAGTCACGGCGATGTCGGCCTCGCGCAGGTAGGGCAGGTGCGGGTGGTCCGCCGACCCGACGTACACCGCGTCTCCCGAGCGCAACGCCGACCACGCCGGCCAAGCGAGCAGGCCCGGTGCGACCCGGGGCGAGATGGGGACGAGCAGGAGTCGTCGGACCGACGTCAGGGCGACTCGCTCGGCGGCCGGGACAGGTCGTTCTCGCCGGGAAGGATGCTGACGGTCTCTGCGTCCCAGGTGCCGTATCGCGGACTCACCGAGACGCGGATCTCCTCGGCGAGTGCCATGAAGGCGTCGCTGACGGCCGCGCCGCGCTCCTGCTCGACCTCGGGCCCCGACCCGTCGACGAGCTCCTCGCCGACCTTCTGTCGCAGCAGGAAGTCGCGGATCTCATTGCGTAGCTCGTTGCTGGGCACGCCGTTGTTCAAGGCGTCGATGTTGAGCTGTTCGCTCTGTCCCGCGGCCTCGATCTCGGCGATGTAGTCGTCGATCTCGCCCTCGCTCACGGTCACGCCCTCGCGCTCGGCGAGCTCGGCGGTGAGCAGGGAGCGGATGGCGCGCTCGACGGTGATGCGGTTGAGCGTCGCGCCGTCGAGCTCACCGAGCTCCTCGTCCTCGGCCTGGACCCGAACGCTGGTCGCGGTCTCCTCGACGCTCGACGTTGAGACGCGCTCGTCGCCCACAACGGCCGCGGCACCCGCCTTGACCGGTGTCGAGCACCCGCTCATGACGACGGCGCCCAGCACGGTGGAAAGGACAGTGACGGGGATGACCCTGCGCATCACGTTCCTCCTCCGGTCACGCGGTCGCGAGTTCGGGAGCGGGCAGCACATCGTCCACCAGTTGGCGTGCCCAGTCGAGCAGCGCCACGTCACGGACCGGTTCACCGCCCACGGGGGCAGTTCTTGGCCGTGGCACCAGGATCGTACGGATCGTGCTCTTGACGATGCTGCGCGGGTAGAGCCGCTGCAGCCGCAGCTGCTGGGATTCGCGAAGCTCGACTCCGGTGAAGCGCACGCTCGAGCCCTGCACCGCCACCTCGTTGACCCCGGCCGCCCGCAGCGCGTTGCGGAATCGCGCGACGGCGAGCAGGTTCTCGACCGGCGTGGGCAGCGCGCCGTAGCGGTCGACCAGCTCCTCGCGGATACCGGTGATGTCGTCCTCGGTGGTGACGCCGGCAATACGCCGGTACGCCTCGAGTCGCAGTCGCTCGCCGGGGATGTAGTCGTGCGGCAGGTGCGCGTCGACCGGCAGCTCGACCTTGACCTCAGCCGGCACCTCCGTCGCATCGCCGCGGTACTCCGCGACCGCCTCCCCCACCAGCCGGACGTAGAGGTCGAACCCGACGCTCGCGATGTGGCCGGACTGCTCGCCACCGAGCAGGTTGCCGGCGCCGCGGATCTCGAGGTCCTTCATCGCGACGTACATGCCAGCACCGAGGTCGCTGTGCTGCGCGATCGTCGCGAGCCGCTCGTGCGCCGTCTCGGTCATCGGCTTCTCGGGTGGATAGAGGAAGTACGAGTACGCCCGCTCGCGACCACGACCGACGCGGCCGCGCAACTGATGCAGCTGCGCCAGTCCCAGCGTGTCGGCGCGCTCGAGGACAAGGGTGTTGGCATTGGAGATGTCGAGCCCGCTCTCGACGATCGTGGTGCAGACAAGGACGTCGTACTCCCGCTCCCAGAAGTCGACGACAACCTGCTCGAGCAGATGCTCGTTCATCTGCCCGTGGGCCACGGCGATACGGGCCTCGGGCACGAGATCCTTGAGGCGCGAGGCTGCCCGCTCGATCGACTCGACGCGGTTGTGAACGTAGAACACCTGTCCCTCGCGCAGCAGCTCGCGCCGGACGGCTGCCGCGATCTGGCGTTCCTCGTACGCCCCAACGAAGGTCAGGACCGGATGCCGTTCCTCAGGCGGCGTCAGGATCGTGGACATCTCCCGGATGCCGGTAACCGCCATCTCGAGCGTCCTCGGAATCGGTGTCGCCGACATCGACAGCACGTCGACGTTGGTGCGCAGTTGCTTCAGGTGTTCCTTGTGCTCGACACCGAACCGCTGCTCCTCGTCGACGATCACCAGGCCGAGGTCCTTGAAATGCGCGGCGCTGGTCAGCAGCCGATGCGTGCCGATGACTACGTCGACGGTGCCGTCAGCGATGCCGTCGAGGACGTCCTGCGCCTCGCGATCGGTCTGGAAGCGTGATAGCGCCTTGACGACAACCGGGAAGTTGGCGTAACGCTCCGAGAACGTCGAGAGGTGCTGCTGCACGAGCAATGTGGTCGGGACGAGAAGCGCCACCTGCTTGCCATCCTGCGCTGCTTTGAATGCTGCACGTACCGCGATCTCGGTCTTGCCATAGCCGACGTCTCCGCAGATCAGTCGGTCCATCGGAACCGGTTTTTCCATGTCTGCTTTGACTTCTTCGATTGCGGCAAGCTGGTCGGGCGTCTCGACGTACGGGAAAGCGTCCTCCAACTCGCGCTGCCACGGCGTGTCCGAGCTGAACGCGAATCCGGGCGCGGACATCCGCGCCGCGTAGAGCCGGATGAGCTCGGCTGCAATCTCGCGGACTGCCTTGCGGGCACGGCCCTTCGCCTTCGCCCAGTCCGAGCCACCGAGGCGATGCAGCGTCGGCTGCTCCCCGCCGACGTACCGCGTCACCTGCTCGAGCTGGTCGGTCGGTACGAACAGCCGGTCGCCGGGCTGACCGCGTCGCGACGGCGCGTACTCGATGACGAGGTATTCCCGCGTTGCGCCCTTGCACCGTGCGCTGGACCATGTCGACGTAACGGCCGAC
This sequence comes from uncultured Actinomycetota bacterium, assembly GCA_963801015.1. Classification (GTDB taxonomy): domain Bacteria; phylum Actinomycetota; class Actinomycetes; order CAWDCV01; family CAWDCV01; genus CAWDCV01. The sequence goes on along the minus strand of CAWDCV010000006.1, from coordinate 25,763 downwards.
ACCATGCTGCTCGTGTACGACGTAGTCACCGGGTCGCAGCTGCAGCGGATCGACCATGTTGCGACGCCGCGACGGCAGCCGCCGCATGTCCTTGGTCGACGAGCGCTGGCCGGTCAGGTCGGACTCTGTGACGACGGCGAGTTGCAGCGCGGGGACAACGATGCCGTGATCGAGCTGCCCGGTGGTGACGGTGACGATGTTGCGCTCTGGCTTCGCGGTCAGGCTCGGTGCGAGCCGGGCCGGCACACCCTCGCCACGCAGCACTTCGACGAAGCGCTCCGCCGGGCCGTGCCCCTCACTGACGTAGACGAGCCGCCAGTTATCCGAAAGCCAGCCTTTTGCGTCGGCCAGCGCTCGTTGCGTGTCGCCGCGGTACGACTCCGGGGCGCGAACCCCGGACGCAACCGTGTCCTCGTCCAGCTCCTCGTCGACCGAGAACGGACTGATCGACCACCACGGGACGCCGCGCGACACGGCGTGCTCGCGCACCTCTGCCAGGGTCCGGTAGGCCGCGTCGCCCAGGTCGATGGGGACAGCGCCACCGCCGGCTGCGGTGGCCCACGACGCCTCGAGGAACTCCTGGCTGGTCGCAACCAAGTCAGCGGCGCGGGTTCGGATCCGCTCGGGGTCACACAGCAGGACGTGGGTGTGTTCGGGCAAGAGGTCGACGAGCAGCTCCAGCCGGTCGACGAGCGCCGGTGCAAGCGACTCCATCCCCTCGACGGCGATGCCCTCGGCGAGCTGGAGCAGCATGTCGGCGATGCCCGGCTGCTCCTGCGCAAGCGCTCGAGCTCGGTCGCGTACCTCGTCGGTCAGCAACAGCTCGCGACATGGGGGCGCCCACACGCCATGCTCGGCGATCTCGAGGGAGCGCTGGTCGGCGACCTTGAAGTAGCGCACCTCCTCAACGGTGTCGCCCCAGAACTCCACGCGCAGCGGGTGTTCCTCGGTCGGCGGAAACACATCGAGAATGCCGCCGCGAACAGCGAAGTCGCCGCGCTTCTCGACCAGGTCGGTACGGGTATAGGCGGCGTTGGCGAGCGCCTCGACCGCAGCGTCCAGCTCGATCTCGTCGCCCGCCTTGAGCTCGACCGGAACGAGGTCACCGAGACCGGCGACCTGCGGCTGAAGCAGGCTCCGGACGGGCGCCACCACCACATCGAGCGGACCGGACACCGGATCGCTCGCACCCGGATGCGCCAGCCGACGCAGCACCGCAAGCCGCCGACCGACCGTGTCGGAGCGCGGGCTCAGCCGCTCGTGCGGCAGCGTCTCCCACGCCGGGAAGACGGCCACCCGATCCTCGTCGAGGAAACACGACAGCGACGCAGCCAGATCCTCCGCTTCCCGGCCGGTCGCGGTCACGGCGAGCACCGGCCGGCTGGGCGCGACTCGCCAGCGCGGCAACCAGGAACGGGCGGAGCGCGGCCGGACCGGTGACGTCGAGGGATCCGGTGGTTCCCTCCCGCGCAGCCTCGACGGCCGCCGCGAGCGCGGGGTCGGATCGGTCGGGGTCGACGAGGACGTCGAGCAGGCCGGTGAGGCTCATCAGAGGTACGGATTCCCTTGGCTATCGCAGCACGAGAGCCCCGATCCGCACGCGGACCGGGGTTGTATCAAGGATACGTCGAGTTGGCGCATCGACCCTCGGCGGCCGCCGGTGAAGGTCTCGGTTCGACGATCACGCCGTCGTCGGGACGCCTACCGGAGACGAACCGTTGCTGAATCCTGCGCCTCGAGGTCCCCGTCGACCGGGTCGAATGCAGCCAGGAACACATTGACCGCGGCGGGGCCGGGCTGGAACGCTCCCGTCTCAGGCCGGACGGTAACCGTGATGCGGTGCCACCGGCCGTCGCAGACCGTTACATTCGGACCGAGCAGGGTAACCGAGCCGAACGCAGTCTCCTGTCGTATCCCGGCATCGAGTTCGAATGCGTTGAGCCCTTCCTCGCAGCGCGCCCGGATTGTCAGATCGACACTCCCGTCGGCGCTGATCGGCGTCGTGCCGCCCTGAATGTTGACCGTCACCGCAGCTGCAGCAGCCGGGGACAGGTCAGCACGAGCAGTCTCCGACGCCGCTGCGGGCAGCGCCGCGATGGTCAGGATCGCCGCCGCCATGAAGGAGGAAGCCCAAGCCGATATGCGCCGCATGGCGCCCATCGTGTCATCTCGCCTGGCTCAGCGACCTCGGTTTCCCAACAGGAATGTCGGTCTGCAACGAGGCCTTGTGCGCAGAGAGGAACTCCGACCTGGTGCGACGCACGAGGCGCGAGCCCGGTCGGGTGCATTTCACTGATCCGGCATCAGACTCGCGATCCTCGCTCTACAGTCGGGCAGTGCCTCAGTGGACGCCTGCAGCGGCGGCGCTCGATCACCTCGAGATGCTCCTGCTCGGGGCGTACCCGACCCCTGACCGGCTTCCTGGGAGAGCGAGACGCGGCTCGCGTCGCCGCAGAAGGCCGCCTCGACGACGGGACGCCGTGGCCACTGCGGGTCGTACTTGAGGTTCCGCCTCGTGTCGCCGCAGCGGCGTCGGACGCCGGAGTCCTCGACCTCGCCGACGAGGAGGGGGCGCCAATCGGCCAGGTTTCAGTGGCGGAGGTCTGGACGATACCGACGGGGGGTCAGGCAATCGGCGGACCGGTGCGCGGCCTGGGCCCAGTGGTTCGTGGCGCTTATCCCGCGCTCCGTCGAAAGGCGACTCTCGATGTGCAGCCGGACGCACCGCTGCTCGCCGTCCCCATCACGCGCGCACCGGATCACACATTCCTCTCCCGCGTTGAAACCCGCGCCCAGGAGCTCGAAGCGGGGATCCTGCTCATGCCGCTTGTGGGCTCGGGCTGGTCGAGCGACCTCGATGCTGCAGCGCTTGTCCGTGCAACCCAGTCCGTGGTCGACCTGCTTCCGACCAGGACGCAGGTGCTGCCGGTACCGCTGCCTCGCGGCGACGACGCCAACGCCGATGAGCGCCTGTTCTCGCATGTCGCCGCGGCGTATAGCGCGCAGCACGTGCTGGGCTGGGCACAGGTGCATGAACACACCCTCTCGACGACCTATCCGCCCGCAGTCGAGCGAGAGCTGCGGCGCGCGCGGCGTACCGCCGCTTCCCCAGGTGCGGGCGTTGCAGTCCTTCTCACCGGGCTGTCCGGCTCAGGAAAGTCGACCATCGCCCGCGCGCTGCACCAAGCACTGCTGGAGCACACCGACCGGACGGTCAGCATGCTCGACGGCGATATCGTGCGCCGAATGCTCTCGTCCGAGCTCGGTTTCTCCCGCGAGCATCGAGAGCTGAATGTTCGCCGCATTGGCTATGTCGCGGCCGAGGTCGTGCGACACGGTGGGATCGCGATCTGCGCCCCAATCGCTCCGTACGCCTCGACCCGGGCCGAGTTTCGCGCCATGGTCGAATCGTTCGGGCGGTTGTTGCTCGTCTACGTGAGTACGCCGCTCGAGGTGTGCGAGAGCCGCGATCGCAAGGGCTTGTACGCCAAGGCCCGGGCCGGCGTGATCGGCGAGTTCACCGGAATCTCCGACCCATACGAAGTTCCGGACGACGCTGACCTGCGCATCGACACCAGCCAGACCTCCGTCGACGACGCCGTCGACCAGGTCCTGATCGAGCTGGCAGCGCGGCACCTGATCGAGCTGGGCGACGCGGCATGGACCTAGGTCTCGCTCTCGCCGGACTCGTTGTCGGAGCCGTCGTCGGCATGACAGGCATGGGCGGCGGAGCGCTGATGACACCGGTGCTGGTGCTCTTCTTCGGCGTCCAACCTCTCGCGGCCGTGTCGAGCGACCTCGTCGCCTCGGCCGTGATGAAGCCCGTCGGCGGTGTGGTCCATCTGCGTCGCGGAACGGTCAATCTCGAGCTCGTGAAGTGGCTGGTCATCGGCTCTCGTGCCCGCTGCCTTCGCCGGCGTACTCGTCCTGCGATGGCTGGGTGACGGCGAGTCCGTTCAGCAGCTGGTGAAGGTCAGCCTCGGAATTGCCCTGTTCGTCGCCGCCGGCTCCCTTATCGGAAAGGCATACGTCCAGCTGGTCGAACGAGCGCGGCGTCGGGCCCGTGGCATTCGTTCGAAAGAGACGGCCGCGCGGCCCGACGTTGTCGTACGGCCGGCTTTGACCGTGCTCGTCGGCGTCGTCGGAGGCCTCATCGTCGGCATGACCTCGGTCGGCTCCGGCTCTTTGATCATCATCGCGCTGCTGGCGCTGTATCCCGCGCTGCAAGCGTCGCAGCTGGTCGGCACCGACCTAGTCCAGGCGGTGCCGCTGGTGGCGTCCGCGGCAGTGGCGCACCTGCTCTTCGGCGACTTCCACTTCGACGTGACGGCTTCCTCCTCATCGGCTGCCTGCCCGGTGTCTACGTCGGCGCACAGCTGTCGTCACGGGCGCCAGGCGGCTCGTCCGCCGGGCGTTAGCCCTCGTGCTCCTGGCCTCAGGCCTCAACTCGTCGGCGCCTCGAACCTGGTCACGGTGATCGTGCTGGGCATCATCGTCTTCGCGGGCCCGCCCCTGTGGGCGTGGGCACGTGTCCGCCACGGCATGCCGCCCCTGGCAACCCAGGAGGCAGTCCTTGCACGGGCGGGGAACCACAAGTTCCATCGCCCTGTCCCGAAACTGCGCCAAAGTCCTCGTGCGGCGGACGCAGACGTCGGCACTCATGGCTCCAGATCGACAGTTCCGGCGAATGACAGCTAGCCCGGATCCTCCATCGGCTGGTCGCGAGAGTCTGTTCGGCCCTGATGCACCGATGGTGATCCATGATTGTGAACCGTTTGTCTGACGCTCCGTCCAATATCGTCTCGGATGGCGCCGGGTTCTACGCCCGGAGGTTGGTCGGGTCGTGGCGACGGGGCGGGGCAGGGCTAGCGGGCTTGCCCGGTGCCCGCCGATTGCCCCTGAGTCGCCACACGGGCGGAGGTCCGAACGCATCGTGGAGCGGGTCGGCGACCCGGTCCGCGCCGGCGGCTCGCTTTCCATGTCGAATTGACGTCGGGAGGACCGACAAGATGCTCCAATAGGGACAGGTTCCCGTGCGCGCTCTGGGAGAACATATGTCGCCGACGATGCCTACGCTCCACCCGTCATACGTCCGACCTCGGCAACGGCGCCTGGGGTTCGGCGTGCGGCTGATGTGCACCGCGTTAGTGGCGGGCACTCTTGGCGCCGTCCTGCCGACCACGACCGCAGAGGCGGCCACCCGGGCCAGCGGACCGCTCTCGCTTCCATCCGGCAAGACCTATTTCGGGGCGTTGGTCAACCACGACCGGCGGACGACCACGGACACACCGCAAGAGGTCTCGTCCCTGGAGTCGTCCATTGGCCGGCCCTTGGACATCGTCAACACCTATTATCCGTACACCCAGGCAATCGGCTCCCAAGGCGAAGCAATGCTCGCCGCCGGGGGGCGCATTCCGATGGTCACCTGGGGCGCGACCGACACACACGCGATCAATCGTGGGGACGAGGACAGCCGGCTCAGGGCCCAGGCCCAGCGACTCAAGAGCCTTGGCGGACCAGTCTTCTTCCGGTATTTCCACGAGCCCGAGGGCGCCTACCGTACGTCGATCGTTCACACTCCGGCCGATTACATCGCCGCCTGGCGGCGCGCGCGATCGATTTTCGCCCAGGAGGGCGCCACCAACGTCATCTGGATGTTCACCACCACCGCCGCGTCGTTCCGGTTCGCCACGTCCCCCCCGCCGCAGGCGTTCTACCCGGGGCATGACGTGGTCGACTGGATCGCGGTCGACGGCTACAACTTCGCGCCCGGAAAGCCCGGTGCCAAATGGCTCAGCTTCGCCACCGTGATCGGCAAGTGGTACGAATGGGCCCAAACTATGCCGAAGCCCCTGATGGTGTCCGAGTACGGTGTCATGGAAGATCCGGCGGTCCCGGGACGCAAGGCCCAGTGGTACACGGACATGCGAGCGGTCGTGAAGACCAACATGCCGTTGATCCAGGGCGTTGTGGCGTGGAGCACCACCAACATCAAAGAAGGCCACACGTTCGTATGGAACGTGAACTCGACGCCGTCCGCCCTAACCAGCTGGAAAGCGATGGGTAGCGACACCTACTTCCGCCCCGGGACGCCCTGATCGCGACAACCGCCTGGTGTGTGCACCAGAAGTCTGCTCGTAGGCAGTGTGCCTGCGCCAGGGGGCGACAAGGCCGCGAAAAGGGTGACGAAATCATCGCGCTGCACTTCCGCCGCAGTCGCATCTCGGCACGGATCTGGGGGGACAAGGCGACGGCCCCTTGACGCGGATAACAGGGTGAGGTACCGACCAAGACGAGCGCGCGTGAAACATGGCTGGGGGAGGGCCCATGCAACGCATGTCCCAAGTCAGTACCGGTTTGACGGTGCTTTTGGCGGCAGTGATCATTCCGTCGGCGGTGGCGCACTCGTCGGGTCTGGAGCAGCGGCCACTACGGGTCAACCGGCGTGCACCATAGTCGGCACGTCGGCAGACGATGTGATCATGGGAACCGACGACAGGGACGTGATCTGCGGTTTGGAGGGCAATGATCAGCTGCGTGGCCTCATCGGCAACGACGTGCTGATTGGTGGCCCCGGCGACGATCAGCTGTTCGGCGGTTCCGGGCGGGACGAGATATACGGCGAGGACGGGTTCGACAACATCTTCGGGGAAAACGGGGATGACCTTCTCTTCGGTGGCCCAGGCGGCGACACGTTCTTCGCCACGCGTGGCCCGACTCCCGGTAGCGTTGCCGACGGTCGCGACGTGATGAGCGGGGGCCCCGGCTCAGACACAGCCCGCTACCAGCGGCGAACGTCATCGGTACACGTGACGCTCGACGGCGTGGCGAACGACGGTGCACCCGGTGAGAACGATCAAGCTGGTGTGGCGCTGGCGGGTGGTGGGTCGGACATCGAGAACATCGATGGCGGAACCGGCAGCGACGTGCTTGTTGGCACCAACGGCCCGAACTTCCTCGTCAGCCGCGGTGGTGCCGATGTCATCAGGGGCCTTGGTGGCAATGACACTATCGACACGCTCGACCAGGTCGGCGACGATACGGTCAACGCCGGTCAGGAACAGGATTACTGCGCGTCTGACAGTACCGACAGCTTGACAAGCTGCGAAACGATCTTCTCCGGCTAGCACCCAGACTCTGCCCAGCCAGCGGCAGCGACGCCGTTGACGGGGCGTGCTCGAGGCGCGATTGGCGCCCCGTCACATTCCTGCGGTGCGTCTGGTATGCGCTCGAGCGGCAGTGACCCGAGCGCTCCTCTTCCATGAGGCCGCTTTTCGACCGTGATCCGGCCGGTCCAACGACGGGCGAGCGCCGGCAGCATTGCGACTGTCCGGCGCCGGCCTTCGGAACCGAGCGACGACCTCTTGCAGCTTCCCCAGGCAGCGCGGAGGCCTTCAGCGCCGCCACGCGCAGGGAGCTACGCGGGGCGTGCTCGGCCGCGGACCAACCGCCAGATCCTCCGGTCCCACGCCTACGCCGACCGCAGATGGCGATCGGATCCCACAGGAGTCCCCGCCGTCCTGCCAGGTCGGACGGCGGGGAGCTCGCCGATGTCAGGCGTTGGGTAGGAAGCAGATGCCCATCCGGTTGAAAACACCAGCGCAGGAGTTGGTGTTGGCCTGGTTGTCCGAGGCGATCCACAGCCCGGCACTGGTCCGCAACATGTCTTCGGCTCCTAAGCCGCGGCCTCGGCTCGGTCCCGGCTGGTGGTTGCCGGTGGCGGGATCGAACTCGCTAAGTCCGGGCTGGACGACCAGCCCCGCATTCCCGTCTCCGTCGTCGCACCCGACCGACGGGCCTGACTGTACCGACACGTACCGCTGGTGGCCGCCCGCGAAGACGGTCGTGGCGTCCGCGGCGACCGAATACATCGAGTCGCAGTTCGTGTAGTTGATCCACAGGTGGTTGCCGGGGGCCATCGGGTCACCGTTCGTGCGGCTGCCGAACGCCGTCTCCGTGGCGGGGTAGGCGATCACCGCGTCGCAGGGTCCGCTGCGTGGGAAGTCCCCAGCCGGCAAGTTATGGGGCTTGTAGCCGGTCGTCGCGGTGTAGATCTTGGTGCCGTCCGGGGACCACGCCGCGTCCTGGGCGTAGAACGGCTGCCCCTGGAAACAGTGCTGGAACAGCTCGTTGGGGGTCCAGGCGCTGACCGTGGCCGATCCCGGGGTCATGTTGAGCCGGAAGATCTGCTCGTGCGGCTGCCCGCCGACAGTGTTGAAGACGCCGGTCATCAGCACCGCCGGGCCGCCCGGAGTGTTGGGGGGACTCACGGTCATGTTCCAGATGCGCGTGGCGTGACCGGCCGGGGACCAGTCCGGGTCGTTGTAGTTGCCCGAGACGGCCGGCGTCCCATAGCCGTCGTCAGCGCCGGAGACCGGGTTGCGCGAGTCCAGATAACCGGCGAAGTTCCCGCCGACCAGCAGGTGCTGGAAGCCGGCCTGATCCGTCACCACCTCCATGTGCGCGACCCGACCACCCGGGTGGAAGGAGAAAGTCATGCTCGCCCCGGTCGTGGCATTGACCTTGGCGAGGTTGCGGTTCGCCACACCACCCGCCGTCGAGAACGTGCCGCCCAGCAGCACCGACCCGTCGGTGCCGCAGACAACCGTGTCCACCTGCCCGTCCACGTTCGGGTCGAACGCGGTGATGGTGTGCGGCGCCGTAGCCGAGAACGCGAAGGCGTTGTTGCGCGTGATGAGCGCGGCCGAATTCGGGTTCTTCACCTGGGTGAACCTGCCGACGGCGTACATGGTGTTGCCGCACTGAACGATCTGGCGAACCAGCTCCACCGAGCCATCCGTACCCGAGGTCCCCAGCTGAGGCGTGGGCGGCGGATTCGACGACACCGCGGCGTTGGCAGAGCCGGGCACAAACGGCGAACGTGGCGGCCAGGAGCGCCGTCAGCCCGGCGGTGAGAATGCGTTTCATTGCGATGGATTCCCCGTTCACTCGTGGTCAGAGCCATTGGCAAGTTCTCGTCAAGTGGGCGCGGCGATGCGAAGCTGGCCCGCGATCCGCCTAGATTCTCGCGAGCGGCGAGCGGGCTCCATTCCCGCGGAGGTCCCCGCCGCCCGGTCAGGCGTTGGGTAGGAAGCAGATGCCCATGCGGTTGAAAACACCAGCGCAGGAGTTGGTGTTGGCCTGGTTGTCCGAGGCGATCCACAGCCCGGCACTGGTCCGCAGCATGTCTTCGGCTCCTATGCCGCGGCCTCGGCTCGGTCCCGGCTGGTGGTTGCCGGTGGCGGGATCGAACTCGCTAAGTCCGGGCTGGAAAACCAGCCCCGCATTCCCGTCTCCGTCGTCGCACCCAACTGACCGGCCTGCCAGTCTGGACACGTACCGCTGGTGGCCGCCCGCGAAGACGGTCGTGGCGTCCGCGGCGACCGAATACATCGAGTCGCAGTTCGTGTAGTTGATCCACAGGTGGTTGCCGGGGGCCATCGGGTCACCGTTCGTGCGGCTGCCGAACGCCGTCTCCGTGGCGGGGTAGGCGATCACGGCGTCGCAGGGTCCGCTGCGTGGGAAGTCGCCAGCGGGCATGTTGTGGGGCTTGTAGCCGGTCGTCGCGGTGTAGATCTTGGTGCCGTCCGAGGACCACGCCGCGTCCTGGGCGTAGAACGGCTGCCCCGTGAAGCAGTGCTGGAACAGCTCGTTGGGGGTCCAGGCGCTCACGGTCGCCGATCCCGGGGTCATGTTGAGCCGGAAGATCTGCTCGTGCGGCTGCCCGCCGACGGAGGAGAAGACGCCGGTCATGAGGACGGCACTGCCGTCCGCCTTCGGCGTCATGTTCCAGATGCGCGTGGCGTGACCGGCCGGGGACCAGTCCGGGTCGTCGTAGTTGCCCGAGATGGTCGGCGTGCCGTAGCCGTCGTCGGCGCCGGTGACCGGATTGCGGGAGTCGAGGTACCCGGCGAAGTAGCCACCGACCAGCAGGTGCCCCTGCAGGATCTCCATGTGCGCGACCCGACCACCGGGATGGAAGGTGAACGGCATGCTCGCCCCGGTGGTGGCATTGACCTTGGCGAGGTTGCGGTTCGCCGCACCACCCGCCGTCGAGAACGTGCCACCCAGCAGCACCGACCCGTCCGTGCCGCAGGCAACCGTGTCGACCTGCCCGTCCACATTCGGGTTACACGGGTGATCGTGTGCGGCGCCGTAGCCGAGAAGGCGAACGCGTTGTTGCGGGCGATGAGCGCTGCCGAGTTCGGGTTCTTCACCTGCGTGAACCGCCCGACGGCATACATGGTGTTGCCGCACTGGACGATCTGGCGGACCAGTTCCACCGTGCCGTCCGTACCCGAGGTCCCCAGCTGAGGCGTCGGCGGCGGATTCGACGACACCGCGGCGTGAGCGGTGCCGGGCACGAGGACGAGACCTGCGGCCACGAGCGCCGTCGCGGCTGACGTCAGAATGCGTTTCACTGCTGGGCGCTCCTCGTTCGGGTCGGGTCAGAACGCGACCCTACGCCAATTCAGAAAGGATCTCGGGCGAACGTGGGATTTGGCAGCAACGACTACTGAATGCCAACGATGGTGCTCGGAGGGTGAAACGCTGCCGTTCGAGTGATCCGAGTCGGCGTGCGGAGCAACTCACAGCCCCTGCGCTTCACCTCGCCGCGCGAGGTGGCGGTATCCCGCCTATTGGCGTCTTTCTCATCGTCCAGGTCGGTTGACCGAAGGCCACCACGTTGCCGGCAGAATCTACGACTTGGAGCCGGTGAAAGCAGTTCTCGCTAGTGTCGATAGCGAGGGTGCTGGACCGAGACAGGTCCCGAGCGCCCAGCGTTCTCAGCACCGAAGCGTTGGGGTTCGGATCGCTCGTACCGGCGAAATCTACGTCTCCCCGCACCACCTGGACGGCACCTCTCGGCGGCAGGTTGGTGACATCAATGTGCAGGGTTCGGGAGTTGCGGGTGCTCACAGCCACCGCGCCCATCGGTACGTCGCCGTCGACGAACATGTCGATGCTGCCCCTGAAGGAGCCGAGATAGCCGACGAAGGCTCGACCCTGAGCAAGCCCGGCGAGCAGATCGTCCTCCGACAGCATGGCAGCCCAGACACCTGTGTAGAAGCGGCTGGGCTGACTCGCCCAGTTCTGCCCCGAGTGATCGTCCGAAGCTCCATTGCCGGTGACGAACACGGCGTTGCGACTCAGCGTGTCCCAGACGGCGAGGTGATCAACCAATCCAGCCGGAGCGCCGTACCCAACCTCGAGGATGTCTGCACCACCTGCTTGAACGGACAGCAGGTTGAGAGCGATTGCCTGAGCCGGGGTGGTGGTCGCCGTGCCCTGCGCGGACGGATGGTTGATTGACGCGAGGCCCCCTGATGCATGGATGAAGTCGACGACCGACGGGACGATCTCATCGCCCGGCTTGTCCTTCAGGCTGCGGACGTCGCCGTACCCGTAGGGGCGTTGTGTGCCGCCGAACTGGTTGAGGTGCGGCCCGAGGGAGATCTCCGTCCCGACCAGGCCGAGTACGTCAGGGACCTCGCTCGCGTACCTGGTCACCAGCGCCTTCTCCACACCGACGGCGTCGTAGCCGGCCACCTCGTCAAAGCGGAGAAATCCCACGCACATCTCGGCCGGCGTGGGCCGACGGCTTGCCAACTGGAATTCGATGTCGTGCAGAGAATTGTCTCGGGGATCGATATCGGGCCACGCCCGTGCAGCATCAGCGGTGAGGTCGAAACGTATGCTCTGCCATTCGTCGCCGGTTACTGGCACGTCGATGATGCCCGTGCTCTCCTCGGTCGCGAGCGCCGGCGCTGACAGGTCGGTCCGCAATCGATAGCGCAGCCGGCAGACGCCGCCGGGGCTGTTGCCTCGAGCCGGGTGGTGCGACAGCGTGAACACCACCTCACCCCAGGCGTCCGAATCGAGTCCTATCGGCAGAACGTCGACGGACACCGTGCGTCCGGCGATGCGAGCCCGGTAGTTGGCCCGCGACCCGCCTTCGGACTTCACCCGATAGCGGACCGCCGCCCATCCGTCGTCCTGGCTGGCGGCCATCAAGTGGAGGGAGGCCTTGGGCGTGGTCGGGTCGTTCGGGCTGACCGGACTCGAGACTTGCCGGCCGCCGCTGCCGAGAGCCACTAGACCAACATCCTCCAGGCGCACAAGCTCCCAGATGCCACCGACGACCTCTTCGTGTGGCACAAAGGAGTACGAGGGGCGGTAAAGGAGCCGTCGCCGGCGCCAGTCATGTTCGGTGAACCATGCGACGTCGAACCCATGAATCGTCGCCTCGGACAGGTGCGACCGCATGCTTCCCACCCCCTCCGATGCGGACGCATGCAGGTGCATCGCGACGGTGTACGCCCGGAGGACGTCTCTTCTCGCCGCGACAGCTGGTGGCGGCGGTCTCTCGGATCCTGGCAAAGTGCGGCAAGCGGCAAGCGCGGAGAGCCCCAACGCCGCCTGCAACAGCCGGCGCCTCGAGAGGAGCCAATCCCCCCTGGCGTACTGGGCGTCGTCGGGCATCCCTCGACCCTCATGTGGACGAGGCCATAGGTTCTCGCGGGGACGACTTCGCCGCAATGGGTCTCCTTCCGCTCCGGGACGGCTTCGCGGCACAGCGGTGGCCGGTTGCGGTTCTCCAGCTGATGTCGCGCTGGGCGTGATGTCGCCGTGGGGCGAGATGTGCCAGGCCGAGACGTGGCGCGACCGACTGGGCGGCGTAGCGCTCACGGGCAGGATCGACCCGAGCAGCCGTCGATGTTCCTACGAGGTGGAGTGGTTCCCAGGATGGCGCTCTTCCGTCAGCAGCTCGGGCGAAGGTGGTATCACGTCCGGGTGTATCACCGGCGCGGCCACCTCCGCTGCTCGGCAAGCACGACCCGGGCCAGGTGCGCAATCGGGAGGAGTAACAGTTAGTCGTCGACGTCGCGAGCTCGTGTTGTGGGAGCTGCTATCTGCTGGACCCGACCGCCCAAATGTCCTCATACGTCGCACCCGAGACCGTCGCCGTCGGGGTCCAAGTCATACTCATCCGGTCCAAGGACCCGAACCGTTCCGGTATAGACCGGGCCGTCGCCACTTCCGCCATGGCAATCGACGTCGCTGGCGATGGGCACGCAGGGGTCGTACGACAAGTGACATCCACCCGGTGGCTCCTCGGCGGGTGGATCCGGGGGTGGCTCAGGTGCCGGCGGCGGCTCAGGTGCCTGCGGTGGAGGTACCGGCGGCGGGTCAGGTGCCGGCGGTGGAGCTGCCGGTGGAACTGCCGGTGGAACTGCCGGTGGAACTGCGTGGAACTTTAGGTGTCTGTGGAGGAGGAGCAGGCGCCGTATTCGTCGTGGTCGTTGCCTGGGGAGGCATTCTGTTGGGCGACGCTTCCGACGAGCGCGGCGACGACGCGGAGGTGGCTGTCGCGGTCGCCGTCTCGTCGGTGTTGACGTCGACTGTGCTGGCGAGCACTGCAGCGCACGAGCCGAGCAGGAACAGCGCGCTGACGCCAGTCAGAACGGGAATCAACCACGGTCGCTTGCCGAGCGCGGGTCCTGGCCCACGACCGGGGTCGGGAGCTGGGGTTGGTGCAGAAGACATGGTCACGTTGTCAGAAGCCGCCTTGGGTTGCTGTCCGTGTAAGAGAGCCTCACCGATGGTGGCATGCGCATTCCCCCCGGCGCAGACATTTGCGCCGCTTATGGGCGGCCGCGCAGCGTCTCGGCCACGGGAATGGCCTGAAGTGCGGGCAGGTCCGGGTTACCACGGGGACTACTCGGCCGGCCGGGGGCCGGCTGGTATCAGACCAGGCACGCTTGGCCGGCGCAGGTCGCCATCGCGTTAAGCCGGCCGGACAGCTCGGACAGCTCGGCCGCCGGCGGGTCGTTCGCCGGGTTGCCGTCGTTGAGCAGGTTGGTGTTCTCCTGCGGGTCGGCGGTGAGGTTGTAGTACTCCCGGAAGATCACCGCTCCGCTCGCGTCGTAGGTCTGGATGTACTTCACCGTCGCGGTGCGGATCATCTTCCAGGTCGGGACGTTGCCGTTGGCCGAGTCCTTGTAGTACTCGGCGTAGGCGGTCGTCCGGGTCGAGGTCGAGCAGCGACTCGCCGTCCAGCGGCGGCGCCCCGGCCGGCAGCGTGAACCGGCGGCCTCCAGCATCGTCGGCAGCAGGTCGATGTTCGAGACGATGCGGGTGGTGTTGGTGCCCGCCGGCGAAGTGACCGGGCCAGCGCAGCCAGCAGCGGCACGCGGATCGGACGGCTCGTACGGCACGAACTTCTCGGTGCGCCCGTGATCGCCCCACATGTAGCCGTTGTCCGAGGAGAAGATCACCAGCGTGTTGGCCAGCACCCCACGGTCGGACAGCAGCCGCATCGTCGCCTCGAACTCGTCATCAGCGGTCATGATCGCGCGCAGCTGGCTGGCGCACATCTCCTGGCCCTGCGCCGGGGTCTGGTTCATGTTGCGCACGTACGGGGGCTTGTCCGCTGCGGTCGGTCTCCACCGACGCGGAGCAGGTGCCACCGGCGCGTCGGCATACTTGGTCTCCGGGACCGCCCGCTGCGGGTGACGTGCCGTCCGGGTTCGTGACCTTCACCCAGTGCGGGGCCTGCGGCGTCTCGTACAGCAGGAACGGCTTGCCGCAGGCCCAGCGCGCTGGTGACGTACTCGCGACCCCGGACGCCGAGACGGTGGTGGAGTACCCGGTCAGCGTGCGCAGACCCCGTCCACCCGTGCTGGCCACGTTGTTGTAGCCGTCCCAGATCACGGTGGAGTGGTCGAAGCACGGCGGCGTCGTGGTCTTCGGCCAGGTGGTGAGGAACTTGCCGGCGACGTACGTCGAGTAGCCCGCGCTGCGCAGATAGCACGCCATGGAGTGGGGTGGTCGAACTCGGGCCCCTGGGACTGCAGCCGGACGCCGTTGTTGTGGGGCACCGCCCGGTCATCATCGCCGCCCGGGACGGGCAACAGGACGGATCGGTCACGAAGTGCTTGGCGAACCGGCGTCCGTCGCCATCCATTGCCGCGTCTTCGGCATGAACTGCATGGGATCGACGCCGCCGGCACCGCATCGCGCAGGTCATCGAGGTTGTAGAAGAAGATGTTCGGCCGGGTATCCGCGGCGGCCGAAGGGCTCGTGGCGGCCGCTGGGAGGGGGACGACCAGCGTCAGCAGCGCGACCGCCAGCGCCGCGGCCAGACCTCGCAGGCGCATGGCAGCTCCTGTTCAGACCAGCCCGCCGGGTCGGCGCCCGCAACGCAACCTCTCGCTGGCCGGGGCAACGCGGCAGAGCGATCAGTGAACGACGTGACGGAACGGTACACCGCCGTCGACAGGTACGGGGCGAAATCGCGCAGCTCACGGGCGTCAACGGGGCGATGCTGCCGCCAGGGTTGCGGTCGGGCGCGACACTCACGGAGATGACTTCGCTCTACGCACGGTCGAAATGGCGGAAGCCGCACATGCATTGGGCGGTCCAGCGGGTGTGCCTTCTTCGTGTGCTCCTGGGCGTCGGAGCCAAAGCGTTCCGGGGCTCGACCGACAGCAGGATCACCTGGGTGAACGTGGCGGCCGGATCGACGCCGAACTGTGCCGGCATGGAGCCCCCTCAGGGATTCGCCGGCGACCGCCACCTCGGGGTAACAGGAAACCGGTGTCACCCCGTTTGACGGACACCTTGACCGCGGGATCGTGGATGGCCGAGGTGCGGGCGCTGACCTGCGTATCGGCACTCGCAAGTCGCCCACCTGCTGCGCCGGGTCAACCGGGTGCTGCGAGACTACTGCGCCTACTTCCGACTCGGGGTGTCTGCGGCCATCGTCAGCTACGTCGACCAGTTCCTGGCGGAGGTCGAGGCCGAGTACAACCGCTTAATCAACAACCTCCGACGAGCAGGCGCTCGCGAGACAACTCACCGTGCACCAACCCGGTGCGATTCACGACAGGCTGGCATCGCGCTGGCTCGGCTTGCAGCGGCGCTTCGTTTCCTGCTGGTGAGGAGGGTGAAGAGTTGTGCCGGCCGCAGCGTCGCGTCGGTGTGCGGTGTATACGGTCCGCGGATGGCGTCGTGAAGCGCCGGACCGAGCCGGGCTGCCGCGGCCCGGGAGAGGTTCATGCGGTTCGTCGCATCGGAGTGGCCGCCAGGTGACGTGTGGGAGGCGTTTAGGTGCTGGCAGCCGGCGCGGCGCGAGAACGGGTGGTCCGACGCCAGGTGGGTCGCCGATGGTCGCGACGTGACGAGCAGGGGCCCGAATTCGACACGGCCTGCCATGTGCGGCGACGTCAATCGTCACAGGAACTGCGTGTCCTAGCTCAGTGAGACGTCCAAGCTCTGGTCGGTGTTGATCTGGCCGTCGGGTATCACGGGCAGTCCGAGCAATGCGGTCGCCAGATTGCCCGCCTCCGCGTTCCGGGATGGGTTGAGCTCCGGCGAGAGAGCTCGGTCGCCCGGTACCCGGGCTCCGCGCGGTCACCGTTGAGGGAGTACAGACTCGTCCCGTCGTCGACCCTCGCTCCCCAGACGAAGAACGGCACGGTGTAGTTCGCCGGCAGCGTTGCGTCGGAATGGATGGTCCCGGCGCCCCCATGATCGGTCGTCACGATGACGGTCGTCCCGTTGAGATTCAGGGTCCGCGACGATGCTGTCGAGAACCTGTCCGATCCAGGCGTCGGTGTCGGCTACCGCCTGGACGTACTGAGGTGACATGAAACCAGACGCGTGACCCGCCGAGTCCGGTTTCGCGAGATGCAGGAAGCTGAAGGTCGGGACGGCCGTTTGCAGACGAGCGATGAGGCGTGACGTCGAGGTGGCCTCGCTCGCACGCTCGTACACGTCGATCTTGTCGCGTCCATTGTCAGCACCGGTCACGTCCGACGCTCCGTACGTGCCATCCCACGAACGATCGAGGAAGTCGAATTTCTCCTTGCCGACATACATGGCGGTCGAGCCACCATGGTCGTGCACGAGACTGAAGACTCCATCGACGTAGTTCCCGGCTGTGCTGTGGACCGTGCCGCCGTCGTCCTCGTTGAACGTCACTCCATGCCCGCCGGGCAACGTCACCCTGCGGCCACTGAACATCGACGTATGGTTCGGCAGCGTCTGCGTCGCCTCGAACAGCGTGCGGGCATTGAGCGTCGACGCTCCTTCGCTCATCAGCCGATGAAAGGTCGGGGCCCCCGCCGCGCCTAGCTGGGTGATGGCCTGCGGGTTGAGGCCGTCGACGGAGATCAGTACGACCTGGTCGACACGATCGGTGGGTGGCGGTGGCGGTCGTCCGCGCACTGGACTGCCCATGTGGTGGCGTTGTCGAACAATGCCCAGCCGGTGGCATTCCACGTCGCGGGCGGATCGAACACCGGGAAGAACAGACGCGGACCACGGTGACGGACGCCGCTTTGCCGCGGCCTCCTCCATGCTGATCACCGGCGCCCAGCCGCGCGTCGCGGCGACGGTCACTGCCGCAGTCGTCGGCATCCCCCAGGAAACCCGGAATCCGGTGCCCGGAACCAGGCTTCCAGAACAGGGCCTGTTGCTGATCGGGTGCGTCGCAGTCACAATCGTCAGTGCGTTGCCTGGCTTGTCGCCGTAGTCACTGCCGGCCACCGCACCGGTGATGCCGAAGTCATCGAACAGGTAAGGCTTGGCCACCCACACCGGTACCGCGACGTTGCTGAGCGACTTCACCGCCGCAGAGTTGGACGACGCGGACTGCGAGACGAACACCAGCGACGCACCCAGATCCGCTCCCGCCGTCACCGTGTCGTCGTCGATGCGCGTTACCCCAAACCCGTTGGCCTCCCAGCGCTGCGAAATGCGGGCCTCGCCCGACGTCAACCCCGCAGGATTCGCCACCACCATGACCACCGATCCTGGGGACGGCGGCTGGTTGTTGACGCGAATCATGACCGAGCTTGACGCCTGCTTGCCGGAGGAGTCGGTACCACGAGCAGTGACCGTATGAGTGGCGTTCGTGACGGTTGTGCTGTCCCATGTTGCCTGCCAGCCGTCAGCGCCATTCGTATCCGTGACGAGCAGTGTGCCGTCGACCGAGAACGCCACGGATGCCACCGCCACATCGTCGGAGGCAGACGCAGACAGGCTCACCGATCCGGCGCGACGAGCCCCCTCGAGAGGTGAGGTGAGCGCAATCTGCGGGGGCAGGTCGTCGCCACACGTCGTTGCCCACGAAGTGGCGTTGTCGAAGAGCCTCCAGCCGGTGGCGTTCCACGTCGTCGGCGCGTTGCCGTAGACGGGGTAGGTCAGTCGGCACGACGGTGTCGGTGACCCATCGGCCCGAAGATCGCCCGGATCCATCGCGATCACCGATGCACTACCAGTCGTCGTCGCCACCGTCGTCGCGCTTGCAGTCGGGCGGGCCCACGACACGCGTGAGCTACTTCCCTGGAACGTCACCGTCCCGGAGAACCCGGCAGCAATCGGATGACTCGCTGACGCGATGGTCAGCGTCACTCCGGCCTGAGTCTCCGTAGTCGGTTCCCGCCACCGCTCCCGTGAACCCGAAGTCGTCGAGGAGGTAAGGCTTGGCGACCCACACCGGTACCGCGACATTGTTCAGCGATTTCACCGCCGCGGCGTTCGAGGACGCCGATTGGGAAACGAAGACCAACGCTGCATTCGCTACTGCAGCAGAAGTCACCGTGTCGTCGTCCACGTGGCTGACCGTTAGGCCAGCACCTGTCCAGCGCTGCACTACGGCACTCTCCCCCGCCGTCAAGGACGACGGATTGGCCACCACTACGACGATCGAGCCTTCAGCGGCATGCGTGACCGACGCTGGCATGAGCACACTTGTCGTTAGTGCAATGGCAGTGAGCAAAGGAAAGACAATCTTTCCCATCACGATCCCCCCGCACGAGACATTCTCGTCGAGCGTAGATGTTCGGCGATCCATTGCAGGGCGTCTTGGGAAAGCTCACGCAACGTCGTTGTTCACTAACCGAACACGGCCAGCACAACGGGCTGGACCATCAGCCTCCGACAGCTGGCGCGATGAGTTCCGGCGAGGCGCCGAGCTCCCGGTACGCCTGCAGTGCATCTGCATCGCTGTCGATGCGCGTGTCACCCCGGGGTGCCTGTGGGCTGTCGAAGTACACAAGGCCCTTGATGGCGGGATACCGATCGATCTGCTCCGCGACCGACCGGTAGACCCAGGCCTTGCGCCACGCTACGCGTTCGTCGCTGAACACGCCCCATTCGGCGACGATGATGGGCTTGGACGGATAGTTCTCCTGGGCCCAGGTGTAGAACCCGGGCCAGCCCTGTCCGGTGCGATCCACAATGTCGGACAGGCCGCCTTCGTACCGTGGGTGGGTACGGCCCTGATATACGGGTCCATGCCGATCCACTGGACCACGTCATCCCCGGGGTACAGCTCGGGGAACCAGGGAGCGACACCCCACTGCGGGTTGCCCATGTACGTCATGACGATGACAGCGTTGTCGACCCCACCCTGCCGAAGCCGTTGCACGACGTGCCGAAACATCTGCGCGTAGTCCACAGCCGTCATCCCCGAACCAGCAGCTGGATCCACGTCGTTCTCTGGCTCATGCCACACGGTCAAGAAGAAGGGTTCGGGAAAGGTTGTCCGGATGTGCTCGGCCAGTCGATCGATACGATCGTCCACCGCACCATCGGCGATGCTTGCCCATGAGCTCGTTGTGCTGGGCTTCCAGTTCAGGAAGAGCAGCCGCTCTCGTCCGGGCTCGCGTGCAAGCGACACCTCTTCGTCGGTGGGAAAGACTTCGTCGTCACGGTGATACCCGTGGTAGATGTCGACCGGCCGGCCGATCTTGTTCTCGAACTCGAGCAGCGATGCTCGGCGCGGCTGACCGGTCAGGGCGGCAGGAGCGACGCCCCACCAGCGGCCACACGCTGGCACGAGGTCGTTCGAGACCGGACAGTGGGGACGCTCGAGCGCCTTCTCGTCCACCGCCTGGTTGCCAGCGGCCTCGCCCGTAGGCCTGGTGTCCAATGGACCGAGCTGGTTGTCTGGATGAGCCCACGCCAAGGCTCCAGCAACGAGCGCGAGGATGGTGACGGTGAACGCCGCGACAGCGGCAGCGACACGTCTCCTCACCGTGAATCACCTCCACCCACCCGGCACAACGGTAACTTCCCGTGACCAGGTGAGTCGTCGAATCGGCGGTAGGGCCGTTCAGTCATCAGCAACCGATGAGTGCGCCAGTATCGATCGAACGTTCATCCCGCCGCGGGTTTCAGGACGACGGACCAGCTTGTTGCCCGAGAGCCGGCAACGTTTGTTCGCGCCGCCAATCCTCCCGCAACCGTTCCGGCCGCCACGGGTCCGCCTCCGTCGACCAGGAGGGAGGTGATGTAGCCGCTGCCCGTGCGTCCGACGCACTACGCATCGCCACACCAGACGGGGAGATCCACGCTGTCGTGTTGCTGGACTTGTCGGCGTAGTACGTGACCACCCAGGAGTCGCGGTGCGGCACCGTCACCGTGGGACTCGTGTGCGTATCGGTCGCGGAGAGGTCCGCGTTCGAGGCAAACGCCGACACCGGGCAGCCTCGTCGATGTCGCCGTAGGCGGAGATGTGGAGATCGATCTTGGCAGTCTGGCTTAGCTCCACGGTTACGCTCGATCCCAGGTCGCCCGCGGTCGCGATCCGCGGACCAAGACACGGTCGCCATGGTGCCGGCCGTTTGGCGCCCGATCTCTGTCCATCCCGCTGGCGGCTGGATCGTCGGTGTCAGGGAGTTGAGGGTCGCGAACAGCAGCAGCGCATCCCCCGTCTCCGTTCCTCCGCGCATGTCAACGGTCGCTCTGGTGAAGGTTGCCTGCTGTGCGAGCGAGCCGTGGAAGTCGATCGTGGCGGGGGCAGCCGTTACGGATACGGATTGCTGCTGCGTGGTCCGCGCGCCCTGGTCATCCTGCACGGTTAGGCTTACCTCGTAGGTGCCGGTGGCGGGGAAGCCGTGGGTAACAGCAACTCCCGTGCCGCTCGTCCCATCCTCGAACATCCACTCGTACGACACGATGCTGCCATCGCTGTCGGTGGAGGCAGACCCGCTCAGGTCGCACGACAGGTCCGTGCACGTCACATCGATCACAGCGTTCGGCGGAACGTTCTGCGCGGAGACAGTGAGGTCGCGCAGCGCTTCCGTCGTTGCACCACGATTGTCCGTCACGGCAAGGCGGACGCTGTACGTGCCGTCGGAGGCGAACGCGTGCGTTGCCGTGGCACCAGATGCTGCTACGCCGTCGCCGAAAGTCCACCCGAGGACGTGATCGTTCCGTCCGGATCGACCGAGGCCGAGCCGTCGAATGAGCAGCTCAGCTGCGTGCAGGCGACGGTGAGGTGCCTCGGGTGGGACATTCGCCGGGGGTTGCGGCCCGGGACCAACGAAGAGCGCGCGGCTGCGCCAGTCGATCCCGTCGAGGCTCGGACCGCCCATCAGCTGCGTGGTGCCGGGAACGAGCGACACGCCGCTAAGACGTTGGCGACTCAGGCTGCCGGATCCGTGCGCGTACCAGAGGTGGTCATCGGCTACGAACAGGCCACGAACGTCTATGGGCATGACAGCGCCAGTGACGACGTTCCGGCGCGGCCCAACGATTCCGCTGTCAGGACTGAACCAAGCCAGTACAGCTGATTCGATCCGGAGAGGGTGTAGAGGATGCGATCGGACAGGTAGGCCATGCCCGTCACGCCGGCGAGCTCACTGCCATAGAGGCTGGGACGACTCCCGCGATAGACGCTGCTTCCTGAGCCGGTTCCAACGGTGCTCCAGTACGCGTCGTTGTAGGGATCGACGAGTTGTGCGGGCCCGAAGCTGCCACTTCCATCCACGATGCGTCGGTACATCAGGCCGTCCGAGGCGCCGTAGTACAGCATCCCGTCGACCACAAAGGCACCGCGGACCAGATCCCAGGCAACGCCGCTACCAGAGACGACGTCCGTGGTCTCAACGACACTGCCGGTATGCCAACGCCGCGTCAGGCTGGCGTCGCCGGCAATCGCGCTGCGTCCACCCTGATAGAGGTTCGCGGGCAGCGTCCAGTGTCCTTCGCTCGGCGGTGGTGTTCCTCCCTCCACCGGAAAGAAGGCGATACGAGGCCGGCGGTGCTGGAAGTTGCCGATGTACTCCGTGTCACTGCCGACCCACAGGCCTGTCGATGTCGCCAGCAGCGCGCCGGCGCCTACCCCGCGAGGATTGCGCCCTGGGTTCCAGGACACCGGGACTCCCGACTGCGGGTCGAGGCCGACCAAACCCGGCCGGGGCACGGCGCCCGGGCGCGCGCCGTCTCGGCCGTCGGGGTTGTTCATCCACCGCTGATGGCCGCCGATGTACACGGCGGCACCCGTGACTGCAACGGACAGCAAGGTGTCGCCACCTGATTCCGACGTCCACGTCGGCGCTGCATCCGGACTCGCGACGCCGAGTTCCCACCTTACGGTGTCGCACAGCGTCCCCGGATACGGACCTCCCGTTGTCGCCACCACGAAGTACGTGCCGTCGGGAGCGATGTCGACGTCCCGCACCCAAGAATCGAACGCTCGGGTTGAGCACGCCGAGGAGAATCTCGTCGTCATCCAGTCGGTACGGACTGGGGCGCAGCTCCGACATGTCGAGCAACCCGATCTGATTGCGAGGAAGCCCGTTGGCGGTGCGGAAGTTGCCGACGACGACAAGGGTGCGCCCGTCGTCGGAGAGGTCGAAGTCCTCGACGCCGACCGGGGCCTTGGCGCCCGTGCTGCCAGGCGTCCAGTTGTGGTTCTGTTCCAGCCTGACCGCCATCCACGGATCCCAGACGCCCGTGGTCGGATTGAACGAGGCGAGCCCGCCAAGGTTCTGGCTGCCCACCGTCGTGAACGTGCCACCCACGACCAGCCGCCCGCTCACCAGTGACAAATCGCGGACGACGCCGTTGATGTAGGGGGAACGCCATCCGGAGCTCAGCGCTCCGGTCGACAGCTCGAGCAATGCCAGCGACTTGCGGGTAGCTCCGTTCAGAGTGGTGAATCCCCCGCCCACATAGACCGTGCCGGGTCGAGGACCCGGAGCAAGGGAGTACACGGGACCGTCGAGAAGGGGGGCGAATCCCGGCAGTATGGCTCCGGTCGACGCATCGAAGGCGACAATTGACGTGCGTGCGATGGTGTTCTCGGATCGCGCTGGCGACACGGTCGAGAAGTCGCCGCCGATCACCATGACGTTGCCCACCTGGGCCATCGTCTCGACGCTGCCGCCCCGCACCCAGGGGGTCCACGGAGCCGAATCCGCGGAGACAACCACGGAATGGGACGCGCCCTGACCGCCGCCTGCGTCTGCGTGAACAGGTGACGGCGATCCCATGACAACGCCGATAGCCGTTACGGCTAGGAAGATGATCAGCAACCGATGACCGAGGGCATGGCAGGCTGCCGCTCTCACCGAACCAACCTGCACGAGCCCCCCTGACGACCCATAGTCCTCAGCCGTCGGCAGGGACCTGCCCATCTTGAAGGATCGAGGAGAAGTACGTAGCCACTTTGGCGACTTTGCCTGAGGTGTCGTCACTCGACGAGAAGTGCCGTCC
The DNA here is from genome assembly GCA_963801015.1 of uncultured Actinomycetota bacterium. Taxonomy (GTDB): domain Bacteria; phylum Actinomycetota; class Actinomycetes; order CAWDCV01; family CAWDCV01; genus CAWDCV01. The sequence continues at coordinate 2,249 of CAWDCV010000006.1, read as the reverse complement.
CCCGCTGGATTCAGAAGAACGCGCTCCCGACTGCGCCCAGTCCCCGTACCGTGTGTCCGTGCGCCGCTCGACAGTGATCTCCACGATCTTCTACTGCGCCTTGATCGCAATCACCGTCGCGATACAACTGCAGGCTCTTCCCGCTGTGCTGCCCGATCCGGTTGCGACACGGATCGGACACAACAGCGAGGGCTACGTCTTGGCGTTGCTCTTCGCGGCATGGATACAACACGTCCGGCCGCGGCTGCATGACAGACCGTTGCAGTGGCCTATCACCTTCGCCGCCGTCCTTTTGTGCCTCACCGTGGCGGTGTGGCTCTTTCTCAGCGACTATCCGAGTCGGATCAAGACGCTGAACGAGACCTTCTTCGCCCTCGCGCTGCTGCTGCCACTGATCCAGCGTCACCGTTCAGTGTCTCCCCGGTCGGCTGTCCTCCTGTCGTTGGGCATCTTCGCCGTGATTGCCGTGAGTGCGGCACGCCCCTCGCACCGACCTGGCAGAGACGCTCGGCGCTCTGTTGCTCTTCCCCATCGGCTTCTATGTGATCGACCGCGGGATCCTGGACCCTGACGCGGTCACTTCATCCGCCTCGAGACGAGCGTGGTACGCCTTGCTCCTCTTGCTTCCCATCGTCATGTCGATCTTGCAGTACCGGATCGGCTTGACCGGTTTGGCCAACGACGTCACGCGCTACATCGTCCGCTTCCATGAGGCTTTCGTGTTCCTGTTGCTCGTGGAGGTCTTCTTCGCGGTGGGTCTGGGTCGTCGTGGACGCAGCCGGCTCGACTCGGTGCCGCTGGTAGAGCAACGAACTGACGCCCAGGTGCCGCTGGTTGTCACACCCCGCGGCCAAAACGATGAAGAATCTCGAGGAAGCGATCCCCTGATATGAGCCTGGTGCTCACAATTGAGGCGGCGACTGCCCGCCACTCCAGGGGATGACGGCGGGATGCTCGCATAGCCCAGCGCATCGCCTCGGCGCGCCGACCCGCGCTCGCGTGCGCGAAAGCGATCTGACCAAACACCCGAGCTGAGCCAACGGCGTGTTGCGACAGGTCGGGATGGTGCCTCAGCATCCACTCGAGTGAAGCGGCCTTGGTATCCCAGCGTCGCGCGTAATGGGAGGCACGACCCCATCGAACGCGGACCAGTGGCTGGTCCACGACGGCGATAGGGCTCACACTGGAGGCCCGAAGAAGCAAGTCCCAGTCCTCGTTCTGTCCCCCGGGGATGCGTTCGTCCACCAGACCGATCGAGTCGAGCAGCGCTTCGCGCCTGATCAGGAACGTAGATGAGTGCAGCATGGCCATGCGGGAGCGCAGCAGTTGCTGGTGAGAGACCGTCCCGATCTGCCCGCGCTCGCTGACCCGTCCATCGAAGTCGACTGTGATGCCGGAGGAGCACAGCACGGCAGCGGGGCTGCGCTGAATCAACTGGACTTGCAGGCGCAGCTTGTCCGGCCGCCACGTGTCGTCATCATCGCAGAAACCGACGAGGGGATCGCTGCTAGAGAGAACTCCGCTGTTCCTTGCGCCAGCAAGGCCCGGCGCCCGGCCGTTGGAGAGGACGCGGACGGGGCGACTGCGTTCGTTTCGCTCCAGTGTGTTGTCCTGAGGTACTCCATCGTGAACGACGAGCGTTGTCACCGTGCCGTCATAGTCCTGGTCGAGGACAGCACCGATTGCCTGTCGGACGAGCTCGGGACGGTCGCGCGTCGGGATCACCACCGTGATGGGCGGTGCCACGGGCGTCACCTATCACCGTTGGTGGTGAGGGGATAGCCGTACCTGAGCAACATGGGTGCCGTCATGGCGGTCACCAGTCGACGTTGCCGAGATGGCATTGCCGTCCGCCACGCCTCATCCTGCGACAGCTGCACGGCGCCCGTACGAAACCGCATCGGATTGCCGGAAACGGTGTGACTCGTATCGAGGTTCACCGAACGCTGCGATACGTGGTTCAAATGACTCGACGACAGCGCTGCACCGTTTCGGCCTTCGCGGGTCGCGAAGTTCAGGACAGACCGAACCGCCAGTACCGGATCGTCAATGAAGTCCTCGTACTTGAGGCGCCGGACATCTGTCCTCGAACTTCACCAGCTCTGTGGCGATGTTATGGGACGTCCATTTCACGGCCATGGCTTTCGGGTCATAACGGGGCATGAAGGCGACAGCATCGGCCACCTCGGGCCTTCGCGTCTGCTTGGTCCTCGAGGAGTAGCACACCGCACGTGCGTCGCGGATGCAGT
>CAWDCV010000005.1:0-187848 GCA_963801015.1 uncultured Actinomycetota bacterium | reverse complement strand
CTGAACCAGGTGCGAGAGATCGCCGACGTGCTGCGCCGCTTTCCCGTCGGTATCGATTTCGGCTGACGCGACCTACCCGATTCGGGACCCGGGACAGGAAGGACGTGGCACAGTGAGGGCCGTGAGCGATGCGGGGCCGACCGGGTGAGTGCCGGCACGCCGAGTGGGTCGAGAACCGACCGCGCTCACGCCTTCCTCGCCTCGACGTCCGGGAGCTGTGGGCCTACCGGGAGCTGGCCGGCTTCCTGGCCCTGCGCGACGTGCGAGTCCGCTACAAGCAGGCGCTGCTCGGCGCCGGCTGGGCGATCTTCCAGCCACTCGCGGGCGTCGTCGTGTTCACGATCGTCTTCCGGCGGCTGGCGGCGGTCGACAGCGACGGGCTCCCGTACCCCGTCTTCGTCTTCGTCGGGCTCGTCGTCTGGACCTACACCTCCGGCGCCGTGATCCGCGCGACCCAGAGCCTGGTCGCCAACGTCGAGCCTGGTGACCAAGGTCTACTTCCCGCGGCTGCTCATCCCGCTCGCCGCCGTGCTGCCCGGACTGCTCGACCTGGCGGTCTCGCTGCCCGTGCTGGCGATCCTGTGCTTCGTCTACGACGTGCGGCCCGGGTGGGCGGTGCTGACCTTGCCGCTGTGGATCGTGGCCGCGGTGATCGTCGCCGGCGCCGTCGGAGTGCTGCTGTCGGCGATGAACGTGCGCTACCGCGACGTCAACCAGGCCATCACGCTGCTCGTCCAGCTCTGGCTGTTCCTCAGCCCGGTCGCCTACCCCGTGAGTGCGGTGTCGGCGGCCTGGCAGCCGCTGTACGCGCTGAACCCGATGAGCGCAGTCATCCAGGGCTTCCGCTGGTCGCCTGCTCGGTGGGCCGCCGCCCGGCGCGTGGGCGCTGGCTTCGGCCGGCGTGAGCGTCGTCCTCCTCGCCGCGGCACTGGCGTACTTCCAGCAGACCGAGCGGCGGTTCGCGGACGTCATATGAGCATCGACCATGCCATCGAGGTCGAGCGGCTGAGCAAGCGCTACCGCCTCGGCGAGTACCAGGCCACCGGGACCATCGCGCGAGGCAGCCGCCGCGGCCGTACGCAGCCTTCGACAGCGCACGCCGTCGGACGAGATCTGGTCGCTGCGCGACGTGAGCTTCGCGGTCGACACGGGGCACGCGCTCGGCGTCGTGGGGCGCAACGGAGCGGGCAAGAGCACGCTGCTCAAGATCCTCGCCCGGATCACCGAGCCCACTGCCGGCGTCGCCCGGACGCGCGGGCGCGTCGCGGCGTTGCTCGAAGTGGGCACCGGGTTCCACCCCGAGCTGACCGGACGGGAGAACCTGTTCCTCAACGGGGCCATCCTGGGCATGAGCCGCCGCGCCATGGCGTCCCGCTTCGACGAGATCGTCTCGTTCGCGGGCGTCGAGCGGTTCATCGACACCCCGGTCAAGCGGTACTCCTCGGGGATGTACCTGCGCCTCGCGTTCTCCGTCGCCGCGCATCTCGAGCCGGACATCCTGGTCGTCGACGAGGTGCTGGCCGTCGGCGACGCCGAGTTCCAGGCGAAGTGCCTCGGCCGGATGCACATCGCCGAGCAGGAGGGACGCACCGTCGTCTTCGTCAGCCACAACCTCGATGCGGTGCTGCGGCTGTGCACGGACGCGATCTGGTTGGACGCCGGTGCGATCGCAGCCGAGGGCACGCCGCAGGCGGTCGTCGATGCCTACCTGGCTGCGGCCGCAACCGTGGACCTGAGCGCCACGGCACCGATCTCCAGCGGCGATGTCACGCTTCACCACGTACGGCTCGTCGATGAGGACGGCGCCCCGGCCACGTCACTGAGCCGAGACCGCTCGTTCGGCATCGAGGTGAGTTTCACGACGAACACCAAGCTGCCCGGCCTCGACATGTCCGTCCTGCTGTTCAACGCCGCGGGGACGCGCGTTGTCGACGAAGCATGGTCCGACACCGGGCAGGGCCGGGCTGAGGAGCCCGGCACCTACACGGTGCGGGTCCGCGTGCCGCCGCTGCTCAACGTCGGCAACTACCGGGTCGGCATCTGGGCGGGCAACGGGTACGAGCACTTCCTGTTCCAGCCGGCAGCGGCGACCTTCCGCCTGGAGGGCAGCTCGCGGGGACGGCCCGAACGCGCCGTCGCGCTGTCGCTGCCCTGGGAGGTCGTCGATGAACCCGCTCCGGATCGTGATGCATCGCTGCGGCGCTGACGACAGCCTGGCGATTGCTCTTACGCCGCTGGCAGCCGGTCGAGCCAGTCCTGCCCGCGCCGGCGCCAGTCCGCGTGCTCGACGACGGCGGCGACCGGCGGGCGCCGCGCCGGGCGGCCTGGCCGGAGGAGAACGCGGGCGCGATCCGCGGCCTGCCGAGCGAGATAGATCAGGTCCTGCCGGGCGAGGTCGACCGGGTAGCGCGCGTCCCGCTCTGCCGCCCCCCGAAGGAAGAGGCGAGCTGCGTCCGCGTGGCGGCCGACCCGGATGGACCACCAGCCCAGGTATCGGTAGAGGACCGCGCGGTTCGCCCGCGGGTTTCGCCCCGCCACCACAGCGAAGTCCGCTTCGACGCGTCGAGTGTCCAGCGACATGTTCGTGCCGTGGACCCGGTAGGCCACGAGCGGCTCGGCAACACAGGCGGGCGCTGACACGTGCAGGACCCGCAACCACAGATCCCAGTCGGCCAGCGGCTGCAGGGCGGGGTCGAAGCCGCCCACGTCCTGCAGCACGCTCCGGCGCGCGAGCACGCCGGAGGCTCCTCCCGGGACGACGTTGTGCTCCTCCAGCTGCTCGACGACCTCGGCGGGCGGAGGTGGCGGAGCTCCCCGCCCACGACCCGGTTGCGCATCGTCACGTTGACGGACCCGACGTACACCCAATCCGCCCCCGACCCGCGGACGGCCGCCAGCTGCTTCGCGAGCTTGTCCGGCGCCCACAGATCGTCGTCGTCGCAGAACGCCACCCACCGCCCCGCTCCCTCCGCCGCTCCACGGTTGCGCGCGGCGCTGACGCCTCGGCTCGTCTCGTTCCGCAGGACGCGGAACCGGGCGTCGTCGAGATCCGCGACCACCCGCCGGACCAACTCGCTGTCGATCGAGCCGTCGTCGACCACGAGCGCCTCGAAGTCGACGTCCCGCTGCCAGCGAATGCTGCGCAGCGTCTGACTCAGCAGCGCGCCCCGGTCCTTCGTCGGCACCACCACGGTCACTTCGGGTTCTCGTCGGCGTGGATCCCCCGCTCATCGCCCGGACCCGGGTACGAGGACGGCGGCGAGCTGCTTGCCGACCTGCTCGAGCGAGAAGGACTCGGCGACGGCTCGCGCCGCCGCTCCGAGGCGACGGCTGCGGTCGGGGTCGTCGATCAGGAGCCCGAGCGCGGCGGCGAGCGCCTCGGCGTCGTCGGGCGGCACCACGATTCCCGTCTCCACCCCGGCCGCCGCCTCGAGCAGGTCCGTACCCCGGAGACGTCGGCGGCGACCACGGGCAGCCCACAGGCCATCGCCTCCAGCACCGCGAGCGCGAAGCCTTCGTGCCGGGAGGGCAGCGTGGCGACGTCGGCCGCGGCGAGGTAGCGCCACAACCGATCACGGTCCTGCACGTACTCGTCGACCCAGATGACGCCACCGAGCGCCGGGTCGCGCAGTCGCCGACGCAGCTCCTCGGCGTCCCGGCCGGAACCGACGAGAAGGAGCAGTGGCGGTGGTCCGGCCGGGCGGCGTACAGCAGCCGCCAGGCGCTCGAGCAGCACGTCCAGGCCCTTGCGCTCGATCTGCACCCGCCCGTGCCAGACGACGATGCGTCGCTCGAGCGGGAGCCCCAGCGCTTCACGGGCCTCGTTCTGGTCTCCTGGTCCCAGCGCCGCACGTCCAGCGGGTTCGGGATCGGCGCCAGCTTCTCCGCGGGCATGCGATAGCGAGCCCGGACCCGCTCTCGTTCAACCGCGCTCCCGACGATCACTCCCTGGCACCACCGCATCGCCAGCCGACGCACCGGGCGCTCCCAGGGACTGTGGCCGTCCTGGGCGCCCTGGTACGTGGCGAACACCGGGCGGCCGGGTCAGGCGGCCGAGCATGACGCACACGTCGAACCGCGCCGACTCGTACTCCTGGCAGAGCAACACAGTGCAGTCCAGCCGCTGCAGCTCTCGCGACAGCGCGCGCGGCGGCGTCGCGACGTACGCCTCCAGCGACCGGAGCAGCCGCGATTCGGGGGCGAAGCGCCATCGAGCCGCCCGTAGCTTGCGATGCACGATGGGCTGGGCAGGACGCTGACCCGGCAGCCGGTGGGCTGGTGGACGAAGCGGACGGGGCCGGTCACGCGGGCGGACATGAACACGAGCGCCGTGTCGCAGCCGCCGCTGCGCAACGCCTCGACGTAGTTGAACAGCCAGCCGCCGGTCTGCTCGTGGCGGAACGACTCCAGAGTCACGCCGACCTTGTCGAAGAAGTCCTCGAACCGGTCTCCGGCGGGCAGCAGCGCCGTTCCGGGACGGGCTCGGGTCACCGGGCTCGGCTCGCTACCGTGCGCGGATGGTTGCGGTGAGCGTCGTCGTCCCCACGCACGACCGCGCGCACCTCCTCCGCCACACGCTGTGCTCGATCAGGAGCCAGCGGGACGTCGACCTCGAGATCGTGGTGGTCGACGACGGATCGCCGCCAGGGCAGGTGGTGGCCGTCCTGGAACAGGTCGCCGACGACCGGATCCGACCGCTGCGCAACGAGACCGCCCAGGGCGTGAGTGCCGCGCGCAACCGGGGGCGGCTGCGGCAGGTGGCGATTGGGTCGCGTTCTGCGACGACGACGACGTCTGGGCTCCGGACAAGCTCACGGAGCAACTGCGCGCGACCGACGATGGATGGGCGGGCTGGGTCTACACCGGTTCGGTGAACGTCGACGTCACGGGTCGGGTCGTGGGGGGAACGTTGCCCCTTCCTCCGGAGCAGGTGGCCGCGCTCCTGCCGCGGCGCAACGTCGTACCCGGCGGTGGCTCCGGCGTGCTCGTCCACCACAGCCTGTTCGAGCGCGCCGGTCCATTCGATGGTCGACTCCGCAACACCGAGGACTGGGATATGTGGGTGCGGTTGAGCCGGCTCTCGACGCCGCGTTGGGTCCCTGCTCCCCTCGTCGGCTACCGCGTGCACGATCGAGGCTCGTCTCTGGTGACGTCGGAGATCCTCAGGGGAGCGCTCGAGATCGAGCGCAGGTACGGCGGACCGCTGGACCGCGTCACGCTGTACCGACACCTCGGCCGACTCTCGGCGCGAGCGGGCCGTCGCGGGGAGGCGCTGCGTTGGTACGCGCGAACTGCCCGGCTGTCCCCGCCGTACCGGCGCGATGCGCTGCTGCTCGACGTCGGCCAGCTGCTCGGCGCCCGCAGCGGGCAGCTGGCCCGCCGGATGCACCTGCCGTTCCCGGCGCCGCCGGTACCGGACGCTGCACTGGCCGCCTACTTCTCCACGGCTCAGGCGTGGCTCGATGAGCTCGGTTAGCCCCATCGCAGCGGCTCCAACCACCGATCGGCCGCATACCGCCACTCGGCATGGGGGAGCGGCCGAGCCGGTCCGGCGAGGTGACCCCGGGCGAGCGCCGACAGACTGCGGGCGACGCCGACGACATCGCCGCGTCCGGCTGCCTGCAGGAAGTGCCCGGCCCGCCTGCCGCCGACGCCCTCCCCGCAAGGACACCCACGCCAGATAGTGATGGACGGCGGCCCGATCCACGCGGACGCCGTAGCGCCCGTCGAGCCGGTCGAGCTCCCGCAGCACGAGGCTGGTGTCCTGCGAGGAGTTGCCGCCGTGGATTCGATAGCCGACGAGTGGCAACGGCACGGCCGCGGGCGGACCGTACCCAGCCAGGCGGCTCCACAGGTCCCAGTCGGCGAGATTGACCAGGTCGGGGTCGAAGCCACCCACGTCCCGAACGAGATCCCGGCGAGCGATCACACCCGAGCAGCCGCCCGGGACCAGGGTCCACCGGGGCAACCGCCGATGCACGACTTCCGGGCGGCTGGGGCGGCTCGCCACCGATGACGCGCAGGGCATCGTCGATCTTGACCGCGCCCGCGTACACCCACGAGCGGCTGGCCTGCTCCGCTGCGCTAGCTGCTCGCGCAGCTTCTGCGGGGCCCACAGGTCGTCGTCGTCACAGAACGCCACCCAGCGCCCGACGGCCTCCTCTACGCCGCGATTGCGGCTGGCGCTGACGCCCATCGGCGTGGCGTTTCGCAGGAGACGCACCCGAGGGTCCTGGCGGGCTCCGACGACCTCGCGGGCAGCCTCCTCCCTCGAGCCGTCGTCGACCACGATGACTTCGAGGTCGACGTCCTTCTGCTCGCAGACCGTCCGCAACGTGAGCGCGAGCAGCTCCCGTCGGTTGTGGGTCGGGATCACCACGGAGACCTCAGGACTCATGTGCCAGCCCAAGTCGCCTGCGCAGCGGCCGGGTTGGGGGCCCGAGCCAGCCGCGCGTCCGGTACTCGGCGAGCTTCGCGCCCCGGCGGATCCGCCACTGGGTGCTGAGCCAGGTCTGATGTGCGCGCCCGCTCGGTGTCACCGGCGTCGCCGCGTCCAAGGAGTAGCCCAGGGCGACCTGCTCGCGGCCGGCGAGCCAGGCGAAGCGTTCATGTTGAGGGAGGCTCCAGTGCTCCGAGCGACGCAGCGGGTCGAAGCCGTCCGTTCGTTCGACGGGATCCCAATGCACCTGCGGCTTTCCGCCGTGGAAAACGGAGGATCCTCGCACTGGAAGGTGCTCAGCAGCCGCGAAGTCGTACTCGGCGGTGTCCAGGTCGAGGAAGCGCAGCAGCCGCCTCATCTGCCCAGGGCAGTCGACAACCAGGTCCTCGTAGCGCACGAGGCGGACGCTCGGGTCATGCGGACCTCGGCTGGCCAGGAAACCAAGCCCCGTCCGAGCGGCCGTCGCCCAGCGTCGGGCGGCGAGATCGAGGTCCCAGCCGAAGGATCGGACACACGACTCCACGACGGCACGCCCGTCTCTGGCCAGGATGATCACTTGTGCCGTCGGGAAGAAGTCGAACACCCGGTCGATGCCTGCGACGCTCGGATTCTTGGTGACGAGCCGGCGATCGGAATCGACGGTCAGGAACCGCAGCAGCGCCGAGCCCGAGGCCGGCCCGAAGGTCCGCCACGGTTTCGTCGTCCAGCTGTCCCCACGCCGGATCCCAACGGCTGCGGACGGCGCTGACGAACTCGGCCAGCAGACGTGCGTGCTCGAGGAAGAAGTCCTCGCGGATCGGTTCCCGTCCGCCGGCGCATGCAGGGTGCAGCCGGAGCAGATCCCACAGGTAGTTGGTGCCCGTCCGGGGAGTCAGTCCGAGGACGAGAACGGGGCGCTTCCCGTCCCTGTCGGCCATCGTCCCCCCACGTCGCATCCACCTCGGTCGTCGGCCTCGGATTGCCGCATGCTAATCGGGCCGCGGGCACTGCGAAGGAGAGTTGCCAGGACCCGCGCCATACGCTTCCGACGTGCCCGAGGTGACCGTCGTCATTCCGACGCACAACCGCAGCACACTCCTGCGGACCACGCTGCGTGCGGTGCTGGCACAGCGCGACGTCGAGCTCGAGGTCGTCGTCGTGGACGACGGCTCGTCCGACGGGACCGGCGACGTCATCGCCAGCTTTGCCGACGCCCGTACCCAACACCTTCGCCACTCGTTGCCGCAGGGGGTGAGCCAGGCCCGCAACGCCGGCATCAGCGCGTCCACCGGTCACTGGATCTCGTTCTGCGACGACGACGACGTCTGGGCTCCGGACAAGTTGTCCGAGCAGATCGCCTCCGCCCGACGTAGTGGCCGGGACTGGGCGTATTGCGGAGTCGTCAACGTCGACGTCGCGCTCCACCCCGTCTCCGCGCCGCCCACGCCAACTGCGGACGAGGCAGTTCGCGCGCTACCTCGCTACAACGCCATACCGGGCGGAGGCTCGAATGTGATCGCCAGCCGGAACCTGCTGGCTCGTGCCGGTCCATTCGACGCTGGCCTCCGGAACATCGAGGACTGGGAGATGTGGCTTCGGCTGTCGCGGCTCGGACCGCCGGCGGTGGCGCAACGCCGGTTGGTCGCGTATCGCCTGCACGCCGGGAATGCGTCGCTCGATGTGCCCGAGGTTCTGCGGGGTGTGCGGCGTATCGAACGTTTGCATGACGTCACGGTCGATCGAGGCCGCATTCACCGTTGGCTCGCTGAATCGTGTCTGCGCAGGGGCCGGCGTTTTCCGGCGATTCAGCACTGGGTCCTTGCAGCGGCTCGGGGACAGCTGCTGCCCGTCGTGGCCGACGCCAGCCGGGTGCTCACCCGGCGAGTCAAGGCTCCGCATCTGCTGCGCGCACGTGACATCGACGGCCCGGCCTGGGCCGTCGATGCTCGGGAGTGGCTCGACCCGCTTCACCCCGCGGAAAAATCCCGTTAGCGAGGCTAATGAGCTAGACTAAGGGTCGTGTCGACGGCGACGCGTGATCAGGAGCGACAGCGAGCTTGCGAGCGCGTTGCGCATCTGTGTCATGCGTCTGGCACGTCGGTTGCGCAACGAGCGCTCGTCCGACGCCGACCTGACGGTCAGCCAGCTGGCCGCGCTCTCCTCGCTCGACCGGCATGGCGCCATGACCCCGCGCGAGCTGGCGACACACGAGCGAGTGCAGCCGCCGTCGATGACACGCATCCTCGGCCAGCTCGAAGAGCTTGGCCTCGTCGACCGGACGCCGCACTCCACCGACGGCCGGCAGGTGCTCGTCACCCCCACCACCCAGGCGAAGACGATGCTGCGCGAGGACCGCCGCCGCCGCGATGCCTGGCTCGCTACCCGGCTGCGCACGCTGACGTCCGCGGAACGCGACACGCTGCGCGCCGCCACATCGATCTTGGAGCGGCTGGCGCAAGCGTGAGTCCGACGTTTCGTTCCCTGCACGTCCGCAATTACCGCATCTTTGCCGCCGGCGCCATCGTGTCCAACACGGGCACCTGGATGCAGCGGGTCGCCCAAGACTGGCTCGTGCTGCAGCTCACCGGCAGCGCCACCGCGATCGGCATATCGACCGGTCTGCAGTTCCTTCCGCTGCTGCTCTTCGGCATGTACGGCGGCGTGCTGGCCGACCGATTCGACAAGCGCCGGTTGCTCATGCTGTCGCAGGCTGCCCTTGGCGTTCAGGCTTTGATTCTCGGCCTGCTCGCTGTTACCGGAACCGCGCAGGCGTGGCATGTCTACGTGCTCGCGTTCGTACTCGGCTGCATCACCGCTGTCGACAACCCGACCAGGCAGTCGTTCGTCATCGAAATGGTCGGTAGGGACGACCTGCCCAACGCCGTTGCGCTCAACTCGGCGTCCTTCAACATGGCCCGCCTCGTCGGCCCCGCGATCGCTGGCGTCCTGCTCGTCTGGATCGGCGCTGGCTGGGTGGTGCTGATCAACGCGGTCTCGTTCAGCGCGGTGATCTGGTCGCTCGCGCGCCTGCGCCGCCGCGAGCTGCGTACACCCCCGGCGATTGAGCGGGCAAAGGGACAGCTGCGCGCGGGCCTGACGTACGTCCGCAGCCGTCCCGACCTGCTGCTCACCATCGTGCTCGTCTTTTTCGTTGGCACCTTCGGGCTCAACTTCTCGATGCTGCTCGCCGTCTTCGCCGCCGATGTATTCGACGGCGGCGCTGCGGCGTACGGCTGGTTGTCCACTGCGATGGCCGTTGGCACCCTCGGCGGAGCCCTCGTCGCTGCTCGTCGAGGCCGTCCTCTCAAGCGGCTCGTGCTGGGATCCGCATTCGCATTCGGCGTGCTCGAGGTCCTTTGCGCGCTGATGCCGACGTACTGGTTGTTCCTCGCAATGCTCGTGCCGACCGGCTTCGCCGCGCTGACGTTCATGACGTCGGCCAATGCGACGCTGCAGCTTGGCTCCGTACCCGAGATGCGCGGCCGCGTGATGGCGCTGTACACCACCGTGTTCTTCGGTGGCGCGCCGCTTGGAGCACCGCTGATGGGCTGGGTGGCCGAGATGTTCGGCCCGCGCTGGAGCCTGGTGCTCGGTGGCTCGGTCTCCTTGGCCGCCGCCGTGGTCATCGGCATGCTGCTGGCCCGCAAGCGCGATCTCGTCATCCGGCCGCACGTGCGGCCGCGGCCACACGTCCACGTCCGGCCACGACCGCAACCGGCACAGGTACGCCGGGTTGGGGAGTCTGCCAGCGCGGCCTGACGGCGACGTGTCAGGCTGGTCCGCCATGAGCTCTTATCCCGCCGGCCCCCGTCGACTGCGCTCCAGCTGTGTGCTCGCGCCGGAGGCCGGCTCGTGACACCAGAGCGCTACCTCGATCTGCTTGCGTCCGAAGCGATGTTGCTCGTCGATACGGCGGCCGCCATCGACCTGGATGCGCCGGTCCCGACCTGTCCGGGCTGGTCGGCGCGCGACGCCCTGGAGCACACGGGGAGGGTCTATCACCACAAGATCGCCTGTATGCAGCTCGGCCGGCGCCCGGAGGATGACGAGTACGCCACCGCTCCCGCGCCTGACCAGGGCTCGGTCGAGTTCTTCCGCGAGGCGCTGGCCGCCCTGCTCGAGGAACTCGTCCGCCGCGGACCATCGGCGCCGTCGTACACCTGGTGGCCCGACGACCAGACGGTGGGATTCTGGTATCGCCGGATGGCACAGGAGACCGCGGTGCACCGGGTCGACGTGCAGTCCGTCACTGGCGATGTCACCCACATTGACGACGATCTGGCTCTCGACGGCGTGGACGAGGTTCTCACGCTGTTTCTCGCGGGCGACTGGTCCGAGGAACCCGTGGATGACGCCAGCGGCAGCACCGTCGCGATCCGTACCGGTGAAAATCTGTGGCGAGCGACGCTCGATCAGGAGGAAGTCACGCTCACTGAGGGACCGGGTCCGAGCCACGCGACCGTGAGTGGCGAACCGTCGGAACTGCTGCTGTGGTTGTGGGGCCGCCGCCCGCTGTCCGCGGTCACCGTCGAGGGTGACGCCGCCGTGATCGCCGAGCTCAGAGAACGGCTGTCGCTCGCCACCCAGTGAGGCTGTTCGTGGCGCTTTCGCCGTCGCCGGAAGCACGCCGCCACCTGGCCGACGCCACCCGATCGCTGCGATCGCAGGACGACGCGCTGCGCTGGACCGAGCCGGACTCCTGGCACCTGACGCTCGGCTTTCTCGGGTCCGTCGACGAGAGTCTGCTTCCCGAACTGACTGAACGGTTGGGGCGCGCCGCTCGCCGACATCCAGTCCTCCACCTTGCGTTCGAGGGCGCAAGCACGTTCGGCAGTCGCCGGCGCGCCCGCGTGCTCTGGACCGGAGTGACCGGGGACCGCGAGCCGCTGCGTCGCCTGGCCGGGTCGGTGGGCGCCGCGGTGCGGCGCACGGGCATCGCCATCGAGGAGCGCGCGTACCGTCCGCACCTCACCCTCGCCCGGGCACGTACGCCGACCGACGTCACCACGGCGGTCGAGGCGCTCGACTCCTACGTGGGCCCGCCCTGGACCGTTGCCGAGATCTTCCTCATGCAGTCCCATCTCGGCAGGACGACGCGGTACGAGGTGGTGCGTCGCTGGACGCTGTCAGACGCGCCCTAGGGTCGACGCCGTGAACCCCCGGACTCGTCGGTGGCTGGTCCCGCTCATCCTGCTCGCGCTCGTCGCTCTCGTCGTCGTGCTCGGAGCCTTGAGCGACTGACTCCGCGGCGCGACGACCGTGATCACGGCGTGCGATACGCCTCGAGTGAGGGCGATACGCCTCCTACAACAGGCGTATGACCCGAAATGATCACGTATACGTGATCATTTCGGAGCTGCTACCAGGCAGAGCCGACTGACCTGCAGTCCCGTACGTCCGAGATGGGTGTAGACCACGACGTCACTCTCGCACCGTTTCGTCCAGAATCGGCAGGGTCGCTCTCCGAGCGCGAACACAAAGATCACGTACGGTTGGACGTGTGAGGCGCTGGGCCGCAGCGGCACTGATCGGCGGCATCGCCCTGGGCGCTGCTGGCTGGGCGCCGGCCGCTGTCGCGTCGCCGCCTGGCGGCTCGGGGGAGCTGTTCGTCATTTCCGATCCACGGATCACCGAGGCCAGCGGCCTCGCGTTGAGCGGCCGGCATCAGGGCGTCCTCTGGATGAACAACGACAGCGGAGCGCCCCAGCTGTTCGGCGTTGGGTTCGACGGCGGTGTGGTCGCCGTCGCCACGCTCGAGGACGCCGAGAACGTCGACTGGGAGGCGGTGGCCCGCGGCCCGAACAGCACACTGTGGGTCGGCGACATCGGCGACAACGACGTTCTCCGCGAGGAGATCGCGGTCTACCGCATCGATGAGCCCGACCTTGGGGAGACGAGAGTCGCCACCACCAGATACGTGTTGCGCTATCCCGACGGCCTGCCCCACGACGCCGAGGCGCTGCTCGTCAACCCGGTGACGGGTCGACTGTGGATCGCCACGAAGGAGATCTTCGGCGGCGGGCTGTACGAGGCTCCGGAGCAGCTGTCTACCGAGGGAGTCAACGAGCTGGTCCGCATTCGGGACGTCCCCGCCGTCGTCACCGACGGCACCTGGTCCGCCGACGGTCAGCTGTTCGTGCTGCGCGATTATGGCCGCGCCTGGATCTATGACCCAGCCGGTAACGCGCTCGGAGCCGTGGAACTCCCGGGCCAGGACCAGGGGCAGAACCAGGGCGAGTCGGTCACGTTCGGCCCCAGCGGGGTGGTGCTGCTCTCCGGCACGGAGCAGGCCAACAGCACCATCTGGGAGATCCCGCTCGCCGGCGCCGGCCCTCCGACGGGAGCTGACGGCGGAGGCGGATCGGGCGCTACGGGAGCGGTCGGCACATCAGGCGATACATCAGGCGACACCGACACCGATCCGGATACCGCTGCGGCAGGCGACCAGGGCGGGATCATCACCGACACGAACGACCCGGACGCGGACGACGACGGTGGAGCGAGCCCGACCCTTCTCGCTATCGGCGCGGCGATGCTTATCGCGTTCCTCATCGGTCGGCGCCGCGGGCGCAAGACCTAGAGTTAATCCCGGTTCGCGCCGACATAACTGTCGGCGAAGCTCTTCGCGGCACTGTCCATCCGTGCCAATCGATGCAGCCGTGCCCGGCGCAAGCGCCGCTCGTACGCCGTGTCGCTGTCGAGCTCGTGGAGGAGATCCGTCATCACCGCGGAGAACTCCTGGCCAAGCCACGCCCGACGACCAGCAACCTCCGCATACGAATCCAGCAGGGCGCGACTGCCTGCGTCGTACCAGCAAGCCATCGCGTCGGCGAGCAACGCGGCGTCGGCGACAGCGAGATTGAGCCCCTTCGCGGCGCTTGGCGGCACGATGTGTGCCGCGTCGCCGACCAGGAACAGCCGCCGGTAGGACATCGGCTCGCACATGAAGGAGCGCATCGTGACCACGGTGGATTCGATGATGGGTCCGCGGACGAGCCGATCGCCGGGATCGAGCAGCCGCGCATCCAGCTCGGCCCAGATCTGGTCCTCGGTGAGGCTGTCCCGAGTCGTGCCGGGGCGGACTTGGAGATAGAGCCGGCTGATTGCGGGAGATCGCATGCTGTGTAAAGCGAAGCCCGAGGACTGCACGGAGTAGATGAGCTCGTCGGCGGACGGCGGAGACTCAGCCAGAATGCCGAACCACGCAATCGGATAGGCGTAGTCGTAGTGTGTCGCGATTCCCGCCGGAATGCTGCGTCGGGAGTTCCCGTGAAACCCATCGCAGCCGACCACGAAATCGCAGCAAATCTCGACGTCGGAAGCGTTCATGCAGGCGCGGACTCGAGCCGTTTCCTTGTCGACCGAGATATCGATCTGAGGAACGTCGAAGGCGATGCCCTCCGGCGCTTCGGCGTCATGCACCGCAAGCAGATCCTGGACGACCGCCTGCTGCCCGTACATGTAAGCGCGTCGACCGGACAATTCGGTAAAGGGGAACCGGAATTCGTCGTCGTCCACGCGCAGCCGGAAGCCAGTGTGCACAAGTGCCTGCCGGTCGAGCCGGCCGGCAACGCCGGCATTCCTCAGGATGGCAACGCTGCCTTCTTCGAGCAGGCCGGCGCGGACCCGACTCTCGACGTATTCCCTGGTCTGTCGTTCAAGGACAATCGAGGAAATTCCGTGCAGGTGAAGCAGGTGGGACAGCAGAAGTCCCGAGGGACCCGCCCCGATGATGCAGACGCTGCGCTGCAGTACCGCCGCCACCCCCCCACGCCCGCGCTCAAACCGACGGTGAGTAACTACCGGACGACCAGGCGAATGAGATGGCCGTGGCTGGAGAATTCGCCGTCGTCGTCCAGCATGCCGGTTACGCAGTCGTATGTCCTGGAATCCACCGTTCGTACGTGGAATGCATCCTCGGCGATGATCGACAGCAGCCGAACGGCGTCACGTCCGACGTCACTGCTGTCCGGGTGAGCATGGCCAAGCTCGACGACGTACACGCCGTCGGCCTGCAACCGCTCGTCGAGCAACGTCCACGGTGAGCCATCCTGCGCGCTGGCGCGCTCGAGGTGAGGAAGCAGGTGCGCGTCGGGATCCTCGGTCACCCATCCCGGACGTCGCATCGCCTCGAGGAGTCGCTCCACATCGGCAACCATGGCTGACGCATCTGCAATGCCGTTGTACCTGCGATCGGTATCCCAGCGCGGCCGCAGACTCGTCATCGTGCCCCCTCCGTCGATGCCGATCGTATGGGCGGCACTGTACGTGCAAGCCGGACGAACAAAGCTGCCAGCGCGAGGAGGACCGGCACCAGCAAGAAGGCGCGGTGCACTCCCACGAGATCGGCCAGCGCGCCGAGCACGAAGGGCCCGACGCCGATCGCGATGCCGGCGGCGATGCCGCTCCGGGCCGTGGCTCGATCGGGAAGTCCCTCGGACGCGGCAATCGCCAGCGCGACACCGAGGGGAAACTGCAGCGAGATGCCCAAGCCTGCGATGAACAATCCGGCCAGCGCTGGTACTGCCTCGGTACTCATCCAGAAGACCGCGAACCCGGCGACCGCAACCGCGATGGAACCCAGCAGGAGCCGGTCGATGCGAATCCGCAGCGCGAGCTGACCACCGGCAAGGCGTCCGACGAGCATGCCGGCGACGATCAAGGTCACCCCCGCTGCCGCCGCTCCGGGGCCGAGGCCGACGCGGGAACGCAGCAGGTCGGACGCCCAGAACGTGCAGCAGAATTCGACGGCGATGCAGACAGCGAGGACTCCCCACGCCCACCAGTAGCGACCCGGGAGTCGCCGATTCGATGCATCCTCCTCGCGAGCACGAGGGGCTGGAGTTCGTACCCGACCGAACACCACCGCGACCGCCGCGCACAGAACCACGGTCACGAGCAGCCCGGGGCGCCAGCCGAATCCAGCGGCGACCGAGGCACCGATGACCAGCGGCGCTGTCAATCCGAGCCCCGCGGAGAGCGCGTTGGCCTGACTGATCGCCGCTGGGCCGGCCGCGCCCTGGTGATCGGCCAGGATCGTCGAGGACCCATTCACGATGAAGGAGCCACCGATGCCGAGTATCAACGCACCGGTCAACGTGAGGGCGAGGAGCGGCGTCCCGGTGTAAACGATGAGACCTGCGCAGAGGAGGCCGAGCCCGACCCACATGACAACGCCGCGGCCGAGCAGCCGGACGACGGTCGCGCCGAACAGCCCGACGAGAATTGCCCCGAGCGCGAATACCGTTCCGTGCAGCCCCGATAACGCGCGGCTCACGCCCTGGTCGTCCCGGAGCAGCCCGATCGACGGGCCGAAGCCGTAGACGAAATAGCCGTAGCTGGCCAACTGGCAGTAGGCGAGCAGCGTCACCCGGTCCAGGACGATGCGGCGGGCCGGTGCAGCGTCGGGAGACGTGCCGATCAGCTGAGCCGCTCGACCACGTAGTCGATGCAGCCGGTCAGTGCTTCGATGTCCTCGGGCTCGATCGCGGGGAACATCGCGATCCGCAGCTGGTTACGCCCAAGCCTGCGGTACGACTCGGTGTCCACGATGCCGTTCGCGCGGAGGATGGCGGCGACGGCAGCAGCGTCGACGCTGTCGCTGAGATCGATGGTGCCGACGACGGCGGAACGCTGATCTGGGTCCTCGACGAAGGGCGAGGCGTACGGCACCTTGTCGGCCCAGGTGTACAGCCGCGAGGACGAATCCGCCGTACGGGCCGTTGCCCAGGCGAGCCCGCCCTGGCCGTTCAGCCAGTCCAGCTGGTCGACCAGAAGGAACAGCGTGGCCACCGACGGTGTGTTATAGGTCTGATCCTTGCGCGAGTTGTCGATCGCGGTGGGCAGGTCGAAGAACGTGGGGATGTAGCGCCCCGACGCAGCGATCTCGTCGACGCGCTGCAACGCCGCTGGGGACATCGCGGCGAGCCAGAGCCCGCCATCGGACGCGAAGCACTTCTGCGGGGCGAAGTAGTAGACGTCGAACTGACGCGGGTCGACAGGAAGCCCACCAGCCGCCGACGTGGCGTCGACGAGCACCAGCGCATCGTCATCGGCGTTCGGCACGCGACGGATGGGCATGGCGACGCCTGTCGACGTCTCGTTGTGGGTGTAGGCGTAAGCGTCTACACCGTCCTCGGCGACGGGGGCGGGATGCGCGCCAGGAGTCGCCTCGATCACCGACGGCGCCGCCAACCATGGTGCGGCCGCTGTCACAGCGGCGAACTTGGAGGAGAACTCTCCGAAGGACAGGTGCTGCGAGCGGTAGCGCACGAGCCCGTGCGCGGCGACGTCCCAGAACGCCGTGGTCCCGCCATTGCCGAGCACGACCTCGTAGCCATCCGGGAGATCGAACAGCGCGGCAATACCGTCGCGTACGCGATGAACCAGCGACTTCACCGGTGCCTGCCGGTGGGAGGTGCCGAGGTAGCGATCCCCACTCGCGGCGAGCGCGGCAAGCGCCGCCGGACGCACCTTCGATGGCCCGGACCCGAATCGTCCGTCGAACGGCTTCAGGTCGTGTGGAATGACGATGGGTTCCTCGGTCACTGCCTCATTGTCGCAACGCGTGCCAAGCGTCGTTCGCTATTCGACAGGGTGGACCCGGTCCCAGCCGGGGACGTCGTTCGGCTTGCGTGGCCCTGGGCCGACGTAGCGCGCTGACGGCCGGATGAGGCGGCCGGTGCGCTTCTGCTCGAGGATGTGCGCGCTCCACCCGGCGGTGCGCGCGCAGGTGAACATCGACGTGAACATGTGTGCCGGGACGTCGGCGAAGTCGAGTACGACCGCCGACCAGAACTCCACGTTCGTCGATAACACCCGGTCCGGCTTACGCGCGCGCAGCTCCTCGATGGCCGCCTTCTCCAGCTGTTCTGCAACTTCGTACCGCGCCGAGCCCAGCTCACGTGCCGTACGTCGGAGCACTCGAGCGCGCGGGTCCTCGGCGCGGTAGATGCGGTGACCGAAGCCCATGAGGCGATCGCCGCGGTCGAGGGCGCGCTTCACCCAGGCGGAGGCGTTCCCTTCGCGCTCGACGTCGTCCAGCATGGACAGGACACGGGCGGGAGCGCCCCCGTGCAGGGGACCCGACAGCGCCCCGATCGCGGACGACAGGCACGCCGCTACATCCGCGCCGGTCGATGCGACGATGCGCGCGGTGAAGGTCGACGCGTTCAGGCCGTGCTCCGCAGCCGAGGTGAAGTACGCGTCCACGGCCTTGACGTGTGCGGGGTCGGGCTCGCCGCGCCACCGGATCATGAAGCGCTCGACAATGGTCGAGGCCTTATCGATTTGGTTCTGCGGCACCATCGGCAGGCCGAGGCCTCGGGCCGACTGGGCGACGAAGGACAGCGACATCACCGACGCCCGTGCCAGGTCCTCGCGGGCTTGCTGCTCGTCGATGTCGAGCAGCTGGCGGAACCCCCAGGATGGCGCGAGCATCGCGGTCGCGCTCTGCACGTCGACACGGATGTCGCCGGAGTGGACCGGGATGGGGAATGGCTCCGCGGGTGGCAGTCCCGGCGCGAACTCGCCGTCGACGAGCAAACCCCACACGTTGCCGAACGACACCTCGCCGATGAGATCCTCGATGTCGACGCCGCGGTAGCGCAGCGCGCCCCCGTCGCGGTCCGGCTCGGCGATCTCTGTCTCGAACGCGATGACGCCCTCGAGACCCGGCTTGAAGTCGGACACGCTGCCCACTCCCGTCGTCGCCGCTGTCGGCTCACGGCGGCCTCATTGTTAACCACGCCGCCTGAGGTTGTCGCGACTCGTGTTAGAACCCGGACATGCAACCAACCGACCTGGCGAACCTGCGTCGCAGCTACCTGCAGTCGACGCTGTCCGAGGCTGATCTGGCGCCTGACCCGGTGGCGCAGTTCGTCGTCTGGTTCGCCGAAGTACGCGACGCGGGCATCGTCGAGCCCAACGCGCTCGTCCTCGGCACGGCGGGCCGCGACGCACGGCCGACCGCCAGGACCGTACTGCTCAAGGACGTGGACGAGCGCGGCTTCACCGTCTACACCAACTACTCATCGCGCAAGGGCCACGACATCGCGGCCAACCCCTGGGTCAGCATGCTGTTCCCCTGGCATGCGGTCGAGCGACAGGTCATCGTCACCGGTCGGGCGGAGCGGGTCTCGCGCTCGGAGAGCGCGGCGTACTTCGCGTCGCGTCCGTACGGCTCCCGGATCGGAGCGCTCGCCAGCCCACAGTCGTCGGTGATCGGGTCACGGACGGAGCTCGAGGAGCGGTACGCGGCGCTGGAGCAGCGGTATCCCGAGGGCACTGACGTACCGCTGCCCGACGATTGGGGAGGCGTGTTGATCGTCCCCGACGCGGTGGAATTCTGGCAGGGACGGCCGAACCGGCTGCACGACCGGCTGCGCTACGTCCGCGACCTTCCGGACGGGCCGTGGATCGTGCGGCGACTCGCGCCGTAGACAGCAAACGACCCGCGGGGTTACCTCCATGAGGAGGGCCGGGAGGACGAGGCCCAGCACCCGCGGGTCGTGGTGACTGCCTGGTATTCGCCGGCCGCCATCAGGCGGTCGCGGTGGAACTAGCTATCAGGAAGTCCACCGGTCCGAAGGACGGCGGCTAACTGACAGCCACCTCACGCGTCCAGGAAATACTCAACGCTGGACCACCTCCCTTCCCGTGTACGCCGCAATTTATGTCATCGACGCAACCGAGGCCACCCCTATTGGAGGACGGCAAAGGCTCGCGGGTCGACGGTGAACCAGGTCGACCGAGCCGCCCCGAGCACCACACCGTCGCGGCCGTAGACCGTCGTGGCGGTGAACGCCTTACGACCCTCCCTGCCCAGCAGGTGGCCCATCACGACGCATCGATCTCCCGGTCGAGGGACGCCGTCGACGCGCGCGGTCATGCGCCCGACCACCATGGGCCGGCCGACAAGGTCCAACGTCCACGCGCCCGGACAATCGAGCGCTGCCCAGACGAACTCGGAACCGACGCGGCCGGACGCCGGATCGACCAGTGACTCGTCAGGGATCCATGAGCACGCCGTCGTTTCGGTCAGTCCGGCAACCGGACCCGGGCGCAGGCACAACCCGTCACCTGGTGCACGTTCCGTGCCGCAGACGAAGCACGTCGGGAACGGATGACCGGTCGCTCCCCGGTACGCCTGCTCGGCAACGCTCACGTCGGACGGCGCGGCGGTCGCAACGACTGGCGGGTTCTCGACGGCGGCAGTCGCGTCGGCGATGAGATCCTCGCCGTTCCTGAGCTCGGTGAGCCCGTCGCTGGTTCGCTCCACGGTAAGGGATTGCTCTAATGGAGGCGGACGGCGCAGCGTCACCGTCATCACGCGCGATACCGGTGTTGCAGCATGGTGCGCAAGCAGTCCGCAGACGTACCCGCCATTGCCCGAACCCGGCGGTCCGTTGAACCGGGCGGCGATCGAGAGTGTCGACGTCACGGACGGAGCGCGTCCGCGGCCACCGCCAGGTCGGAGACGAGTCCGGCATAGGCGCCTTCGCGGTCGTCAGCGCGCAGCACCGCCGACGGATGGATAGTCGCGACGATCCAACCGTTCTGCGTGGCTGCGTCCTCACCGAGTACGCCCTGACGCGGCATCAGCACGCCACGCTGCTTCGTCACTCGGAAACCCGGACCGAGCAGCGCCTTGCCCGCAGTGGCGCCCAGTGCAATCAGCATCTCCGGATCGAGGACGCTGAGTTCGGCCTCGAGCCACGGCTTGCACGCGACCAGATGAGCGAGATCCGGTGTCTGGTGGATCCGCCGCTTGCCAGGCCCGGACTGGGTAAACCGGAAGTGCTTGACGGCGTTGGTGACGTATGCCTGCGATCGGTCGATGCCGGCCTCTTCGAGGGCGCGATCAAGGATCTTGCCAGCCGGGCCGACGAAAGGAGCTCCCTGCCGGTCTTCCTGGTCTCCCGGTTGTTCACCGACCAGCACGACGCGGGCTGCTGGCGAGCCGGCGCCGAAGACGGTCTGCGTCGCGTTCTCGAACAATTCGCAGCCCTGGCAGTCCCGCGCGGCTGCTGCCAGACCGTCGATGCCGACGCCGTCGGGAACCCACTTCTGGGCACCGGGTCGTTCCGGGGTAGACATGCGTGGACCGTACCCCCGGACGGCGATCTCACCCGTCGGGGTACCAGCTACTGCGCGGCGATGATCGCCACGATGACGCAGATCCCGAACGCGACCGTCAGCATCGCGAGCGCTGCCGTCGCGACAGGGTCGGCTGTCGTGGACAGCCGCGAGTAGCGCCGTCGTGCGTGGACGAGCATGAGCATCGCCGTAGCGACCCCCACCCCAGCGAGCAGCACTGCGACGATCGCCTCACCGACCGCGAGCCGCAGCGACAGCAGCGCCAGCGCGCCGAGGGCAAGGCAGGTCCGGTTCCAGGACAGGTTCGTGCGCTCGGTGGCGAGGCCGCGGCCGTACGGCGCCTCCGCTGTCATGGCTGCTGAACTCCAACAACGGATGCGTTTCTGACCGCCATCGAACCGCATTTCCATCCGTTGTTGGAGGTGTTGGCGGTCACGAGAGCACCAGGACGACGATGAGACCCGCGACCGACAGCGCCGCGATGCCATACGCCAGGAGCGGTGCCAGCGCAGGCACGGGCAACGATTCCTGCCGTCGCAGCGCCAACTCGGCGCGATACCACCTGCGGAAGGCCGTGGCGCTCACGATGACGCCGCTGCCGACGAGTGCGATCGCGAGCAGTTGTCGAGCGATGAGGTCGACGTCGCGCAGGAATGCTTCGACGCCGATGCCTGCAGCGACGAGCGCCAGCGCCGTCCGAATCCAGGCGAGGAACGTCCGTTCGTTCGCCAGCGTGAAGCGCGGGTCAGGATCGCTGCCCTCGGAGCGCAGCCGCTCCTGCCACCCTCCGCGTGCCACGACGCCGGCTTCGACGCGAGACCGGGATCAGGACGTCAGCCAGACGCGAAGGACATGGAAGGCGGCGTCCTCGGCCGTCATCCCCTGCTCAGCCGCTCGAGTCTTCAACCGCTTGCGCATCGACTTCGGCATCGGGACGATCACGTCGACGGGCTTGTCCTTACCGCCCTCGCTGTCCCAGCCGTTCTTTCCCTTGCGGGCGGGCCGCTCCAGCTCCGCTTGCAACCGTGCTGGCAAGCTCCCGAGGCGGGGAGCCGCAGGGTGGACGTGGCCGTCGGGAGCCTTGCGCAGCGCGGGTCGCGGGCTCGGGTTTCGTACTGAGGGCACCTGACTATCGCCTTCCCATCAGCGAGGGTCCGTCACCGACCGTCGTCTCCAGGACGCGGTCGAGATACGTCGACAACACGTGCGATGCAGCGCGCGCGCCTCGCGAGTGCCACCGCTGCACCGGGACGCAGGCACCCTGGGCCTGCGTCACCGCAGAGCGGTCGAGCATCGCCGGGTCGAACACGAGATCTCCGTACGCGGTCGCCAGTTCGTCCAGCCGGAACCGGTGCTCGCTGGTGTGGCGGACCCGATTCGCGACGATTCCGATGGTACGCAGCCGCAGATTGAAACCACGCCGGACCACATCAACCGCGTCGAGCGCCTGCTGGGCGCCCTGGAGCGCGAACAGGGACGGCTCGGCGACCACGAGTGCCCGTTGCGAGGCGGCCAGGGCGTTCTTCGTGAGCTCGCCGAGCGACGGTGGGGTGTCGATGAGGACGATGTCGTACGCCGACGGCGTGCTGTTCATCGCCTTGCGCAGCCGCAGCTCGCTGCCCTTGCCTTCGGGTCGGTTGCGGTGCTCCAGCGCCGGCTCGGCGGCAATGACCTGGACTTCCTCGCCCCAGCCGCTCATCGTCACGGCTTCCTTGAGGACTCCGGCGCGGGCATCGGCGAGCACATCATTGGCGGTGAAGGTCACGTCTTTGGGGTCGAGCGCGGTGGTGGCATTGGCCTGGGGATCTAGGTCGACGACGAGTGCGCGCAGCCCGCGTTCCAGGGCGGCGCCGGCGAGTCCGAGGACGAGGGTGGTCTTTCCGACGCCTCCCTTCAGGCTCAGCACGCTCATCACCAGCATGATCGGAGTATCCCCTGTCGACGGTCCGTCCACTAGGACGCGCGCGTGTGCTGTCGGTCGTTGCGCGGTCGTGGCGCGGGTCAGCGGCGCACCGCTTCGTAGCGGGCCAACGCGACCTTGCGCTCCTCGGCATGATCGACCACGCGTTCCGGGTACCCCGGCGGGAGCCCGTCTGGCAGCGTCCACGGCGCGTGCACGGCGGCACCCTCGATCGATCGCAGCTCGGGGACGTACCTGCGGACGTAGTCGCCGTCGGGGTCGAACTTGCGGCCCTGCGTGACTGGGTTGAAGACGCGAAAGTACGGCGCGGCGTCCGTACCGCTGCCGGCCACCCACTGCCAGCCGTGGTTGTTGGACGCGAGGTCGCCGTCCCGCAGCCAGTGCATGAACTCGCGCGCCCCACGTTGCCACTCGATGTGCAGGTCCTTGACCAGAAACGATGCGACGACCATGCGCACCCGGTTGTGCACCCAACCTTCGGCGCGTAGCTGTCGCATCCCGGCATCGACGAACGGGTAGCCGGTGCGGCCCTCGCTCCAGGCACGGAAGTGCTCGTCGGCGGTCTTGCCGGTGGCGTACGTCATCCGCGCCATCTCGGGGCGTAGGTACTCGCGAGCGCTGCGCGGATGGTGGAAGAGCACGTCGGCGTAGAACTCGCGCCAGGCGAGTTCGCTGCGATAGCTCTCCACATTCCTGCCGCGCTTGGCGGCCAGGTCCGCGAGCAAGGCCCGCGGATGGATCTCGCCGTACTTCAGATGGGCGGACATGGCCGAGGTGCCAGGCTGATCCGGACGATTGCGCATCTCGGCGTACTCCATCAGCGGACCGTCTCGAAACGCTCGCCAGCGACGCAGCGCCGCCTCCTCCCCGGCGGTCGGCAGGTTCATTGCGCCGAGGTCGGGCTCGCGTGGGAGGTCACTGCTCTTCAGCGGCCGTATCCAGTGCGGCGCCCGCGGTGTCGCGGCTGGCGCCCGCCAGCCGTGGTCGAGCCACGCCCGGTAGAACGGGGTGAACACCGAGTACGGCGTGCCATCGTCCTTGAGTATCCGGCCCGGCGCGATCGCGTACGGCGATCCGGTTCGGACGAGCGCGATGTCGTGCTCGGCCAGCGCCTTCTCGACGCGCGAGTCGCGCTCGTTGCCGTACGGGCCATAGTCGGCGGCGACGTGCACCGCCTCGGCGCTTGCCGCTCGCGCGACGCGGATTACCTCGTCGACAGGATCGCCACGGCGGACCAGCAGGTTGTCGTCGATGGACTCGGCCAGCATCCGCAGACTCCTGAGCAGCCACACGCGCCGGGTGGGTCCGGACGGCTCCCACAGCCGCTCGTCGAAGACGAACAGGGGGACGACATCGTCTGCGGCAGTGGCCTCGAGGAGGGCCGGATTGTCGCGCCGGCGAAGATCGCGGCGAAACCACATCACGTGCGTCGTCATGTCACTCGACCCTAAAAGCATGTCGATCGAGCTGCCTCTCGAGCATCTGCTCGCCGAGAGGCGGACAATGGGTACCTTGCAGTTCTCGATGTCGGACGGAGACACCCCCCGTGAGCCACGACCTGATCGACACCACGGAGATGTATCTCCGCACGATCTTCGAGCTCGAGGAGGAGGGCATCGTGCCCCTGCGCGCGCGCATCGCGCAGCGCCTTCAGCAGTCCGGCCCGACGGTGAGCCAGACCGTCGCCCGAATGGAGCGTGATGGTCTCCTCACCGTCGAGGGCGATCGCCACCTCGAGCTGACGGAGAAAGGACGCGCGCTCGCGACTCGGGTGATGCGCAAGCATCGACTCGCCGAATGCTTGCTCGTCGACGTCATTGGGTTGGCGTGGGAGGACGTGCATCCAGAGGCATGCCGATGGGAGCACGTGATGTCGGAAGCAGTCGAGAAGCGTCTGGTCGAGTTGCTTGGTCATCCCACGCAGTCGCCGTATGGAAACCCCATTCCTGGCTTGAACGAGCTCGGCGAGATACCTGCTGATGGTGCTGCACCGGAAGCATTCATGGACGGTGTCGTCAGCATCGACCGAGTTTCGCTCACTGAAAGTCGGCAGGTGATCGTGCGACGCATCGGTGAGCCAGTGCAGACTGATGTCGATGTCATGTCGATGCTGCAACGGGTTGGTGCAACACCGGGATCTGTTGTGACGTTGAGAAAAGCGCCAGCCGGTGTGCTCGTCGGAAGCAGCGGGGAGACGGCGGAACTCGATGCTGTAGTGGCATCGCACGTGTTCGTCGCCACCATCACGTAGCTAAGACGTCAATGCTGCATGCAACACCAACATAAATATAACGGCGGTGTTGCAAGGATGCACGTGTGACACTTTTCTCACGATCGCACCGATGAGTGTCACATTCTCGCACTGCGTTACCAGGCATCACCGGAAAGTAGGCGACAATCCACACCGAGCGAACTCGGGATGGACTCCGAGTAGCGTTCCCGGCCCCCATGTGTTTAGCCTCAGCTACTCCCGTCGATGAGTTGGCGGGAGTGCACCGGTGGACGCCGAATCCTGCCGCCACTGGCTGCTCGAGCCCATGACGGCAGGAGCGGGGGACCGGGCACTCGGTCTCTCGAATAGAGCGACCTCGGGGTGACAGCCGCGCACTGCACAATTACCGCGCGGCCGGGCCAACTTCCCTCTTCCCCTACCCGTTCCAGGTCGGGCACCGCACACGCTGTGCCCACCGTCGACGGGTTGCGGCCCCATCCCGACAGCTGCCCCGTAGGCGTGGGGAAGGGGCTGCTCCATGTCCGTCCTAGGTACCGCGTCGCGACCGATCGGCCTCGATGCGCTGCCACAACCACTCGCTCCTGCCCGCCGGGTACCCCCCGGCCGGCACCGGGGAGCGCCGGTGTGGCCGCTGCGGGTCGAAGCCGTGGCGTCGTCTATTGGTGCCTGGGCCGGCGTGCTTGCCAGAGCGCGGTTCGCCTCGACTCGCCATAGTGGAGAGGGGAACCGTGCCTCGAGCAGGCGTGCGGCCGGAGGAGGAGGTGCGATGACGGATCCGTTCGTCATCGGGGAGTACGAGGATCGTGACCGCGCACAGGCTGCCCTGCGCGCGGTGGCGAGTAACGGCGTGCCCCCCGGAGCGGTCGAGATCGAGCACGAGATCGTGGTCGTCAAGACCGGCCACGCTCGCTACACCCGGACCGGCATCGTCCTTGCCGGCACCGCGGTGGGTGCGATCGTCGGCCTCCTCCTCGCTCTCCTCCTCCGGGTCGTCCTCGGCTCCCTGATCTCCATTTCGTCGATGTACCTCCTCGTGGGTGTCGTCGTCGGCGCGCTGATCGGGGCAGCGTTCGTGCTGCTCGTTCGCGCGTTGGAAGCTGATCCCGACGTCCACGACCGCAGCCGTCAGAGCCAGGTACGCGAGGAGCGCTACCGGCTGCGCGCCGATCCGGAATATTTCGGCCGAATTCGGGAAGAACCCTCCGATCCGGGTACGCCTTCTTCTTCTGATCGCTGACGGAGGCGACCGTGTCATCTTTGGAACGCAAGCTTCGGCTGCGCACCGAGTTCCTGCAGTGGTTGTACGACGCCAGCGACGGCGAAGACGACCGGATGCAGGACGAGAGCGACTTCCTGTCCCAGTCCGACGCCTCTGAGGAGGAGTTGGACGCGCTCATCCGCCACCTCGAGGGCGAGCGCCTCGTCCGTACCTTCCTGCACCTCGGTGGGCTGCTGCCCGCCGGTGTCGAGCTGACTCCAATGGGCGTGCTGGAAATCCAGACCGCGCGTCGCGGTCGCTCCTCGGACGAGGCCGAAGACACGGGGCCGCTCGGGCTCGGCGAGGACACCGGCCCAACCGAGCTGCCCCAGCCCATGCCCGCCGCCGTCGCTAGCGAGCGATCCGGTAGCCTCCCCGCAAGCGGCGCGGGGACTGCCGCCGCGGGCGGTGTGGCCAATGGCAGTGACGGCGCGACCACAATGACGGACGAGCGCGGCAACGGGCACGCCCTCGGACTCGAGGACGAGCTCAAGGTGGCGTCGTACGTCAGCGCGTTCCGCAGCCATCTCGATCAGCTCGGACTCGACGAGGACGCTTACGCGCAGGCCTACGCCGACATGAACACGCTGGAGACGCAGCTGCGGGCACCACGTCCGCACCTCAGCGTTGTGCGCGCGCTGGCGCTGGCGCTGCACGCCTCGGTGAAAGAGGGCACGGACGACGGAGCGCAACGCGCCATCCGCGCGCATCCGCTGCCCTGGTAGATCTTGGTAAACCAAGCCGGCCGCACGTCCGGGTAGTGCGCGGCAGCGCTTGAGGCCGCCCGAGCCGTGCGCGATGCTTCGTCCTGTGACGACAACTGCTGCGCCCCAGGATTCCACCGCCGACCAGCCGCCGACCAAGCGTCGGGGCCAGCGGCAGCGTGCCGGTGTGCCGTCCGGTCCGCTTGAGGAGCAGCACGAGCCGAAGCCGCGGACGGGATCGCGCAGCGATTTTCCGCCGATCGCTGACTACGCGTTCCTCTCCGACTGCGAGACCACCTGCCTGATCGCCCCGAGCGGCGCGGTCGAGTGGATGTGCGTGCCGCGACCGGACGCGCCGAGCGTTTTCGGGGCCATGCTGGATCGAGCCGCCGGCAGCTTCCGACTCGGGCCGTGGGGAGTTCGGGTGCCGGCCGCGCGTCGCTACCTGCCCGGCAGCCTGATGCTCGAGACGACCTGGCAGACCCGCACCGGATGGCTCATCTGTCGCGACTCGCTGCTCATGGGTCCATGGCACAACACCGATGAACGCTCGCGAACCCATCGTCGATCGCCGACGGACTACGACGCCGAGCATTGCCTGCTGCGAACCGTGAAATGCGTCAGCGGCACTGTCGACCTCTCGCTCAACTGCGAACCCGTCTTCGACTACGGCGCGCAAGAGTCGCAGTGGTCGTACGACGGTCCCGGCTACGGCGAGGTCATCGCCAAGTCCGACGACGGCGACGTGCACCTGCGACTGACGACGAACCTGCGGGTCGGCATCGAGGGTCGCGGCGTCCAGGCCCGTACCCGCCTCACCGAGGGCGATGACGTCTTCGTTGCGTTGACATGGTCGCCGATCCCCGCGCCGAAGACGTTCGCCGAAGCCGCCGACCGGATGTGGCGCACGTCGGAGTACTGGCGACAGTGGATCAACCAGGGCGTGTTCCCCGACCACCCGTGGCGCAAGTACTTGCAGCGCAGCGCGCTGGCACTCAAGGGCCTGACGTACGCACCGACAGGAGCGCTGCTCGCAGCATCGACGACGTCGTTGCCGGAGACGCCGCAAGGCGAGCGCAACTGGGACTACCGCTACGCCTGGATCCGCGACTCGACGTTTGCACTGTGGGGCTTGTACACGCTGGGGCTCGACCGCGAAGCCAACGACTTCTTCTACTTCATCGCCGATGTCGCGCGCGACGCCGACTTACAGATCATGTACGGCGTCGGCGGAGAGAAGGAGCTCGAGGAGCATGAGCTCAAGCACCTGACCGGATACGAAGGCGCTGTCCCGGTGCGCATCGGCAACGGTGCGTACAACCAGAAACAGCACGATGTCTGGGGAGCGGTGCTCGACTCGGTCTACCTGCACGTGAAGTCGCGCGAGCAGCTCTCCGAGGGTCTGTGGCCGATCCTGGTGAAACAGGTCGAGGAGGCCATCAAGTCCTGGAAGGAGCCGGATCGCGGCATCTGGGAGGTGCGCGGCGAGCCGCAGCACTTCGTGTCGTCCAAGCTGTTCTGCTGGGTCGCCCTCGACCGTGGTGCACGGCTGGCGGAGATGCACGACGAACCGGAATACGAAGCTCGCTGGCGGGAGATCGCCAACGAGATCCACGCCGACATCTGCGCGAACGGTGTCGACAAGCGTGGCGTCTTCGTGCAGCGCTACGGCTCTGACGCGCTCGATGCGTCGCTGCTGCTCCTGCCGCTGCTGCGATTCCTGCCGTCAGAGGACGAGCGAGTGCGGGCCACAGTGCTCGCCATCGCGGACGAGTTGACCGAGGACGGCCTGGTGCTGCGGTATCGGGTCGAGGAGACCGACGACGGCTTGCACGGCGAAGAGGGCACGTTCACGATCTGCTCGTTCTGGCTCGTCTCGGCACTGGTCGAGATCGGCGAGATCGAGCGGGCGCACAATCTGTGCGAGAAGCTGCTGTCGTACGCGAGCCCGCTCGAGCTGTACGCCGAGGAGATCGACGCCGCGACTGGCCGCCACCTCGGCAACTTTCCGCAGGCGTTCACGCATCTGGCACTGATCAACGCCGTGATGCACCTGATCCGCGCGGAGGACGCCAGCGGCCGCGGCTTCGCGCCCGCCTACCGCGGCTAGACCTCCTCACGATCGTTTCGTGGGGAGCGGCGGGGTGGCGGCGGAGGGCGTGGGGCTGTCAGGGGCGACGGCGCGGCGAGCGCGGCCGGCTGCAGCAGCGACGAGTGCCTCGAGCGGGCCACGCCGCCCGGTGGAGCGCCACAGCGTCGCGATCACGAGGACAGTGACGACCTGCAGCACGTATGACCGGGTCGCGTCCGCCGGGAGGAACGGCGTGGACAGCAGAAGAACGTGCGCGCTGTACAGCGTGAGCGTCATGCTGCCGGCAGCCGCTAGCGGTGTCAGCACCGGCGCAATGACGCGGGCGAGCAACAGCATGCCGCCGAGCACCGCGAGCGATGTGCCGATGGTGTGCAGCAGGTCGAGCGGTGTCGTCGAGTGTGGCGTGTCGATGGCGAGCCACCACCACGACGTCGTCGGCGTGTTGCCGTAGAAGCTGCTGTCGAGAAGTTGCCCGAGGTCGGTGCCGGGTGACAGCGTGCCGCGCAGTGCGTCGGCGCCGCCGAGCGGTCCGAGCAGCAGCGCAGAGGCCACGGAAGCGGCCACGGCAAGGGTGATTCCAACGCCAGCGAGCCACCATGCTGTTGCGATCGAGCGCAGCGGGAGCCGGCCGACGGCTAGGCCCGCGCAGAGATACGCGGTCCACGCCAGCGCGGGGTAGTAACCAGTGACGAGCAGCGTTTGCAGCAAGCCCACGGGATCGCCGAGCACAGTCGACAGAGTCGGGTTACCGCGGTCCGGCGGGTTGAGGCTCGGCCGGATTGCGTAGCTGAGGATCGGTACGCCGACTGCGAGCACCGCAGCGAGCGGCGCCAGGATCCGAGGGCCTAGCGGTAGCAGCGGGATCGCGAGCACGAACAGCACGGCGTAGTAGACGAGGATCACGGCAACACCTGAGTCCGCCATGCCGACGATGAGCCCGACCGCCCCGATCAGGGCGGCGCGGACCAGGGTGCCGGCAGCGGCTGCTGCCCAAGCCCGGCCGCGCGGCGGGTGGGTGCCGCCGCTGGCAAGCGCGAGACCGACACCGGCCAGTACGGCGAATAGCGCGGCCGAACGACCACCGGCAATCAGGTATGGCGTGGAGGTGCTGCCGTCTGCGTCGGCGAGCGGCAGGACGTGCACGGCCATCATGCCGAGCAGGGCGACACCGCGCGCCGCGTCGACGCCAATCAGCCGCGCCTTGGCTCCGGTGGGCCCACCCTCGCTCACGTCCGACCGACGGCTAACGGGAGTGCAGAGTTCCGAAGTGGCGCGACCGCGGGCATCAGATTCCCCGGTTGCTCGGGCCAGATACCCGCCGTAGCCTCGTTGTCAGAGGCGCCGCCCACACACTCTGTTGAGCCGCGCCGACTGCCCCAGACCCGGCGGCCACGTGCGCGACTGTGGTGGAGGGTCCGGCATGATCACAGCGACGCGAGGGACGACGTCGCCGTCGGCCGTGAGGGCCACGCCTGACCTGCGTTGCGCGCGTGCCTACTGCGGCCCAGCTCATGGGCAGAGCTGGGACCTGAGCGGCGCTCCGCCGCGGTTGGTCTCCCTGCGCGTCGGCGACGACGTGTGGTCGTACCGGCTCGTGCACAATCCGGACACCGGCCGCCCTGCGCTGGACCACATGGACAACTACCTCTACGTCCCCGGCCGCTACACCGACGATCACTGACGGGCGGGGAAATCATGACGCTACCGGCTCAACGTGCCGGGGATACCCCACCCTGGTTCGACGTGCAGGCGACCGCCTCGGAGTCCACGTTGTCAGCGGCGAACTCGACATGCTGACTGCGCCAGCGCTGCGTACCTACCTCGAAACGGTGGTTGCGAAGACGCCGGTCGAGACGATCGTCGTCGACCTCTCCGGCGTCACCTTCACCGACATCCTTGGGCTCGATCCGCTGCTCGAAGCTCGTTCACAGTTGGCCCGCAATGGCCGGCGGCTGATCCTGCCCGGCGCGCCCGAGCGGGTCACCACCCTGCTTCGACCGTTGGGCCAGGACGACGGCTCCCGCGCTGTCATGCTCTACGGGAGGGCGCAGCCGCAGGACGTATGATCATTAGTACCGGACTCGTTGCCCCGGCCCGGCGGCGTTTGTCGCGACGGAGGGTGCGCCCGGTGGCGGAGATGACCCTGATCGAACAAGTACGCGCCATGGTCGAGCGCGAGCCCACGCTGGACGGTGCCGTCGGCATGGCCGACCGGCTGGGGCGGCTGTGCCGCGCGACCGTCCACGGTCTGCCCGCGGCAGGGGCGGGGGTGAGCGTCCTGGGCGCGGACGGGGCTCGGGGCGTAGCAGCGATCTCCGACCCGGACGACCTCTGGCTCGCGGAGCTGCAGTTCACGCTGGGTGAGGGGCCGTGCCTGGATGCCCACGCCGGCGGACGCCCCGTCCTGGTCCCTGACCTCGATGCTGGCGCGATGCGACGTTGGCCCGGCTACGCTCCCGCGGCCTTCGATAAGGGCGTCCGCGCGGTGTTCGCCTTTCCGATGCAGATCGGCGCGGCTCGGTTGGGTGTCTTCGACGTGTACCGGAAGCAGACCGGCTCACTGTCCAAGCCTGCCTTCTCGCAGGCGGTTGCCTTCGCCGACATGGCTCTGACGACGCTTCTTGACGGACAGCACGACGCTCGGCCGGGCGAGGCGGCCCCTGGGTTGGGTGAAGCGCTCGGGTCCCGCTCGGTGATCTACCAGGCACAGGGAATGGTCACGGTGCAGCTGACGGTGGATCTGACGGAGGCGATGGTCCGCATCCGGGGCTACGCGTACGCGAACCAACGGCCTCTCACCGACGTGGCTAGCGACATCGTGTCCCGTAAAATTCGGCTAGAGGACGACCGTTCCTGATCGACCGCGTCCGTCCGGCACTGCGTTCAGGAGAGAGGCCCCGATGCCGACGTTGCAAGCCGAGCGGCTCGCTGAGGTGTTCGTTGAGGTCGCGGACACCCTCGTCGACGACTTCGACCTCATCGAGTTCCTCGAGAACGTGACCGCCCGCGCTGCGGAGATGATCGACGCCACAGCCGCGGGTCTGCTGCTCGTCGACGCGCAGGGTCGATTGCAGTTCATGGCCGCCTCCGACGAGTCGGCAAAGCTCCTCGAGCTGTTCGGCGTGCAGGCGCACGAAGGCCCCTGTCACGACGCCTTCACCACCGGTGTGCCCGTGGTGAATGCCGATCTCGGTCGGGCGAGCGACCGCTGGCCGCGCTTTGCTCCCCATGCGGTTGCTGCTGGGTTCCGATCCGTGCATGCAATACCGCTGCGGCATCGAGGGGACGTCATCGGGGCGTTGAACCTGTTCGGCACCGACATCGGGCGGCTGGAGCCACGCGAGGTCCGGATCGTGCAGGCGCTGGCAGACGTGGCAACCATCGGGTTGCTGCAGGAACGCGCCATCCGGCAGAGCGAGGTCCTCGCCGAGCAGCTGCAAGGGGCACTGAACAGCCGCATCGTCATCGAGCAGTCGAAGGGCGTGCTGGCGCAGATCCACAACGTAAGCATCGACCGGGCATTTGAGATGCTGCGTTCCTACGCCCGCAGTCATGGCCTTCGGCTCGGTGACGTCGCTCAGGGCGTGATCGACGGCTCCACCAGCGTCACCGAGCTCAGCGTCAGGTGACCGTTCCTTACTCCGGCTTATCGAGCAGTGCCGCGGCGACGGCGGCGCGCTGCCGTGTCCCGTCGCCCGCGAAGGCATCGAGCCACTGGGCCCGCTTGTAGTAGCGGTGCACCGGGTGATCCCAGGTGAAGCCGATGCCGCCCAGGACCTGGATCGCACTCTCGCAGGCAGCGACGGCCGCCTCCGCGGCGTATGACTTCGCCGCAGCGGCTGGCATTGCAGCATCGCTGTCCTGGGTGAGACTCCACGCGGCCCAGGTCGCCAGGGATCGAGCGAGCTGCACGCGGGCGTAGACGTCGGCGATGCGGTGCGAGATCGCCTGGTAGCTGCCGATCGGACGTCCGAACTGCTCTCGTGTGCGGGCGTGCTCGACGGCGATGTCGAGCGCGCGTTGCGCGACGCCGACGGCCTCGCATGCGGCACCGGTCAGGGCATGCTGCGCAATCTGTTGGACGCGAGCGACGGCATCCGATCCCGATGCAAGCTGCTGACCGGTGGCACCGTCGAAGACCACGGTCCCGAGTCGCCGCGTGCCGTCGATTGTTGGGTGGGACTCGACGGTGACACCGTCGCCCATGTCGACCAGAGACAGCGCGGGTTCGCCGTCGGATGCTCGGGTCACCACGACCATGCCGTCAACGGCGCTTGCGTCGGGGACGAGCGTCTTGCGACCGAAGACCCGACCTCGTTCGTCCACTGTCGCAGACGTGACCTCCACGGCAGACCCAAGAGCTTCGGACCGTCCGTCCTCGATCCATGCAAACGTCAACCGTCGACCCGCTACGTCTTGGACCGCAGGCAGCGCCAGCGCAAGCGTCGAGAACAGCGGGGCGGGAAGCAGCGCTGCTGCAGATTCCTCGAGTAGCACGGCATGCTCGAGCGGACCGAGCTCGGCATCCAGCCAGCCAAGTTCGGCAAGGGCCTTCCAACCGGAAGGATCCCAGCCGTCTGGTGAATCCGCAGTGTGCGCCACCTCTTCGATGGGATACGCGTCAGCGAGGAACTCGCGCACAATGCTGCGTAGCTGCTCCTGCTCCTCGGAGAAGGCAAAGTCCACAGCTGCTCCTCAGCGGCTTCGGGGAAGGCCGACGACACGCTCCGCGATGATGCTGCGCAGGATCTCCGACGTACCAGCTTCGATGGTGTTGCCGCGACTGCGCAGCTGCTGGTACTGCCAGAGGCCGTCCCACACGGCACCGTCTCCGGACAACTGGGATGACATGCCCTGAACGGACAGGGCGAGCTTGCCGATGCGCTGCGCCGCCTCGCTCCAGACCAGCTTCCCGATCGAACCCTCCGGTCCGGGTACGCCACGCTGCACGAGCGTGGTCAGCGAGCGGTAGTTGGTGAAGCGCAGCGCCTGCAGCTCCACCCACTCGCGCGCGACGGCGTCACGTACGAGCGCGGCGTCCGCGGGGCGCGTGCCGTCGGGCATCTCCTCGCGTACCAGCTCCACCAGACCGGCGACTAGGCGCTCGAGTGCTGCGGTGAGCGCGAAACCCAAGGTGCCGCGCTCGTGCAACAGCGTCGTCATGGCCACTGGCCAGCCGTCACCCGGCTTGCCGAGCATCGAGTCGATGGGGACGCGTACGTCGGTGAAGAAGATCTCGTTGAATTCGGCGTCTCCGGTGATCTGGCGCAGTGGCCGCACCTCGACGCCGGGAAGGTGCATGTCGACGAGCAGGAACGACAGCCCCGCGTGCTTCGGTACGTCCGGATCGGTGCGGACGACGAGGATGCACCAGTCGGCGATGTGCGCGTACGACGACCACACCTTTTGCCCGTTGACGATCCAGGAATCGCCGTCCACGACGGCGCGGGTGCGCGCACCGGCCAGGTCCGAGCCGCTGCCAGGTTCGGAGAATCCCTGGCACCACACTTCTTCCGCGGCGAGCAACGGCGGCAGCAACCGCTTCTTCTGCTCGTCGCTGCCCCAGGCCAGGATCGTCGGCCCGGCCATGTTGAGACCGATGACCGCGAGGTGCTCCGGCGCGTTGGCTCGGGCCATCTCCTCGAGGTAGATGGCCTGGTACGTCGGCGAGAGGCCGCGACCGCCGTACTCAGTCGGCCACGTCAACCCCACCCAGCCGCTGTCGTACAGCTGCTTGCTCCACTCGCGATGCATGTCCTCCGGAGGCCGACCGACGTGGCGGCTGGTCGGCCAGGCCGCCGGGACGTGCTCCTCGAGCCAGCTGCGCAGCTCGCTCCGGAAGGCCGCTTCCTCAGGGGTGTCCCGGAAATCCACGAGCGCTCCCTTGATGTGAGTGGCGTTGCTTCGCATGTTAGGACCCGGCCCGGTTGCGGGCATGACGCGCGATGACGTGCGACCGTGATGCGCGTGCGGCGTCGCCTTGTCCTCTGCGCTGCTGTGGGCTGCCTCGGGGGCTTGCTGGTTGGCTGTGCCAACCTGATTGCCTCGGCTCCGGTGAGCTCGTCGACGCCGACTGTCGCCGCGGCGACGACACCCCCCGCGGTGCAGACGTCTGCCGCGCCGCCGACGCCTACGGTCCCGCCATCGCCTGCCCTGCTGCTGACCATCGGCGCGGCCGGCGACCAGGTGCGCGAGCTGCAAGCGCGGCTCCGACAACTGACGGTGCTGAGCGATGCACCGGACGGCGCGTACGGACGCATCACCAGCGACGCCGTGGGCGCATTCCAGGAACAGAAGGGACTGCCCGCCACGGGCGACGTCGATCAGGCGACGTGGGATGCATTGCTCGCCACGAGTACCGTGCCGACGGCGGAGGAGCTGCGCCCGCCCGAGCCGAACGCTCCGCCGCCGGTCCCGGTGGTGCTGCATCCCGGCTGCACACAGAGCGGGCCGGCGCTCTGCGTCGACAAGACGGCAGGCAAGGTCTACTTCGTGGTCGATGGGCAGCTGCAGATCACCCTCGATGCGCGCTTCGGACGACGCGGGCTGCCGACGCGCGAGGGCGAGTTCGACGTCGAGAGCAAGAGCCGCGATCACGTGTCGTCGATCTACGACGCGCCTATGCCTTATGCGATGTTCTTCAACGGCGGGCAGGCCGTCCACTACTCGCCGGACTTCGCGGCCGAGGGCTACAACGGCGCGTCACACGGCTGCGTGAACACCCGCGACAAGCAGGGCACAGCGACCATCTTCGACGCGATGTCGGTCGGCGACCCGGTGATCGTCTACCGCTCCTGAAGCCCTACGGCGGCGGTCGTGTAGATCTTCGTGTGGATTCAGCACGCGGCCAAGCGGCGCAAAGCTCACGACGACCCACACGACGATCTTCACGACGACCTACACGACGACCTACACGACGATCTTCACGGCGACCTACACGGCGATCTTCACGGTGCCGGTCACGAGCGCGTCGAACGCTCCTGGAGCTGGTGCTTGATGCGACGCAGGATGGCGGTCATGCCGCGCAGCCGCAGCGGGCTGATCGTCTCCTGGAGGCCGAGCGCGACGTAGAACTCGTCCGGCACCGCCAACACCTCTCCGGCGGTCACCCCGTCGAGGCCGGCGTGCAGAATGCCGGCGAAACCGCGCGTCGTCGGCGCCTCCGGCGGAGCGTCGAAGAACAGCCGCACGCGACCGTCGTCATCGATCGATGTCGCGACGAAGAACGGCGTCTGGCACTCGTGCACCTGCTCGAGCCGGTCCCGGTTGGCCGCCAGCTCGGCCGGCAGGGATGGCAGCTCCTGCGAGTACTCCAGGAGCAATTGCAGTCGATCACGAGGAGATACGGCGGCGAACTCCTCGACGACCTCGCCGAGGGCCGCGGGCAGGGCGGGTGCCGTCACGGTGTCGAGCCGCGACTGATCGGCACGCGAACGCTGTTGCCCCACTCCGTCCACGACCCGTCGTAGTTGCGCACGCGGTCGTACCCCAATAGGTGCGTCAGCACGAACCAGGTGTGACTCGAGCGCTCACCGATGCGGCAGTAGACGACGACGTCGTCCGACGGCGTGAGGCCTGCCTCCTGCCCGTACAGCTGCTCCAGCTCCTCGCGCGACCGGAACCTGCCGTCCTCCGCGGCCGCCCGAGCCCACGGCATGCTGACTGCGCCGGGAATGTGGCCGCCGCGCACGGCGCCCTCCTGCGGGTAGTCGGGCATGTGTAGCAGCTCACCGGAGTACTCACCCGGCGAGCGGACGTCGACCATCGGCTTGCCCAGATGCGCCATCACCTCGTCCTTGAAGGCGCGGATGCCGGTGTCGTCGCGCTCCACCGTGGGGTACTCCGAACGCACAGGCGTCGGGACGTCCGTCGTCATCGGGCGACCCTCGGCCACCCACGCCGCGCGACCGCCGTCGAGCAGCCGCAGGTCCGGATGTCCGAACAGCGAGAACACCCACAGCGCGTACGCCGCCCACCAGTTGTTGCGGTCGCCGTAGATGACCACCGTCGTGTCGCGGGAGATGCCCTTGTCGGACATCAGCGCGGCAAGCCCCGCGCCGTCCACGTAGTCGCGGGTCACCGGATCATTGAGCTCGGTGTGCCAGTCGACCTTGATGGCGCCGGGGATGTGGCCGGTCTCGTAGAGCAGCACATCCTCGTCGGACTCGACGATGACAAGGTTCTCGTCGTCGAGATGCTCGGCGAGCCACTCGGTCGTCACCAGGCGCTCGGGATGGGCGTACGACTGCAGCTGGCTCGCGTCGTCGGCGGGAACGGTCTGGGTAGCGGTCACCCCACCACGGTAGTCCGCACCTGACAGCCATCCCCGTGACCTGGTAGACCCCCCGCCATGGGAGTCACGTTTCCGCTCGATGCACGGCTGGGCCGGGCGAGTACGACGGCCATGGGTCGCAGCGTCTTCGCGGCGGCGGCTCATGCCATCGACGCTGACCTCGGCGCGGCCGTCGATGCGGAACCGGACTGGCGTCACGCCTACCCGCGGCACGTGCGACGCATCGCCGAAGCGGCCGCCGTCTACGCGCCGGCCGCGGTCGCCGCCGCCAAAGCCGCACTAGTGGCGCTACACACGTCGATGGAGTTCGAGCGGGACGAGCAGCGGTTACCGCTCGGGGAGTGCATGGCGGCGCTCCGCGTGGATGCGCCGGCCACCGAGACGGTGAGCGGCCAGCCACAGCAACGATCCCGTGAACTCGAGCTGCCGTACGGCACCGATCTGCTCCGCGACGCAGCGCTGCATCGACAGCTCGACCGGTGGGTCGCCGCGGGTATCGTCGAGCCATCGCTGGCGGAGGCGGTTCGGCTCGTGATGGCCAACCCCGACTGGCTTCGGCTCGACGGGCACCGCGTCGCGCTGCTCGGCGCCGCCGCGCAGATGAGCCCGCTGCAACCGCTGACTCGCTGGGGAGCGGACGTTGCCCTCGTCGACGTTCCACGCCCGCAGCTGTGGGA
This sequence comes from uncultured Actinomycetota bacterium, assembly GCA_963801015.1. GTDB lineage: Bacteria > Actinomycetota > Actinomycetes > CAWDCV01 > CAWDCV01 > CAWDCV01. The sequence continues at coordinate 150,155 of CAWDCV010000005.1, read as the reverse complement.
TCGCATCCGTGCGACCGTCCGTGGTGGCGCCGGCCGGGCCGTACTGCCCCTCGTCGGAAACGAAGCAGGGCTCGACGTCGTCGCGAATACCCCGGAGCTGCGGTCCTGGCTAGCTGAGCTTCCGGGTCCGCTGACAATCGCGAGCTACACCTACCTCGACGGTGCTCAACACGTGCTCGTCAATGCCGCGATTGATGCTGTCGTCGGCGACCTGCAGCATCGACGCGACGTCTCGTTGGGCTTTCTCGCCACGCCCACTGACGTCTTCTCGGTGCCGATGGCTGCTGTCGAGGAATCTCGTCGCCGCTGGAGACCGACGGCGATGCAGCGCGCGACGAGCTTCGTGAGCCGCCAGCGACTGATGACCCCGAACTATCCCGACACGCTGCACCGCGGCGATGGTCGCGACGTCGGTATCAACGACTGCCTCGTGCTTCAGCAGGGCCCGAATTATGCACTCGCCAAGCACCTGCAGCGCTGGCGCGCCCTCACCGCGCGAGCCAGCGGCACACTCACGTCGATGCGGGTCGCGCCGACGACGCGGACGCGCTCCGTCATGGGCAACCGGGCGCTGGCGGCTGCGTACGAGGGCAGTCCACGGTTCGGCCTCGAGGTGTTCGCTCCCGAGACGGCGAGCACGCTGATGGCGACGCTGCTCGTGCACGACCTGTGCAATCCGCAGTCGCCGGCGAATCCCGCGGTCGACCTCGCCCACCCCGACGATCAGCTCATGCACGCCGCCGCGCACGCGGGGCTGTGGCGCACGGCGTACGCGCCGCGCTCGGTGCTTCCGCTGGCCGTGCTGCGCGGCCTCCCGCGCACGTTGCGCCGCCGCCCGTGACGCTGTGCGATACGCCTCGAGTTAGGGCGATACGCCCTCTGTAACAGGCGTATCGCCCTCAATGATCACGTATACGTGATCATTTAGATGCTGCGAGCGTGCCCCATCTCGCTGTCTTCTACCCCGCTGGCAGGCTGTGTGTCATGGCGAAACCGTGCGGGTTCTGCGCGATCGTTCGCGGTGAGTCGCCTGCACACCGGGTCTACTCCGACGACCGCGTCGAGGCGTTCCTCGACGTCAAGCCGCTGTTCCTCGGCCACACCCTGCTCGTCCCGCGGGTGCACGTAGCGACCCTGCCGGACCTGCCCGCAGACCTGCTGTCGCACTTCTTCGCCGTCGCGCAGCGGCTCGATCGCGCCGTGGTCACCGCAACCGAAGCCGACGGCAGCATGACGCTCATCAACAACGTCATCAGCCAGAGCGTGCCGCACCTGCACCTGCACGTGATCCCGCGTCGCCGCGGGGACGGGTTGCGATGGTGGCTCGGTCCCCGGCGGAAGTACGACGACGATGCGCACGCCGCGCGGGTAGCGGGAACCATTACCGCGGCCCTCGACGTTGCGGCACAGGAGGAGGTGGGGTGAAGCGGTCTGCCGTGGCGCTGGTCGGTGGCGTGCTGACGCTCACCGGTATCGCCCTCCTCGTCCTGCCCGGCCCGGGGTTCGTCCTCGTCGCCGCCGGGCTCGCGGTGCTCGCGACCCAGTTCGCCTGGGCCAAGCGGCCCCTGGACTACGCCACGAACAAGGCGCACCAGGGCATGGACGAGGTCGCGCGCAGCCGACTGAGGGCTGTCGGCACTGCGCTGTTCGCGACCGGCCTGATGGCCATCGGAATCGCGGACATGACCGACCTCGATGTTCCGTTCGTCAATGTGTTGAGCGCGATCCTCATGATCGCGAGCGGCCTCTTCCTGGTCGGGACGATCGTCTATGCCCGTCGTTCTGACCGGTATCCCCGCGATCGTTCGAGCGTGCGCTAGGAAGCCGAGGCGGTCGTGCCCTCGTGGATGGCGCGCACGGCATCGACGGTGTCGGCGTCTTCCGCGCGCTTGTCCGGCCGGTAGCGCAGCACGCGGGCGAAGCGCAGCGCCATGCCGCCGGGGTAGCGAGGGCTCGTCTGGACCCCGTCGAAGGCCACCTCGACCACGAGCTCGGGACGGACGAACACCTGCCAGTCGTTGCGCGAGGTCTCCAACCGCAACAGCTCCTCGGTCTGCCACGTCAGCATCGCGTCGGTCAATCCCTTGAATGTCTTCCCGAGCATGACCCACTCGCCGGTCTCGGGATCACGTGCCCCGAGGTGCAGGTTGGACAGCCATCCCCGCCGGCGGCCATGTCCCCATTCGACGGCGAGCACGACGAGGTCGAGCGTGTGACGTGGCTTCACCTTGACCCAGCCCGTGCCCCGCCTTCCTGCTTCGTACGCGACGTCGAGGGCCTTGACGACAACACCCTCGTGACCGCGCTTGAGCGCGGTGTCGAGGAACGCGCGGGCGTCGTCGACCGAATCGGTGACGATGCGGGGAACGCGCAGCGACTCGGGCACGAACGCGATCAGTAGCGCGGCGCGCGCGGCACCCGAGAGAGCGAGCACGTCGTCCCCGTCGATGGAGAGGATGTCGAAGAACATCACGGTGAGCGGTGTTGTCCGACGCTGAGCTGCGACGTCAGTCTTGGTGCCCACCCGGCTCGCGGTGACCTGGAACGATCGTGGCCGGTCGTCCTCGGCGAGTGCTATCGCCTCCCCGTCCAGCACGATCGATCGGACGGGGAGCGAGAGCACGGCCTCCACGACCTCGGGCACCCGGGCGCTGATGTCGTCGAGCGTGCGGGTGAAGACTCGGACGTCCTGCCCGTCGCGATGAACCTGGACCCGGATGCCGTCGAGCTTCCACTCGATCGCGGCTGGATGAATGCGTTCCAGCGCCGTATCGATGCTGTCGGCGGTCTGCGCAAGCATCGGCTGTAGCGCTCGCCCGACAGTCAGCCGGAACTGGTCGAGGCCCTCCCCGCCCTCCGTCAGCGCGACCGCCGCTACCGGCCCCAGCGAGCCGCGCAGCATCACGGCGCGGCGAACGTCGGCCACAGGCACGGTGGAGGCCCGCGCGACGGCCTCGACCATCACGCCCTCGAGCGCACCCTGGCGAAGCTCACCCGACACGAGGCCGACGACGAACCCCTGCTCCTCCTCGGTGAGCCGGGCGAACAGGTCCGCGAGGAGCCGTCGGCGCTCGGTCTGCGAGCCGGTGCCGCTGAGGCTGGAGATGCGCTCGAATGTCTCGTCCACCTCGCCAACCTGGACCGAGGGGACGGCCGAGGGAGCGGGTCGATCGCGCAGCGACGCGTAACCGAGCCCGGTCCGTCGCTGTCGCAGATCGCCCGACAGGTACGCCACGGTCGCTTCGATCTCGTCCGGCTCCGCGTCGGCCAGGCAGGCGGCGATGAGGGCGATCTTCGCCGACCGCGCCGACGTCCCGCGCACCGCGGTCGAGGTAGCGGCGAGCCGGGCGAGCAGCATGGGGCGATCCTGCCGTACACCCCCGACAGTGCTTCACCGCGAGGAGAATCCATGCCGCTGTTCGATCTGCCCCTGCCTGAACTGGAGCAGTACGTCCCCGAACGCGACGAGCCTGAGGACTTCGACGCGTTCTGGTCGCAGACTCTGGCCGAGACGCGGCTGCACCCGCTCGACGCGCGCTTCGAAGCGGTGGATGCGCTGCTCCCCGGCGTCGAGGCGTTCGACGTGACGTACGCCGGATTCGCCGGCCATCCCATCAAGGCCTGGTTGCTGCTCCCGGCGTACGTCGACGACGAGCCGCTGCCCTGCGTCGTCCGGTTCATGGGGTACGGCAGCGGTAGGGGGTTGCCGCAGGAGTGGACGCTCTGGCCGGCCGCTGGCTGCGCGCAGCTCGTCATGGACACCCGAGGGCAAGGCAGTGATGGGATCTCCGGCGACACCGGCGATGCCGGATCGAGCGGCCCGAGCGTGCCCGGCTTCCTCACTCGCGGCATCGACGATCCGCGCGAGCACTACTACCGGCGGGTGTTCGCCGACGCCGTCCGCGCCGTCGAGACGGCCCGCTCGCATCCACGGGTCGATGCACGTCGTGTCATCGTCGCGGGTCGCAGCCAGGGTGGCGCGATTGCCCTGGCGGCCGCGGCCCTGTGTGATGACGTGGTGGCGGTCATGCCCGACGTGCCGTTCCTGTGCGACGTACGGCGCGCTGCCTCGATCACCGACGAGCTGCCGTACGCGGAAGTCGCGCGGTACTGCCGTACCCATCGCGACCGCGTCGACCGCGTCTTCGCGACGCTTGCCTATCTCGATGGCGTCAACCTCGCGCGGCGTGGCACGGCGCCGGCGCTGTTCTCCGTCGCGTTGATGGACGCGGTCTGCCCGCCGTCGACGGTGTACGCCGCGTACAACAGCTACGCCGGGCCGAAGCGGATGGTGGTGTACCCGTACAACCAGCACGAAGGCGGCGAGGCGTTCCAGATTCGCGAGCAGCTGGCGTTCGTGCGTGAGTTAGTCACTTGACCTTGACGCAACGTCAACTTCTATCGTCGATGCATGAGTTGGTCGATCGCTCAAGTGGCGCGAATGTCGGGAACGACGTCGCGAACGCTTCGACACTACGACGCGGTGGGGTTGCTGCCTCCGGCGTACGTGGGGTCGAACGGCTATCGCTACTACGAGCGCGACCAGTTGCTGCGGCTGCAGGAAATCCTGCTGCTGCGCGAGCTCGGGCTCGGGCTGGATGCCGTCGGGTCGGTGCTCGACGAGCCCGGCGATCGGCTTGCCGTCCTGCGACGGCATCGCCGGATGCTGGTTCGCGAGCGGGACCGGCTGCAGCAGCTGGTCGACACCATCGGCCGCACGATCGAGGAGTTGGAGGGAGGTGAGGAGATGACGGAGCACCCGGAGCAGTGGTTCGAGGGCTTCGATGCGGACAAGCAGCGCGCGTACGAGGCAGAGGCGCGCCAGCTGTACGGCGACGAGGTCGTGGACGACTCGAAGGCGCGAATGGCCAGCTGGACGAAGCAGGACGTGCAGGAGATCCAGGTGCAGTCGCGGGTGGCGCACGAGCGAATCGCGGCCCTGATGGACGCCGGCGTGGCCGTGGACGATCCGCGGACGCTGGATGCGGTCGATCTGCACTACCGGTGGGTGTCGCGATTCTGGACGCCGAATGCGGAGTCGTATACCGGCCTCGGTCGGCTCTACGTCGACGATCCGCGATTCACGGAGAACATCGACGCGACGCGGTCGGGCCTCTCGGCGTACCTGCGCGACGCCATGGCGGCCTACGCGTCGGCTCGCCTGTCATAGCGCGCCCCTCCTCGTGACTTGTCCGAACGGAGTGACGCCGGGGCGTCACGTCGTTCGGACAACTCGCGGTGGTGGGCAGAACTGTCGGACGGGTGTGATGGAGTGGGCGCATGGACTGGAGGATTGAGCTCATCTTCGTGCCGGTGACCGACGTCGATCGCGCCAAGGCGTTCTACGTGGACCAGTTGGGGTTCAACGCCGACTTCGATCAGCAGGTCACCGACGAGCTGCGCTTCGTGCAGTGCACACCGCCCGGCTCGGCCGCGTCGATCGCGTTCGGCACCGGCATCAGCGACATGGAGCCGGGAACGCAACGCGGCATCCAGGTGGTCGTCGACGACGTGCGCGCCGTTCGCAAGCAGCTTATCGACAACGGTGTCGAGGTCACCGAGGTCGATGAGATGTCGTGGGGGTCCTTCGCGTTCTTCAAGGATCCCGACGACAACGCCTGGACGCTGCAGCAGTTGCCCGCCCGAGACTGATACCTGAGTGGCGCTCGAGCTGGGTGCGCCCCAGCTCGTCGTCGGGCTCCTTGCCGCGTTCGTCTTCGGGGCGGCCAAGACCGGCGTTCCGTCTATCGGCGCCTTCGGCGTCGCAATGCTGGCCACGGTCCTGCCTGCCGTGCCATCAACAGGTGTCGCGCTGCCGATTCTGATCCTCGGCGACGTCATCGCCATCGCGCTGTATCGGCAGCATGCGATGGTCAAGGTCCTGGTCCGGCTGCTGCCCAGCGTCCTGGTCGGACTGGCGCTCGGCTTCCTGCTGCTACGAACGGCCGAGGCGGTCACCCTGACCCGGCTGATTGGGGCCATCCTCGTCGTCAGCGCCGCAGGTGAGCTCTACCGGCGCCGGCCGGGAGCGGCCATCAACATTCACATCCGCGCCCACTCACCCGTTTCCACGCTGCTCGGTGTGGGAGCCGGCGCATCGACCATGATTGCCAACGCCGGCGGCCCGATGATGACGCTGTACCTGCTGCGGATGCGTGTCACCGCGCTGAGCTTCATGGGAACCGTCGCGTGGTTCTTCTTCGCCGTCAACCTGCTCAAGCTGCCGTTCAGCGTCAACCTTGGGCTCATCACGCGGCAGAGCCTGCTCTTCGACCTGGTTCTCGTGCCAGGACTGCTCGTCGGCGCGTTCGTCGGCTTCCGCTTCGTGCAGCGCAGCTCGCGCCGCGTCTTCGAGATGGTGGCAATCCTGGCCACGCTCGCGGCCGGGTTGTGGCTGCTGATCTCTCCTTGACTAGGGCGTCCGGCCCTGCGTCTTGCGCACGATGCCGTACGCCGAGACCAGCGCCCACACGCCCTCGAGCAGCAGGAACCCCCACTCGCGCCCGAGGTAGGCGTCGACGGTGAGGATGGCGCTTCCGACGAGGTTGAGAATGAGGTACGACCAGGCCTGCGGGTCGAGTCGCCCCAGCTGGGCGGCAACGAATGCGACGAGGATGAGCAGCGCGCCCCCGACCTGAATGACCTGATCCATCAGACGGTCCTCACGCGATGCGCGGCGAACGCGGTCGCGGCTCGAAGCCAGCGGCGCGATAGCACGCGTCGATGAGCTGCATGTTCACTACGGCATCGTCGCTGTCTGTTGGCATGGGTACGCCCTCGCGCACCAGCATCGTGAACGCATCGAGCTGGTAGGCGTACGACGTCCGGGGGCTGAGTTCGTCCGTGCGTTCGCCCTCCGGGGTATAGATCATGACGCGTGGTTCCCAGTGCGGGACGACGAAGGTAGGCACGATGACCTGACCGCGCGTGCCCGTAACGTGCAGGGAGATCTCGGGATCGGCTGCGCTCATGTTGCAGCGCATCAGGCCGGTGGCACCGGAGGGGAACGCGAACTCAGCGTCGATCCACTCGTCGACACCAGGTGCACCCTTGCGTTCCCCAGCACGCGCCCCTACGAGTGCGGGTTCACCGCCCCCGTACGGCGCGAGCTCTCGCAACGCCCGCAGGTTGTAGCAACCGAGATCCATCAGCGCCCCACCGGCGAGCGAAAGCGACCACCGGGGGTCGTCTGGACCCGGCGCCGGGATCGCGGTCATGGTCTCGACGCTGCGCAGCTCGCCGACCTCGCCCGACGACATCACCTCGTGCAGTCGCTGCATCACCGGGTGGTAGGTGTAGTGGAACGCCTCGACAGCATGCACGCCGGCTCGTTGTGCCGCGTCGCGTACCTCCGCCGCTTCGTCGGCGTTCGATGCAAACGGCTTCTCCGAGAGCACGTGCTTGCCAGCAGCAATAGCCACGAGGTTCCACGGAGCATGCAGCCCGTTGGCGAGGGGGTTGTAGACCGCCTCGACCTCGGGGTCGTCGATGACGTCCTGGTAAGAGTCCGCGACCCGCTCGATCCCGTGCTCCTGCGCGTACGCCTCGGCTCGATCTCGGTTGCGAGCAGCGACGACGACGACGCGCGCTCCGGCAGCCTGAGCAGGCTCGATCAGAGCGCGGGTCGCGATGCGTGATGCGCCCAAGATGCCAATCCGCAGCTGCTCCATGAGCCCGGACCCTACCCAGCATCGAATGGTGTCAGGGCGAGCTCCAACACCAGCTCGTCGCGGAGAGGAATGCCGTACTCACCGATAGCCGGAATCTCCGGCTTCAACGTCTCACGGCTCTCGTCGACAGCTCCGACGTGCAGCGCGCACAGCCGAAAGCCTCGCCGCTGATAGAACCGCAGTGCATCGACGTTGTCGTTCGTGGTGACCAGGAACAGCCGCCGACCACCCCGATCTCTGGCGAGCCGAGCTGCTTCCTCCAGCAAGGCGGTCCCGATCCCGCCCCGTTGATCGTCGACGTGAAGAGTCAGGACCTCACTCTCAGCATCGTCGAATCGCAGCGTCAGCACGCCCACGATGCTCCCGTCGTCGCGCTCCGCAATGAGCGCCGGATGCTCGAAGGCCACGAGCAGCTGCCCCAGGCGGGTCACCCGCGCGTGATTATGCCGGCGCAGAAAGTCGGCGACGCCGTCAGGGTGTTCAGGCTCGTCGAATCGTATTGATATGTCCACGCCGCGACTCTGGCAGGTAACCGGCGAGTACATTGCCAACCGGATCGAGGGGCGGTGACCCGTGGACGCGAGCGCGGAAGTCGTCGACGAACTCGAGCGCGGGCGGGCAGCCTTCGCCGGCCGCTCATGGGCGGAGGCGTTCGCTCAGCTGTCCGTGGCCGACAGTCAGTCGTCGTTGGGGCCCGCGGACCTCATGCTGCTCGCGGCCGCGGCGTACCTCATCGGACGAGAGGCAGAAAGCACCGATCTGTGGGCTCGGGCCCATGCGGAGTACCTCCGGGTCGGCGACACAGGAAGAGCCATCCGGTGCGCGTTCTGGCTCGGCTTCGGGTTGATCCTGCGCGGCGAGATGGCCACCGCTGGTGGCTGGCTGAGTCGCGGCCAGCGGATGCTGGACGACGACCGGGACATCGTCGAGCGTGGCTACCTGCTTGTTCCCGTCGCTGTGCAGAGCCTGTACGCCGGCGACGGCGTCACGGCGCACGAGACGTTTGCACAGGTGTACGAGATCGCTCGGCGCTTCGACGACCCCGACCTGATTGCCCTGGGTCAGCTCGGGACGGGACAGGGGCTTGTCGCGCAGGGACAGGTCGTCGACGGCGTCCGACTGCTCGACGAGGCCATGGTCACCATCACCGCCGACCAGGTGTCCCCGATGGTCGTGGGTCTCGTGTACTGCGCCGTGATCGATGCCTGTCAGATTGTCTTCGATCTGCGGCGGGCACAGGAGTGGACCGCGGCGCTCACGCGGTGGTGTGATTCGCAACCTGACCTCGTGCCGTATCGCGGTCAGTGCCTCGTGCACCGTGTCCAGGTCATGCAGTTGCACGGCGCCTGGCCCGATGCCCTCGACGAGGCGCAGCGAGCATGCGACAACCTGGAGGGGCGGCCAGCGCTGGGGATGGCGCGCTATGAGCAGGCGGAGCTCTACCGGCTCCGTGGCGAGGCGGCCATGGCCGAGCAGGCGTACGAGCAAGCCAGCGATTGGGGGCACGATCCGCAGCCTGGCCTTGCTTTGTTGCGTCTCGGCCAGGGCAATTCCAGTGCGGCCGAGGCGGCTATCCGCCGAGCTATCAGCGAACCCGGCGATCCGCGCCGGCGCGCCCAGCTTCTCAGGGCGCACGTCGAGATCATGCTGGCCACGAAAGACATCGCGGCGGCGCGGAGTACTGCTGACGAGCTGATGCAGATCGCCGACGTCCTCGATGCGGCGTTGATCCGGACCATCGCTGCGTGCGCGCACGGCGCTGTCCTCATTGCTGAGCACGATGCCAGTGCGGCGCTGAGCACGCTGCGGGCTGCCTGGTGGACGTGGCAGGAGCTCGACGCACCGTACGAGGCCGCGCGCACACGCGTACTGATCGGACAGGCCTGCCGCGAACTGGGTGACGAGGACGGTGCCCGCATGGAGTTCCATGCCGCGAGCACGGTGTTCGAACAGCTCGGCGCCGCTCCCGAGCTCGCCCGGACTACGGCGCTCATGGGCGTTGCCCCGAGAAGCGCAGGGCCCTTGACCCCGCGCGAAGTCGAGGTGCTGCGTCTCGTCGCCACCGGGAAGACGAATCGCGCTATAGCGGCAGACCTGTTCCTCAGCGAGAAGACGGTTGCCCGTCACATCAGCAACATCTTCCTGAAGCTGAACGTGTCGTCCCGGTCCGGAGCCACCGCGTACGCCTACGAGCACGACCTCATGTAGCGCGCGCGTACGCAGAATTTCGCATCTACCTTCGAGCGACGTTGGATGATCCGCCCGACGCGGAACCGTCGACTCAGTTCGTAGCGTCCGGCGCATGAACATCGCTGTCTTTGCCGGCATCGTGTCGACGGTCATCTTCGCCGTCGGTACGTTGCCGATGCTGCTCAAGGCGGCGAGAACCAAGGACCTCGGCTCGTACAGCCTGAGTCAGATCCTTCTGAACAACGTCGGCAACGCGGTGCACACCATCTACGTCGTGCATTTGCCGGCCGGTCCGATCTGGTGGCTGCACGGGTTCTACGTGGTGAGCACTGCACTCATGCTGTTGTGGTACGTGCGGTACGTCCTCCACCGCCCCTATCTCACAGCCGACGTACATAGTTCTACCCATGCCGATCGGCGCACCGAGATGGGTGTTGCTCCCGACGCGCTGATCCCAGCCGCTTCCTAGCGTCGACGTCATGAGTGACAACGAATATGTCGAGACCGTCATCATCGGCGGCGGCCAGGCCGGTTTGGCGACCGGCTATCACCTTGCCCGGCGGCAGCGGGCGTTCGTCATCCTGGAAGCAAGCCAGCGCATCGGTGACGTGTGGCGAGAGCGTTTCGACTCGCTGCGGCTCTACAGCCCGGCGCGGTACGCCGGCCTACCGGGCATGGCGTTCCCTGCCGATCCATGGTCGTACCCCACCAAAGACGACATGGCGGACTATCTCGAGGCGTACGCAGCACACTTCGCGCTGCCCGTCGAGACCGGCGTCCAGGTGGAGCGGCTATCGCGAAAGCAGGATCGCTATGTGGTGGCGTGTCGAGGTCGGACGTTCGAGGCAGACCACGTCGTCATCGCATCGGGCACGTTCCAGAGCCCGATCGTGCCCGAGTTCGCGCGGCTGCTCGATCCGGGAATCCGCCAGCTCCACTCGGGGGAGTACCACAATCCCTCGCAGCTGCAGCCAGGCCCGGTCCTCGTCGTGGGCGCGAGTCATTCCGGCGCCGACATCGCCTACGAGGTTGCTCGCGACCATTCCACGGTGCTGTCTGGGAAGGTCCACGGGGAGATCCCGTTCCGGATCGACCGTCGCCCGGCACACGTGATCTTCCCCATGATCTGGTTCTTCTGGAATCACGTTGCGACGCTGAAGACGCCTATTGGGCGGAAGATCCGTCCGGAGGTGTTGGCGCACGGTGGACCACTGATCCGAGTGAAGAAGGCGCACCTCGAGGAGGCCGGTGTAGAACGCACCGACGCCAGGGTCGCCGGCGTCAAGGACGGCAAGCCGCTGCTCGAGGACGGACGCGTCCTCGACGTCACCAACGTGGTCTGGTGCACCGGGTTCGGCAAGGACGTCAGCTGGATCGACCTGCCCGTTGTCGGGCCCGACGGCTGGCCGGAGCAGTCAGGCGGCGTCTCCCCGGCCGCACCGGGCCTGTACTTCGTCGGCCTACCCTTCCTCTACGCGTTCGCCTCGATGCTCGTCGGCGGAGTCGGCCGGGACGCCGATCGGGTCGCCGACCACATCTCGCGACAGGCAACGCACCCACTCTCCGCGCATCTCGAGGCATCGACGTCGCTCACGCCACGTTGATGTCGCAAGATCGACGCGATGGCGCGCATCGGCAACGTTCCTCTGCCTGAGCCTTACCTCATCGGGCTGGGCGTCGGTCTCACGCTGAGCCGGCTTCGCTCCTGGCCGTTGCCGCTGTCGTCTTCGCTACGCCTTCTGTTCGGCGTGCCGCTCGTTGCTGCGGGAACGCTGCTCGCGGGTGCAGCCGTTCGCTCTGCGGGCCAGGTTGAGGTGGCGAATCCGCAGCACCTGCTCACTCGTGGTTCCTACGCGCGAATGCGCAATCCGATGTACGTCGGCTGGGCGCTGATCCATCTTGGTGCTGGCGTGGCAACCGGATCGTCGTGGCTGCTGGTCACGTTCCTTCCCGCGACCGCCTGGATACATGGCGACGTGCTGCGTGAGGAACAAGCGCTGCACCGCCGTTTCGGCAGCGACTTCGAAGCGTACGCCGAGTCCGTACCGCGCTACCTCGTCGGAGTCAGGCCGACGGCACCAGGTCCGGCTCAACCTGACCGTCACTCATGACCACGCCGTCGAGACAGCGCGCCTGGACGCGACCACCAGCGAACTGCTCCTGGTACAGGCCCGCATAGAGACCGCCGCGGGCGAGCAGCTCGGTGTGCGTGCCCTGTTCCACGAGCCGGCCCCGGTCGATGACGAAGATGACGTCTGCCGACAGGATCGTGGACAGGCGGTGGGCGATGGCGATGGTGGTCCGATCGCGCATGACGGTCTCGAGCGCGTTCTGAACGAGCCGCTCACTGGTCGTGTCGAGCGCCGACGTGGCCTCGTCGAGCACGAGGAGGCGCGGGTCCTTGAGGATGACGCGTGCGATGGCAAGGCGTTGGCGTTCTCCACCGGACAGGCGATAGCCGCGCTCGCCGACGACGGTGTCGTAGCCGTCGTCGAAGGACACGATGCGGTCGTGGATGTTCGCCGCGCGCGCTGCCGCCTCGATTTGCGCGTCGGTAGCGTCCTCGTCGGCGTAGCGAAGGTTGTCGCGAATCGTCCCGTGAAACAGGTACGTCTCCTGCGTAACCATGCCCACGAGGTTCGCGAGTGAAGGCAGCCGCAGCGAACGAACGTCGTGGTCATCGACCTGAACGCTGCCGCGATCGACGTCGTACAGGCGAGGAACGAGGTACGACAGCGTTGTCTTGCCCGCGCCGCTCGGCCCCACGACAGCAGCAAGCTGTCCGGGTCGGATGTGCAGCGTGATGTCCTGCAGCGCCCAGGTCGGCGAAGCGTCGGCCTCGTCGACCGCTCGTACGTCGGCGTCGCTGCCCGTCACCACCGGCGCCGGATAGCGGAACCACACGCCGTCAAACCTGATGTCGCCCTTGACTGCGGACTTGGGAACGTCGACAGCATTCGGCGCGTCGACGATCGTCGGCTTGAGGTCGAGATACTCGAAGATGCGCGCGAACAGGGCGAGTGATGTCTGTACGTCCACTGCGACGCGTAACAGCTGCACGACCGGGAACAGCAGCCGCGTCTGCAGCGTGGTGAATGCGACGATCGTGCCGGCGCTCAAGCCGGCACCACCGCCGAGAACGCCGCCGATCGCCAGTCCCGCGACGAGGTAGACAGCGGCCGGCGTGATGCCGAAAAACGCCTGGACCAGTGCAAAAAATGACTGCCCAGTCATCGTCTGCCGGACTTGCAGCTTCGCCTGCCGCGCGTTCTCCTCGCGGTAACGGGCGATCTCCAGCGACTCACGGTTGAAGACCTTGGCGAGCAGCACGCCTGAGACCGAGAGTGCCTCCTGCGTGATCGCCGACATGTCCGACAGCGACGCTTGCGTGCTGGCGGCAATCCGCCGGCGCACCCGGCCGACGCGTATCTGCAGAAGGATGAACACCGGCATCAGTGCGAGCGCCACGAGCGTCAATCGCCATGACAGCAGGAGCATGCCGATCAGTGATGCTGCCACAGTCACGACGTTCGACAGGATCGTCGAAGCTGTATCGGTGACGACGCTCTGAACGCCCCCGACGTCATTGCCGAGCCGCGACTGGATCGCGCCGGTCTTGGTTGAGGTGAAGAAGCCCAGCTGCATCGACTGCAGGTGCGCGAACAGGCGATCTCGCAGATCTCGCATCACCATGTTGCCGAGCACCGTGGCGTGGTAGGTCTGCCAGACCCCGATCGCGGCGGTGACGATCGTTACCCCGATCATGGCGCCGACCAGGACGTACAAGAGAGAGAGGTCTGGCCCGTCAGGGACGAACAGCGCGCGGTCGAAGACCGCTTCAGTGAGGAATGGGATGGCGATGCCGAGCGTCGACGCGACAACGATCGCGATGGCGATGACGGCAACCCGCCCCCGGTAGGGACGGAACAGGCCGACGACTCGCTTCCCGAGTCCCGGCGTCTCAGTCCGCCGTGGCGACGACATCCGGCTCCGTGTGGAATTCGATGCGTGGATCCTCGTCCGGTTCCGGTAGTGCGGCTGCGCCTGCAACTGGTGCGGGGCGGGGATGCCGCGGGAGACCTGCGCCCGCTCCTCCGCCGCGCCCGCGGTAGACGAGCACGCCGCTGACGCGATCCGGGGCAGCATCGAGAGCTGCCTGAACAGCCGGCAGTGACGGGAAGTCGTTGCGCTGCTGCTCGTCGTCGAACGCGAGCTCCAGCACGATTCCCCAACGATGCTCGTGCCAGGCCCAGTCAGATGCGCCGTTGGTCAGCGCAGCGAGGAGCAGCCCCTCGCCGTGCGACATGCGCCACAGGCGAGCAGGCGATGCGCCATCGAATACTTCGATGGTGAGCCAACTCGTCGCCACGTCGCCACCGTACGCAGGACCCGACGTCGTTGCCACGGCCCCGATGGCATGCTGCCGACCGCCATGACTCCTCAGCCGGTGGCCTCGGTGCGCAGGCGTTCGAGGTGGATGGCGAGCGTCGGGCACACCCTTGCGGCACGGCCGGCGAGGCCTTCGAAGCTGGGCGGCACGGCGACGGTCATCGGGTACGGGTAGCCCCAGTCGTCGAGCGACATCAGCTCCGGCAACAGCTCGGCGCACAGTCCGTGCCCCTCGCAGGTGATCGGGTTGACGCGCAGCACCATGCCCTCCGGCCGGGTCATCGATCCGCACCGGTCGCCGCGTGCATGCAGCTACCCCGCAGGTGCCACGCGATGTCGTCCTCGAACACCGACAGCGCACTCGCGACGAGTCCTGCCGTGTCGTCCGGGTGCCCGCAGGCACCACGACCCGGCATGATGCCGCACCACTTCTTGAGTCGATCCACGTCGCGATCGTCGGCGTCGCCGGCGACCAGCGATGCGAGCGTCGACGCGATGGCCGGCAGCCCGTTGATACACGGTCCGCACTGGCCGGCCGTCTCCGCCGCGAGAAAGCGGGCCAGCCGCGCCGTCTCCATCAGGCCGCACTCGTCGTCGTGCAGCACCATGAGCGAGGCGACGCCCAGCGCACCACCGACCGCACGTAGCCCGTCGTGGCTGAGTGGGGTCTCGACCGCTATGTCGGCGCGCAGCCATCTGCCGCTTGCCCCACCGACCAGCACGGCAGTCGGCACCCGCGCCCACCGGTCGGTGGT
Organism: uncultured Actinomycetota bacterium; assembly: GCA_963801015.1. Taxonomy (GTDB): domain Bacteria; phylum Actinomycetota; class Actinomycetes; order CAWDCV01; family CAWDCV01; genus CAWDCV01. Next base: position 135,151 of record CAWDCV010000005.1, on the reverse strand, counting down.
CTCCAGCACCTCGCCGACGGTCGTCCCGATCGGTACTTCCGCGACTGCTGGGACGCCATCGTGCCCGTGCACGGTGATCACGAGGGAGCCAGGCTCCTCCACCGGGCCGAGCTGACGGAACCAGTCGGCGTCGTGGCGGGCGAGCAGCCCGAGGTTCGCGAGCGTTTCCACGTTGTTGACCAGCGTCGGCCGGCGACCGACACCCCGCTCCGCCATCCGGGGCGGGCGGAACGTGGGCACCGCCGGACCGCCCGACAGCGCCTGTACCACGGCGGATGCCTCGCCCGCGACGTAGGTGTCGGGGGCTGTCGCGATCGAGACCGGCACCTGATCGAGTCCGCGCCGCGACCGCTCGGACAGGGCGTACCGGACTGTGGTCAGGATCGAGTCCACCCCGACGACGTACAGGTAGATCCGCTTCGCCTTGACGAGATGCGCGGCAAGTTGCGCGCCGTCGAGAACCAGGTGCGGGACGCGCGCGAGGAGGAGGGCGTCCTTCTCGCTGAGCGGGTCGCTGGCGGCGCCATTCGCGACGACGACGGCTCGGCCGCGTGCGTTCAGGACCGCGCGCATCTTCGCAGCGACGGGGAATCCGGCGCCGCCGCGCCCGCGCAGCCCGCTGCGGGCGACGACATCCAGGGACGTCGACGTCGCCGGCCCGTGGATGTCGAGATGATCGGTCAGCGACACCGAGCCGACGCCGGGCTGTACGCCTGCCAGCAGTCGCGGGAGCAGCGCCGCGGATCGCCGACGGCGCACGGGGACCTCCGAGCTCACGGCGGTCACTGCTCAGCTCCGGCCGAGGATGCCGGCGGGGGCGTTCCCGCGCGCTTCGACCACCCCGGTGCGAGCGGTCCCTGCCAGGCCCACAGGACGAGTACGACGACGGAGGCGACGGTCAGGGCCGCAGCCCCGGCCCGCCAGGCCCGCCGCTCTGGGCGTCCGATCGCGAGCCGCCAGCCGATGGCGATCATGACGGCGAGGACGCAGCCGGCGGTGACCCACGTCGACCACTGGGTACGTGAGTCGGCGCCACTGCCGAGGCCATGAACGACCGCGAACGGCCAGCAGGCGTACGCCGACCAGTGCACGACGCGCCAGGTCCGGTGCCCCAGCCGATGGCGGAGCAGGCTCGAAACGATCAACACCACGACGAGCTCGAAGGCGATTGTGCCGAGCCCGAGCCAAAGCGGCCGGTACTGAGAGACGAAGGGGACGGCTGCGTCCAGCCAGGTGATGACGACGTAATCGTCCAGGACCACAGCGACGATGTGCGCGACGAGCAACGCGAGGCAGGCCAGCGACACGTTGCGGTGCAGACCTTGGGTGAGAAACCGCGGCCACGAGGCGGACAGCGTCCGACTACTAGCGGCGACGCCCAGGACCAGGCTCAGTGTCAGGAGTACGAGCGTGACGACGCCGGTCGCACGCGCGATGTACCAGGTCAGCGCCGGGTCACTGAAGACGCCCATTAGGCGACCGCGTCCTCGGGCCAGCCCGCGATCCGGGACACAGCGCCGTGGGAATCGACCAGCCGGCTGGGCAGGCCGAGCTGGGCGAGCCAGGACGGAGCCGCCGCGCCACGGACCATCGCCGCCGTCGTCGCGGTGTTGGCGTCGACGCAGGTGGCCGCGTTGACCGTGACCATGCGCCAGACCGGGTCGACGGGCCGGCCGGTGCGCGGGTCGAGGATGTGGTGCAGAGTCTCGCCGCCGCGGCGCCACCGCCGTACGACGGTGCTGGACGACGCCACGCCGCCATCGTGGATGTAGGCGACCGGACCGTCACCGTCACCCGCCTCGTCCGTCAGGCGTACCGGCCATCCGTGGGCGGGCTGGTCGTCGGGTGGTCCACCGATAGCGAGGTCGCCGCCGAGACTGACCAGCACGGGTGCGGAGATGGTCGCTGCGATCCGGGCGGTAGCACGGTCGGCCGCCCACGCCTTGGCCGTGGCGCCGAGATCGAGAGCGACTCCGTGCGGTACGCGAAGCGTGCGGCGGTCAACGTCCAGCTCCACCTCGCGCCAGGCGTTAGGGCGTGGTGGCGGCGGCAAAATCGGCGGTCCATCAACGGGGAGCGCGGCGAAGTCGCGGTCGTAGCCTGCTGCAACGAGGCTCGCGCCCAGGGTGGGATCGACGTCGCCGTCGGTCTGCGAAGCAGCACGCAATGCGACCGCTACCGCCTCGGCCAAGTGCGACGAGACCGGAATGCGCGATCCGGCCGCGGCATTGACGGCGACCAGCTCCGCGTCGGGCCGGAACCGACTGCAGGCGCGGTCGACCGCATCGAGTTCGTCACGCAGGTGTGCGGCAGCAACGCCCAGCTGTTCGGTCGAGCCACGTACGACGAGCTCTACCCGGGTGCCCAGCGCGCGCCACACGCACCGCACAAACCCAGCGAAGGCCGACGGTGACCTCTGGGGGACGTGAATACGGGGAAGAAGCTGACTCACGACCCGCCGGTGGGGGTGGGGCTGGGGGTCGGTGTCGACGTCGGGCTGGGCGGCGGTGAGCTCGGCGGGGTCGATGGGGGCGCCGGTGGGGGCGCCGGTGGGGGCGCCGGTGGAGGAGGCGGCTCCGAGCTCGGCGGCGGCTGCTCCGGCTCCGGCGGGGGCGGTGCCTCCTCGTTCGGCGGTGGCGGCGGGGCGGCGGCCAGCTCGGCACGTCCGGTGGCTGCCGGCGCCGGTTGTTCAGCCGCGGGGGCCTGCTCGACAGGTGCGCCCTCGGCCGGCGCCGGAGCGGCCTCCATAGCGACCGCCGGCGGGGCGGTCATCGATGCGGCTGGGGTGGCAGCTTCGAGCGTGCCGGCGGGGGCAGCGGCTGAGGCGGCCTCGCCATCTGCGGACGTCGAGACGGCAGCGGCTTGACCCATGGCGACGGTGATCCCGCCGGTGGCGATGACGGCGCCCGCCGCCACGCTCTTACTCAGGGCGGACAGGCGGCGCAGCGCCCGATCACGGTGGCGCGCACGGCGTTGCGACACTCAGAAGACTCCGCTACGGCTCGGCTCAGTGACGTCGTGCAATCCCCGTCGACGCCGATCGTGCCCCAGTGGCGCGGGCACTTTCTACCAAGGGAATGTCAAAGATCGCTAATTTCGTGTAACGCCAACTCCTCCCAACGCGACAAAATTGTCCGACGATGGGTCGTCATGGCCAATTCGTCGACGGTCGAGTTGTCGCTGCAGGGCGCCGCGCTGCGCGGCGATCTCGTCGTACCGACCGGAGCGAGCGGAATCGTGCTGTTCGCTCACGGCTCGGGCAGCAGCCGACTGAGTCCCCGCAATCGACGCGTTGCTGCCGGCCTGCACGACGCCCGCCTCGCCACCCTGCTCCTGGATCTGCTCACCGAGCAGGAGGAGTCATTCGACAACCGGACACGCGAGCTGCGCTTCGACATCGGCCTGCTCGGCGATCGATTGACTGCGGCGGTCGACTGGCTCGCGACCGATGCGCGGACTGCCGCGCTGCCGGTCGGTGCATTCGGCGCGAGTACCGGAGCTGCCGCAGCGCTCGTGGCTGCGGCAGGCCGACCGGATCGCGTCAGCGCCGTCGTGTCGCGCGGAGGTCGACCCGATCTCGCCGGAGATCAGTTGTCGGCCGTACGCGCAGCGACGCTGCTCGTCGTGGGCGGTGCCGATCCGCACGTGTTGCGCCTGAACGAGCAGGCTTCGCGCATGCTGTCGCACTGCGAGTTGGTTGTCGTGCCCGGCGCGACGCACCTGTTCGAGGAACCAGGTGCACTCGAGCGGGTCACCGAGCTAGCGACCACGTGGTTCCGCCGCCACTTTGCCGACTCCGACTAGGACACGGCGCCCCGGCCCGGAAGCGGGTCGACGCTGCGATTGGCGCCGGCCACCTGTCCCAGGATCGCAAACGCCAGCGCAACTCCCAGCAGCGTCAGGAGCGGCACGTCCCACGCACCGGTACGGCCGTACAGCCAGCCGATCAGCACCGGGCCCACGGCACCGGTGAGATAGCCGACAAGCTGCGCCATCCCCGAGAGCCGGCGAGCCACGTCGACCCGATGTGCGCGGAGGACGAGCAGGGTGAGGACGAGCGAGATGGTGGCGCCTTGAGCCAGGCCGCCAATGACAACCCAGAGCAGCCACGCTCCCGGCCACACGAGGAGGCCCGCAAACAGCACGCACCACGCGCCGGCCGTGATTGCGGCGATCCAGCCTTGCGCGGGCCGACGGTGGATGACCGGGGGAATGGCGAGTGTCCCGGCGATACCGAGCACCTGGAACAGCGACGCGCCGCCACCCGCGGCGGCAGGGGTGAGCCCCGCTTCGTCGACCAGGATCGTCGGCAGCCAGGCCGTCACCGCGTAGTAGCACAGCGACTGCACGCCGAAGAACAAACCGAGCGCCCACGCGACCCGCGAACGCCACGGCGAGGTGGAAGGCGCTTCCCTGCTGCCGTCGACGGCGTGGTCGTCTGACCGTGTGGCCGCTGAAAGCCGCCACACCACGGCGGCAACGGCCGCGACAGCGGCCCAGGACGCCAGCGCGATTCGCCAGCCCCACGCGTTTGCGAGCGGTGCGGTGAGAGCGGCGGAAATCGACGCGCCGCTGACAAGCGCCGCCGTGTAGAGCCCGGTGATCTGCCCGGCGCGGCGACCGAACTCGGCCTTGACCACGACGGGCACGAGCACATTGCCAACGGTCATGCCCGCGCCGACGACCACGGTGGCGGCAAGGAGGAGAGGCACTCCGTCGAGGACCCGCACGATGCTGCCGACCGCGATGCCGACGCAGCCGAGCAGGATCGCGCCGTGCAGCCCGAGCCGCCGACTGAGCGCGACCGAGGCGGGAGCCAGCAGGGCGAAGCAAAGGACGGGCAGCGTGGTCAGCAGTCCGGCCATCGCCGGTGTCAGCCCCAGCTCCGCGCGAAGCTCTCCCAGGATTGGCGCCACCGCGGCGATCGCGCTCCGAAGATTGAGCGCGACGAGCAGGACTGCGACGAGTCGGAGAAGCGGCCGTGACGGCAACCGGATCGGTCACGCTGAGGAGGATTCCGCCGGACGTTGCCCGTGTTTGGCGGCCTGAACGAGCTCGTAGACGTGTGCGCGCAGCTGCGCAAAGCGCGGCATCGACCGAGTGGTCAGCTGATCGCGCTCGCTCGGCAGGTCGATCGCGACATCCTCCAGCACCTCGGTAGGCGCATGGCTGAGCACGACGACGCGCTCACCGAGATACACCGACTCGTCGATGTCGTGCGTGACGAAAAGGACGGTGACACCGAGACGCTGCCACAGCGCACGCACGAGATCCTCGAGCTCGCCGCGGGTCTGCGCGTCGACGGCGGCGAACGGCTCGTCCATCAGCAGCACGTGCGGTTCGTACGCCACCGCGCGGGCGATGGCGACGCGCTGCTGCATGCCACCGGACAGCTGCCACGGATGCGCCCCGTGTACGTCGGCGAGCCCGACGGCCGCGAGGGAGCGCTCGACGAGATCGCGGCGCTTGGCACCCGGCAGCCGCTTTTCCTTCAGCGGCAGTTCGACGTTCTGCCAGACGGTCATCCACGGGAAGAGGCTGCGGCCGTACTCCTGGAAGACCACGGCCATGCCCGGAGGGGGACCGGTGACCCGCTGCCCCTCCAGCACGATCTCGCCACCGGTGGCGTCGAGCAGGCCGGCGATGCACTTGAGCAGAGTCGTCTTGCCGGCGCCGGACGGGCCGACGACGCACACGAACTCACCCGCGCGCACGGCCAGGGTGAGGTTCCGTATCGCTTCCACCGGCCGTGCACCCGCGTAGACCTTGCGCAGCCCGCGGACGTCGAGCATCACGTCGCTGCGGACATCGGTGCTGGCGGGTGGCACGGCAGTCATGCTCACCCCTTCCGCTCGATGTCGCGCTGCCCCCGATACCAGGCCAGCACCCGGCGCTCGACGAGCCGGAACAGCAAGGACAGCCCGACGCCGACCAGGCCGAGCAGCAGGATGCCACTCCACATCTCCGGGATCGCGAACGAGCGCTGAAACTGCACGATCGTGAAGCCCAGACCGTTGTTGGCGGCGAACATCTCGCTGATGACCATGAGGATCACGCCGACCGACAAGGCCTGCCGCGCGCCCGCCGCAATCTGCGGGCTGGCAGCGCGCAGCACGAGGTAACGCAGCTGGGTGGCCGGACGCAGTCGGTAGCAGCGTGCGGTGTCACGCAGCACCTCGTCGATGCCGCGGACGCCCTCGACGGTGTTGAGCAGGATCGGCCACACGCAGCCGGAGAAGATCACCAGGATTTTCATGCTGGTGCCGATGCCGGCGAACAGGATGAGGACCGGCACGAGCACGGGTGGCGGGATCGCCCGGAAGAACTCGAGGACTGGTTCGAGCAAGCCGCGCAGGACACGGGACGAGCCGATGGCGACACCGAGCCCAATGCCGACGACGAGCGCCAGCGCGTAGCCGGCCGCGAGCCGCAGGAGGCTCGGTACGACCTGCTCCGTCAGTCGCCCCTCGAACCAAGTCTCCGGGAAGACGCCGAGAATCTCGCGCAGCGGCGGCCAGTAGAAACTCGTGCTGTCTGCGGTCACCGCCCACCAGGTGGCGAACAGGGCGATCGGGAGCGCCGCAACAACGAGCAGTCCGGTGGCGAGCCGAGGCACGCGTGTCACCTGGCCACCTCACGCCGAATGGACGGGTGCCAGCGCAGCGCCCGCCGCTCGACCTGCCGCGCGATCACATTGACGGCGACGCCGATGAGACCGGTGACCATGACGAGTGCGTACATCGAGGCATATGCACCCGATGACTGCGCGACGGCGATGAGGTTGCCGAGCCCTGGACTGCCGATGATGAGCTCGCCGGTCACTTCGAGGATGAGCGCGACGGCAGCGGCGAGGCGGAAGCCGGTGACGACGTACGGCAGCGCCGTCGGCCAGATGACGGTACGGACACGGGTGAGCGCGCGGAACCGGTAGCTGCGCGACGTCTCGCGAGCGACCGGGTCGACGTCCTGCACGCCGTACAGCACCTGCACGAGAACCTGCCAGAAGCTGGCGTAGACGACGAGCAGCAGCGTTGCCCGCATGTCGGTGCCGTACAGCAGCACCGCGAGCGGGATCAGCGCGACCGACGGAATCGGGCGCAGGAACTCGATCGTCGAGTTCGTCGCTTCGCGCAGCATCGGGACGCTGCCGATGACGACACCGAGGGCGATGCCCGCGACCATGGCGATCGCGAGACCGATCGCCCATCCGCGCAGCGTCCCGCCGAGTGCGGTCCAGAACTCGGGCTGACGAAGCTGCTCGCCAAGAGCTTGTGCGATCTCGTGGAAGGGTGGGAGAAACCTGCTGTCGACAATGCCGGTGCGGGGCAGCAGCTCCATCACCGTGACGAGCCCGAGCAGGCCAAGCACGCCGAGGACAGCGTTGGACGGCGCACCGCGGCGGTGCGAGGTCGCCCCCGCAGCGCCGACGGTGACCGACTCTGCCGTCACGGCAGAAGCGCCTCGACATCAGGTGCGGTGTCGACGAGCCCGTCCTCCTCGGCCAGGTCGGCAAGCAGCTGTACCGCGTCGGCGTCGATCTCGCTGGGCCAGCGCGGCAGAATCAGTGCCTCAGCGACAGCGGGATCGATCTGCGTGTAGCTGCCGAGTACCTCGCGCGCAGCGTCCGGGTTGTCCTGGGCGTATTGCAGCGACTCGTTCATGGCCTCGGTGAAGGCCTCGACGAGCTCGGGATCCTCCTCGACCTTCTGCTGTGTTGTGAAGTAGGCCGCGATGACCAGGTTGGGATCCGTCTCCGCATAGTTCCACGTCACTGGCGTCGCGCCCTGGTTGCGCATGATGGTGAGGAACGGCTCGAGACCCCACGCGGCGTCGATCCGGCCCTCGGCGAGTGCGGCGGGCATGTCCGGGAACGGCAGCTCGACGAAGTTGATGGTCGACGCGTCGCCGCCGGCGTCCTCCACGACCTTGGAGATCGTCGTGGTCCCGATGTTGTTGAGGGTGTTGACCGCAACTGTCCGACCGGCGAGGTCGGCGGGACCGGCGATGTTGCTGCCCTGCGGCACCACGACGGCGGCGAAGTCCTCTCCCGGCTCGCCCGTCGTACTGTCACCTGCCGCGACGACCTTGAGCGGCAGACCCTGAGTCTGCGCGATCAGCAGTGACGTGATGTTGCTGAATCCGAAGTCGAACTCGCCGTTGAGGACGGCCGGCACGATGGCGGCGCCGCCCTGAGCGGTTTGCAGCGTGACATCGAGGCCGCGATCCTCGAAGAATCCTTGCTCCACGCCGAGATAGATCGGCGCGACGTCGACGATGGGAATGACGCCGACGGTGATCGCCTGCGTCTCGCTTGCGCCGGTCGCACCGTCGGACGCAGTGTCACCAGCGTCGTCGTCGCCGCCACCGCATGCGGTCAGGATGGTGAGGATCGCGGCCGACAGGACCGCGACAAGGGGCCGTTTCATGGTTCCTCCGGAGGTGTCCGTTGAGTGCAACCGGACGCTACTCCGCCCCTTGCGTGGGGATCTTGAGGCCTCGTTGCTGTTCCTGTGTCGTCAGGTCTCAAGATCCAGCACGTGAGCCGAGTCCGGCGATGACGCGGCGGGCGCGCGGCCGACGAGTCGTGAAGGTCTCGGATCGAGCCATCCGCGCGATGGAGGCGCGACGACATCGGGCCGCGCCGCTGGGACGCCATGCGTCGTGGCCTGGTCGCGATCCACGACCAGGCCACCTGATCGATGACGCGATGCCCGCATCAGGCGGGAAGCTGCGGACCAGCCTCGAGTTGCGCCTTCAGCCGGCGCAGATCCTTGCGGTTGGCGTGGCGCATCGCACGCGCCATGAACGGTGCGGCCATCCGGGAGAATCCGGCCGGCTCGCCGCGATTGCGCAGCGTCATCCGGGTTGCGCCCGGTTCGACAGCCGACCACGTGTACGTCGTCTCCATGGCGAACGGCCCCTCGGTCGTACGCATGACCAGTCGCTCGCCGTCGACCACGTCGACCAGCTCGTAGGTGTATGCGAGCCGACGCCCGAGGAAGCGGGCGACAAACGCGACCCTCGATCCGACCCGCACCATCGGCGGCGACTTCCACTCGACCGAGTCGATGTTGACGTACCACTGCGGCGCGTTCGACGGATCGGCGGCGTAGTGCGCGACGACGCCGATCGGCCGCCCAATCGTGATCTCGGTGACTACATCAACGGCCACCGTAGCGTTCCCCGACGCTCAGGTTGGCCGCGGTACGTCGATCGTCTCGTAGACCTCGACGCGGCCGCCGTCAGTGAGGACTGGGCAGCCAGCTGCCATCTTCGTGGCCGCGTCCATCGAGTCGGCGGACACGACGGTGTAGCCGGTCAGCTGCGAACGAGCGGCATCGTTCGATGACCCGTCGGAGCCGACCTCGCGCGACGGTCCGAAGGGGTTGCCGCCGTCGACAACGGCGTCGCCAAGCTCGCCGTACCAGACTCCCCACGCGGCCATGACCGCGTCTTGCTGCTCCTGTGTCTCGGGAATGCCCCCACCCTGATACAGGTAGACATACGTCGCCATGACGAGCCCCTCTCCCCGGAGATTTCGGTGTCGGCCGAATTCGACCACAACCGAAATAAAGGGTCAAGGACAGTAGGGTCACCCCATCGACATCCAGCCCCTGCTCGACGCGCTCTCGTCCCCGATCCGGCGGGAAATCTTGTGGCTGGTCCGTGACCAGGAGCTGCCGGCCGGGGAGATCGCGTCCGCGTTCCACGTGTCCGCGTCGACGATCTCGGAGCATCTAGCGGTGCTGCGCGCCGTCGGGCTCGTGCAGATGCGCGTCGACGGCAGCTTCCGGCGCTACCGGGCCGATCCCCGTGCGCTGCGATCTCTGCGTCCCGACGTTCTGCTCGGTCCGGCGACGAAGTGGACCCCCGCCGATGACCTGCCCGAACGCGACCTGGCGCAGCGCACACGGTCCGTCGCCGTGATCGTCGAGGCCAAGGTCGAGGAGAGCTGCGAGGCGGCATTTCGCGGTCTCACCGATCCCGACCTCTTCGGGCGCTGGCTGGGCGTTCCGGTCACGCTGGTCGATGGCAGGTTCGCCACCCAGCTGGAATGGGGCACGACGGTGCGCGGCGTCTATGAGGTCGTGGTACCGAACTCGCTCCTGGCGTTGCGCTGGGACTTCGAGGACGAAGCGGTGCCGGTTCCGGGTTCGGAGGTCGTGACGTACGTGCGCTTCGAGCCGGTCGGGCCGCACTGTCGGGTGACAGTGCATCAGTTCGCGGCGGACGATTGGCAGGCCGAGTTCCTCGACAGTGCCTGGTCGATGGTGCTCGGCCGGATGCGAGCCGGGCTTAGCGATGCTCTCAGGGCGGGCCCCGCGCCGCCGCGACCCGCGCGGCCGAAGCGCCGTTCACGCTGACGCGTACTCCCGTCGGATGGCTGGATCGTCCGCGTCATTTGTTCACGCGCTCGCCATCCACCTCGACCTCGACCTTGTCGGGATAGAAGCAGATGTGCTGAGCGGCGGGCATTCCTTCCGCCAGGGGATGAGGCAGGGTCCACGCGGCGTCCTCGACGATCCCGTTCGGCGTCGTCAGGTGCCAGTGCTGGCCGTCACCGTTGTACGGGCACTGCGACACCGTTGCGCTCTTGCTCAGCAGCTCGGAACGAACGTCGGCGAACGGCAGGTAATACCGGATGGGATTCCCCGTCTCGAACAGCAGGCGCGGCCGATCGGTCTCACCGACGACGAGACCGTCCTGAGGACGACCACCTGCCGTGACGACAGTCGGACGTCGACGCGATGGTACGGATCCCGCGGATGCGCGTAGATCGGCTCGTCCTCCTCGAACCACCGATCCATGTCGCGGTACCGCAGTGACACCATCCCAGGCAGCAGCTCGTCTCCCTCGGAGGTGATCGGGGACGCGGTGACCGAGTCAGCAAGCTCCCGATCTCCCACGCGGATGCCCCACTTCCGCGGCTGCCCCGTGCGCACGCTCGCGCGTCGCTGGAATCAGAAGATCGGACCGGGTGTCATCGAGGGGGAAGTAAAACCTCGAGAACCGGCCGGTCTGCCACAGCTGCACACCTCGCCTGCTGTCGAGCACCGTCTCCTCGCCGACACGTGGCGACCCGGGGTGGGCGCTGGTACCTCGTCGCCTGGGACCTCGACCCCGCCGACTGGCGCATCTTTCCGCATCGACCGGGTCACTCCGCGCACGCCTACGGGACCACGCTTCACCTAGCGCGACGTGCCTGGAGGGTCGGTGACCGCCCTTGCCGGCTCGTCATGGGCTCGTGGTCATGGCTTGGTCTTGCGGCGATGATCGGCAGATTCGACGAAGGCGTCGACGTCGTTGGCCCGCCCGAGCTGAAAGCGGCCTTCGCTGCCCTTTCTCGCCGCTACGCCCGGGCCGCCTGCGCCGAGTAATACGGCTGGGCGTGTTCTTCGTGCCACCTCATCGTCACGAGGGCGCGGACCGCGGTTCCAGGATTACCACCGCAGTTTCGGACGGCCGCAGCGCCGCATAGGCGTCGAGCTGCCTGTCAATGTCACGCCACCTGGCCCACAGGCGCGATCGTTCCTCTCCCTCGGCAGCGCGGGCCGTCACAGGACGGGATTCCTTCACCAGGTCGACTGTGGCGTCGGGATGCGCCTGCAGGTTGAGCCACCAGGCTGGCTCCGGCTCGGCCCAACCGTTCATGGCAAGAGTGACGAGATTTGGACCATCCTCGAAGTAGCCAACGATCACTGTGCGTTGCTGGCCAGTACGGCGCCCGGTTGTCGTGAGACGAGCCGTGCCCCATCGGCCGCGCTTCGGACGCCATAGCCCGAAACGGCCGCCGCTTATGCGTAATGCCGTGCGGTGTACCCACCAGGCGAGGCGGACGAACCAGCGGGGCGGCAGACGTGGAGAACGCCGGCGATCGTTGGACACGATTGGCCCTTCCTGGTCGCGGCGATCGATGACGGGAGGGTGCAGGACGAACTCAGTCATGCAGGGTGGGCCGGTAGATGAGCTCTTGGATGTTGCTGTCGAGCGTCCGGCTCTCGATCAGCTCGAGGTCGAAGTCGGCCGCACCCTGGAAGATCGGGTCCGTACCGGTCTGACCGCTGATCACAGGGAAGAGCGTTACCTGGACGCGGTCGACGAGGCCGGCGGCCATTAGCGCCCGGTTCATCGACAGGCTGCCGTGCGAGCGCAACGGCACGTCGGACTCCTCCTTGAGCCGGGTAACGACGTCGACGGCGTCACCGCTCACGATGGTCGCGTCCGGCCAGTCGAGGGGTTCTTCCAGCGTCGTCGACACCACCGTTGTCGGCATGCTCCTCATCCGAGTGTTCACTGGGTCGAGCTCATCCAACTCACCGTTGCTCGGGCCCATCAGCTGCATGAACTCCCGGAAGGTGGTGGCCCCCAGGACCATCCGCTGCCCCTCGCCGTACATGGCGAGGCGGCGGTCGAGGAATTCGGGGCCATGCTTGCCCCAGTAACCGCCCCAGTCACCGCCAGGGCCGTAGGAGCCGAAGCCGTCGAGGGTGGCAAGGACGTCGAAGGTGTAGGTCGCGGTCATGATCCGCTCCTCGAGTGCGGGTGATCGGAATGTGTGGATCCAGACTGGAAACTACGGCGAAACTCATCGCCCTCTGAGAGTCCGGCCGTCCGGATGCGCCGCTTGGCCTGGGCGTTCAGGGATGCCCTCCGCGCAGTCGCCAGGCAGAACCATGGGGCGCCACTCCGCGCCCGCCGTGCGACCGGCGATCGCCGGGTCGGCGAAGCCGTAAACCTGCTCCAGCACGTCCGCGAAGGGTTCGGGAAGTCTGTCGTCGAGTTCCTGTCGGTGCCGCCACGCCGACCACGTGGACTGCACGGCTCCCATATCGGCGTACCCGGCAAGGGCGTCATAAACATTGGCCCATGTGTGAACACTGTTGTCCGCCTCTGGATCCGTCGCTACAAGTCGCCCGACTGACCGGCTGAAGATCCAACGGAAACGAGTGCCCCCGGCAAGATTCGAACTTGCGGCACACGGTTTAGGAAACCGTTGCTCTATCCCCTGAGCTACGGGGGCGGCATTCTTCGTCTCTCACGGTAGATCACGTGGCGAACATGGACATGGCTGGCCAGGGCGGCCGCCGGTGCCGTCGTGCGTCAAGATGGACCTCAGGAAATGCGGCGAGGAGGCTGACCATGCTGCTGCGACACCTGATCGGGGCGGCGCTACGCCGGGCGCGACAGCGACAGGGGCGGACGCTGCGCGAGGTTGCCGACGCCGCGCGGGTGTCGATGCCATACCTGTCCGAGGTGGAGCGCGGTCGTAAGGAAGCGTCGTCCGAGGTGCTCGCAGCCATCTGCCGGGCGTTGGGATTGCGGCTCAGCGATCTCCTCGAGGAAGTGCGGCAGGACCTGACTCGACTGGAGCCGCAGCGCGCGTCCTCCGTGCCGGCGCGCATGCGCGGAGGTTCAGCCCAGACGTCACTGTGCGCTCCGCAGCAGCACGCGACGCGAGGCGTCGCGCAGATGCGCTGCGGATACGGCCGAGGGCGCCGTCACGTATCCGTGCCGCCGCCGCCGCTCACCATCGCCGCGGTCGCGACGACGTGGTCGACGAAGCCGTACTCCAGGGCTTCCTGAGCGGTGAACCAGCGGTCCCGGTCCGAGTCCGCGGTGATGCGCTCGATGCTCTGACCCGTGTGCAGCGCGTTCAGCTCGGCCATCTTGTTCTTCGTGTAAATCATCTGCTCGGCCTGGATCTTGATGTCGGATGCCGTACCACCGATGCCACCGAGCGGTTGGTGCATGACGACACGCGCGTGGGGGAGCGCGTACCGCTTGCCGCGGGCGCCGGCTGAAAGCAGGAACTGTCCCATCGATGCCGCGAGACCCATGGCCACCGTGGCGACGTCGTTCTCGATGAAGGCCATGGTGTCGAAGATGGCCAGGCCGGCGGAGATCGAGCCGCCCGGCGAGTTGATGTAGAAGTAGATGTCACGCTTGGGGTCCTCGGCCGCGAGCAGCAGCAGCTGAGCGCAGATCAGATTGGCGTTGTCGTCGCGGACCTCCGAGCCGAGGAAGACGATCCGCTCGCGCAACAAGCGGTCGTAGATGTGGTCGCCGAACAAGGGTCCTTCGGGTCTACTCGTCATGCACCACACGCTCCCGCGATGCAGTGAAGCGGGCTAGGTCAGTTCGCCAGCAGAGGATCTGCCAGCAGCAGATCAGCGCGTCAGGACGCGCGGTCGGCGGTGATGAGCCAGGTAGCGGATCCGAACGTCACGCCGTGATTGCCGAGATGCTCCTCGATGGTCTGGCGCAGCTCTCGCCGCGCTCGAGCCTTTGCGTCGTCATCGACACCATCGAGCATCCACCCGGCCAGGCCGAGCAGGAAGTCGTACGCCGTGTGAGCGTTCGCGCCGAAGAACAGCGGCTGCCGTACGTCGTCGAAACGCACGTTCGTGAACCCCGCGCGTCGCAACAGATCGCGTACTCGATCCTGATCGCTCATCGAGAATGGTCCCGGCGCCTCGACCGGTGGCGCGGGAAGCTGCCGTCCCGCAGCGAGCGAGGTCCTGATGCTGACGATCCACTCGTTACTCGCCAGCGACTGCCAGACCAGCAGGACGAGCCGTCCCCGCGGATGCAATGCACGTGCGATGTTGGCGTACGCAGCGTCGGGATCGCCGAAGAACATCGCCCCCGTGCGACTGATGGCGACGTCGAACGATGCCTCGTCAAAGGGATGAACCTGCGCGTCGCCCTGCTCGAAGACGACATTGCGCACGTTCTCACGTTCAGCTGCGTATCGCGCAGTCTCGATCATGCGCGATGACAGGTCGACGCCGAGGGCGAAGCCGTCGGCGGCCAGGCGAGCAGCCGCGCGCGTCGTTGCGCCATTGCCGCACCCGATGTCGAGGATCCTGTTGCCGGACTGGATGCTCGCGGCATCGAGGAAGCGTTGGTCGTATGCAGCGATGCACTGATCGAACAGTTCGGCATTGGTTACCCAGTAGTCCCCGTCCTTGCCATCCCACGCCTGCAGCTGTCCTGCGTTCGATGGATCGATGGGAATTGAATCGGCAGTGGCCACGACCCTCCTCAGATCTCGATCCCCGCTTCACCGTCGATGACGCGTACGTGTGTACCTGCAGGAGCGAGCCGGTCGAACAGCCCGTAGTACATCTGCGGCATGGCGAGGGCCGCCTCGTGAATCGGAACCGCGATGCGAGGGCGTACCCGCCGCATGTAGTCAACAGCCTCAGCTGCCTTGAGCCACGGAGCCCCGGTCGGTAGCGCGAGAACCTCGAGCCCGTCGATGTCGGGGTCGGTCAGTGCATCGCCAGGATGGAAGAGCCGCTCAGCAAGGAGATAGCCGACGTTCGGGATGCGCGGCACGTCGGGGTGAACTTCCGCATGCTCGCGCCCGATGACCCGGATCGGCACACCCACGTCGAGGCTGTCACCGTCGTGGACGACCTTCGCGTTGATTCCCTGCTCGTCGAGGTCCCGCGCGGTGCCCTCGTCACAGTGGAGCAGCGCGTCAGGATTGGCCGCCAGCAGTGCCGGTAGCCGCGCGACGTCGACGTGGTCAGGATGCTGATGCGTGATGAGGATGGCGGTGAGCCCGGTCAGGTCTTCGAAGCCAGTCGAGAACGATCCCGGGTCGATGAGCACCCTCGCATCGCCGTCCTCGGCCAGGAGGCAGGCGTGACCCAACTTCTGTAACCGCACGAAGACTCCTTCTGAGCGAATCTCGCAAGTCAAGCAGTGGTCGAGAAGTTCGTGGCAGCATGAACGAGCAAGATCTTTCCGTCATCTACGCCTGGAGGGTAGGTGAATCCGGGTGGACGCCAACGACCTTGAGCTACGACTGTCGGGGACTGGTGTCCCCGATGGCGAAATCGGCCTGGACCACCTCGCGGGCGTCGCACACGCCTTGCAGCTGCTCGCGACGCGCATCGGTCGTCATCTCCGGCCAGGAAGGCCGAGGGCGGACACCCGCTGTGTTCTAGCGGGCGACAATCTCATCGCCGACGTCGGCGTCCTGGCCGAGCTGATACGTGCTCAGTTGCCCGACAAGGCGAGTCTGTAGTGATGACTTCGCCGCGCGAGTGCGCGGATCAGGGCAAGATCCCGACATGGACGAACCCGCCATCTTTCCCTTCGGGCGACCGTCGTCGCCACGACCGCCAAGGCGGCCGACTCACGAGGCCGCCCTTTTCGTACTCGGCGTCTATCCGAGCGCACTCCACGTTCGTTGGACACCGCCCTTGTGGGCCATCGAGGAGCTGGGCATCGGGCCCGTCGGCGCTCTTGCAGTAGATGACGAGCCGACTGTCTTCTGGGACGGCGCGGACGCTCTACAGCGTGTCGAGCAATGGCAGGAGGCCGTGAACTTCCGCGACGGAGACACGCGCGGCAAGTGGGGCCACGTGCGAGCGGTGGGCAACGGCACGTCAGGTCAATCCGTCGTGAAGCGCGTGCTCGAGCCCCTTGCGGTTGAGGCGGCGCATACCTGGTTCAGCGATTCGGTTGACCGATTCTTCGTCAAGACTGGCGGTACCGCTCGCCAGCAGGCAGACGTCATCCAGACCAACTACAAGCCCTTTGCTCAGGAGGTCGGGCTGCCAGCTGCGACGCTGCCGCGCTCGTCCGTCGGTCAGCGAGCTTGTGAATCTGGCCGCCACCAAGCACCGCACCCGTCTCCGCTCGGAGATCACAGCGGCTGATGCACCCACCATCGTCACCCTCGGCGAGGAGGCGCGACGGGTTCTCGTCGAAATCGCGGATGAAGTCACCGGTCCGCCCATTCAGCGGCTTGATAGCCGTCGACTCGCCCAGGAAAGTCCTTCGATGTACAGCGAGGCCGGAACGGCGAGAGTCGGAGCGCTGACCATGACTTGGCATGCCTTGATCCATCCCGGTCAGCGCGGGAGAGCCTGGGCTGCCTTGCACGACGACTGGATGAGCCGCGTCCGCAAACTCCATGGGTGACGCCAACCCGGTGTAGGAGCACATTCATGCAGCCACTCGGAAGCGATCCGCCCAGCTCACCGATCGAGGCCCAGTTGCATGCATGGGCCGCTGAGTTCGCGACCCAACATGACCTGCTGGACCGGACTCTACGGATCACGCCGCCGCTGCTCGACGAGGAGGCCGACGGCCTCGCCCTCGCGATGTCCACCCGGCTCATCGACGTGAAGACAACCGGACAGTTCCGGATGGTCGGCGCGGCCGGTTCGAAAGGTCCCTACAACCTGTTCTCTCGAGGACCCCGCCCTGCGCTCAACCGCGAATACCTGATTCAGGTCGTCGCCTTCGCGGAACTCGTCCTCGATCACGGATGGGCCGCCAGGAGCGTCGCGTTCGAACACGACGCCCTCGACATCGCGACCTTCGACAGCCAAGGCCATATCGTGGTCGCCGCCGAGGCAAAACGGGATGCCCCGCTCTTGGCGCGCATGCTGCACGAGATGGCTGTCGCGACGCCGGAGTCGATGAATGCAGCGAAGACGAACTCCGCACGCAAGTTGGCGTCGCTTACGCGGCTACGTCCGCAGGTGTTCCTCGCTGTGTCACCTGGGATCAGACGTGCCTTTGATGTCGACTTCGACGGCCAGGTCCCGCGCCTGGTACCACGCGATGACATACCGAAAGGCGGCCGCGGACCATACGCGTGTCGAGTTTGTGGATCTGAGGAAGACGTTCGCGGTGAATCGGAGCGGGACGGCGTCATCCCACTTCACTGCGACGCGTGCGGCTACCAGTGGTCCCGTGTTCCGCGACGCCCGTGCCCACGATGCGGCTCCAAGGACGTCGACATGAGCGGCTATGAGGGCTGGTCATACGAGGATCTGGACGCTGCCCGCGACGCCGAGTTTCACGACGCGGCATGGCACACAGTCGACTGGGATGTCTACCGCTGCCGGCACTGTCGGAACGTATGGCAGATCGGACACCGAAGCGCGTGACCCGCGGCAACTGGTCTCGATACGCATGCGGCCACCTTCCAGACGCCATTCCGGACAGAATGGACGTCTCGTACTGTCAGTGAGAGCTGACAGCAGGTGACGGGGGTGCGTTGAGCAAGGGCAATGGGAACCTGAACGGGCTGTCGTCGGGCGCGCTGGTCGAGGTAGGGCGCTGCTGCACGGTGGGCTGCATACGGAGGACCGCGAACGGCTTCGTCAAGCGTTCCAGGCTGACCGAGCGAGCACGCGGTCCGCATCCTCATCGCAACGGATGCCGCCAGTGAGGGCATCGATGCCAGACGAGGCTCGGGTTTGCTTCACAGCGAGTCGCCATCATTCGTACACGCTGGGCGTGCTGGCGTCGACGGCTGCGTGAACATCGCTCCGAGCCGCTTCGACTATCGCGACCGAGTCCGCTTACCTGGTCATTTAGGAGGCGTGCCGGTGTCGTTCGATGTACTCCTCGAGTGCCTTTCGGGCGACGGAGGACACGGCGGTGCCTTCTCTTCGGGCTTGATCCTCGGTCTCCCGTCGCAGTCGGGCTGGAAGTCGGAACGTGACCTGAGGAGACGCGGTCCCTTCCGGGGTCAAGGAGGGACGGCCGCGACGTAGCTTTTGGTGGACATCGTCTACGGCGGATTCGACGTAGTCGGGGGTAATCCGTCGGCCGCGGGAGTCACGGATGTCCTCTCGCTCCAGATCGATGTCCGGGCCGTGCGCGACCCGGTAGCGCGGCTCCTCTTTCGACGGCATTACTTCCTCCGGAAGGTCTGGGGCATGACATGGATGATGAGCAGGTGATCAGGTAGGTCGATCCCGATCACTTCCAGGACGATGCCGCGATCGTCGGTTCCGATCCAGACGAGTCGCTCGTCTAAGCGACCCGTGGCTGGAATGCGGAATGGGACACCGGCTGCCTCCATAGCTGCCAACACGTGAGCTTTACCGATCCGGTGCTTGCGCGCCGACTGGGTGAACTTGACTCGACGCACGAAGTATTATTGTAGGGCAGAAAGCCGGCTGTCCATGATGACCGGACTTGGAGGTGATCCGCCCGCGAGCGCTGGGGTCACGCTGTCGCAGTGATTCTCCAGCTCGGCAGCCTTGTCCTCACCGCCGCGCTCATTGCGGCGGTCTTAAATTCGATCACCGAGCAGTCCAGACGCTCAGCAGATCGACAGAGCCGCGCGGATCTCGCTTCACTAGAGCGCGCTGGGCTCATCGAGCCGGTATCGCAGGAGACCCCATCCGCGCGACCGCGGCTGCACCACTGGTTCAAGCGTCTCTTTGACTAGCGAGCACCACACCGTCTCGGTATCAGCGGTCGAACTTCTCGTGGGGGCCGACGACATCTGCAACCGCACGAGGACTCCTTCTTGTCAGAGCTGCTGCGCTAGACGCACGACATGCTCGCGCTGCGATGCATCGAACCATGGACCGTTGCCGACCTCGGCGTTCTCTGCAGCACGATCGGCGCTGGAGGTCGCGGGCAGGGACACTGTCACGCGCGGGTCACTGAGCCCCCACCTCAGCAGCGCCTGCGCCCAGCTTCGAACGCCCAACGCGTCGAGTTCTGACCGACGAGGGAGTACGTCGTAGCAGACTGCCTTCGCCGAAAGGACGCATCAGCAGCACGCCAATGCCGAGGTCAGCCGCGCACGGCAGGATGCGCTGCTCGACCTCACGCTGGCGCGGGTTGTACGGAACTTGGATGGCGTCGATGCGTCCACTGCGCATGATCTGCTCGATGTCACTCAGTGCGGATGATGCGTAATGCGTGACGCCGATGTACCTGACCCGTCCGGCGTCGCGCTCGCGCTCGAGGAGGTCGAGGCGGCGTCGCCAGGCGACCAGGTTGTGCACCTGGTAGAGGTCGATGCGGCCGCCGAAGAAGCCGTAGGCGTTGCCGAGTTGTCGACCTGCTTCGTCGTCGTCGGTGGCCCACACCTTGGTGGCCACGAAGGCTTCGTCGCGGCGGTCGCGCAGCGCGTCACCGAGGACGCGCTCGGCCTGGCCGTACATCGGGGACGAGTCGACCACCGTCGTGCCGCTGTCCAGCGCGCGCTGAACTACGGCGTGGCGGTCAACCTCGACAGCGGAGCCGCCAACGTCGAGAACGCGCCAGGTGCCGAGACCAACCATGGGCAGGCTCGACACCGGTCTCGCCCGAGTGGGCGACGTTCCACAGTGAGCAGCTTGCCCGGTCGATGCGACCCTCACGCCGTACCGTGGACAGCATGTCCGAGCTGCTGCCAGAACAAACGGCCGACGACACCGACGCGGGCTGGGGCGAGTCGGTGGAGAACGACGACGACGAGCGGCGACTCCTCGACGAGAAGCCGCCGCATCACGTCGAGCCCGGATGAGGACGACGCCCTAGTAGTTCCGCGGCGGCGTCTGGTTGACCTGGCGCTGCATCAGGTCGCGAATCTCGGTGAGAAGCAGCGCTTCGTCCGTCGGGGCGGGCGTGTCATCCGTGGGCTCGCCCTGCGAGCTCGGTCCATGATCCGCTTCATCGGCGTGACGATGAGTAGTAGACGACGGCCGCGATGATCACGAATGTGATGATCGCGTTTATCACGGCGCCGAAATCGAATATCTGGCCATTGACGATGACCTTCCCGCCATCGACGCCACCGCCGAGGAACAGGTTCACCAGGGGCTGGATGAGCGCATAGGTGAAGGCAGTCACCAGGGCCGTGAAGGCCGTGCCAATGACAACCGCTACAGCGAGATCGACGATGTTGCCGCGGAACAAGAAAGTCGCGGAACCCTTTCAGCATGGGGGCTCTTCCTCCTCAGATCGGCCCCTGCAGGTCCGCGATCACCCTCGCAGGTCTGGCGGTGCGCGGCGAATCGCGGATCAGTCGGGTCTCAGCGTGAGAGACAACCGCGACGTCGACCGCGGAAGAGGCCAACTGCTCAGCCACCCGCTCGCTCGTAGCGACGACGATCAACGCGCCATCGACGACAGCGAGGTCGTCCTGCTCCTGCGGAACCGTCACGACCTGAACGTCCGACGCAACGACCGCGACCTCGGCAGCAGTGATGCCAGTTGCAGCGAGCTCGCTCGGCATCGCTGCCGCGAGCACGTCGATTCGGTCGCCGGGTTGCACGAGCCGGACGGCGCCGGCATCGGCAATGCGTACGGGAGTCGCGACCGTCGTGGCGCCCGTGTGGATCTGTATCCCTCGAGCAGGGCGGGGCCGACGAGCCGTACGTCGGTCACGACCTCACCCGAGCGCATCGGGCCGGCGAGGAGGCGACCCTCCACCGCTGCCAGCGCCGTCATCGCCTCCGCCGGAACGAACCCTACGGGCAACCGCGTGACCTTCACGTCCGTCGCAACCAGGACTGAGCCACCCGACAGGTCGCTTGCTGCCACGATGACCTCGGTCGTCGGTGGGGGAGCCGGACGAGCAGCGGCAATTCCCGTCACCACGGCGACCGCTGTCAGGGCGGCCGCGAGCATGCGTCGATGCCACGCCAGTCGCCGTCGAATGGCTCGCCATCGCGACGGCAGCGTGCTCGAGATTCCGGGCACGGGCTCGACAGTAGGAGCGTGTCAAGGCAGAAAACGCGTCGTCCACAGGGCAAAGCGACGGAAGGCGGTATCCCCAGGGACCGGTCAGCTCGCGCCAGCGGTAGCCGGTGCCTTCTGCTCCTTCCTTTGTGGCGCCGGAGGACGGCTTCGTCGACGTGTCGCTGGAGGCCGAGTCGGTCGAGGAACTGCTGGAGGACGTCGCATCGGAGGTCTTGGCGTCGGACGACTCCTTACCGGATCCGTTGGCGCCCGCCTTCGCGGCCTCTCGACTGTCGTTGCGGTAGAAGCCGGAACCCTTGAAGACGATTCCCACCGAGGTGAAGACCTTGCGCAGCCGGCCGCCGCACGACGGGCACTCCGTCAGCGCGGGGTCGCTGAACGCCTGGACGGCCTCCAACGGCTCGTCGCACGCCGTACAGACGTACTGGTAGGTGGGCAACGCATCCTCCCGGCTGGCACTCTCACTTCGCGACTGCCAATGGTGGGACAACGAACGCTCGCTGTCTATTCCGCGAACCTCAGTCGGGACGCCAGCCGGCGAGCTTCCCGCGCTGGACTGACGGCGCGCAGCCGGCGCTCGACCCGGTCGCGCACTTGCTCGGTGGCGACGATCAGCAGCTCGTCGCCAGTTCGCAGGACGGTCCGGCTATCAGGAACGAAGCTCTGTCCGTCGCGCACGACGAGCGTGACCGACGCACCCCGCGGCAGACGCAGCTCGAAGATTTCGACTCCGTGCAAACGTGATTCGGGTGGGACCCGCACCTCGAGCAGATCGGCGCGTAGATGAGCCAGGGGGGCCGACTCGATGCCCATGTCGTCGGCCGCCATGTCCTGCACGAGGCCCAGCCGGCGTGCGATCCACGGCAGCGTGGGTCCTTGGACCAGGGTGAACACGACCACCAGGACGAACACGAGGTTGAAGATCCGCTCGGAACCCGCCACGCCGGCGGTCACCGGGATCGTCGCGACCACGATGGGGACCGCGCCGCGCAAACCTGCCCAGGACAGAAAGGCCTGTTCTCGCCACGGGAGCCGGAACCACACTGACGACAGCACCACCGACAGCGGCCGCGCGATCAGCAGCAGGACGAACCCGACTCCGAGCGCCGGGAGGACGACGGCGCCCAATTCACGGGGAGTCGCGAGCAATCCGAGCATCACGAACAGCCCGATCTGCGCGAGCCAAGCGATGCCCTCCGCGAAGCTGCGCGTCGCGGTTCCATGTGACAGGCGGCTATTGCCGAGGACGAGGCTCGTCAGGTACACCGCGAGGAACCCGCTCAGGTGCAGGGTGGTCGCCGCTGCATATGACCCCACGGCCAGCGCGAGCACCGCCAGCGGGTAGAGGCCGGAGGCGGGCAGCGCCACCCGGCGTAGTCCCTGAGCGCCCAACCAACCGATGCCGAGCCCCAATGCCGCCCCGCCAACGAGCTCCATGACCAGCAAGCCGAGCAGCGGGAGCACACCCGGCACGTCACTCGGTGGCTCGGACAGCGCAATCACGAGGATGACGACCGGCGCATCGTTGAATCCGGACTCGGCTTCGAGAATGCCGGCTGGTCGCGGGGGCAGCCGCAGCGTGCGCAGTACCGAGAACACGGCCGCCGCGTCCGTCGACGACACGATTGCTCCCACGAGGACGGCGACCTGCCAGGAGACGTCCAAGAGGCTGTAGGCCGCCAGCGCCGTCACGAGCACGCTCACTCCGACACCGATCGTGGCCAGGGCACTGGCGACCGGGATCGCGGGTCGGACGAGGTTCCAGCTGGTCGTCAGCCCGCCCTCGGCCAGGATGAGCACGAGCGCACCGAGCCCGAGCACCTGTGCCAACGCATCGTCATTGAAGTAGATGCCGATGGCGTCCTCGCCGAGCAGCAGCCCGAGTCCGAGATACAGCAGCAAGCTCGGCAACCCGGTCCGCGTGGACAGCCGGACGGCGACGATGGCGGACAGGACGACGCCGGCCCCGACGAGCAGCACGAAGTCGAACTGCTCGATGGGCACGGGGCGCCTCCCCTCCGCGTGAGCCGTCGGGCGGCGCGGGATGCGGAACATTTGGAGCAGTCGAGCCGCCGAGCGATGGAGAGCGAGAAGGCGAGCGCGACCAGGGACATTGTGGGGTACCGCGGCCGGCGGTCGTGTCGATCGTCGTGTCATCCGGCGCGCGGGCCCACGCGCAATCGCCACACGACGATCTACACGACCAGGACCGGCCAGCAATCCTGCGTCGCCTGGTCCCTCGGGTACGGGTGCAGCCTCCTAGGCTGCGCGCATGCGCCGCCTGCTCATCGTCGGAGTGGTGCTGGCGTCGGTGCTGGGCCTGATCGTGATCTCAGCGGCGGTGTACGGCACGTGGACGGTGCGCCGCTCCTTTCCGGCGTACGAGGGTGAGCTGGCCGTCGCCGGCCTGGACGGCAACGTCACCGTGCATCGCGATGCGTACGGCATTCCGCAGATTTATGCCGATAACGCGGAGGATCTCTTCACGGCGCAGGGCTATGTGCATGCGCAGGACCGATTCTGGGAGATGGACTTTCGCCGCCACGTGACCTCAGGGCGATTGGCCGAGCTCTTCGGCGAGGACCAGGTCGAGCGTGACACGTTCCTGCGCACGCTGGGCTGGCGCCGCGTCGCCGAGCAGGAGCTGGCGATCCTGTCACCCGACACGCGCCGCTGGCTGCAGGCCTACGCCGACGGGGTGAACGCCTACCTCGAGCAACGCGACGGCGCCGAGCTGAGCCTCGAGTACGCCGTCCTCGGACTCACCGGCGTCAGCGCAACACCCGAACCGTGGACGCCTGCGGATTCGGTGGCGTGGCTCAAGGCGATGGCCTGGGATCTGCGCGGCAACATGCAAACCGAGATCGCCCGCGCCCAAATGGCCGCGATGCTGCCCGTAGAGCGCATCGAGGAGCTGTACCCGCCGTACCCGTACGACCGGCACCAGCCGATCCTGCCCGGCTACACCGGGACGTCAGCACCGCTGGAGGATCGCAGCGCTGCCGCGTACGCACCGGAACGGACGGCATTTCCTGACCGTGCCCAGGATGCGTTCGATGCTGTTGCGGCATCCGTCGCAGCAATGCCCACGCTGCTTGGTTCCGGTGAGGGCATCGGCTCGAACTCGTGGGTGCTCAGCAGTGCGCGGACCGACACCGGCGGCGCACTGCTCGCCAACGACCCGCACCTCGCGCCGCAGATGCCGTCGATCTGGTACCAGATGGGACTGCACTGCCGCGCAGTGTCGAGCGCGTGCCCGTTCCAGGTCGCGGGCTACACCTTCTCCGGGGTTCCCGGTGTCGTCATCGGTCACAACGATCGCATCGCCTGGGGCTTCACCAACATGGGTCCGGACGTGACTGACCTATACCTCGAGCGGCTCGAGGACGGGGGATACGCCGTGCCCGGCGGCACCGCGCCGTTCGACCAGCGCGAGGAGACCATTCGCGTTGCCGGTGGTGACGACGTCACCATCACGGTCCGGTCGACCCGGCATGGCCCGCTGCTGTCGGACGCCAGCGAGGAGCTTCGCGGCGTCGGCACCACAGCGCCCGTCGACGGTCAGTCTGCGGGCAATCGCGATCCGGGTTACGGGGTTTCGCTGCGCTGGACCGCGCTCGAACCTGGACGTACCGCAGACGCCATCTTCGACATCAACACCGCGCAGACGTGGCTCGACTTCCGCGAGGCAGCTCGGCTGTTCGAGGTGCCGGCGCAGAACCTCGTGTACGCCGACGTCGAGGGCCACATCGGCTACCAGTCCCCCGGACGGATTCCCATCCGGCCCTCCGGACCGGGACGGCCGATGGGGCGGTGGCCGGCGGCGGGGTGGACCAACCAGGACGAGTGGCTCGGGTACATCCCGTTCGAGGAACTCCCCTCGGCGTACGACCCGCCCGAGGGTTACATCGTCACCGCCAACAATGCGGTCGCGGCGCCGACCTACCCCAACTACCTCACCGACGAGTGGGCGTACGGCTATCGCAGTCAGCGCATCGTCGAGCGCATCGAGGAGCTCGACACTGGCATCGACATCGACGCGATGACCGACATTCAGCGCGATACGCGCAACGGCAACGCCGCGTACCTCGTGCCGATGCTGCTCGACGTACAGCTGGATCCGTGGGATCGAGAAGCCCAGGACCTGCTGCGCGATTGGAACTACAGCCAACCGCCCGACTCCGCAGCCGCTGCGTACTTCAACGCGGTCTGGAAGAACCTGTTGTCCATCACCTTCGACGACGAGCTGCCGGAGCCCACCCGTCCCGACGGGGGAGACCGCTGGTTCGAGGTCGTCCGCCGGCTGATGGACGCGCCCGACAACGCCTGGTGGGACAACGTCACGACGAAAGACGTGCGCGAGACGCGCGACATCGTTCTGCAGCAGGCGCTGGTCGATGCACGCGCCGAGATGACGCGGCTCCAGGGCAAGGATCCGCGCGAATGGACCTGGGGATGGGTGCACGAGTTGGAGGTGCGCAACGGCACCTTCGGCACGTCCGGCATTGCCCCGATCGAGTGGCTCTTCAACCGTGGGCCGCTACGCCTTGGCGGCGGCCCCTCCATCGTGGATGCCGTCGGCTGGAATGCCGCCGAGAGCTACGAAGTCAACTGGGTGCCGTCCATGCGAATGGTTGTCGATCTGGAGGACCTGAATCGTTCTCGCTGGATCAACCTGACGGGCGCATCGGGACACGCGTTCCACCGCCACTACTTCGACCAGGCCGGCCCCTGGGGTGATGGTCGTACCACCGCGTGGCTGTGGACGGCTGACGCGGTCGAAGATGCCGCAGACAACACGTTGGTCCTCACGCCGTCATCGTCCTGACGAGAGTGTGGGAAGCCAGTCCTCGATAGCCGCTGCGACAGCGTCGACGTCACCTGCCCAGAGCACGGTGTCATCGCCAGGCAGGAGGGCGAGCGTTGCCTGCGAGAGGTGGGCAGCGAGGTACTCCGCATTTCCCGGGTTGTTTGCTCTGTCACCACGCCGATGCAACACGAGCACTGGGACATCGACGTCGGACAGTTGTGCGCGGATGTCTGTCTCCAGCAACCTCTGCACGATCTGTGCTGCGCCGCCCACGCCAGCACCCATCCGCATGTATCGGGTGAACCATCGCGAGAACTCGACGTCCCCCACCCGACTCGGTGCCCACAGCGGCAGTACGGCGTCCATGTCGAGGCGTTGGCTCACCACGGTCTGCAGCGTTGCCGCTTGTTCGGGCTTCGCGCTGTAGGGATAGTCAGGCGCTGCCACGACAGGCAGCATCGTGTACGTGGCCAGCCCCATGACGCGATCGGGGTGGGCTACGGCGGTGAGCAATCCAATGGTCGCGCCATCCAAGACGCCGAAGATGGCGAAGTGATGGGAACCGACAGCGTCCATCACGGCGATGACGTCGTCGACGTGTTCCGGTAATGGGGGGAAGCCGCCAAATCGGTCGGACATCCCGGTGCCGCGCTTGTCCATCAGTACGAGGCGACATGCTCTGCCGAGGCGCCGATACAGGTGAGCGAGAACGGGATCTTCCCAGCGGACCTCGAGGTGCCCGGTGAAACCGGGGACGAGGACAACGTCGATCGGACCGTTGCCGAGCACCTGGTAGGCCAGCGCGCAGTCGCCAACGCGGGTGAAGAGGGTCTGCGGCGTACCTGCGGTTCGTGAGTCGACCAGGCCGAGCTGCTCGTCCTGATCCAAGATGCCGCGGTGAAGCTGTTGGAGCTCTGCGCTCGGATCGACGCCTAGCTCGGCTCGAAGCAACGCACCAACCTCGGTGAAGCGCTGGACGGCATCGGCCTGCCGGCCGGAGCGATACAGCGACAGCATGAGCTGTCCCCACCGTCGTTCGCGCAGCGGCTCTGATCGCACCAGTCCGCTGGCCAGGGAGACCGCGACGTCGGTGTTGCCGGCGGCGAGCTCCGCGTCGACCTGGTTTTCCTCGGTGCTGTGCCGCGATTCGGTGAGCCGGGCAACGTCGGCCGCCGCGAACCGCTCCCATGGCACATCCGCCATGGCCGGTCCACGCCACAGCGCCAGGGCTTCTCGAAACGTGCCGGCCGCCCGGTCCGGCTCATTGCTGGCCAACTCTGCTCGTCCGCGTGCGGCTAGCGCCTCGTACGCCTCCGAGTCGAGCTGGTTCGGTCCGAGTCGCAGCACGTACCCATGCGGCGCGGCCTCGAGGGGTGACGGGCTGTGGCCCAGGCGGCGGCGCAGCGCGGACACGTGGACATGCAGCGCGTGTCGTGCGCCGGTGGGAGGAGCGTTGCCCCAGACGGCATCGATCAGGGTGTCGGTGGAAACCACGAGTCCCGCGTCGGACGCGAGCGCAGCGAGCAAGGTCCGTTCTCGATCGCTGCGGATGGGAGCCGACGATCCGTCTGCGTACCCGAGCCGCACCGGACCGAGCAGTTGGATCGACGTCACCGGCGACGGACCCTGCTCCGTCATGGGTTGAACGTACCGCCAGCGATTAGCCTTGAGCGCGCCTTGATTGCCGCACGCGAAGGTTACGAGCGGA
Source organism: uncultured Actinomycetota bacterium (assembly GCA_963801015.1). GTDB lineage: Bacteria > Actinomycetota > Actinomycetes > CAWDCV01 > CAWDCV01 > CAWDCV01. The sequence continues at coordinate 107,171 of CAWDCV010000005.1, read as the reverse complement.
GGTGGCGGGCGATGCTGAAGACGCTGCTCGGGTCGACGCTCGAGTTGAAGCGGGATCCGCTCGGGACGTTCGAGCGCGCGATGTACGAGCAGGGGGACGTGGCACGCATCGTCCTCGGCCCGCCGGGCGCTCGGCAGGTCCTGAACCTCGTCACCCACCCGGACGGGATCCAGCAGATTCTGGCGACCAACAGTCGCAACTACGCGAAGGGCAGCCCGTTCTATCGGGAGATCCGTGGCTGGGTTGGTGACGGGTTGCTGACGAGCGAGGGCGAGGAATGGCAGCGGCAGCGGCGAATCGTGCAGCCGCTGTTCACGCCGCGGCGAGTGAAGACGTACGTCGACGTCATGGCCGAGGAGGCCGATCGACTCGTCGGGGAGCTGAGCCTGGGCGGCTCCTCAGCGAAGACGGTTGATCTGCATGCGACATCGATGCGCTACACGTTGCGCGTCGTCGGCAAGCTGCTTTTCGGTGACGACCTGGCCGATGTGATCGCCACGATGGATCATGCCTTCCCGCTCGTGAACCAGCAGGTTCGCACTCGGGCCCAGCAGCCGATCCGGTTCATTCGAGATGTGCCGACGCGACGGGCACGACAGGCACGCGCGGCTCAACGGGAACTGTTCGAGGTCGTCGATCGCGTGGTGGCCCGACACAAGGAGGCGACCGGCGCGGACGATCTCGTGACGCTGTTGCAGCACGCGACAGATCCCGAGACGGGTGCGGGACTCAACGCCCGTGAGATCCGCGACCAGGTGCTGATCTTCCTGCTCGCCGGACACGAGACGACCGCGAATGCGTTGACCTTCACGCTGCACTTGCTGGGGCATCACCCCGAGACTCAGGACGCGGTGCGCGCCGAGGTCGCCAACGTCGTGAGCACCTGGCCGCCGTCGGCTGATGACGTCGAGCATCTCGATGAGACGTGGGCTGCCATCCAGGAAGCCATGCGCCTCTATCCGCCCGCACCCGGGACCGGTCGGGTTGCGCTGGCTCCCGACGAGGTAGGCGGGCGTCGGTTGGAGGCTGGCTCGATCGTGATCCTCAGCATGTGGGCCACGCATCGCAACCGTGACTTGTGGCCCGACCCGCAACGCTTCGACCCGTCGCGGTTCGCGCCAGGAGCCGTCGCCCGCCGGCATCGGTACGCCTATGTCCCCTTCGGCGGCGGGCCGCGGGCATGTCTTGGTGCGCTCTTCGCCCGGCTGGAGGCCACCGTGGCGGTCGCGGCTTTGGTACGAGCCTTCCGGCTGACGACCGATCAGGTCGAGCCGGCTGTGGCGGCGGGCATCACGCTGCGGCCGCGCGGCGCCGTGCCCTGCTCGATTTCCGCCCTGGCGCCGTCCAGCCGGTAGGGGCTAGGCAGGCAGGCGTTCCAGACCCGCGCGGGGCGTGACGACCGCGTGGACCAGGCGGTCGTGCCCTTCGGCCGCGATTGTCCCCGCTGGCAGCAGTTCGCCGTCGTGGAGCAGCGCGATCAGCGAGGCATCCGTACGGGGGAGAGCGCGGTCGTACGAGCCGCCGCCGCGGCCGAGTCGTACGCCGTCGCGGGCCACCGCTACGGCCGGCACGATCACCACGTCCGCGGCGCCGATCGCGTCCGTACCGAGGTCAGGACCGGCGGGTTCGCGTAGGCCCCAGCGGGCGGGCACGAGTCCGGCCGCAGCGTCGTACTCACCCCAGCCCAGATCGCGATCGGCACGCAGGAGCGGTAGCAGTACGCGGTACCCGCGCGCGAGCAACGCTGCCAGCAGCGCTCCGGTCGGTGGTTCGGGTGGGACGTCCACGTAGCAGGCGACACAGCCCCGGTCCGGGAGCGCTGGCAGTACGGCGGCGGCCAGCTTCTCGCCGGCATCGTCGAGCTGTGTGGGCGTCAGGAGAGCGCGACGGGCAGCGAGCTGGTTGCGCAGCGCCGCCTTGGTGACACCCACGGTGGCCTCCCGAAGATGGAGGCTGTCCCCATCCTGAGGCAAGATCGTGTCAGGTAGCTGACCCGGATGAGCATGGGTGAGCACGGATGAGGAGGTGCGCCACGGTCGTGACGTCGCGCACCCGACTGTGGACGATTCTCATCGTCCTGCTCGCGTTCGTCGCCGGGCTCGCCGCCCTGGTGGGCTGGCTGTACCGCGGGCCGCTCCTTGCTGCTCTGTTCGGACTGCTGGTCGTCCTGCTGTGGCCGCTGGTCGCGTACGTCGGCCGTCGGATCGTGTCCGAGCTTCCCGTTCCGACAGCGCGGCACGCCGCAGGTTCGGCTGAGGAGAATGGTGCAGGCGGGGGCGACGATCCCGACGCGTACCTGCGACGGCTCGGGGAGACGCTGACCCGAACGCTCGATCTCGACGGCATCCTCGGCGTGGTGCTGGCGACCGCCCTCTCGTCCGTGCGGGCGTCCAGTGGCGTCGTCCTCATGGTCGAGCCCACCGGCGATCTGCGGCTTGTTGCCGGTCAAGGATTGGACCGCCTCGACGGGTCAGGGAACATGCGCGGGGTGGCGCTGGGCTCCGGTGTCCTCGGCGGAGTCGCGTCGACCGGCATCGTCGCGCGTGGTCGACTCGAGTCGCTGCTGCCCGCACCCGGCGAGCCGTCGATCGGCAACGTGCTTGCCGTCCCGCTGCGGCGGCACGAGGACGTCATCGGTGTGCTGGCCGCGTACGACCGGCTCGACAGGCAGGCATTCAGTGAGGGCGACGAGGACGCGCTGAAAACACTGGCCGACCAGGCAAGTGTTGCCGTCGACAACGCGCTGCAGCACAGCGAGGCGCAGCTCCTCGCCATCACCGATGCGCTGACGGGTCGGTGGAACTACCGCTACCTGTCGATGAACCTCGGTCGCGAGATCGAGCGCGCGCTGCGGTTCGGCCGGCATCTCGCCGTCGTGATGCTCGACCTCGACCACTTCAAAGAGGTCAACGACCGCTACGGCCACGAGCGCGGCAACGTGGTGCTCCGCGAGTTCACCGATCGAGTCGGCGAGCAGATCCGCGAGATCGACACGCTGGCGAGGTACGGCGGCGAGGAATTCGTGCTGATCTTGCCGGAGACCGGGCTCGACGGTGCCCAGCACGTTGCGGAGCGCATCTGCGGCGAGGTTCGCGGTGCGCCATTCACCCGTGGCGGCGACGAGTGGCTCTGGGTCACCGTCTCCGCTGGCATCGCGGTCTTTCCCGAGCATGGTGGAACGCAGGAGCAGCTGCTGCGCAGTGCCGACGCGGCGCTGTACCAGGCCAAGCGCGGCGGCCGCGACCGCTGGTCGGTTGCCGACGTCGAGCTGCGCTCGGAGCGCTGACCGCTGCGGCATAGGGTCCTCCCTATGACGTCTCCGGCGCCTGCGGTCACGAAGGCGGTGATTCCGGCCGCCGGGCTCGGCACCCGCTTCCTGCCGGCGACCAAGGCAACGCCCAAGGAGATGCTGCCGATCGTCGACAAGCCGGCGATCGAGTACGTCGTCGAGGAGGCCGTCGCCGCCGGACTGGACGACATACTCATGGTCACCGGGCGCGGGAAGCGCGCGCTCGAGGATCACTTCGACCGCGCGTACGAGCTCGAGGAGGCGCTGGCCGCAAAGGGTGACGACGAGCGGCTCAAGGTCATCCGGGAGTCGAGCGATCTGGCCAACGTCTTCTACGTTCGGCAGGGCGATCCACGCGGACTCGGGCACGCCGTTCTGGTCGCCGAGCGCCACGTGGGAGAGCACCCATTCGCGGTGCTGCTCGGCGACGACCTGATCGATCCGCGCGACCCGCTACTCGTCCCCATGATCGATGTGCAGTGCAGGTACGGGGGCAGCGTTGTCGCGCTCATCGAAGTCGATCCGGCACTCGTCTCGATGTACGGCTGCGCTGCCATCGAGCCCACCGACGATGCGGATGTCGTCACGGTGACCGATCTGGTGGAGAAACCGGATCGCGAAGACGCTCCGAGCAACCTGGCGATCATCGGTCGCTATGTGCTCGCCCCCGAGATCTTCCCGGCGCTGCATCGAACCGAGCCGGGTCGTGGCGACGAGATCCAGCTGACCGACGGCTTGCGTCTGCTCGCGAGTGAGGGCGAGCCCATGCACGGCGTGCTGTTCCGCGGTCGTCGTTACGACACCGGTGATCGCGGCGACTACCTGCGTACAGTCGTGCGGCTCGCGGCCGAGCGCAGTGATCTCGGCCCGGACTTCCGGGCATTCCTGCGCGAGTTCGTTGCAGGACTTCCACCAGAGAGCGACGACGCCTCGTGAAGAGTGTCGACGAGCACCTGAAAGAGGCCCTCGACGCTGTCGAGCCGCTCGCGGCCTACGACATGCAGCTGCTCGAGGCACACGACACGCTGCTCGCGCAGGACGTCGTCGCCACGCGTGATCTGCCGCGTTTCGACAACTCGGCGATGGACGGTTATGCCGTGCGCGCATCGGACCTCGTTGACGCGTCTGACGAGCGACCGGTCACGCTGCCGGTCGTCGGCGACATCGCTGCGGGGTCCTACTTGACGATGTCGATCCGTCCCGGCTACACCGCGCGCATCATGACCGGTGCTCCGTTGCCCGCCGGTTCCGATGCTGTCGTCCCGCAGGAATGGACCGATCACGGCATCGCTGCGGTGCAGATCCGGCAGGCGCCCGCGGTGGGGCAGCACGTCCGATGCCGGGGCGAGGACGTGGAGTCGGGGACGACGGTCCTGCGCAAGGGCATGCGCTTGACCGCGCGGCAGATCGGCCTGCTCGCGGCGCTCGGGCACGATCGCGTCCTCGCAAGGCCGCGACCTCGGGTCGTGGTGTTGTCGACCGGATCCGAGCTCGTCGAGCCCGGTGCTGCAGTCGGTCCGGCGCAGATCACCGATTCCAACAGCTTCCTGCTGGCCAGTGCCGCGCGCGAGGCCGGTGCAGTGGCGTACCGCGTGGGCCTGGTGCCCGACGATCCGCGCATCCTGATGGACGCGATCGAGGACCAGTTCATCCGGGCGGACCTCATCGTCACCAGCGGCGGTGTGTCGGTCGGGACGTACGACGTGGTCAAGGAAGTCTTGGCCAAGCTCGGTACCGTTCGCTTCACGAAGGTCGCCATGCAGCCCGGAATGCCGCAGGGCTTCGGCGTCATCGGTCCCGATGAAACCCCGATCTTCACGCTGCCCGGGAACCCGGTCAGCTGCTATGTCTCATTCGAGATCTTCGTGCGACCGGTGCTGCGCAAGCTCGCAGGACAGGACCCGGTCGGGCTGCCGATCGTCAAGGCAACGTGTACGTCGAAGTTCTCGTCGCCGGAAGGAAAGCGGCAGTACGCCCGAGCGCGGTTGACACAACGAGACAACGGCACCTTTGCCGCGGAACCGCTCGGCGGAGGTGTCGGCTCGCACCTGATGGGCGACCTGGCCGACGCGAACGCGCTGATCGTGGTACCCGAGCAAACGAAGACGGTGCTTGCGGGCACGAGGGTCGACGTCATGGTCCTGGAGCGACGCAGCACGTGACCTCCCGCGATCTCACCCATGTCGACGAGCGCGGCGCTGCGCGCATGGTCGACGTGTCCGAGAAGGACGTATCGGTGCGCACGGCACGTGCCACCGGGCGGGTCCTGGTGTCTGACGACGTGGTGACGTTGCTGCGCGGTGACGGTGTGCCGAAGGGCGACGTCCTCGCAGTCGCGCGTATCGCCGGCATCCAAGCTGCGAAGAAGACGCCGGACCTGGTGCCGCTGTGTCACCCGATCGCGCTGCACGCCGTCAAGGTCGAGCTGGCGGTTGCCGACGATGCCGTCGACATCAGCGCCACCGTACGGACTGCGGACCGCACCGGTGTCGAGATGGAGGCTCTCACTGCCGTCAGCGTGGCGGCGCTCACCGTTGTGGACATGGTCAAGGCGGTCGACCCGGCAGCCGTCATCACCGATGTGCGCGTCGAGGAGAAGGCCGGTGGCGCCAGCGGTGACTGGACGAGGGCCGAGCAATGAGAGCGCTCGTCGTCACCGTGTCCAACCGCGCTGCGGGTGGGGTGTACGAGGATCGCGGTGGCCCGATCCTGGTCGACGCGCTGCGTGCACACGGGTGCGCGGTCGACGGCCCGGTCGTCGTCCGCGACGGCGATCCGGTGGAAGCGGTCTTGCGTGACGGCGTCGACCAGGCGTACGACGTGGTGGTGACCACGGGTGGAACCGGTTTGACGCCGCTCGATCTGACGCCGGAGATGACCCTGCGCGTCGTCGACCGCGAGATTCCCGGGCTGGCCGAGGCGATCCGATCGGCGGGCCGCGATGCGGTGCCGACCGCCGTGCTGTCGCGGGGCATCGCTGGACTTGCGGGGACCACGCTTGTGGTCAACTTGCCCGGATCGACCGGAGGTGTCCTCGACGGGCTCGCGGTGCTGCTACCCGTGTTGGACCATGCAGTGGATCAGGCGCACGGAGGAGACCATTGAGTTCCGCCTGGCCGGTGACGTTGCAGGAGGGTCCGGTAGGGCTGCGACCCATCCGGCAGCGTGACAGCCGTGCCTGGCGCGACGTCCGGCAGCGCAACCGGTCTTGGCTCGGTCCGTGGGAGGCGACGGCGCCTGAGACATCGGGGGGCTCGCCGATGACGTTTCGCGGCATGGTGGTGCGGCTGCGTCGCGAAGCTCGAGCCGGAACCTGCCTCCCGTTCGTTGTGACCTACGAGGACCAGCTCGTCGGTCAGTTGACTGTCGGCGGTATCGCCTGGGGATCATTCCGGTCGGCGCATGTCGGCTACTGGATCGACTCGGCGGTCGCCGGCCGCGGCATCATGCCGACAGCGCTCGCGCTCGCCGTCGACCACTGCTTCCGTACGGTCGGGCTGCACCGCATCGAGATCAACATCCGACCGGAGAACCTGCCGAGTCGCCGCGTCGTGGAGAAGTTGGGTTTCCGCGACGAGGGGTTGCGTCCGCGGCTGCTGCACATCGACGGTGATTGGCGAGATCACCTGAGTTACGCGCTGACCGCGGACGAGGTCGGGCCCGGCGGTCTCATCGGCCGCTGGCGTCGCGTCGCGCACCCCCAGCCCTAGACCGCTCTCTTTCCGCCACCCCTCGCAACGATCATGGACAGATCCACGGCCGACGATGCTCGCTGTCGGCGTGTCGCAGGGATTGCTCCATGATCGTTGCAGAAGACGCGCTTAACGTTTTGCGGTGTGAGCGGAAACGGCTTCGTCTATGCCGGCATCGTCGGCATCTGGGCCATCGTGCTGCTCCCGACGTTGCTGCATCGTCACGACCCGGTCGACGACCCCCGCGCCATGGACCGCTTCTCGACAGCGATGCGCATCCTCGCGCGCCGCTCACCGTCGACGGCGCGCTCGTCCGGGCGATCGGCAGCACGCCCGGTACTCGTTGCAACGTCAGCGGTACGGTCTCGCCTTGCTGCTCGGCGTCGACGCATGCTGCTCGCGCTCACCCTGTCAACGATGCTGCTCGCGGGTGTTGCCGCGCTCGGCAGCTTGCCATGGTGGTCTCCCTTGATCGGCGTACTGCTTGCCACGCTGTTCGTCGTTCACCTACGCCAACAGGCGCGCCGCTCGCTGCTCGTCGATCGCCGCCGGCAGTCTTTGACACGCAGCGCTCAGTCACGCCAGCGGCGCCGGGATCGCGAGGACTGGGTACGACGCGCTCGCGAGCGGCGTGCCGCGGAGGACCGCGACGATGAGTTCGTCGCCGATGTCACTCCCGTCGATCCCGATGCCTGGGCGCCGGTGCCCGTACCGCTGCCGACCTACGTCACCGCTCCCAAGGCCGTGCAGCGTGTTCGCATCATCGACCTCACCACGCCCGGCGCCTGGACGTCGGGCCGGCTACGCGAACAGGAACCGTCCGCCATCGACCCCGCCGCCCGGGCCATCACCGACGGCGTCGCACCCGAGGACGCCACCGACGACGCCCTTGACGGCGAGATCGACGACATCATCCAGCGGCGTCCCGCGGTCGGCTGAGGCCGCAAGCGGCTCCGGAGCTCCTGATAACCTCAGTGAGGTCTTGGGGCTGTAGCGCAGTCCGGTAGCGCACCTCGTTCGCATCGAGGGGGTCAGGGGTTCGAATCCCCTCAGCTCCACCACAAATGCATAGTTCGAAACATCGGCAAGGTCGACGTCGCCGGGCTCCCGCCTCGGCGGCGGTTCTGTATTGGCTGGCTGCCGCTGGCGCGGTGCATCTGGAGGGCGGCGATCACAGGCGTTCTCGTCACCTTGGTGACTGATGGCTCGCTGTAGTCGTCGTCGGCATCGAGATAGAGCCGTTCAAACCAGGCCTGGTTGTAGTCCCGGCGCCCGGACGCATCGCTCTGGCAGTAGGCAGCCCCGCACCGTTCAGCCAGATCAAGTACCGCATTGAGCGTGGCCTCGTGACTGTCCTGAGACACGGACAACTGCGAGAGTGCGCTCTCGGCTGCCAGGAGCTGGTCAGATAGCTGCCAGGTCCAACAACGAACCGACATGCCGGCGAGCCCCAAGCTTCGACTTGCCCGGCTCGGCTAGCCGGTCGCGGTACATCCGTACAGCCCTGTCACGGAACTCATGGTCGTACTTCCTCGGTGCTGACACGATCCGAGTCTTCCCTTGCTGAATCGCACCCTCCGGGAGATCCATGGCGGTTCAAGACCGGTTCAAGACCAACCCGGAGACCGGTTCACCACGACCACTTGACACACCGGGACTACACATCAGGTGTACTAGAGATCGCCTAGACCGTGAGGAAGGTGCTACGTGACTCAGCGTGATACGACAGGCGAGCGGTCGGCCGCCCTGCGCAGGGTGCTGGTTCCGCTGGCCTTGGCTCAGTTCATCTGTAGCTTCGCCGGCTCGAACATGAACGTCATGATCAATGACATCAGCACCGACCTCAACACGACCGTGCAGGGCGTGCAAACTGCGATCACCGTCTTCCTGCTGGTCATGGCGGCGCTGATGATCCCTGGCGGCAAGCTCTCCGACAAGTACGGCCGCAAGCGATGTTTCATCGTCGGCCTGGTCGTGTACGCGATCGGTGCCCTGGTCAGCGCGGTCTCTCCTAACTTGGGTGTCCTAATCCTTGGCAACTCGATCTTGGAGGGTGTCGGCACGGCGCTGCTGATCCCACCGGTCTACATACTCGCGACGCTCCTGTTCACCGAGGTCAGCTCCCGTGCCCGCGCGTTCGGGGCGATCAGCGCCCTCGGCGGCATCGGCGCAGCGGCCGGCCCGCTGATCGGTGGCCTCATCACCGAAGCGATCAGCTGGCGGGCCGCGTTCGTCTTCCAGGCCCTGGTCGTCGCGGTGATCGTCTACCTGAGCCGGCAGATCCACGATCCGCTACCAGCCGACCCGACGCGCCCCTTCGACGTCCGCGGAGCGATTCTGTCGGCGGCCGGCCTGGTCCTTCTCGTCATGGGCATCCTCGCCGCCGACGACAACGGCTGGCTGATGATCAGCCTGATCGTCGCCGGCACGCTCGTCCTGGTGTGGTTCTTCCTGTCGGTGCGCGCCAAGGAGCGGGCGGGCGAGGAGCCGCTACTCCCGACAAGCCTGTTCCGCAACCGGACGTCCAACCTCGGCCTGATCACCCAGAACACGCAGTGGCTGCTCCTGTTGGGGGTGTCCTTCGTGGTTTCGGCATACCTGCAGGTGGTGCGCGGCTACGACGCGATCCAGACCGGCGTGATCTTCACAGCCGCCACGCTGGGCCTGCTCGCGTCCTCGTTCGGCGCCGAGCGGTTCGCCAAAAGGCGCGCGCAGCGAACCCTCATCATGGCCGGCTTCCTCGTCACCGTCGCCGGCATCGGCGTGCTGCTCTTCACGGTGAGCGGTTCGCCGAGCGCGTGGGCATTCGCGCCCGGACTCCTCCTGATCGGATTCGGGCTGGGCGGAATGCTCACCCCATCGGTCAACGTGGTGCAGTCCAGCTTCAGCGAAGAGCTGCAGGGCGAGATATCCGGCCTGTCCCGCAGCGTGTCGAACCTCGGCTCCACCCTCGGCACGGCCATCGCCGGCACCATCCTCGTCGCCGGTCTGACTTCGTCGCCCGAGCGCTCATACGGGCTCGCATTAATCGTCTTAGCAGCATTTGGCGTGGTCGGGCTCGTGGCCGCGGCGCGCCTGCCCGCGGTCCTAGCGCCGTCTACTGCATCTCCTCCATCCCAAGAGGACCCGCCCGAGCCGACCACGGCGTAGGTCTTGCCCTCGCAAAAGTGGAGCTCATGACATCGGGTGGGCCACCGAGCCGGAGGCCGCCAACCGGCTGGGCGAACCGTCGACCGGGCTGCCCAAACCCAGGCAATGGGATCGAGAATCTCCCTGGCGCACCGAAATCAGCTCCGGTCCTTGTTCGCGAGCTCGGACGCGGCAGCCGCCGCGTCCTGCGGATGTCCTGCGGCGATCGCGATCTCGACCAGCGCCGCGCACAGCGGGGCGCGGCGCAGGGGATCGGGAAGGTCGATGATCCACGGTTGGTGCAACAGCAAGTGCAACAGCGGAGTCGGGTCGGTCTATGTAGGTTCGGGGTTCATCGGCTCGGCGCGCCGTAGACATGTCGGAAGGTGCGCTTGATCGGCGCGCCACCACTGAGCTGCAGCATCGCGCCGAGGATCCGTCCCAGGAGCGCCTTGGACCGCCGGTCGTATGTGTTGATGATGCGGCTATTGTCGCCGTGCGGCTCGCCGCGGAACTCGACGGTGCCGCCCGGCCTGAAGATTTTTCCGTCGGTGACCACCGAGTGGACGGCTGAGTCAGTCCACTCGTAGGTAACGCGCTCCCACACGCCCACGCCGGGGAGGCGGTGTCCTCTGTCACGTCGGCGATCCCGGGACCCAGTTTGTGCACCTGGTACAGGCGCGCTGTCAGGTTCGGCCAGATGTCCGGCCGGCGCTCGGAGAAGTCGACCATCGCGCCGATTACCTGCGCGGGCGGTTGGGCGTGGAGGACCACAACCGGACGAATTCGGAGAGTACCGGCTGGCCGGCTTCCGCCCGTCGTTGTCTCGGTGCTCCAGTTCCGGTGAACGTCAGCGGCAGTCCAGCGCGGGCACGCAGCAAACGTCGTCCTCGTGCCACAGACCTCTCGAGGGACAGAGCCCGGCGGTGCAGCAGCAGGGTGGGCGAAGCTCAGATGACCTGCTTCGTGCCTGCAAGGACGAGCCCGTGGACATCGAACTCTTCGATGGATTGTTGTGGGGCGGGCTCGGGCGGTCCGGCAGTCATGCGCTTCATGGTGGGTAACACGATCTGGTTGTTGTAGCGATCGAAGTGTGAGCGGGACTCCCATATCTCCAGAACCTGGAAGCCGCTGACGGTAGCGCGTCCGACGTGGACGAGGAGACCGTCCGCGGTGGCGCCGCCCTGCCGGAGGATCTCGGGGTGCAGCGCGTCGTACATCTCGATCGGCGCTGCGACATCCACGATGTGCGCGTACGTCATGGTGGCCTCCCCGCACTCGAATTGGTAAGATTATCGAACTAGTTCACCATCGGTCTCCCCGAAAGGTCAAGGGTGTATGGCCTCGACCGCCCGGGCGTCCTCGCGTCGACCAACACCTCCAAGCCGGCGCACAGGACCGTCTCGCCAGGTGACACGCTCGTCCAAAGAGGCTGAGTTGAACCTCGGGCTGCTGCTGTTCATCCCGTACCGCGCGATGGAAAACGAGGTGCTCGCCGCGCTCGCCGAGGCGGGGTTCGGCGACATCACCTTGGCTCAGGCGCGGGTGTTTCAGCGCATCGGGCCGGAGGGCTCGCGGCTGACGGAGCTCGCCGAGGCCGCGCAGGTGACCAAACAAACCGCGGGGTTCTTGGTCGACCAGCTGGAGCGGGCCGGGTACGTCGAGCGAACGCGGGATGCACGTGACGGACGTGCCCGGCTGGTTCGCGTCGCCGGGCGAGGCGCTGCTGCGGTTCGGGCGAGCCTGCCCGTCATCGCCGAGATCGAGGCCCGGTGGGCCGCGCATCTCGGCTACGCCAGGACGGCGCAGCTGCGCGAGACGCTCCTGGTGCTTCGCGAGATAACCGACCCATACGGGTGAGCCGGCATACGGCACGAGAAAGCAGGGGCGCGGCATGAACACAGAGCAGAGCTTGGATACGGAGCAGACCTGGCCGGTGATCGAGCAGCAGCGTCTGGCGATCGCGGACCTGCTCGACGGGTTGACGGCGGAGCAGTGGGAGTCGACGTCGCTGTGCGCCGGCTGGCGAATTCGGGATGTCGCGGCGCACCTCACAACCGTGGGTCAGCCACCCTCGCCCGCGTCCTTGCTCGTCGACGGGGTCCGGGCGCGCGGCAGCTTCCACCGGCTGAACACCCTGGCCACCAAGCGGCGAGCGCTCCGGCCGACCGAGCAGCTCGTCTACGACCTGCGCGCAGACGCCGCCTCCCGCAAGGTGCCCGTCGTATCCAACACTCGTAACGTCCTGTTCGACCTTCTTGTCCACGGCCAGGACATAGCAGTCCCCCTGGAGATGGACCTGCCCATGCCGCCGAAGGCCGCCGCGGCCGGCGCCACCCGAGTCTGGGCCATGGGGTGGCCGTTCTGGGCGAAGCGCCGGCTTCGCGGAATGCGTCTGACAGCGACCGACGTGGAATGGTCCGTCGGGTCGGGAGCGGACATCAGCGGCCCGATCCGCGGCCTACTCCTCCTGCTCACCGGTCGCACGCCCACTGCGGTCTCGCTGCTCTCCGGAGAGGGTGTAGCGCACGTGGTCGGCCCCGCTACTCGATCCAGCGTCAGCCTGAACGGCGACGGACGTTAAGTGGACCAAGCGTTTGCCAACTCGACGTGCACGCATTGCAGCTGACGCAACTCATACAACAGCGCCAGAGTTGTTGTAGGTGCACGCCGGGCCGTCAACGCAAGTGAACAGTTTGGCCGTGCTATTGCTGCTCTCCAGTCGATCCGTCTCCGCGACGCCGAGTGCATGATGGTCGGCCGTGTGACTGGGCCTTTACGTTCGCTGGGTAACACCGGCGGTTGCCTCGCCGATGTCTCCCACGAGTGGTCGACGAAGGGATCGAGATGTCGAGGAAGCTCCTTGCGCCCGCGGGCGTGGGATTGTTGACCCTGGGCGTGGTGGTCACCCTTGCCGCGGGGACAGCGTCTGCAGCGCCAGGCAACCCGCCGGGTAACAACGGGACGGTCAAGATCGATGACACCACGTTCGATGACCTTCCGAACAATGAGCCGCACGTCGGGTGCATCTTCCAGGTTGACTTCTACGGCTTCGATGCCGGCGACCTGGACGCGGACGTGACGTTCGAGGCGTGGCCTCCCACGCTGCGGGATTCCGACTCGCAGGTTCTCCTCACCGACACCGTGCCTATTGGTGAGGACGACAATTCCGGGGGCGGCAGCGAGGCTGGTCTGGACGCCTCAGAGACGTACACGCTGGATCTGGCGGGGATCACGCCGCACCCGCTGCAGGGTGTGCACGTGAAGCTGACGATCAACGCCGAGGGGTCTCAGGGCGCCGATGTTAAGCACAAGGTGTTCTGGGTCACCGGTTGCGGTCCGACCCCGACTCCGTCGCCAACACCGACGCCGACGATGACTGATACGCCGACGCCGACGCCGACGCCGACGCCGACGCCGACCAAGACGAAGAAGCCCAAGCCCACACACAGCCCGACAGTGACGCCGACGGAGACGGTGACGCCGACCCCCAGCGCGACCGCGACTACCCCGGTGCCTACGCCTGACGGCACAGGCGCGCCGCTGAAGCCAGCCGCGGCGACGCTGCCTTTGACGGGAACCAACGCTGGCCGTGGGACTGGCCGGGCTCGCGATCCTGGCTGGTGGCGTGGTGCTCGTTGTCGCCGCACGCCGTCGAGCCGACAGCTGAGTTAGCGGAACTGCTCACCACCGCGCTTCGGCGGCAAACCCGCCGCCCTCGTCACCCCCGTACGAGGGCGGCGGGTTCGCGTCGAACCACGGAATTCACGTGAGAGCTTCAACCGCTGAGGCCATATCGGCAGGGGTCCGGTGAGAACATCGCTCGCGGAGCGCCCCAAGGCCGACCTGGCCGCATGTCTGATCTTCGTGTCGACGAGGACGCCATGATCAGCGGCTTCGGAGTCGAATGCTTCCCCGAAGAACGCCGCGGAGCGGCGCGCATGATGTCGACGTCCGGCTGCAGCTGTCGGGTGTGCGCCTTCAGCCGCTTGGTGTCCGCGTCCTCCACTGAGGTGTGGCCTGGTGGGGCGCCGCGTCGATCTTGGCGTTCACCACCCAGCGGCCCCACCGTCTCCCGATCACGCGAAGCTGCGTGACCCCCGCGCCGCGGTCGCCGGCGATTGTCCTCGCTTCAGTGTCCGCAGCGCCCCCCGCGTGGCAGTCAGAGAGCAGTGGCAGTCAGAGAGCAAGAGTCACAACGGTGGGGTCGGACCACGGCGAGTACAGGCCGTCTGAGCTGGCGCACCGCACGGCGTACGTCACCGTGGTGCCCGCTTCTTGAGCCACCCACCACATCGTGGGGGTCTCCATGGCGATCGGCTGGACAGGAGCCGAGTAGGTCCCGTCGGACGCGACCGTCGCCAACTCGTATGTGGCGCAGCCGATGCCGCTCGTCCACCAAATCCTGATGCCGTCGAGGTAGGGGGCCGCGGACGGGCTCAGCGGACCCTCCGGCGGGGTGGGGACGATGACCGGGTCGCTCGTGGCCGAGGGCACATTGCGGCGCGTCTCGGCGCGAACCGTGAAGTAGTGGCCGTCGCCCGGGTACAGGTCGGTGATGGTGACGGAGGTTTGTGTTGTCACGACGCTCATGCCGGGCGGGTACTCCACCACGTAGTGGTGGGCGCCTTTGACCGTCGTCCAGGTGAGGGTGACCGTTCGGCTGTCGATCACCACCGCCGACGTGAACTCCGGCGTGGCGAGCGGACGGGCGGCCATCGCCGACGCCGGCATCACGCCGCTGAGAACAACGGCAAGGAGTGAGCACGGCGAGTACGCGTCGGTGCTCGTCGGGAGATTCTGCGAGGTCGAGTTTGGCGAAGATGCTGCCCACGTGGGTTTCGACGGTGCGGTCGGTTAGCCAGAGCCGCTGGGCGATGGCGGGGTTGGTGCGGCCTTCGGCCATCAGCGCCAGCACTTCACGTTCCCGGGCGGTGAGCCTGTTGAGGGGGTCGTTGCGGCGGCTCGGGCCGAGCAGGGTGGCTACCACTTCGGGGTCGAGCGCGGATCCGCCGTTGGCGACCCTGCGTAGCGCCTCGAGGAAGTCGTCGACGTCGAAGACCCGGTCCTTCGGCAGGTACCCGAAGCGGCCGGTGTCTGCCGCCAGTTTCCAAGGAGGCCGGCCCATGTCCAGCAGTAACTTCGACGGTGCCGTCGCCGCATACCGCCAAGCACTCCAGGAGCTCGTGAAGGGCAGCCCGACGTTAGTGGCGGAATCCTTCTCGCGGCGCGACGACGTAACTCTGGCCGATCCCCTGGGCCGCCGCGCGCCGGTCGGGTGAACGTCGAGAAGGCCATAGACGATGCAGCCGCACACTTCACGGGCGGATCTGTCGATGTCGAAGAGGTATCGAGATACGCCAGTGCGGACCTTGGCTACGTCGTGCAACTCGAGCGGCAGAAGGCTCAGCTCGCCGGAAGGGAGGACACGGTTCCGATATCACTGCGGGCCACCATGATCTTCCGCCGCGAGGGAGACGCATGGAAGGTTGTGCACCGCCACGCCGACCCCATCACCACCGCCCGACCCATCACCACGACCATCGAGGCCTAGGCCCCGCCCAGGGCGATCTCATGGATCCTGGCCATCGGCGGCTCAGCCGCGCTGACCACGCTGAAGAACATGCCGGGCGCCCATCCATCGATGAGCGCCCGGCCTGCATCTCCCCTCGTTACGCGGCTGCGCGCGGCGCGTGCAGCCCGCCGTCCTCCTCAGCGAACGTCCCCTCCGGACCGGCCGGGGCGGGCAGCTCGTAACCAGGAGGACCCGGCACCTCATTGCCGGGCACGCCGTTGACCGATTCGGTCGAGTACGCGAACGTCAGCATCGCGAACGCCACCAGGTCGCTGTTCACCTCGAGCGCATGCAGGCTGATGTTGTTGTAGTCGTCGCAGGCGAGGTGGTAGCACGGGTCGAATTGCTCGCCGGCCGTGCCGCCCCAGATCGCCTCCTGCTCCTCG
This sequence comes from uncultured Actinomycetota bacterium, assembly GCA_963801015.1. GTDB lineage: Bacteria > Actinomycetota > Actinomycetes > CAWDCV01 > CAWDCV01 > CAWDCV01. The sequence continues at coordinate 91,100 of CAWDCV010000005.1, read as the reverse complement.
GTCTTAATCGACCTCCGCACCGGTGAACAAACCGCCGGAGGGGATGCCCGCCAGGATGAACGCCTCGTAGTCGCTCCTGCCAGAGAACTCGGTGTCGTCGTACGGCTCGCCGATCAGGGTGTAGTACGACTCGTAGACGTCCTCGATCGCGGTCGATCCGGGCGGGACGGCGACCGGCGCCTCGAACGTGGACTCGTCAGCGTCGTAGACCCCGAAGAAGTAATTCGGGGAGCCGATCATGTCGTAGTTCATGTACAACGCGATGCGGTCGAGCTCCGCCGGCGATAGCCCCGCCACGTAGTCGGCGGACCCGACGAGCCCCTGTTCCTCGGCGGCCCACCAGGCGAACCGCAGCGTGTTCTCCGGATTGAGGTTGGCCATGAGCAGCGCGGTCTCGAGCAGCGCCGCGGACCCGGAGCCGTTGTCCTGGATCCCCGGGCCCTCGATCACGCTGTCGAGGTGGGCGCCGGCCATCACCACGTTGTCCTCGTTCTTGCCCGGCAACTCCGCGATGACGTTGTAGTCGATGCGGGTCTCGCCGGCATCACCTCGACGAACGCGGTCGAGCCCGGCTGCGCCAGCGCAACACCATCGGCGAAGCTCGCGCCAACGACCGGGATCCGAGATCTCAGCAACAGCGCTGCCTCGGCGGGGGAGCGGCGTTGCCGATGAACAGGACCTCGCGATCCGGCGTGTTGCCCTGGTTGAAGATGATGACGGCCGATGCTCCAGCGGCCTGGGCGTTCAAGGCCTTGAGCGCGAAGCTGCAGCCACCCCGCTGGATCAGGGCGATGCTGCCGGCGGGGAAGCCGGCGAAGTCGTTCGGGGCCGGCGGGGTCCGCCACGATCGGCGCCCCGACGGCCGCCTCGGTGAACGCTCCGTCGCACCCGCTCGTGCTCGCCCGCGGCGGCGTGAGGTTGATGTCCACTGGGACGACGTTGCCCGTGACCACCCCTGAGCCGCTGCCGTTGAAGACGCCGGTCTCGTACTCGGCTTGGACCGGGGTGAGCTGCCGCAACACTGCCGGGAAGTCGTACGTGCTCTCGACCGGGTCCAGCGTCACCATTGTACCCGGCGTCCCGGAGCAGGCCGGCGACGTAGTCGACGCTGTCGGCGTACCCGTCGTGCCTGCGGCCCGCGTGGTCCCGGATACACCGGGTCGGTGCTGTTGTCGGCGATCTTCTGGAACTCCGCCTGAGTGCTCCTGCACGCCGTCGAGCGTCATGCACTCCAGCAGCTTCTGGTAGGTGTTGTTGCTGCGGTTGTCACAGCGTCGCCCGGCGCCGCCAGCGCCGCCGACGCCGGCGCCAACAACGTCACCGCTACGGTGGCCACTCCCAAGACGGTTACCCGCCGTCGTGTGCTTCCCAGCATCAAGCCTCCCCATCGAGGTCGCGGCCGCTCGTGGCAGCCCGGTACGAGGCGCACGTCGCCCCCCGCCGCCGGACGCTAGCCGTGACACGAAGGGCGCGTAAAGGGGAACCCGACCACAAACACGCTGCGTGACCGGAACGACATCGGGCGGATCTCCCGGGACGAGGTTTGGAGCGGGATGAGGGGTTGTCCGGATTCGCGGTTCCTGCTACGAGGAGTGTGCGGCCGGACTGCCCGGACGACGTCCGTGATTCGAACGCCCGATCTACCGCAGTGTGGGGTGTGGCCTCGTGATCGGTGAAGGGTCAAGTCCGTATGCCTGTTGCACGACTACCGTGCGCTGATGTGATCCGCGTCGACGATGTGCGTCCGCTCAGCCTGTTCGAGGGGATTGACGATGACCAGCTACTCGAGCTCATCGCCGTGGGCGCCGAGGTGTTGTTCGTCCCTAGCGAGGAGTTGTTCCGGGAGGGAGAGCCCGCCGATTACTGGTGGGTTCTGCTCGACGGCCGCATCGAGCTGGTGCGGCATGTGGGTCGTGAGGAGACGCTGCTCGGGACGATGGACGCGCCCGGCAGGTGGGCCGGGGGGTTCCGCGCGTGGGACGATTACGGGGTCTACCTCGCGACCGGCCGCGCCCTAGTAGAAGGCCGGATGCTGCGGGTGCCGGCGTCGGCGTTGCGGGAGTGGTCGGCCGCCTGGAACCCGTTTGGTACCCACCTCATCGAGGGACTGTTCCGAACGGTGCGCAACTTCGAGTCCGTGACTCGGCAGCGGGAAGCCCTGGTCGCCCTTGGGACGCTGGCAGCCGGGCTGGCGCACGAGATCAACAACCCGGCCGCGGCGGCGACGAGAGCGGTTGACGCCCTCGGGGACGCATGCGAGGTGTTGGGGTCCTCCCTTGGGCGCCTCGTCGGATCGATGTCCGCGGGGCAGTTCGTCGCGCTCGACGGGCTGCGTCGTCAGATCGAGGGTCAGCCGGTGGCGGTGAGCGCCCTGGTCATCGCCGACGGCGAGGAGGCCTTGTCGACCTGGCTGTCCCGTCACGGGGTCGACAGGGATTGGCTGATAGCCCCGCCGCTTGCGGCGGCGGGAGCTGGCACCGACTGGTGCGAGCGGGCAGCCGAGGTCCTCGATCGGGATGCACTGGAGCCGGGCTTGGAATGGGTCGCCAGCACATTGTCCACGGCGACCCTGCTGGCCGAGGTGAAGGAGTCCCTCCAGCGCATCTCCGGCCTGGTGTCAGCGATGAAGTCCTACTCCCAGCTCGACCGCGCGTCGCTGCAGCACATCGACGTCGCGGAGGGGTTGGAGAGCACCCTGGTGACGTTGGCGCACAGCATTCCGACCGACGTCACCGTGGTGCGCGACTACGACCCGGATGCGCCTCGCATCGAGGCGATCCCCGGCGAGCTCAACCAGGTGTGGACCCACCTCATCGACAACGCGGTCGACGCTATGGCCGGAGCGGGAACGTTGCGGGTGTCCACCCGAGGCGACGGACACGGCGTCGTCGTGGAGATCGGCGACACCGGCCAGTGGATGTCCCGCGAGGCGCAGGTCCACGCATTCGAGCCCTTTTTCACCACCAAGGGTGTGGGTGAGGGCGCCGGTCTCGGCCTAGACATCTCGCGTCGCATCATCGTCGACCGGCACAAGGGTGAGATCACCATTGATGTTCAACCGGGCGAAACGGTGCTGCGCGTACGGCTCCCGCTACACCCCACCCAGACGTGACCCAGCAAGGGACCATCGCAGCCACGAGGGGACGCTTCGGGCCGTGGAGGCCGGAGCGTGACATTTGGTCACGTGGTTCTTGTTCGCATCGAGGGGTCAGGGGTTCGAATTCCCTCAGCTCCACCGGGCAATTGTTACTACAACAACTTGAGCCGATGGGCTGATCCTGGACGTCGGCGGTCTGTCGGCTAATATCCCCACGCTCCAGCTGATTGCTTCGGCGCGGTGCCGCGACTGACGCCGATGCGTGGGGCTTGTCGCGCTGTGATCCACGGCAGCAGTCCCAGGAGCAAGATCGGTACGCACATTAGTGGAGGTCGTCGTGCGCTGCATCCGTCTCGTCATCATGCTCGCGTCGACCCTGTTCGCCGCCGTACTCCTGGCGCCTCCAGCGCTGGCGACGGCGGCTGTGAGTTTCGCCAGACCACCTGACGGTGGAGACATCGCCACTGGTGCTGGCCCCGCGTCGGTCGCGGTGGGAGATTTCAATGCCGACGGCAATCCCGACTTGGCGGTCGCCAACCAGCTGTCCAGCACTGTCTCGGTGCTGGTGGGTAGCGCCGACGGCGACTTCACCCGCCAAGCCCCTGACCTGGCCGTCGGCGACTTTCCCGTGTCGGTGGCGGTGGGCGACTTCAACGGTGACCAGGATCCCGACCTGGCGGTAGCCAACGGCTTCGGGACTGTGTCGGTGCTGCTCGGCGGCAATGGTGCCAGCTTTAGCCGGCAGACGCCCGAGCTCACCATCGGAGGGACTCCCTGGTCGGTCGCGGTGGGCGACTTCAACGGCGACGGCGACCCGGACCTGGCGGTCGCCAACCAGCTGTTCAACAACGTCTCGGTGCTGCTCGGCAGTGCCGGCGGCGGTTTCATCCGCCAGACGCCCGACCTCGCCGCCGGCAGTGCACCCACGTCGGTGGCGGTGGGCGACTTCAACGGTGACAACGATCCCGACCTGGCGGTCGCCAACCAGTTCGACGGCACTGTCTCGGTGCTGCTCGGCACTCCCGGTGGCGGTGGCTTCAGCGGCCCGACCCTCGCCGGCAACTACACCAGCGGCAGCGATCTGATGTCGGTTGCGTTGGGCGACTTCAACGGTGACGGTGACCCCGACCTCGCCGTCGGCGACATGTCCCCCGGCAAGATCCTGGTGTTCCTGGGCAGCCCCGGCGGCAGCTTCAGCGGCCCGACGCCCCTCACCGTGGACAGCGGCGTGTCCTCGGTCGCCGTGGGTGACTTCAACCGCGACGCCGATCCCGACATCGCGGTCGCCAACTTCAACCTCGGGCGGGTCTCGGTCCTGGTCGGCGGCGCCGGCGGCAGCTTTAGCGGCCCGACTAACTTCACCGCCGGCTCTGGTTCTCCTGCGGTCGCGGTGGGTGACTTCAACCGCGACGGCAAGCCTGACTTCGCGGTCGCCAGCTACAACTCCGGCACCGTTTCGGTGCGGTTGAACGCCACCGTGACCAACCAGGCCCCGACCGCGTTCGCCGACACCTACAGCACAACCGAGGACACCGCCCTGACAGCGAGTGCCCCGGGGGTGCTCGCCAACGACAGCGATCCGGACGGCAACCCGCTGACGGCGGTGCTGGTGTCAGGACCGAGCCACGGCAGCCTGACCCTGAACGCCAATGGCTCGTTCAGCTACGCCCCCGCGGCTGACTATCACGGCAGTGACTCGTTCACCTACCGGGCCGGTGACGGCACCGTGACGTCCAACCCGGCCACCGTCACCATCAGTGTCACCGCGGTCAACGACGCCCCCACTGCGGCCGGCGAAGCGTACAGCGCGGCCGAGGACACCATCCTGACTGTCGCTGCGCCCGGGGTGCTCGCCAACGACAGCGACCCGGACGGCAATCCGTTGAGCGCCGCGCTGGTGTCTGGTCCGAGCCACGGCACCCTCGCCCTGAACGGCAACGGCTCGTTCTCCTACACCCCGGCCGCGGACTTCACCGGCAGCGACTCCTTCAGCTACCGGGCCAGCGATGGCACCCTGACCGCCAACCCGGCCACCGCCACCATCAGTGTCACCTCAGTCAACGACGCCCCCACCGCGGCCGACGATGCCTACAGCACCGGCGAGGACACCACGTTCACCGTGGCCGCCCCAGGGGTACTGGGCAACGACACCGACCCAGACGGCAATCCACTGAGCCCCTTGCTGGTGTCGGGACCGAGCCACGGCGCCCTCACTCCGGACGCCGATGGATCTTTCACCTACAGTCCGGCGGCCAACTTCAACGGCAGCGACTCGTTCACCTACCGGGCCAGCGACGGCAGCCTGGCCTCGAACCCGGCCACCGTAACCATCACCGTTACGCCCGCCAACGACGCGCCGACTGTGACGGTGGCCACTGGCGGCACGTGCGGGAGGGATGACCACTCGGGCACGATCAACCTGACCGTCGGCGATGTGGAGAACGCGCCGACGGCCCTGACGCTCAGTGTCGACTCGTCGAACTCGGCGCTGGTGCCGACCGGCAACGTGGTCTTCGCCGGCAGCGGCGCTGCCCGGACGATGACCGTAAGCACCGTGGACGGGCGTAGCGGCACCGCGATCTTGACCGTCACCGTCAGTGATGGGCAGGCCAGCCGTACGGTCGAGGTTTCGGTGACGGTCGGCGGCGGCGGCAAGGACACGCTGACCGGCGGCCCGGGCGCCGACCTACTCCTAGCCCAGAGCAACAACGACACGCTGAGTGGCGGGGCCGGCAACGACCTGCTGTGCGGCGACAGCGGCAGCGACACTCTGTCCGGCGGCGCGGGCGACGACAGCCTGGGCGGCGGCAGCGGCGGCGACCGGCTCACCGGCGGGTCGGGCGCCGACCGCTTCAGCGGCGGCAGCGGCACCGACACGGCAACCGACTTCACCGCCGCCGAGGGCGACACCATCGACGGCACAATCCCATAGATACCGAAGGGATCAGCTGGGGGCGAACTCGTCCACATCTGCTCGCGTGTTGACGAAGTGCGCCTCGCCGCGCTGCATTTGGCGACGCTGGGTATGCGTGACAGCCCCCGACTCGACGCGGTGTCGGGGCCGCCGGTCGGCAGCGGGGTACAACGCGGAGGCTAACCCCGGTGTCGCCGCAGCAATCGCTTCACGCTGCTCAGGCTGATGCCGTAGCGCTCGGCCAGCCCACGATGCGTGGTGCCCGTGCTGCTGTCCCGAAGAAGTTCGAGGATGTTCCGCTCGCCAAGTCGATCAACCAGCCGCCAACGGCGCGGTGCCTGCATGCGGATGGCTGCTTGGGTGTGGTCGCTCTTGATCCTTGCCGCGAGTTGACCAACCGACGTGACCAATTCCCGTATATCGGGGTTCGAGAGACGTCCCCTTAGGTCCACCCAGAAGACGCAGATCAGAGCCATGATGGACGCCCACGGCGCGCCGAATCTTGATCATTTGTCAGCGATTTGTCAGTGAAACTGGCCGACATGCGACGGCATCTGGTTCAACTGGGTGGCACCAGGTGACCCAAGACGCCGACTCCAACGAACGGGATCGCGGTCTTCTTGTCCCGGGCCTAACGGCTTGTCCCCAGGGCCAGCAGCCGAGTCGCAGCCTGGGTTAGCCACCGACAAGGCACAAGCTGCCTTCGGTGCAACGACCTACGTGGACCGATGCGCACCCCCCGCTGGGAAGCTCGGTGCAGCCCATCGTGCAACTGCTATGGCTCATGTGGGCGAGTACGTCTCGCTCGCCCGTTCGCGTCGGTGCTGACGTGGGCGGGGTATCTGGGCGAGCGTGTCCGATCAACAGCGCTGTTACGACCACCGTGAGGAGGCCCGTAGAGCAGCAAGACGACCGCAGCGTTCATGAGCGGCGCGGTCGTCGCGCTCCCTGAACGGTCGATCGCCCGCGTACTCGCCCCCGGCCCCGCCTCCCACGGACTCCCCGCCGACACGCCGCGCCGCCGCCGCGAAACCGCAACCATCAGTACCGCGGCCACGGCAAGGACGTGAACAGCACTACCAGACGATGACAACGCCGGGCCTTCTCGAGAATCCCGTGGGCAGGCGGCTCGGTCTCTACTCGCCGTCGCCGTGTTCACGTGCCTCGGCGAGGGTCTCCCACCCTTGCCACAGGATCACCGGGAGCATCCCGAGCGCGGCGACCGGATCGGCCCACCACCACCCGAACAGCGCGTACGCGCCGACCCCGACCAGCAGCGCCAGCGACAGGTAGGAGCAGACCCAGGTTTCCTTGGAGTCGGCTACCAGTGCCGCGCTGCCCATCTCCCGTCCGGTGTGCTGCTTGGCGACGGCAAGCAGCGGCATGATCGCGAGGGACAGGACGGACAGCACGATCCCGACCGGGGAGGTCAGAGGCTCCTCCTGCCGCACGAGCGCGGTCACGGCTTCAACGGTGATGTAGGCAGCGAGCAGGAAGAACGTGGCGGCAACGATGTAGAGCGCCCGCTTCTCGGCGGCGCTCTCCTCCTCGATGGGAGCGTGCGGCCCGGCCGTGCGGAGTCGCCACAGCAGCCCGATGGCGCTGATCACTTCGATCCCCGAGTCGACGCCGAAGCCGATCAGAGCGACGCTGCCGGCGATCACGCCGGCGCCGATAGCGACGAACGCTTCGATCACGTTCCAGCCGATCGTGAAGTACTCCAGGCGCAGCGCCCGACGGTGCAGGGCAACACGACGAGCTGGCGCAACAGCGCTCAAGGCCGGCGCCGTTTCCGCTGGTTACGGGAATGCACCGACGCCGGCCCGTTCTGCGCCGTCGTGTAGTTGGGGCACAGGTCGATCTCGGTCCCGACGTGGGCCAGCACGTGTTCTGCAGCTTGGAGCAGATCGAGCACCTCGGTCGTGGCGAGCCGGTAGAACACGGCTCGACCAGCGGGCCGGTCACGTCGGTTAGTGGGTGTTGCTCTGGAACGGTCTGCCTTCGAAGGTGATCGCGAACGCGTTGAGCGCCGGCTTCCATCGGGTGATCCACCGTGCCGTGCCGCGCCCGGTGGGGTCGAGCGAGCGGGGGTGAGGAGGTAGAGGCACTTCACCGCCGCTTGTTCGGTCGGGAAGTGCCCGCGCGCCCGCACCGCCCGGCGGTAACGAGCGTTGAGGCTCTCGATCGCGTTCGTCGAGCAGATCACCCGGCGGATCTCCACGTCGTAGTCGAGGAACGGGATGAACTCCTCCCACGCGTTGCGCCACAGCGTGGTGATCGCCGGGTACTTGCCGCCCCAGGTCTCGGCGAACTCCTCGAAACGCAACGCGGCCTGGTCGGCGTTGACCGCCGTGTAGACCGGCCGCAGGTCCTTCGCGAGCTTCTCCCAGTCCGCCTTCGACGCGTAGCGGAAGGTGTTGCGGATCAGGTGCAGGACACGTCTGCACCTGCGCGAACGACCAGGTCCGAGGCAATGTTGGCCGAGGGCGCCTGGGCGATCCGCGCAGAGGTCGGCAAACCTTCAGCGGTATGCCCAGGACGTGTGGCTGCCGAACCACGTGATAGAGCCGACCACGCGGGAGAGCTACACCTACTCCCTGGGCAAGCACATCCTTCCGCACTTCGGTCGGATGAGAATGGAAGAGATCATCCCTGCACCCGTTCGCGACTGGGTCCTCGGGCTTCACGAGCGGAGTGTGACTCCCGCGACGATCAGGTACAACAAGGTTCTCGTTAGCGCGATCTTCACAATCGCATTGAATGACCAGGTGACGGTCATCGACCCATGCAAGGCGTGAAGACGCCCACGGTGCCGGTGAACGGCCGTCACGGCGCTCCGGCAAACACTTGCGCAGGTGATCGCATGCCGGTCGGAACCTCATCCACCGGTGGTGGCCGGGACGCCATCCGGTAAGAACGGCCAGAATTCGATGCCGATGGTGCCAGCGATTGGATCTGGGGCATCGAACTGGTAGGCGAGGGGAGCTGCGAGAATAGAATGCCGAATTCTTGCGTCGTCCAGAGCTTCCGCGACCGTGTGGGCTTCCTCGGTCGTCACGTCGAAGCAAGTGGAACCACTGGTCGGGTCATCCCATCGCCACGGCCTGGCGTCGGCGAGTAGTTCCTGGGCCGATGGCGGCAGCAAGGGCAGGATGCGGGACCAGCCCAACGGGGCGGGAAACCGGTACGGGCATATCGCGTACCTGGAGGGCACATACGCCCTGATCTCGCGGTCCTCCCACGCACTGGACGGCAGCCACGACTGTAGCTCCGCCACCCGCTGCTGGAGCCGATCGAACTCGGGCATCCACGCTTGCCCCGGTCCTCCAGGAACTAGGACGAGCCGGCCACCGTTGCGTACCTGGATGTCGCCGTAGGACGGCCAGGCATAGCCGAGTTCGCTGCCGGGGGGTGGTCGGTCCGGGGCGCTGGCGAGCGGTGACTGGGAGGGGTCGAACAGCCCGGTTGACAGAATCTCGGCCTGCACCAGCTCGACGCCTTCGGGGGTGAGGCGCTGCTCGAGCCAACCGGTCGCGGGGAGCGGCCCGCGGCGCTGCCAGATCAGGCGTCCGTCGGCGTACACGTAGACCCAGCCATCCCATCCAGTCCTGCCGCGTGACCACATCGAGACGACGAGTTCTCCGCTGGCCGGCGTGCTCGGCGTCGCCCCCTCCGGCGGCAGTTCCATCGCGCCTTTCGGAGCGGGTGTGTCCGCGGCGCCGCCACTCGCGGGTGCGATGGCATCGTTGTCGCCGATCGAACTCGTGACCACGACGCCTCCGATGGCCAGCGCGGAGGCGACGAGTGCCGGACCGGCGGCGATCCGAACCCGCCGCATCCGGGTCCCCCGCCACTGCAGCTCGTCGAGGTCCGGCATCGGCACCAGGTGTTCGGCACGCTCCCGGAACTCCCTCAGCAACCACTCAGACTCGGTATGCGCCTCCCACGAGCCGAGCGTGACCGCGAGCGACTCTCGGCCTCGTTGTAGCCGGGACTTCACGGTCCCCACCGGGCAGCGCAAGATCGAGGCCACCTCCGCAACCGGAAGGTCAGCCAGGTAGTGCAGGGCGATCACCTGCCGAGTCGGCTCCGGCAGGGAGCGCAGCGCGCAGACGATCGCGACATACTGGTCAGGTCCCGGCAGGTCCGTCGGCTGCTCGAGCCGATCACGGATCTTGGCGAATTTGCGCAGCTTCCTCCGTCGCCTGCGGTGCACATTGAGCGCGGTCGTACGCAGCCAGGCCTCGTGGTTGTCGGCCCTCAGGAAGCGGTTGCCCGCGGCAGCGGCCCGCGCGAAGGCCTCCTGAACCAGGTCCTCCGCCTCGCTGATGTCGCCCACCACGCCGTACATCTGCACCACCACACGCCGGTAGGACGCGTGGCAGACCTCGCTCAGCCCCTGGCCCACGTCCGCACGCCGCGGGGGAAAGGCCAGGATCTCCTCGCGCAATCCGACCTCCTCGGCCCAGTCTGAGGCTAACCCCCGGCAGCCCCGGAGGTTCCACATCCTCGTCAGATTCCGCCAGCATGAGAGATTCGTCGACTGTCGCTGCCAGGGTTGGCGCGACGATGACCAGCGCCGCATACAGCGGGGCCGTCATCGCGACATGGAAGCCCGCGCGCAGCCTCGAAGGACTGCGCAGCTCGCGTCCCGTGTTTCCCAGAGTGCCCACTCGCCACCGCAGCTGCTTCTTCATCACCTCCCGTCCAGATCCGCAGTGAGCAAGGCGATCGCGGTCATACCCGACAACGCTTTGACCCCGACCAAGTACGCCAACGCGATCTTCGACGACCAGCAGCGATGGATCTCCGACGCCCAGGTCACCTAGATCGCAATACCGTGTTCACCTCCATACGCAAAGACAGCCAGGTCAGCGCCCGGGCTGATCATGCGCTTGGTTAAGGACATGAACCCGCCCAGCCAGAGCGACCTGTTCGCCCCTACCGCTGCCAGCGGTGTTCACCAACAGTCCGCTACCGATGCTGAGAGCCGAGTCGACGCACCGTGGCCACGCGATCATGGAGCAGGTCATCGCCCGACCTGAACAACGGTGCGCGGGCGCACCTGCCGTCCGAGCACTCCTGGCCCAAATGCGCCAGGCTGGTCTGCGCGGCCATCGCTTCAACTCACCGGCACCGCTGGGTCCTCGCGTCCGTTTTGCATGCCAAGTCCACAACCGGCGCGATCCGCGCGCAACTGATCAGCGTCCCGGCCCGACTCGCGCGCTCCGCCAGGCAACTGGCCTCCCCCTGCCTCAACCGTGGCCATGGGAACACGCCTGGCGTCAGATGCTCGCAGCGACCGGACCACCGCCGCCGGCCAGACCAGTCCACCCATCAGACCGGACCCGACCGCACCCGCCCCGGAGCTAAGGCCCGCCCAGCCAGTCCGACACGCACGATGCCGATAACGACCAAGTTGCGAGCCGTCACCTCACCGACGGCAATCCCATGCTGGATCCGGGGTAAGTCAACGGAGAGGAGGCGCGGATGAACATGTTCGAGCCGCATCACGCGCCTTGCGTCAATGGCGGTGCCGATCACCCTTTGACGCTGCCCGCGAGCAGGCCGCGGACGAAGTAGCGCTGCAATGAGAGGAACACGACGAGCGGCACGACGATCGAGACGAACGCGCCGGCAGACAGCAGGTGCCACGACGTGCCTCGGGTGCCGGAAAGCTCTGCCAGGCGCACCGTCAACGGCGCAACGTCGAGCGAGCCACCTGCCATGGTCAGCGCGACGAGCAGGTCATTCCACACCCAAAGGAACTGGAAGATGGCAAATGCCGCGATGACCGGCACCAGCAGAGGCAGCATGATCTGCAGGAAGATCCGGACGTGGCCCGCGCCGTCGACGCGCGCAGCCTCCACCAACTCACCCGGGATCTCCCGCATGAAGTTGTGCAACAGGAAGATCGCCAACGGCAACGCGAAGATCGAGTGCGAGATCCACACCGGCCAGAACGTCCCGTTCAGGTTCCAGTCGACGAACCGCGTCAGCAATGGCAGCAGAGCGATCTGCAGCGGCACGATCTGCAGCGCGAACACGGCGACGAACAGGACGTCGCGGCCCCGGAAGTTGGTCCACGCAAACGCGTACGCGGCCAATGTCGCCAGGCTCAGCGGAATGAGCACCGACGGGATCGTGATCACCAGCGAATTGACGAAGTAGGTCGAGAGGTTGGTGGTGGAGCCGAACAGCACCTCGTCGTAGTTCTCCCAGGTGAACTCCGGGTTGGTAAACCACGTCCACCAGCCGGACTGGCGCACTGCCAGAGGTGGCCGAATCGACGTGATCAGCAGGCCGAACGTCGGAATCGTCCACAGCACCGCGATGACAATGGCCGCGAGCGATGCCCAGGGCGACGCGAGCCGCTTCTTGGCCTCGCTGGCGGCGCTCGCAGCACGTTTCCTCGTCGGCTCGTTGACGGTCGGCGTCGTGAGGGCAGTCATCGTGCCTCCGCCCTACGAAGTTGGCGGACGTTGTAGATGACGATCGGAATGACGAGCACGAACAGGAGCACCGCAAACGCCGAGCCGAGGCCCTGGTTGAAGAAGCGGAAACTCTGGTCGTAGAACTCGTTGGCCATCACACTCGTCTGGAACTGGCCACCTGTCGTGGTGCGGACGATGTCGAAGACCTTGAGCGTTCCGATGCCGATCGTGGTGACCACCACGATGAGCGCGGGTCGGATGCTCGGCACCGTGATGAAGCGGAACATCTTGAAGCCGTAGACCCCGTCAAGCCTCGCGGCCTCAACGATGTCGTCAGGGATCGCTTTGATCGCTGCGGAGAGCACCGTCATTGCGAAGCCCGCCTGAATCCAGATCATGATGACGATAAGGAACAGCGTGTTCCACGGGGAGTGGAGCAGGAACTGGTAGGGATCGAGCCCGAGCCAGACCAGGATCTGGTTGGCCAGCTCCGATCTGATTGACGCCCTCGGGCCGGTACTCGTAGACGAACTTCCAGATGATCGACGCACCGACGAGCGAGATGGCCATCGGCAGGAAGATGAACGCCTTGGCCACCGCCTCGCCGCGCGCCCGGTCAACAAGCACCGCATACAGCAGCCCGATGCCGGTGGCGAGGATCGGTGTGAGCAGCACCCAGAGGAAGGTGTTGCGCAGCACTATCAAGTACTGCGTCTCGGTGAAGATGTCGACGTAGTTGTCGAAGCCCACGAACTCAGTCCCGCGCGGGTTCTTGGAACGAGCCGATGATCGTGAGGACAGCTGGGTAGAGAAGCCCTGCCACGAGCAACAGCACCGCGGGTAAGAGGAAGGCGGCTGCGTTGACTCGCTCAGATCTCCTGCTCCTCACGCGGTCGGCAATCAGCAGCACGATCGCCATGACCGCCGACGAACAACCCGATGGCCAGGAACATCTGACCGAACTTCTCGGCGTTGTTCACGTCCCACTTCCCTTCGAGGACGGCCCGGGAGCGACGGAACCGAGAGACCCGAGGGGTCACTCGGCTCCGTCGCTCACTCTGTTACATGATCAAGATGCGGGCCAAGAGTTCTCGATGAAAGTCAAGACCTCCTCGCTGCTCGCACCCGTGATCCAGTCCGTCATGCCCTGCCAGAAGCTGCCCGCGCCGACCGCACCGGGCATGAGGTCGGAGGCGTCGAACCGCTGAACCGAGTCGGGATCCTGGAGAATCTCCACGGACAGCTTGGAGATCTCACTGTCGACGTTCGCCGGGTCCAGGCCCTTGTTGGCGTTCAGGAACCCGAAGCCCTCCTGCGCCCTCAGGTTCGACCACTCGGGAGAGGTGACGTATGCCTGGAAGGCCTCCACCTCGGGAGCCGAGCGGAAGGCAGCGGTGAACTCGCCACCGACGAGCACCGGCTTGTCTTCCTCGGTCGGCCCAGGCAGGTAGAAGGCGAAGACGTCGCCGTCCTCGGCGACGGTGCCGGCGCCGGCGTCCTGGAAGTTGGCTGCGTAGAACGACGCCTGACGGTGCAGGAAGCAGGAGCCGTCGAGGATCGGCAAGCCGCCGTCCTGGAACGTCGTCGTGGCGATCGTGCTTACGTCACCCAGCCCGCCGTTGACGAAGTCCGGGTTCTTGAGGATCTCCCCGGCCTGGTCGAGCGCTTCGACGACCTGCGGATCGTTGAACGGGATCTCGTGGCTCCACCACTGGTCGTAGACATCGGGTCCGTTGTTGCGGAGGATGAGGTCCTCCATCCAGTCCGTGGCAGGCCACCCGGTCGCGTCGCCGGAGCCGATGCCCGCGCACCACGCCTTGGTCGCGCCCTCGGCATGGTCCTCGGTGATCTGCTCGGTCAGCGCGATGAGGTCATCCCATGTCGTGGGCACCTCGTAGCCGTTCTCCTCGAAGGCGGCCGGTGAGTACCACACGAACGACTTGACGTTGGAGCTGTTGGGCGGCGCGTAGAAGACACCGTCGACGCTGCCGTACTCCTTCCACACCGGGTCATAGTTCTCATCCACGTTGGCCTCGGCCGCCTCGCCCACCGGGACGACCGCGTCGAACTCCCGGACCAGCGTCTGCAGCAGACCCGGCTGCGGGATGAACGCGATGTCCGGCGGGTTGCCGGCCTGGATGCGCACGGGCAGCTGAGCCTCGAACTCCTTGGAACCCTCGTACTGCACATCGACGCCCGTGCACTCTTCGAACGGCTCGTATGACGCGATGTAGGCGGCGTCCTCTGGTGCAACGATCGAGGTGTAGACGGTGACCCGGGTGCCTTCCAGGTCGCCGAACTCCTCATAGTCCGCGCAGTCGACGGCAGTGGCGTCATCGCCCCCACCGCCGGCAGCCTCCTCGCCGCCGCCGCCGTCGTCGTCACCGCCGCAGGCGGCAAGGACGAGCGACAGACCGAGCGCAGCGGCAACTACAGCGGTGCCGCGGCGTCTCCGGACAATGCGTGGCATGTGGTCCCCTCCTTCCGCAGCCGCCTCATCAGCGGCACGGATCGATCTCGCACATTTTGTGTGCCTCGATCGAAATGTGAACGCGGGTGGACGGCAAGGGCAGCGAGCGCTCTCGCGGTAACGGTTCAACAACGTCACTGTCATCTCACCGAAAGAGTCGGGATAAGTGGTACATGTCGGACATGGTGACGTCGTGAGAGCGCTCCACTCGTCGATGGCCGGCGAGGCGGCCCGAACGATGTGACAAGCCCTCCATGGGGCACGCCATGACGAGGTGCGCGGCGACTACGAAGACAATGCGTCGCTCGTGGGTCGTCCGACCTCAGCATGACCTAGCCGTGACCTAACGGGAGGTCACAGAGGGCTTAAACGGCCAGTCACGGTCACCGGCCGATCACGTGAAAATCCCGTGTGACCTGCTAAAACAGTGGAGCGGGTGACGAGGATCGAACTCGCATGACCAGCTTGGGGGTTACGCGACTCGACTTGTGCTATCGCCGACTGCGACGTCTCACCTTGGTTAGGGCGTCGAGGGCGGTTTCGTCGGCGTCGGGCATCGTGTGCAGGTATTTCTCCGTGGTCACGATGCTTGCGTGGCCTAACCGTTCCTTCACTACTTGCAGATCGGCGCCGCCGGCTAGGAGCCAAGACGCATGGGCGTGGCGTAGGTCGTGCGGTCGGACCGGGATCGTGATGTTGGCTGTTTGAATTGCCGGAAGCCAGACCTGTTCCCGGAACCACCTGCGCGCGATGTGCCCGTCGGTGTCGACCATCCGTGCTGCCCTGGGTTGGTCCTTCCCAGCGGCGCGGCGCTGAGAGCGGTAGTGCGCGTAGGCGTCCTTGCAGTGTCGGCATCGGCACCCGCCAGCGGAGTAGGCGCTGAGTGTGCCGTGGCGGTAAGTGCGACCGGTGGGGTTCGGCTCGGTCCAGCCCAACGTCTCGGGATGGGCGAGCAGCTTCAACGCCGGCCGCGACGACTTCGGCATGGTGAACAGCAAATCGTCCGGCTCGAGCGCACAGGCAGGCAATGCGGAGCGTGACTTTGGGCGCGTGGTTCTTGTTCGCATCGAGGGGGTCAGGGGTTCAATCCCCTCAGCTCCACAAGAATCTCCAGGTCAGCGGCGACACGGCTGTTTCAACTCGAGCGGCGAACCCGGCCGGGTGTCTGTCCGGTGACCCGGGCGAAGGCGCGGCTGAACGCGGCCTCGGACCCGTAGCCGTTGGCCGAGGCAACAGCAGCCACCGGCGATCCGCCGACGAGCATGTCCCGGGCCCGGCGCATGCGTGCGACGGCTACGTACGTCATGGGCGGCATGCCGACGACTGCGGTGAAACGCCCGGCGAACGATGAGCGCGACATCGCGGCGATCCGGGCGAGCCGGGCGAGTGTCCAGCCGTGTCCCGGGTCGCGGTGCACCGCCGCCATGGCCGGGCCGAGTCGAGGATCGCGAAGGGCGACAAGCCATCCGCTTGCGGCGTCTGGTTCGTCTGAGAGCCAGGCGCGCACTGTCTCGACCACGAGCACGTCGGCGAGCCGGGTCGCGACCGCGTCGCCGCCTGGGCGCGGGTCGCGCAGTTCCTCCGCGAGCAGCGGCAGGAGAGACACCATCACCGGATGCCGAGCCGAGTCCACACGGACGACCGGGGGCAGGACCGCGAGGAGGTCGTGGACCGCCGGGGCGTCGAAGGCGATCACCCCGCAGAGGAGCGCGAGAAGCTCGTCGTCGTCGGGATCGCCGATGCTCAGGACGGAGAACGAGTCGCCGAGCATCGTCTGCGGGAGCTGATCGGCGCGCCCGAGCAAGGGCGCGCTGGGGGCGGTCGACACCCGATGGCCGATACCCCGGGGCACCAAAGCAAGATGCCCAGCGTCCAGCCGGATCGCTTCGGCGCCGTCCATCTCGATGAACGCGCGTCCGCGGGCGACGATGTGAAAGCTGAGGGTGTCGGCGATCTGCGGCATCGCCACCGCGCCGTGGCGAGAGGCCACCGTCCACGAGTAGAAGGCCCCCCGCATGCGCACGCTGTAGAGGGCCTGCGTGAGCGGGTCCTCGTGCTCCCACGGCATCGGCATGGACACGGTACTCCGGACGATCGATCAAAGATTAGGTACTTCTGACGATAGATCATCCTCGCGGCTGCGGCCAGCATGAGACGCATTGATCGAAAGGAGACGGTGATGCGAGTACTCGTGATCGGCGCCACCGGTGGGTCGGGGCGCGCCGTATGCGACGCCCTGCTCCAACGCGGCCACCGGGTGACCGCGTTCGCGCGTTCCGCGACCGCGATGGCGCCCGTCGATGGCCTCGACCGTGTCGACGGCGACGCCGCCGACGTCGAGCTGCTCGAGCGCGTCCTGCCGGGTCACGACGCGGTGGTCGTCACACTGGGCATCTCCGAACCCGCATGGCGGGTGCGGTTGCTCGGCGCGAAGGGCACGGCGCACGACATCCGATCGCGCGGCACCGACGCCATCGTCCGCGCGGCGCGCGGCTCGGGCGTGGGCCGGATCGTCGTGCAGTCCTCCTACGGCGTTGGCCCAACACGGCCACACCTGGAGATCGCGGAACGGCTCGTCTTCGCGATGCTGCTGAAGCCCCAGATCGCCGACACCGAGCGGCAGGAGCAGGTCGTTCGCACATCCGGGCTCGAGTGGACACTCGTGCAGCCGGTGTACCTCACCGACACCGAGGACGACACCCACGTCACCTCGACCGATGGCCGCACGCGGCGCACCCGGGTGTCGCGGCGCGGGGTCGCGGCTGTGCACGCTGACCTGGTCGAGAGCGGCGCCCACCGGCACGACACAGTGTCGGTCTCCGGGTGACACACGGGCTTAGGGCAGTTCGGTCGGTGGCCGTCCCTAGCATGACGGCGTGGGTGTGGTGCTGCGCGAGCTTCAGGACGCCGAGCTTGATCAACTCTTCGAGTGGGAGCAAGATCCACGCGCTGTTGCTATGGCGGCCTTCACCCGGGCCGATCCCTCCGATCGTGCGGGGTTCGACGCGCATTACCAGCGCGTCCGCAGTGATCCCGCAAATCTGCTGCTCGCCATCGATGACGGAGCCGGCCTGGCCGGGACGATCGGGAGTTTCACCCTGCAGGGTGATCGGGAAGTCACCTACTGGATCGACCCGTCTCGATGGGGTCGAGGGCTTGCGTCCGCGGCTCTCAGCGCGTTCCTGCGACGAGAGGTGACGAGGCCGCTCATGGCCCGGGTCGCCGAACACAACCTCGGCTCCGCCAAGGTGCTCACCAGGGCCGGGTTCGTGCGCGTTGGCTCGGAGACCTCGTATGCCGACGGCGTGGGTCGAGACGTCGTCGAACACATCTACTGTCTCGCGGGGTAGTGGTTCAACAGGCGTCATGTGCAGTAGTGCTCGATGACGTCGACGAGCACAGCAGCGGTGAGCTCTACCTCGTGCAAGGGAACTCGCTCGTCAGGAGCGTGCGCATGGCGCGCGTCCCCGGGTCCGTAGTGCACGGTGGGGATGCCCTGGCTAGTCAGCAGGCGCAGGTCCGAGCCGTACGGCGCTCCATGAACCTGCGGGGTTGATCCGGTCATTCGTTCGTGCGCGTCACAGACAGCCGACACCAGCGGATGGGACGCGTCGGTGAGCCCACTGGCGAACTGTCCGCCGATGAACTCGACCGTCGCTGGGTGATCGCGCAGCCAGTTCGAGGCTAGGCATGCTTCGACGATCTCCGATCGCAGCGCCTCCCGCGCATCGTCGGGGTCCTCGCCGAGCGCCACGCCGAGCCGGCCATCGGCGATCAGCAGGTCCGGTACGGTGCTGGCCCAGTCGCCGGCGTGCACCGTCCCGATGGAGATGCCGTAGGGCAGGGTCAGGTGCTGCATCAACGGATGGACGCCGACATTGCGCCGTGCCTCGAGGGCTTCAATCGCGTGGTATAGGGGCCAGAATTCGGCGACTGCGCTGATGCCCTCGAGTCGGTGGCCGCCGTGCACAGAACGACCGGGTACGCGCAGTCGGAACGTCAGCGCTCCTGCGTTCGCGCAGACGACATTGCAGCTCGTCGGTTCCGGGATGACAGCGACGTCGCCGGTGTGCCCTCGGACTAGCGAGGCGAATGTGCCCAGGCCGCCGTCCTCCTCGCCGATGACGCACTGAACGAGGACGCGCCCCCGCCGCGGCAGCCCCACCCCCTTCAGGGTCGTGAGGGCGGACAGAATGGAGACCAGGCCGCCCTTCATGTCGCAGGCGCCGCGTCCGAATAACGACGCGCTGCCTTGGTCGCCTGCCTCGATGCGAGGATTGAAGGGCGGCGATGTCCACAGTCGGGTGTCGCCAGGCGGGACGACGTCGACATGGGCGTTGAGGATGACGGTCGGCCCCTTGTTGCCGTCACCGGCGGGCGGCGTGAGCTCGCCGACGAGTCCCCATCCGGCCTCGCGTGACACCTCCGCGCCCGGGAACCTGGGATTGGCGGCCAGCGCCGGCAGGTCGAGTGGCCACAGGTCGATCGAGCAGCCGAGGTCTTGCAGTCGCTCGGCCAGCCGGTGCTGAATCATCTGCTCATCTGTGGACCCGCTCACGCTGGGCACTCGTACGAGGTCGGCCAGCTCGGCGGCCACCGCCGCACGTTCTACCGGTTCGGGCACGCGCGCCAGCCTACGAGCGCCCGCAGCCGGTCTGGCCCTGAGCGATGGTGGCGTCAGGGTGCTTCGTCGCCATCGCTCGACGGCGGGATGATCCTGGAGCGCAGATGACTTGGGTGTGCTGATGCGAACCCGTCTGACGCGATGATGAGCCGCGGCGCAGGAGGACACATGGACACGAACACCAGGCGCGCGCTCCATCGCAGTCAGGTGATCGACTTGACGACGACCGGTCGCCGGACCGGCCAGCCACGCAGGATCGAGATCTTCCTCCACCATGACCAGGGACTGCTCTTCATCAGCGGCATGCCACGGGCCGACCGGACGCGCGACTGGATCCACAACATCACGGCTGACCCGAACGTCGCCGTGCACCTGAAGCAGTCGATCATGGCGGACATCCCCGCGACCGCACGCGTGGTCACAGACCCGGCTGAGCGTCGCCCGTTGATGGAAGCCGCGGCGCAACGCTGGGGTCGTACCGACGTGGACGAGATGGTGCAGCACAGTCCGCTGATCGTGCTCACGGTGACAGACGCCGACGAGTGACCTAGTCGGCGCTGATCGCGGTACTCGTTGCCTCCGGTCGCGGCTCGCCGAGCTTCACGGCGGCGACACCGGCGAGGATGAGCACACCGCCGAGGATTTGGATGCCGCGAGGTATCTCGCCGAGGAGCAGCCAGGCGGCGATGAGCGCGGCCAAAACCTCGGATAGAGCTACGAAAGAGGCAAGCCGAGAGCCGAGTCGACGGGTGGCGGCGATGCCCGCGACGTAGGCCAGAGCCGCGGTGATCACACCGAGCGCGAGCACGGGCAGCCACCAGGGGACGGTCCCCGCAGCGAAGGTGACCGGCGCGGTTGACGCGGTAAGGGGAAGGACGCCCGCCGCGCCGGACAGGAGCAGCGCGAGTCCGCCGAGGAGGAGACCGCCGGCGGCGAGGACGGTGGGTGGGAGCCCGCCGGCCTCCTGGGCGGAGAGGACGAAGTAGACGGCGGCTCCGACCATGGCGGCGAGCGCCCAGGCGATGCCGGTGGTGCTCGCCTGGGCGCCGGAGGCCAGGTCGAGAACGAGCACGAGACCGGTCGCGCCGAGCAGGGCGCCGACGACGGTGAGCTGGCCGGGGCGCTGGCCGTGGCGGGCCCACAGCCAGCCGACGACGGCAACGGGGGCGGTGTACTCGATCAGCAGGGCCACACCGACTTGCATGTGCGCCACGGCGTTGAAGTACGCGAGCTGCGTGCCGGCGACGGCGACCAGGCCGTACGCGGTGATGAGGCTCAGGTTGGGTTGCAGCAGCGACCATCGACCGCGAAGTTGGATCAGCGCCAGCGGAAGGAGCACGGCAGCGGCGAGCAGAATCCGGATCGCCACTGCTGCGGCCGATGACCAGCCGGCGTCCATGAGGCCACGCGCGAGGGAGCCGGACATCCCGAACGACGCCGCCGAGAGGATGGCCAGACCCAGCCCCAGTGTCGTCTGCGCGCGGGGGCCTGTGGCGAGCGCGTTGTCATGAGTCATTGTCGCCATGGCTCATGACGCTACTGGTCTCAGGTGTAATGTGTCAATGTGGTTTTCGCGCATGACACGGATGCGGCGCTGCTCGCCGCGGTTGCGCTCGTCAACTCGGCGGAGCCGCCGGACACCATGACGACGCAGGCTGAGCTCGACGCGTTCTTCGCCGGCCATAAATACACCGGGACTCGCACCCACGACGCTGCCGAGCTCACATCAGTGCGGGCCCTCCGCGATCCCTTGCGCGACCTGTTGACGAGCGACCGAGACCATGCAGTGCAGATCGTGAACACCGTCCTCGCCGAACGGCGTGCGGTACCCGCCCTCGTCCGGCATGACGAGTGGGACTACCACCTGCACGCCATCGACGCGAGCGCACCCCTTGCCGACCGAATCGCCGTCGAAACGGCCATGGCCATGATCGACGTCATCCGCGCCGACGAGCTCAGCCGGTTATCGGTGTGCGCCGAGCCCACCTGTAACGGGATCGTCGTCGACCTGTCCCGCAACCGTTCCCGACGCTTCTGCAGCACGACATGCGGCAACCGTGTCGCCGTGGCCGCGTATCGCGCCCGCCGGAGCTGAGTTCGACGTGCGGCTGGCACCGGACTAGCGGGCGGCGAGGAACTCGAGAACGCGACGGGTCAGCTGGGCGGTTGCATCCGTGTCGTATGAAGACAGGCTCGAATCGGCGAACAAGTGCTGATCGCCGGGATAGAGGAACAGTTCGCCGTCCTTTGCGGTGGCGACGATGGCGCGGGCGTATTCGATGTCGCCCTCGCCCACGAAGAACGGATCTGCGTCCTTACCGTGAATCTGCACGGGCACATCCGCTGGCCAGGACGCTGCATAGTAGTCGGGCGGGGCGGCCGACTCGAAGAGCAGAGCTCCTCGGGCGCCCGGCCGCGTCTGCGCCAGCTTCTGCGCCGTCATGACGCCGAACGAGAAGCCGGCGTAGACGAGGTCGGCCGGCAATGTGTCCGCGGCCCGGGCGCCGCGCTCGATCAGGGCGTCGAAGCCGGCATCGCGAATGTGAGCCATCCCGTCATCGATGCTGCCGAACGTCTTCCCGTCGAACAGGTCCGGCGTATGCACGGTGTGGCCCGCCTGTCGAAGCTCGTCAGCGAAGGCCAGGAAGCCTGGTGTCTGACCTTGCGAATGATGGAACAGCAGCACCTCGGCCATGTGACCCCCAACCCACTTTCCATGCTGGCGTGCTCAGTGCGAATGCGCCTCGACGACGTGGCCTTCCGACGCCTGGACGATGACGAACCCCTGTCCGGTGAGGGCGAGCTGGTAGGCCTCGCCTGAGCCGCGACCGATCAGCGCCCCCGCCTTGGCCGTACGGCGTAGCCCTGACTGCAAAGTCGTCGACCAGAGGACGGCGCTTTGAATGTCGACGAATGTCGGCTGGTCGACGTTCAGCACGACAGGGGTGCCATGCACAGTGATGGCAATGACGCCGCGACCGGTGAAGGTCGTGTTGAACACGCCGCCGCTCATCATCGTCGCGCCCTCGACGCGCCGGATGTCCCAGGCAAGCGAGGCCTCGAAGGCCAGCACGTTGGATCCGTTGACGGTGATCGACTCGTCCTCGAGCGAGAGCAGGTGAATCTCGTCGGCCTTCTGCGCGAGGAACACGTCACCGGACCCGCTCACCCGCATGAGAGACATGCCTTCACCGGTGAGGGCCTTCTTGAACATCTTCGCCATGCCGCCGCTGCTCTCGTAGGCGAAGTCGACGTCGCCCTGGTAGGCCACCATGGATCCCTGCTTCGCAAGGAAGGAGCCGCCGGCGCCGGCCAGGTGAACCTTGAGCATCCGTGCGTTCTGCAGCGCGAACGCGCCGGGCTGAACGTCGGCCTCGGTCTTCGCGAACAGCTCACTGCGCATGCAGCGAGCTAACCACGTCCACGTTGACGTTCCGCATGTCACCACCGGCAACCGGGAGCCGTCGTCGATCATGGCAGGCTCGGCGCCATGGGCGACGTGCCAGCATCTGCAGCCCGAGTACGCCCTGATACTGCGCGCGCTCTGTTGGCCCGAGCGGCCAGGGCACAAGTCGAGGGGCGAGCGCCGTCTACGTCGGTGGGTATTGGCCGCCACGGAGCACTCGTGTGGCACACCGGCCGAGGCACGCTCGACGGGAGTCGTGAGGGAGCGGAGCCGACGCCCGACACCCAGTACCGGATCGGTTCGATCACCAAGACGTTCACAGCCGCGCTGGTCCTGCAACTGCGTGATGAGGGCCGGGTTGACCTCAACGATCGGCTCGGCGACTACGTCGAGGGAACGCCGTTTGGTGACGCGCGCCTGCGGGATCTGCTCGCGCACGCTGCCGGTCTCGCCGCCGAACCGCCTGGGTCGTGGTGGGAGCGCGAACCGGGCGTCCTATGGGCCGATCTCGCCGCGACGCTCGACGCCGACCGGCGGCTGGACTCCTGGGGCCGCTTCCATTACTCCAACGTCGGCTACGCCCTGCTGGGTGAGCTCGTCGCTCGGCTGCGCAGCATGCCCTGGTACGACGCGCTCCGCGCGTATGTGCTCGACCCGCTTGGAATGACCCGGACGACGTACGCACCGCAGCCGCCGTACGCACCCGGTCTCGCGGTGCATCCATTCGCCGACGTGACCATGGCCGAAGCGGTTCAAGATCACGTTGCGATGGCACCGGCCGGCCAGCTCTGGTCGACGGTGGGTGATCTCGTGCGGTGGGCCTCGTTCCTTGGCGGCGACACCGACGACGTGCTCGCAGCCGAGACGATTGTGGAGATGCGGCAGCCGCAAGTGCTCGCGCAGGAGGCGCCGTTCGATGGGTACGGGCTCGGGCTGCAGGTGTTCCACGTGGGTGATCGTGAGCTGGTGGGCCACGGCGGATCGGTTCCCGGGTTCCTCGCGTCGCTCGTGATCGACATCGAGCGTGGCGTCGCAGCGATCGAGCTCGCGAACGCCACCGCCGGCCGGCCGTTCTGCGGCGCTGACCTGCTCGCGATGCTCGAGCAGCATGAGCCGACCGTGCCCTCGGCGTGGGCGCCCGCCGTGGGGGTAACCGCCGACTGGGTCGATCTTGTTGGGCTGTGGCACTGGGGTCCGGCGGCGTTCCACGTCCGCCTCCTGGGTGCGGACCGGCTCGAGCTCGGCTCAGCGACCGGCGCGGCGAGGTCGTCCTCCTTCGTGCGGCGCGACGGTGCCTGGGTCGGGACCTCCGGCTACTGGGCGGGCGAACCGCTGGCGCTCGCGCGCCGCAGCAACGGCTCGGTCAGCCACCTCGACGTCGGCACGTTCATCTTCACCCGCCAGCCATACGACCCCGACGCCCCCATCCCGGGCGGCGTCCCGCCCGACCCCTGGGCCACCGACTAACCCCCGTTCGCCGTCACGTCACGAAAGGAGTCGATGTGAGCCCACAAAGGCGGATTTCCCTGGCATTTGGGGCGCTTTACCTCATTACCTTCGCCACCTCAATCTCCGCGGCCTTGCTTTTCCAGCCTGTTCTCGATGATCCCCAGGGTTACATCGCGGGCGACGGTGCCGACAGCCGCATCTACCTCGGGGTGCTCCTGGAACTCACCCTGATCGCCGCGAACATCGGCACCGCGATTGTGCTGATCCCGCTTCTCAAGAGGCAGCACGAGATCCTCACGTTCAGCTACGTCGCGGCTCGGATCATGGAATGCGTCTTCATCCTTGTCGGCATCGTCGCGGTCCTTGCCATAGTGACGCTGCGGCAGGATGCCGGCGCGGATGTCGCCGCACTCGGCGGGCTGGCCGAGTCACTGGCTGCCATCAAGGACTGGACGTTCAAGCTCGGGCCCGGCTTCGTCGTCGGCATTGGGAACGGGCTGATCCTGGGCTACCTGATGTACCGGTCCGCCCTGATGCCCCGGGGACTCACCTGGCTGGGAATGATCGGAGGTCCGCTCCAGAGCCTTGCGGGGATCGGCGTGCTGTTCGGCGTCTTCGACGCTGGTGGGCTGGTGCAGGGCATCGCGACGATCCCGGAGATCATCTGGGAGCTCTCGCTTGGCGTCTACCCGCTGATCTGGGGATTCAAGTCGTCTCCGATCCTCTCGGAGGAAGGGCGTCCCCTTCTCCATCCTGCCGTGCTCGCGCGTTGAGCTGAACTGACCGCCGGGTCAAACAACTCACTGGAACCCGTCGCATTTCTGACTTGGCTGAGCCACTCGGCGCCGAGTTGGCGCCCGTTCGGGAGTTGGTCGCCTCGATCCCAGCGCCACGTAGTGATCATCGCAAGGACGAGGATCCGGCACTCACGCAGCACGTCTTGCTTGACCCCCGGATAGTGCTCGCTAACTTCCTTGGGCGCGTGGGCGAGATCGAATTCGACAGGTCCACGACAACACGTCTCGAGATCGATGAACAACAACCCAGCAGCGACTCGACCACTCTTGCGGCAGACCCAAAGGCGTGAGATCGGCGAGGTGGGACCGGTCTGAGGGATTGCCGCAGACTGGTCATGGTCGCCTCGATTCAATGATCACAACTTCTTACCCCGCCATGGCCGCCATGCCACCTCAACCGTTCGGATGAGCCAGACGACGCCGATCAGGCGGGATATGGCCGCCTTCGCCACTTCGCCCTCGGGATCTTGGGATCACGCTTACCTTCGGATCCATCGCAGCCACGGACACGGGGGAGAAGCGAAATGAACGGGATCGAGCGACTGTCCTACAGCGTTAGCACCGCACTTCCGCCGGTGGGCGGCACGCTGCGGCTGCTGCCTGCCGGACTGCTGTCCGCGGAGGCGTCCGCGGGTCTCGGCGCTAGCTTGGCGGACTTCGTCGCCCACCTGCGCGATCAGGCCAGTTGAGCCATTGCTCGGTCAGTCGCTGCGCGGTACGACCAGCACCGGGCTCGCCGCCCGCCTCACCAGCCGCGACGACACGCCGCCGAGGAGGACGTGGCGCACCGGTCCGTAGCCGCGCGAACCACACACCAGCAGATCGACGTCGTCATCGTCCAGTTCCGCGAGGACGTCGACGGGTGACCCGGGCAGGATCTGCGCAGTCGCCTCGACCCCCGGCGGCAGGTCGGCCATCGCCTCATCGAGAGCGCTCTCGTACGTGTCCTCCGCCCGGTCCACGAACGCCTCGTCCGAATCCTTTGCCAGCAGCAGGGCCGGCACCTCGGCGCGGCTGGGCACCGCCGTGTACAGCGTGAGCGTCGCGCCGGCTCGGACGGCGAGACGAGCCGCGGCATCCAGGGCGGCTCGGCCGTCAAGTGTGTCGATGTACGCGACGCCGACGCGCTGGAGTTCTCGTTCCGGGTGCTTGCGCAGCCCGCGCGGGGCCACCGCGACGGCACACGTCGCACCGGAGAGCAGGCGATCCGCCGTGCTGCCGGGCAAGAGCCGTCGACTGGGTCCCTCTCCGAAGGACCCCACGACGATCATCTCGGCAGATTCCGACTCGGCGATGTCGTGGAGGCCATGCGCCGCGGACGAGGAGCCCAAGACCAGATAGTCCACGTCACCGGTGGCCGTCGGTGCCGACTCGACGACCTGCCGCGCGCCGGCAAGGACGTCCTCGGCCGTGCGACGCCGCTCCACGACCCATTCGGCGTCGACGCGACCCGGGCCGATGGGCGCCGGTGCCGGGTAGACGGTGACGACCAGCTGGCGCGTGCCCAATCCGCGGGCCAGGCACGACGACAGGCTCAGTGCATCGTCGCTCGACGGGCCGCCCTCGAAGCCGACGACGATCGGGCCTGCCGGCTGGTCGTCACGCGTCTGGGTCATGGCGATGCGTGAGATCGGCGCGCTCTGCGGGCAGGAGCCCGTACTCACCGTGCGCCTTGCGTAGTCGCGAGTTGCGGTACCCGTACACGAAGTAGATGACGACGCCAATGGCGAGCCACACGACGAACCGAATCCACGTCGACAGCGGCAGGTCGGCCATCAGGTAGACGGCGAACGCGATGCCGAGCAGCGGCAGAACCGGTGACCATGGGACGCGGTAGGGACGCTCCATATCCGGCCGGGTGCGACGCAGGACGATGACGCCGATGTTGACGAGCACGAACGCGAACAGCGTGCCGATGTTCACCAACTTCACGATCTCGCTGAGTGGGACGAACGCCGCCAGGATCGCAATCAGGACGCCGAGCCCCATCGTCAGGCGGGCCGGTGTCCCGTAGCGGGCGTTGACCGTGGCCAGCCCCTCCGGCAGCAAGCCGTCGCGGCACATCGCAAAGAAGATGCGCGTCTGCCCGTACAGGATTACGAGCAACACGCTGGTGATGGCGACGACGGCGCCGAGGGAGAGCACCGAAGCGGCCCAATTGATGTTCGCGCCCTCCTGCAGTGCCGTGGCCAGGGGCGCTTCACTGCCTGACAGCGTTTCCGGGGTGGCGATGCCGATGGCGCCGAGCGCGGTCAGCACGTAGAAGAGGGTGCAGATCGCGAGCGATCCGATGAGCGCGATGGGGAGGTCGCGCTTGGGGTTGCGGGCCTCCTCGCTGCCTGTCGAGACGGCGTCGAAACCGATATACGCGAAGAAGATGATGGCCGCGGCGGAGACCACACCTTCGCGACCGGACGGTGCGAACGGCGTCACGTTGTCGGAGTTGAACAGCGCCAGCGACACGACGATGAAGAACGTGAGCACGGCCAGCTTGACGATCACCATGATGAAGTTGGCCTGCGCGCTCTCCCGCACACCGCGGACGAGCAGCAGCGTGATGAGCAGCACGATGACGACGGCCGGCAGGTTGAAGACGCCGCCGTTCTCCGGCGATGTCGAGATGGCCTGCGGGATCTCGATGCCGAAGGTCGAGTCGAGGAAGACGTTGAAGTTCGCGCCCCACCCGACCGCGACCGCCGCCACCGAGACGCCGTACTCGAGGATGAGGTCCCAGCCGATGATCCAGGCGACGATCTCGCCCAGCGTCGCGTAAGAGTACGTATACGCGCTGCCCGACACCGGGATCGACGACGCCAGCTCCGCGTACGACAGCGCGGAGAAGACGCAGGCGACGGCGGCGAGGACGAAGGACAGGATCACCGCCGGCCCGGCAATACCGGCGCCCTCGCCGATGACGACGAAGATGCCGGTGCCGATGATCGCGCCCACACCCATAGCCGTCAGCTGGGTGGCGCTCACGGCTCTCTTGAGCTCGTGGCCGCCTTCATGGGTCTCGCTCGTGAGGGACGAGACGTTGCGGATCGCGAAGATGCCCGGCTTCGAGGAAGCGTTTCGTGTCATCTGCCGCACCTCCTGGTGGGACGGTAGCGACAGATGATCGTCGCCGCACGACTCGCTCCCGGGGAGCGTGAGGCCGCCTCAGGGCGCGACGAATGTGGCGATGAGGCCGACGACGTCGGGGTCGCGAAGGATGCGGCGGTGTCCGAGACCTGACGTGGAGACCAGGTCGGCCTGCGGCCACGTCGCAACCAGCAGATCGGCGTCTTCGTAGGGGACGTCACGGTCAGCGCGGTCGTGGACGACAAGCGTTCGCGGCATCGGCACCTCGTCCGCCATGGCCAGCAGGTCGAAGTCCGACATCGGCCGACCGACGAGCGATTCGAGCCGGCGGATCATCCGCGTATGGATCCGCGTTCCGAAACCGAACCCCTCTGCCATGGCGGACGTCATGGAGATCGGCTGCACGGTCGGGGAAACGAACGCGAGCCGAGGCACCGACACACCGTCGCGAACCGCGACCGCAGTTGCGGCGCACCCCAGCGAATGCCCGACGACTCCCGCTGGCGGTCCGCAGTAGGCGATGACCGCAGTCAGGGTGTCGGCGAACTCGGCCAGGTGGGATTGCCGCGGTCCCAATCCGCCGGGGGCAGAGTCCCCATGGCTGGGCATGTCGAATGCGATCGCGCGATAGCCACGCGAGACGAGCGGGTCGACGAATGAGCCGAGCTGGCCACGCCACCCACCCCAGCCATGAACGAGGTAGATCGCCGGACCGACTCCCCAGCTCTCCGTTACGACCGACCCTCCACCGGGCAGCTCGACCGTACCGAGCGATCCCGTCCCGGCGGGACCGTCGAGGCGCGAGCGCTGTCCATTTCGGAGGGCCGTCGGAACGGTGCACCACAGCCGCGTCGCCCATCGGGCTCCGAGCCCCGGCGCGGTGTGCTCCAAGACAGAGAACGCTGCGCGAACTGACCGCGGTGCGGAGAAGTGAGAACGAACGATCGTGCTATTTAACGAGCGTGTCGATGTTGCCATGTCGGCTCCTTGGGTAGGTCAGGCCCGCGCTGCGCGCAGCAGCGCGTCAACAGCCGTCCGGGCGCGGGTCTCAGCCGTCGGATCCGAGAGCAGCCGGTTGGCCTGGTAGAAGGCAAGCATCACGCCGTTGAGGTCGCTCGCGAACTGTTCGGGATCGGCGTCCGCGCGGAAGTGTCCTTCACTGATGCCCGTACGGAACATCTGCGCGATCGCATCCTGGAGGTCCCGGTGACCGCGAACCAGCTGGTCGCGTACCGGTCCCGCCTGCTCGTCGAATTCCGTTGCTGCCTTGACGAAGAGGCATCCCCCCGGCATGCGCACCCGGCCACTGATCATCCAGTGCTCGAACAGGGCGCGGACGCGCGGCTCCCCGCGCGGTGCGGCGAGCGCGGGACGGATGACGGCGTCGGTGAATTCGGTGCGAGCGCGGTCGAGCACCTCGAGCTGCAGAGACTCCTTGGAGCCGAAATGGGCGAACAATCCGCTCTTCGACATGCCCGTGCCAGCGGCCAAGCTGCCGATGGACAGCCCGCCGAGCCCGACGCGGTAAGCCACCTCGACGCCATGGTGGAGGATCGCCTCTCGGGTCATGGCGCCCCTGCTCATGCGCGCACAATAGCACGATCGTTCGTATGGGGTCGTCGCTCGGTGGGCAGCGGCTACCGTGTCACCGACTGAAGGGGGTCACGTGGCGTCGCAGGGCACGGCTCGTCGTTGCCAGTTGCTCGCGAGTGGTGTCGCTGTCGCGGCGCTGCTGACCGCGTGTGCTAGTGGAGCAGAGGCTCCACCGCCTGCAGCCGACACCGCTGCACCGGCGCCCTCGAGCGCCGCCATCACCCCCAAGCCTGAGCCGCCGCCGGTCACCCCGAGCCCGCCACCCCGCCCGCCGTCGTCGGAGGGGCGGATGGTGCAGGTCGCAGAGATTGGCGGCGACATCTCGCCCAAGTCGGTCGTCGCGTCCGGCAAGGGGCTCTTCTTCGCGCAGAACATGATGTACAAGCACACGGTGACGGTGTACGACCGCTCGTTCCAGCTCGTCGCCACCATTCCCGACACGGTGGTGCTGTCGAACTTCGGTCACACGGAGTTCCAGGGCGAGTTCCAAGGGGCACCCGTCGAGGCAGCATTCACCTCCGATGGCCGCTACGCGTACGTCTCGAACTACTCGATGTACGGTCCGGGCTTTCGCGAGGGTGCGGACAGCTGCTCGCCGGCATCGAACTATCCCGACAGCTTCGTCTACCGCATCAACACGTCTACGCTGCAGATCGACCAGGTGATCCGCGTCGGTGCGGTGCCGAAGTTCGTGGCGGTCACCCCGGACAACAAGCGCATTCTGGTCACGAACTGGTGCACGTACGACCTCAGCATCATTGATGCTGCAGCTGGCGCGGAGATTCAGCGCATACCGATCGGTGCTTATCCGCGTGGGCTAGCGGTGTCACCCGATTCGCGCGTCGCGTACGTCGCCGTCATGGGTGGCACGTCTGTTGCGACGGTTGATCTCACGACGTTCGAGGTCGGCGCGATCGAGGGTGTCGGTGGCGGGCCGCGTCACCTCAACATCTCGCCCGACGGCACGCAGCTCTACGTGACGCTGAACCGCGACGGGCAGGTGGCCAAGGTCGACATTCCGACTGCCACAGTCGTCAGCCGCGTCAGCACCGGATCTGCCCCGCGCAGCATGGCGATCGCCGACGATGGTGAGTCCCTCTACGTCGTCAACTACAACTCGAGCACCGTGGCGAAGGTACGCACGAGTGACATGGCGGTGCTGCAGACCGAAGGCGTGGGCTACCACCCCATCGGCATCACGCACGACGCAGAGACGCGGCAGATCTGGGTCGCGACGTACGGCGGAACGCTGGCTGTCTTCCAGGACGGTTCACCCGGCTAGACGTATGGGTCAGATCCAGCTGCGCAGCCACATGTGCTGGATCCAGTCGGCGTAGGGCATAACGCGTGCGGCGTACACCGGATAGAAGTATGCAAAGGACGCGACAACGACGAGCACGTACGTGCCGGCGATGACAGCGCCATTCCTACGACGGGCTGCCGATGCACCAACCGGGCCGAGAATGACACCCAGGACCATCGTGACCGCAAGCACGACGAACGGCGAGAAAACGACAGCGTAGAAGGAGAAAATCGTCCGCTCGTCGTACAGGAACCACGGCAGGTAGCCCGCTGCGACTGCACACAAAATGGCTCCGGCACGCCAGTCGCGGCGCCCGATCCATAGCCACACGAGCACCAGAAGCGAGGCCGCGCCGGCCCACCACAGCGGCGGCGAACCGAGTCCGAGGACCTCGCGAGAGCACTGATCCGCTGTGCAACCGAGCTCGCCTCGATTGATCGTCGAGTAGAAGAACGACACCGGCCGCATCATGAGCAGCCAGCCCCAGGCATCCGAGTCGTACGGATGCTCGGAGTCGAGACCGGTATGGAAATCGAGCATCGTGGCGTGGTAGTGCCAGAGGCTGCGCAGCGGGCCGGGCACGAAGGCCCAAGCGGACTCCCTGCCGGCTGCCCACTGCCGATCCCAGGCGTCGCTGCTCGCGAACCAGCCGATCCACGAGACGAGGTACGTGACGACGGTGACGACGACGATCGAGACAAAGGCGGGTATCGCATCACGGCGCAGCATGGCGTTCCACGGATGCTGAGCTCCCGCCGAGCGTCGCGCGCCAACGTCCCACAGCACCGTGAGCAGTCCGAATGCGGCGACGTAGTAGAGACCGCTCCACTTCGTTGCGCATGCCGCGCCAAGGCACAGGCCGGCGGCGATTCGCCACGGCCGCAGGCCGAGATTCATCCGTCCGGCGGCGAGCAGTGAGCGGGCCCGGTCACGGTCGACGATGAGGCTGCCGAACGCAGCGAGCACCCAGAACATGAGGATGCCGTCGAGCAGAGCGGTGCGCGAGACGACGTAGTGCAGTCCCTCGAGAGCGAGGAGCAGGCCTGCGATGCACCCGAGCAGGGTCGAGCGGAACATGCGACGGGCAATGCGGGCAACCATCAGCACCGACAGCGTGCCAAGCAGCGCGACGATGAAACGCCAGCCGAACGGCGTCAAGCCGAACGCCCACTCGCCCGCCGCGATCATCCACTTGCCGAATGGTGGATGCACGACGTACGCCGGTCCCTCGCCCCACACGTCCTGGAGCACGCCATCGACGACGAGTGCGTCCGCCTCGTCGGCCGGCCGCCAGTTCCGCTCGTGCCCGTACTGCAGCAGTGACCAGGCGTCCTTGGCGTAATAGGTCTCGTCGAAGACGAACGCACGGGGAATCCCGAGCCGGTGGAAGCGCAGCACACCGGCGATGGCGGTGACCAGGATCGGTCCGGTCCAGCCCCAGTTGGTCGCCGGCATGGGGGGAACCAGCCGATTCCGCAGTCGCTGGCGAGAATCGATCTCCGCCGACGGCGATGCCGACACCTCGCCGGACGCGTCGTCGTCCGTGCGCGCGAGCTCGGCCGTCGCCACCCGGCCATGCTAGGTGCCGTCCTGAGCCGCGAAGATGGCGACATGGATGCCGGCGTTCTCGTGCTTGCGGCCACGCCGATCGGAGATGTGTCGGACGCATCCCCGCGCCTTCGCGACGAGCTGCAGGCCGCGGACGTGGTGGCGGCGGAAGACACCCGGCGCCTGCGCTGGCTGCTCCAGGCATTGGACGTGACGCTGCGCGGGCGGGTGGTCTCGTACTACGACGCCAACGAGGCCGCCCGCACCGAGTCGCTGCTCGATGCCCTGCGCTCTGGGCACCGCGTCGTCGTGGTCACCGATGCGGGCATGCCATCGGTGTCCGATCCCGGGTACCGACTCGTGGCGGCGGCCGTAGCCGAGGGGATCCGGGTCACGGCCGTACCCGGGCCGTCGGCCGTGCTCACCGCACTCGCCGTATCCGGCCTGCCGGTCGACCGGTTCTGCTTCGAGGGATTCCTGCCTCGCAAGGCCGGGGAGCGGGCAGCGCGGTTGAGCGCGCTGTCAGGCGAAGAGCGGACGATCGTGCTGTTCGAGGCGCCCCATCGGCTTTCCGCGTCGCTGACGGCTCTCGCGGATGCGTTCGGGGGTGAGCGGCGGGCTGCCGTGTGCCGGGAGCTGACTAAGACCCACGAGGAGGTACGGCGAGGAACGCTCGCAGGGCTCGCCGACTGGGCGCGCGACGGCGTGCGCGGAGAGGTCACCGTCGTCATCGAGGGCGCACCTGTCTCGCACGCGGCCGTGACCGAGGACGAACTCGCCCGACACGTCGCGGATCGGGAGCGAGCCGGCGAACCGCGCAAGGCGGCGATCGCCGCGGTTGCGCTCGGTGCCGGCGTCCCCAAGCGTCGCGTCTATGACGCCGTCCTCGCCGCCAAGCGGTCGTGAGCGGCGGCCCCCCGCGACTTGTCCGAACGCCGACCGCGTGCGAACGCGAGGACGCTCGGACAACTCGGGAGGGTGCGCGAGGCGACGTGACTAGCTGGCGCCTTCGAACTCCCAGTGCCACGGCTCGGGACGACTGCCGCCGGCGCGCGCCCAATCGGGGTTGTCCCAGCCGTAATCGGGGCCATTGGCGATGAGCCACTTGTAGACGCTCGTGCCGAAGCTGGCGCCGTCACCGCACAGGTCCACGGCGGTGCCCCAACCGTGGTTGCTGGTCCCCGGCTCCGCCGTCATGCTCGGCTTCTGCCGGTGCAGGGCCACCTGCTCGGAGTAGCTGCGGTACGTATTGCCGACGCAGATGTCCTCGCCGAACGCCTCGTTGAACGCCGCGTTCATCGAGGCGAACGCGAACGCTGCATCCGCACGCAGCAAGTCCCCGCTCGGCAGCGCGCACAGGGCGCGCTCCGGGATCTGACCGTTGGCGAAGTCCTCAGTGGCCTCAGGCGACGCCTCGCAGCCAGGAAGAAGGGCTGCTCGCTCGGCTTCCCGCGCAGCGCGTTCGGCTTCGGCTTCCCGGGCGGCGATGGCGGCGAGCTCTTCTGGACTCGGCGTCATTTCCACTGGTGGCGGCGGTACGGCCGGCGTTGCCGGTGCGGCCTCCACCGGGGGTGGGGTCGGCGTCGCCGACGGGGTGGGAGAAGAGGTGCGCGAAGGTGTGGCGGATGCTGTGGTCTCGGGGTCGGTGGCGGTCTTCGCGGCACTGAGGACGGGCTGGCCGACGACGCCGAGTCCGGCGCCGGCAGCGACTATGACGGCAGCGACGGGCGTGGCCCCGCGACGTTGCTTGCGACGAGCGTGTGTTCTCCTTCGGTCACGAGCTGTTGCTGCCCGAACGGGCGATTCGACGACGACAGGCCCCCGTGCATGTCGCCCCACTAAGTAGAGATCCCGTGGAACATGGGTCGGTACGGTAACCAACCGGACATGAGCATCGTCAAACCCGGTGCAGCGTTTCCTCTCCAGGCTTTACCTAGGATTTAAGACATGTCTGCCCGTCACGTGCTCACCGCGGTCGCTTGGCCGTACGCCAGTGGCCCACGTCACATCGGTCACGTCGCCGGTTTCGGCGTGCCGTCCGACGTGTTCAGTCGCTATCAGCGGATGGCGGGCAAGCGGGTGCTCATGGTGAGCGGAACCGACGAGCACGGTACGCCGATCCTCGTGGCCGCCGATCGGGCCGGTCAAAGTCCGCGCGACGTGGCCGACCACTACAACCGCCTCATCGCCGAGGACCTGCGCGACCTCGGGCTGTCGTACGACCTGTTCACCCGCACAACGACGAAGAACCACTACGCCGCCTCGCAGGACATCTTCCTCGGACTGCTCGACAACGGATACGTGTTCCCGCGTACGACGCTCGGTGCGATCTCGCCGTCCACCGGTCGGACGCTGCCGGACCGCTACATCGAGGGCACCTGCCCGATCTGTGGCTACCCGGAGGCGCGTGGCGACCAATGCGACAACTGCGGAAACCAGCTGGACCCGATCGACCTCATCAACCCGCGCAGCCGCATCAACGGTGAGACGCCACAGTTCGTCGAGTCGGAGCACTACTTCCTCGACCTGCCGGCATTCACCGAGGCACTGAGCAGTTGGCTGCAGCAGCAATCGCAGTGGCGCCCCAACGTGCTGAAGTTCTCACTCAACCTGCTGGACGACCTCAAGCCGCGCGCCATCACGCGCGACCTCGACTGGGGCGTCCCCGTTCCACTCGAGGGATGGCGCGACCGCCCGGATAAGCGCCTCTACGTCTGGTTCGACGCCGTCGTTGGCTACCTGTCGGCGTCCATGGAGTGGGCGCAGCGCAGCGGCGATCCCGAGGCCTGGCGTGCGTGGTGGCAGCCGGAGACACCTGGCGATGCGCAGTCCTACTACTTCATGGGTAAGGACAACATCGTCTTTCACGCCGAAATCTGGCCGGCGATGCTGCTCGGCTACTCAGGCCGCGGCGACCGCGGTGGACGCCCCGGCGATCTCGGTCCGCTCGACCTGCCGTACGACGTGGTGTCGAGCGAGTACCTCACCATGGAGGGGCAGAAGTTCTCCTCGTCGCGGTCGGTCGCTGTCTACGTCCGCGACTTCCTGGCGCGGTACGACGCCGATGCGCTGCGCTACTACCTGGCGATCGCGGGTCCGGAAACGTCCGACGTCAACTTCACGTGGGCGGAGTTCCTACGCCGCAACAACGACGAACTCGTGGCGGGGTGGGGCAACCTTGTCAACCGGTCAGTCTCGATGGCCGCGAAGAACCTCGGCGAGATCCCGCCGGCAATCGACCTCGCTGATGCCGATCGCAAGCTGCTCGCCGCCTCGAGCGCAGCATTCGACAACGTCGGTGGCCTCATCGAGCGGTCGAGACAAAAGGCTGCTATCACCGAGGCGATGCGTGTCGTTGCCGAGGCGAACAAGTACCTCTCCGACCAGGCACCATGGAAGTTGCGCGAGTCGAATCCGGGGCGGTATGGCACGGTGCTGCACGTGGTGCTGCAGGTTGTTGACGACTGCAAGACGCTGCTGACGCCATTCCTGCCGACGTCGTCAGAGAAGGTGTACTCGATGCTCGGTGGCACCGGTCGCTGGTCAGGGATGCCCGAGCTGATTGACGTCGACGAGCCCACGGCTGCCGGATCTCCGAGCTATTCCGTGCTCACTGGCGATTACGACACTGGTGCTCGCTGGGCGTCGATGCCGCTCAAGGTCGGGGCGAAGCTGCAACCGCCGACGCCGCTGTTTCGCAAGCTCGATCCGTCCATCGTGGCCGAGGAAGAGGATCGACTCGCCAGCGATGATGCGGGGCGGAGCTGACTCGTCAGGGTGACCCGCCGCCGCTTCCCGAGCCACTGCGGGTTGACAGCGTCGACAGCCACTGCCACCTGGACGCGATGGATGTCGATGTCGCCGATGCTGTAGCGGCAGCGCGGTCAGTCGGCATCACCCGAATCATCACCGTCGGCGACTCGGTCGAGTCGTCACAGTGGTGCGCTGACACCGCTGCGTCGTTCGACGATGTCTGGGCCGCTGTCGCGATCCATCCCAATCACGCGGATGCGGCGGACGATGCAGCACTGGCGACGATCGATAGCCTTGCATCCCTGCCGCAGGTGCGTGCCGTTGGCGAGACGGGACTCGACTACTACTGGGGACGAGTCGAGCCAATGGTGCAGGCGGCGTCCTTTCGCGCCCACATCGCCATCGCGAAGGCGCACGGTAAGGCACTCGTCATCCACGATCGCGACGCTCACGACGACGTACTGCGCATCCTCGACGAGGCCGGTGCACCCGACCGGACGGTGTTTCACTGCTTCTCTGGCGATGCCGACTTTGCGCAGCGTTGCGCACGGCGCGGCTACGCCATGTCGTTCGCCGGGACGGTGACGTTCAAGAACGCGCAGACGCTCCGTGATGCACTCGCTGTGGTTCCACCGGAACTGCTGCTCGTAGAGACCGACTCGCCGTTCCTTACGCCGATGCCGTACCGCGGACGACCGAACTCGCCGGCGATGATTCCGTACACGCTGCGGGCGATGGCGCAGGTCAGGGGCGTTGACGAGGACGAACTGGCCGCGACGGTGGCAGCCAATGCGGAGCGCATCTTCGCGTCGTGGTAATGACGGATTTGCCTGCCTTGAGCAGCGTTGGCTAGCTTGGCGACGCGTCACGGGGGAACGGACAAGCTATGGGAGAGTTGTGCGTTTCACCCCTGGCGCGCTGGCGTTGCGCGGTGTCGTGCTGACAGCGCTGATCGGCGGCAGCGTCGCCTTCGCAAGTTTCGACAAGACCATCACCTTGTCGGTCGACGGTGAAAAGCAAGAGGTACGTAGCTTCGCGCGCACCGTCGACGATGTCCTCGACAGCGCAGACATCGAGTACGGCAGCAGGGACGACATCGTCCCCTCGCCCGACGAATCGGTGAGCGAAGGCGACACGGTGACCGTTCGCTACGCGCGCCTGCTTACGCTGACATTGGATGGTGAGCAGCGTGAGGTGTGGGTCACGGCGAAGAACATTGACGAGGCGCTGAGACAGCTCGGCATGCGCTCTGAGGGCGCGTTTCTCTCGGTCTCTCGTAACAGCGCGATTCCGCGATCCGGTCTTGCCTTTGAGATTCGGTTGCCCAAGTCCGTCACCATCGTTGCGGACGGCGCGCAGCGTCCGTTCTCGACGACGGCGGTCACGGTCAATGATGCGCTGTCGGAGGCAGGCGTTGCGCTCGGCGCAGCCGACACCGTCGCGCCCGCTGCTGGCGATCGACTCGTGGACGGCGCCACATTGACAGTGACGCGCATCCGTACCGACCGTGAGGAACGTGTCGTCGAGCTGCCGTTCGAGACGACAAGGAACGACGATGCAAGTCTCGCCTCCGGTTCGGAGCGCGTGACGCAGCGCGGCAGGGTCGGGCTGAAGACGCAGGTGCTGGACGTCATTTACGCCAACGGGGAGCTCGCCGGCGAGACGCTGGTGAGCGAGGAGACGACCCGCGAACCGGTGACGCAGGTGGTCGCGGTCGGGACTGGCCCGGCGTCGGCAGGTGGATCCGCGCCAGCGACGTCCGACGGGCTGAACTGGGCGGCGCTCGCACAGTGCGAGTCGGGCGGCAATCCGAGAGCTGTCAGCAGCAGCGGCCGCTACCACGGCCTTTACCAGTTCTCGGTGGCCACCTGGCAAAGCGTTGGTGGTTCGGGCTTGCCGTCGGAGGCCTCACCCGACGAGCAGACGTACCGCGCCCAGCTCTTGCTGGAGCGCAGCGGCGTCGGCCAGTGGCCGACGTGTGGCCCGCGCCTGTACACCTAGGGCGTGACGAGTCCGCTGCTCGGCCCGGCGGACGTGCGCGGATTGGCGACCCGGCTCAACCTGCGTCCGACGAAGATGCTCGGGCAGAATTTCGTCATCGATGCCAACACCGTGCGCCGCATCGTGCGTACCGCGAACCTGAGCGATGAGGACATCGTCCTTGAAGTGGGTCCTGGACTGGGGTCGCTGACGCTGGGTTTGCTGGAGGTTGCACGCAGCGTCGTCGCTGTCGAGGTCGATCCAGTGCTGGCTGCGGCGCTACCGGAGACCGTGCGCGAGCGCGCGCCCGAGCTTGCCGATCGGCTCACCGTGCTGCACGCCGATGCGCTGCAGCTGCACCCCGCGCAGCTTCCCGAGTCGCCGACATCGCTGGTGGCGAACCTCCCGTATAACGTCGCCGTCCCGGTGGTGCTGCACCTGCTCGCCGTCCTGCCGACACTGCAGCGGGGCCTGGTCATGGTGCAGTCCGAGGTCGCCGACCGCTTGGTCGCCGAACCAGGCAGTCGCACGTACGGCATACCGTCGGTGAAGCTCGCGTGGTACGCGGCAGCGCGCCGTGCCGGAGCGGTCAGCCGCACCGTCTTCTGGCCGGCGCCGAACGTCGACTCCGCCCTCGTGGCCTTTTCGAGGAGAAGGACGCCACCCGATGCTGATCGCGACGCAGTCTTCACCGTCGTCGATGCTGCGTTCGCGCAACGACGTAAGACGTTGCGCGCCGCCCTGACCGGGTGGGCCGGATCGGCTGCGCAGGCGGAAGCTGCGCTGCACGCAGCGGGCATCGATCCCGCAGCGCGCGGTGAGTCGCTGCACGTGACCGACTTCGCCCGCCTGGCGCAGCGATGATCTTGCGATACGTGTCGACTTAGGGCGATACGCGCTCTACAACAGGCGTATCGCCCTCAATGATCACGTATACGTGATCATTTGGCTCGGGCGAGACTGGGGAGGTGAACGGGAGCACGGGAGTGACGGTGCTGGTGCGCGCGCCGGGCAAGGTGAACCTGCACCTGTCGGTC
Organism: uncultured Actinomycetota bacterium; assembly: GCA_963801015.1. Lineage (GTDB taxonomy): Bacteria > Actinomycetota > Actinomycetes > CAWDCV01 > CAWDCV01 > CAWDCV01. The sequence goes on along the minus strand of CAWDCV010000005.1, from coordinate 51,614 downwards.
GGACCGCGTCGCGCCGATGGCTATCACGACCTGGCGACGGTGTTCCACGCAGTGTCGGTGTACGACGAGGTCACGGCACGCCCCGGTGTGGGCGTGACGCTGGATATCGAAGGCGCACAAGACATCCCCCGCGGTCCAGACAATCTGGCGTACCGAGCCGCCATCGCGCTGGCTAGCTGGGCAGGAGTGCCTGCCGACGTCTCATTGCACGTGCGCAAGGGCATCCCGATCGCAGCGGGGATGGCTGGCGGCAGCGCCGACGCTGCGGCAGCACTGGTCGCCTGCGACGCGTTGTGGGGGTTGCGGCTGAGTCGCGCGGAGCTGCTGCAGGTCGCCGCGAGGCTCGGTAGCGACGTCCCGTTCGCCCTTGTGGGCGGTACGGCGGTGGGCGTCGGCCGCGGCGAGCAGGTCACGCCTGCGCTGACCCGAGGCACCTTCCACTGGGTCTTCGCCGTCGCCGACCGCGGATTGTCGACCCCGGCCGTCTACGCGGAGATCGACCGGCTGCGCAGCGCTGAGCGAGTGCCGGCACCGACGGTTCCGGATGCGGTGATGAGCGCGCTGCGCAGCGGCGATGCCCAGGCATTGGGACGGGCTCTCTCGAACGACTTGCAGCGGGCGGCGTGCTCCCTGCGGCACTCTGTGCGGCTCGCGCTGGACGTCGGTGAGGAGTGCGGGGCGCTCGGCGCCGTGGTCAGCGGCTCGGGTCCGACATGCGCGTTCCTCGTGCGGGATGCGGAGCATGGCCTCGACGTGGCCGTCGGGCTGTCTGCTTCCGGGGTGGCGGCGACGGTCCTCCGCGCGACCGGTCCGGTCAGCGGGGCGCGAGTGGTGGACGCTGGCTGAGCTGTTTCAGACAGCGCTGTGGTCGAAGGGCGCGACCAGCGAGCGGAGCAGTGCGGCAAGGGTGGCGCGCTGACGATCGGTCAGCGGCGCCAGGATCTCCCGCTCGCGTTCGAGCAGATCGGACATCGCATCGTCGACGCGGGTCCGGCCGGCCGAGGTCAGCCGTACCTGGATGCCGCGTCCGTCGATGGGATCCGGCAGCCGCTCCACGAGCCGTCGCGCAGCAAGGCGGTCGATGCGATTCGTCATCGTGCCGCTGCTCACGAGCGTCTGCGTCAGCAGCTGGCCCGGTGACATCGCATACGGGGGACCGGCCCGCCGCAGCGCGGCCAGAACGTCGAACTCCCAGACCTCCAGTCCGTGTCCCTCGAATGCGGCGCCGCGAGCGAGGTCGAGGTGGCGAGCCAGCCGCAGCACGCGGCTGAGGACTTCGAGCGGGGTGACGTCCAGATCCGGACGTTCCCGCTGCCACGCCTGCACCAGGCCGTCGACGTCATCCCGCACGTCGCGAGTCTAGATCTCTTGACGTCGAGAGACCGTGCCAGGAAGGCTCGTTGACGTGTGGAGCCCTGAGCAGTACCGGCATTACGCCGACGAGCGTCGCCGGCCGTTCCTCGAGCTGCTCAACCGCATTGATGCCGATGCGCCGTCGTACGTCGTGGATCTCGGCTGCGGACCAGGCGCCCTGACGAAGATCCTGCTCGGCAGGTGGCCCACTGCGGCGATCGAAGGCATCGACTCGTCACCGGAGATGATCCGCGCGGCGCAAGAATTCGTCCGGCCGGGACTGTCGTTCGAACTGGGTGACATTGCGGCATGGACGCCGCGGCGGCCGGTCGATGTTCTGATGAGCAATGCGGCACTGCAGTGGGTGCCTGGCCATCTCGAGCTGATGCCGCGACTGATCGAGGGGATCATTCCCGGCGGCTGGCTCGCCTTTCAGGTGCCCGGCAACTTCGACTCGCCCAGCCACACGTTGCTGCATGACCTGCGCAACAGCAGCCGATGGCGGCCGCTCGTAGGCGATGATCGCGTGTCTGGGGCGGGATCGGCCGCGCCGGCGGACTACCTGGCGCGGCTGGTCGATCTCGGCTGCAGCGTCGATGTGTGGGAGACGACGTACTTGCACGTGCTGCCCGGCGAGGATGCCGTCCTCGACTGGGTGAAGGGAACGGCGCTGCGTCCGGTCCTCGACGCGCTCGGGGAGGGCGAGGACCACGTGGCGTTTGTCGCGGAGTACGCCGCCGCGTTGCGAGCGGCGTATCCGCGCCATCCGTACGGGACGGTCTTTCCGTTCCGCCGGATCTTTGTCGTCGCGCGGATCAGCCCGGCCGCAGGTCCGCGCCGAAACGCTCTTCGATCCGATCGGTGAGGCACTGTTCGATGACCTCGTCCGATGCGTTCGGGTTCGCGTTAATGCAGTCGGTTGTCCAGCGGGCTGAGACGACTACCACGATCGTCAGGAGGGTGCCGAGTATTCCGCCGATGACGCCGAGAACTATGCCGATGATCGGCATCGCTCGGTTGTTCGCGATGCGCTTGCTGACGCGGCGCAGACCGACGATGCCGAAAATGATGGCGGCCAGGGCGAGCAGGATGCTGACGAACGGGATCCAGAACGCGATGATCGTGAGGATGCCGAGGATCAGGGCGGTGATGCCGACGCCGTTGCGTGCCTGCGTCGACGCCTCGCCAGGCCATCCCGGACCCGGTGCGGCGCCGCCGTACTGCTGCCCGTACTGGTAGGCGTACTGCGGCCCGAAGGCCGGGCGATCGGCGGGCGGCGGCTGGGACGCGGATTGGTACGACGGCGCCTCGGACGGGAGGTCGTTGCGGGTGGCGTCGGGGGCCGGCGGTACCTGAGCCGTCGGTGCGTCGCTCGCCGGCGGAGTGGAGGGAGGGGGCGTCGACGGAGGCGGAGGGGCGGGGTCCCCCGACGGCGCGGGACCGCTAGGACGCCCCTGCTCGTCGGAGGGATCGCGTGGCTGCGTCATGTGATTACGCTAGCGGCTGGTCACCCAGTGCGGCGCCGGCGGGCGACCGGCTGCGGTTTCGGCTCCAGACCGGATAGGCCATTCCAGGCAAGGTTCACCAGGTGGGCGGCCACCTCGGTCTTCTTCGGCTTGCGCACGTCGAGCCACCACTGACCGGTCAGGGCGACCATGCCGACGAGCATCTGCGAGTACATCGGTGCGAGCTTGCTGTCGAACGAGCGGTTGCGGAATTCCTGGCCGAGGATGTGCTCCACCTGGCTCGCGATGTCACTGATGAGGCTTGCGAACGTGCCGGTGGACTGCGCGACCGGGGAATCACGCACCAGGATGCGGAAGCCGTCGGTGTACTGCTCGACGTAGTCGAGGAGCGCGAGCGCTGCCTGCTCGAGCAGTTCGCGGGGATGGCCACCGGACAGCGCGCCGGTGACCATATCGAGCAGTCGCTGCATCTCTCGATCGACCACGACGGCGTAGATGCCCTCCTTGCCGCCGAAATGCTCGTAGACAACGGGCTTGGATACGTTCGCGCGGGCGGCGATCTCTTCGACGGACGTGCCTTCGAAGCCGCGCTCGGCGAACAGGCTGCGACTGACGTCGAGCAGCTGCTCGCGCCGCTCCTTGCCGCTCATGCGGACGCGACCAGCGCGACGGGTTCCTGCCTCGGTCACTGGCACATCTTGCCTGCGTGGGCGACGCGTCAGGCTGCAGCTTCCTCGGTGCGGCGCGCCGCAAGGCGCTCGGGCGTGGGCCAGCGCACGTCGTACACCCAGTGCAGCTTCTCGAACAGCCAGATGAGGCGAGCGCTGCTATCGACCTGTCCGCGCAGTGCCCCGTGGCGCGCGCAGGTCGGGTCGGCGTGGTGCAGGTTATGCCACGACTCGCCCATCGACAGCACGGCGAGCCACCACACGTTGCCGGAACGGTCGCGGGTCTTGAACGGCTTCTCGCCGACGGCATGGCAGATGGAGTTGATCGACCAGGTCACGTGGTGCAGCAGCCCGATGCGGACGAGGCTGCCCCAGAAGAAAGCGGTGACCGCGCCCTGCCATGACCAGCTCCATAGACCGCCGATGAGGGCGGGGAGAAACAGCGACACAGCGACGAGTGCGAGGAACGAGCGGGAGACGCGGAGGATGTCGCGGTCCCGCAGCAGGTCGGGGGCGTACTGCTTCTGCGAGGTCTGCTCCACATCGAACAGCCAGCCCATGTGGGCGTAGAACAGTCCCTTCATCAGCGCGGGAACCGTCTCGCCGTACCGCCAGGGCGAGTGCGGGTCACCCTCCTTGTCACTGAACTTGTGGTGCTTGCGATGGTCGGAGACCCACCGGATGACCGGGCCTTCGATCGCGAGGCTGCCGGCGATGGCGAGCGCGATCCGCAGCGGTCGCTTCGCCTTGAACGATCCGTGGGTGAAGTAGCGATGGAACCCGACCGTGATGCCGTGACCGGCAATCGCGTACATGCCCACCGCGATGACCACGTCGCGCCAGCCGAGGCCCCAGCCCCAGGCGATCGGGATGGCGGCAATCAGTGCGAGGAACGGCACCCCGATAAAGAGTGCGAGCGCGACCTGCTCCCACGGGCGCTTCCGTTCGGATCCCAGGGTTCCCTCAGCGGGGTCGTCAGCAATCGGTCTCATCGCGGCGACGGGGACCTCGAGCGGGGGAGCGGTCATGCGAACCTCACAGGGGCAGGGTGCGTTCCTACGCAACCGTAACCTACGCCACCGTAGGTCATGCCCAGGTTCTTCCCCGTGCACGCCGCATTGAACCCTCGCGCTCTCAGTGCCGCGACAGGACGTTTGGTGATTCGTTTCGGTACTCACTGGTTCGATCTGGCTCAGCGACGAAGCCTCCCGGCCTAACGCCGACCGGTCCTCGTTGTCCAGGCCGCACCTCGTGCGATAGCGCGAACCTTGAGCGTTCCGCGGGCCCGCTCAAAGTCCGTATGCCCGCTCAAAGTCCGTATGCCCGCTCAAAGTCCACCGACCCGCTCAACAGTTCGTCGGCCCGCTCGGATGGTGGCCGCCGTCGGCTGATCGAGCTGTGAGGCACCCGAAACTGCGCCCAGGCCGCCGTGATTAGCCTGCACGACGTCGGTCGCCACGTGGGCGACATCTACCATGGCTGTGGACGGCACCTCGCCCCACCGGGGGGCTATCCGTACAGCATCACAGCGCGACAACTAGAGAATGCGTTCCCGGATCGTCTAATGGCAGGACACCGGCCTTTGAAGCCGTGAATGCAGGTTCGAATCCTGCTCCGGGAGCAAATGAATTCCTCGTCGCCGCATACAAGGAGTGCTTTCGCGTGTCCTCCACGAGGCCGGCTGCCGTCATCGTGCTCGCCGCCGGCGAAGGCACCCGGATGCGATCTGCGACGCCGAAGGTGCTGCACCAAATCGCCGGCCGCAGCCTTCTCGGCCACGCGCTGACTGCGGCGAGAGCTCTTGATCCCGAGCACCTGATCGTCGTCGTCGGGCATGGCCGCGACCGCGTCGAGGCGCACCTTGCCGAGATCGATCCAGCCGCGAAGCCCGTCGTTCAGGCCAGCCCAAACGGTACGGGCCATGCCGTTCGCGTTGCGCTCGACGCCGTCGGCGAGCTCGACGGACCGGTCGTGGTGACGTACGGCGACGTGCCGCTTCTCAGCGCCGCCACTCTCGACGCGCTGCTACAGCGGCACGTGTCCGAACACGCTGCGATGACCCTGCTGTCGGTCGTTCTCGAGGATCCCACCGGGTACGGCCGGATCATCCGCAACGACGAGACGCAGGATGTCGTCGCCATTGTCGAGCAGAAGGACGCGACAACCGACGAACGCGCAATTCGGGAAACGAATGCCGGCGTCTACGTCTTCGACGGGCAACTCCTGCGCAAAGCGCTATCCCAACTCACCACCGACAATGTCCAGGGCGAGGAATACCTCACCGATGTCCTCGCTCTGCTGAGGAACGACGGTCACCGAGTCGTCGCGGTGAGCACCGACGATCCGCACGAGGTCCTCGGCGTCAACGATCGAGCGCAGCTGGCCGAGCTAGGGCGCATCCTGCGCGACCGGCTCGTCGGGGCAGCCATGCGCGACGGGGTCACAGTGGTCGATCCCTCGACCACGTGGCTCGACGTCGACGTGACCCTCGAGCGCGACGTCGTCCTCAAGCCCAACGTCCAACTGCTCGGACGCACCCACATCCACGAGGGGGCGGTCGTCGGTCCCGACAGCACCCTCACCGACACGACAATCGGGCCCGATGCGCACGTCGAGCGAACAGTCGCTACCAGCGCAGTCATCGGGGCTGGCGCACACGTTGGCCCGTTCACCTATCTGCGTCCCGGCACTCGGTTGGAGCGCAGCGTCAAGGCCGGCGCTTTTGTCGAGATGAAGAACGCCGACGTTGGCGAGGGTGCGAAGGTCCCGCATCTGTCCTACGTCGGCGACGCCACCATCGGAGAGCACACGAACATCGGTGCCGCCACGGTGTTCGTCAACTACGACGGGGTCGAGAAGCACCGCACCACGATCGGCCGCCACGCCCGGACGGGCGCCGACAACATGTTCGTCGCGCCAGTCGAGGTCGGCGATGGCGCCTACACCGCGGCTGGATCGGTGATCACCGAGGACGTCCCGGCCGGCGCCATGGCTGTGGCCCGCGGAAGGCAGCGCAACGTCGCCGGCTGGGTCGAGCGGCAACGCGCAGGGACCGCGTCCGCTGCGGCTGCGGCCGAAGCGAGAGAGACTGGCAACGACGACGATGTCGCAGACGCCGGCACGAGCCAGGGAGCGGACCAGTGAGCGGCATCAAGACCATGGGCGAGAAGACGCTGATGCTCTTCTCCGGTCGCGCCCATCCGGAGCTTGCTGCAGAGGTCGGTACGCATCTCGGCGTCGAACCCACGCCGACGACGGCGTACGACTTCGCCAACGGTGAGATCTTTGCGCGCTTCCAGGAGTCGGTGCGTGGCAGCGACTCGTTCGTGATCCAGAGTCACGCTGCCGACATCAACAAGTGGATCATGGAGCAGCTGATCATGGTCGACGCGCTGAAGCGTGCGTCAGCCAAGCGCATCACCGTCGTGACACCGTTCTATGGCTATGCCCGCCAGGACAAGAAGCATCGCGGCCGTGAGCCCATCACCGCTCGCCTCGTCGCCGACCTGTTCAAGACCGCCGGTGCCGACCGTCTCATGGCCGTCGACCTGCACACCGCACAAATCCAAGGCTTCTTCGACGGACCCGTCGACCACCTGTTCGCGCTGCCGCTCCTCGCCGAGCACGTGAGCACTCGGTACGCCGGCCGCGAATTCACCATCGTCGCGCCCGACTCCGGTCGCGTGCGGGTCGCCGAGCGATGGACCGATCGCCTTGGTGGCTGCCCGCTGGCGTTCATCCACAAGACGCGCGACACCCAGCGCCCGAACGAGGTCGTCGCCAACCGCGTGGTCGGCGACGTCGAGGGACGCTGCTGCATCATTGTCGACGACATGATCGACACCGGCAGCACGGTGGTGAAGGCTGCTGACGCGCTCATGGATGCCGGCGCGAGCGAGGTGATCACCGCCGCGACGCACGGCGTGCTCTCCGATCCGGCGACCGATCGGCTCAAGAACAGCATCATCGGCGAAGTCATCATGACCAATACGCTGCCGATCCCCCCAGAGAAGCAGTTCGACAAGCTGACCGTGCTGTCGATCGCTCCATTGATCGCTCGCGCCATCCACGAGGTGTTCGCTGACGGATCGGTGACGAGCCTGTTCGGCGGCGACGCTAGCTAGCACCGCAATACGCGACGACTTAGGGCGATACGCGTCCTACAGCAGGCGTATCGGCCTCAATGATCACGTATACGTGATCATTTCGACTGGGGGGCGGAGCGTCGCGCGCGGCTCGCTACACTTGCGAAGTTGCCTCGGCGAGGGACGCCACTGCGCTCCGTGATTCGACGCGGGTGTCGGTGGCGCACTCTCTTCGAGGTCCGTCCCACCCGCGAGAAGAGTCGAGGAGTTTCCGCCGTGTCCGAGGTACGCCTCAAGGCCGAGCAGCGCACCGAGTTCGGCAAGGGCGCAGCCCGCCGCATCCGCCGGGCCAACCTGGTCCCGGCCGTCGTGTACGGCCACGGCACGCAGCCGCGCCACGTGAGCCTGCCCGGCCACGCACTGATGATGGCGTTGAAGGCGTCGAACGTGCTCCTCGAGCTCGACATCGACGGCGAGGGCCGCGAGCTGACGCTGCCCAAGCATGTCCAGCGCGACCCGATCCGGGGCTACCTCGAGCACGTTGACCTCGTCGTCGTCCGTCGCGGTGAAAAGGTCACCGTTGACGTCCCGCTCCACATCATCGGCGAGGTCGCGTCCGGCGGACTGCTCAACAGTGAAATGAACACGCTGTCGGTCGAGGCGGAGGCGACGACCATCCCCGCGCAGCTGGATATCGACGTCAACGACATGGCGATCGGCACGTCCGTCCACGCAGGGGATGTCCAGCTGCCCGAAGGCACGACGCTGGCGATTGACCCCGAGACCCCCGTCTTGAACGTCATGGCGGCACCGACCGCTGAGCAGATCGAGGCCGAGCTGGCCGAGGCCGAGGCGGACGCCGGCATCGAGCACGAGGCGCCGACGACATCCGAGCCGGCCGCCGAGGCGCCGCCGGCTGCCGCCCCGGCCGAGTAGTCGCGTCGGTGGCGTCGCTGCTGCAAAGACTGCGCCGCCCTTCGGCCGAGGTGACCGATCGCCGGGCCATCGACAGCTGGCTCATTGTCGGTCTGGGCAATCCCGGCCAGGAGTATTCGGCGAACCGGCACAACGTCGGCCGGATGGTCGTCGACCTGCTTGCCGAGCGGCTCGGCGGCCGGTTCAAGGCACACAAGGGACGCGCGGACGTTGTCGAGGGGCACATCGGCACAACGCGCGTGGTGCTCGCCAGAACGCGCACCTACATGAACGATTCCGGCAGCACGGTCACAGCGCTCAGTGACTACTACAAGGTGGCGCCGGAGCGCATCGTCGCCGTCCACGACGAGCTGGACCTGCCGTACGGCGACCTTCGGCTCAAGCTCGGCGGCGGTGACAACGGGCACAACGGTCTCAAGTCGCTGCGTCGCTCGCTGGGCACCGGCGAGTTCACCCGAGTACGCCTCGGCATCGGCCGGCCGCCAGGACGGATGGATCCGGCGGCATTCGTCCTCAAGGACTTCGGTACGGCGGAGCGCAAGGAGTTACCGCTTCACGTCGACCGCGCAGCCGATGCCGTGGAGGCGCTTGTCACTGACGGGCTGGTGCTCGCGCAGAACGAGTTCAACAGTTAGTCAGCAACATCGATGAGCACTTTGCCGACGGCGCCGCCCTCGACGGCATCGTGAGCGGCAGCAGTATCTGCGAGCGAGAACCGATGCACCGGCAGCTCGGTCAACGCACCCTCGTGGAGGGCGGACGACACCTCTCGCACTGCCGCGTTCAACACATCGTCCGCGACGTTGTAGAGCAACAGGAACCTCAGCGACAGGTTCGCGGTCATCAGCCGGCGGACCGGGATCTGCGGTTCTTCGCCGCCGCCGGCGTACGTGACGATGGTTCCGCGCAGCCTGATCACGTCCAGGTCGAGCGACAAGTTCTGCGGCAGGGCCACTTCCACGATCCGTTCGACGCCAACGGGCGCCGCCGCGCGAATGGCCGCCGCAGCATCGTCGTCGCGATAGTTGACGACGACGTCCGCTCCAGCGGCCTCGGCCAACTCGGCCTTCTCGGCCGAGCTCACCGTTGTGATCACGCGCGCGCCGTCGCGTTTCGCGAGCTCGATGGCATAGTGCCCGACCGCACCGGCACCACCCGCCACCAGGACGGTCTGTCCCGACAACCGCCCGTCACCGAACAGCGCCACCGCGGCCGTCACCGCGGGCACGCCGAGTGAGGCACCCAGGTCGAAGGAGGCGTGGTCCGGCAGGCGGACGACATGTCGCTCGGGCAGGCAAACGAATTCCTCGGCGGTGCCGAGGCCGTGGCGCACCATCGCCATCAATATCCACACGCGCTCGCCAACCCGGCCCGCATCGACACCGGTTCCGACGGCATCGATCACCCCCGCGCCGTCCTGGTTCGGCACCATTCGCGGGAACGGCATCGTTGCCATCGTGCTGCCGGACCGCTGCTTCCAGTCAGTCGGATTCACTGCCGACACGTGGACGCGGACCCGGACCTCGCCTGGACCGGGTTCCGGAGTGTCGATGTCGACGAGCCGCAGCACATCACTCGAACCCAGGGATTCGTACACAACTGCCCTCATGAGCAGATCCTGTCATCCGGTGTTGCGCAACCCCGCGGCGACGCCGTTGACGGTCAGCAGCAGTGCTCGCTGCAGCTGGGCATCGTGCTCTTCATCTTCCGGTGTCGCCCGCAGTCGACGCAGCAGTGAGACCTGGAGGTAGCTGATCGGGTCGAGGTAGGCGTCGCGCACCTCCAGCGTTCGCTGAAGCACTGGATTCGCTCCCAGCAGCTCCTTCTCCCCGGTGATGCGCAGCAGCTCCTCGACAGTCCGGTCGTGCTCCTCGGTGATGCGATCGAACACATGGTGCAAGTGTTCCGGCACGAGCGACTCGACGTAGTGCCGCGCGATTCGCAGGTCCGTCTTCGCCAGCGTCATCGACACGTTGGCGAGGAAGTTACGCAGGAAGTGCCACTCGCCGTACATCTCCTCGAGCACGTCGCCGAGACCGGCCTTGCGCGCAGCGAGCAATCCGCTGCCCACGCCGAACCAGCCGGGAACGATCTGTCGCGACTGCGTCCATCCGAACACCCAGGGAATGGCGCGCAACCCGTCGAGTCCGCTGCCGCTGCCCGGTCGCCGCGCGGGACGCGACCCGATGTTAAGCGCGCCCAGCTGATCGACCGGTGTGGACGTGAAGAAGTAGTCGGGCAGATCGGGCAGCTCGATGAGCGTGCGGTATGCCGTGTGCGCTGCCTCGGAAACAGCGTTCATGCACTCGTCCCAACGCTGCAATGCCTCGGCAGTGTGCCGCGAGGTGATGTGCAGCAGCGTCGCTTCGAGGGTGGCTGCGAGGACGAGCTCGAGATTTTCTCGCGCGAGTGACGGCAGGAGGTACTTGTCGCTGATGACTTCGCCCTGCTCGGTCACCTTGATCTCGCCCTCGAGGGTCCCGTACGGCTGGGCCAGGATTGCTCCGTGCGTCGGGCCGCCGCCGCGACCGACGGTCCCGCCTCGGCCATGGAACAGCCGCAGCCGCACGCCGTGCCGGCGACACACGTCGCGCAGGCGGCGCTGCGCCTTGTGAATCTCCCACTGTGACGTCGTGACACCCGCTTGCTTGTTGGAGTCGCTGTAACCGAGCATCACTTCCTGCACGTTGCCGCGCGCGGCAACGATGCTGCGGTAGGACGCGTCGGACAGCAGCGCCTCGATGACGTCGTCGGCTGTCCGCAGCTCTTCTGTCGTCTCCAGCAGTGGCACGAACCCGATGCGCGCGATGCCCGCGTGCACATCGATGAGTCCCGCCTCCCGGGCGAGCAGTGCCGCTGCGAGTACGTCGTCGGCGCCTTGCGTCATGGACACGATGTAGGACTCGATGACGTCGGGCCCGAAACGATCGAGACAGTGCTGAATCGTGGCGAAGACGTCGAACGTCTTGCGTCCCTCGTCGTCGAGTGGCGGCGGTGTCTGGGCGAGGGGCCGTCGTCCAGCGAGCTCCTTGCCGAGAAGCTGCTGCCGATAGGGCCGGGGCAGGTCCTCGTAGCGCCAGGACAGCTCCTGCAGCTGGTTCAGCAACTGCGCGAGTACGTGATGGTGGGCGTCGGCATGCTCGCGTACGTCCATGGTTGCGAACGGCAACCCAAAGGCCGCAATGGTACGCACGGCACGCGCTAACCGACCGCGGGCAATGAGCTCGCCGCCGCGGGTCGTCAGCAAGGCATCCCGCAGCAGTGTCAGGTCGTCGAGCAGCTCATCAGTTCCGAGATAGTCCCGTCCTGGCTGATGGCGGCCATCGTCTGCCACGCGTGCCCGCGTGTTGAGCAGCTTCTGCCGCATGCAGGTGACCTTCAGGCGGTACGGCTCCTCGGCGTTGAGCCGGCGGTAACGCGGTTCGATCTCAGGCAGCGCACGGAGGTCACGCTCGACACTGTCGAGGAGCTCCGGCGACGGCTCGACGATCCGCGTCGACGTCGACAGGTCGTTGCGCAGCTCCTCCATCACCGCGAGCAGGTCGCGAATCGCGTACTCGTGCTGCATGACGAGGACGTCCTGCGTTACTTGCGCCGAGACGTTGGGGTTGCCGTCACGGTCACCGCCGATCCAGGTGCCGAATCTCAGCGGCCGAGCAGTGGGCTCGAGCTCGACGCCGACGCGCTGCAGCTCGCGAGCGAGATCGTCGACCACATCCGGCACCGCGTCGCGGAACAGGTCGTCGAGGTAGTACATGGCATTGCGGGCCTCGTCGGTGGGATCGGGACGGACGACCCGCAACTCGTCGGTCTGCCAGAGCAGGTCGACGACCTCGGCGAGCCGTTGCTGTCGGCGCTCGTCGTCCGGTCCATCTAGCAGATCCGCGACCCGGCGCAGCTTGGTCAGCGTGCTGCGTCGCGCGGCCTCGGTGGGGTGCGCGGTGAACACCGGGCGTACTGCCAGTCGGTGGGCCGCGTCATCGACCAGCCGTGGAGACAGTGAGGAGGCGTCGATCCGGTCGACGGCCTGGGTGAGCCATCCCCCGGTCGACTCTCGCCGAACCCGCAGGTCGCGGCCGCGATGCACCTGCTCAGTGACATTCGCGAGGTAGAAGTACATCGCGAATGCCCGGACGAGCTTGATGCCGGTATCGACGTCGATGTCGGCGAGCAGCGCCGCCGCTTGCTCGCCGTCCTCCTTGGTGAGGCGGCGTACCTCTTCGACGAGCTCGAGCAGCCCCTGACCCTCCTGGCGGACCAGCGACTCGCCGAGCAGATTCCCCAGTCGGCGGATGTCCGCGCGCAGCGCTGCCTGCTCCTTGTCCGGGAGCGGCTCGGGCACCGGACCCGGCAGCAAAGTCACGGCGCCAGGGCTGGCACTGGTCATCGGACTCCCTGTCCAGGGCGTAGTTCAGCGCAACGGCAGCCAACGACACGGACAACGGTGTCCCAGATGGCCAGCGTATGCGCCTGCTCGCCGCCAAGCAGCGCTGGCCGCCGCATGCAGATCGTGACAGCGCCGTGACAGAGCAGGGCGGTTCACGACCAGCTATCGGTCGAAAGGTTGATCGTGGGCAACGACCCGGCTCGATTAGGCCCGCCGAACGCCCGAAAGTGTTACAGAAAGTTGAACATGGCCTTTACACAGGACATGTGTCGCGTAGCGTAACGGCGGCACGAAGAAGGCGTGGGGGCGCTCTTCGGGCAACGTGATTTCGGTGGCGCGCGCATCACTCACAGTGACGATACGCGCCGGGGGGGCAGCACGGTATGACAGTGTTCGAGGGGGCAGTTTCGCCTGCCACACGGGTGACCCCCGTGGTTCGCGGGCGGCTGGCCAAGCAGTTGGCGGGACGGCTGCCGGTCGTGGCGGTCGACATCCTGGCGGCGTCGATCGTTCTCTTGTTCGTCCGTCCCGGCCCGGTGGCGGCGGTGGCGATCGTGCTCTGGCCGCTGCTGCTGACGGTGGCGGGCGGCTACGACAGCGCGCTACTCGGCGGCGGCTGGGCGGAGTTCCGTCGAGTGCTGCTGGCGGGGGCGTGGTCGCTCGGTCTCGCGGCTGTGGGCTCGGCCGTGCTAGGGATCCCGGTGGCGGCGAAGATTGCTCTGCTCGTCCCGGCGACGGTGACGGTGTCTCTCCTGGGCCGCCTGATGTTGCGTCGAGCGGTGCAGCGCGAGTGGACGACGGGTCAGGGCGCGAACCGCGTGCTGATCGTCGGCGATGCAGCTGCCACGGTCTCTGTTGCTTCCGCGCTCAGCCTCGACCCGCGCTTGGGCTGGAACGTCGTCGGCGCGTGCACACCCGAGCAGGACGACGTCGCGTCGATGTCCGGTCTGCTTCGACTCGCGACTCCCGAGCACGTGGGCGCCGTCGTGGCGGAGCACGACATCGACGTCGTGCTGTTCGTGCCAGGGCCGGCGCTCGATGGTGGCGTGCTGCGCCGGCTGTCCTGGGACCTGGAGCAATCTTGCGTTCGGGTGCTCGTTGCCCCTGATCTGCGCGAGGTGATGCCGCACCGCGTCATCGTTAGGCCCGCCGGGTCGTTGCCTCTGCTCGAGGTCGCTCAACCCGCGTACCGGGGCGTGCGCCGATACATCAAGCGGGTGCTGGAATGGACCGCGGCCGCCGCCGGCCTGATCGTGCTGTCGCCGATGCTGCTTGTCATCGGGATCCTCGTCAAGGTGACGAGCCCCGGCCCGGTGTTCTTCGCGCAGACGCGGATGGGCTTCAACGGCCGCCCGTTCACGTGCTACAAGTTCCGAACGATGATCCAGGACGCCGAGCAGGTACGCAGCGCGGGACTGGAACAGTTCAACGAGCACGACGGACACATGTTCAAGATCCGCCATGATCCCGCGGATCACTCCGGTCGGCCGGTTCCTTCGCCGCTTTTCGCTGGACGAACTGCCGCAACTGTGGCACGTGGTGCGCGGCCAGATGTCGCTCATCGGTCCGCGGCCGCCGATGGCGTCCGAGGTCGGGGCGTACCTCCCGCACGAGCTGCGCCGGCTCAACGTCCGGCCGGGCCTGACAGGCCTGTGGCAGGTCAGCGGCCGCAGCGACCTGTCCTGGGAACGGACGATCGAGCTCGACCTGCGGTACGTCGAGAACTGGTCGCTGACCCTCGACGCGGTCATCCTCTGGAAGACCGCCCGCGCCGTCCTCAGCGGCAAAGGGGCCTACTGACTTTATGGCTGCGTCCCGATCCGCTGGTGTCGACGCGGCACTGGCGCGCCGTCTTGCGGAGCAGACCGGCGACCTGCTGCTGCGGCTGCGTCGCGATTTGACCGCTGGCGAGGACCTGCGCGCAGCTGGCGACAGCGCTGCGCAGGCGTTCCTGGCCGATGAGCTGCACCGGCTGCGTCCCGACGACGCCGTGCTGAGCGAGGAGGCAGCCGACGACGGAGCTCGACTGCACGCCGATCGGGTCTGGATCGTCGATCCGCTCGACGGCACCCGCGAGTACGCGGAGGGCCGGCAGGACTGGGGCGTGCACGTCGCGCTGTGGGAACGTGGTGAACTCGTTGCCGGCGCGGTTGCGCTACCGGGCCGATCGGTGACGCTGGCTACAGACTCACCGCCCGCCGTACCACTACGCAACGCCGGTCCCTGGCGGGCGACGGTGAGCCGATCTCGCGCGGATGCCGGTGTCCTCGCCGCTTTGGCCGACCTGTCCGCCGATGTGGTGCCGTGGGGATCGGCGGGCTTCAAGGTGGCGACGGTTCTGCTCGGCGAAATGGACGCTTATGTTCACGCCGGCGGTCAATATGAGTGGGATTCCGCCGCGCCGGTAGCGGTGGCGCGCGCTGCCGGGTTGTACTGCAGTCGCCTCGACGGCTCCCCGCTTACCTACAATGCGGCGAATCCGTACCTGCCCGACCTCGTCGTCTGTCGACCCGAGCTCGCCGTCGAGCTCCTCGTGGCACTCGACTCCGCCACCTCGATCGAGGCCCTCCGATGAGCCCACCTGATTACCGACTGGATCAGCTCGCGGTCCTCGAGTCGGAGGCGACCTACATCATCCGCGAGGTGGCCGCGGAGCTCGAGCGACCGGTACTGCTGTTCTCCGGTGGCAAGGATTCCATCGTCATGCTGCGGTTGGCGGAGAAGGCGTTCCGACCCGCACCGATCCCGTTCCCGGTGATGCACGTCGACACCGGGCACAACTTCCCCGAGGTGCTCGAGTTCCGCGATCGGCGGGTAACAGAGCTCGGCGTTCAGCTCCTCGTCGCCTCGGTCGAGGATGCGATCGAGCGCGGTCTGGTCACGCCGGAGCCAAACGGTTCGCGTAACCGCATTCAGACGCCGGTGCTGCTCGAAGCGGTGGAGAAGCATCGCTTCACGGCACTCTTCGGCGGCGCGCGGCGGGATGAGGAGAAGGCGCGCGCGAAGGAGCGGATCTTCTCCTTCCGGGACGAGTTCGGTCAGTGGGATCCGAAGAATCAGCGTCCCGAGCTGTGGAGCCTGTACAACGGGCGCATTCATCTCGGCGAGAGCCTGCGCGTGTTCCCGTTGTCGAACTGGACCGAGCTCGACGTGTGGTCGTACATCGCGCAGGAACGGCTCGCGCTGCCGAACATTTACTACGCGCACGACCGTGAGGTGTTCGAGCGGCAAGGCATGCTGTTCGCCGCGAACGAGTTCTGCCGGCCACGACCTGACGAGCCAGTGTTCACGGGCCGGGTGCGGTACCGAACGGTCGGCGACGCCACGTTGACTGCAGCGGTGCGCTCGGACGCCGACACGGTGGAGAAGGTGATTGCCGAGGTGGCAGCCACGCGTGTCACCGAGCGCGGCGCGACTCGCGGGGACGACAAGTTCAGCGAGGCCGCGATGGAGGACCGTAAGCGAGAGGGTTACTTCTAGTGGACATCCTGCGCCTGGCCACCGCGGGGTCGGTCGACGACGGCAAGAGCACGCTGATCGGTCGGTTGCTCTACGACAGCAAGGCGATCTTCGAGGACCAGCTCGAGAGCGTCGAACGCACCAGTCGCGACCGCGGCGACGAGTACACCAACCTGGCGCTGCTCACGGATGGGCTGCGCGCCGAACGCGAGCAGGGCATCACGATCGATGTGGCGTACCGCTACTTCGCGACGCCGCGACGCAAGTTCGTCATTGCCGATACGCCGGGGCACATCCAGTACACGCGCAACATGGTGACTGGAGCGTCCACCGCGGACCTCGCGCTTGTTCTCATCGACGCCCGCAAGGGCATCGTCGAGCAGAGCCGCCGGCACGCGTTCCTCGTGTCCCTGCTGCGGGTGCCGCACCTGCTGCTCGTCGTCAACAAGATGGACCTCGTCGACTGGTCCGAGGACGTCTTCGAGTCGATCCGGTCGGAGTTCAGCGCGTTCTCAACGAAGCTCAGCGCTCCAGACCTGTCGTTCATCCCCATTTCGGCACTGCACGGCGACAACGTCGTGCAGCGTTCGACGCGATCTCCGTGGTACGAGGGACCGACGCTGCTGCATCACCTGGAGAACGTGCACGTCGCCAGCGACCGCAACCTCGTCGATGTGCGCTTCCCGGTGCAGTACGTGCTGCGTCCGATGTCGAGTCGCGGTCAGGACTACCGCGGCTATGCCGGCATGGTCGCCGGCGGGGTGCTGCGAGTGGGCGATGAGGTCGTCGTCTTGCCGAGCGGCTTCACCAGCCGCATCGCCGCCATCGACGGTCTCGACGGTCCGCTGGAGGAGGCGTTCCCCACGATGTCGGTGACGCTGCGCCTCGAGGACGAGATCGACGTCTCGCGTGGTGACATGATCTGCCGCCCGCACAACCGGCCCGCGATGAACCAGGACATCGACGCCATGCTGTGCTGGATGGACGATCGCGCGGCGCTGGTGCCGGGCAAGAAGTACACGATCAAGCACACCACCCGCTCGGTGAAGGCCATCGTCAAGGAGCTGCAGTACCGGCTCGACGTCAACACGTTGCACCGCCAGTCCGACGCCACCGGACTCCACCTCAACGAGGTCGGTCGAGTGCGACTGCGCACCCAGGCACCGCTGTTCGCCGACCCGTACGTCCGCAGCCGCGCCACCGGCGGATTCATCGTCATCGACGAGGCAACGAACGTCACCGTCGGCGCCGGCATGATCGTCGACGGGGACAGCAGTCTCGGCTCAGGCTAGGACGCGCCGTAACCGACCACCCCATTGGTCCGAGCGGCACATCTGCTTGAATTCAGACATCACGTTGGCCCTGGGCAAGCCAACGCCGGGCAAGCTTCTTCGGGGGGAGAGGGCACGTCGTGGGGGGATGGGGTCATGTCGATCCTTGGCCTGCCTGACTCGAGCGTGGCCACGTCTCCTGCGGGTGCCGACACCCGCGACTGGCAGGTCTCCTATATCGCGAACGCGGTTGCGGCTGACGCGGTCGTTGCGGGCATCGCCGCGATCGTCGCGCTGTCATCGAGATCCGGCGATGCCCCGCTGCAGCCGGCGTACCTCATCGGATCGGCGCTCTTTCCCCTGGTGTGGGTGGCCATCGTCGCCGCGAATCGGGCGTACGAGCGGCGGTACATGGGCGTCGGCACCGAGGAGTTACGTCGCGTGCTCCACGCCGGCGTGGCGCTCATGGCCGTGGTGGCGTTCGTCTCGTACGCGACCGACGCCGAGATCGCGCGTGGCTACGTTCTGGTCGCGATCCCACTCGTCATCGTTCTCGACCTGCTTGCTCGCTGGGCACTACGAATCCGGCTGCGGCGGCAACGCCGAGCCGGGCAGTCCGTCCATCGCACCATCGTGGTGGGTGCGCCGTGGGCGGTGTCCGACTGCGTTCGGCAGCTGCGCCGGGAGAAGGCTCACGGCTTGTCTGTCGCCGGCGTGTGTCTGCCGGAGAACGCCGAGCGGCCCACCGATCTCGATCCCAGCGTTCCGGTCGTCGGGACCTTCAGCACGGTTGCCCAAGCCGTGCGCGAGGTCCACGCGGATACGGTCGCGGTGCTGTCCAACGCAGAACTGTCCGGCGCCGCCCTGCGCCGTCTCGCCTGGTCGCTCGAGACATCCGAGACAGACCTGGTCGTCGGATCAGGACTGATCGAGGTCGCGGGACCGCGCATCACGGTCCGACCGGTCGCTGGACTCCCGCTCCTGCACGTCGAGCGCCCGCGGCTGTCCGGAGCGGGCAAGGTCACCAAGGCCGTCTACGACCGGTCGGTTGCGGCCGTGGGGCTTGTCCTGCTGGCCCCGGTGATGGTGGCGATCGGGTGCTGGATCTGGCTGGCCGACGGCGGACCACCCCTGTTCCGGCAGACCCGGGTCGGCATCAACTCCCGAACGTTCACCATCTACAAGTTCCGCACGATGGTCGTCGGTGCGGAGCGCCAGCGGGACTACCTCCGCGATCGCAACGATCACGACGGCGTGCTCTTCAAGATGCGCCACGATCCGCGCATCACGCCGGTTGGTCGGTTCCTGCGCCGCTGGTCACTGGATGAGCTGCCGCAGCTGGTCAACGTGTTGCTGGGCCAGATGTCGCTCGTGGGCCCGCGCCCGCCGCTGCCCTGCGAGGTCGCGCAGTACGGCGACGACGTACGACGGCGGTTGCTGGTGAAGCCGGGGCTCACGGGTCTGTGGCAGGTGAGTGGCCGGGCCAGCCTGTCGTGGGAGGACTCGGTGCTCATCGACCTGCGGTACGTCGAGAACTGGTCGCTGCCGCTCGACCTGCACATCCTGTGGAAGACCGGGCGCGCCGTCATCCGCGGCGTCGGGGCGCACTGATGCGCACGCTTCTCGTCGACAACTACGACTCGTTCACGTACAACCTGTTCCACTATCTGGCCGAGGTCAACGGAACCCCGCCGGAGGTCATCAGCAACGACGATCCGGCGTGGCGACTCGACTGGCTCGACGGCTTCGACAACGTGGTGATCTCGCCCGGCCCGGGAACGCCCGCGCGGGACAGTGACATCGGACTGTGCCGGGAGATCATCGAGCAGGGCGACCTGCCGGTCCTCGGCGTATGCCTCGGGCACCAGGCCATCGCCCACCTGCTCGGTGGTGTGGTGGGTCGGGCGCCAGAGCCGCGGCACGGCCGTGTATCGCCGGTTCTGCACAAGCAGGTCGACGTGTTCGCTGGGCTGCCCTCGCCATTCGAAGCGGTGCGCTATCACTCGCTAGCAGCTACCGACCTCCCTGACGATCTCGAGCCAATCGCCTGGACCCCGGACGGCGTGCTGATGGGGCTGCGGCATCGGCAGCGGCCGCTGTGGGGCGTGCAATTCCACCCCGAATCGATCAGCACCGAGCATGGACATCGGCTGCTCGCGAACTTTGCTGATCTCACAAGGAGCCAACAGGGCCGTACGCCGGCGACCGCCCGGACCGAACCCGCCACCTCGCCCGCACGGGTGGAGAAGCAGGAGTCGCGGACCCGGCTGCGGGTGCACGTCGAGACGCTGCAGACGCGCTGGGACGACGAGGTCGTCTTCGCCAGGCTCTTCGGTGACCGCGACCTGTCGTTCTGGTTGGACAGCAGTCGGCAGGACCACGGCATCGGTCGCTATTCGGTGATGGGCTGCGCCGACGGGCCGCTGGCACGGACGGTGGTCGCTGACACCCAACGGGGCACGGTCACCGTGCAGGGCTCGGATGGTGGTGACGTCATCCAGAGCGAGTTCCTCGAGTGGCTCGACCGTGACCTGCGCGGCCTCGATGTCCAGGTGCCGGATCTTCCATTCGATTTCGCTCTCGGCTGGGTGGGCTATCTCGGCTACGAGCTCAAGTCCGAGTGCGGCGGCGATCGGGTTCACACATCCCCTCAGCCTGACGCGATGATGCTGTTCGCGGACCGGGCCGTCGTGTTCGACCACGGTTCGTGGACGACCTACCTGCTTGCCCTCTCAGGCGATGACGACGACGCCGCTCGTTCCTGGCTGCACGACACGGCTGAGGTGCTGACCTCTCTCGTCGGTCAGCTGCCCGCGCCGGCCGAAGACCTGCCCGCGCTTCCCGACGTCCACATCCGACACGACCGTGAGCAGTACCTGAAGCTGATCGATGCCTGCAACGAGGCCATCGTCGCGGGGGAGACCTACGAGGTCTGCCTCACCAACATGATCGAGGCTCGCGGCACGGTCGACCCGTGGCGCAGCTATCGAGCGCTGCGTGCCGTCAACCCGACACCGTTCGGCGCGCTGCTGCGCTGCGGTTGGTTCTCGGTACTCAGTACGTCGCCCGAGCGCTTCTTGCGCGTCGGTCGGGATGCCGTGGTGGAGTCCAAGCCGATCAAGGGCACCCGGCCGAGAGGGAAGACCACGCAGGCCGACGAGCTGCTCCGTCACGACCTGGTCGCGAGCGAAAAGGATCGCTCAGAGAACCTGATGATCGTCGACCTGGTCCGCAACGACCTCGGACGTACGGCCGAGATCGGGACGGTGCGCGTGCCGAAGCTGTTCGATGTCGAGACGTACGCGACCGTGCACCAGCTGGTGAGCACCGTTCAGTCGTCGCTGCGCTCCGACACGTCGGCGGTGGCGTGCGTGCGCGCGGCGTTCCCCGGCGGCTCGATGACCGGGGCGCCGAAGATCCGCACCATGAAGATCATCGACTCGCTCGAGGCCGGACCGCGCGGGGTCTACTCCGGTGCCATCGGGTACTTCTCACTCTCCGGTGCCGCTGACCTGAGCATCGTGATCAGGACGACCGTGGTCGAGCCGGAGCGGGTGACGTACGGCGTCGGCGGCGCGATCGTCGCCCTTTCCGATCCGGCCGAGGAGTTCGAGGAGACCGCGGTCAAGGCCGCGCCGTTGCTGCGCCTGCTCGGCGCGACATTCCCTGGACGCGTACAGCAGGCATCGCGTCTTGGCTGATTCGCTGCTCGTGTGGTCTGAGGCTGCTGGCCTCGTGAGCGCCCCTGAGCAGGGATCGGCGCATGCGCCGCTGCTCGCTGCTGACTCGTGGTTGCTCCACCACGGGGCGGTGCGCGGGCTCGACCTGCATGCATCGCGCTTTGCCACGGCATGTGCCGAGGGCGGTGGGGTGTCGGCTGCCACGGTGGCGGCGTTCTGGGCGGCCGCCGTCGACCAGCTGCCGTTCACGGGAACGTGGTTCCCGCGGGTAGAGCTCGCGAGCCGTCCGCGCGGTCGGCTGGCGCTGCGCCTGCGGTCGGCGCCGCCACGCTTCCAGCAGGCCCGGGTGCGGGTCTCGGACTCGGTGGATCCGCGCCTCGTCCCCCGGCGGAAGGGTCCCGATCTCGGCGTACTCGCTGACTGGCGGCAGGCGGCTGCCGCGGCGGGAGCCGATGATGTGCTGTTGCGGACGACGTCTGGTCACGTGGTCGAGACGGCGACGTCCAACCTGCTGTGGTGGGCGGACGGCGCGCTGTGCCTGCCGTCGTCGTCGCTGCCGACGCTGTCGGGCGTCACGACGCGGCTGGTGCAGCAGCACGCGCGTGACTGCGGGATCGAGGTACGCGAGGTCTGCTGCCGGCTGGACGAGTTCGCCGGCCGGACCGTCTGGATCGTGAACGCGCTGCACGGCATCCGCTATGTGAGTGCCTGGGTCGGCGCTGACATCCCCGTAGGTCCGGACATCGACAGCTCGTTGTGGCGCGCCTGGCTCGCTCGGACGGCGCAACCCGTCCGCTCGCCCGCTCCTCATCCTCATGATCATGAGCCCTTGACGTCGCTCGAGCAGCGCTGATGTCTCAAGATCGCCAGGTTGATGGCGCCAGCCCGTGCATCCTGGGGTTCGCCGAACTTTGTGGGCTTGCGGCGACTTTGAGCGCGGCCCCCAGACGCTCAAAGTTCACTTTGCTGAACGATGTTCGCCGTACCTCAGCAAGTGGCAGACCGTGGCGGTTAGGGGCGCGCGGCGCCCGCGGATGCGGTGGCCTGGTCGCGCAGCAGGAAGCGCCGGACCTTTCCGGAGGGCGTTCGCGGCAACTCGTCGAGGAAGTCGTACGACTGCGGCACCTTGAACCCGGCGAGCCGGCTGCGGCACAGGCGCAGCAGGACCTGCGCCAGCTCTGGACCACCCTGCTCCGACACCACATAGGCCTTGAGCACGGGCACGCCCGACCCGTCGTCGATCGCCACGACGGCCGCGTCGCTGACGTCGGCATGGCTGCGCAGTACGTCCTCGATCTCGGCCGGGGCGACCCAGATCCCGCCGAGCTTGACCATGTCGTCGAGGCGACCCTCGTGGTACAGCCGGCCGTCGACGATCCGTACCCGGTCGCCGGTACGCATCCACGAGCCCTCGTACGCGCGCTCGGTGAGCTCTGGACGACGCCAGTATCCCGCGAACGTCGTCGGGCCGTTGATCCACAGCTCGCCGCTCTCGCCTTCGGGGAGGGACCTGCCGTCGCGGTCACGCGCCTCGATGCGGAAGCCGTCCATCGGGCGCCCCGCGCTGCCCGGGACCACGTCGTCCGGCCGGTTCGAGGTGACGAAGTGCAGCGCCTCAGTCGAACCGAGGGCATCGATCAGAGGAATGCCGAACGCCGCTCGGAAGCGTTCGAACAGCTCG
This sequence comes from uncultured Actinomycetota bacterium, assembly GCA_963801015.1. Classification (GTDB taxonomy): domain Bacteria; phylum Actinomycetota; class Actinomycetes; order CAWDCV01; family CAWDCV01; genus CAWDCV01. The sequence goes on along the minus strand of CAWDCV010000005.1, from coordinate 28,628 downwards.
ACGTCGAGCGCCTCGCCGGCGCTGACCGCAGCGCGCACCGAGGCCGGCAGCTGCGGATTCGCGAGGCCGACAAGCCCGCGGTAGAACGCCGGCACGCCGAACAGCAGCGTCGGCTCAGTCTTCTTCAACAGGTTCTGCACCATCGCTGGTACGCCGGGGTTCTCCCGCACGATGACCGACGACCCGAAGATGGCCGGCACGTACACCGAGTTGCCGAGGCCGTACGCGAAGAACATCCGCGACACCGACAGCACGACATCGTCCTCGTTCATCTTCAGGATCTGATGCGGCATGCCATCGCTGACCGCCTGCATGCTGCGATGCCGGTGCATGGTGGCCTTGGGCAACCCGGTCGTCCCGGAGGTGTACAGCCACAGCACTATGTCGTCACCAGTCGTTGGGGCCACGTCGAGCGACGCCGGTTTGGCGGATACGTCAGACCAGGAGCGGACTCCCGCCGGCGGGTCGTCGCCGGCCATGAGGCAGATCGCCGCCGTGCCCTCCGTGGCGACCTGAGCGGCAACGACCGACGAGCCGTCGCAGACCAGTGCCCGAGCCTCGCTGTCGGTGAGGATGAAGTGCAGGTCCGCCGCCGTCAGCATCGGCGCGACCGGCACCGGCACGAGCCCGGCCTTGATGGCCCCCCAGAACGAGATGACGAACTCCGGCCGGTCTCGCGTGGTGAGGATGACCCGGTCACCACGTTCCAGCCCGAGATCGAGCAGACCCGCGCCAGCGGCATCGGCGGCCGCAATCACCTCGGGATAGGTCCATGTCCGCTGCGAAGCGAGCAGGTACGGCCGGTCCACGGTGATGTTGCGTCCGAGCAGATCGACGGCGGCGTTGTAGAGGCGGGAGCCGTTCTCCGACGCGGGAGGCATGTCGGTCATCAGGCTGTTCCTTCCCGGACTGGCGGTGCGGGGGTCGAGGTCAGCAGGTACTGCCACACCGATACGGGGAGCATCTCGATGACCACGAAGGCGACCTGGCCGTGGGTGGTCGCTTCGTACCTGCGCCATACATACGGAGAGAGGATCGGCAGCTCGTCGGGCAAGAACCGCCGCAGGGCCTCGTCGAGCGGACCCTCCGCGTCGCTATACCCGAACTCGTAGTCGAGCTGCTCGATCCGCGGGTCCACGAACAGCTGGCCGAGGCTCACCTGCTCGGTCTCGAGCAGGGAGGCCAGGGTGGAGTCGATGCGGCCGAGGTCGACGTACGACAGCATGCAGGCCAGCCGCACCGACCCCATGAGGTAGCTCGTGCAGCGCGCGAGGATCTCGCTGTCCCGCGAGAGCGGCGGGCCCAACCACGGTACGGGTGGCACCAGCCGCCACTGCCCGACCACGTCCAGGCGTGGGGGCATGTCGGTGTAGGACTCAATGTTCTCGGCCAGGGAGCAGTCGGTGCGCTCCAGGACGGTCATGGCGTCGGAGGGCGGGGACGAGTCATCGACGCCACGCCCGGTGAAGGTCCGTCCGACTGCTCGAGCGATGGGTCGAAGCTCCGACATCAGCCGGCGCATGCTCTCCAGGTCGATGGCTGCGCCCTCGGCGTCGTGCCCCGCCTCCGTGCCGACTTCGAGCACGAGCCCGTCGGCCCCAGCGGCGATCGCGGCGCGCGCCATCGCGGGGACTGCGGTGGCATGCAGCGCGGTCTGCGACGGGTCGGCGATAAGGGGCAGGTGGCTCAGGCTCTGGATCAGCGGGATGGCGTTGATCTCGAACCGAGGGCGTTGCAGGGCCGCGAAGGTGCGGATCCCCGACTCGCAGAGGATCACCTTCCCGTTCCCGTGCACGAGGACGTACTCGGCGGCGAGCAGGAACTCCTCGACCGTGGCGCTCACGCCGCGGCGCAGGATGATCGGCCGGGTCGTCCGGCCGATCTCTCGCAGCAGGCTGAAGTCCTGCATGTTGCCGCTGCCTACCTGCAGGACGTCTGCGAGCTCGACGGCGGATGCGATCTGGCTCGCCTCCACCACCTCGACGCACACGGCCAGGTCGCTGTCATGGGCGATCTCCCGTAGCCGGCGCAGCGCATCGATGGTGAGGCCGCCCGATCCTGCGCGTTCGTACCCGGGCGTCAACCGACCGGCGTGGTAGATGCTGCAGCCGGCCGCGCGCAGCATCGGTGCGAGATGAAGTAGCCGCGTCTCGCTCGCCGACGCCCAGCGAGAGCTGGCGATGATGCCGAGCGCTGATCTGCCGCCGAAGGCGGGACCTGCGGACAATCCCATCTCGTCATCCCGGAGCGGAACCTGAACCGCCACGTCGCGCTCGAACAGCTGCCGGCTGGCCAGCCGGTAGGGGGACCCGACCTGGACGAGTCGGCGTACCGGTGGCAGCTCGGCGAACCGGTCGGTGTCCACCGCCCGCAGCCCGTCGCCCAGCAGGGGCATCGCGGCCCACCCGTCCCCGCGCGTCACCTGAGGACCGGACAGCGCGCTGCCGGCGGCCGACAGCACGGACGCGAGCTCGGACTCCGTGGCTTCGGGATCGAGCAGCAGCACGTTGGGGGCCGCAGCGCCCACCTACACCGCCCTCCCCATGGCCATCGCCATGGCTCGCACGCGACTCATGAAGGCAGGGAAGGTGGCCGCCTCGAGGGACTGGAAACCATCGGACAGCGCGGCATCGGGCTGCGGATGTACCTCGACCATCACGCCATCGGCGCCAGCGGCGATGCCGGCGAGAGCGACCGGCGCAACCAGGTCGCGAACACCGGTGCCATGAGAGGGATCAACGATGACCGGCAGGTCGCTGCGCAGTTTCAGCTCGGACACCGCAGCGATGTCGAGACTGTTCCTGGTGGACGGTTCGAACGTCCGACTGCCGCGCTCGCAGATCACTACCTGGTCGTTGCCGCGGACCACGATGTACTCCGCCGCCGTGAGGACTTCCTCGACGGTGGCGGTGATTCCGCGCTTCAACAGGATCGGTCGTCCCGATACGGCAGCGGCCTCGAGCAGCGGCCGATTGTCCATGTTTCGCGCGCCGATCTGCACCATGTCGGCGTAGCGCGCGACGAGGACCACCTCCTCCGCCGACATGGCCTCGGTGGCGACGCCCATCCCGAGCTCGTCCGCCACCTCGCGCATGATCTCCAGGCCGCGGACGCCGAGTCCCTGAAAGCTGTACGGCGAGGTTCGCGGTTTGAATGCGCCGCCACGCAGCAGTACAGCGCCGGCCGCGTGCACGGCCTGCGCCGTCGTGCGGAATTGCTCCAAGCTCTCCACGGAGCACGGTCCGGCGATCACGCGGATCGGGTGGGCGCTCCCCAGCGCAATTCCTCCGACTTCGACGCGTGCCTGAGCGTGCTCGATCAATTTCGGGCTCACTAGGCTTCCCCTCCCCAACCCGAATTGAGGCTATCGCAGGCCCGATTCCCTACGTGGGGCAACCACCCGTGGGTAGGTTTTGGGGTCGGGGGGAACCCGGGGGGCAGAGCCCCCGTGTGTCGGTTACGGTGCACCAACTGCAGGGGGGGTTATGCCTGACTGTGTGCGAACGGATCGCACCTCTGGCACGCGCGAACGCATTGCTTTCGTCGCACGCGACGACGACGTCTCGCTCTTCACGTGTCTCCATGAACCGCGCACCACCGCGGTGGGCGCCGTCGCGCTCTTCTCGTCGGTGCTGGCCGACTTCGTCTCCAACTATCAACGCGAGGTCTACCTCGCGCGCCGGCTCTCCGAGGCCGGGCTGATGACGTTGCGCTATCACCCGTCCGGCATGGGTGACAGCGACGGCGACCCGGGCCAGATGACCCTGCGGACCTTCGAGGACGACGCCGCCTGGGCAACGCAGCTGCTCGCTGCCGCTGCCGGCGACGTTCCCATGGGCTTCCTTGGCATGCGCTGGGGTGCGCTAGCGGCCGCCTCTGCGGCCCGGGCGCAGGCAGACGAACGCCCCCCCATGGTGCTCGTCGAGCCGGTCACGGACTTTCGTCGGTACTTTCGCGAGGCATGGCGCAGTCGGGCGATGAGTGCCCTCACCGCAAGCGACAGTGCCGCCGGCAAGAAACAGAAGCTGCAGGACGTGCTCTCTGCTCAGGGCTGGGCTGATGTAGTCGGCAATGTCATCCATGCCTCGCTATACGACAGCGTGATCGAGCACGATGCCCTGGCCGAGTTCGATGACATCTCTGGCGATGTCCTGCTCGTGCAGTTCCAAGGCCGTGAGCTCCGTCCCGATCACCGGGCCATCGTCGAACGGCTACGCGCGAATGGTGCGTCCGTCGACACCAGCATCGTCGACGTCGAGGAAAGCTGGTGGTTCCGGTCCGGACCGAAGGTGGTCCTGCATCCGGAGTTGAATGAGCAGGTAGCGACGTGGTTGGCGAGTCGCCTCAACGGTTCGGGAACCGCCGATGACCATCACGTCTAGCAATGAGACGCCGGTCGTCATCCCGGCGACGGACGTGACTGACGAGGACCTGGTCGGCATCCTCACCGCACCGAATGGCACGAGCAATGGCGCCGCGGTGTTGAGCCTGTGGGGCGGCGGGGGCGTGCCGGCGTTCGGAAAAAACCAGGCCCGCGTACGACTGTCCCACGAGCTGGCCGCGCGCGGCTTCCACGCACTGCGCTTCAGCTACACCGGCGTCGGCGAAAGCGGTGGCCTGGTCCGCGACCCCGATATCGGCAACGAGTGGGTCGACGACACCGTCGCCGCGCTGCGCTGGCTCGGGTCCCGCGGCTTCCAGCGCATCGTCGTGATCGGCCTGTGCGCCGGCGGTCGCGCAGCGCTCGCCGCCGCTCCCCAGGTAGGCGCGCTCGCCGGGTTGGCCCTGGTGTCGTGCCCGCTAGGCGACGGAGGGCATCGCGAGGGAGTCCTCGATTCACCGCTGTCGTGGTACCTGCGACGGCTGACGTCGCCCCGCTCGCTGCTGCTCCTCGTCCGCGGCGAGAAGGCGAAGCGGCGCCGGGCCGTGCTCAGGGGGAAGCTGCGGCGGGTTCTGCTCGGCCGCCGCGGCCGAGCGGGCACACCGCCGAGACGGTTCCTCCCGCAGGTTGAACATGTTCTCGACTCGGGGACGCCGGTGCTGTTCCTGTACGGGCTCGATGACGACTTCGCGTCCCAGTTCGACCGGGCACGCGACGATGCGCTCGGTCGCGCGATCGATAGGCGGTCGGCGCAGGTGGCCGTCGAAGTCGTCGATGGTCGCCTCGACGGGCTCGGGTCGGTCGCCGTGCAGGAAACCTTTTTGCGCACGGTGCTGGCGTGGATTGGCACGTTGGACATTCCCGCCGGGGAGGGCGAGCAGTCGGCTGAGGATCGCATCCGGATCCCGACGAGCTCCCGGTCGTAAGTGGCACGCATCCCCACCATGCCCCAGCCGCGCTTCGATCCCTACGCCGTGCTCGGGGTAGCCCCCGGGGCGTCGCAGGCCGAGATCCGTGACCGCTACCGCGTCCTTGCCAACCTGCTGCATCCGGATCGGCACCAATCCGCCCCCAGCAAGGTCATCGAGGAGGCGGAGCGCCACCTGCGTCAGGTGAACGAGGCCTACCGGGTTCTCACCAAGGAGCCGGACCAGGCTCGCGAAGATCAGGCCCGCGCTCGCGAGGCGCAGCTCAGGCTCGCCGGTGAACGTGAAGCGAAGCTACGTCAGGCATTGAACGAGCAGGCAGCGGAACGGAACACGCAGCGCCGCAAACATCGGCGTCGCCGGGTCTTTGTCGTTGCCCTCGTCGTGGCGAGCTTCCTGCTCGGGGGGTTCTTCCTCGTCACGTCGCAAGACGACTCCGAGCGGGACGCCTCTGTAGCCGCCAGCCCAGCCGCCACCGCGTCGTTGACGAGCCCCTCGCCAGCGGGCACCGTGGCTGATCGCATCACTCCAGGGACGTACGTGGTCGATCGCCCCATCAAGAACGACGGCACCTGGGACGTCACGGTCACCACCATCAACGTCGAGCGCGGCAGGCTGCGCGTCGAGGTGGCGTATCGGAACATTTCGTCGACCGCCCAGCAATTCACTTGCGAGCCGAATGTCCGCCGCGACGTATCTGTCACGTTGACGAGCGGCGCCGTTCAGTATGCCCGCGCAATATCGTGTGCGGCACAATCCCAGCCGTATCCGCCGAACGCGACACATACGAGTTCGGCAGAATTTCCCCGGATGCTGGCGAGCGACATGCCCTTTTCGCTTTCCTGGTATCCAGAGATCTGGGGTACGGTCCCGGACATTCGCTTGACCCAGCCCACCTGATGTGGGGAGGACCTTGATGCACACCCCGGTGTTCTTCCCGGCCGGCTCCGAAGAGCTCTTCGGCATCTTCACCGAGCCGTCGGGACGTCCGAACGGGGTGAGCGTGCTGCTGCTCGCCGGCGGTGGTACCGACCCGACGTTCGGCAAGAACCAGATGCGACGGCGGTTGGCGCTGGAGCTTGCCGATCGCGGGTTCGCGGTCTTGCGTGTCAACTACCAGGGCGTGGCCGAGAGCAGCGGCAGCATGCGCGAGGTCGAGTTCGACCAGCCGTGGACCGGCGACGCGCTTGGCGCGATCCGCTGGCTGGAGTCGCAGGGGCATCGCCAGATCGCGATGATCGGCCAGTGCTGGGGGGCGCGCAACGGCATGGCCATAGCCGATCAGGTCGACGAGCTCGTCGGCCTCGCCCTGATCGCGCCCCCGGTGAGCGACGTGACCCATCAGGAGGCCATCCTCAGCCGGCCGCTGTCGTGGTACGTCAAAAAGGCGGCAACGCTGCGCCCGCAGAATGTGGCAATCGCCTGGAAGGCCACCGGGAAGGTGCGGCGGGCACTGCTGCGCAGGCTGACCCGCGTCCTGACCGGTTCGCGACCGCCGCGGTCACCCGGCGGGGCCAGCCCAGGGTTCCTCGAGGCGCTGCAATCAGCACTGCGCAGGGGCGTCCCGGTGCTCTTCCTGTACGGCAGCGCGGACGACTTCTACCCGGAGTTCGCGCGCGTCCGCGCCGGTGCAATGGGCAAGATCGCCGACTCGGCTGGCGACCTGCTCACCGTAAGCGTCGTGGACGCGCGGCTCGGTGGAATGCACGAGGTGTCGACGCAGGGCCTTGCGGTGGACAACTTGGCGTCATGGCTCGATACCCTCGTGCGCACCGACAGTGTTGTCGGCAGCAGTCGGCTGAGCGCGTCAGCGGGGATGTCAGCGTCAGCGGGGATGTCATAGGGGGAACCATGGCGGTAGGCAGCACCAGAGAGAGCGTTCGCCAGCTCATTGTCACCGAGTTCACGTGGCCGGGGGACAGCGCGGACCTCGCGGACGACTACCCGCTGCTCGAACGTGGTGTCATCGACTCGCTCGGTATGCACCAGCTTGTCGCGTTCCTCGAATCGACATACGACATCGAGATCGACGACGAGGACTTGGTTCCGGAGAACTTCGAGACGCTGGCCGCTATTGCCGGCATGGTGGACCGTAAGTCCGCCGAGAATGTCGGAGCCGCCGCACAGGTCGGCTCTGGCGCGGATCGGCACGGGTGAGGGGTTCGCGCTTCCTGGGGCCTCTTGGGGACACTCGGGGGAGTCGGGGGAGAGGCAACGACGGCATGAATGACTCATCGGTTCCCGCCACTGCCGATTCAGGAGTTCGGCGGGCGACGGATGTCGACCCCGATCGCGACGGGTATGAGCTGCGGCACTACCTGTCGGTGGTCCGGCGCCGCCCGCTCGCCATCGCGATTCCGACGCTGATCGGCCTGGCACTCGGCATCCTGATCGGTGGGATGACTCCCGCCACGTACACCTCCACCGCGGAAGTGATCGCCCAGGTGACCTCACCCGCGAGCGTCCTGGCGGTCGGGGGCGAAGGTGCGGGAGCGTCCGAGACCGCGACCGAGGTCGCCGTGATGGGCTCAGAAGCGGTGCGGACCGAGGTCCGCAATCGGGTGGGCCACGACGTCGAGGTCGCGATCGAAACCGATCCCGATTCGCGGGTGAGCCGCCTCACGGTCGAGGGCGAGAACGCCGAGCAGGTGCAGCAGGACGCGCAGGCGTATGCGGAAACCTACGTGCAGCTGCGGCAGGGTCAGCTCGCGGCGCTGATGGCAGCCGGCACCACACAGGTACAGAACGACATCGCCGCGATCGACACGCAGATCAACGACCTGGCGACACCGATCGCGGAGTTCGACGCGGAGATCGGTGTGACGTACGACTCCGTGATCCGCAATGGCCTCGAGAACCAGCGCCAGCAGTTGATCACGCAGCGGGACAGCCTCAACACCAGGCGTACGACCCTGATCGAGCGGCTGGACCTGCTCAGGCTGGCTCAGACGGTGAACCCGACGTTCGGGGTGCAAGTGCTCGGGCCGGCGTCGGAGCCGGAGAAGTTGGGTGGTCCTGGACGCATCGGCTTCGCCGTTGCAGGCGCCGGGCTGGGTTTCCTGCTCGGACTCGTGGTCGCCTTCGTCCGCGAGCACTTCGACGACCGGCTGGTCTCCAAGCAGTCCTTCGAGGCCGCGTCCGGCGTCCCGGTGATTGGAATGCTCCCGCGCGTTCGCGGCATGGAGCGCGGCGCCGGCGTCGTGGCCGAGCTGCCCGGCTCGCCGACAGCGGTCGAGGCGTTCCGCCGCCTACGCACGTCCGTCCAGCTCGCCTTGGGCGAGAGCGGTACGGGCGAGATGCTGATCGCCAGCGCCGACGCCCGCGATGGTCGGACGATGACGGCGGCGAACCTCGCCGTGACGCTGGCGGCGGCAGATTGCAGCGTCGTCATCATCGACGGCAACCTGCGGCGGCCGTGGCTGTATGAAGTCTTCAGCATCTCGAATGACATCGGCCTCAGTTCGGTGCTGTCCGGCAGTGCGTCGCTCAGCGATGCGGTGCAGTCGCTGTATCCCACGCTGGCGGTGCTGACCGCGGGACCACCCGTCGCCGACCCGGCATCGCTGCTGTCGGGGTCGGCGATGCAGGAGGTGCTCAACACGCTCGCGCGCGAGGTCGACTACCTCATCATCGACGGTCCACCGCTGCTGCCCGTGTCCGACGGCGTCCTGCTCGCCCAGATGGTGGACGGCGTGGTGCTGGTCGCGCGTTCGGGTCGTACCAGGACATCGCACATCAATGCCGCCATGGATCTGCTCAGGGACGCTAGGGCGCCGATGTTGGGCGCGGTCCTGAACGGTGTCAGCTCGCGCTCGGTGGCTGCTCCCTACGAGGACAGCCGCCCGAAGATCGGGGCGGCCAGGGTCGCCATTCCTCGCGTGAGCCTCAACGGAATCAACGGGGGGAAGGCAAAGGCGCCACCCGAGCTCGAGCGCACCACGGCCGAGTCGTCCTCTCGGCCGGAGAAGTGATGCGGGTTCTCGTCCATGACTTCTCCGGGCATCCCTTCCAGGCACAGCTGAGTCGAGCGCTCGCCCGGCGAGGTCACGACGTCTGCCACGTCCACTGCGACTCGTACCAAAGCGGCAAGGGAGCGCTGTCGTGGCAGGACGGCGACCCACCGTCGCTGTCGTTCGAGTCGGTCAGCCTGGACACGGTCTTCAATCGCTACACGATTCACCGCCGGATTCCGCAGGAGCTGCGCTACGGCGCCCGCTTCGTCCGCGTTGCGCGCAGGCACCAGCCGGACGTGATCTTGTCGTCCAACGATCCCCTCGTCGCCAAGACGGTGTCAGCAGCATGGTGTCGTACCAGCCGCACGCCGTGGGTGTTCTGGCTGCAGGACGTCTATAGCGTGGCAATGGCGCGGTACGCCACCAACAAGCTCGGGCGCGTCGGCGCAACCATCGGCACCGGGCTTCGCGCGTTGGAGTCGTCGCTGCTTCGCCAAACCGCTGCCGTGGTGTCGATCACCGACGACTTCGCCCCGGTCCTGCGCTCGATGCGCATTCCGCCGGAGCGGTGTGAGGTCATCGAGAACTGGGCGCCACTCGACGAGCTGCCCCCGCACCCGCACGACAACCCGTGGTCACGAGCGGCGGGCCTTTCCGGCGGCCTGGTGCTGCTTTACGCCGGGACCCTCGGCCTCAAGCACGATCCCAGCCTGCTGCTCGACCTCGCGCGCCGGTTCGAGCCGCGAGGCGACGTCCGCGTGGTCGTCGTCTCCGAGGGTGCGGGCGCAGAATGGCTCGAGGAGCAGGTCGCCGAGCACGGCGTCGGCAACCTGCACGTCCTGCCGTACCAGCCGTACGAGCAGCTGCCCGAGGTCTTCGGTTCCGCCGATGTGCTGATTGCTCTCCTGTCACCTGACGCGGGCGTGTTCTCGGTGCCGTCCAAGATCCTCAGCTACCTGTGCGCGCGGCGACCGATTCTCGCCGCCCTCCCGCCCATGAACCTGGCGGCGAGGACGCTCGACCAGGCGAACGCCGGCGTCGTCGTGGCCACCGACGACCGGGAAGGCTTCTTGGCGGCCGCGGAGAAGCTCGTCTCCGATGAGAGCCTGCGCTGTTTCCACGGTGAGAATGCACGCCGCTTTGCAGAGTGGGCATTCGATATCGATAGGATCGCGGGTCGTTTCGAGACGGTTCTCTCCAGAGCCGTGCAGGCATAGGACGCGGCGTGATTCCCTTTCTCCGCGGCACCTTCAGCGTGCTGGATAGGTACGCCCGGCGACGCTTCATCGCGTTCGCCATCGGTTCGATACTGGTCGCTGCACTGGAGGGGGTGAGCCTGTATCTCATCGTTCCGTTGACGGAAATGCTGCTCAATCGTGGCCGAGATTTTCCACCGGTCGCCAATGCCATTGCCAATGTGTTCGACGTCGAGTCGCGCAACCAGGTGACGATCATCTTGGCGCTCATCGTGGTCGTGGCACTGAGCGTGAAGGCGGTTGCCGCGATCTCCCTGCTTCGGTGGGGAATCCGCGTCTCGCTGCAGGAGGACACGCGGATTTCGACTCGATTGTTCGCTGGTTACCTGGCCGCACCGGTGACCTACCACCTCGCGCACAACACGAGTGAATTCCAGCGAACTCTCAATGAGTCCCTGCTGACGACGTTCCGTCGGGGGGTTCCCTACGTCCTGGCTGCCGCGGCAGACGCATTCACCCTTGCTGCTGTGGCGCTGGTGGTGCTGATCAGCGATCCCGATATCGCGCTGATTGCCTGTGGCTATTTCCTGCTGGTGGCGGTGATCTACCAGCGCTGGATCGGTGGCAGGAACAAGCTGGCCGCTCGGCGGGCCCACGCCGACACGGCAACGCGGTACAAGCAGGTGCAGGAGGCATTGCGCGCTGCGAAGGAACTCGCGGTGCTGCACCGGCACGATCACTTCGTCGGCAACTTCTACCGGACGAAGGTGGAGCTGGCCCACTCGCAGGAGTTGCTGGTGTTCTTCCAGCTGCTGCCCCGTCAGTTCCTCGACTTGGCCCTGGTTTTCGGTGCCGCAGTCGTGTCGGCATTCGCGTTCCTCACCCGCTCGCCAACCGACGCGCTGGCAAGCATCGCCCTGTTCCTCACCGTCAGCTTTCGTCTCGCCGCGCCGCTCAACCGCGTGATGGGCGCATCCACGGTCGCGCGGACGGCCACGCCGGCGATCAACCAGGTGATCGACGACCTGCGCGAGCTGGGTCAGTACTCACTGGCCCCCGATGAGGTCGACGCCGAGCAGGTCAATGCGGCCACCATCGAGATGAAGGACGTGCGATTCAAGTACGAGCCTGACCTGCCCGACGTGCTCCGGAACGTGTCGCTACTCATCCGGTACGGCGACGACGTCGCCATCGTTGGGAGCACCGGCGCCGGGAAGACGACGTTGCTGTCGATCCTCCTCGGTCTGCTCAATGCCACGTCCGGCACGGTGGAGATCTCCGGCACGCCGATCGCCGAATGCCGGACGGCCTGGCAGCGGTCCATTGGCTATGTGCCACAGGAGATCGTCCTGATCGACGATGACATCCGCGCCAACGTCGCTTTTGGGATCGCGGGCGACAAGATCGACGACGAGAGAGTGTGGGACGCGCTGCGCCTCGCCCAGGTCGACGGTTTCATCGCTTCCCTCCCCGACAGTCTCAGCACCGTCGTGGGAGAGCACGGTGTACGGCTGTCGGGGGGCCAGCGCCAACGCATCGGGCTTGCCCGAGCGCTCTACCACCATCCCGCCGTGCTCATACTCGACGAGGCGACGTCATCGCTCGACTCGAGCACCGAGGCGAAGATCATGGAGACCATCGCCGACCTGCGCGGGCAGCTGACCATCATCACTGTGTCCCACCGGCTCAGTACGCTGCGGCATTGCGACCGCATCTTCTTCCTCCGCGACGGGCAGATTGCGTCGGTCGGAACGTTCTCGACGCTGTGCGACGTGGAGCCGGAGTTCGCTCGGTTGGTCGAGCTCGCACGGTTGGAGCACGTGTCGGGAAAGAGCTAGCCACGCGGTCGCGTGTGGTACATTTGGGCTCGACACACAGGTGTGTCGAGCCAGAAGGATACCTGAAAGGCTCTTTCAGTCGCGGCTTGCCAGCTGACCGCTCGCTGGACCCGGCGGGGTCAGCTGCTCTACGGCCGATTCGTCCGCAGCCTGAGGACGAAGAAGAAGCCCGTTCCCGATACCGCCAGCGCGCCGTGGGCGACACCCGTGAGAACCACAGCTGCGTCGGCGCGCGGACGGTGGTCCACGTGGTCTCGTACACCTCGTAGTCCAGCGTCGCGTTCTCGGCGGGCAGCATGAGGTTGAACTCGCCCTCGTCGGCATGCCGGTGAATCGAGCAGTACGACATGTCCAGCGCGCTCGTATCCACGCACCTGATGCAGCGCCGTGTGCAGCGGAGCGCCGAGGAAGCCGAAGCGCAGCAGCCCGGCACCGGCTTCCTTGTGATCCGGCACGGCGTCGAGGCTCTGCAGGACGCCCTCCCACGCCCGGTTGGCAGCGTCGGCGGCAGGCCGGGCCAGGGCCGGTAGGCCAAGGTGGCAGGACATGACGTCGTGTCGATGCGTATCTTCGTGTCGCCTAGCGACAGCACCGGCGGGTCAGCGATCGCGCGCCACGACGTCAGCGCCACGCTCGTGACCTCGAACGGCGTGCTCCGCGGATCCCTGATTGCAGGCGAAGCCGACGACAACTCGGTCATCGACGATCCCCTCCGGCCCGGATCGAGCTGAGGTTCTGCCGCGGGACGGCGACTCGGGGAGTGGCGCCGTGGAGCTTGGTGCCGGCTTGGTCGCGCCCAGGGATTTCGCCGCCCGCTCGTTGGCGAGGAGCAAGCCGAGGAAGATCCCGATGGCCGTCCACTCGACCATGTGAAACAGGCTGCCGGACGTTACTGACCGCACGAGCGGGATGATTCCGACGCCGAGCACCCACGCCTGACTCACCGGGAGCACCCAGCCCGGGCGGCCGGTGAGATATCGGAACGCCTGACCGAGCCAGAGCCGGAGCAGGAAGACGATCATGAGGGCCGCGGCGATCGCGGCCAGCACGCCGCCGGCCAGCCATGAGTTCAGCACGAGGTTGTGTGGGGCCGTCTCCACTGCCGTGTTGGTCGTCCCGAGAACCGCCGCAGGGATGAATTGTTCGAGGAACGACGGCCCCGCGGCCTGCAGCCGCGCTTCGTACGACCCCGTGTCGCCGAAGCGAGTGAAGAGCAGCTGACCCACGGGTGAGACCGCCAGCACACCGATCACCAGCACGGCGAGCGCGGCTACGGCAGCTCGAAGCGGCCGAACACGATTCATGATCACGCTGCGGAGCGGGAACAGCGCCAGCGTGACCACGACGCAGACCGTGATGGAGCGGCTGAGGGACAGCACGACGGCCATGCAGCCCAGCACCCCGCCCGCGGTGAGCAACGTGCGCAGCACCGTACGACGCCGGTCGACCAGCGACCGGCAGGCCAGCCCGAGGAACACCGCGACGAGCAGGCCGCCGAAGACCTTGTGCCGGAGGTTGGGCGCGGCGTCGTCGAGCCCGGCGTCGGTACGGAAGGCCGAGCGCAGCAGCTGCCGCGAGATGATGTCCGGATCCTGCTGAACGAGAGCGTCGGCGATGATCGCGAACGGGTTGAGCCGCTGCGCCGCCAATGCGGTGACCAGCGCGAACAGCAGGGTTGCCAATGCCGTGACACCGGCCCATGCCAGGCCGGCGCGTGGTGGTCGGGCAAGCAGGCCGACGACGACGCCGGCCACCACCACAGATGTCAGGAGGTAGAAGCAGTTGCGGAACACCTCGGCGCGGGACAGGTAGGGGTCGGCGTAGGTCAGGCCACCGAAGAACGCCGCGCCGAGGACGACGGCGTAGCCGACGTACACAACCGAGTAGCGGGTCAGCACCGGTGCGAGGAGTCGCCGCGGCCGCCACCGCGCCAGCGCCACGATGATCAGGCCGAGCGCCGCGACGTGGAAGGGCTTGACGAAGCCCTGCTGCACGCCAGCAAGGGTGATCCACTCCAGCGGCAGGGTGGCGAGGAAGACGAGCAAGGCGAGCAGCGGCAGCCGCCGCGAGTCGCGCGCGGGACGGGCGGCCGGGGCTGCGGGCGACCGGGGACTGAGCTGAATGGTCATCCGATCAGCCCGGCGTACAGGGCGAGTCGTCGCTCGACGAACGCCTTCTCGGTGTAGCGCTCCTCGAAGACGCGCCGGCAGTGAGCGCGCAGATCATTGAAGCGACCGCGAGCAGCTGTCAGGGCATCACCCACGGCATCCCAGTGAGCAAGCTGTCCGGTTCCCTCACGTGCGACGGCATCGGCGACGACGTTGGGGTCGAACGCGACCGTCGGCACGCCACAGGCCAGCCCCTCGATGTAGACGAGACCGAACGTCTCGTACCACCGGCTCGGGAAGATCACCCCGAACGACCCCTTTATCTGCGCGATGACGTCGTGTCGAGGCAAGTTTCCCAGGAACCGGATCGGTTTTGCTGCCGCATCCCGCTCGAGTTGTGCGCGGAGTTCGCCGTCGCCGACCACCCGGAGCGGCTCGTCGTCCGGCCACTGCGCGATGAGCTCGGCGATGCCCTTCTCCGGAGTCAGCCTCCCGACGAAGATCCACGAGTCATCTCGCGCGGGGCTGACGCCCGCGTCGAGGTCGTCGGGCAGGAAGTGGTGGTCGAGCACGAGTCGATTCTCGGGGACGCCGGCCCGCACCAGCACCGACTTCGCCCGATCGGACAGGGCCAGCACCCGGTCGGCGGCACGCAGAACCGGATCGCGGGCTGCTCCCCTCATCGAGCCGAGCGCGAGGGGCACGGAAGCCACCCGCGAGCCGCGGTAGCAGCCATAGCGCGCGCCCGACCACGGCTGCCCGTCAAGGCAGCGCGTGCAGACGTGGCCGTCACGGAACAGGTAGCCGTTCGCGCACATCGGCCGGTAGTTGTGCGACGTGACCACGATGGGCACGTTCAGGCGACGCAGCCAGCGTCGGTCGACGTACGGAAACGTCCCGTGAATGTGGACCACATCCGGGTCGAAGCGCTGCAGATCAGACTCTGGGGAGACGCCGATCCCGGTGGTGATCGCCAATGCTGCTCGCAGGGGCGCGGCCGGTTGCTTTGCCATCTCATCGTTACTGGTCCCGACGATCTGAACGTCGACGCCGGCGCGTTGCAGTGCTGCCGCCTCGGCCAGGACCACGACGTCCTCACCGCTCGGGATGCCCCGCGTGTGAAAGTTGTGGACGAGGGCGACGCGCATGACTGATCGCCGGGTCACCCGGTCGAGCTCGGTGTCGACACAGTGGTCGGCAGCTGGTCGACGTAGCTCTGGTCCCTGTCGTAGCCCCAGCGAGCCGACAGGAAGCCGCCGCGGCGCCAATAGCGGCGGTTCTCGCGCGGGTTCTGTCGCTGCCCGGCCAGCCGGGTGGGGTCGAGCGTGACCAGCCGGTAGTCGGTGCGGCGCATCGGCTCGAAGAGGTGCAGTCGTTCCACGCCGGTAGTCATCGCCGCCTCGGGAACGGCAGCGAGGTCCAGGCCTGAGAAGGCACCGATCCGGGTCAGCTCCTCCCCGGGATCGGCGAGCAGGTCCTCGTAGCGGACGACGAGGAATCGGTCGGCCGGCAGCCGGCGAGCGAGCAGCCAGGAGATCATCAGGTTCTTCCCGAGCCACTCGGCCAGGGAAGCTGTCTCGCGATATGGCCGACCGTCGACCTCGGCGCGCTTACGGCGCGACCGAAGAACCCCGCGACCATCGCGGATGAGATGCAGCACGCGGATGTCGTGGCGACTGTCTCCGGCAAGGGCGGCTGCTCGGGAAATGTTCTTTGACGAATCGATGAGGACGCGGCTGCCCGTGGTCGCGGCGACCGCGTCGAAGATGCCGTCGGCGTCGCGTGCGTACGCTCGCCGGCCGGGGGTACGCCACAGAGCCCAGAAGAAGCGGCGCTCCTTGAGCGGAGCATTGGCGCGCTCCCGGTATGCCGCGAAGGATCCCGTGGTCTCGATCGCGGCGAGGGCGGATGTGCACGCCGCGCAGGGTTGCGGCTCCTTACACGCGCAAGGACGGTCCGGCCCGTACCGCTGGAATCCGCCGACTTCGCCCAGGCTGCGCGCACCGGGCGCGGTGCCGAGCAGGGCGTCGAGCATCGTCGACCCGCAGTTTCGGGCGCCGACGATGTACACGACGGTGAGTGTCATCGCCGGTCGCCGTCGTCGAGGCGGGAAGGGCTCGCGGCCGGGTACCCCAGCCAGGCATTGGCCGGTTCGACGTACGGCGCAATGACTGCTTCCTCGCTGGGGCTGAGCGTTTGTCGGCTGGTCCCCTCCTCCAGCCGGTACCGCTCGGTGAAGCGGTCGAGGACCTGCGGTGAGCGTGACAGGTCGCAGAAGTCGAGGACCGACTCGAGCACCTTGAGGTCGAGCGTCTCGAGCTGGATCTCTGTGTAGCGCTCCGATCCGACATCGCGCCCGAACACGGTCACCTGGTCGACGCAGGTACGCCACTGCTGGGCCGCAGCTTCGAGGCGGCCCAGCTCGTCGACGACGTCCTGCATCCCCGCTAGCCGCGGGCCGTACAGCGCGGTACGTCGGCTTCTTGTCACCCGTCGCGCGGCTTCGAGCGCGTAGTGGGGCACCTGTCGCAGGCTCGCTTCGGAGAACCGTCGGCGTGCCTTGCGCAGCTGTCGCCGGTCGAGTCCTGTGCCGCGCCGCTCCCAGAACGATCGGATGGCCGGCACGGTCGCCCAACCGTTGCGCGTGATGTGGACGTAGCGGGCGTCCGGGAACACCGCTTCCACGAACCGGGGACGGACCGAGTTGGCCGGCGTCTTCTCGACGATCCGATCCGCACCCTCTTCCGTGAGGACCGCCGCGAAGCAGCGATGGATGTGCTCAACGACCTTCGGGGTGGCGTGCTGCGGACCGAGTTGGTCGGAGCGACCGTCGTTGCCGTACCGCCAGACCAGCCGCGGCTCGCGCAACAGCGCCACATCCGGGTGGCTGCCGAGAATGTCGGCGAGTAGCGACGTCCCCGACCGAGGTGCGCCGAGCAGGATGACGGGCCGAACGACCCCGTTCTCGTGCGCCCGAGACCCCATCAGACAGACGTGAGCGCAGGTGCGCGCTGGTTGGGCTTGCCGGACACCAGCTGGTCGTAGATCCAGCGGTAGGTGATTTCCAGCCCCTCGATGAGCGGGGTGGACGGCTCCCATCCGAGCGTGGCGGAGATGGTGGTGTTGTCGCTATTGCGACCCCGAACACCTTGCGGAGCGTCGAGCACGTAGGTCCGCTTGAGCGTCATGTCAGCGAAGCTCTCGCATATCGACACCATCTCGTTGATGGTGACGAGCTCACTGCTGCCGATATTGATCGGCGTGGCGTGATCGGAGGCGAAGAGCCGCACGGTGCCCTCGATGCAGTCGTCCACGTACATGAAGCTGCGGGTTTGCTCTCCATCACCCCAGATCTCGATCTCGGGGACACCGGAGATGACGGCCTGTGCCACCTTGCGGCAGATTGCGGCCGGCGCCTTCTCGCGGCCCCCGTCGTACGTCCCCCACGGACCATAGACGTTGTGATAGCGCGCGACCCGCGTATTCAGGCCGAAGTCCTCGGTGAAGTGCCTGGCCAGCCGCTCGCCGAACAGCTTCTCCCAGCCATAACCGTCCTCGGGCATTGCGGGATACGCGTCCTCCTCACGCAGTGCCCGGACGTTGGACACGTCCTGCTTGTAATCCGGATACACGCATGCGGAGGAAGCGTAGAAATACCGTTCAGCGCCCACGTCATTCGCTGCCATCAGCAGGTGACTGGTCGTCAGAACCGTGAGCATGCAGCGGGCGCGTTCAGTGGTGATGAAGCCCATTCCGCCCATGTCGGCGGCGAGATTGAACACGTACCCCATGTCTTGGGCCGCCGCGTGGCAACCGTCCAGGGTAGAGAGGTCGCGTTGTGCATTTTCCACACCGGGATGGCGCTGGTACCAATATTCGAGCGGTTTGACGTCGACCGCTCGAATTCGCTCGAAGCCCTTCGCGTTCAGCCAACCGACGAGATGACCACCGATGAAACCACCGGCTCCGGCCACCAATGTCGGCGTCGATCGATCGAGTTCGTCCCCGTAAGTCTGCGCAGCGCGTAGACGATCCCCCACGTGCCCCTCCCCCGGGCGCCGTTTCCGAGGTGCACATGCTGCCAGAAGCCCAGTGACAACTTTCTGGCGGGTGCCCGCGGAATGTATGGAGTTGGTAAGACCACGTGGCACGTCGGGAGGAAACGGCCGCGCGCAAACGTCGGTGTCATAGCATGCCAGAAGGCTCGACGCTGACGATGGTGCGCGCCGACGTGGTCCGTTCCATGAGCTGCCGGGGGAGAGTGTGAAGGACCTACTGCGCTCCCCGCTCGTCATCATTGCGGCGGTTGGGCTGCTCGTTCTCGGCGCCGCCGGCTTCTTCTTGCTCCGCGACAACGACTCCCCGGCTGGGACATCCGCGGGACGTCCCTCGAACGCCCCACCGGCGACGTCGGAGCTCGGCACGATCGCGTTTCCCGACGACGCCAACGTCGTCAACGTCCAGGACGCGCCCTACAACGCCGAGGGCGACGGCAGCACTGATGACACCGCAGCGCTGAACCGCGCGATCCAGGACAACGATTGCGAGACGGCGGTCTTCCGATCGGCACCCAAGACGGTGTACATGCCGGCGGGCACCTACCGCATCACCGACAGCGTGGCGGCGGACAACTGCGGCGTGCGACTTGTCGGCGCGGGCCAAGATCAGACGATCCTGCGCCTTGACGACTCAGCGGAGGGCTTCGACAGTCCGGGCGATCCGAAGATCGTGCTGCAGAGCGGCAACCTCACGTCGAGCGACCCGTCGGTCGACAAGAATCCCAACGCGAATCGCGCGAACACCGGCTTCAGCAACTACTACCAGCACTTCACCCTCGACACCGGCGCCGACAACCCCGGTGCCATCGGTATCCGCTTCGACGTAGCCAACAGCGGGGCGATGCAGCACGTGGGCATCACGACGGGTGACGAGGAACGACGCGGCAAATACGGATTGTTCTTCACCAGCAGCCCGGGGCCGGCACTCGTGCAGCACGTCAGCATCGACGGCTTCGAGAGCGGCATCTACCTCGACGACAAGATCGTCAACGATCTGATGTTCCAGGACATCGTGCTCAGCAATCAGACCGTTGCCGGCATCACCAATGCCACCAAGAACATCGTCGTCGAGGGACTCACAACACAGAACGTGCCGACGGCCATCGCCACCACCGATGCCGCGGCAACCGTCATGATCTTCGACTCGGCGCTGTCCGGGCAGGGATCCGGGACGGCGATCGATGTGCAGCAAGAGGGCTTCGTCTACGCCCGCAACATCACGACTGAGCAGTTCGGCAACGTCGTCACCGTGGCCGGGCAGGACTTGTTCGTCGGCAAGAACTCGGTGGTCGAATGGAGCAGCCACGAGTACCGCGTCGGCAACGAGCAGCGCAGCTGGACCGAGGGCAACGACAACGTCGGGTTGAACCTGCCGGTGAAGCAAGCGCCGGAGTTCTTCAACGCCGACTTCTCCGCATGGGCCAACGTCGCCGATTTCGGCGCGACGGCCGACACCGCTGTCGCACCGCAGGGCGGGGGTGGTGGCCAAGGCGCGAGGAATCAACCGCCGGGCCGCGGGCAGTCAGCAGCTCCTGAGCAGTCAGCAGCGCCTGCGGTAGGCGGTGACGACGATGGCCCGGCGATCCAGCAGGCCATCGATTCCGGTAAGGAGACCATCTATTTCCCGTACGGCACCTACACCATCAGGACGCCGGTCATCGTGCGCGGTGCGGTGAAGCGGATCGACTTCATGTTCTCTCGGGTGGAAAGCGGCGGTCCGAACGGGAAGATGTCGGTCGCAGACGTGAGCGGCGACACCGTCATCATCGAGAACGTCTCGAGCAATCTCGTCTTCGAGCAGAACGGCCCGGACGCCGTAGTGATTCGCAACCTCAACCCGTCCGAGGGCGAGTTCGCCACCGGTCCGAACGCGACCGGCGACCTGTTCATCGAGAACGCTGGCGCGCACGCCAAGCTCACACTCACCCAGCCGATCAGCGTGTGGGGTCGGTCCGTCGACCGGGCACGCACTGACTGGCTCAACAGCGGCGGCACGCTGTGGCTCGCGGCGAGCAACATCGAGACGCGGTGGAGTCCGTCGAGCCTGACCAACGGCAGCAAGACGGAGATCATCGGCGGCGCGATCGACAACCTCGGCGAGGTCTACGACGTCACCCAGGGTCCGCCGGTCGACGTGACGAATTCCTTCTTCTCTGTGGTCATTCCGGGGACGCTGCGCAACGGCGGAGAGTGGGGGTACGTGCTGCGCGACACGTACCCTCCGGGCAGACGAACCTGTACGCCGACGACCTGGTGACGCTGACGAGCGATCAGGGCGACGAGCGCATCGTGTTGCCGCTCTACGTCACGCCCGGCTATCGCTGACGGCTTGCCAGCCGCTGAAGTCGCGTCCAAGCAGCTCCTCGAGGACACCGACGTCGTCGCGGTAGACGGCGCGTAGGCGCGCTGTGAGCTCGGGGTCGAGGCGAGGTTGCTCGTTGCCGTACAGCCTCGCGAGCACCAGTCGGTCGAAGCCGACGATCGCCGCATTAGGCAGGAAGTGCAGCGGTCTGCGTAGCCGTCGCGGTTGGTAGTGATACTCGGTCTGGTCGCTCCATGACCAGGCGAACCTGCGCCGCGCCCGCAGCATGCGCAGCCGCCGCATGTCGTAGACGCCAGCGTTATGCGGCTGGTCGAGACTGCGGACGCGATGATTCGGATCGGCACCGAGGAAGCCGTAGATGCGCGCAAACGTCTCGGCCGTGCGTGCCTCGTCCGTCGTGATAGCGAGTACCTGGTCGGCGCCAAAGACGTCGACATACCTGGTCAGGTGCCGGCCGTAGAAGCCGAACTCCACGATGTCACCCGCCGACGGGTACGCCGGGTCGGTCCAGCCGTCAAGCAGGCGGGCGATTCCCTCGTTCGCATCGAGGAGCGGCAGCAGTCCGAACTGGACGTACCAGAAGTACGCCGAGACAGCGCGGTCCGCCGGATCGCGCAACACCGCAAGGATGCGCGCCTGCGGCGTCAGCTCGTGAATGTGCCCGGCGCACTCCGGCTTACCCAGGTAGTCCGGTCGCTGGATGCCGCGGCGCTGATCGGGAGAGGCTTTCGCAAACACCGCATCGAGTGCCTCGACCGGTGAGGAGTGGAAGAACGGGTCCTCGAAGAACGGCACCTCGTCCGGGCAGAGGAACAATTGCGGATGGTCGCGCAGGCAGGCGTTGAGGTGACTCGATGCCGCGCGCTGCGCGCCCACGATGACGAAGTCGAGCGCCGCAGCGGTGTTCCGACTCATCAGTGTGTACGGGCGACTTCGTACCCGGCAGCGTTCAACGCCGGACCGCAGACGACCTCAAATCGAAGCCTGTCGCCGAGCGGCACATCGCGCACCCAGTCGCTGGCCCGGTCAGCGCGGACGAACGTGCTGCCGTCGGTGTGCTGGGTGGCAAGGAATTCGCTCGTCGCCTCCTTGGCACGCATGCGGTCCTTGCTGTTCGCCTCGACGACGGCGTGTAGGTCCGCCGGGTCGCGCGGGGCGCCGAGGAACTCGAGCACGCGCGCCAGCTCACTCGCAGGCTCGGCGCGCAGCTGCTCGTAGTGCACGACCAGGAACGAACTCTCACCGCGCTGTGACGCGGCAAGACCATCGAGCACGTGCTCGTGCCACGGGCCATAGCCGTCGACCTTGCCGCGCAGGAAGATCTCGAGGAAATTGCCGGCATCGCCGTCATAGCGTTGCTGGCGGCGCTCGTGGGCAAGGTAGGAGAGCGCAACATCGCGACCGTCGCGCACCAGGTAGACGACGGGCTGCTCCGGCCTTGCGCGGTTCTTCGTCACGGGTTCGTGCGACCGAATCAGCCGCCCGCCCGACGGAAGAATTGCCTGCCCGTCTCGATGCTTGCCCATCGGCGGGATCGAAAGCCGTACCGCGTCGAAGTCGGTTTCCTCGCCCGTGAGTGCCTGGGCAAGCAGGAAACGCAGCCAGGTCATGCCCGACTTCGGATACGACACCAGCAGCGCATCCTCAGGACGCATTCCGACCGTTCGGTAGACAACGAGCCGCGCCGCAACACGCTGCGTGCCGCGTCCGGCAGCAGCCGAGCACGCTGAACACCCCCCACGACGCAGCACCCTAGTGGCCCGCCAGGGTTGTTCGGCGTCGCGGCGAGGACCTTGTGCAGTTCGCCGCTGAGATTGTCCGGCGCATAGCCGTCACGGTCAGTGTCGAGACGACTGTTCAGTGTCACGAACTCTCGCCGCACGGTCAGCTGAGGCAGGACTGTTAATGGAAGAGATGCGTCTCACGTCACTGATTTCGCAGAGGGCTCTACGGTTGCCGTGACTCGATGGCACAGTGTGATCAAAGGGTGGCAACACGAACGAGCCTCTCGCGCTGTCCGAGGCTCCAGGGGGCATGGATGCAGCACCACGGCGACGACAACACGTCGTCCTCATTCGTCGACTACGGAGCCTTGTTTCGGCGGCAGTGGGCGATCATTCTCGTGTGTGTCCTGCTCGGTTTCATCGCTGGCATAGGATACCTCGCCGTTCGGCCCAGCTCGTACACCAGCTCGACGACGGTTTTGGTCCGGTCGACGGGAATCAACTCGGGTGAAGGTGCCGTCGGGGCTCGAACCACCGGCGACATCAACCTGGACACCGAGTCACAGATCGCGCGCTCGGCCAAGATCGCTACCGCGGTTCGCACGGAACTCGGAGAGTGGAGTCCCCGCAGCGCTCGCGACGGCGCCCCGTTCGAATCGCCGAACAGTGAAGTGCTTGTCTTCGATTTCAAGGCCCAGACCTCGCAGGTAGCGGCGCGAGGCTCAACGGCCTTTGCTCAGGCGTATCTCGAGGACAGACAGTCGACGGCTGAAGCTGCCCGGACCGCTCGTCGGGACGGGCTGCAGGTCCAGGCGGATGCTCTGTCGCGACAACTCGACCTCGCGATCACGCAGATCGCCGCGGCCGAGGAGGGCAGCCGCGAACGAGCACTGGCACCGGCATCCCGCGACAGTATCGAGCGGCGACGGTCAGCGGTCGATGCAGAGTTGGCAAGTCTTGAGCTGGTGACGATATCGGCCGGCGAAATCATCACGCCCTCGACTCCAGGCAAGTCTGATACGCAGACCGGGCGTTGGTGGCCGCAGTGAGTGGTCCCTTCGCCGGCCTCCTACTCGGTGTTGGACTCGCGCTTCTCCGCGCACCCGCACCAGCTCCCGGCTACGCGAGGAAGATCTGGCGAAGCTGACTAGCCATCCGGTGATTTCAAGGATGCGTGGCGCAGCCAAGAGCGACAAGACTCGACTTGGCGATCAGGCAGCGATCCGAGATCCAGCCGTGACTCGATTGCGAAATATCCTGGTGCACCTCACCGATCCACAGCCCCGGGTCATCCTGGTCGCCGCAGCGGGCAAGGCACGCACGCCTGATTCCCTCGCGGCCGCCCTTGCCACGTCACTGGCCGAGGATGGAGTGTCGGTCGCATGGGTACAGGCAACTACCGATGCCAGCGAAGCAGGAGAATCGGCAATCAATGCGATGCGAGCCGGCCAAGGGCTCGCGGCACCGCATCACATCCGTCTAGGGGTGAATTCGCCTGTCGCATCTGTCGAAGCCTTCGAAAACGAGCTACCAAATCTACTGGAGCAACATCAGTTCATCATCGTGGAGACGGATAGCCTGAGCGACGCTCCGGACGCCCAGACGCTCGCCCCTTCCGCCGATGTCGTCCTTCTGGTTGTCGACGCCCGGCGAACCAGTCGTCGCGAACTGATCGATGCTGCTGATCAGCTCGACAGCGTCGGAGCTGACATGGTTCGCCTCGTGCTGACGGACGAGCCGCGGCGACATTCTCAGCGTCCCGGTCGGTCGCCGTCGACGCGAAACGACGCACGATCACGCTTTGCCGTTCCGGGGCTAGAACGTCAAAACGGTTCGCCTCGGACCAGACCGTCGGACGTTGCCGCAGCCGACGGAACTGTGCCAGCTGGTGACGAAGAGGGATCGACAGACAACGCCGAAACGGCGGTGCTCTTGCTCATGCCCGATCGCAGCGTAGACGTGCGCAGCATTGACGATGTTGCGAAAACACTGGGACGGAAGGGCCCGTCAAGCGCCAGCGGTGATGATCCACCGAAATCATCAGCGTCCCGTAAGTCATGACCGTCCTCCTCCCGTCAGTCCCTTCTCCATCAACCGCACATCTGTCCGACAGAGACGGAGAAGCGGACCGGCCGCCTCGTCGGGTTGCACTGCCGCTCACCCTTCTCCTTGCCGGGTTTCCCGTGTGGTGGTTGCTCGGTCTGGGAACGCTCATCTTTCCGCTCGTGGCGGTTCCGATGGCCTGGTCGCTGTGGCGACGTCCTCGCGTCGTGCTTCCGCCTGGCTTCGGAATCTGGCTGCTCTTCCTGCTGAGTCTGCTAGCTGGAGCAGTTCTGCTCGATGTCGATCCATCGGGAACCCTGCCGGGTAGCGCTTATCAGCGTCTGCCTGGGTACGTCCTCCGGTTCGTGGAGTACGTCTCGGTCACCGTGATCATGCTCTTTGCCTTCAACCTGTCGGAGCGAGAGTTGTCGCAGCGGCGACTCATCCGTCTCCTCGGGCTCGTCTTCATCTACACCGTGGCAGGTGGATACCTCGGCATGGTGGCGCCCGCCTTCGAGGTGACGTCTCCCGTCGAGCTTCTGCTGCCGTCGCGTGTACGCAGCGATCTCTTCGTGCAGAGCCTCGTGCACCCGGCCGCCGCACAACTTCAGGAGGTCTTCGGCTACTCGACTCCTCGTCCAGCAGCGCCCTTTGGCTATACCAACACGTGGGGCAACAACCTGTCCGTTCTGCTGCCCTGGTTTGTCGTCGGCTTCGCGTTGTTGAAGCCGGCGACGCGGCGTGGTCGCTGGCTGACGGTGCTCATCGTCATCGTCGCGGTGGTGCCTGCCGTCTACTCGCTCAACCGTGGTCTGTGGATTGGTCTCGGTGTCACAGCGGCCTATGTCGTTGGTCGCAGCCTGCTCGAAGGACGCCTTGCCGTTCTCGCTGCTGTAGCGGTCGGACTCATCGCGGTCATCGTCCTCGCAGTTACCACGCCGATTGCCGGGGTCTTCTCGACGCGTCTGGAATCCGGCCATAGCGACAGCATTCGGATCTTCACTACGCAGCAGACACTGTCAGTCGCAGCGGGATCGCCGGTGTTGGGCTACGGCGGAACTCGCGCTGCCATAGGAAGTGCGCAATCGATCGCAGTCGGGCAGACGCCGGACTGTCAACGATGTGGAAATCCGACCCTGGGCAGCAACGGTCAGGTCTGGCTGGTCCTGATGTCGCAGGGCTATGTCGGCGTTGCCCTCTACGCCGGACTGTTGTTGTACGGGATGTGGTGCTTCCGGCGAGATCGCACGCCGATCGGGTATGCCGGCAACCTCGTGCTCCTTTTGGCTGTCGTCTACATGTTCTTCTACAACGCCCTCGTGACTCCCTTGTGCTTCTACCTGCTCTCTTACGCGATCCTGGCCCGCAATCAGCGCATGGCCGCTTCGACCGGACCGGTAGCTACCCGATTTCGAACGGCCACGGCATGAGAGCACAGCAAAATGCATCAGCGACAAAACCTGAAGGCGTCGACGGCCGTCGCGTGCAGTACTTGGCCTCCCTCGTTGACGTCCTGTGGCCAGCGACCAAGCCGGTCGACGACTCGACGTCCTCTGTCACAGGGCGGCTCCAGGACGAATACCTCGTCGTTCCCAGTGCCCGAACGCCTCGTCTGCTCGTGCCAAGGAGGCCACGGGTGTCAGCGGCAGCTGCCGTGCGCCGGTACAGCGAGCCCGGTTCGACCGCGGGCTGGCTCAAGCGGGAAGCCCTTGCCTTGGCCATTCGAACAGGAGTGGCCGATGTCATCATCAAGGACACCGTGGGCATTCCACGTCTCCATGCCGACGACGGCGAAGCACCAACTATCGAGCAGTACCTGCGAGAGCATCTCGGCGACATCGTGGTCAGTGTCCATCTCGGTGGTCCGGCGCGAGCAAACAGGAAGCCGGTTCTGCAGGTACTCGATCGCCGCGGTGGAACCCTCGGCTTTGTCAAGGTCAGTGTCAATGAGCTGACCCGCCTTCTCATCGGACATGAGTCGGCTGCTCTTCGCTTCTTGTCGGCGCAGGCACTGCCGAGCGTCTCCATTCCGGAGGTCCTGCATCAGGGGAGATGGCGAAATCGCGAGGTTGTCGTCCAGTCCGCCTTACCCGTGTGGCGGCGTCGTCGTGGCGGTGCGACATCCGCACGACGACAAGCAGCCATGCTTGACATAGCGACCGTCCAAGGAACGACAACAGCAGCGCTGAGTGACAGCACTTACATGTCACGACTCTCTACCCGTGCATCACTCTTGAATGAGGAAACAGGCCGGAAGCTGGTTGCCGCGTGCGAACAGCTCCTGCATCGTGTGGGCGACGTTGAACTTGACTTCGGTTCTTGGCATGGCGATTGGTCGCCTTGGAACATGGCCGTTCGCGAGCATCAGCTCCTTGTGTGGGACTGGGAGCGCTTTGGTGACGACGTGCCGATGGGATTCGATGCGGTGCACTACCGCCTCCAAGAGCTGATTGCGCGACAGCCCCACTCTCCGATCGAGGCTGTCGAGAAAGCCCTGGAAGTGGCACCGGCAGATATGCGGGCGCTCGGCGTCTCGCCAGAAACGGCAGAGCTGACAGCGTTGCTGTACCTCATTGACATTGCGGCTCGGTACACAGAGGACGGACAGGCAGCAGCGGGCGCTCGGCTCGGCGTGCTCGATCATTGGCTCCTCCCTGCTCTCAGCGAGGGTGTGAGCCGGCTGTGACGCAACGCAGAGTTGGTCGTCAAAGCTCCGCTCCACCCGTGCTGAAGCGGTTTGCTCAGACGGCAACGGTCGCCGTCGGCCAGATGAGCAGCCGTCACCGTATGTTGCCAGCATTCCTCATAGCCGGAGCGCAGCGTGCCGGCACGACATCGATGTATCGCGCGCTGTCGCAGCATCCGTCGGTGCTCAAGCCCGTCCTGCACAAGGGCGTGCATTATTTCGACACCAACTACGAACGCGGCTTCGCCTGGTACCAGGGCCATTTCCCCACGAATCGATCTGCGGAGCGGATACGTCACACAACGGCGCGCGCCATGACCTTTGAGTCGAGTCCGTACTATCTTTCGCACCCGCGTGCCGTGGAACGAATCGCTCGAGAGCTACCCGACGTGCGGTTTCTCGTCCTGGTTCGGGATCCAATCGAACGTGCCTACTCGGCACATGCTCATGAGCTCGCGCGCGGCTTCGAGTCCGAGGACTTCGAGACGGCGCTGGACCTGGAGAATCAGCGTCTCGAGGGAGAAGAAGAACGGATCCTGGCCGAGCCTGGCTACTCCAGCCAATCACACCAGCACCATGCGTACGTGCATCGGGGTGAATACGTCACGTACCTGCGCAGGCTCGAGCACCATGTGGGGCGAGAGCGTATCCACGTCGTTGACAGTCACGAGTTCTTCCGCGATCCGCAGGCGACCTTTGCTGACGTTGCCGCGTTCCTCGATCTGCCACCCACCCCTGCCGACCACGTCGTCTTCGAGAGACATAACGCCAGACAGCGATCGACGCTGCCGGAACACTTGCGGCGTCGGCTCGACGAGCACTTCCGTCCCTGGGACGAGCAGCTTGCCAGCTGGCTGGGCCGGACTCCGAGCTGGCGACGTTGAGCTCGGTCGTCGAACCCACGACGAGCGGCGTCCCCGACGCAAGCGCGACTTCTCGAGTCGACGTTCGCGGTCTCGCGCGCGGTGGCGCAGGCAACATGCTGGGTGCGGGTGTCTCGGCCCTGTCCGGTGTTGGCGTCGTCCTCGCTGTAACCCGAGGGCTTGCCCCCACGGACTCTTGGCACCTTCTTCGCCCTGATTTCCTTGTTTCTCATCGTCGCAACAAGCGCCCGGCTGGGTACGCCCACGGGCCTGGTGTACTTCTTGACCCAGGGAACCGCTACTCAAGCGTTCTTGCGCCGCCTCCTTCAGGTAGCACTGTTGCCGGCTCTTCTCACGGCAGCGGTCGGCAGCTTCGTGTTGTTCGTCTTCGCAGAGCAGCTACTGACATGGATGGGCCTGGACTCATCAACCACTGTCTCGTCGCTCAGAGTTCTTGCTGTGTTTCTCCCGTTCGCGGTCCTGCTGGAGGGACTGCTGGCGACTGCGCGGGGCTTCGGAAAGATGCGTC
>CAWDCV010000004.1:0-852921 GCA_963801015.1 uncultured Actinomycetota bacterium | reverse complement strand
CTCGTCGAGGTGCGCACCGCGGCGTCACTCTACGACGACCCCGAACGTCATCCCGCTCCTCTACGCAGGCGAATCCCCACGGCGTCGCTGTACCTCGCGATGCGCTACGTCGCGGGAGACGACCTGCGACGCCCTCGGTGCGTCGCGAGGGGCCGCTGGACCCTACACGCGCGGCGCGGATCGTCGCCCAGACTGGCGCCGCGCTCGACGCCGCGCACGCCGCGGGGCTCGTCCACCGCGACGTCAAGCCCGCCAACGTCCTGCTCGGCCCCGGGCGGCCACGTCTACCTGACCGACTTCGGTCTGACCAAGCCCCAGGCCCGTTCCCTTGGAACCGCGCACACGACCCGCACGGGGCACTGGGTCGGCTACGCTCGACTACGTCGCGCCCGAGCAGATCCGCGGCGAGCGGATCGACGCGCTTCCCGACGTGTACGCGCTCGGCTGCGTCCTCTTCTTCGCGCTGTGCGGCACCCGTGCCTTTCCGCCGCGCCAGGGCGACGAGGCGCGGCTGTGGGGCCCATCTCCACGAGGCAGCCGCCGCGGCCCGTCCGCCGTCGTGCCGAGCGCGCCGGGCGGGGTTCCTCGACGCCCGTCATCGCCCGCGCGCTCGCCAAGGCCGCCGGACGACCGCTATCCGTCCGCCGGCGATCTCGGCTGCGCAGCCGGCGGCCGCCGCGGCGGGGGCGGCCGTCGGCGCGACGGAGCGCCGGGTCGCCGGGTGTCCCGCCGCGCCGGAGGAGGCGCCGACCCTGACCTCCCGCGGGGAGGAGCGGACCGTGCGCCTGCCACCTCAGCGGGCGCCACGGCCGCAGGCTGGTGGCGGCGGCGATCGCGGCGACCGCCGTCGCGATCGCCGGCGCCGGGGCCCTCTGGCTCACCGGCCGTGACGGGTCGCCGGGGGGCGCGGCGCCGTCCGCGTCCGGGGCCGCCACGCCGACGGCGACGCCGAGCGCCACCACGGCGACCGCGACGGCGAGGAGGCGCCCGATCCGCACCGTGCGGCGCCCGAACGTGTTCGCGCTCGTCGGCGACAACCTGTGGGCGGCCGGATTCCCGGTGTCGACGCAGGATCGCATCGACATCCGGACCTGGCGCGTCGCACGCAGTCGCGCCCGCGCCGGACCGTCGGCGGCCGGGTCGCTGGTGACCGGCACGACGTGGTGGCTGGCGCTCGGCGAACGAGCAGCGGATGGTCGAGCTCGACGGGCGCAGCGGGCGGGTGCTGCGCGAGGTGCGCTTCCCGGTCGGGCGTCCCAAGGCGATCGTTCGTCTGGGTGCAACGCTCTGGGTCGGCCTGGGCGCCGTCACGGCCGACGGTCCGGGCTTCCTCGCCGCCGTGGATCCTGAAACGGGCGCGATCCTCCGCTCGGTCCCGGTGCAGCACGGCGTGGCCGCGCTGTGCGCGGCGAAGGGATCGCTGTGGGTCGCGCACCGCCACCGCAACGGCGTGCAGCGGCTGTCGGGCACCGACGCCAGGCCGATCGGCGAGCGGATTCCCGTGGGCCGCGACCCGCAGGCGATGGATTACGGCGCGGGCAAGATCTGGGTCGCGAACCGCAGCTCCAACACGGTCAGCCGGCTCGATCCGGACATCGACATCGCCGACCCGGCGACGATCGTCGTCGGCCGCGAGCCGCGCGGTGTGCTCGTGCACTGCGGCGCGGGCCGCAACGCTCCCCAACTTCACCGGCAGCACGATCACGCGCCTCGACGCCCGCACCGGCCGGCGGATGGGCAAGTTGATCCCCGTCGGCCTCAACCCCTTCGCGCTGGCAGCCCGCGGCAACACCCTGCTGGGTGAGCAACGTCGCCGATTCCACCGTGCAGGCGCTGCCGATCACGCCGCGCGACGCGTGACGCCGCGGGCCCGGCCGCCACCTACCGCCGCGGCGGCTCGACCAGGACCAGCTTCCCGCGATTGAGGATCGCGGCGAGCGTGCACGCCTTCTCGATCTGCGCGGAACCAAGAACCCGAATTGGGTTGTGCAGCGTCTCGATGCGTACCCTTGGATCCGCATGCTGGCAATCCGGAACCCGAGGTCCCCCACACCGGATGGTATCATGCGGACGTCCGCCGCGGGCGAAGTGTTGTGGTTGCACAGAAGCCTTCCAAGCTTCTAGGGCGGGTTCGATTCCCGTCGCCCGCTTGGAGCGGACAGCCACGGGGAGTGGCGCAGTCTGGTAGCGCACCCGGCTGGGTGTTCGCGGTCGCAGGTTCAAATCCTGCCTCCTGACTCCTAGGGCCCGGAGTCTTCAGCAGGACTCCGGGAGGCCGCAGGAGCAGCAGAAACCCCCGCTTCTGGGGCGCCGCGAGCGGCGCTCTACTTAGGGCGAAGGCCTTCAGAGGGCCGTTGTCCGCGGGACCGCGGGACAGGTCACCGTCGCGGCTCGCCGCCGCCCGCCGGGCTCATACGTTGATGGTTCGAGCGGTCCGGCCAATCGCGTTCGG
The DNA here is from genome assembly GCA_963801015.1 of uncultured Actinomycetota bacterium. Classification (GTDB taxonomy): domain Bacteria; phylum Actinomycetota; class Actinomycetes; order CAWDCV01; family CAWDCV01; genus CAWDCV01. The sequence continues at coordinate 850,469 of CAWDCV010000004.1, read as the reverse complement.
AACTGTGCAGCGCGCGGCGCTGCCCGACCAGATCGCCGCGCGCCCGATCGCGCTCTCTCACCGAACATCGGCTCAAGCCCGGAGACCGGCTCCCGCCAGAGCGCGAGCTGGCCGCATCCATGGGCGTGAGCCGCTCATCGTTGCGCGAGGCCCTGCGTGCGCTGGCGATGCTCGGCGTTGCGGAGACGCGCCAGGGCGACGGCACGTACCTGACGGCCCTGGAACCGGAGCAACTGCTTCGACCGGTCGGGCAGGCGCTCGAGCCTCAGCGACGCCGGGCTGGCGGAGCTGTTCGAGGCCCGCACGCTGGTTGAGCCGGGCCTGGCGGCACTCGCCGCGCAGCGGATCGGCATCACCGCCGCGGGCGAGCTCGTGCGCTGCGCCGAGACGTCCCCGAACTGCTCGAGGACGCCGAGGCGTTCATGCGGAACGACATCGAGCTGCACGGGCTGATCGCCCGCGCGGCCGACAATGCGGTGCTCAGCCGGCTGCTGGAGTCGGTGGCGAGCATGGGCATCGCGAAGCCGGCGCCGCAACCGGCCGCCTGGCGAAGGTGCGCGCGCAGAGCTCGAAGGATCATCTAGAGATAGCCGCGGCCATCGCGGCGGGCGACGCCGGAGGAGGCCAGAACGGCGATGTCCCGCCACCTGGAGAACGTCGGAAGTGCGGTGACCGGGCGATCGAACGGCCAGGCAAGCGCGGTGGTGATTGGACTCGAACGGCATGGCCGGCACGTGCGCGAGTCCAAAGCCGAGCCGCCGAAGCGACCGCTCGTGTTCTGCAAGTTCACGAACGTCGATCATCGGAGATGGCAAGGACATCAAGATCCCCCGTGCGCTGGATCTGAACGAAACGTGGGTCTGGGAGGTCGAGTCGGCCGTGATCATCGGCGAGACGGCGCGCAACGTATCCGAGGACGAGGCGCTCGAGCACGTCAGCGGTGACACGGTGGCCAACTGATGCCTCCTCCCGCGACCTGCAGTTCGCCGACGTGCAGTGGGTGCGCGCGAAGAGCCTGGATACGTTCTGCCCGCTCGGGCGGCGGGTCGTCCAGCTCGACGACCCGCAAACCTCAAGCTGCAGACGCGCGTGAACGGCGAGACCATGCAGGACTCCAACACGTGCGAGATGATCTTCGGCGTCGCCGAGCTGATCAGCTTCTGCTCGCATCGTTCACGCTCGAGCCCGGCGACGCGAACCTCACCGGCACCCCTGGGGCTGCGGCGAGTTCATCGATCCGAAGCGCTCGCTCAAGGACGGCGACGTCGTCGAGTGCGAATCGAGGGCATCGGCGTGCTGCGAACCCGGTCGTGGACATCTGGACCGTGCAGGTCCATCTCCCCGAGTCCGTCGAGGAGGCCGAGGCGCTCCTCGACCAGGGCACGCTGATCGCCGGCGGCACGCACGTGATGAGCCGGGGCGACCCCACCGGCTCGCTCGTCAGCCTCCGCCGCGCCGGGCTCTCCGGCGTCGAGACGGACGGTGACACGGTGCGCCTCGGCGCGACCACGACGCTCACGCAGCTCACCGCGAGGTGCCGTTCCTGCGCACGGCGATCGAGTCGATCGCGTCCCCCACGATCCGCAACATGGCCACGGTCGGCGGCAACCTGTTCGTGCCTCCGCCGCACGGCGACCTCGCGGTCTGCCTGCTCGCGCTCGGCGCGGGGATCGAGAAGACCGACGGCGGCCTCGTCACCCACGTGTCCTTCAAGGTCCCCGAGCGCTGGTTCTACACCAAGGCGATGCGCCGCAAGCAGAACAGCGCCTCGATCGTCACCGTGGCGAGCGATGGCGTGCGGATCGGCTCCGCGGCGTCGCGCCGAGCCCCGTGCGCTCGCGGCCGAGGCCAGGCTCGCGGAGGGCGACATCGACGGTGCGGCCGAGGCCGCGCTCGAGGTCCGCCGACCCGTTCGACGACGCGTACGCCAGCGCGGGTATCGGCGCCGTGTCCTTCCTGTCGATGTCCGGCGGGCGCTCAAGGCGGAGAGCTGATGCCCTCGACCGTCATCGAGCTCGAAGTGCACGGCTCCGAGGAAGAGTTCATCGCCAAGCCCGGCACGACGCTGCTGAGCGCGCTGCGTGACTCACTCGGCCTACCGCCGCCAAGCGCGGGTTGGCGTCGGACGTGCGGCACGTGCGCCTGCCACGTCGACGGCGAGGCGGTCATGAGCTGCCTGATCCCGGTCGAGACGATCAACGGCTCGAGGGTCATGACGCTCAACGCACGACGCCCGCCGTCGGGCTGTCGCCGCTCCAGCAGGCGTTCCTGGACAACTTCGCACCCAGTGCGGCTTCTGGACACCGGGGATCATCATGGCCGCCGAGGCGCTGCTCGCGCAGAATCCGAACCCGACCCGCGGGGACGTGGTGACGGCGATCTCGGGCAATGTCTGCCGCTGCACGGGCTACGAGAGCATCATCACGGCGATCCTGGCGGCCGGGGAGGCTTCGGCATGAGCACCTTCGACGTCATCGGCAAGCCCGTCCAGCGCCTCGACGCGATGGGCCACGTCACCGGTCGCACGAAGTACTTCGAGGACTACAGCCCGTCCGGTCTGCTGCACCTGAAGATGCACCGCTCCGAGCGCCATCACGCGAACCTCGTCGAGGTCGACAGTCGGCCGCCGAGGCGGTCAAAGGCGTCGTGAAGGTGTTGACCTACAGGGATGTGCCGCACAACTGGTACACGGTCCTCAAGCTGATCAACGTCGGCTACGAGGACGAGGTCGTGCTGGGCGAGAAGAAGGTCCTCTGGTGCGGCGAGCCGATCGTGGCCGTGGTGGCCACGAGCGAGCGCGCCGCGCGCGACGGCGCGGCCGCCGTCAAGGTGACCTACGAGGACCTCGAGCCGGTCCTCGACGTCGAGGAGGCGATCAACCCCGACGCGTACCCGCTCAAGCCTCACGGCACGAACTGGTTCGAGTACGAGGGCCACCACTGCCGGCGCGTGCGCCTCGGCGATGTCGAAGAGGGCTTCGCGGAGGCCGAAAACGTCTTCGAGTGGAAGTACCAGTCGAAGCCGATCGAGCAGGCGCCGACGGAGACCACGGGCTCATCGTCGAGCCCCAGCACGGGGCCGCCTGAGATCCACTCGGACACGCAGGCGTGCTTCTTCACCCTGGACAACACGGCGCTCATCCTCGATGTGCCGTTCGGCAAGCTGCAGGTCGTCGGCGGCACGGTCGGCGGCGGTTCGGCGGCAAGGTCGACGTGATCGTCGAGCCGATCGCGTGCATCGCCGCGATGGCCACGAACAAGCCGGTCAAGTACGTCTACGACCGCTACGAGGAAATGCAGATCTCGTCGCCGCGCGCGGCCGAGCGCATCTACATCAAGGACGGCGTGATGAACGACGGGCGGATCGTCGCCCGCCAGGTCACGCTCTACGCGGACGCCGGGGCGTACTCCCGCCACAGCCCGTACGCGGCGACGAAGCCGCCGCGCACATGCCGGGCCCGTACACGATCCCGAATGTCTGCATCTACTCGTGGTGCGTGTACACGAACCGCATGCCGTCCTCCGCGATGCGCGGCTTCGGCGTGACGATCGGGGACTTCGCGGTGGAGACGCAGATGGACCGGATCGCGCGCGCGCTCGACGTCGATCCGCTGCAGCTGCGGCTGGTCAACGCCTACCGCGACGGGAACATGAAGGCCCATCACAAGGTCGCGGAGGGCACCGCGCTGATCGAGGTGATCCAGAAGGCCGCCGAGCTGGTCGGCCACGAGCTGCCCGGGGAGATGCGGGCGCTGTCGTCGAGGGCGGGACGCTGATGGCCAAGCTGCGCGGACGGGGCTACGCCGCCGTCAACCTATCCCACGGGAATGAACCTCGGCGGTGACCCGACGCAGGCGCTCGTGCACGCGACCACCACCGGCAACTTCGTCGTCTCGCTGTCGTCGGTCGACCTCGGCCAGGGCCGGAATACCATCGCCGCGCAGGTGGCGGCGGAGACGCTCGGCCTGCCCTACGAGAACATCATCGTCGACACTCTCGAGGTGGCTCGGCGAGCGGGCCAAGCGATGGGAATGGCTGTCGCCGAGGTACAGATCTCCGAGACGGAGACACCCCTGCACAAGCTGGAGACCGTCTATCGTCGCGTGTGCGAGTCGCTGGAGACCGCGGAGTTTCCCCCCTCGGCCTTCCGACCGGTCCTCGATGCCTGGCTCTTCGCGCTGGAGTCCGAAGGCGACTCCGTCGACGCGCTGGTCGAGAAGCGGCTTGCCGAGGTCTCGCGCACCACGCCTGCCTTCGCGTCGGCGCTGCGCGGCTATCGCCACGCGCAGCTCGACGGGGACGAGGCCACCGCCGAAGGCTTGGTCGCGTGGCTCGGCGGGCAGCCGCACGTCGCCGCATCCATCCGTCGGTCGGCCGGCGTGCGCGGCGACCTCGACCACTTCGGCGCCTTCGGCTTCCTCCAGGGCCTGCTCACCGTGCTGCGCGACTCGGGTCACCCCGGCCTGCTGCTCGTCCTCGACGAGGTCGAGACCCTCCAGCGGGTGCGGACCGACGTCCGCGAGAAGGCACTCAACGCGCTGCGCCAGCTCGTCGACGAGGTCGACGGCGGACGGTTCCCGGGCCTCTACCTGCTGATCACCGGCACGCCGGCGTTCTTCGACGGCACCCAGGGCATGCAGCGGCTGCCACCGCTGGCGCAGCGGCTCGCGACCGACTTCACGACCGATGCCCGGTTCGACAACCCGCGCGCGGTCCAGATCCGACTCCCCGGCTTCTCGCAGGAGCTGCTGCAGGAGGTCGGCGTCGACCGTCCGCAACCTGTACGCCGGCGGGAGCGACGCCGGCGAACGCATCCGCGACCTTGTCGATGACGACTACATCGCGACTCTCGCGTCGGCGGTGGCCGGTTCCCTCGGCGGCAAGGTCGGAGTCGCACCTCGCGTCTTCCTCAAGAAGCTCGTGGGCGACGTGCTCGACCGCGTCGACCAGTTCGATGACTTCGATCCGCGCCAGCACTACAAGCTCACCGTCAGCGACGGTGAGCTGAACGACGTCGAGCGCAACGCCGCCGCTGGCGCCGCCAACCCGGACGACATCGAACTGTGAGTGCCAGCGACCTCCACCCGACGATCCTTCACCACGTCGTCAACACGCTCGGCTGGCCGGGTCTCCGGCCGCTCCAGGAGGCGGCAGTCGCGCCGATCCTTCGTGGCGATGACGCACTGCTTGCTCGCTCCGACGGCGGGCGGAAAGACCGAGGCCGCGAGTTTCCCGATCCTCACCCGCGCCGCGAACGAGGGGTGGCGCGGCCTCTCAGTGCTGTACGTCTGCCCGCTGCGCGCACTGCTGAACAACCTCGAACCGCGCCTCAACACCTACGCGGAGTGGCTGGGTCGTCGGGCGCAGCTGTGGCATGGCGACACGACCCAGGGCAAGCGCAAGGCGATCCTGGCCAATCCGCCTGATGTGCTGCTCACGACCCCCGAGTCGCTCGAGGCGATGCTCGTCTCGACGAAGGTCAACCCTCGCGAGCACTTCGCCAACGTTCGCGCGATCGTCGTCGACGAGGTCCATGCCTTCGCGGGCGACGACCGCGGCTGGCACCTTCTCGCCGTACTGGAACGACTGGAGCAGCTGGCCGGCACCCGATCCAGCGCATCGGGCTGTCGGCCACGGTCGGCAACCCGGACGAGCTGCTCGCATTGGCTGCAGGGGTCAGGGGCGGACAAGCGGCCGTCGACCGTCGTTGCGCCGGACATCGTGGCCGGCTCCGGCAGGCCGCCTGGCGACGTCACTCTCGACCACGTCGGCTCCATCGCCAACGCGGCCAAGGTCATCTCCCTGCTGCACGCAGGCGAAAAGCGGCTCGTCTTCTGCGAGTCGCGACGCGAGGTGGAGGAGCTCGCGCGCTCCCTGCGAGAGCGAGACGTCACGACCTTCGTCTCCCACTCGTCGCTGTCGATCGACGAGCGGCGCCGCGCCGAGCAAGCGTTCGCCGAGGCACGAGACTGCGTCATCGTCTCCACGTCGACGCTCGAACTCGGCATCGACGTCGGCGACCTCGACCGCGTCATCCAGATCAACGCGCCACGATCCGTGGCGTCGTTCCTCCAGCGGCTCGGCCGCACCGGTCGACGCCCCGGCTCCACCCGCAACGCACTCTTCCTGACGACGACCGACGACGGACTGCTGCAAGCCGCTGGACTGCTGCTGCTGTGGTCGCGTGGCTACGTCGAGCCGGTCACCGCACCGCCGAGCCCACGCCACATCGCCGCGCAGCAGATGTTGGCGCTGTGCCTCCAGGAGGGCCGCATCGGCAACAACGTCTGGAGCGAGTGGTGGGACGGCCTGCCGATCTTCGACGAGCACGCCGACGGAGATCGTCGACTGGCTGGTCGAGTCCGGCCACCTCGACTCCGACGGCGGGATGCTCTCCATCGGCCCCGAGGCCGAACGCAGGTTCGGCCGCCGCAACTTCATGGACCTCGTCTCCGTGTTCACGGCCAACCCGGAGTTCACAGTCGTCCAGGGGCGGCAGGAGCTCGGCAAGGTCGACCCCATCGTCCTGACGCGCAAGGTCGACGGCCCCCGGATCATCGTGCTCGCCGCCCGATCATGGGAAGTGACCTACATCGACTGGAAGCGCCAGCGCTGCTACGTCGAGCCGGCGGACATCCCACGCGAAGATGCGCTGGATGGGAGACGCGGCACCACTGAGCTTCGCCCTGGCACGCGCAGAGCGCGACGTCCTCCTCGGCGAGGACCCCGCCGTCACAATCTCCAAGCGGGCGACTGGGAGCTCGAAGAGATCCGGGCCGACCACCCATCGAGGTCTCACCGCGTGGGTCTCGTCCTGCTCCGCGACGAGGGACGACGTTCATTGGTGGACGTGGGCCGGTGCTCGTGCCAACGCGACCCTCATCGCCGCCCTCCCGGAGATCGCTGACGACTCCCAGCGGCCGGACAACTTCCGAGTCCGGCTGCGCGGCATAGAAGCAGCCGAGAAGCTCGGTGCTGCGTTGGAGCAGGTCGTGTGGGAGGACGTTCTGCCGGCGGTCTCAACCGCTGCGCTCGCTGGCCTGAAGTTCTCGGAGGTGCTTCCGCGGCACTTGGCCGTAGCGACGATCGCGGAGCGACTCGCCGATCACGTCGGCGCAACGGCTTCGGCCACAGAGCCACGCGTCTGGTCGTCGGCCGCCCCTGCTCCCAATGAACGGAAGGCCTGAAACGTGGCGAACCTGGACAACGCGACCAAGCTCAAGCTTGAGGCGATTCTAGAGATGAGCGGCGGCTACGTTCTCGACCTCTCGAACGCGACGTTCGGGGACTTTGTCCGAACGTCGGTCGGGCTGGACCCCTACGAGAAGTACGGGGACGAGCTGTCGAAGGCACGACTCCTGCGCGCCATCTGGGAGGGCGAGACGGAGAATGTCGTCGCCAAACTGAACTTGGACTTGCTTGAGCATTGGCGGGTGAGCAAGTTGCTTGCGGGCGAAACGCCGCCGCCAACCCAAGACGCGCTCCGGCAGGAGTTGGTCAACCACTTCGAGCGGTGGAGAGAGGCACCCGCGGATTCAGGACGATCTGCCTCGGCGCCGATCATGTTCACCACCGAGGCGACGGTCAACGCGAACAAGATCGAAGTCGAGATCCACGAGGACATCTACGGCCACGTTGGGCAGTACCTGGCGACCGGGGACTACTTCCATGCGGTCGAGGAGTCCTACAAGCTCGTCCGCGAGAAGTTGAGAGACATCACGGGCAACGAGAAGGCCTTGGACGTCTTCAACAACAGCGCCCAGAACACTGCCCACTACAAGGCGTTGTTCGGCAAGGCCGCGCCAGCAAGTGCGGCTGAGGCCGACTTCTTCCGCGGTATCGGCTACTTGCATCTGGGTGTGCAGCACTTGCGGAACGAGAAGGCGCATACGCCGGCGTCGCCCATCGACCCGAACCTCGCGATCCACTACATCGCGTTGGCGAGCCTGGCGTACGACCTAATCACTCGGTACGTCAGCGAAGAGACCATCGACGAGATCGAGGACCTTGTGCTCGCGAAGCGCCGCGGCTACCGATCTGCGACAGCGTTCTACAACGACTTCGAGAACGGCAGGTGGCTGGAGACGATGAGTTTGCCTGCCAACTTCGAGTCACCCTCGGTCCGCAAGGTGCTAAAGAACAAGTGGCTCGGAGACGCTGACTTCACGCAGAGCTGGGACCACAGCAACGTGGTGCTGATGCAGCTTGAGCTTGTAGCCGTCGAACTGACAGCCGCCGAGATCGACGAGTTGCTCGATCGTCCGACGGTCGACTCCTACGGCAACGACCAGCAAGCAGGCATGTTGCAGTTCCTGGAGTACATCGAGCGGGAGTATCCGGAGAAGCTGTCGCCTGCCGCGAAGCAATGGATGACCGATCGAGGTTGAATGCCATGCCACGTTGACGGAGGCGGATTCGAGCCGTGTCCATTAGCTGACGGGTTTCCCGGACAGCTCGCGCCGCCTCGACCCCGGCTGACCTACACACCCATCACCCCCGCGACGGCCCCTCCGACCGAGCCGGGCGACGGCTGGCTGTGCAGTCCCGACATGACCCTCCTGACCGCCATGACCGCTGCCCACGCCGCCGACCGCCTCGCCGATTGGCAGACCGCGCTGCGCGCGGAGAACAAGGCACCCGGCACCGTCGCCCTCTACGCCGACGGCGCCACGCGCTACCTGCGCTGGTGCGCTGACGGCGACCACCTCCCGATGAGCCGGGCCGCCCTCAACTCCTGGATCGCCGTGCTGCTCGATACGGGCGCCGCACCTGGCACCGCCCGCATCCGGCAACTCGCCGTACGCCGCTTCGCGTGCTGGCTCACCGCCGGCGGTGAGATCCCCACCGACCCGTTCCCCGGCGTCAAAGCACCCCGCGTTGAACCGCCATTGGTCGAGCCGCTCACCGACGATGAGCTCCGCGCCCTCCTCGCCACCTGCGCCGTCGCCGAGGACGTATGCGCCGAAGAGACGCTGCACCACCGTCGCGACGAGGCCATCATCCGGCTCATGTTCGAGACCGCGATCCGCTCCGGCGAGGTCACCTCCCTTCAGCTCGACGACCTCGACCTCATCGGTCGGCTGATCACGATCCGTCGTGGCAAGGGCGCGCGGGGGAGAGTGATCCCGATCGGCCAAGCCACCACCGAGGCGCTGCTGATCTACCTCGACGAACGCGAGAAGCACCCCCTCGCTCACACGCCCGACCTGTGGTTAGGCAGCCGCGGCAGGCAGTTCGGCCGCGAAGGACTCATGCGATCCCTACGCCGCCGCGCCCAGCGCGCCGGAGTCCAAGGCTTCCGCCCCCACCGGCTCCGCCACACCGCCGCCCACCGCTGGCTCGCCGCCGGAGGCTCCGAATCCGGACTGATGGCCATCGCCGGATGGACCCGTACCGACATGCTCGTCCGCTACACCCGCGCCCGCGCCTCCGAACGAGCCGCGGTCGAAGCCCGCAGACTCAACCTCGGGGAGCTCTGAGTCGCTGAGACGCAGCGAAAGTGTGTCCCGATCTGTCGCGTCAAACCGTTCCGAAGCGACCCACGGTCGCGACCTGATCAGTCGACGGGCTACTGGTTGAAGAACGTCTTCAGTACACGGGCCATGAGTTCGGGGGCGACGACGTGTCCCTGCCCGTCGAGCGTGTGTCGTTCGGTCTGGGGGGTGGCAGCGGCTATCGCTTTCGCGGCGCGGTCGAAGAAGTCGGTCGGGAGGCCCGCCATCTGGGGCTCGGTGATCGGACCCTCGGTGGTCACCAGGACCGACTGAGTGATGCGGGCAAGTCGGTTCGTGGGGATCTTGTAGTCATTGAGGATCACGGCGTCTTTGACGAGCGTGTGGGCGAGCGCGACGGACGAGGCCCACATCGGGTGCTGTTTGCCAGCCGCGATGTCCGCGTCGGGTCCGCCGGTAAGCCTCATGAACAGTTCCAGGAGCTCCTCGTCCCGCCCGGCTTTGTATGCCTCGTGGGTGTCCGCGAGGTACTGATTGAACCTCGGCCACTGGTCGTCCCCGATCACGTACGGCACATCCCACACCGCGATCTTGTCGATCGCCGAACCTGCCGCTGCTGCCTCCAGCGCGAGGGCGCCGCCAGATGAGGCGCCGTACACGTGAGCTGAGCCGCCGGCTGTCGCAATCAGCGCGTCGAGGTCTTCCACCTCCCGCGCCACGGCGTACGGCGGTGTATTGCCGCTGGCGCCCCGGCCGCGTCGTGCGTAATTGTAGACCGTGAAATGGTTGGCAAGGAGCCGGGCCAGCGGCGCGTTCTCAGCGCCGTCGTCTAGGGTGCCGCCGACGAGGATCACCGCCGGGCCAGTGCCTTTCCGGTCGTAGGCGATCCTCGTACCGTCGGCGGACGTCACACGAAGTGTCATCTCGTTCACTGCTTCTCTCCATTTCTCGATGCGTGGTCGTCACCGTCGGAGCATGTCGACCAGGATTGAGTTACGTGGGCTGCCCCCTCCGTCACTTGCACTTCGGGCCGGTTTCGGGAGTTCCGGGCTTGGTACCGGTGATGGCGTTGGCCGAGTGGGCCGGGTTGTCGGAGTTGATTTCGACCAAGTGCTCGCGGTAGCGGCAGTTGAGCACGGTGCGGTGCGCGGCCAGCCTCGGCCAGTGGGGCGTTCTCCGTTCCGTCGTCGAGACCGCCGCCGACCAGGATCACCGGGGGCCCGTCGCCGTGCCGTGTGTAGCCGATGACGGTGCCGGCGGCGGAGGTCACAGTGTCCATACTCCTAATCTAGGAGTGCTCACACCTGTTGTGCAAGTACAATCTGGTGCATGAGCAAGAAGCGGCTGTTCGACGACCCCTGCGGCATCGCGCGAGCGCTGAACGCGGTCGGCGAGCGGTGGGCGTTGCTCGTCGTGCGGGAGCTGATCTTCGGCCCGAAGCGCTACTCCGACCTGCACCGCGGGCTGCCGCAGATGAGCCAGAACGTCCTCGCGCAGCGGTTGCGCGAGCTCGAAACCGACGGCCTGGTGCGGCGAAGGCGCCTCGGACCGCCTGCGCCCGCCGCCGTGTATGAACTCACCGAGCGCGGGCATGAACTGGAGCCCGTGCTCCGCGCGCTCGCCCACTGGGGCAGCCGCGCACCGCTGCCCGAGGACGGCGCGGCGGAACTGAGCGTCGACGCGCTGCTGTTCGCCCTGCGCGCGACCTTCGATCCGGCACTGGCGGGTGAGCTGTCCCTGCGCTGCCAGCTGGACGTCGCGGGCGATCGGTTCCGCATCACCGTTGCGGGCGGGCGCCTCGAATTGGACCGCGGTGAGCACGCCGAACCCGATGCGTGGCTGATCGTGCCGGAGGCGGCGACATTGCGCGATCTGGTGTTCGCCGGTGCGGCGCTGCACGACGCCGTCGAGCGGGCAGACACCGAGGTGGCGGGCGATACCGCGCGGCTCGCCGCACTGCTGCGCTGCTTTCCCGCAGCCGTGCGGTATCCGGCGCCACAGGACCCCGGGCCGCCGGATCCCGTGTCGCCGGGCCCCGTTTCACCTGGCCCCGGGTCACCGAACGCCGAACTCCCGGATCCCGCCGTCAGCGCAGGAAGTCGTCGGGGGTGAGCGGCAGTCCGCGGACCCCGGACACCGGTGGCGAGGTTACGCCGGCCGACAGTTCAGACTCCGCGGCTCGCGGAACTCATCGCCGAGACGACGACGCACCACTTGGATAGCGACCCGCAGCTCAACGCCTGGCGCTGGTCCATGACCGAGCATGATCGACTTGTTGCAGTAGCCCATCCCCTTGCGGGAAGGGGTTACGCGCATGACTGAGGACCCAAGGCGTTCCGCCGCGACTGCCAAGCCGCAGAGTCAGCCCGTCAGATTTGAGCGGTGTCCATCTACGGTCCAGATTAGGCCCGTCCCACTCGGTACTGGACCGGTATCCTGTGACGTGGAAGCGAGGGCATATCCCTCACCACACCGAGTGAATCGGTAGCTTCCGGCATGAGACCGTAGTAGTCGCGATGCCCCCGATGGCGTCCAGAGGTCGCAGGTTCAAATCCTGCCCCCGCTACCACATAAGTGCAGGTCAGCGACGCGGCGCCTCCGGCGCACCATGGTGCGCGAAGATTCTTCGGGGGTGTCGCGTTCGGCTGTGGTCACCTGGCTGTGTGTTGGCTCAGACTGGTGTGTTCGCCGCGGTCAACCCCGAATCCTCTGTAGTGCCGTTGAGCCTGCAGGTCAGCATGGTGGTGGAGGGCTCCACGGGAACCGTGGATTGTTGCCTTTGAGCACGCGCGTCAGACTTCCGTTTTCCCTGTCCTCCCCGCGGCGAACGTGTTGATCGCTGCCGCCCTGGTGGGAAGGAGTGGAGTCGGTGGATGTGGTGCACGCCCGGTGCGCCGGGCTGGATATCTCCAAGCGGGACGCCAAGGTCTGCGTCCGGGTCGCTGAGCTTGGGCGCCGCCGGGTCGTGGAGACGGTGTCGACCTGGGGGTCGACGACGAACCAGGTGCTGGCCCTGCGCGACCACTTGGTCGCGCAAGGGGTGACGTGTGTGGTGATGGAGGCCACCGGCGACTATTGGAAACCGTTCTACTACCTGCTCGAGGACGCCGGGTTCGAGGTGCTGCTGGTCAACGCCCGGCATGTGAAGAACCTGCCTGGCCGCAAGACCGATGTCGCGGATGCGACCTGGCTTGCCCAGCTGGGCGCGCACGGCCTGGTCCGCGGCTCCTTCGTGCCACCGGAGCCGATCCGGCAGCTGCGGGATCTGACCCGGGCCCGGACCGCGATCACCCGGGAACGCAGCCGGGAGGTTCAACGCCTGGAGAAGCTGTTGGAGGACGCGGGCATCAAGCTGTCCTCGGTCGCCTCGGACATCACCGGTGTCTCCGGCCGGGCGATGCTGCAGGCGCTGATCGAGGGAGAACGGGACCCGGCGGTGTTGGCGGACCTGGCCAAGCGTCGACTCCGATCCAAGATCCCGACGCTGACCGAGGCGTTGACCGGACGATTCACCGAGCACCACGCATTCCTGGTCGGCGTCCATCTGGACCTGATCGACCGGCACACCGCGGCGATCGGCGACGTCACCGCCCGGATCGAGGTGATGATCGAACCGTTTCGCGGGTTCCGGGATCTGATCTGCTCCATCCCCGGGATCGGGCCGATCAACGCCGACGTCATCGTCGCGGAGACCGGCGCGGACATGACCCGGTTCCCCACCGCCGGGCACCTGGCCTCGTGGGCCGGGACGACGCCCGGGCACAACGAGTCCGCGGGGCGGGTCAAGTCGACCAAGACCCGGCCCGGCAACCCCTACCTGCAGGGAGCCCTCGGCGCCGCCGCGATGGCGTGCGCGCAGAACCCGAACAGCTACCTCGGGGCCCGGTACCGGCGGATCGCGTCGCGCCGCGGCCCGCAGAAGGCCAACGTCGCCATCCAACGCAAGATGCTCACCGCCATCTGGAACATGGGCGTCACCGGCACCTTCTACGACGACCCCGGAGCCGACTTCTTCACCCGCCTGCACCCACAACGGGCCAAGGCCCACGCGCTCCACCAGCTGCGGAGCATGGGATACGCAGTCACCCTCCAGCGCGCCACATAACCCCAACGACCTCTGACGCGATAAGTGAATCTTCGCGTCAGAGGCGTGATCACCGATCTTGGTGGTCGCGCCTTTGATCGTTTGTCCGTCTGGCGTCCGTGAACTGGGCGACACCAGTCCGTCCCAGGCGATACCTAGGGCGACGCAACACGTCTTCGGACTCTGGACGCCGCGGGACCAATCCTCGCGCTGCCGGCAAGATCACATGGGTGTACGGATGCCGGCGAAGGTTGAGGCGACCGCCTACTTCGTAGCGAGACTGCTCTCGGACGAAGCCTCGACTTAAGAAGCTGGTCCGACGCCCGCAATGGACGAGTGGACCTGCTCACCCACCTGTTCGGTGAGGTCCCTTCAGCGGCGGAACTCGTCGAGCAGCTCAGGAAATCGCGCGGCTGAGGGCGGAGGGCGCGCTCACCGAGAGGGAGTTCGAGGCAGTCGAAACCGTCGTCCCACGTGCTGCTGGACGACGGTTTCGCGTCACTCGATGATCACCCGGCTATTTGACCTCGGACCTCCGGATCAGCACCAGCCCGACGGCCAGCGGGATGACCAGCCACACAACTCCAGAAACTGCCAAGTTGGCCCACTGCTCGCCGGTCAGGTTGCCGTCGAACAGCGCACCTTGGGAGTAGTTGAAGTCCACCCACGGCTGCAGGTCGGCGAACCACTGCTGGCTTGTGGCGAGCAGCATCGTCAGCGTGGAGAGCACGAAGTTGTAGACGAAGTAGGCCACGATCGCGCCCGCGGAGTTGCGGATCAGCACGGCGAGCATGAAGCCGATCAGCAGCTGGAGCACGTTGGCGAACACGATCGACAGAGCCTGGTTCATGGAGATGTCCCAGACCGTGTCGACGCCGGCAATGGTCGAGCCGACCACATTGCCAACCGCGCCTATCGCCAAGGCGAGCACCATCGACAGCGCGCCGACCGCTACCGAAACCGTCAGTTTGGCCCAGATCACCCGACCCCGATTCGGGAGCAGGGTGAACGTCGTCAGGCCGCTGCGCTGGCTCCACTCGCTGGTGACCGAGAGGATCGCGATGATCGGCAGCAGGATGACCATCGGGATGCCGATCGCGGCACCGAAGTTGTCATAGGTCTGGGCGTTGTCCGGCGCGAACACGATCACCGAGGCCGTGGCCAGCACCGCCGAGATCGCGATCCCCATCATCAGCCAGAAGCCCGACCGGGTGTCGAACATCTTGGTGAGCTCGACCCACAGAACCCGGGTGAACGGGATCCTGGCCGGGGCGGGCCGGGCGACGGGCGCACGCTCGGTGCGCTCGAGGGTCAGGGTGGTCATGCTGCTGCTCCTTGTCGGGATGTGTCTGCGGTGAGCTCGAGGAACATCTCCTCGAGCCCGGCGCCGTCGGCGGTCCGCAGCTCGCGGAGGGGTACGCCGGCGGCGTGGGCGGCCTTGCCGACCTGGTCGGGATCGGCGTCGGCCCGAAAGCCGTCGTCGCCCATCGGGACGACCGCGATGCCCGACGAGGCCAGGGCCCGGCCCAGGTCGGCCACCGCTGCGGCCCGCACGATCGTGCCGGCAGACTGGAGCAGGTCGTCCTTGGTGCCCTGCGCCACGATCCGGCCGTTGCCGATGACCACCAGGTCGTCGGCGATGACCTCGATCTCGTGCAGCAGATGCGAGGAGAGCAGCACGGTGCCGCCCTCGTTCGCGAAGCTGCGGAGCAGGTCGCGCATCCAGCGGATGCCGGCCGGGTCCAGGCCGTTGGCGGGCTCGTCGAGGATCAGCACCTCGGGGTCGCCGATCAGCGCGGTGGCGATGCCGAGCCGCTGCCGCATGCCGAGGGAGTAGTTGCGCACCCGGCGGCCGGCCTCGGTCTCGGTCAGGCTGACGACGTCGAGCATCTCGTCGACCCGCGAGAGTGGCAGGCCCATCGTGCGGGCCGCGATGCGCAACGTCTCGCGGCCGGTGCGGCCGGCGTGTTGGGCCGACGCGTCGAGGAGTACGCCGACCTCGAGGCCGGGGTTCGGCAGGTCGGCGTACCGCCGGCCGAGCACGATCGCCTGGCCGTGGCTGGGGGGCGTCAGGGCGACCATCACCCGCATGGTGGTGGACTTGCCGGCCCCGTTGGGCCCGAGGAAGCCGGTGACCCGGCCCGGTCGGGCGGAGAAGGTGACGTCGTCCACGGCCCGGAGGGCGCCGTACGACCTGGACAGTTCGGTTACTTCGATCATGCGTCCAGCGTCGTGGAGCGGCCGGGTGCGCACATCGGGGGCGAGACCCCAGCGACCCCTGGCCCGACCCTGACGGGTGGTCGGGGTGACCCCGGACGCGGATCGCGATCGGCCCCAGTTGCTTTCAGCTGACGTCGACCAGCACCACCGTGTCGTCCCGCCGGCGGCGCCATCGTGCGACCCAGCCCTCGGCCCGACGCGTCCGGCCGCGCACTTCCTCGTACCCCGTACCCGACCTGACGACCTCGGGCACCCCGGTCACCGTGGCGTCGGGGGCCGTGAGGGTCACCGGAGCATCCACCGCCACCCGCTTCGCGGTCGCGAGGGTGGTGGACCAGCCACTGCGCGGGCCGCCTCAACCGCCCAGGAGCGGACGGATCACCACCGTTTCCTCGCGGCCCGGGCCGACGCCGATGGCGGAGATCGGCGCGCCCGCGCCTCGGGAGCCCCAGACCGCCCGTCGGGAGTCAACGGTCAGATAGTCGATGAGTTCATGGCCACCGGGGCGGGCGCCGCCTCTTCGACCACCTCGATCCCCAGCACATCGACCTACAGCGAACCCGAATGCCGCTTTGCATGTGCTCGGCGATGTGGCAGTGCGCCATCCACAGACCCGGCTCTCAGTCCGCAAACGAGAACGACCGTGGCGCGGCTACGAGGGTCCCAGGGTCGACTGCGTCAGAGTTCTTCGGCCCTGTCACCGGAATGTGCAAGCTGGTAGTTTCCCTCAGGATCTGACGCGGTTCGCGGCGAGTGGAGCGGCGATGGCGCCTGACGCGCGACTTGATGGCAGCGCATCCGATCTGCTGCTGAGCGCGGGGCGATTCTTCACCCGGTGGAACGAGACTGACGACGGCCGCGCCGTCTTCCGCGAGGGCGGCCGTCAAGGCGACGTCTTCTACCGGGATCGCTGGTCGCACGACAAGGTCGTGCGTTCCACTCACGGCGTCAACTGCACGGGTTCCTGTTCGTGGAAGGTGTACGTCAAGGACGGAATCATCACCTGGGAGAGCCAGCAGACTGACTATCCCTCCGTCGGGCCGGATCGCCCCGAGTACGAGCCGCGTGGTTGCCCTCGCGGCGCCGCGTTCTCCTGGTACACGTACTCGCCGACCCGCGTTCGCTATCCCTACGCCCGCGGTGTCCTCGTCGAGATGTACCGCGAGGCGAAGCGGCGTGTCGGTGGCGATCCGGTGCTGGCGTGGGCCGACATTCAAGCCGATCCAGAACGCCGCCGGCGCTACCAGCGGGCGCGTGGCAAGGGCGGCCTCGTCCGCGTGTCCTGGGACGAAGCGGTCGAGATAGCGGCTGCGGCGCACGTCCACACCATCAAGACGTATGGCCCGGACCGCTGCGCGGGGTTCTCGCCAATCCCCGCGATGTCGATCGTCTCCCATTGCGTGGGCACCCGCTTCATGCAGCTCATCGGCGGCGTCATGACGTCGTTCTACGACTGGTACGCCGACCTCCCGGTGGCGAGCCCGCAGGTCTTCGGAGACCAGACCGACGTTCCCGAGTCGGGCGACTGGTGGGACGCGACCTACTTGATGATGTGGGGCTCCAACGTTCCGGTCACGAGGACGCCGGACGCGCACTGGATGGCGGAGGTGCGCTACCGCGGCACCAAGGTCGTCACCGTCTCGCCGGACTATGCGGACAACACGAAGTTCGCCGACGAGTGGCTGCCGGCGCAGGCGGGGACGGACGCGGCGCTCGCGATGGCGATGGGGCATGTGCTGCTGCGCGAGTTCTTCGTCGACCGCGAGACGCCGTTCTTCGTCGACTACGTCAGGACCTATACCGACTTGCCGTTCCTCGTCCGCCTCATGGAGCGCGACGGAGCGTATGTCCCGGCAAAGAACCTCACCGCCGCCGATCTCGGTGATAGCGGTGAGGGAGCACAGTGGAAGACCGCGCTCCTGGATTCGGCGACCGGGAAGCCGGTGGTGCCGAACGGCAGCCTGGGCTTTCGCTACACCGACTCCGGGGTCGGTCGCTGGAACCTTGACCTCGACGGTGTCGTCCCCGCGCTGTCGGTTGCCGAGTTCTCAGCCGACTCCGTCGAGACGGTCGAGGTGCTGCTGCCGTGTTTCACTGCGCCCGACGGTTCGGGCAGCGTGCTGCGGCGTGGCGTTCCCGTCCGACGGATCGGCGAGCACCTCGTCACCACCGTGTACGACCTGATGCTGGCGCAGTACGGCGTGGCGCGACCGGGCCTGCCGGGGGAGTGGCCGAGCGGCTACGACGACGTGACGAGCCCGTACACGCCCGCCTGGCAAGAGGAAATCACCTCGGTTCCCGCTCAAGCGGCGATTCGCATCGCCCGTGAGTTCGCCACGAATTCCGAGCAGTCCGGCGGTCGCTCCATGATCATCATGGGCGCCGGCATCTGCCAGTGGTTCCACGGCGACGTCACCTATCGCGCAATCCTGGCGCTGCTGCTGCTCACCGGCAGCATGGGTCGCAACGGCGGTGGCTGGGCGCACTACGTGGGGCAGGAGAAGTGCCGCCCCATCACCGGCTGGATCTCGCTCGCGAACGCGCTGGACTGGACGCGACCGCCGCGCACGATGACCGGCACGTCGTACTGGTACATGCACACCGACCAGTGGCGCTTCGACGGTTACCGCGCCGACGCGCTCGCGTCGCCGCTGGCGGAAGGTGCTCTTGACGGCATGCACACCGCCGACGCGATCGCGCAGTCCGCTCGCCTCGGATGGATGCCGTTCTACCCGCAGTTCGACCGCAATCCGCTCGACGTCGCCGACGAGGCGGTCGCGGCTCAACCGGAAGCGCCGGTGCAGCACGTGGTTGAGGCGCTGCAGCGCGGCGACCTCCGGGCGGCCATCGAGGACGTTGATGCGCCGCAGAACTGGCCGCGGACGCTGGTGCTGTGGCGGGCCAATTTGCTGGGTTCGTCGGCCAAGGGCAATGAGTACTTCCTCAAGCACCTGCTCGGTACGCACTCGAACCTGCTGGCCGAGGAGTCGCCCCCGGACATCCGGCCGAACGACGTCACCTGGCACGACGACATTCCGGAGGGGAAGCTCGACCTGCTGGTCTCCGCCGACTTCCGCATGACCAGCACCACGCTGTTGTCCGATGTCGTCTTCCCGGCGGCAACCTGGTACGAGAAGAACGACCTCTCGACGACCGACATGCACCCGTTCGTGCACGCCTTCACGCCGGCGATCGATCCGCCGTGGGAGGCGAAGAGCGACTTCGACACGTTTCACCTGCTCGCGCGCAAACTCTCCGACCTCGCTCGCACGCACCTTGGGGTTCGCAGAGACCTGGTGAGCGTGCCGATGATGCATGACACACCGGGGGAGACGGCGCAGCCCGGCGGTGTCGTCCGCGACTGGAAGCGTGGCGACGTCGCTCCCATCCCGGGGCAGACGATGCCGATGATGCAGCTCGTCGAACGCGACTACACGGCAATCGCCGACAAGCTGGCGGCGGTCGGGCCGCTTGCCGACCGCCTTGGCTTCACGGTCAAGAACGTGACGTACGACGTGAGCCACGAGGTCGAGCGACTGGCGCGCAGGACCGGCGTGATGCTCGGTGGCGCAGCAGACGGCCGGCCAGCCATCGACACCGATCTCAAGCTCGGCGAGGCGATCCTCGCCTTTTCCGGCACGACCAATGGCGAGCTCGCCGCGCAGGGCTTCCGGACGTTGGAGCGCCGCGTGGGCAAGCCGCTGGTCGATCTCGCCGAGGGCAGCGAGGAGAAACGCATCGTCGTCGCCGACACCCAGGCACGACCGGTGCCGGTCATCACCAGCCCGGAGTGGTCGGGCAGCGAGACCGGCGGGCGCCGCTACGCGCCGTTCACCGTCAACGTCGAGCGCCTCAAGCCCTGGCACACGCTGACCGGCCGCATGCACTTCTTCCTCGACCACGACTGGATGCGCGATCTCGGCGAGGCGTTGCCGACCTACCGCCCCCCACTCGACCTGCATCGGCTGCTGGGCGAACCGACGCTTGGGCCGGACGGGGCGAAGCAGGTGACGGTGCGGTACCTGACGCCGCACTCGAAGTGGTCCATCCACTCCGAGTACCAGGACAACCTGTTGATGCTGTCGTTATCCCGCGGTGGCCCGACGGTGTGGATCAGTCCCGGTGATGCGGCATCGATCGATGTCGCCGACAACGATTGGGTCGAGTGCGTCAACGCCAACGGTGTGCTGGTCTGCCGCGCGATCGTCAGCCACCGCATGCCTGACGGCGTCGTCTACGTCCACCACGCGCAGGAACGCACGATCGACGTACCGAAGTCCGAGCGGACCGGCCGACGCGGCGGCATCCACAACTCGGTGACGCGGCTTCTCGTCAAGCCGACACATCTGATCGGCGGCTACGCGCAACTGTCGTACACGTTCAACTACCTCGGGCCCACCGGCAACCAGCGCGACATGGTCACGACCATTCGCCGCCGCAGCCAGGAGGTGACGTACTGATGAGGCCGATGGCGCAGCTCGCGATGGTCATGAACCTCGACAAGTGCATCGGCTGTCACACCTGCTCGGTGACGTGCAAGCAAGCGTGGACCAACCGAGCGGGCGTCGAGTACGTCTGGTTCAACAACGTCGAGACCCGTCCGGGGCAGGGTTATCCCCGCCGCTACAACGACCAGGAGCGCTGGCGCGGTGGCTGGACGCTGAACCGGCGCGGCCGGTTGACGCTCAAGGCCGGCGGCCGGCTGAAGAAGCTGCTCACCATCTTCTCCTCGCCGGTGCAGCCGGAGCTGTCGGACTACTACGAGCCCTGGACCTACGACTACGAGAAGCTCATCGGCGCACCGCTCGGAGACGACTTCCCCGTCGCGCGGCCCAAGTCGCTCATCACCGGTGAGGACACCAAGATCACCTGGTCGTCGAACTGGGACGACAACCTCGGCGGTGCCCCGGGCGCGGGCCATCTCGACCCCATCGTCGAGCAAGTGCGCCGTACTGCGGAGGACCGCATCCAGTTCGCGTTCGAGCAGACATTCATGTTCTACCTGCCGCGGATCTGCGAGCACTGCCTCAACCCGTCGTGCGCGGCATCGTGCCCTTCGGGCGCGATCTACAAGCGAGCCGAAGACGGCATCGTCCTCGTCGACCAAGACCGTTGCCGCGGCTGGCGGCAATGCGTCACCGGCTGCCCGTACAAGAAGATCTACTTCAACCACAAGACCGGCAAGGCCGAGAAATGCACCTTCTGCTATCCGCGCGTGGAGGTCGGCCTACCGACGGTGTGTGCGGAGACCTGCGTAGGTCGACTGCGCTACATCGGGCTCGTGCTGTACGACGCCGACGCGGTCACAGCCGCAGCATCGACGCCGAACCCGCAAGACCTGTACGAAGCGCAACTGTCGGTGCTGCTCGACCCCAACGACCGCGCGGTGCAAGCTGCAGCGAGCGAGCAGGGCATCCCTGACACGTGGCTCGACGCCGCCCGCCGCTCACCCGTCTACTCGCTGATCAAGCGCTACCGCGTCGCGCTTCCGCTGTACCCGGAGTTCCGCACCATGCCGATGGTGTGGTACGTCCCGCCGCTGTCACCTGTCGTCGACCTGCTGCGCGAGCAGGGACATGACGCGGAGGATCACAGCAACCTATTCGGTGCAATCGATGCGCTACGCATCCCGGTGGAGTACCTCGCCGGGCTCTTCACCGCCGGCGACACCGCTCCCGTTGTCACCGTGTTGCGCCGGCTGGCGGCGATGCGCTCCTTCATGCGCGACATCACCCTCGGCGGCGAGCCCGACGAGACAAAGGCCGCCGCCGGCGGCATGACCGGCGCAGCAATGTATGAGATGTACCGCCTCATGGCCATCGCCAAGTACGAGGACCGCTACGTCATCCCTGAGCAGTACGCGTCGCAGGCACACGACCTCGAAGAAACCGGCTGCAGCCTGGACTTCGAGGGCGGACCCGGCATGTTCGAAAGCAGCGCGTTCGGCGAAGCATCAGGACGCCCTGCTCCAGTGGCGGTGGAGACGTTCCACGCACTCAAGCAACGTCAGCAGTCCGAAGGCATCGCGTCCGGCCGCGACATGACCGGTCGCGTGAACCTGCTCAACTGGGACGGCGTCGGCACACCCGAAGGCCTGTTCCCCAAGCCTCCCGAGCCAGTCATCATGAGTACGACCGAGCAACTGCAGCAGCGGCGCATCGTGCATCGCGCAGCATCGTCGATGCTGTGCTATCCCGAGGCTGACGTGCTGCGACAGCTGCCGACGATCGCGGCGGCCCTGCTCGCGTTGCCCACCACACACCACTGCGCCGGCACGTCTCCTCAGCCTGCAGCACTATCTGTCGAACGGGGAGCTTGCCGATCTGCAGCGCCACTACGTTGACGTCTTCGACCTCACGTCCAAGCGGTGCCTCTACCTGTCGTACTACACCGACGGCGATACCCGGCGACGCGGAGCCGTCCTCGCTGAATTCAAGACGCGCTATCGCGCCAGCGGCTTCCTCGTCGACACCCGTGGAGAGCTGCCCGACTACCTCCCCCTCGTGCTCGAGTACGCCGCGGTTGCCGATCCGGCGGACGGCGCGCGCATGCTGCAGGACTACCGCCCATCGATCGAGCTGCTCCGCCTCGCCCTGCTCGACCTCGACACGCCCTACGCTGCAGCACTCGAAGCGGTCTGCGCCACGCTGCCCGGTCCGTCGCCCACCGACACTGCCGCAGTCATGCGCATGGCGCAGGCGGGGCCGCCCCGCGAAGAGGTCGGGCTGGAGCCGGTGGCCTTCGGAGCCGGCCGATGAACGGTGTGAATGTCGCCCTGTGGGGCGTGCTGCCGTACATCGCGATCGTGCTGCTCGTCGGCGGAACCATCTGGCGATACCGCTATGACCGCTTCGGCTGGACGACACGCTCCTCACAGCTGTACGAGTCGCGTCTGCTCCGCATCGGCAGCCCGCTCTTCCACTTCGGGCTCATCTTCGTCATCGTCGGACATGTCGGGCGGACTGGTCGTGCCCGAGTCCTGGACGGAGGCCGTCGGCGTCTCAGAGGGCCTCTATCACTTCAATGCGCTGCTTTTCGGCGGTCTCGCCGGATTCTGCACGCTGGTCGGCGTCGCGATCCTGGTTTATCGGCGACGCACCACGGGCCCGGTTTCATGGCGACAACGCGCAACGACAAGATGATGTACGTCGTCCTCGTCGCGGCGATCGTCCTTGGTCTCTGGACGACGCTGCACAGCGTCGGTGCCGGCTCCGAGGCGCACAACTACCGGGAGACGGTCGCGCCGTGGTTTCGGTCGCTGTTCGTCCTTCAGCCCGACGTGGCCGTCGATGGCGGAAGCTCCCTTCTCGTTCCAGCTGCACACCCTCGTCGGACTCGTGCTGTTCGCCATCTGGCCGTTCACCCGGCTCGTGCACGCGTTCACTGCACCCGTGCACTACCTGTTCCGTCCGTACGTCGTCTACCGCACCCGCGACGTCCGGCCCAGCCCCGCCGCACGAGCCGACCGTCGTGGATGGCAACCGGTCGGGACGCGAGATCGCGAGAAACCATGACCATCACGAAGCCGCAGACGACCGCCGCCACGCGCAACCTCGCGCTGGCCACGTTGGCATTCGGCGTCGGGTTCTGGGCTTGGAACATCATCGGTCCACTCGCTGGGTCGTACCGAGAAGACCTCGGTCTGAGTTCGACGCAGAACTCGATCCTGGTGGCGATGCCGGTCCTCGTCGGATCTCTCGGTCGTATACCGGTCGGGGCTCTCACCGACCGCTTCGGCGGCAAGCGGATGTTCGCAGTCCTGTCGTTCCTGTCGACTATCCCGGTGCTGCTCGTCATGCTCGCGGGAAACGCGGGCTCGTACGTCGGGCTGCTCGCCGCCGCATTTGTCCTCGGCATCGCCGGAACGTCGTTCGCCGCGGGCATCCCGTTCGTGAATGCGTGGTACGAGCCGCAGCACCGCGGCAAGGCAACCGGCATCTTCGGTGCGGGAATGGGCGGTACGGCACTGTCGGCCTTCTTCACGCCCCGTTTCGTCGAGTGGTTCGGGTACACCGCGACGCACCTCATCCTGGTGGCGGCGCTCATCGGCACCGGCGCGCTCGTGCTTGCCTTCATGCAGGACTCGCCGGCCTGGCGGCCCAACAATGATCCGGTCGTGCCCAAGCTCATGGGGGCTGCCCGGCTGCTCCGTGACCTGGCAGATGTCGTTCCTGTACGCGGTGACGTTCGGCGGCTTCGTCGCGTTCAGCACCTACCTGCCGACGTACCTCAAGGTCATCTACGACTTCTCCCAAACCGACGCGGGCACGCGCACGGCCGGGTTCGCTCTCGCCGCGGTGATCGCGCGACCGCTCGGCGGAACGCTGTCCGATCGGCTGGGTCCGCGCCCGGTCGTGTCCTGATCTCGCTCGCCGGTGCAGCGGTCCTTGCGGTGGTGATCGCTCTCGAGCCGGAACCGGAGATTCCCGCGGGCACGTCGTTCGTGCTCATGGCGTTCTTCGCTCGGCCTCGGCGCGGGCGGTGTCTTCACCTGGGTGGCTCAGCGTTCGCCCGCCGAAAGGGTCGGCGCCATCACCGGCATCGTCGGCGCTGCCGGTGGCCTGGGTGGGTACTTCCCGCCGCTGGTGATGGGCGCGACGTACGACGAAACCGGCAACGACTACGCCATTGGACTCGGGCTGCTCTGCGTCACGGCGCTGGCGGCGTTCGCCTTCGTGTTGCTGCGGCTGCGCGACCGGGGGCGCCAGCCGGCTTCCTGACTGCAGCGGGGTACCCGGCCAGGCAGCCGGAGGTTCATGTCCGGATGGCGATGCGGGTGGCAAACACGGCCGCCTGGGTGCGACGTTGCATGCCAAGCTTGTCCAGCAGGGTCGACACGTAGTTCTTGACGGTCTTTTCGGCCAGCGCCAGGCGATCCGCGATCTGCCGATTGGTCAGCCCTTCAGGCGATGCACGCGAGAATGCGTCGCTCTTGGGCGCTCAGGCGCGCGAGCGTCTCGTGTGCGCTGTCGCCGCTGCGCAACCGGTCGAGGACACGGCGAGTGACCGCTGGGTCAAGCAGTGACTGACCGGCCGGCACGCGACGTACGGCGTCAATCAGGTCGGGCCCGCGAACCTGCTTGAGGACGTAGCCTGCGGCACCAGCCAGGATCGCCGAGAACAACGCGTCGTCGTCGTCGTACGAGGTCAGGATCACCGCGCAGCTCAGGGAAGGTGTCCGGGCGACGGCACGCGGGTGGTTAGCAGGCCGACGTCGAGGCCGCGGTCGTCGTTGCCGTCGATCACCATCACCTGCGGACATCGGGGCTTGTCCGTGGCGGACAACAACGGCGCGGTGTCCTTCGCCGGGGCGATGTATCGGGCCGGGCGGGCCTGGCGGGCCGCAGCATCGAGGTGGCGATCGTGGCCGGGTCGGTGCAGCTGGCCTGCGACGGGAAGGTGATCCGTGTGCATGCGGTCCGCCACGACCGGGCAAGGAACACGGCGCGTTCGCCACCCCGCGCGGGCGACCGCGGCGCACCAGCACCACCGCCTGACCAGCTCGGGCTAGCGATCATGTTGCCCAGGTACCGGAACCGAACTGTCGCCCGGGTACCGCAGATTGACAGCGACACCAGTCCGTCCCCGGCGATACCCAGAGCGGCCCAACGCGTCTTCGGAGTCTGGGCGCGGCGCCACCAATCCTCTCGCTGCCGGCAAGCAGCAGCACATGGGTGTAGTCGTCCGGGTCGTATGAGGAAGCCGATGCGCGAGTCCATATTCGAGGACCTACGAGCCAGGAGTAGGCGCCGCCTGAGTCCGACAGTGGCGACTCCGCCGCAGTAGGGGACTTGAACACCCGTTCCTCGTGTGTCAGCAGGTGCTCGGCCGTACCGCGATATCGCTTTGAGCTGGGCAAACGCCGTTGAGTTGGATCAGCGGATGGTGCACTGTACCCGCCGGTGCTAACCAGCTTGTTAGCAATCTGTTAGCAGTCAGTCCCCACCCAACCGACTGCCGTAACAGAGGAAACAGTTGAAGTGAAGGTTGCCGGCCGCCGGGCGGAGACGCGGATTGGTCCGCCGGGTAGGCGGGACTCTCCTCGCGCACGGGTGGGTAGCCGTGAAGTCACCTTAGGTTGACGTGGGTCGGCGCCCCAGCACCTCACCGACCGGTCGGCGGCGGGATTTCGGCGCGTCTGGTCCGTACCCAATCCGGAGCAGCACCTGCGGCATACCGGCGGCCGAGCGTCGTGGCCGAAGCAGCTCGCGCAGCTCGTTCCGTTCCAGCGGCTGGGTAAGCAGCGAGCAGCGAAGGTCGCGAACCGTGGCCGCGAGCAGCACGCGATGGAGGCCCTGCCCGGCGCGCAACCAATCTGCGCGGGTGTCCCTGCGGGTCGAGAGCACCGCGAGCAGTGGGACACGCTCAAATCGGCTGGTCATGCGCCCTTCCACGTAGGCGCCAAACGCGAAGTCGCGGACGGCGGCGGAGGGGTCGCTAGCTCGTGGTCCCAGGTCGGCGTCACGCAGGCCGTCTGCCGCGTCGTCCGGCCGGTGCGTCCAACGTGCCACCTCGGCGCGGACAGCCGGGTCGAGGCGCTGTGCCCGGTCGGCGTCGTGCAGGACATTGACGACCTGGCGGGTGTCGACACCGTCGAGGACGTCGAGGCGAGCACCCTCGACAGCTGCAGCCGTCGCCAGGGCGTCGAGAACGGCATCGTCGGGTCGGCCCGCGCGAAGAGGTTGCCGATTGCTGTGTCGCCGCGGAAGAGCCGAGTACAGCTCCTCGTCGGCTGCCGCGACGTCGGTCGGCACCAAGCGGGGCCCCCCGATTCGCAGCTCTGCCAACAGTTCGGGATCGTCGGCGTGCGGAAAGATGCGGACCACCGGCTCCCGCCGCTGGTGTATCACCGCGAGACGAAGGCCGAGCAGCGCCGCACCGCAGGAGATGGTCAGAGCGCGGCCGAGCGGGTCGATTGCCGGCAGCGCTCGCCGAAGATCGGCGCGCAGCTCGATGACATCATCGCCGGCGACGAACAGCCATGGTTGGGTGTTGAGCACCGAGGGTGCGCGCACCGCCGCGGCAATCGCTTCCTCCAGATCGATGGACTGCAGCTTGCTCGTGACCATGTCAGCTCACAGCCCCCGCTATCGGCTTCGTACGACCAGAGTGTGTGCTGCCAGGTCGCCGAGGCGCTGGCGTTTGCTGGTGACGAGCACGATGATGAACGCGACGAGGTATCCGGCGAGGCCGTCGACGACTCGCAGGACTGTTCTCAGGAGGGCGGCGCGCAGACTTGCCCCGTCGCCGGTTGACTCATCGATCACTCGGATGCCGGTCACCATCTTTCCGAGGGTCTGGCCTCGGTACCACTCGAGGAGCGGGTAGTAGGACACGACAATCAAGCCGTACGTGATGGTCGCCGAGAGCGGCATCGATGCCGTCCAGGACGCCTCACCCAGCTGGTCGATCGTTCCGAACGTCGCCGCCATGGCGACGTACAGCGCGCCAAAGACCAAACCATCGATGATGGTCGCCACGATTCGTCACCCCGTCAAGGGAACGTGCGCCATGTTGGTTGTGAGCTCTCCCGTGCCGATGGCCCCTGGGTGTCCCCGGGAACGCCCACGCTGCCCGGCTTCCCCAAGAGCCTTGTCTACTACTGGGCACGTCACGAGGTCGTCGTACCGTCCGTGTCGCGGTACGCGAGATGCTCTGGTCCTACGCCGACCTCATGGCGCTGCGGATCATGTCGTGGCTGCGCCACGCCAAACGCGACGGCGAGCAGGTGCGCCCCGCGCGCTAGCCGAGCTGGAGCGGCGGAAACTCGAGATCTGGAGCCGTGACCTGATCAATCGCTCACCGCTCGCTGTCGATCTGCGCCGGCAAGATCCACATCCGAGACGGCGACGAAGAGGGTGACCTGACCGGGCAAGTGTCGCTGAGTCCCGACCCGCTTGACCTGATCGGACCATTCGACCGCGCGGGTGGCAACGGCCCCGACAGCACCTGCGCATAGCGCCGGCGAGGGTCGCCGGGGAACCACACGTCATGGACTCGCGCCTTACCACTTGTCGCTCGCGGCACTAGCACAGCGCGATATGAGCTCCAAGACGATCGCGAGCTTGTGCGACGTCGCACTCGACCTGCAATGTCAACTCGCAGGTTCGGACGTCTCGGCGTAGCCCGTGGCTGCGCCGGCGCTCCGACTCGCGCTCGATCAGAACTTCCCGAGCGACGTGATCCGGCAGACCACCGAGTGCCTGCCGGAGGGGCTCGAGTTGAAATCGCTGCAGCAAATCGACCCATGGCTTTACCAGCTGGAGGACCGGCCGCTGATTATCGCGCTGCAACAACGGGATGGCACGGGACTAATCACGAACAACTACAAGATGCTCTAGGCCACGACCCGCTCCGCGCCGCAGGCGCGCTGCTCCTCGAGGTGCCGGGACTCGAGCAGCGCCTCGTCGCAAACCGGTCCAACAGCGATGTCTTTCGAGTCGCGGCGTCGGCGATGACCGAGTAAAGGCCTGCTGGCTCGCCTCCGACTAGTCCACACCCACGAGCACGCAGCTGCTCGACGACTGCTCCTTCGGTAGACGGGACCGCACCGGGGCCGCACCGGGGCCGCAGTACCGATCAACGGGCGTGGGTTATGACGTCGGCGACACTTCGGCGTGGGGTCGGGGCTGGCTCGGGTCCGTACCCGAAGCGCAGCAGTGCTTGTGGGTGGCCTCGGGTGGCGCCGCGTTCGACAAGGAGGTCTCGGAGGGTCGGCACCTCCAATGGTGAAGTCAGCAGCCCGCTCGACACTCCGTGCACGGTGGCGGTGAGGAGGACCCGCTGCAGCGCGAGTCCCGCCCGCACCCAGGCCAATCGATCATCCGCCGGCGTCAGGAGCACCGCGAGCAGGTCCTCCTGCCCGAAGTCAGCCGTCTTCCGCGTCGCGACGGTGGCCCCGAGAGCGAAATCGCGGACGGTCGCGTCAGGGTTACGTGGGCTGGGGCCGAGCGCCGAGGGCGGAATGCCCGAGGTGCTCTCCTCCCGGTGCAGCGCCCAGCGGTCGACTTCCTCGACGACGCGCGGGTTCAGCCGCTGGGCGAGGTCCGCGTCATTCACCGCCCCGACCACCGCACCTCGACGCCAGTCGGGGACGAAGTCCAGGCGCCCACCTTCCCGATCCGCGGCAGCGGACAGGGCATTGCGGACCGGTTCCGGTACGGGCTCAGCCGAGAACGGCTCCCGGCTGGTGCGCCGGCGGGGAATGGCCTCGGCCAGCTGCCGCTCGTCAGCCGGCAGCGTCATCGGCCCGCCGATGCGCACGCTGGCGACATGCGCCACGTCTTCCGGGTTCGGCAGCAGCGAAGTAACCGCCGTCCGACGCAGCCCCCCGATGCCCAAGCGCAGGTTGAATACAGCTGCACCGCAGGAGATGTAGGTCTCCCGGGCGGCCGGGTCGACGGCCGGCAGGCCGCGGGACGGGACGGCGTGCACCTCGATTGCGTCGCCGTGCGGGAAGAATTGCCACGGCTGGGTATTGAGCACGGACGGGGCAGTAATCGCGAGCCCGACGATGTGCTCCATCTGCCCACGGGTGAGGGTCATGGCCGATCTCCCACCACGACGTCGCGGTCACTCGTGGCGAGGACCCGCAGCAGATCCGACCCGGTCACGATGCCCACCACCTCCTCGGTCGCGTCGATCACCGGCAAGGCATCCACGCGTGCGTCGAGCATACGGCGAGCGGCTTCACGGTGTTCTCGGGGCGGTTTGGATGCAGGATGTCCGCGACGCGGCGCTGGAGCCCGCTGATCGCCACCCTCGGCCAAATCGCCGGACCGGTCCGGTCCGATACCACCCCTGCGCCGGCGCCGCTCTCGTCGGTTACGACGAGATGCCGGAGACCGGTCAGACGAAATTGATCAAGCGCCTCGGAGAGCGTGTGCGTCCCGCTCTTCGCCGCCCGTGGAGGCTACGCTCGCGCGCTGTTCGTCCCGCTGAGCGGAGCCGGAGAGACCGGGGTGCTTGTCGCCCCGGACTGGATCAGTGTGGCGCACTTCGCCCCCGAGTCGACGGAGGTGATGATCGCCTTTCGCCGGTGAGGCCGCGCTGACACTGCGACTGGGCGAAGCGTTGCGCCGCCCAGCGTCAGCTAGCCGTATACGCCGACCGTGACCGGATCGCGCCCGACCTCCACGACCAGGTCGTCCAACGGCTGTTCGTCACCGGCATGGCGCTGGAGAGCATTGCCCGGGGAAGCACAGCGCCTTTCGTGCAGCCGAGGCTGCGGCGGGCAGTCGACGACCTCGACGCGACGATTCGGGTCCTAGGCAGCACGATCTTCGCACTCCAGGCGCCCCAGGACGCTTCCCCGCCGCTGCGGCCGCAAATGATTGACACGCTCGCCGACGCCACCGGAGAGTCCGAGCTGGAGCTCCACCTTCACATCGCCGGCCCCGTGGATACGCTGATGTCACCCGACATCGCAACCATTCCCTGGCCGTGCTCCGAGAGGCCGTGAGCAACGTCGTCCGGCACGCGAACGCCAAGACCGTGTCGGTGACCGTGGTCACGACGGATCGATTGCGGATCGAGGTGGAGGGCGTCGGTCTCGCCTCCGGGCCCGACGTCGCATTCGTTCCTTCTTCTTGCTGTGTCCGTCGCGCGCCGGACGCCCTCCTTGGGTGGTGTTGACTCGGCACGGTTTACGTTCGGGTGCTGAGCGTGCGGGATCAGTTTGGGCGGCCGGCATGGTCCTCTCGTCAGGCAAGGACCGACGGGTTGGGTTGGAGGGCGGCGACGGCGGCATCGATGAGGGTGTGCTGGTGGGCGGGGTCGGAGAGGTCGAGGGGGGGCTCGGCGATCAGGGGACGCCAGATCGCCCCCAGGGCTGCCTCGGCGCGCAACTGGGCCGACACGCTGGTGTCGGGGGCGGCCAGCAAGGACTGCAGCTGTTGGTTCTGGGCGCGCAGGCGCGGACCGATGCTGGGGTGGTTGAGGACCGCGATGTCGGTGGCGACCAGGGGGATGATCTCTCGGTGGGTGGTGAGGACGCTCAGGTAGGCGCCGAGCAGCTGTCGCGGTGTGGGGGGTGGGGTGGTGTGGTCGTGGATGCAGGCGTCGATCGCGTCCAGGAGGGGATCGATCAGGCGGTGCAGCAGCGCGTCCTTGGATCGGTAGTGGTAGTAGATGGCGGCCTTGGAGACGCCCAGGGCACCGGCCAGATCCGCGATCGAGGTGCCGACAAACCCGCTCACCCGGAATCGGGCCAGTGCCAGGCGGGCGATGCGGCGGTCCATGCGTTCTTCCATGGTGGGCACGCCCCGAAGTCTCCTTGACGACCGGTCAGTAAGCAGGGTAGCATCTGCACAGGAACGCGGCTACCCCGGACAACGCGACCCACCAAGGCTCGCGACATGCGGACGCGACCACGAGGAGGCGTCTCATGACGCAGACCGCCATACGCGGGACCGACCAGGCCAGCCCAGCCCACCCACAGTTGGCCGAGGTCGGTGGTTCTATGATCACCTCCACTGCCGCCAGGGTCCTCGCCGTGCTGCGGGTCTCCATCGGGTTTGTGTTCCTATGGGCGTTCCTGGACAAGACCTTCGGGCTGCACTACGCCACCCCATCGGCGAAGGCCTGGATCAACGGCGGATCCCCAACCGAGGGATTCCTGGCCTCGGTGGAGGTCGGACCGTTCCAGTCCTTCTTCCACGCCATCGCCGGCACGTGGTGGGCGAACGGCCTGTTCATGCTCGGTCTGCTGGCCATCGGCGTCGCTCTCATCGCCGGCGTCGCCATGCGCATCGCCGCCATCTCCGGGGTGCTCATGCTGGCGCTGATGTGGCTCGCCGAGGTCCCCTTCGCCCAGTTCACCAGCGCTGGAGAACCAACCGGGTCACCGAATCCGTTCGCCGACTCTCACTACATCTACGCCGTCGTGCTGATCGTCCTGGCCGCCACCTACGCGGGCAACACCTGGGGGCTGGGCCGCACCTGGGCCCGGCTCCCCTTCGTCACTCGCAACCGCTGGGCCCTGTAACCCCAGCCCACGAGTAGGCCGCGACCTCTCGGTCACGGCCTACTCCATGTTCCCGGTGTTGTCGTGGTTGTAGAGCAGCCCGCAGTCTCACGCTCCCGGATCTGGCGTTGAACAAAAGTACCCGCATGGGTCAGTCCCGGGCCGGCTAGGTTCAGCTGGCGATTGTCGGGTCGTCGTGTCGTTGAGCATCACCACGTGGAACGGGTCGTCGTGGTGCCTCCTTGTACACCGCGCATGTCAAGGCTTCGGTGGTCGTTCGCGGGTAGGCGAGCCGGCGACGCGGCTGCCCAAGCCTGCGGATCCGGGCCCTCGCTCGGCAGTGCTCCTGCTCCTGGCCGGCGCCCAGGCCGCAGTCAGAATGCTCGGGTCAAGCAACCCGGCCGCGCAGGTCGCGGCCAGCGCGCTGATCCAGCGCGACGCTGAACCGGGCGCCGCGCGAGCGGGCCCTAGAGAGCGGCTCGTTCGGCCCTGGATCGCACCCGTCCGGCGGGCCAACCTCGACCAGGAGGGGCACCGCCCGGCGTAGAGCGGCGCGGAGGGGGACATGCTCACAAGGGATGTGATGAGCAGCCCGGTGGTCACCGTGGCGCCGGACGCGCACCTGAAGGACGTGGCCGCGACCCCTGGCCGAGCGCGGAATCAACGCCGGGCCGGTGGTTGAGGAGGGCGACCGGCTGGTCGGGATGGTGACCGAGGCAGATCTCCTCACGCTGGAGGCCACGCTGACCGCTGGAGCCCGACCGGGCCTCACGGCGGCTGGGAAGGGCCCGCCGCACAAGGCTGGCGAGGTGATGAGCCGGTCGGTGAACACCCTGACCGAGGACACCGACGCGACCGAGGCCGCGCGGCTGGTGCTGCGGCACCGCTTGAAGTCGGTCCCGGTGGTCGCCGGGACCGGGTGGTCGGCACCGTAGCCCGGCGCGACCTGTAGCGCATGGTCGCCCGCGGCGACAACCACATCCGCGCCGACCTGCAACATCGCGTTCGGGAGGAGGTGCACGCCCTTCAGCGGCTCGACCTCCAGGTGGCGATGGGATCATGACCATCGGCGGTCCAGTCGGCCCGCTGGCCCGCGAGCTGGTGGACGCGCTCGCCCGCACGGTGCTGATGTGCTCGAGGTCCGCTCCACCACCTCCAGCGCCGATGGCCGGTACCGGAAATCATCCCCCACGTCGGGCAGCCCCGCTCAGACGCGCTCGGCGTCGCGAGGGTCAGCCGGCGGTCGTCCGGTGGAGATGCGCACGACGATCTGGTGCTCAGCGGCCCGCTTGATGGCGTTGAGGGACGCGTCAGCAGAGACGCCCAGCGCACGCCGAGCGCTCGGGAACCTGGCCAGGAAGATGGTGAGCGCCTCGGCAATCTGCGCCGTGTCGTCGACGAGCACCTGGGCGGTCCCATGCAACTCGCGTCCGGCCACGCGTAGCCGCACCGGCGCTGGCGGCTGAAGATTTCGCCACCACCGCTTGCGGTCGTGATGGGCTGGCCAGAGGATCAGGCTCTGGTCGGCGCGGGCGTACTGGACCGGCAAGGTTATGCGGCGGCCGCTGCGCCGGCCGGTATAGCTCAGCAACAGCACCCCGCGACTCATGACCCGATGGGCTGGTGAGCGCAACAGAGCCCGGACCAGCGGGTTGATCACCCGGTTCCGCACGCTCAACCCGGCACCTCCTTGGCGGCCGGCGGACGGCCTGGCCCTGCCCCCGCCCCGGTCGCGCGCGCGGGTTCCATGGTGCGTAACGCTGGGATGGTGGCGAGCCCGGCGAGGCTGACAGCCGCGCCCATCAAGATCGGGATGAGGCTGGTGTCGGTGGGGGTGGTAGCGGCGATGTCGAACGCCGCATGGAAGACCGCCACCACCAGCAGGCTGTAGCCGCTGCGATGCCACAGCCAGGCGAACACCAGGGCCGCAACCAGGAGGCTGAAGTAGAAGCCGATAAACCCGACAGTGGGCATCTGCCGGTAGCCGGCGGTGATCCCGAACAACGGCAGGTGCCACAGCGCCCAGACCACACTAAGGATCGCGGCCGCTCGCAGAACCGGGCGTCGCAGTTCCAGGGTCGGTTGGAGGTAGCCTCGCCAGCCGACCTCCTCACCGAAACCGTAGAAGACAAGGGTGGCCAGCCAGTAGGCCACGAGCGGCAGCGCCGGGTACTCGGTGCTGGCCCCAAACCGATCCAGCGCCGGCCACTCGCCCCCGACCAGCCGCGCTACGACCACGGCCACCAGGAACAGCGCAAGCGGCCCCAGCGCGGCCAGCGCGAGCCACCGACCCCGACCGCGCCAGGCCGTCACCTGGCTCCACAACACGCCCAGCCCGTCCCAACCGCGACCCAGGGCGGTGACGACGACTGCCGCCACCAGCGGGCCAAGCCCCCCGAGCAGGTGCAGGTAGGTCGACGCCGACCACCCAACCCAGCCCTGCCGGTCAGCCAGCAGCGGCACCCATGCCGCCCACGAGACCACAAAGGCCAACACGACGAACAGCGCGACCGGATACCGGACCGCGCCAGCTTGCACAACACCTCTGCGGACCGCCCGCTCCTCCGACCGCGGCGGTCCCCGAACTGGCGCCCGTCGGCCGCTGTGGTCCGCGCGGTTGGCCGCGCCGCTCATGTCGCTCCTTGCCTCGGCTGCGGGCAAACTCAGTTAACTGACAATTTCGGGGTCGAGCGCGGCACGCTGGCATCGAGTTCGCTGGGTCGCCTTACCCATACATGGAAGCTACGCCGACGGCAGGGCCGCGTGGCTCGACAACTCCGCTGATTCAGCGAGTTTGTTGCGCGCGTTGGAGCGTGAAGGGCGCGAGCTGACTCGGCGTGCCATGGGCCTTCACCGGCCTGTCCTGGGCCGGCAGACCAGCCAGCCTTGAAGGCCGGAACCTGGCGGTGGAGACTGCCGCCAACCAAGCCACCCACGGAGGTGAGCCGGCGATGTTCGGCACCATCCTGCTCGCGGTTGACGGATCCAAGCCCGCCGAGAGGGCGGTCGAGCTGGCCGCCAGGATCGCCAAGGC
Organism: uncultured Actinomycetota bacterium; assembly: GCA_963801015.1. Classification (GTDB taxonomy): domain Bacteria; phylum Actinomycetota; class Actinomycetes; order CAWDCV01; family CAWDCV01; genus CAWDCV01. The sequence continues at coordinate 815,716 of CAWDCV010000004.1, read as the reverse complement.
CGATGGAGATGAGATCGTCGTCGTCCACGTGACCGAGCGCCCGCCCTATCGGGAGGTCCAACCACCCCCCGAGGGCCACCCCGAGGAGGACCGAGGGACGATCCAGCTCGCCGAGCAGTACACCAGGGACCTGGAGGCTGGGGGGCTGCGAGCCCGCGTCGACCTTCGCCACACCATGTACGGCTCCGCGGCCCGCCTCATCCTGGATGCCGCCAAGGAGCACCGAGCTGGCCTGATCGTGATGGGGTCTCGTGGGCACGCCGATCTTGCCGCCCTGCTGCTGGGCAGCGTGGCCCACAAGGTGCTGCATCTGAGTGATTGCCCCGTCCTCATCGCACGCTGACGACCCGCCCGGCCGCTCGATCAGCGCCGCGTTCTAGGCGGGTCAGCTCCGTTCCGGTGACGACGCCGCCACGCAAGGACCTCGCGGGAGCGGCGCCGGCGGGATCCACCGAGGCGATGCGGCGCTCAGCGGCAGGCGGCGTGCGGGAGGCGAGGGTCTTATGTGGTTGGCCCGCTCGAAGGGCCGGCTCGGGGACCGAGCGCTGGCTCAGCTGGCCGCGGAGCCGTTGCAGCGCACGTGCCGGCCGAAACGGATCGACAAGCTGACGATCGTGCAGGTGACTTTGGAGTCGCCACGACCCGGCTGTTGGCGGCGCAACTGAGCATCAGGAACTACACCGTCGCCACCGCATGGAAGCGGTGGGGCCCGCAGCTGTGGCGGCGGGAAACGTTCAAGTTTCCCACCGACCCGGAGCTGGAAGCGAAGATCTGTGGTCGTCGGCCCGTACCTGGACCCGCCGGAGAAGGCGGTCGTGCTCTCGGTGGATGAGTCGGGTCGGGCTTGGCCGCGCTTGACGCCCTGCGGGCGTTACGTTCCCCAACCCGCCCGCCGAACCGGACGTGCGCGTCGGCACGCATCCGGCTCTCCACGAGCCCACGCCGTCGGGTTACGCGGCTGATCCCGGTGTCCCGCTCCCCCGGGGTGTGGCGATGTTTGCCGCCGGTAGCGGTAACTGCGGACCGCCACCCGCTGCGGGACAAACAGCGTCACCCCATCCTCGGTGGGGCCGCCACCCGCGAAGGTAGCGACGCAGGGGGACGGCCACTTCGTGCGGTTGCGTCGTTTGCGGATCCAGCGGACCACCAGGGGCCAGGTGTACTGGTCGACGTAGCCGAAGGTCGCCTTGGACACGCCGTAGCCGAAGTCAGCAGACCAGCCCCGCAGCACCGGGTTGAGCTGGCGCAGCAGGACCGCGAGCGTCGCATGCGACGATCTGCGGGTCACCGCGCGGACCCGACCGACGATGGACGCCACGGTCCTGGCGGAAAGATGAGCGTAGTGCACGCACCCCGCGATGCCTGGCCGACCGGCGTCGGCACGCGACGACAAGGAGGTCATCTGATGAAGGCGCTCGTGTACCACGGACCGGCTCAGAAGGCGTGGGAGGAGGCCCCCGACCCGAAGATCATCGACCCGACTGACGTCATCGTGCAGGTGGACACGACCACGATCTGCGGGACCGACCTGCACATCCTCAAGGGGGACGTCCCGGCGGTGACCGACGGGCGGATCCTTGGGCACGAAGGTGTCGGGACGATCACCGAGGTCGGGCAGGGCGTGAGCAAGCTCGCCGTTGGGGACCGCGTGATCATCTCCTGCATTACCTCGTGCGGCTCGTGCTCCTACTGCCAGCAGCGGCTGCCCGCCCATTGTCTGGACGACGAGGGCACCTCGGGCATCGGCTGGATCTTCGGCCACCTCATCAACGGCACCCAGGCGGAGTACGTGCGGGTGCCCTTCGCCGACAGCTCCCTGCACAAGCTGCCTGAGGGCGTGAGCGACGAGGCCGCGCTCATGCTCTCCGACATCCTGCCCACCGGCTTTGAGATCGGGGTTCGCAACGGCCGCGTCGAGCCCGGCGACGTCGTCGCCGTCATCGGCGCCGGACCGGTGGGCCTGGCGGCGATTATGACCGCCGGACTCTACGGCGCCTCCCGCATCATCGCCATCGATCTCGACGACAACCGGGTCGAGCAGGCCAAGGCCTTCGGCGCCACCGACGCCGTCAACAGCGGCGCGACGGACTGGAGAGACGCGGTGCTGGCCATGACCGACGGCCTGGGTACGGACGTCGCCATCGAGGCCGTGGGCGTGCCGGCGACCTTCGAGATGGCCACCGAGCTCATCCGCCCCGGCGGGACGGTGGCGAACGTGGGCGTGCACGGCAAGTCGGTGGAGCTGAAGCTCCAGGACCTGTGGATCAAGGACATCGCGATCACCACCGGCCTGGTGAGCGCCACCACGACGCCGATGCTGCTCAAACTCGTGGCCCAAGGCAAGCTCACGCCGGAGAAGTTCGTGAGCCACCGGTTCACGTTCGACAGCATCATGGAGGCCTACGACACCTTCGACCGCGCAGCGCAGACGAAGGCCCTCAAGGTGGCCATCACGCGCTGACACCACCGCCGCCAACCGGCCCAACCCGTTCCCTGGTAGCGCGCCGACGCGCCGCCAGGACCGCCAACCTGGCGTCACATCGATCCCAGGATCAACAAGACGGCGGTCCACCTCACCCTGCCAGCCGGGCACCCGCCCGCTGCGACTCCTGCCGTCCGCGTCGCTAACCTCGCCGACGAGACGATCGTGCTGTTCACTTAGTAGCCAGGCGTGGGCCATGCTTGGCGACGTGACGAGCGAGAATCCGTTGTCGAGTGATGGGCTCACCGTTTCCGCATCGTGGGCCCACCTGCGCAAAGCCAGTGTCGGGCGGCTGGCGGTCGTCGTGCAGGGGCGGCCGGATCTCTTTCCGGTGAATTTCCTGGTCGATCATGGAACCGTGGTGTTCCGGACTGCCACCGGAACGAAGCTCGACGCTTCGGTAGGCCGACCTGTGGCGTTCGAGGCTGACGGGTACGAACCCGCCACGGGTGAGGCCTGGAGCGTGGTGGTGAAGGGGATGGCGCGGGAGGTCCAGGAGCTGGACGAGGTGATCGCAGCACTCGAGCTGCCCTTGGTCCCATGGCACTCGGCGCAGAAGCCCCGCATCCTCAGGATCGAGCCCGAGTCCATCAGCGGGCGACGCTTCAAGGTCCGAGCCGACGGTCCGAGCACAGCACGTCCCTACACCCCTCCGGAATGATCGATGCCATCGCCTTACAAGTGACACGCTCCTCCGAGGTTGCCCGCACGGGGCGTCGGTGACGGCGCGGCGCGCTCGAGGACTAACGGGAGTGCGGTGCACGCTCTCGGGCTAGACCGCGGTAGAGCGGGGGATGACTGGGACCAAAGTCCTCGGTCGCGTAGTCGATTGGCACTGATCTTGCACGCTCTCAACTCTCAGCGTGCCCGGGTAGCGGCGCGCCGCCGCCCGGCATGCGAGGAGGTCATCGTCCGCGCTCTCGTCTATCACGGGGAAGGTCTGCGGTCCTGGGACGACGTGCCCGATCCTGTCATCGCGGACGACATCGATGCGATCGTCGTTATCGACGCCGCAACCGCAGATACAGCGGGGCAGCAGCAACGTCCTCAGGGGTCTCCGTTCCTGTCTTCGGCCGGCGGGGGGCGAGTGCCCGCGCCGCTGGGCATCCGGTCGGCGCATGCCGTGCTTCCTGGAACCCCGTCAGGGGCTCAGGTCCGCGCGTCTTCCCGATGTGAGAGCGACAAGAGGCCATATCCGGCTACGAGCAGGGCGATTCCCAGTCCGACAGCCATCGCTGCCACTCCGAACGAGACGACGGAGGTGAAGAGAGACGCACGGAGGAACGAGGCGGTCATTGCCGTCTGACGTAACGGGTCTTCACGGCCGATCTCCGCATACGTCTTGCCGCCGGTGGACTCCAGGTAGTGAGTCTCGATCATCTGTGCTTCTTGGAAGGCGGTGAGTGGACCGTCCACCTTGTCGCCGGCGAAACGCGGCGAGTCGTCCGAGACGGTGATCCGCTCGTCGGCCAGATTGCCCTGAACTGTGAACCAGGTGACGACGCCGGCGATTGCAAGGATGGCGCCAGCCACCATCGTGATGATGGCGCAGATTCGCGCGGTTCGGGTGGAGCGCCGGGCAGTGACAGTTGAAGCCATGGCGTCAGTCTGCGGCAACGACGCCTACACGGATAGATACGAAGGTTCCGATCCGCAGGGCGGGGGCCGAAGGACCCTGGCATCCCCGAGCCGTCAGGCGCACCGTGGCAACAGGCAGGTGCCGAGCACGCTGTCGTTCCGTGAGACGGCGGTGGCAGATACCACCACTGAGGCCACCTCCTCGCTGAGGGGAGGTCGCAAAGGTCGGGCACCGCTCGCCCCGGTGCTCGGCGTCTCACAACTCGCGCAGGAACCGGCCGGGCACGGGCAATCCAGCAGCTTGTGCCCGTCCTGGGCTGGTGCTTCCATGCACTAGCTTGCCCGGCAGCGAGTAGCACTTGCCCAATCGCTTGCCCAGCGCAACTGACGACATCGGCTGAGTGTGGCGTGGGCTGACTGCCGTTGGAACGGAGGCGTCGGTCGGGGTCGTCAAACTCACCCGCGGTTCTGGCTCTGCGTCGCTCTCAGTGGCCGCGGGAAGCAAGGGCGGGGAGAGCCGCCCACCCAACAGCTCGGCGCCCCGTCCTGCGCCGCCGGCCACCGCGCCGCCGCGCGGCCCTATCGTGGGCCGGATGATGGAGGCGCAGACATTGCGGATCACGTATCAGGGAAACCCCGGCCTGGTTGACGCGCTGGCCCAGCTCCTACGAGAGGAGGGCGTCGAGGTCCAGCCGTTCGACGAGGCCGAGGAGCGGCGGGACAGCAGCGGGGTCGCCCAAGATGCGATTACTCGGCTGCAGCAGGCGAGGGCACAAGCCAGTCCAATCAGCTCACCCGACGTTCGCGGTCTGCGCGAAAGCTATGCCGCAGCAGGAACCGTCACCGGACTACCGCTTTAGCCTTCGGCGGGGAAGGGGAATCTCCAGCCATGGCCATGGATCGGTCATGGCGAAACCGTGTTGGAATGCCCCTCCTGGAGGATTCGCCATCCTGTAGGTCCCGCAGCTCGGTCAAGTGCGGAAAGGGATCGGCCGCTGTCACTGCTGCGGTCATGGCAGGTACCGCGCGAGCAAGGCTGCGCAATTGGGGCGCGATGCCGGGCGAAGTTCTGCGTCTGCATCCTGGCGACGAGCTCCTGCCCGGTCCGGTGTCGACGACCACGTACGGGGTCAGTGTCGATGCGCCAGCCGAGGAGGTGTGGCCATGGTTAGTGCAGATGGGCCAGGGCCGCGGCGGGATGTACAGCTACGAGTGGCTGGAGAACCTGTTCGGCATGGAGATATCCAATGCCGACGTGATTCGTCCCGAGTGGCAGCAGCTCGCCGTGGGAGACCAGGTGCGGGTGGTGCCCCCGGGGAAGCTGGGAATGCCGGAGGGATACGCGTTCCGAGTCGCCCTCGTCGCTCCGCCCCGCACGCTCGTCCTGCGCCAACAGCCACCGGAGCATCCGTGGAATGCCACGTGGGCGTTTCTCGTCGTCCCGGACGGTTCCGGACGCTGCCGGCTGTTGGCGCGCAGCAGGTCCGCGCGGGTGCGTGGTGCGGCGGGGGTTGCGGCCCGGGTCTCCGAGGAGGTCATGCGTCCGGTGATCCTGCTGATGACCCGCCGCATGCTGCTGGGGATCAAGGATCGCGCCGAAGGGCGCGCGGGAAGCACGCGCTCGACGTTTCCGCCCAGCGAAGATCCCGCGAGCGTCGGCGACAACACGACAACGTTAGGCGCACCCGAGGCGTGCGTGGACCTGTACTGGTTGCCGCTGGGTGCCGGCGGCCATTTCGTGAAGTGGAACGGCCGCATCTTCGAGGCGTTGACCGCCCGCATCCAGCATCGCGAAGCGAGCGACCTCTACCACTGCGCGCTCGAGGTCCGGTTGGCCGGCGATCGGTACGTGATCGAGCAGGGGCCGGTGTGGAACCTCAAGCTCCCTGATCGGGGCGTCGTCGCACAGGGCGCGGTCGGGTTGCCGTGGCTTGGCCGCTTCGGCCTGTTCCGCTACGAGGTCCGGTGCTGGGGGGGCGGGATCATTCCGGACGCCGCCATGGCGATCGACAGCCCGCAACGCCTCAGCACGAATGTGACGCAGGCGAGGCAGCTGCTTGACCTCGTCCCGGTGGTTCCCACCCCCACGTGGGGGCGAGATGAGCTGCACGCCGGGGAGATGTGGAACTCCAACTCCGTCGTCTCCTGGCTCCTCGCCCGAAGCGGCATCGACACATCCGCAATCGCTCCACCCCTGCATGGCAGCGCTCCCGGGTGGCGGGCCGGGCTCATTGCCGCGGCCGGCCCGCGCGGTGGACCGAGGAGGTGAAAGGATGGCCGCTACGCCGAGGCAATGGTCCGTGGAAGGTCGGACCGTCCTGGTCACCGGGTCACGCGGTCTCCTCGTTCGGGTGAACTTTGGCGCTGCCCGGGAGCGGCAGCGGGGGTCAGAACTGTTAGCTGCCGTGGTGGGCGAACGTTGGCTCCGTCGTCAACTCGCGCGGCGGAGGAGTGGGTGGACGCGTGGCCGCGCTGCAGCCCAGGCTGGTCGTCGTTGTCGCGATCCTGGCGGTCGCCGTCGTGCGGGCCACTCGATGACGTCGTGATGCGCGAGTCGTGCGGTTCGACCGGCTACTCGTACGGCTGGGATGGCGGCTCGATTCGCCGGACGTCGCTGGCTGTCAGGATCGGAATCACCTCACCGTTGATGTCCTCGCCGCCCCGCTGCCACGTCCCCATCACCTCGACCCACGTGTCGGCGGGCTCGTCCGCCGCGCCCTGCACCTGGACCTTGACGGCCTGGCCGTCGGCGGCGCAGCAGGCGAGCGCGATGCGCGTGACGTACCAGCCACCGGCGGGACGCGGCGTCACGAACCCGGTGAGGCGCAGCTTTCGTCCGGATAACGTGGTCCCGTTGTCCCATACCGCTCGATAGGCGTAGTCGCTTAGGGTCACATCAGCGGGATCGCCGTCCGGCAGTGGGGGGTAGGCGTAGTCATTCGGCTGTGCAAGCGTGCCCGTATCACGGCTGGCGGCGTACGACCCCAGGGCCGGCGGAGCGATGAGAAAGATCGCGAGTACGGGCAGGAGCATCAGCCAGGCGACGCGCGGTGCAGCATGCTCATGCGTTGTGCTGGGCCCGCGACCCGACCACATGATGCCGATCAAGCACAGCAGCCCGAGCACGACGAACACGGCCCCGGAGAAGATGAGGAAGGGCCGCATCCACGTCTGAACATAATTGACGTAGGAGCCGTTAATCGAGATCCGAAGCAGGGCGGCACCCATGATGACGAGCACCGCGGCCTGCGCGTCGCGCTTCACAGCAGCCACCAACCAACGAGAACGCTTGCGGCCACCGCGACGAAGAACGTCAGCGGCGCGAATCGGACGGCGAACGAGCCGCCGAAGATCCCGGATTGCAGCGATACCAGCTTCACGTCCACGGCGGGGCCGACCACCATGAACGTCAAGCGAGCGGTCATCGAGAACTGTGTCAGGCTCGCCGCCACAAACGCGTCCGCCTCGGAGCAGATGGCCAGGACGACCGCCAGCGCGCCGAGGGCGAGGATCGACAGCCAGGGCGATGCGGCCACCGCGGACAGGACGCTGTCGGGGACCGCCACGTTGAGCGTCGCCGCCGTCAGTCCGCCCACCACGAGGAACCCACCCGCATGTAGCAGATCGTGCTGCGCCGCTTCCCGAAACACCTGCCCCCGCGGCATGCCGGCTTCGACCGGGGCCCGTCGCGGCCGCAGCCACGACGTCTTCCCGAACCGGACCCACGCCCAGCCGACGAGAACAGCCGTCGCCAGGGACGCGAGAAATCGGGCGAGCACCACCTGCGGCTGACCCGGAAACGCAACGGCAGTAGAGACGAGCACGACCGGGTTGATCGCCGGCGCGGACAGCAGGAAGGCGAACGCGGCCGCCGGTGCGACCCCGCGGGCGACGAGGCTTCCGGCGACCGGTACCGACGCGCACTCGCAGCCGGGTAGCACCACACCTGCTGCGCCGGCCACGGGCACCGACAGCACCGGCGAACGTGGCAGGACCCGGGCAAAGAAGGTGGGAGGCACATACGCCGTGATAGCGGCACTGAGCAGGACGCCCAGAACGAGGAACGGCACCGCCTGCACCACGATCGACACGAAGATGGTGGACCAGGTCTGCACAACCGCGGAGCCAAAGAGAGGAGCCGCCCACCACTGACCCACCAGCACGACCAGCGCTAGGGCGCCCACGACGATCTCGACGGGCCCCAGGCGCCACTGTCGAGAATCCCGCCGCCGCTTCGGCCGACCAGCCCCGTGGCGGCGCTCAGCCCCCACGTCTTCCCTGGTCTGGATCACCACGGCCGACCATCCTGGACCATGCCGACGAGGGCACCAAACACCTCATCCCCAGGATCGACAGCGCGTCGAGAAGTTGACAATCATTTCCACTCTTCGCCCGGCGATCGCCGATACCGTCGCCCGGGAGACGAACGCCGTGACGGCGGTGCTGGATGCACTCGAGGGTCTGACCGAGGAATCGGCGGGCGGGGACTACCTCGAGGTCATGCGCGCGAACCTGGAGAGCCTGCGAGAGGGCCAGAACTGTACGTGAGCGCTGCGTCAACCGCGCTGGAGCAGGCCACGATCGGGGACGGCGACCGAGGTTCGTCGCTGATCTCGCCCCGCGGCTGCGACAAGGGGACGCTCAGCAGTTGCACCAGTATGACAATGCACCGCATGACCGGCGTCCCGATTCGGCCCAAGCGCAGGGTGGTCAGCGCCGAGCTACGCGAGGGCCGAGGCGGCGTGCTCACCACGCACACCTCGAGGCGCGCCCGCTGGTGGCGCCTCCAGCTCGAGTGCGCGCACACGGTCGAGCGACCCGTAGAGTATCGGGCGCTTGATGAGCTGTGGCGCCGACATGTGCCCCAGCGGTCGCGCGAGGAAGTGCTGCCGCACCGGCCGACCGCCTACTGCGAGAAATGCGAGCCGCGGACATGATGGCGTCGCAGCACACGCTCGGTGGCGGCGACCTCGCGGCCGCTTCGTCGTCGGCGAAGCGGGGATGGTAGCTCACCCCGCCCCACCTTGCCGGGGGCTCCACCCCTACACCTCGAATGGCTCACGCCGTCCTGCAGATCAGGACGGCGCAGGCGGGGGGCCTCCGCGACGCGGCCGCCAGGCGTGCCGGTCGCGGAGGCTCCGCTCAGCCGTCCGAGGGCGGCGTCGCTACGGCGTCGGGCTCCCGAGCAGGTAGTCCATAGCGCGGGCCACAAAGTCGTTCCGCTCCGCCGGCGGGAGCCCCTCGAGGCCGAAGCCGGCGTACACGGTGTCGTCGGTGACGACCACCGCGCCCTCCTCGAACCCGAGCTGCGTGCGCAGCCAGTCGTTCGAGTTGTCGATCGAGCCCTCCGGCGGCCCGGCGACGGTCCAGCCGCCGAGGTCGGTCTCGAAGCCGGTCGTCTCGGCGGCGCCGTCGAGCGTCACCGTCACGTCGTCGAGGAAGACGCCGATGCCCTGGGTCGCCCCAGTCGCTGACGTACGAGATGGACACCTCGACCTGCTGTCCGGCGTACGCGGACAGGTCGACCGACCACTCGACCCAGCCCTGGCTCGAACCGGTCGCCGCGTGCCAGTCACCGGTCGTGCCGGTCGGCGAGCAGTCCTCGCCCTGGTAGTGCGCCAGGAACGGGTGGATGGCCTCGTCGCCGTGCGCCCAGCCCTCGGCGCAGCTGTCGCCGGTCCCCTGGGCGGTGTGCCCGTCTCGGCAGTCCGGCAGCGTCGTCCAGTCGTCGGTGCCGACCGGACGCGCCTCGACGAACAGGTAGTCCCAGTCCAGCTCGGTGTCGTACGAGGTCCAGAACGACAGCTCACCGGTCGTCGCGCGCGGTCATGTCGACCGTGCGCGACAGCCGCTTGTACGACTCGTCCGCCTGCTGGCTGTAGACGTACCACTCGCCGGTGCGCGGGTCGAACGGCCCGCCCGGGATCGCGAACTCGACCACAGCCCTGCTGGCGAACAGCGGGAACTGGTCGGCGGGCAGGAAGCTCGACGTGGTGAGCAGGAGACCCGTGTGGTCCTGGTTCTGCGCCGAACCGGCGGCGTTGAGGTCGCCGGTCCAGCCCTCGAACGCCGTCCCGGCGACGCCCACGAGCGGGTACGGCTCGCCGTGTCCGGGTCGGTGCCACCGCCGCTGACGTTGACGAACGTCCCGAGCCAGTACTGCAGGAAGTCGTTCGAGAGGCGCAGACACGGCTGCTCGTCCGGGTTGGCGCACTCGGGCGCCGGAGGCTCACCCGGCTCGGGCACCTCCTCGAGCGGCTTGTACTCGTACGCAGGCGCTTGCGCCTGGGCGAAGAGCGCGTACTTGCCCGCGACGAGGAGCTTGCCGCCCTCGTTGAGGTAGTCGCGCACGTTGAGCTCGGCCTCGAGCTGCTCGCGCGTGACCGTGCCCGGCACCTGCCCCTGGGCACGCGGGATGACGTCGTTACCGGTCTCCCAGACGATGGCGTCGTAGTGCGACAGGACACCCAGGTGGTGCGGCGCCTCGCGGCCCATGACGTCGAAGTCGTAGACGTCGGCGGTGTAGCCCGGCCGCGTCGAGGGCGGACGACGTGCTCGTCGACGTACTGCGCCTCGGTGAGGCCCTGCGCCGGGCTGAGGCCGGTGACGTCCTCCATGGCGAACACGAGCACGTCACCACCGATGTCGTCGTGCACGGTGTAGGTGAAGCTCTCGCTCGAGGCCTGTGCGCCGCGGTCGCGGCCGATGAAGCGGACCTCGACGGTGTCACCAGGGTTCGCCCGGATCGTCGCTCGGTACTCGGCGTACCACACGTCGTGCGTGTCGCCGTAGCGCTCGCCGCCCTCCCACTCGACGACCCGCTCCGTACGGGTGCGGCCGCCGTTGATGGAGTACTCGGCGCGGATGTTGCGCAGCGACCGCTTGCCGATGACCGCGACCTGCTGCTCGGTGCCGTACGACACCGGGAACGGGTCGGCGACCAGGTCGGGGGCGTCGATGCCGAGGACCGAGTCCGGGTCGTCCGGGTCGTCCGCCGACTCGGCGATCGAGATCGCGAACGGGATGTTCTTCTCGAACTCCTGCTGGATGAGCTCCTCGTCGTCGGGGAAGATGAACTCGCTCGCGCAGTCCTCGGGCAGCCACTCGTCGTCCGGGTCGACCGCGGCTGCGACCTCGCAGGTCGACATCTCCGGCGTGAAGCCGAGGGTGCCGTACTGCACCTGCATGTGCGTGTCGGTGTCGCCGTTGGTGGTGTAGAGCTCGGCGGAGATGTCCGGGTCGTACCCCGGGATGGCGGTGTTGTCGTCGTCACCGGCGAGCGCCTTGTAGATGACGTCGTCGGGCGACGGGGTGGTGACCTGGTGGCCGATGCCGTAGAGCAGCAGCTCGGCCGCCGAGTGGTAGTTGACGAAGAACTCGAACCCGACCTGGGCGAACAGCGCGTCGAGCGCCTGTGTCTCCGGCTCGCTGTTGGGCGCCGGGCCGCGGTAAGTGTCGCTCACCGGGTCGGGCGACGAGCCCTCGTTGTCGTAGCCCCAGTTGGTGGCGAAGTTGCGGTTGGGGTCGACGCCGTCGCGGAACGTGATCTGCCCGTCGCCGTCGTTGTCGCGCAGGTTCTTGCGCCACAGCCGGTTCCCCTCGGTGAAGGTGAAGTCGTACCCGTCCGGGTTCGCGACCGGTAGGAACCACAGCTCGCGGGTGTCGACGAGGTTGGTGATCTGCTCGTCGGTCCCGTAGCTGTCCAGCACATGGTGCATGAGCCGGCGCACCATCTCGGTGGTGATCCACTCACGCGCGTGCTGGGTGCCCATGTACATGACCGCGGGACGGCGCCCGTCGCGGACCCGGTCGGCGTTCTGCGTCACGCGCAGCGCGAGGATGTCCTCCCCGAGCACGCTCTGGCCGACGTTGACGATCTCGGTGATGTCGTCGTACTGCCCGGCCGTCGCGTACAGCTCGTCCTTGATGCCGCCTCCGATGCTCGAGTAGGGACGGAACGCGTCCCAGCCGGCGCTCGCCTGCAGCGCGAGCGCCTCGGACGCGGCAACGCCGTCGACCTGCTTGACGTCGAGGTCGACGCCCGCGTCGGCCAGCTTGGCGGCCTGGTCGGGGCTCAGGACCACCTCGACGTCGGCGCCGCCGTCGGGCGCCGGCTCGGTGACGAAGTCCTGCGCGTCGAGGCCGAGCGAGCGGAGCTCTTCGACGCCCGCGGCGTCGACCGTCCCCTCGTAGACCTCGACGTCGACGTCGCTCGGCGGGAACGGCGTCGCAGCGGCGGCGGGTGCAGACACGAGCGCCGCCGTGCCCAGCAGGGCGGCGGCGGCGAGTGCGACGACGGGTCGGTGCGAACGCCTCATGGGATCCCCTCCCTGGCGGCGCACGCCGGGTCGGCGTCGGCGCCTGCCCGGCAGCGTGGCGCCGCGCGTCTCAGGTGTCAAGACGAGACGAAGCCGGACGTACGGGGCGCTCCGCCGGGTAGGGGGTGACGGCTAAGCAGGGGTCGAGTGCTGTGGTTGGGATCCAGATGCTTGTGCGCCGCTTGCCGCACGTACCGCGACGTATCCGTTCGGAACGATCTCGATGACTTCAACCAGAATTGACGCGTCAGCTACCCCTGTCCCGCGATCGGCGTCATTGACGGGCACCGACCACTCGACTCCAAGGAGACTTCTGGTCACGCGATAGGAAGTGTCCGGACTGCCCAACACCACCTGGCTTGCTCGCCCCCAGGGCGCTGGTCACCTCGACCTCGGCCGATCGGCCGCCCCTAGTGGCGGAAGGCGCGAGCAGAGGCAGCGCCTAGGCGCTGACAGTCGTTACTAGGTACCGGTTGCGAATCCTCCCGGAGCTTGTCACCGCACCCAGGATTGCCCGCCTTCTGGTTACGGTGAATCGCGCGTGTGGCGGGGAAGGCACTCACCGCCTCAATGGCTTTCGTTCGTACCGTCCCAGGGCGTGAGACTGGCCAACTCTTGCTGCGGCGAGACGTTGTTCGCCAACCCCTGCGGCGCGTGTGGCCGCTGCCCGGAGGACTCATGGGCCGCCCTGGGGGCTCGATGGAACGGCGAGGCGGGCCGTCACACGCCGGGACAGTGTCGACCTCTGCGGGGACCCGGGAGGGTCTGCGCGGAGCTCCCCCAGTGGCAACCGACACTGGGTACGTCGGCACGCCGTGCCGGCGGCCGGCGCTCCCGTGGGATCCGCCGGTCAGGCCAGCAGGCGGGGAAGAACCTCGAGCACCCGGGCACGGAGATTGTCCGAGGCGTGCTCGTCGCCGGTCAGATGGGCGAGCAGGGCGTTCTGGAAGACTCCGTCGAGCAGGGCGTAGCAGGTGCTGTCGTCGACGGCGAGGGCACGTCCGGCCAGGTCGGCATACCGTTGGACGACGCGACCGATCATGTCGCGGAGAGTTGCGTCGATGGCCAGCGCGTCGGGACGGAACTGCTCCTCGAACATCGACTGGGCGCGCAGGTCGTACCAGAGACGGTGCATGGGCGCCTCGGTCGCCATGGTGTCGACCAACTTATCGGCGAACCTCGTCAGCAGCTCCACGTCGGAGGTCGACTCGGCAACCAGGCCGTCGTACCGCGTCACGCATTGAGCCTTGTAGTAGCGCACGCAGTGGGTGATCAGCTCGAACTTGTTCGCGAAGTAGTAGTGCACGACGCCGTGGGAGAACTCGGAGTTGTTGGCGATTTCGCGCAGCGAGGTGCGGGCATAGCCGAGCTCGCCGAGCGTGGCCAGGGCCGAGATCGCGAGCTGGGTGCGTCTCTCGTCGTACTTGTCGACTGGGGTACGCCGGGTGCCGCGAGCAGTGTGCCGAGCAGTCGGCTCGACGGTCACGTCCTCGGCGCGGGCGCTGGTCACGGGCGCCATCGTAGCCGTCCGGGGACCGCTGCTTGACACTAGTCAAGATTCTTCTTGACTAGTGTCAAGCAGAGGAACAGGGTGGTGACCGCCGTCACAGGGACCCGCACGAGCCCGAGGAGTCGCCCGATGAGCGTGTTCGAATTGTCCGGCCGCAAGGCATTGGTCACTGGAGGGGCGCAGGGCCTCGGGGAGGGGATGGCCAAGGCGCTCGCCGGGGCCGGCGCGACCGTGGTCATCGCCGACCTCCAGGAGGAGGCGGGCCGCGCGGTCGCCAAGGGTCTGGGAGAGGACCACGGCTTCGTCACCCTCGACGTCACCGACGACGCCGGCTGGGAGACCGCGATCGGAGAGGCGGTCGAGCATCTCGGCGGGCTCGACATCCTGGTCAACAACGCTGGGATCGAGATCACCAGCCTGATCACCGAGATCGACGCCGCCCAGGTCCGCAGGATGCTCGACGTCAACATTCTCGGCACGGCGCTGGGCATGAAGCACGGTCTGCGCGCGATGCGCCCCGGCGGCGCTGCGGGCAACGGCGGAAGCATCATCAACGTGGCCTCGGTCGCGGCCACCATTGCCTTCCCGGGCATCGCGATCTACTCCGGCACCAAGTCCGCCGTCGACCGGATGACTCGGGTTGCGGCGATGGAGGCCGGCAAGCTCGGGTACGGCGTGCGCGTCAACTGCATCTATCCCGGCCTGGTTCCCACGGCGATGGGTGCCGGCCTCGCCAACGACGTCGCCGAGCTCGGCCTGTTCCCGTCCCCAGAGGCCGCCGTAGGCGCGGTCGTGGAGCTCACCCCCGCCGGCCGGCTCGGCGCCGTCGAGGACATGGCCGACGTCGTGGTGTTCCTGGCCTGCGACGCGTCCCGCTTCATCACCGGCGCCGGCCTGCCGGTCGACGGCGGCATGGGGATGTGAGGACGGCATGAACGGCAACCATGGCAAGCCTGTCGTCGTCTACGGCGCCTCGGGTTACACCGGCCGGCTGATCTGCGAGTACCTGCGCGAGTACAACGTCCCGTTCGTGGCCGCGGGCCGCAGCGAGGAGAAGCTCACCGCCTCGATGCAGAGCAACGTGGCGGGCATCGAGACTGCGGACTACGAGGTGGTCGCGGTCGAGCACCACGTCGCCACGCTGACCGCCCTGTTCAAGGGCGCGTCCGTCGTGCTCAACACCGTCGGCCCGTTCGCCACCCACGGCCCCGAGGTCGTCGAGGCCTGCCTGAACGCGGGTACCCACTACCTGGACACCACCGGCGAGCAGGACTGGCTGATCACCTGCGACGAGAAGTACGGCGCCGACTTCGAGGCCGCGGGCCTGCTGCTGTCGCCGGGCGTCGCGCAGATGTACACCACCGGCGAGATCGCGGCCCAGCTGTGTCTGGAGACCCCGGGCCTCGACACCCTCGACATCGCGGTGTTCTGGGGCGGCAGCCCGACCATCGCCTCGACGCTGACGATCCTGGTCAACGCCGCTCTGTCGAAGGCCTACTACCTGGAGCAGAACACCTACCAGGAGTGGGACCCCGAGGCTGGCCTCTACCAGCTCGTCATCCCCGGCCAGCACGAGCTCGCGCTGGCGCTGCCCTGGGGCGGGACCTCTCACCCGGTGTGGTTCAGGCGCGACCCGCGCGTGGCCAACTGCAAGGTGCTCGGGGGTGTCTTCAACCGGCCGCTGATGCTGGGCGTCCCACAGATCGTGGGTCAGGCCATCGAGGCGACGAAGGACATGGATCCCGACGAGCGATACGCCGCTCTGACCGCCACCGCCGCCCAGGTGATGAACCAGATGCCGCCGCGCGAGAACCCGCGCATCAACAAGTCGATGGACTCCGTGCACGCCTCCGGCCCGCTGGGCCGCGCGCACTGCGTCATCCACGGCAACAGCAACTACAAGCAGACCGGACTGCTGCAGGCGTACGCCGCGTACTCGCTGCTCCAGCGGAAGCCGCTTCGGGCCGGATTCGCCAGCGGCTGCCAGGCCTTCGGGCACCGCGAGCTGCTCGGTGCGCTGCGCAGCTTGGGGTTGGTGATGGAGCCGGTGCTCACCGTCGAGCGCTGACATGAGGCTGGTCGACTACCTCGACAAGGGGGCCTCGCTCGGGCCAGACGCGCCCTGCCTCACCACCGACGGGGAGACGCGCAGCTACGCCGAGGTCCAGGCGACCTCGCGCGTGGTGGCTGAGGGCCTGGGACGACACGGGGTCGCGCCGGGGCAGTCGGTGGCAATCCTCTCGGCCAACGACCCGACGTCGTTCAGCTGCGTGTTCGGGATCTCCCGCGCCGGCGCGGTGTGGTGCCCGATCAACCCCCGCAACGAGGCCGCCGAGAACCGCGAGCTGCTCGACCTCTTCGACTGCACCGCCTTGCTGTTCCAGGCCGCGTTCGCGCCTCTGGTCGAGGCGATCGCGCGAGACCTGCCGAAGCTGAAACTGCTGGTCTGCCTCGACGGCGAGATGCCGGGAGCGCTGACCTGGAATCGGTTCCTCGACGGACCGGGGCCGAGCTACGCGGTCGACGGACCGAACCCGATCGCCGAGAGCGGCGTCGCCGACCTGGCGATGATCGTCGGGACCGGCGGCACCACCGGTCGGCCGAAGGGCGTGATGCTGACCAACGCCAACCTCGAGACGATGACCGCGCTGACCTTGATGGGGTACCCGTTCGCCGGCCGGCCGACGTACCTCGCCCTCGCACCCCTCACCCACGCCGCGGGCGTGCTGTGCTTCCCGGTCTTAGCCCTGGGCGGCGAGATCGTCATCATGCGCACGCCCGACGTCGGCGGCTTCCTCGGGCTCATCGAGCGGCATCGCGTCACTCACACGTTCCTGCCACCGACGTTGATCTACATGGTCCTCGGCCACCCCGACCTCGACTCGACGGATTTGAGCTCGCTGCAGTGCTTTTGGTACGGCGCTGCGCCCATGTCCGTGGCCCGGCTCGAGGAGGCGCTGAACCGCATCGGCCCGGTGATGGCGCAGCTCTTCGGGCAGACCGAGGCGCCGATGATGATCTCGATGATGCCGCCGGGGGACCACCTCGGACCCGACGGGATGCCGGCCCACGGCCGGCTGTCGTCGGCGGGCCGGCCGGCACCGTTGGTGCAGGTCGCGATCCTTGACGAGCAGGGCCGCGAGCAGCCGGGTGGGGAGCGGGGCGAGATCTGCGTGCGCAGCTCGCTGGTGATGGCCGGCTACTACAAGAACCCCGAAGCCACGGCCGAGGCCGGCAAGCACGGCTGGCACCACACCGGCGACATCGGCTTCCTCGACGAGGAGGGCTTCCTTCACATCGTCGACCGCGCCAAGGACATGATCATCACCGGTGGCTACAACGTGTACTCGACCGAGGTCGAGCAGGCGCTGCTGGCCCATCCCGACGTCCAGGACGCCGCGGCTATCGGCCTCCCCGACGAGAAGTGGGGCGAGAAGGTGGTCGCCGTGGTGCAGCCCTACCCCGACCAGTCGGTCGACCCAGACGGCGTACGGCTGTTCGTGCGCGAGCGCATCGGCGGGGTGAAGGCCCCCAAGGAGGTGCTCGTCTGGGGCGATCTGCCGCGGTCGAAGGTGGGCAAGGTGCTCAAGGCTGACATCCGCACGAGCCTGCTCACGGACACCGCCTGATCGGACTGCCGGATCTCGGTCTCCGGAGCGCCGCAGCGCCTCAAGGCCCGCCTAGGTCCACCGTGTCGCGGAGATCAATGCCGCCAGCGGCATCGGCCACGGCGCGGCAATGCCAGCTCCCCCAGCCGAGCAGGACTCCGAACCGCACACTAAAGCGACTCGCGATCCCGAACGGCTCCCCGGGAGGTTCTGACGTATCGCCACCAGGCTGCCGAACATGCACGCGCCGGCGAAGTCCGTGGATGCGGCCAACAAGCACGATCTCTCGTCATAGCCGCTCATCCCATGTGTTCCACCGCCCGCGGGCTACCCGCTGCTCCGGAGTCGCAGCATGCGGCTGTTCGAGTTGGTCAGTGGCGGCGAGTGCCTGGCCGACGGCGCGTGCCTCCAGCCCGATCTCGCGTAGCAAGCCGGACAGTTCGGCCTTGATGCCGACGAAGTGCAGTCCCGGTGCGGACGGGAGGTGGTCGGGGCCGTGGACTCGAGGCACTCCCCGCTGGTCGAGGACGCCGAGGTGGCCGACCAGCGGCTGCAGGCCGGTCGTGAATCCGGTGGCGGCGATGACTGCGTCTGGCTGGACGCTGCTGCCGTCGGCCAGGCGAACGTGCGGGCCGTCGACGGAGACGGTGGCCGCCACCACGCGGACCCGGCCGGATCGAATGGCGGCGACGATGCCGGTGTCCAGGATGGGGACGTGGCCGGTTTCCCGGAACTGGGTGATGGGGTTGCGCTGGGGCGGTAGTCCGTACGCGGAAAGGTCGGGGATGCTGACTCGTCTCATGGCGGCGGCGAGCGGGTCTTTGGCGACCGTGGGTGCCTTCTTCAGCGCGATGCCGAACAGTTGGCTGGGCACGCCGAACGTGTCGCGGCGGACAATGTTGGGTGGGGTGCGCACCGACAGGGTCACGGTCGCGCCGACGCCGAGCAGGTCCAGGGCGATCTCGGTCGCGGAGTTTCCGGCGCCGACGACGAGCACGCGCCGGCCGGCGTACCCGGTCGGCTCCCGGTAGTCAGCGGAGTGAAGCACGTCGCCGGGGAAG
Organism: uncultured Actinomycetota bacterium; assembly: GCA_963801015.1. Classification (GTDB taxonomy): domain Bacteria; phylum Actinomycetota; class Actinomycetes; order CAWDCV01; family CAWDCV01; genus CAWDCV01. Next base: position 797,159 of record CAWDCV010000004.1, on the reverse strand, counting down.
GTGTCCAGACCCGGCCAGTCCGGGCGGCGTGGGGTATGGCTGTAGCCGGTGGCCACCACGACCCGGTGGGCGGCGCGGACGCCGGTGTCGGTGTCGGTGTGAACCAGCCAACCGCCGCGATCCGACCGGTCGATGCGGGTGGCGGCGACGCCGAGCTCGGGATGCAGCCCGTGAACCCGGGCGTAGTCGCGCAGGTAGCGGACCAGGTCGTCGCGAGCCACCCAGCGGCCGTAGCCCCGCGGTATCGGCAGCCCCGGCAGGGCGGACAACCACCGAACCGTGTGCAGGTGCAGGCTGTCGTACCGCGCCGCCCACGAGGCGCCGACCTGGTCGGCCTTCTCCAGCACCGTCACCGGCCGGCCCGCCTTGGCCAACGCCGCCGCGGTCGCCAGCCCCGCCGGCCCAGCGCCGATGATCACGGTGGGAATCCCGTGCTCGACGACCACAGCCACACGGTAGAGGTAACCGAGGTTCAGCGCCGTCTCGTCGCGGTCATTGTTGTGGCTGCGGCAGCCGATCCGGTTCCTCCAACTGGTTCCTCGTTGCGGCCGCCGGCGGGAAGCGTGGAGCAAGCGCTTCACACCGAGATCGGCGTCGAAGCCAGCCCCGAGCGGGGTTGGCCGATCATCCTTACCGACTTCGCCGCGGCAAAGGTTGTCGTAAACAGCGCCCCGGTGGCGAGTGGGCGAGTGGGGCAACGTCCACAGGGCAACGCCTCGCGAGTCGCGAGGCGCCGCAACGCATCGGCTACCCGTGGTCTATTGATGGGCGGTGAAGATGCACGTGTTCCGTTGAGACCACGTCTTGCCGCCATGGCCGCGCCGACGTGACGGCCCAACAAACCATCAAAGTGATGGCCGGGGCCGGTGCCCTACGTGCCTGTCTTGCTGTCGCTGTTGAGGTAACGCCGACCGCGTGATGTGCCACCGGTGCGTTGTTAGCGGTGGCACATCGGCGGAGGGCGTCAGGGTATGCGCGTCAACGGGTCGGGCCCGGCCGCCCAGTAGAGCGCTTGCGCCATCTGGCCGAACAGCTTCTTCGGGTGCTGGCGGAACAGCGGGTCGGTGCCGAACAGCACGCCGCGTCCACCGGTGCTGGTGTCGCCGGAGACGATCGACGGCTGCCCGATGGCGTCCTCCTGCCCGATCCAGTGGCCGGCGAAGAAGAAGTCCCCCTCGCCGTAGCGCTGGTCGGCGCGTACGCCCTCCCCGAGGACCGGGAACCACAGCGGGTCGAAGACGAAGGACGTGTCCGCGGCCGGATAGCCGCTGACGACGGGCGAGTCCGGCGCGTTCGTCACCTGACCCACGCCGTTCGGGGTGGCGTCGATGTCGACGAACGCAGCCTCGACCGGCAGCGCGCTGGTGGCGGCGTTGAACGCGGCGCCCTCCCGCGTCCAGCCAACCAGCCCGCCGCCCGCCGCGAGGAATGCCTGCACGGCGGTCTGCTCTGCTGCGCTGAGGTCCGCGTACTCCGGGCCAGTGGAGAAGGCCAGTACGTCGTAGGCGGCTGGGTCAAGGATGGTGAAGTCCTCGATGGCAGTGATGTCGAAGCCGAGGTCGCGCAGCAGCACCTCCTCGTAGGTGTAGATCGAGGTGGCGATGCGGGGGGCGGCGAGTGGGACGGCATCGTCCGGAACCGACCTCAGGCTCTCGGCCGCGAGCCCCTCCTCTTCGCCAACCTTGACGAGATCGGCGTAGGCCGTGCCCGGAGCAATCACCCGGCCGTCCGGCGCGCGCGAGAGCTCGACGCCCATGCCCAGCAGCGCGTTGATGGCACGGATGTCGGAGGGATCGTCGACGGTCAGGGCGTAGGCCGCTGCCCGGCGGCTGATGTCAACGTCGGGCTGCACGTCCCGGCGCAGCAGCCGGCCCGCCCGCACCCGTTCCTCGGACTCCACAACGGGCGCGCCCCACAGCTCGCCGAGGCTCCACCCGCTGATGTCGTACATCTGCGGAGTGACGGGCGTCAGGTCGTACCCAGGCTCCAGCAGCGAGTTGGCGAGTCCCCGCAGCGGTTGGTTCATGTTGACGATGTAGACGCCGCGCGGGTAGGTCGTTCCACCCGCAGTGAAGCGGTGCTGTGCGACCTCGACCTCGATCCCATAGGCCCGCAAGTGGTTCACCAGCCGGACTGTGGCGGGATCGGCGTCGCCGTGCTCGTCGACCGGCAGCACGTATGCCGCCGGCGGCGTGGCCTCATAGCCGGGCGGGCTGGGGTAGCCAAGGCTGCGCTCGGGCGGCTCGAGGAACGGGTCGGAGGCCGGCGGCACAGCCGCGTCGCCGCGCCGCAGGATCTCGATCTGGTCGAGCATCACCGGCTGAGCGTTCTCGGTCAGGTAGCGCAGCGCCCCCCACACCGCGGCCACGTGCGCCTCCCGGTTGATGACTGCCCGCGCGGCTCGCTCCGCGGGCGGATCGTCGGCGGCCGCGCCGTTCTGGTCGTAGGGAACCTCAAGCGTGGCCGAGGTGACGGCGCCGTAGTACTGCGCGAGTTGTGGCGTGAAGATCGGCGGCCAGTCGTCCCAGTCCCCGCGGTTGTAATCCAGGAACGGGATGTCGCTGTCCAGGCCCGTAACCGCGAGGACCTCATCTGCCATGGCTTGGCCCGCGGGCAGCGCCCACTTGATGTACAGGTCGTACTCGTAGTTCGGGTTGTGCGGGGCGGTCGTTGGCTCGATGAGCATTGGGTCGACATAGCCGTGCAGATCCCACAGTCCGGTCGGCACCCAACGCCGGAACTGCTCGACCACGGCCCGGTTCTCCGACTGCGAGCGGGTCGCGAAGTCGCGGTTGAGGTCCAGCCCGTTCGCGTTCTGCCGCGTGCCCTGAACGCGGCCGTCCGGGTTCTGGACCACGTTGAACAGCAGGATATTCTCCTTCAGCACCGCCAGTGTCTCGGGATCCTCGGCCGTCGCCAGGCGCTCGATCAGCTGGATGGCGGCGTCGACGCCTTCCCACTCGTTGCCGTGAATCGACCCGTTCACCCACATCACCGAACGCAGCCGTGGGTTGCGTTCAGCAACCCGTTGCGCCTGCTCCGGCTCACGTACGAGCAGCTCGCGGAACGCGCGGTCGGCCCGAAGGTTCCCGTACTCCGGGTCGGCCACCGTCACCAAGTACATGTCTCGGCCGCCTCCCGACTGGCCGAACACCTCCAGCGCCAGCCGGTCGCTTCCGGCGGCGATCTCGCACAGGCGTGGCGCGACCTCGTGGTACGGGATCAACCCCGGCGGCAGGTCGATGTTCTCCTCGGCCGGGGGTGTGGGAAGCGCGCAGTCGCCGTTGGGTGAGCTCGCACGGGACTGGATAATCGCCTTGTCACCCATCCGGCCGCGCTCGGCCGCCTCTCGGACGGGGCGCTCGACAGGATCACGTGGTCGTGCCGACGCACTCGGCGCCAGCCCGACCACCAGCACCAGCACTGAGAGAACCAACAACAACAGACGCCGCACCGCACACCCCTTCCCTGCACCCCGCGCGCGGCATCATGCCAGGGCCTCTCGTAAACGCTTCGATGGGGTCAGTCCCGTGGATGACGGTTACCAGCCCCGCACAACAAGGCCCTCGGCCCCTCGCCGACGCTGTCATTGCACATGCTCTACATGCCCTCGCCGAGGGCATGGGTCCCGTCGCGGCCACGTCGGGGTCGGTGCAGTCGGTCGTGGCCTCCCGGTAGCGCAGCATGAGGGGCAAGCACGAAACCATGCACGTGAGCAGTTGGGCAACCCAGACGCTGGCCCTAGTCGTACTTGATTGATGGGCGATCAAGACGAAGACGTTCAGCGTCCACGGCCCGATCTGAGTAAGCGTGACCCCGCGTGCCTACCCTTTCGTCCGGGGGGGTCGTGGTTCATTCGCATCCAGAGCGTCACGGTTTCGCATTCTCCTCAGCTCCACCGAGAAGCCCGGTGCTAGCCAGCCCTACCGAGGAAGCATCCGAAGGGTGTTCGGCGATGCAGTAGGTCCGGTGACAGTAGCGACGAGCGCGGGACCGTGCCGGTCGTACTTCGCGTGGTAGGCAGCGTCGATGGCCTCGGGGGATTCAGCTCCAGCGGCGGCGAACGTCACGTCGCGCTCGATGCCACCGGCGCTAATGCGCCCGGCCCCACTGGCCTTCGCGCGACGGAACCATGGGTTATCGGCACCGTAAGCAGATCGCACGTAGAGGTGGTCCTCGACGCGAACGACCCAGATCGTCACGAATGGGCGAACCGTACCGCCTCTGCGTAGCGACGCAACGCGCAGTTCCTCGGCTTCGCCGATCCTGGTGAGCTCCTCGTTCGTCCAGTTCGTCACCGCCAAACCTCTGTGGGCGCTACGACTCCTCGGCTCAGCCTGGCTCGCCACGAGCCTTCCGGCGCGCGACCACGACCAGATCGATGAATGCCACCACGGCAAGGATGCCGAGAATGATGGCAACGACGACGAGATCGGCGCGTATGGCCACGACTGCCGTCACGCCGCAGAACACCAGCCCGAAGGCAGCGAGCACCAGACGCAACGTAAGGGCGCTCCGGGCGGGCGGGGCACCCCCGATCCCGGCCGTGGGATCGTGATAGTCGTCCAGTCCGCGCCGATAGTCCGGCTGATCGGCCATGAGGACGCACTACCCGAGGCGGCGGCATCGATGCATGCGCGACGGGGAATCGTAACGCCCGGCGGTCGCCTACGGCGTCTCCAGCGACAGCTTGCGCAGCGGCCGTCCGCCGTCGATGAAGAGGCAAGGCCGGGCTTCAGGGTTCGCGGTGTAGTGGACCAGGTCTCCCGGTGGCCCGGCTTGAAGTTGGCGATGACGATCTCGCCATCGCCGTCACACTCTTGTCCTGCACGACGCACTCTCGCTCGACGTGCCGGACTACAGCGATGAGGCGCAGCAAGGATTCCCCGACACGGTTCTCAACCGGCGCGGCGGCGACCCCAGGCCTGAGCCACGTTCACGGCGGCGATACCGCCCCACGCAACAATCAGGGCCGTGACTCCGGACGCGGTCGTCGCGATCGCGGTGACCGGAATACCGGCGATCAGCGAAACGACGCCGAGTGTCAGTCCCGGATCCTTCTGGGATGGCGCACCAGCGCCTTGGCGCGTCCCCGACGAGAGCCGTTCGGCCACCATCGCATCAACGCGCGCCTGCGTCTGCCGGTCGAGCCGGGTGAGGAAGCTGTCCAGCACTGCGTCCTCATAGTCCGGGCCGAGCTCGCGGCGCGCGGCGACGGCCGCGGTGAGGTCGGCGCGGGTGAGCCCTGTGTCCTCGGGCACCCTGCCAGGATAGAGCCCCGACGACTCGCTTGCCGCAGAGAAGATTGCCCAGGCCGTCGTAGGACCGGGGAGATGCGCCGAAGTGCGGATCGACGCTCGCCCGGCCGCGGATGCGGCGCAGCACGACGGTGTGGTCTCTGCTGCAGCCAAGCCGCCTTCTACTCGTCAAATGCGCTCAGTCTTTGAGCCATTCCCATGAGGAGCCAGCTCTTGTCGTGCGCACCTGAGGAACCTTCTTTCCCGTTGCCAAAGCCGTACAAAATCCTCCGGCGGAAGAGCTTCCGGGACCCTTCTGGCTGCTCAAGATCTGATACAGCAGGCGCGTCAACTAGCCGCTTTAAGAGGCGAGTTTGGCGTTGCGGAAGCCGAACCGCTCGGGGAGATGAGGTGACCGCGCTGCAAGCAGGGGATCCCGACTCCCGTTGCGAGAACCCCCAGCCTGCGGAGATCGCGCCTGGCCGGGGTGACGCACGAACAGCCTGCGTGTGCGCCAGCGACCGGTGCAGCCGCATCCTCAGGCGTCGGGGATTCGCAGGAGCAGTAGTTGGCCGCCTTCGCGTTTGTAGAGCCAGTCGGGGCCGGGTGGTGGGTTGACGAGGTCGGGGCCGTTGGCGGTCTCGACGAACAGGCTGTGCGCCTGCACGTCAACTAGGAAGGCACCGTCTCCGAACACGGCCGACGCGTCGACGATGCCGCTGGACTCCCAGGTGCCCTTGGCGGCGTTGGGGTCGGCCGACTGGTCGACTTCGGCTGCCACCGACAGGGAGCGAGCCGCCAGGTCGAACCGCCAGATGCGTGCGTTGGTGGCGTTGGGGAACGCAGGCGAGGTCGCGTTGTTGTGGCCGCCGGGATCCTCCTGGATCAACAGGCTGTTCCTGGTCGTCTCCACATTGTCTGGCTGGTGGATCACGTCGACGTTGTTGTAGCCACCGGCGTCGGCGTCGATGAGGATCGACAGTTCGCGGACGACGGTCGGGTCGTGCTCGTCGAGCACCATCTTGAACAGTCGCCCGTTGGGGTATGGACCCTGCGTGCCCGACGGCGCACGGGCGAGCCGGCCGGTGGTCGCGTCGGGCACTGCTCGCGGCTCGCCGGTGTCGGCGAAGTAGACGATGTTGTGTGTGTTGCGGTCGTAGGCGATGTCCTCGACGCGGATGAACTGGAACACGTTGTTGCTGTTCGACCAGGTTTCCAGTGCGGTTTGGTCGCCGACGGCGATCTCGCGTGGGACGGGGATGAAGCGCCCGGACACGGTTTCCGCCCCGCTGAGGTCGCCGTAGTCGTTCACCGCCGGGTCGTCGCTGACAAATGCCCACAGGGCGCCCTCGTCGTCGAGGACCGCTTGAGCGTTGCGTGCGGTGTAGAGGTACATCTGCGACGAAGGAGCGCTGAATGTGTCGTCGCCGGAGAGGATGGCCAGGTCCTGGTAGCCGGGCACGGGTACCGCGTTCTCGTGGTTGAACCGGCCCATCCCGTAGATCGATCGGTAGGTGCCCTTCTTCACGTCGTAGGCGACCACGACACCCGCCTGCTCGGGGTTCGCGCCGTTGGCGCCGGGGGCGGGCGCCACGGGCCAGGCGTTGCCGGTCCGGTACACGGTGTCGGTGGCCTCTTCGTTGGTGAACAGGATGCGGCGGTTGAAGCCCTGCTCCTTGGTTGCCAAGAAGTTCGAGCAGAACCGCTGGTAGTTGGCCGACGACGGGATGGCGAACGTCCCGTCTAACACAGCGGCGGTCCGGGTCGACAACGTGAGCTTGCTGACCTGGGCGTTGTCGAAGTCGTTGAACGAGTTCGCGGTCGTCGGCGCCGCCGCTACGTACGGGAACGGCACCGTCGATGTTTCATGGTTGACGTAGACGTCGACACGGTGACCGTTTCGCTTGTCCAGAGCGATGCCGTCCGGGATCGCCTCAAACCGGTAGCCGCTGGGCAAGGTCTCGCCCACGGTCAGCAGGGGGCGCACCGTCGACCCGGCCACACTTGCGAGCATCGCCGCCTGCGGCGTGACGAATCCATCCCGTCCGCCGGCATTCGCGGGCGTGACACCCAACGCCACCAGAATGGCCACGGTCGTCGAGATGACGACGCGATTCTTCACCATCGGGATCTCCACCCACTCGCGACTCTCGCCACACCCCCGCCGATGCTGGCAGCGTTCACCTTCCACCCAACCGGGTCAAGCGCAGGTCACCGTGTTGATGACATCGTGCGGTGCGAGCGCCGGGTAGACCTCAGGCAGGGGCCCTCCGAGCTTTCCCGGCGTTGATGTGCCGCGTCGGCGACCGCCTGGGCCGCCACCAGCTATGCCCGGTGTCGTGAAGGTGATGAGCAGACAGTTGATGTCTCTGTTGGACCCGGGTGCGCCTATCCGCGGGTGGTGGACATCGTTTGCAGACCCCCTAACCGTTCGATGCCGGTCTAGGGTGCCCCTCACCGCACATCCCCACGGCTAGGGACTCCTCATGCGACCGTCACCATCGCGTGCGCTCGGTGCACTATGCGTCGCTGCGGCCACCGCCGCCACCGCCGTTGTTGCGGCTTCGCCGGCTACTGCCGCGGAGCCGACCGTTCCGTTCATCTCGGAGGTCCACTACGACAACGCCGGGACTGACGTCGGTGAGTTCGTCGAGGTGCAGGTACCGGCCGGCGCCAGCACCGCGGGCTGGTCGATCGTGCTGTACAACGGCGCCGGCGGGGCAAGCTATGACACCGACCCGCTGCCGGTGGTAAGCCCACCACCCGGAGGCACGTCCGCGGTCGCAGTGATCGACTACCCGTCCAACGGCCTGCAGAACGGCTCGCCCGACGGCATCGCGCTGGTCGACGCGGGGAATGTGCTGGTGGAGTTTCTGTCCTACGAGGGAACCCTCACCGGTGGCGGGGGCCCTGCTGCAGGCATGACGAGTATTGACGTCGGCGTGTTCGAAGACGGCTCGGGGCCCGCGGGGAACAGCCTGTCCAAGCGGCTAAATCCGGAGACCGCCAATTACGAGTGGCAGGGGGAGGCGGCGAGCAGCACGGGCGTGCTCAACCCGCCGCTCGAACCACCGGTGGAGCAGTGCGATCTAACGCCCAGCCACGACATTGGGGCCGTGCAGGGCAGCGGATTCAGCACACCACTCGCGGGCCAGAACGTGAGCGTCCGAGGCATCGTCGTTGGCGACGTTCCGGGCATCGGCGGTTTCTACCTGCAGGACGACGGCGACACTGACGCCGCAACGTCAGACGGCATCTTCGTCGCAACCTCGACAGCGGTCGGTCTCGGCGACACGGTTGCGGTAGCGGGCACCGCGAGCGAGAACTTCGGCGAGACGCGCATCACGCCGGGCGAGGTCGACGTGTGCAGCCCGGGCTCCGTGGCGAACCTCCCGACGGCGACTCCGCTCGACTTGCCGGCCAGCAGCGCCGTCCGCGAGCCGTTGGAGGGGATGCTCGTGGCGCCGGTGGACACGCTGACGGTCAGCGAGGTGTTCAACCTGACCAGGTTCGGCGAGCTCATGCTCTCGGAGGGTGGGCTGCTGGTTCAGCCGACCGAGCTGGCCGACGCCGGCTCGCAGGAGGCCACCGCCATCGCAGCCGAGAACGAGCGACGCAGGATCGTGCTCGACGACGGCACCAACGCCAGCCGCAGCGCGACCAACCGGCCCTACCTGAGCGCGACCACCCCAGTTCGGGTAGGTGACGAACTGGGCTTCACATCTCCGCTGGTGCTCGGCTTCGGCTTCGGCAACTGGCGGGTGCAGCCAGCCGACGGCACGGCCGATGGCACGTTCGGGCCGCAGAACACCCGGCCCGCTGCGCCGGATCCGGTCGGTGGGGACGTGCAGATCGGCGCATTCAACGTGTTGAACTACTTCCTCACGCTAGCGGCCGACGGCGGGCGCGGCGCCGAGACACCGGAGGAGTTCGAGCGCCAGGCCGCCAAGATCGTGACCGCGATCGAGGCTCTGGGTGCCGACGTCGTGACCCTGATGGAGATCGAAGACACGAACTCGACCGGGTACGGCGACGGCACGCCGGACCAGGCAGTCGCCGACCTCGTGTCGCGCCTCAACGTGAAGGCCGGCTTCGACAAGTGGGCCTTCGTCCCGCTGCCCGACGAGCTGCTCGCCGTCGGCCGGGACGTGATCCGCAACGCGATCATCTACCAGAACGACGTCGTGCAACCGATCGGAGAACCGGTCGGCCTGGTCGACGAGAGCGTCTGGTTCAACGCCCGCGAGCCGATCGCGCAGACGTTCGTCAAGGACGGCGACCGGTTCACCGTGATCGCCAACCACTTCAAGTCCAAGAACGACAGCGTTCCGCCGCAGACAGGCAACGACAACGCGGACATCGGCGACGGCCAAGGTGCGTTCAACGGTGACCGCACCCGGCAGGCGGCCTCTCTCGTGTCCTTCACCGAAGAGCTCCGCGACTCGAGCGGCGACAACGACGTCCTCATCATGGGTGACCTCAACGCCTACACAGAGGAGGACCCGATCCAGCTCCTCCTGGCAGCTGGATTCACCGACCTCGGCTCCACGCTTGACGAGGGCCGCTACAGCTTCGTCTTCAACGCCCTGTCGGGGTCCCTCGATCACGCCATGTCCACCGGCGCGCTGACAGCCAAGGTCACCGGGCTCGCGCACTGGAACATCAACGCGGTCGAATCGTTCGCCTACCAGTACGACGGCGACCCGGCGCTATACGCGCCAAACCAGTTCCGCTCGAGCGACCACGACCCGCTGGTGCTTGGCGTGAACCTCCAGGAGCGTTGCGCCGGGTTGCCACCCACGATCCGTGGCACTGACGGTCCGGACGTGCTCAACGGCACAGGTGGAGTTGACGTCATCATGGGGTTGGGCGGAGCTGACGTGATCCGCGGGGCCAACGCCGAAGACGTGATCTGCGGCGGGGCCGGGAACGACACCCTCCGTGGTGAAAACGGCGGGGACGTCCTCCTGGGTGGCTTCGGCGACGACGTCCTCTTCGGAGGCAACGGCGATGACGTGCTGACCGGAGGACCCGGCACCGACGTGCTCAACGGCGGAAGTGGCATCAACCAGCTCGAGCAGGAAGGACCCGAGTCCTGACCTGGTTCGCCGCCCGTGGGAGCCCGTTGGGCGTACGCGTCGCCGGTCTCCGCAGGGGTGGCCGTTACGGCGATGTGGGGGTTCGGTCGATGGTGCAGGCCGGTGCTACTAGCCCTAAGGGGAAGTATGAGCTTCCGCAATCTGAAGTGAATTAGCCGAACGCGACGACGGGGCTAGACCGTCGCCAAAGACCTCAGGAAGGATGCTCCCCATGACTGCATGTTCGTTCAACGAACCCACCCTTCGGCAGGGCGTCCAGGGTCAAGCAACCGCCGTCCGAAGCCTGCAGACGTGCCTGAAAGGTCATTCTCAACTCTTCGCAGGGTTCGTTACCGATCCTGGTGCGATCGATGGCGACTTTGGGCCGAACACGAGGGCTTCCGTGGTGTCGTTCCAGACGTTCTTCGGGTCGGGGGTGGCTGACGGCGTGGTCGGCCCCATCACGTGGAGCCAATTGGACATCGCCGATTATCGGTTCCCCTACGGTGGCTTGGATCTGCAGAACGGCGATACCGGCAATCCCGTCCGGCACCTCCAGCGCAAGCTGTTCGGGGCCGCTTCGGACCCGGGGGCGGTCGACGGTATCTTCGGACCCAATACCCAAGCCGCGGTACGGAACTTCCAGCAGAAGCAAGGTCTTCCACAGGATGGTGTCGCGGGCGGCCCGACCAGGGTGTTGCTGGGCTTCGTCTGGGGCTGACCGACGATAGGTTGACGGACCTCGCCTCGAAGCTGGGAGGACAGAATGGCCGAGGCGGGCGGGCCGATGGGGGCCGAAGGCTATTGGGACATCTGCATCGTTGCGAGGGTCTGGGAGGTCCTCGGTCATCACGTCCCGCCTTCGCGCCTCTCGGACGTTCCCGAGACAACACACCCAACTTCGCGCTTTGGGTGTCGCGGTCAATGTGACTTTGAGGACGAACTGGCTCAATACGAGAATAGAGCTGGACATACGCAGGTCATGGGATCACCCTTATACCGGCCGAACTGATCGAGCAGTCGATGCCGCGTCCCGCCAGACGGGATAGAGCAGCGAGGTCCGCGGGGGGTTGAAGGCTTTGCCGACGCGGATCAACAGGAGCGGCGCAGGGCACCGCTCGGCTGGGTTAGGCCGCGCCAGACAAGCGTGGGTTCGAGAACGGGACTCCGAGCGCGATCTCCGCCTGTCCGGCCGGCCGGTCAGCGGAAATGGTCGCCGATTCTGCGGATGTCGAGTCGGACTGCCAAACCGGCGGATATTGGCCAGTAAGTGATCGTCGCGCGGAACGGCGCGTATCACCGCGGCCCACTTTGTACTCCTTCTGGCAAATATGACCGGTGACGTGGAGGAGCGCCATGGGACGCATGAAGCCTGAGGTCCAGCTGCCGGAGAGCGTTCGGGAGGAGGTCGCGCTGGCGCAGATGGTTGAGGAGGCGGTCGCCCGCGTTGCGCCCGCGCAACGGGCCGATGCCTCTGACACCGAGACGGCTGTCGTGGTGGAGCGGGTCCTGACCGAGCTTGCCGCCACTGGGGGTCCGGCCCCGGAGGCGGGTCCAGCAATGACGATGCCGATCGTGTTCCTCGACGCGCTCGAGGTGACGCAGGAGGTGCAGGACCTGGCGCACTCGGTGCCGCTCATCGCGGAGAAGGCAACGATCGTGCGGGCGTATCTGCGGTACGCGCCGGGGCCGGTCGAGGTGCGCGGCGAGTTGCGCATGGCGCGCTCGCAGTTCGGACCGTGGCAGACGGTGGCGTCGGTCGGCCCGGCGCAGCTAGACCCGTCGAGGTCGGGCGGGTCGCTCGCTGAGCTACGTTCACGCCGCGCCAACCTCGACTTCAGCCTGAACTTCCGCGTGCCGGCCAACCTCACGACCGCGGGGACGCTGTGGCTGCGGATGGCGCCGGGGCCGGTGCGGCGCACGACCGGGACGCCGCTGGCGTCACTGGCCTGGCTGCCGGTCCGCACGGTCACCTTCAGGCAGGCGGTGCCCATGCGGATGCGGCTTGTCCGGCTGCGCTACACGATGGGCACGCCGCCGGTAACCCACGAGCCAGGCGCCATCGACGTCGCCCTCATCGAGTCGTGGCTCCGGCGGGCGTACCCCATCGCGCAGCTGCAGCTGACGACCACGACGGCGACGGCCACCCCGGCCCCGCCGTTCAATGCCGCCCAGATCAACGCCCAGCTGATCGCCTTACGCGCCGTCGACGTCGGCACCGGCACCGACGCCCGCACGCACTACTACGGCATGGTCGCCGAGAGTGGGTTCTTCATGCGAGGCCTGGCGTCCGACATTCCGCAGACTCCGCAGCCTGGCACCGTGGCCTCCGGCCCGACCGGGCCGTCGACCTTCGGCTGGGACTTCGACGGCTCCTACGGCGACTGGTACGGCGGCCACGAGCTCGGCCACACCTTGGGCCGGTCCCACGCCAACTTCTGCGGCGCCGTCGGCGGCGCGCCGTACCCGTTCGCGAACGGGCAGCTCTCCGACGCCGACGAGGCGTTCGTGGGGATCGACGTCGGGGACCCGACAGTTGGCCTGCCGATGCGGGTCATGGGCGGCATCGACTGCCATGACGTCATGTCCTACTGCGACGATCAGTGGCTGAGCTCGTTCACCTACGGTGAGGTCTACACTCGCCTGGTCGCCGAGGATGCCCTGCCCGCCGGAGCAACCAGCGGCCCGGCCGCCCCAACCATGCTGACCGGTGTCGAAGGAGCGAGGCCATTGGGAATGCGGCTGATCGCGGCGCTGAACCTCACCCGCACGTCCGGGTCGATCACGTCGGTCCTTCCCGCCGCCGGCGGCGGCGACGCGCCGGCTCGCGGCGCCGAGCCCTATGAGACAACCGTCCGCATCCTGGACGCGAACGGCGCGATCCTGGACGAGCGCCCCGTCCCCTTCCAGCGCAGCGTCCTTGAGGACCCGGACGAGGACGTGACCGGGGTCGTCGACGTCGTCTTGCCAACCCCGGGGGACGCGGCCAGCATCGAGCTCTTGGTCGATGGCCAGCTCGTGGACAGCTACCCCGTCGGCGGCGAGCCAGCTCCGGTGGGCGAGCTCGTCCGCGCCGACCGGGAGGCGGCCGGGCCGGGTGGCACCCCCGGCGGCACGCTGGAGCTGCGCTGGGCGGTACCCGAGGCGCCGCCGGGTCAGCGCTACATCGTCCAAGTCAGTGACGACACCGGCGCCACCTGGCAGACGGTCGCGGTTGGACTCGCAGAACCCGCGGTAACGCTGACGTCCGACGACCTGAAGGGCGACGAGGTCACCGTTCGCATCCTCGCCACGACCGGGTCCGGCACGAGTGTGGTGCGCACCGACACAGTCCCGGTGCGCTAGCTGGCCACGCTCGATACCGTCCAGGGGCTGAACGCCGACAACGTCCGTGGTCGAGAGACCCTCGGCAATGACGGCGGCGGAGAGATGCAGGTCCGCAGCCTCAAGGGCACGATTCGCGCAGGACACCATCCCCCGACGACGACCCACGCTCGTCCAAACGGCTGATCAGACGGTCCTGCCGGCCTCCGTCCGCAGGAGCTGCAACCCTGCTGGCGACATAACCGGATCGGCCCAGGGCGTTCCGCTCACGGTTGGTATTTTGGTGCTCTGTGACTGGGTCCATTTCGCCGTCAGGGTGAAGCATCGGCGTGGCGTGCAGCGCGTGCGGCTGCACATACTCGCGCTGCGTGAGCACGTCCGGGCCGTGCTGAAGGCCACCGCGGCAGGTGAGACGCTGCCGAAGCGCGCCGTAGCGGCATTGAACAACGCCAATCGGCCGCAACGAGTGTTCGAGGACGAGCGAGTGCCGCTCGGTGCCGCCTGTTGTGCCGATCAACACTGGCATATCGGACAACGACTCCTCGGGCAGCACATCGAAGAACGATTTGAACAGTAGGGTCCGGGACAGCACTAGGACAGCACTAGGACAGCACTAGGACAGCCGGACGCGGACACCACGGGGTACGACCGCTTGCCACGTTCACCGGTACGCGGGACGGTTCGCCTCATTTAGGTGGGATCGCGTCTGAGGAAGAGGACGGCGGCGAGACCGCACACCACGACGGTGTAGGCGGCCAGCGCAAGTCCCGCCGCCCAGGGCGTGACCGAGGTTGACCCGATGCCGATGACGGAGTCCGCGAGGCTGGTCGGCATCCACTGCTCGATCTCGTCGCCACCGACGACGACCGGTAGCACGCCCTCCCCCACGAAGCGCCACAGCAGCACGGCGGCGATCGCGATGGCGATGGAGCGGGTGAGGACTCCGATACCGACGGCCATGGTCGACCAGATAGCGCCGACGGCCACCGTGCCGAGGACGTGCCACCATGACGCGCCCACACCTCCGGCGAACGACTCGCCGAGGACGACGTTCGTCACCCACGCGGCGGTAACAGCTGTGAGAGCTCCGAGAGCAACGAGCATCGCGCCGTAGGCGGATGAGACGAGGCTCTTGGCGACCAGCACCCGAGATCGCCGCGGGGACGCGAGCAGCGTCGTGCGAATGGTTCGGTGCTGGAACTCGCCCGCGCTTGCCACCACTGCCAGCACGATGCAGAGAAACCAGCTGGCCTGCGCGGGGGCCGCGGCAACAGAGGCGGGAGACAGAGGATCGCCTTGATCGGCGGAGATCTTCGATGCGGCAAAGCCGATCGTGCCCGACAGGCCGATGGTGACGGCGACCACGATCCAGAACAGCCGAATGGTGCGAAGCTTCAGCGCCTCCGACGACAGCAATGCGGTCATGATGGCGACCCCTTCGAGACGATGCCGAGATACAGCTCCTCCAGAGACGCGGCTCCGTGGTGGGCCATCAGGTCTGCGGCGGAACCCTGAGCGACGATTCGTCCGTGGTCGATGAGGAGGACGTGGTCGGCGACTTGCCCGAGCTCGGCGAGCAGGTGGCTGGAGACCAGCACAGTTCGCCCTTCGTCCGCGAAGGTGCGGAGTAGGCCGCGCAACCAGTGGACGCCGAAGGGGTCGAGTCCGTTCGCCGGCTCGTCAAGGATGAGCACCGCCGGATCGCCGAGGAGCGCGACCGCAAGTCCCAGCCGTTGCCGCATTCCCATCGAATACGAGCCGACACGGCGACGCGCGTAGGGCAGCAGGTCCACCAGCTCGAGCATCATGTCCACCCGGCTGTCGGGAATGCGTGACGCGCGGGCGAGGACGCGCAGTGCGTTGCGCCCGGATCGTCCGGGGTGGAAGACAAAGGGGTCGGTGAGGGCACCCACCGTCCGGGTCGGATCGGTCAAAGCGGCGTACTGCTTGCCGTCGATGGTCGCCGTTCCCGCCGTCGGCCGAGTGAGCCCGAGCAGCATGCGCAGCGTCGTGGATTTGCCGGCGCCGTTGGCGCCGACGAAGCCGGTGAGCGTACCCGGCTCGAGAGTGAAGGTGACATCCTCGACCGCGGTCACTGCGCCGTAGCGCTTGGTGAGGTTGGAGACGACGATGCGGGGCATGCTGCGCGCTCCTGTCGTTTGAAGTGCCTGCCGCGGTTCGACTGCGGCTGTCGACAGACGTTAGGAACCGGACGGCACCGATGTCGTCGCCCCCGCGGACGCACCTGCAGCTGCCGCCTGCGATGTCTCCGTACTCCGGCAGGCGTACGCCCCGCCTAACCCGCGCCGGGTCGGACGAGCCCGCACTCGTACGCCACCACAACCAGCTGCGCGCGGTCCCTGGCACTCAGCTTGGTGAGGATGCGACTCACGTGAGTCTTGGCCGTCGCAGGACTGATCACGAGCCGCGCCGCGATCTCCGCGTTGGACAGGCCCTGAGCCACAAGGACCAGAACCTCTCGCTCGCGTTCGGTCAATTCGTGCAGCGCCCGCGGCTGCGCGCCGGTCCGCGTAGGCCGTCGAGCGAACTCGCGGACCAGCAACCGCGTCACCGACGGGGCGAGCAGCGCATCACCGGCGGCCACGATACGGATCCCTCGAGCTAGATCCTCTGGGCTGACGTCCTTGAGCAGGAAGCCGCTCGCGCCCGCCGCGAGCGCCGCGTACACGTACTCATCCAGCTCGAACGTCGTCAGCACCAGGATGCGCACACCACCGGTCCGCGGATCCGTCGTGATTCGGCGGGTGGCCTCGATGCCGTCGAGCTCGGGCATCCGTACGTCCATGAGCAGGACGTCCGGACGTTGGCGGCGGGCCAGTTCAACGGCCTGTAAGCCGTTGCTCGCCCCACCGACGAACTCGATATCCGGCGCCAACGTGAGTTGGAGGCGGAAGCCGTCGCGCACCAGCGGCTGGTCGTCCGCGATAGCGACCCTGATGGTCACGGCTCACCGCCCGCGTGGAACGGCAGTAACACGTGCACGCGCCACCCGCCGTCTCCGGTGGGGCCGGCGTCGAGCGTGCCGCGCAGCGCCTGCACCCGTTCGCGCATGCCGACCAAGCCGTGCCCGGCGCCGCGGCGTGGAGACCCCACGCCGACGCCGCCGGTGTCTGTCACGTCAACCTCGAGCCGATTATCGTGCGCGGTCACAGAAACGGTGACCGCCGCGTCCGTGGCGTGCTTGGCGACGTTGGTCAGAGCTTCCTGAATGATCCGGTAGGCGCAGACCCCCACGGTGGGCGGCACCCGGGACAGATCGCCGCTGCGGGTCACCGTCGCGCGGATCCCGGCGGTGTGGTCGATCAGCTCACCGACATCAGCAACGCCAGGCGCTGTCAGCGCCGGCTGCCCCCGCAGCACGCCGAGGTACTGCCGCATCTCCTGCAGGGCTTCGTGACTGCTCTGTTCGACATTCACCAGTGCTGCACGCGCGGAGGCAAGTTCACCAGCGTCCAAGGCAACCCGGGCGGCACCGGACTGCACCGAGATGGCGCTCAACCCATGACCGACGACATCGTGAAGATCGCGCGCGACGCGCAGCCGCTCCCGGAGCGCGGCTTGCGCGCGTACCGCGTCCTGCTCCCGTTCCAGCGAAGCGGCGCGCTCCCGCAGCGCCGCGACCCGACCACGTTCCGCACGGGTAAGCGCCGCAGCCAACACGACGACGACGGTGAGCAGCAACACCGTCGGCAGCCCATTCCGCGCCTGCTCGTACAGCACTGCTGACATCGCGAGCCCTGCCATCAAAGCAACAGCCACGGTGCCGCCATGGACGGCCGCCCGATGCCGTGTTGACGTATGGACAATCACCGCGAAGAGAACCACCCAGCCCGCGTACGGCGGCACCGGATCGACGATGAACACATACGCCAGATACGCCGAAACGACGACGACCGCCACAGCACTCGGATAGACACGGCGCCAAGCGGTAGGAAATCCCTGCAGAACCGCCAGCCCCAATCCAAGCGACATCACCCATCGCGGATCGTCTGGCCCAGGAGGCCCGATCCTCGGCGCGAAGATGCACAGCACGATCAGCACTCCGGCGACAACCCAGTCCCCACGGGTCGGCCGTCGCGCCATGCCACCGAGCCTGCCACTCGCCCAGGAGCGCTGTCGTCGGCCACGAGGAGTTCAGCGCCGTACATCCGCAGCAGTACGCCGTGTCAACCGCACTAGAAACCGGCCCTCCGCGCCGGCCAATCCTGACCCTCTGTCGCAGTGAGCCTGGCTTGAGTCGCTACCCATCCAGAACCTCGATGGACTTGCTCATCCAACCCGAGGAGTCCCTAGTGTCGCCTTCCTGGTGCGCACGCGGCGGGTGCCTCGCTGACGGTAGAGGGCGCGACCCATCAAGGGTCGGGCCGGCGACTCGGCGCATCGCGGCTTCCGAGGGCAAGCTGCTTGCTGCGGCGAGCGCGGAGTGGGGGAGATGACTCCAGCGGGCGCCTTGCGGGTCTGGTTGACAAGGTCATGAGCGACTCGTCGGGGCGGGGTCGAGTTCAAGGCGATCGTCATGGTCGACGCGCACGGAGTCCTGGACGACGTGGCGTGGAAGCAGGCTGACGGTGAGCAGTGCCTCGTCGACGGTTACCTGGCGGGGGCTCGACGGCAGGTCGTAGACGTAGGTGGCGCACCCGCCGTCGAACAGGTAGAGCCGTGTACCCCGGAGCTCGGCTGGATCGGCGGTCGGGATGTCGTATCTGCGGGCCCCCTCGCGGTCGGTCGGCACCGGAGAAGCACCGTCGATTTCGCAGTCCGCGCGTAGCGTCAC
The DNA here is from genome assembly GCA_963801015.1 of uncultured Actinomycetota bacterium. Classification (GTDB taxonomy): domain Bacteria; phylum Actinomycetota; class Actinomycetes; order CAWDCV01; family CAWDCV01; genus CAWDCV01. Next base: position 778,725 of record CAWDCV010000004.1, on the reverse strand, counting down.
CGTGAGTGCGACCTTGTCTGTCTCTCCCGCGGAGATGTCGATCCCTGCTTCGCCGTCTCGGATGTCGATGTCGGGGACGTTCCACTCGTTGGGTAGAGCATCAGGGTCGATGCACGGCAACAGCTGGGCGGTGGGAACTGCTTGAGCGATGAGCACGATGGTGTCGGACACTTGGCCGGATGCCGGACAGCGGGGCTCCAGGCCGACATCGGCGGGCGACAGCGCGCAACCGACGGTAAGACCCGCGAGTGGCAGGACGCCGAGAGCGAGCAGGAACGGTCTCACAGCGGGCTTCCGAGCATCTCGATGGCGATGACGATCGCCAGCGCACCACCGAGGAGCACGACCAGGGAGAGACCGATCCGTCGCACGCTCCAGCGCTGGATCGCGATGGGTGGCACCGGGTACGGCAGGAGCCGCTTGAAATCGGCGTGCAGGTCCCGGCCCTGGGCACGCATCATGTGCCTCAGTTGCGATGGCATGGTCAAGCCCCGCGTGGCCGCGAAGGCTTCGGCGATCTCGTCCACGCTGAAGTACAGCTGGGCCCGCTCGTAGACGTGCTCGGCATCGCTGCGGAGGGCGAGGACGAGCATCATGTTGGCCAGGTCGACGGCTTGCCGCCACGGCGTGGGCCGGATCTCGGTGAACGCCGAGTCGATGAGCAAGAGGCGACCGTTGCGGACGAGCAGGTTCGCCGGCTTGATGTCGCGATGTGCGAGTCCGGCCTCCCAGAGCCGGCGCACCAGGTGGAGTCCTTGATCGATGATGCTGTCGTCGACGTCGGCGTCCCCGATTTCGCTGGCTCCATCGAAGAATTCCATGATCACGAGGTATTCACGTTCCGGGGTGATCTCCACGATGCCGATGGGTTCGGGGACAGGCAGCCGGGCAGCGTGGAGGAGGCGCAGCGCGTAGTCCTCGTACTGAACGAGGCGGCGGACGCTGTTGAACGGCTTCTCGTCCTCCAGGCCGCCATACAGCAGTGTCCGTCCGAGCTTGTACCAGCGGTCGGAGCGCAGATGAGTTGCTGCGTAGAGCTTGCCGAAGAGGTACGCGTCGGGGTCGCCCTTCACCTTGATGCGCAGGGGCGTCGAGCCGCCGGACCCCTCGAGGCCGAAGGGCTTCACCTCGATCAGGACGACGCCGAGCTGGTCCTCGAGCGCGTGCCGGATCGCGTCGAGCCGCCGCGGGGTCATGTCGAGGTGCGCCGAGCGGGCGCGCCGGTACGTGACCGGGAAGACGTCGCCGGGCGCCAGCAGCCGGAAGGCGAGAAGCGGCACCGCGACCCCGATGGCGGCGCCGAGCAGCAGGTCGCTGGCGGTGTCGACGCCGAGGTACATCTGCGCCAGCGCCACAAGAACGACGATGACCGTGGCAATGGCCTTGCCGAGCTGGCGGAGGTGGCCCTGGGGCAGCAGGGCGTACAGCATGTTGACCAGGGTGGCCGTCAGGACTGCGATCGGTCGCGAGGGCATGGCGAAGCCCTCCCAGGAGCCGATGATCTCGATTCCGAGCGGGCGCGGCCGATGCAGCAGGGCCGACTGGAGGGCCGTGCCATTGCTAACGAAGAACATGGCGACGATCCAGGCGAAGAGGTGACGCCATCGGCGGAAGAACACCAGCACCGCCAGGTTGGCGAGCCACAGCACCTGCAGCGCAAGCCCGGAGGCCAGGGCGGCGACGACGGTCGCTACTCGCGTGAGCGGCTGGGTGCGGCTGTCGGCGATCCAGCTGAGGATCTGGTGGTCGACGACGTCGAGGGTGCCTGCGAAGCGTGACCGGGTGAAGACGACGGACAGCACGATGAGGACCAGCGTGACCGCCAGCCAGGCCCACGCGGTCCGGTTGAGTTGCCGGGGCAGTGGCGGCGGCTCGCCGGAGGGTCGACGGCGACGGTGTGAGCGGTCGATGCGCAAACCCGACGGCCGACCGACCGGGCTGGCTGCCACGTCGGACGACTGAGCCACGCTCCACCCCCACCGCATCCAGTAGGTCCGACCCTGCGCCCGGTCTCGCTAGCCTCCCACGTCTGATGGGGGTGAAGAGCGTGAGCGACCGCTGGCGCCTGTTCGATTCCGTGCAGGACGTCGTCCACGGCGCTGACCACCAGTTCGTTCGAAGTTCGCGCGGGCGGCACCGGGCAGGGTGCGGAACAAATCCCAGTTCAGTTCCGGCATCGTGCTCTGCCCGGGGGCTCACTCCGGACCGAATCAGGGCCGTCGTCGGCTCACCCTTGCAGCGTCGCATGCACGCCTTCAGGCCGGGAAAGCGCCGATCCCGCGCCGCGGAACGCAGCCAGAGTTGGCGCCCTAGCCTCTCTCGCATCGCGGCATGAGCGCGTCACGGTGGGGCTTCAGACGGTGCCTGGGCGAGCGCAGACCTGTGTGGAAAGGCGGCGCCATGGCAGAAGGACCTGGCGCCCCGTTGTCGGGCGTGGATGAGCACAGGTTGGAGTTCGACAAGGAAGCCTTGACTATGGCGCTGTACGTGGCGATCTGCCTCATGGCCGCCTTGATCGCGATACCGGAGAGCGCCGTCGCGCGGACCAATGTGTTGGGACTCGTCTGGGGGATCACGCTCGGTCTCGCGATCGCTCACTGGTTCGCGTTCCGCGTCTCGGCACGGATGGTGGGGGCTGGCACGGTCCGCTCTTCCGATGTCGAATTGATTGGTGCCCAGCTGCTCGGCGCGGCTGGCGTCGCGTTGTTGGTCTCCGTTGGGATGCTGCTACTGCCCGACTCCGTGGAACTCGAGGGCGCCGAGTTCCTCCTCGCCGCCCTTATCTCCCTGATCGGGTACGCCGTGGCTCGCGGCGTGGGCGCGTCCCTGCTCCGGGCGGTGGTCTACTCGCTCTTCGTGCTTGTGTGCGCGGTCATCATTGCCGTCCTGAAGAACGTGCTGGCCGGGCACTGATGTCCGCCAGGCAGTCCCCGCCCAGCGCCAGGGTGTAGGCCAACTGCAGCACCACCCGTGCCGGGGTCGTGCACCACACGGCGGCGGGCCCACGGCGCCAGCCCCCGACGCAGCTCTCCCTCCAACCCCGAAACGCGGGCGGTTTCGGCCAATAACGCAACCCCGGCACGCGACACGAGACCCACACCAGTCGCGGACACCAACAGCCGCAACGACCACGTCGTACCCTTCACCTACGGAGTGCCTCTCTGTTCGGTGTCCTCGGTCCTTCGACAAGCCCGAGTTTTCCTTACAGAGCAGGCATTTCCGTGCTCTACACCCCGTGTCGCACAACGAGGTCAGCTCTAGGGCGAAAGCACGAGGCTAGCTCTCGATGCCCAGCCACTGGATGTGCCAGTTGTTGGCATTGGCTGTTTCCGGGGTAAGCGCCGTGCCATTCGACCAGCGCACATACACGCGAAAGCCGGTCGGGGTCGGGGAGTAGATCGACGTTGCGCCCGTCGTCGCCCAGTGCGAACTCGATCCGCCGATCACCGTGAAGTACCTCGGCGTTTTGGTGAACCCGCACGCGCTCGTGTCGACGTCCACATAGACACCGACGCCTGAGTACGGCTGCCAGTCGGTGGCTCCCTCTGCGGTCGCCCCGCTGCCGAGTTTGGTCGCCACAGTTCCTCCTGCTGGTGCGGGTGTCGCTGTCGGGGCCGCGGTTAGCCAAGCCGCGGCCACGGTGGCCCGGGCGATGCCGGCCACGTACTCGCTATCGACGAGGGTGTCCGTCTCCCGGTGGTAGTTCGGGTTCGGCTCCGACCCTGCACCACCCGGCCCGACAAAGAAGTCCTCGGTAGCTGCCACCGCCGGGTAGCCGCGCTGGTGGAAGGCGGCGTGGTCGCTGCGGCCCTCGGCAGGATCGCGATCAGAGCTGCTGTTGCTGCGGTAGACCTGGGTGGTGCCGAGACCCGGCGCGACGACCCGCGCAAGCCGGACGATTCGCTCGGCGAGCACGACGGACGAGGTCTGGACAGTCGGCGATGCGAGGTACCCGGCGTGCACCTCGAACGTCGCCGGGGGCACGACGTTGTACCCGATCATGTCCATCTGGTACACGGCGTCGATCTGCTCACCTCTGGCGTGGGCATCCCTCGCGTAGGCGTGGCTGCCGATGAGCCCGTGCTCCTCGGCGTTGAAGAGCACGAATCGGATCGTACGTAGCGGCTTGTTGGCGGCAGCGAGATCGCGGATGATCGCTGCCGCCGCGAGAACGGCCGCTGTCCCGGTGGCGTCGTCGTCCGCGCCGGGAGCCGAATCGCTCACGGGGTCGTACGGCGCGCTGGACGCCGCGGTCGAGTCGAAGTGCGCCGTGATGAGGACGAGGCGGTCGGTCTCGCCGGCGAGTTCGGCCTGGACGTTGAAGTAGCCGCGGCCGCCGTGGTTGAAGCTGTGCATCGACACTTCGAAGGCGCCGCTGCCGATGGCGTCGAGGTCTGCGGCCAGCCGGTTCGTCGCTCGCTGGTTGCCGTTGTTCAGGATGTGCCGGCTGGTGATAGCGGTCCCCGGTGGATCGCCGAGGGGGGCGACCCCGGAGTACCGGTCGATGTGACCCCTGACGGTGGCCGCAGTTAGCTGCCCAATCGTCGAGAATTCGTCGGAGCTGAGGTCGCGCTCGGCCCCCAGCTCGACCTCGCTCTCTACCGGCGCAAGCAGGCCGAGATCCGGCGCCAGCTTGAGGTTGTGGCCGTGGGCGGCCATGGCGAAGTGGAACTCCTCGACCGAGCGGTCGGCGGGGATCCGTATGATCGCGCCCTGCTCCGACGAGCCGACGAGTAGGTCGGCGTCGCCGCCCTCGAAGAAGCTTTGCGCCTGGCCGTCCTCGGTCAGGAAGCCGGACGAGCTGGCCAGATCGTCCCGCAGTACGTACAGATCCGACGTCGCCGGGTCGTCGGCTTGCCCGACGGGCTGCACCTCGAACTGGGCGTTAGCAAGTGTCGCCAGCTCCGACTGCGGCACGATCGCCGACACCGTCACGGCTTCGCCACCGGTGACCTCGAGGGGAACAAGCGGCAGCCGGCGCAGGAGCCCGCCCCAGTCCGTGCCGAGGTGGTGGGCCGGCACGGTGATACGGACGAACCGAAGCGCATCGCCGTCGAGTACCGCTCTGACGAGCTGTGGGTGCGGCGCCACGCGCCAGCCGGCTGCCACGGCGTGGCTCCGCTCGACGTTGTCCTCGCCGACGTAGACGCAGACGTCGGGATGCGAGGCCCGGCCGGCGCGCTCGGCGGCCAGCTCGAAGATGGCGGGTGAGTCCTTCTCCATTCCGACAACGGAGCTGTAGATGAGGAGCCGCCGCTTGAAGAACCGGTAGATCCCGGCCTCCTCCAGGTGGGCGCGCATCGAGGTGGCGGTCTCGGTACCGGTGTTGGAGATGATGCCGAGGTCGATGCTTTTTTCGGCGAGCCCTTCCAGCACGGCAGGCACGAATGGGTAGACATCGATCCCGCGCAGCCGGACCGGTGGCCCGCTCAGCCGTGGCCGGCCGAGCGTTCCACCGATGTCGAAAAAGACCACCGGTCGGCGCTTGCTCTTGCCAGGCACGATGAACCCTTCAGCCCTCGTGAAGGGCGTACCAGTTGACGTGCCACTTGTTGGCGTTGGCCTGGGCCGGCGTAAGGCTGCTGCCGTCCGACCACCGCAGGTAGACGCGGAACCCGGTCTTCGTCGCGTTGTAGATCGACGTCACGCCGGTTGTCGCCCAGTGCGAGCTGTCCCCGCCGAGCGACGTGAAGTACTTCGGGGTCGCCGTGAACCCGCAGGCGCTCGTGTCGACATCGAGGTAAACACCGACGCCCGAGTACGGCTGCCAGTTGGTGGTGCCCGGAGTCGTCGCCCCTGACGAGAGCGTGAGGCAGATCGTGCCATCGCCGCCGCCACCACCGACGGCTGTCAGGTCGCGTTGCGCGAGGTTGTTGTCGTTAGGCACTAGCCGCTTGTTAGAGATCGGTCCGTTGACAGTGTCTGCGTTGCTGTTGTCGCCCGTTGCCGAGGCACTGGCGAGGACCGAGACCGGACCCGATTGTGCCGGAGTCCACGTGAACGGCCCGATGACGGCGCTGGCACCGGGTGGGAGGTCGGGGCCTGTCGCGCTCGCAGTGGTGGTCGGTGTCCAGTCACCTGGCCACTGCAGCGGAGTGCCAGGCTTGCCTTGGTACGCCTTCACGGTGAGGTTCTGGGCCGTTTGTGTGCCGCGGTTGTGGACGCGCACGTACAGGTGGTTCGTTGCTCCAGCGACCGGATCTTGGTCGGTTGTCCCGCCATCGGCGGCGGCGCGGTTCCACACGCCGGGCGAGGCGCCGATGTCGGCGAGGTACGGCTCGTAGGATCCGTTGCGCCCGTCGTCGATGTAGACGTCGACCTTGGGAGGCGCGCCGGGCTGCGTGACGGGCGTTGGAGCTCCCGGTGGCTGGAACAGACCTTGCTGCTCGAAGCTCCACCGGATCACTTTGTGCCACGCCCCACCGGGGTGACCCTCGAAGGACGTGGTCAATTCGTCCGCGTTCTGCAGTGCAGCAACGAACACTCGCGGATCAGTCGTGGTCACCGTAAGCGTGCCGATGGCACGGACGATGAGGTACGCGAGGTAACGTGCGGCGAAGCGCTTGACGTTGATGTCTGCGTCGCCGCCGCCGGTGACGCGGTAGACGCGGAACATCAACGTCGACAGGATCTGCTCGCTGCCGTACTGCCGGTCGTCGCGGCTGCCGCCCCACGCCCATCCGGCGGCGACGCTGCGATCGTGACGCCGGTCGATGCCTGGTGTGCCGGCGGTGATCCACGGGAACGTCATGAAGGGGTCGGGTGCCTTACTCCCCGGATCGTGGAGGATCGCGGCGAGCGTGTCACCTGCGCTGTGACACCACCCGAAGTTGGGCGAGTTGACGTGGTCCCACAGCAGCGCGTGGCCGAACTCATGCAGGCAGACCCTGACGTCGGCGGCGATGCCGATGGTCTGCCCAGCCTGGGCCAGGCCGTACAGGAATTTCCCCATACCGTTGCCGGCGGCATTCCCGTTCGCGGAGGCGTTAACGGCGTTGCCCTTGCCCTGGTGATCGACCGGGACCGGGAACGTCGTCCCATCGAAGTAGGTCGCTACATTGAAGCCCAAACCTTCGATGAAGCGGTACATCCAATCGGTGTGGTAGTAGGCGTTGACTGCCGTGAAGTCGTTGCTGACAGCGGTGTAGGTAAACGAGAACGGTGTGGTCGTCGTTGGCGGCGGGATCGCCGGAGGGTCGACATCGACGACCCGTCCAAGGTTGCCGGACAGCGCTTGGGTGCCGTTCGGCGGATCGAGGTTCATCAGCGCGAGGTTCAAGGTCCGCGCCGCATCGAGTGCCGCGGCGCCGGACGCTGGCGTAAGGGCGTTCCCGGTCTTGGTCACCGGGTCCGTTTCGAACACCGCGCAGGTAGCGGACGCGGTCAGCGCGCGCAGGTACAGCACCGCGCCGGTCGACGGCTCAACGAAGGCCCGCCAGTTCAACTCCTCGGCGTTGACAGTCAGGCTGAACAGCACCTCCCGCACCACGTAGTGCTGCCCGGGGACGATCGAGGTGGGAACCGGCGGCAGCCGCAACGTGGGCGGGCCCTCTTCTAGGGCCGCGGTGCCGCCTATGCCCGAGGTGTCCGCTGCTGGACCACCCCCGCCGGTGTCCTCGTCGCCGGTGAACCCGGCGGCTCCCGGCGAGCCAGGCGGGTTGTCGGGGTCGAAGCCGGCTGCCCCGAACGCGGCGCCACCGGTGCTGACATCGGATTCGGAGCTGGTCGGTCCCGGTCCCGCGCCTGCACCGGCGAGATTCCCCGTCGTAGCGACGGGCAGACCGGCTGCCGGATCGACTCGCTCAGCCGGGTCATACTGGTACACGAGCAACCGGCTGCCGTTGAACGCGAACCCGGATCCCACGGCGTCGTCTACGCCGATGGCCTCGCGCAATGTGGTCGGCCGGAAGTCGGCAAGCCCGGCTACGTCGGCCACGGTGACGCCGGCAACGTCGACGTGCTCGTGCAGCGTGCTGCTTGAGGAAACGACCGCTGGTGAATCCCCGGCGACGATCACGGTGAAGTTCGAATTCCAGACCGGCAGGCCCAAATGCGTCTGTTGGTAGTTGACGACGGTCGTGTCGAGCACGACTCGCTCCTCCGACTCCTTCAGCCGAGTCGGCTCAGCGGCGGGCGTGCCATCCGCCGCGACGCTGAGCGTCTCAGTCTCCTCGAGCGGGATGCCGTAGAGGGGGGCGACCTCCCGCACATACCGCTCTGCGATCTCACTGGCGGTGGCGTGCTCCAGTCCGGCGTCGTCGAGCGAAAACGCCTGCCGCGTGTGTCGGAGTTGGACGACTCGGCCGGATTCATCCCGGTCGACCTGGACGTCAGGATTGTCGTCAAAGAGCATAGAAACTCCCCCAGATTCAGCTACTGACGAGCATTCCCACCCGTTCGGTTCCCGACCCCCAGCGAGTCAACTCCCAACGGTTGCCGCTGTCAACCAAAATGAGGCTCGATCGAATTGCTAAGCGAAGCGTCGCACAAATGCCTCACCGGCGCGTTCCCGGCATCTATGCTACTAAACAGACACAAAACACCTCGAACGTCGCCTGATCCGGGTCTGGCCGGTAGTAAGTAGCCGGAAGTGCAGTGTGCCGAGTTCGCACGTCTCCAAGATCAAATCTTGGAACAGCCGAGCAATTCGATATCCATGGAGTCGCTCGGATAGCTCCCACGGAGTTATTTCCTGTGGCCGAGGGGTGTGCAACGCACGAAGTTCCGCGATGCCGTCAGAGAACGCGTGCAATATCCCTTTGAGCCGTGCTGCTCGGGGTCGCCACGACCACGCGCGGGCGTGGGCGCGCGAGCGCGGGGAGCCCAAGGCGTTGCCGAGTTCGTGGAGCGCGACGCCTTGCATGTCGAGACCGCTCGGCTACGTCGAGAGCTCTCCGTGGCAGTCCCCGAACGGGGAACCCGAGCAGAGAGTTTGTAGACCTACAGTCTGCCGAGAGCATGCGTGGCTCGTAACTCAGACTTTCACGCGGTCTGCGGTCGCGCTCGAGCCCGTTTCGTTGACGGGTTCCGGTGACGGCGGGACCAGCACGGCTGACGTTGCAGCAGTGGGGCAAGCGTGTCTAGATAGCGGCCATTGACAGGCGATGAGGACTGGCCACGGCCTGATCCTCGTAAGCGTCGGAGCCCCAACAGGGGTGAGCAGCAGGAATGTGCGTCAGAAATATCCGGATTGCGTGAGTTCGTCGCACCGCGGACGCGGACGCGTTTGGAACGGCCGAGCGTGTTCTTCGACCCAGGAGTTCGCGGTTGCGTTCGGGATTCTCCGCCGGGCAGAATTTGGACCGGACCCGCGGGCGAATCGCGCGGAGCTTTGCCCGGCAGCACAACTCGATAAGGGGGAGGCAGATGTCGTACGACGTCAGCGCAGGGACGGTCGATCCGCTGCGCTTCCACGGCGACACCAACCGTCCGTCGCGTCCGCACGAGCTGGCCGCCACGCGGCCCGTGCTGGGCTCGGGGCAGATGCCCGAAGAGCTCGAACAGCTCGCCGAGCGGCGGATCGACGAGCCGCGGCTCGGGCAGTCAGGCCAGTTCAGGCCTGCCGCGGAGTTCCTTGCGGAGATCGATCCGCAGGTCAACTACCGCGCCTACCGGCCGGATTGGGTGGACGTGCTGCCGTTCCCGCGCACGGTCCCGGGCGACACGGGCAAGCCGCTGCGCCGGCTCGATGGCCGGCGCCTGGTGCGGCCCTTCACCACGCGCTTCCTACCAGAGGAGCGGCAGGTCTACCGGGATGCGTCCTCGCCCTGGGGCCTGGTCTGCAAGCTGTTCACTAGTGACCGTCCCGGCGGCGCGGGGAGCGCTGCCCTGATTGGGAACCGGGTGGCTGTGACAGCCGCGCACTGCGTTCCGCGTACCAGCTCGTGGTGGATGCGCGTCGTGCCCGCCTACTACGAGGGCACGTCGCTGCACGGCGCGCACGTGCAGTCGTACGTCTCGGACTGGCGCGCTTTCGACACAGGCAACGAGGTATGTGGATACGACTGGGCGGTCATGCGCCTGTACGAGCCTCTCGGCAGCTGGCTGGGCTTCTTCGGCACCAACGGCTACGACGACGACTGGGAGGACCAACCCTACTGGAGGTCGGCGGGCTACCCGTCGGCGATCGACTCGCAGCGGCCGTCCTGGCAAGACTGGACGAGCGTGTTCGACGATGACTCCGACTCCAACGGCGGCATGGAGCTCGAGACCCGGGCAGACCTCAGCCCCGGCAACTCGGGCGGTCCGTACTGGGGCTACTGGGGCAACGAGCCGCGGCTCATCGGCGTCGTCTCGGGCGAGGAGTACGACTGGGCGGTCGGCGGAGGCGAGTGGGGCAACGTGGTCGCCGGCGGCTCCGGCTTCGGCAACCTCGTGGCCTGGGCACGCGGCAACTGGCCCTGAGGGTTTGCCGTTTCGTCACGCTCGGGGAGTACCGGCCTTCACCGGGATGAGGCCCGGGAGCGGTATGGTTCCGGCTCGCCTACGGGTCGGAACGTGACCGCTGGTGGTCGGTCTGGGCGCTGCGCGCTGCGCACGACGTCTAGCCAGCCGTACTCGATGGCGTACACGCGGGTACCGCCGCCCGGACCGAAGCCGGCGCGGTCCCGGTCATCGGCGGTGCCTGTTCTGATCCAGCCATGGTTCGTGGGCAGGCCGGTGGACCCAGTGCCCCGGCGGCTGCTCAGCATCGACCGCCCATACCAGCGGCTGGGCGACCGGCTGCGCATGCTAAGCGTCTCGACGGCAGCGACGGGGCGGAAGTCCGGTCGGTACGACCAAGGGGTTGTTGTCATGCCAGACGGTGTCACGCAGATCCTCAACTCCGGGCCACCGGGGGCAAAGCTCAATATCGCTGTGCTCGGTGACGGGTTCACCGAAGCAGACCAAGATGCCTATAACAGCCAGGTCGATGCACTGCTGCTCAACGGTGTCTTCGACATGGACTACTTCTACGAGGACAGGTCCGCCTACAACATCTTCCGGGTCAACCTGATCTCTCAGCACTCCGGTGTTAGCCAGCGCGTGTACGACGAGATGGGGACACCGACCGACTCGTCCGACGACAAGATCGTCTCGACCACGATCCACGACACGGCACTCGGCTACATCTACAGCGGCTCCTGGGCGCATTGCTGGCTGGAGGGTGGATCTGGCACCGGGCAGAAGGTCGCTGACGCCCTCGACACCTGGGTCCCGGACTACGACCTCGTCGTGATCATCCTCAACGAGCAGGGCTTCGGCGGCTGCGGGGGCGGAGGCTTCCAGATCGTCACGATGGCCTCGAGCCCAGCTGTCATGGCCCACGAGTTCGGGCACGGTACGGGCGGACTCGCCGACGAGTACTGCGCCCGCCCGGAAGCGTACCCGGGTGGTGAGCCCGGACGGCCCAACGTCACGATCAACAACCAGCCCGCCACTCTCAAATGGCGGCGGTTCGTCCACCCCACGACACCCGTGCCCACCGGTGTCTCCCCGGACCCGCCGACGGGCTGCACGGGCTGGACGGTGGGCGCGAAGCCTGCCGGTTGGAGCGACAGCGCCGACGCCGGCGTATTCGAGGGAGGCTCTACTTATCAGCAAGGCATCTACCGACCGGTCGTCAACTGCCGGATGCGTGGCAACTCACCGCCGTTCTGCCCGGTCTGCTACACGCAGCTGAAGTCGAACGCGGAGACCTACGCCCAGCACGCCTTCGACAAGGTCTACTCAGGCGATTTCAACGGGGACGGCAAGGACGACATCCTGGTCCACAGCGGCAATGCGATCCATGTCTACCGGTCGAACGGCAGCCAGCTCGATGTGGTCTTCAGCGCGGTCGAGCGGGTCCCCGGATCATGGCAGTTCAAACCAGGGGACCGTTTCTACGTCGGTGACTTCAATGGGGACGGCAAAGACGAGGTTGTTGTCTTCAACGGCACGGACTGGGTCATGGAGTACCTGGGGCTGCTCGCGGACGACGGCAACGACGGGCTCGAGCTGATCGCCCGTTACGACAACTCGATGCCCAGCTGGGACTTCACGGCCGGCGATCAGTTCCACGTCGCCGACTTCAACGGCGACGGGAAGCAGGACCTGCTCGTCTTCAACGGCTCGGACTGGGCGATTCCTTACCTTGGGATGCTGCGCTCGAACGGCAGCGGCTTCTCCGTGGTCAGCCGCCACGACGCCAACCTGCCCGGCTGGCAGATGCGGCCAGGCGACCAGCACTACGTCGGAGACTTCACCGGTAACGGCCGCGACGACCTTTTCGTGTTCAATGGGTCAGACTGGTCCATCCCATACTTCGGGATGCTTCGCGCGACCGGAACCACCTTCAACATGTCCAAACGCTTCGACGGCACGATGCCCGGCTGGCAGATGCGGCCAGGCGACCGCCACTACGTCGCAGACTTCACGGGCGACGGCAAGGACGACCTGTACCTCGTCAACGGGACGGACTGGTCGATCACGTACCTCGGCATGCTCAGGTCGACGGGGACGACTCTCCAGATGGTCCACCGTTACGACGGCGACGTGCCCGGCTGGCAGATGCGACCACACGACCGGCATTGGATCGCGGACGTCAACGGGGACGGCAAGGCCGGCCTATTCGTCTACAACCACGAGGACTGGGGACCGGAATACCTGGGGACGATGGTCACCGACGGCACCAGCCTCCAAGCGTCCTGGCGGGAGGACTGGGTCGGCGAGTGGAACCTCGGATCGGTCGACGCCTTCGAGCCGTGTGACTACGAGGGAGCGGGCGGCCGCCGGGATCTGATCGTCCACAACACCGACTGGCTCGGGATGATCCAGGCAACACCTGAATTGTCGCTCCAGCGCATTTACTTCAAGTGGATTCACAACTACGAATACGGTCGGAACTGGTGAGGTGTGCAATGCCCAATGAAGGCCGGAAGATGCACAGTGGCAACGACGCGGAGCCGGTGCACAACGGCTCGGAGCTCCCACGGATGACCGACACGCCGTTACCGCCCACGCCGGTTGGCGGCAAGATCATGACGATGGCGGACGAGCCTAAGGCCGACACGGGCAAGCGGAACAGAATGGTCCCATTCGAGAAGTCCCGAGCGGAGCGGGCTCGCCGAGACCACCCGGACCAGGAGGCTCCTCGGCACGAGCGAAGGGGTAGCGACGTGGACGAGGGGGGATACGTCCGCCTCAGGCTCCGGGTAACCGACGGCGACATCTCCGTGATCGGCGCGAAGGCTGTCGAGGGGCCGCTCGTCGAGGGAAACTTGCAAGGCGCCCTCGCGTACGAGGTTGTTCTCGGTGACACGCGGATCGCAGCCGGCTCGATCCCCGACGTGGGTGAACGCCGGTCTTTCCCTGATCCCCAGGGAATGGGCGAGATGCGCGGTCACCACATCACCGAGATGCGGAGCTACGACATCAGTGTTCGCGTGCCCAAGTCGCGCATCTCACGATCCGCCATGTCACGACTCGAGATCGCGTTGTACCGGATCAAGGAGGAGCTGCCCGAGCCCAGGATCGACCGCCTGCCTGAGCGGTCAATCGGCGAGCAGTTCGGACGTCAGCTGCGCGAGGTCGGCAGGATGAAGGGACTCCGCCCCGATCGACTAAACGAGGCTGCGGCAGAGCAGGTGCGGCGCGCCTTCGATCTGGACTGACTCCTTGCCCAGACCACGGGGGAATGCATGCTGGTGCCGTCCGCACAGCTGAAATGTGCGCCAGCATTATTGGGGCTGCCGGCTTTGCGATTTCTGCGCGGCTTATGTGCCGTGAGAAGTGCAGCGCACGCGATCAGAGGGGCTGGAAGCGATACGACACGGCTCAAGCCCGGCGTTGACGAAGGCGGCATCGAGACGCCCTGGCGCGTCGACCTGCTGGTCCAGCGCGGGCTATACATTCTCGGACCGGGCTACCGGTGAGTTCGGCCACCTCTGCGCGGTCTGCGCGGCCGACCGCGACCCGTTTCGGAAGGAGACCAGTTGTGGGCACGATCGTTTCAAACTTCTTCATCAGCATGGACGGCGTCGTCGAGGCGCCCGACCAGTGGCACTTCCCCTACTTCGACGATGCGATGGGCCGCATCGTCGGGGAGGGCATGCAGGACCAGAGCGGCATGATGATGGGCCGCCGCCTCTACGACGAGTGGTCGGAGTACTGGCCGGCGCAGGGCCCGGAGGTGCCGTTCTCCTCCTACATCAACGAGGTGCCGAAGTACGTACTGACGCACCGCGCGCTCGACGAGCCGGTGTGGAGCGGCACGACGGCGCTGACCGGTGACGACGTCGCCGGGCAGGTGCGCACGCTCAAGGAGCGCGGCGAGGGAAGCATCGGGATGTCCGGCTGCGCGACGACCGTGCGCTGGCTGATCTCGCAGGGGCTGCTCGACGAGCTCGCCCTGCTCGTGCACCCGATCGCCGTCGGCAAGGGGCAGCGGCTGTTCGAGGACACTGGCACCGTGCCGCTGGAGCTGCTGTCGAGCGAGGCGCTGCCGTCGGGCGTCATGTTCGTGCGGTACCGACCGGCCTGATCAGCCGCCAAGCCCTCTGTGGCTGAAATGCGCAACACGTGCGACGGGAAGTCCCCTGAGGGCGTGGACCGGATCGTCCAAGAGCCGGCAAGGCCATCGATGCTTGACCGGAAGCTCACCGCGAACGCGACGGAGGTCGCTACGAGGAGGAGACAGCAATGACCACACATACAGGCGGGTGATCTGCAACATCACGATCTCCGCCGACGGGTATTCGGCCGGGCTCAACCAGACCGAGGAACGCCCGTTCATCGAGGACGGCGGCGACGGCTGGGGCGACAAGCTGCACGCCTGGTTCGCCGAAACTCCTCGTACGTCGCATTGCCCCGGTCTTCCTACCTCTGGTTGTCGGCGTCTTCTGACTGCGTCGGCGTCGATTCGGAGCCACGGGCTGGAGAGCGGCTATGGGCGGTGCGATTCCGGCTGGCCGCCGTCTGGGGTGTTAGGTCCTGGGAGACAAGGCGGACGTCGACCCGGGCGGCCGGTATGCGCTCTTGCTCGCGGGCGAGGAGGGTGGCGGCGCGGGCGTCGGCGGCGGTGGGCCGGTTCTGGTCCAGGGCCCGCGGCCACAGGCCGGCATACCGCACGGCGGCGATCTCGGCCGAGTAGACCAGGACCTGGCTGACCAGGTAGAGCAGGGCGAACATGCCCGCCACCGTGGCAAAGCTGCCGTAGACGAGCCCGGCCCTGCTCACCAATCTCGCCAGTAACGGTGGCCCGAGGCTGAGTACCACGGTCACCGTCGCGGCGCCGAGGGCGGCGCTGGGCCAGATCGCACGCAACGGAGCGGGTCGCGACAGCAGCAGCCTGGCGCCGAGCAGCAGGACGGTGAAGATGATCAGTGCCGATCCGAGCGCCGCGGCGACGCGTTCCGCACCCGGCAGGCCGGGCAGCGCCGTGACCGCCACCGTGAGCGCGCCGACCGCCAGCGCCCCGAGCAGCAACGTCAACAGCATCACAAACACCCGGACGTAGCGGGAGAAGAACCCGGCACGAAGCCGACGCGGAACGGCGGCGACATTGTTCAGCGTCTGGTAGACGGAGAACACGACACCGGTTCCGGCGAACAGCAAACCGATCAAACCGGCGATGAACGCAACAGTCGACGTCGGCAACGTCGTCACCGACTGCTCAACCGTGGACCGCAGCAACGGCGGAACGATCTCATCGACAAGGCGCTGCCGCAGCTCAGGGTTCTCCGTCAACACCCGCGACAGCAACGCCACCCCGAGCAGCAGCAGCGGGAAAATGCTGAGGAAACCGTAGTAGGTGATCAGCGCGGCCTCGCGCCCGCCGTCGTCGTCCCCATACTTCTTCACCACCGCGAACGGAAATCCCAGCACACCGTGCCGGCGCTGCACGCCATCCGCCCACTCGAACACCCGACTCACCAGCGTGGTCAGGCCCGCGACGTGCATGCCCGCAGCCTCCCAATCTGGCTGGTGGGCTGGCTAATCGCGGCCGTACCGAGCTCTGTGCACGGATGCGGTAGCCGGGTGACCGCATCGATGACCAGTCACCCATAGGCGTGGGAGGTTGGCGGCACCGTCCATTGTCCGACCGCAGCGGCGAGAACCATCGTTCCGCCCAGTCAACGACCCCTGCCAAGACTCCTTCGTGCGCAGCCGTAGGGGGCGGGCGTAAGCGTCAGCGGTGCAGCTGTCCTCGCAGGGCACCCGCGGGGAAGGGCGTGTTGTGAACGTTGACGTAATAGCTATCCGGGTTCTTGATGATCGCCAAGGCGACGTCACGGTCGACCTCTGTGCAGCCGCCGGAATAGGGTTCCAGTGGTACCACGATCGGTCCAGGTGCGGTCGGCGGGGCGATGTGGATGTGCGCCGCGGTTATTGGGTCGACGCCGCTCACCGCGATGGTCCAGCAAACCTCACCCTCCCCCGGATTGATGCGCAAGCTCGCGGTGCCGATACCGTCCAGGTCACCCTGATTCGGCACGCCGGCGGCGTTCACCTCGGCGGCGCCCGTCAGAGAGGTCGTGAACGGACGTCCGCCGGCGGCAGCCGCCGGCGCGATAAGCGCCAGGGACACGCCCAGACACCCCACCAGTCCGAGACCGATACGACGACTTATTGCTGACACGACGGCCTCCCCATCCTCGTCACCTACGCGACATACTGCGCCCTGCAACTACCTGAGTCCAGGTTATTTGGTCCCCAAAGAACGCTCTTCGCCGTCTAGCAGCTGTTCTCCATCAGATCGCTCCACAGGCATGCGGTGACTCGGCGCTCTACGCGCCAGACCATTTCCGCTCCAGCGACCACGACCCGCTGGTGCTTGGCGTTGACCTTGAGGAGCACTGCGCGGATTGATCCCGACGATCCGTGGCACCGACGGTCCTGACGTGCTCAACGGCACAAGCGGGAATGACGGTCATCATGGGACTCGATGGGGCTGACGTCCGCGGAGCCAACGCCGAGGATGGCCGTGGACGCCCTCCCGGTCGTCGCTTGTCGTGACCAGGAACGGCCGCACCGCGCCTTTCGTGGCCGCCTTGCTCACGCGCACTAGATACACAGGTAGCGCCTTCGCGATCAGTTTCCTTGACGGGTGAACGCGTGCTGGTGGAGGCTCGCCCTTGGCCGAGGGGTCTTATGCGCAGGCTCGTTGTATTCATTGCTGTCCTAACGCTTGTTCTCCTTCCGCTGCCCGTCGCGGCGGGACCCGCCGGTAGCAGCGGCAACTTCCCGGCCCGCATCGACTTGCCGCTTGGGTTCTTTCCTGAGGGCATTGACAGCGGCCGGGGCGCCGAGGTGTTTGTCGGCTCCCTCGTCGACGGCGACATCTGGCGGGGCGACGTGCGCACGGGCGCAGGGGAAGTTTTCGCGGACGGTGAGGCGCCGCAGGTCTCCGTAGGCGTGGCCTACGAGGCCGGCCGCAACCGGCTGTGGGTTGCGGGGGGCGGCCCGGGATTCGGCCTCGGTGTCGGTGATGTGCGGGTCTACGACGCGTCGAGCGGCGAACTGCTCGCGACCTTCCAGCCAGAGGGCGTGGGATTCCTTAACGACGTGGCGATCACGCGCGACGCGGTTTACGTGACTGATTCGTTCAACCCGCAGCTGGTCGTGATCCCGCTAGGGCCGGACGGGTCGCTGCCATCATCGGCGACGCTGCTGCCGGTCACGGGCGACTTCGCCCAAACCCCGGGCCCCAACCTCAACGGAATCGTCGCAAAGAGCGGGGTGCTCCTGGTGGCGCAGTCCAGCACCGGGAAACTCCTTCGCGTCGACCCTGACACTGGGATCGCCGACGACGTCGACCTAGACGGCGAGGCGTTGCCCAGCCCGGACGGTCTCGAGCTGCGCGGGCACACGCTGTTCGTGGTCGGCGGCGGCCTGGTGACCGTGGTCCGGCTCGGCCCGCGCCTTGCAAGCGGTGTCGTGATTCGCGAGATCACCGATCCGGGCCTTGATGTCCCCACGACCGCGACCGTGGCCGCGGGCCGGTTGTGGGCAGTCAATGCCCGGTTCGAGACCGCGGTGCCGGGGCCCACCACGGAATACTGGATCACCCAACTACCCCTTCGCCCACAAAGCGGCTGAGCCTCGCGCCCGTCGACGGTGTCGACGAACATGGTGTGGCCGATCGCGGTGGGATGGAACGCCGCGTACCCGGGCGGGTAGATGTTGGGGTAGGGCATCGGCGCTGTTCGTGTTCGCCTATGTCGACCTCTTCCGCTTCTACCGATCCGACTTCCGAGCCGACATCGAAGCCGGTGAGGTCGGCGGGTTCACCGTGAACCAGTCATCCTTCTCGCGACCACTGCATATGTGGTCATCGCCAGCCTGATGCGATGCATCGACCGCCTCGTAGTGATCCCGCTCAACAGGGAGAGGTCGAGGTGTCGCCGGGACAGGTGCCACTAAGCGAGGTCTGGACAGCGACCAGGCGTTGATCTCCCAGCTGGACGTTGGAGCAAATGTCACGACGGGGTCCCGAGGCACGGACGGAAGCAGTGCCCTCGTCCATGGGGGACGGCAAGCCGGGCGCAGTGAACGATATCGAGTACGTGCAGATACGCGTTACTACTCGCAGTTCTTCTCTACTTCCTCAAGGGCGCAGCATGAGGAATGCGTCAGCGCGGCCGATCACCGTGATCGCGTTCACGACGCGAATGTCGAGGTCGTGAATGAGCAGGAGGACGTGGGTTCGTGCGTGGATCCGCCCGATGCCGATGTGGTGCAGCCGGCCGCCGATGCGCAGGGTGAGAACACCGGAGTCGTCGATGCGGTCGTGGCGGACCCGGTGGTGCCCTTCGGACGATGTGGTGGGACCACCGTGTCGTCGCATCAGGCGCGGACAGCTCGCTGCCCAATAGCGCCTCGCAGGCCGACGCAGCCGATGCACCCGACGCAGTCCACGCAGTCGACACACGCTATGCAGCCCACGCACCGCGTGCAGTTCACACAGGCCACAGTGCCCAGGCACCTTTGAAGGCCGACGCCGAGCACGGTGAACACGCTCGCCACAATCCCGAGGCTTCCGCTGGTGGCGGCGCTTGCGGCGATCGCAACGCTGCCGGCTGTGGCCGCGCTTGCGGCCACGGCGACACTGCCTGCGGTAGCCACGCTTCCTGCCACGGCGACGCTGCCGGCTGTGGCCGCACTTTGGACGACGCCGATGCTGCGGGCCGTTCGCGCGCTTCCGGCCACTGCAACACTGCCGGCGGTGTCAACGCTGCCCGCGACAGCGACACTGCTGGCGGTGTCAACGCTGCCCGCGACAGCGACACTGTCGGCGGTCCCGACGCTGCCCAATGAGGCGATCGCGTCCGCAGCGGAAGGCGTGCTCGCAGAGTTCTGCTTGTTTTGAGCGCGGACCTCCTCCTGGGTCATGATCACTATGGTGCCCGAGCTCGTTTCCATGGTCCAGACATGAGGGCATCCTGTCGTCCTGCCGCGGTTCCCCGAACCGCGGTCACCGCGGACGGGCCAAGGCGGCTCGATCCCGAGCTGTGAGGCGCTGGCCAAGGCAGCGCATCAAAGTCCGGCGACGTCGATGAGCGGTACGCAGTTCTGTCGTGCCTCGGACTCAACGAGGGCGCGCCCTCGCGGCGGACGTCAGCGCATCCGGGGGTGTCCAGCGTGCCATTCAAACCCTCGCGGGCTCAGTCTCCTCACCGGGCTCGGTGACATCCACGATCTCGGCGGCGCCTGCCGCCATGTCACGCTCGGACTCGATGCTCACGTGGGGCAGGAGCCGGGCTAGCCAGCCGGGCAGCCACCAGTTCGCAGTACCAAAGATCGTCATCAAGGACGGAACGAGAATCAGTCGCACGACGAACGCATCGAGCAGCACCGCCGTCGAAAGGGCGACCCCGAACAGTTTGATGATGGTGTCGTTGCCGAGTATGAACGCGCCGAACACACTCGTCATGATCGCCGCGGCAATCGCCACCACCCGACCGGAACCCGCCAGGCCGCGTCGAATCGCCTTGCGGTTGTCGCCGGTGTTCACCCACTCCTCATGCATGCGGCTAACGAGAAACACCTGGTAGTCGCAGGACAGGCCAAACAGGATCGAGAAAACCATGATCGGTAGGAAGGGGAAGATCGGCCCGGTGCTCTCCAGCCGAATCAGGTCGGCGAACCATCCCCATTGGAACACCGCCACGGTGACGCCGAGCGCCGCTCCCAGCGACAGCAGGCTGGACAGAACGCCGGTGGCCGGCACAAGCAGGGACCGAAAGAGAAACACCAGCGTCAGGAAGCCGAGACCCACAACGATGAGCAGGAACCACGGCAGCGCATCCTCGAGCACCTGCGTGAAGTCCGCTGTCACTGCCTGGAAGCCACCCACGTAGACCCGGCTGCCCGAATCGGCCGCGGCTACAGGGATGACGTCCTCACGCAGGTGAAACAGCAGGTCGGTCGTCGCTTGATCCTGCGGTGCGGTATTGGGGAAAACCTGGATCGGCGCGACCGTGGCGTCCGGGGCAACGGGCGCGGCGGCCGCAAGCGCCACCCCCGGGTCGGCATTCAAGGCGTCCGTGATCGTTGTCACGGCGGACTGGTCGCCGGCGCTCGGCAGCTCCGCTGCGAGATAGAACGGTCCGTTGACCCCGGGCCCGAAACCTTCGGCGGTCAGCTCGTAGGCGATCCGTTGCGGGCTGCCTTCCGGGGCGCCTGAGTCATCGGAAAAGCCAAGACGGAGAGACAGCATCGGGATCGCGACGGCGAGCATCAACCCCAATGCGAGAACGGCGGTCAGCGCCGGCCGCTTCTGCAGCCAATATCCGTACCTCGCGAAGGCGCCAGGCCGGGTCGGATCTGGCGCCTGCCCACGGTGCGCGATCCAGCGCCAGGCCAGCCCGATGACGGTCACCGGGAGGAAGATGAGCCAGCCGAGGTATCGCAGGAACCGAGCCACAGCGCGTAGAGGGCCGGTCAGCCGCTGCCTCGGAATCGCTTCCCGGTCGGTTATCCAGGCCATACGCCCGACAAACGCCCACGTTCCGAGCAACGACAGCACTGCTGGCAGCAGCAGCAGCGCTCCCACCATCACCATGAACACCGTGATGGCCGCTGAGACCGCGATGCCGTTGAAGAACGTGATCCGCATCACGAACAAGCCCAGCAGGGCGATGATCACTGTCGCTGCCGCGAACTGCACAGCTCGCCCCGACGTCCGTACTGATTCCAGCGCGGCCTCCCGCGGCGAACGGCCGTGGATGATCGCTTCCCGGTACCGGTTGATGACGATCAGCGAGTAGTCGATACCGACGCCGAGCCCGATCATCGAGGCCAGGATCGGCGCGAAGGTGGCAACGTCGAAGAACCGCGCCACCAAAGGCAGCGCGAAGGTGGTGGCGAGCGCCACCGAGATCGCGGCCGACGTGATAGGCAGGAACGCCCCGAGGATCGAGCCGAAGGCGAACAGCAGGATCACTAGCGCGACGGTGACGCCGATGCTCTCCGACGACGGTGGTTCGCCACCCACGAAGGAGAACACGCCGTTGGCACCGACCTGGAGGCCGTCCTCGCCGTTCTGTTCCTTAATCAGGTCCAGCGCTGAGGTCACATCGGTTGTGTTGAGGTCGTCGAATGACTCGCCCTCGAACACCACCGTGGCATAGGCGACCGTGCCATCAGGGCTGACGCCGGCCTGTCCGAAATGCGCAAGTGCGCCTTGCGCCTCCGGCGAGGACTGCTGCTCCGGCTGATCGCCCTGCTCGCCGCCCTGGCCCTGGTCCGGGGGCTGCTCCGGGCATGCCGAGCCGAGCGGCGCGCCGTACGGCGTAAGGACACACGCCACGCTCGGCGACGAGGACAAGACGTCTAGCAGGACCGTCATGGTCGCGGTCGGCGAGCCGTCGGTGGCCTGGCCGGATTCCGGTTTCCACACGACCTGGCCATCCAGACCAGCGCCGGTCCCCGCGCCACCCGAGAGCTCGGACAAAAGTTCCTGAGCGGTCGTCGACTCGGTGTCCGGCAGCTCGAAGTTGTCGTTGTAGTCGCCGCCGAAGCTCGTCCCGACGATGCCTACCACGACCATGATCGCCGCCCACGTCAGCAACGCGAACCACGGGTGTTTCACTGCCCACTGCGAAACTCGGCCCATCAGGCCCACCCTCCGAAGTGCCGGCACACGACGCCGTTGCCACTATCGCAGTGGGATACGACAAGGTGCGCGCGCACCTCAAGTCCGTGGCCCAATGCGCCTGCACGAGTCGAGCATTCCTTCGCACTCATCGTTCCTCAGCGCCGCATTATTCCTGGCGGCGACGTTCCTTGGCCTGCAGTGGGGCGCGCTGCGCCGCGTCCGCTATGTACTCGATCTCCTGCCGCAGCCGAACGGCTTGGCCAGGGCGAATGGGAGGGTGCGCCACGGCCGACGATCCGGCTCGGCACGGAGTCGGCCCGTCCAGGGACGTCCGGTAGGTCCAGCGCGGGCCGGTGAGGGCAAATCAGTCACTGCGTCGACGATGCGGTCGAGGTCGTCGTCTCATCGCATAGTGGACGGCTCTTGCGTCGCATGCAGGTAGAGGATGCCGTGCAGCTCGGACCTCCCGGCGCGCTTGAACCGCTCGGTCGCTTCGTCGCAGTAGGCGATGATTTCGTCACCGCTGATGTGGAGCCGCGACTGCAGGACGAGGTCGTGCACGGTGATCGTGTAGCCGTGGTCGTACATGAGGTCGAGAACCGCGCGCGGGTCGTGTCCGTTGGCCCTAATGCCGAGGGGCCAGTACTCCAGCCAAATGACTGGGCGGGCCTTGTCGATGACATTGGTTGACCCTTGCAGCACCGCCCACTCCCAGCCCTCGACGTCGATCTTCAGCACGGTCGGGGTGCGTTCTCCAAGTCGCGACGCGCAGAGCTCGTCCACCGTCCGAACGTCCACCAGTACCGAGTCCTGGACGTTGGGCACCAGGTCCCGGTTCACGGCGTGGTTGGCGAGATTGGTCGCGCTACGAAACAACTCGATCTGGCCGAAGCTGGCACCGGCGGCGCACGCGACGATCTCGACGTTCTGGAGTTTGTTCATGCGCACGTTGTGCTCGAGCAGGGCGCGAGTGTTCGGCTCCGGCTCGATCGACAGCACGAAGCCAGAGGGCCCGCACTCGTAAGAGAAGTACGACGTCGTGTAGCCGTAGTTGGCGCCGACGTCGACGACGACGTCGCCCGGTTCGACATGCGGTTCGAGGTAACTCGTCTCGTAGGCCCAGCTGACGCCGGATTCGAGGACATCGCCGTAGTGGCTGGCGTCCTCCTTCAGCACCGTCAGCTCGGCGCCCCAGCCGGTCGTGATGGTTACCGGCGTACCTCCCCAGTCCTGATCCCACGTCGACGACATCGGCATCCCTCCCCCATGTCGGTGCGGCTGCTCCTCTAGGGACTCTCGCCCCGCCTGCTTGGCCATCGTCAACGGGCGCCTCGGGCCACCACAAGAGGCAGGCCCGCTCGGTCGTGAGCGAATCCGATGCGGGAGGCGTCCGTCCAGCGCCGGACAGTCCTCGGCACTCCCCGGATTGGCTGCTGGACCGGCGGCGCCGCAGCGAGTCTGCACCGATCTCGGTGGTGGCGACCAGCTACCTGCTTGGGTGTCTACCCGCCGGATGGAGAAGATGGTCGAGACCCTTGGTATCGCCGCGCTGTCGAAGAGCCAGGTCAGCCGGAGGGCCAAGGAGCTCGATGAGGTGGTCGCCGCGTCTCGTAACCGACCCTTGAACGCCGGCCCGTACGCGTTCTGCTGGGCCGACGCGATCGCGATCAAGGTCCGCGAGTGCACATCGCCGCGACTCGGCGCCCACCGGGATCTCGACCCGCACCACGGGTGGGCGGGCGCATCGGCGTACTCTCCGCGCCGGAGTTCGAACCGCCGCGGCCCATCGAGTCATAGGCGCCGACGGTACCCATGGGTGAACAATGTAGCGATCAGTAACCCGGCGTCGCAGCGAACGAAGGTTCAGCCGCAGCGGTCGTCAGTCGACGCAGCGGTTGCGATGAGGGCTCAGGCCGAGCAGTTCAGGAATGTGCTCGATCGCTCGGGCGGCTTAGAGCAAGACCCTGCCACCCGTGGGGGTCCTCAAGCCCTGCCTGGATGTCCGCGCGGGAAGCCTGGCTGCACCGTTCCTCATTTATAGTCACCCGCGTCTGTGCCAGCAGGTCGAGAAGCGATGAGCGTCAGCCGTTCCGACGACACCCCTGGACAACGTCGACCCCCGGCCGGGTTCGCACCTACCAAGGGCACGGCCGCGAGGTGTACGCCGACACGGGGCGACCCGTAGGCGAGCGGCTCGGCCCACACGCCGTGATATGGATCGTCGACGACCCGATGCCTGCGTCGCCGCGATCGAGACCGCCTGCGGCGTCGAGGCGCATCAGTCCTCCCGAACTCAACGAGACCTCCGGAGCATCGCCGCCGTCAGTGGCATGACGAACATCCTCCGTCACGCCAAGGCGCGTACCACGTCGATCACGGCTCGGGAACAGGACGGGGAGATCTGCCTCGAGATCGTGAACGACGGGGCCGAGGGTCCCATGGGTGAGGGGGGTGGACTTGACGGATTGGCCGAGCGGGCCCCACGCGGTGTCGGGTCGAGCTGCCGTCGAGCACATCGGTGACGGTCGGTTCCGGCTCCTCGTCGAGGTTCCCCGGGATACCCAGTGATCCGGGTCCTGATTGCCGAGGACATGCATCTGATCCGTGGTGCCCTCGTGGCCCTGCTCTCCCTCGAAAGCGACATCGACGTCGTTGCTGAGCTGGACAACGGCCGTCAGATCGTGGCCACCGCACGGCAGACCCGCCCCGATGTGGCTGTGGTCGACATTGACCTGCCAAACATCGATGGCCTGACCGCGGCTGAGTTGCTGTACCAGCAGCTGCCCGAGTGCCGGACCTCGTGTTGACCGGGCTCAGCCCGCCCGGCAACCTGCTGCGCGCCCTGCAGGTGCACGTCCGCGGATTCTTATCAAGGATGCGCCAGCGACCGCGCTTGCCCAAGGCATCCGGCGAGTCGGCCACCTCGTGGATAGTGCGTCCGGAGGAGTCGACACGGAGATCGAGCCCCCACAATCCGAGGGCGATCAGTGGGTCTGCCCTCGAACCCCCCGCCATCCGAGGGCAGACCCGCTGACCGACACGGACCCGACCGACGGCTTCCCCGTTGCGCCCGTTGTCTCAACAACCGCCGGCGCCGTGGCCTGGCACAAGCGTCATCCCGGGCGAAGTATCCCGGGCTGGCCGCGCAGGCGCCTAGGGAGCGGCAACCTGAGTTAGTTGGAAGCGGTCCCGGACTTAACCAGGCACGTCAGGCCGCTGCGTCCAGCAACCTTCGTCTTTGTGACCAAGTTGGCCACGTGTGTCTCGACTGTGCGGGGTGAGAGCACAAGCCGTTCGGCGATCGCCGCGTTGGTCAGCCCCGCCGCGACCAAGTTCAGGACGTCCATCTCCCGGCTGGTCACGCCGACACCCCTGAGCCGGTCCGGCACTGCGGTGTCGCCCCGGCCGCGCCGGGGCACCGGCACACCGGCCCGGCGCAGTATCTCCCGGCAACGGGTGGCCAGCCGGTCGTCGCCGCGCCGAACGAACACCGCCAGCGCCTCGCGGGCCCACCCGATCGGGTCTCCCCAGTTGTCGCCGAGCGTGTCGTCAGCGACCAGCAGCCGGATCCGTTGCTGCCACCAGTGCCGGGAGCCCATCGCGGCATCGGCGGCGGCGAGCAACTGCTCGGCGTCGGCCAGCCGACCCCGGCGGCCGGCGTCGACTGCGTCGGCGTAGCCGAGCAGTGCGCGGTTCTCCCAGTTCACCCCGGACGGGCGGGCCTCGGCTCGCGCCTGCTCCCCCTCGCGGTCGTCCAGGGTGCGTACGAGCGCCCATAAACCGTACGTGGGCGCCGGCGCCGTGGTCGGGCTGGTACGCATGAACTCGATGGCGTGGTCCAGGCATTCGGCCAGCCGGGCCCGGTCGTCATTGAGCAGCGCGACGTGCGCGTACACCGCGCCCCAGATGCCGGCGTTGACGTCCAGGTCGTCCGGGGCGAGCTCGCGGGCCTCGGCCACGCAGCGCTCCATCGCCGGGGTGTTTCGGCGGTGCGCGTGTGCGGCGGCCTGGAAGAACAGCGCGGTGGCCCGCAGCTGGTCCATTCGCAGTCGGCGGGCAAGCTCGGCGCTGCGCTCGGCGTGTACGAGCGCAGCGTCCGCATCCTGGTGCAGCAGGCTGGCCGCGATCTGTACGTCGACGGTGGCCGCCAGGCCAAGCGCGCCGGCGTCGAGGGCGAGCGCGCGGGCCCGTGCGAGCCGGATCGTGGAGCCGTCCAGCAGCAGGTCCACGGTGCCGAGTTCGTGCAGCGCGGAAACCCGTTCCAATGGCAGGTCGTGGTCGATGGCCAGCCGCTCGGCGGCCAGGAACGCGTCCCGGGCCGCCTCCAGGTCGGTCACCCGCGCGGTGCGGCCCATCACCTCCAGCGCCTGGCAGGCCACCGGCCACTGGTTGCGCTCCTCGGCCCCGGTGAGTGCCAGCCTGGCGATGCTCAGCGCGTCCTCTGGCTGGCCGCGTTCGTGCGCCAGCCGGGCGGCCAGCACGCTGGCGCGCGGGTCGTCGGTCTTCGGCAGCGCGCTCAGCCTTGAGGCGGCGACGTCCCACCGGCCGGCCTCGGCCGCCACCTCGGCTAGGGTCAGCCGGACCCACGTCTCTCCGCGGGCCAGCAGCCGCTCACCCAGCGCCATCGCCCGGTCGGTGTCGCCGGCATCGGCTAGCACCTCGACCAGCACCGCCTCCGCCTCTCGGCGTAGCGCTGGCTTGTCCACGGCCAGGGTCGCGGCGCGGGTCAGCTGGGCTTCAGCGGTGTGCAGCGCGCCGCGGCGGCGGGACTGCCAGCCGGCGCGCAGATACAATTCAGCGGCCCGGGCGTCCTCCCCTGCCGCCATCCAGAGCCCGGCGGCCAAGTCGCGGGCCGCTGGCTCGCGCCTCTCGACGACCGCGGCGGCGGCCCGGGCGAGCGCTCGGCGCTCCGGCGGTAGCAGATCGGTGCGCACAGCCTCGCACGTCAGCGCGTGTCGGAACCGGAATGTGTCGGTGTCGGTGGCGGGCACCACGACCAGGCCGGTGGCCACCGCGGACCGCAGGCCGGCCAGTACCACCTGCTGGGCCAGCTCGGTGATCTCCGGGATCAACCGCCAGTCGAACCGGCGGCCGAGCACCGCGGCGGTCTCTACCACCGAGCGCGCACTCGGATCCAGGCCGGCCAGCCGGCGGCGCACCGTGGCTGCGAACGTGCGTGGCACGTTCGCAGCCAGCGGGCCGGTCAGGGTGCCGTCCGGGGCCAGCGCGCCGACCGCGGCCAGCCCCGTCAGCAGCTCCTCGATGAGGAACGGCAACCCGTCGGCATGCTCGATGACGAACCGCACCAGCTCGTCTGGCGGAGCCGCCGACAGGCAGGACTCCACCACCCCGCGCACGTCCCGTGGGCCGAGTCGGTCCAGCGGGATGATGTCGGCCTGGCATGCCAGGGCAAGCTCGAGCAGCCGCTGCGGCGGATCCGGCTCGTCTCGGGCGGTCCCGACGAGCACCAGCGGTGAGGTGCTCGCCGCATCGGCCAGGTAGCTCAGGACGTCCAGGGTGTCCGGGTCGGCCCAGTGGAGGTCCTCCAGCACCAGCATGGCGCCGCGCGGGCTCGTCAGCGTGCTCACCAGCCGCAAGATCGCCTCGCCCAGGATGACTCCGCCGCGCGGGTCGGACTGGCCCTCGATGGCGATATCCGGGAGCAGCGCGGACAGCGCTGGTAGGTACGGCCGCAGGCCGTTTTCCCGAGGCAGCTGGCGGCCCCGCAACGCAGCGCTGAGCGCCTCGGCGAGCGGGCGGTACGCCTCGCCCGACGGCACCGCCCGGCCGGAAAGGACGCTGACGCCGGCTCGCCGGGCCACCGCGGTGGCCTCCCGAACCAGCCGCGACTTGCCTACCCCGGCCTCGCCGTGGATGAGCACCATCCGCCCCGTGTCCGTGCTGGCCATGGCCTCCAGCAGCCGGTGCAGGCGGTCGAACTCACCGCCTCGGCCAACCAGTGTGGGCGAATACGCCTGCCAGGGTGCGGTCAACTGTTCCGTCCCGGGTATCTCCTGCAGGGAGCGCATGTGGCTGCAGCGCACCGGCTCATGAGCCTACCGGGACGGGACTCCGGCACCCCGGGTTGGACGATTTTGCCGGACGGCACAATGCATCGGATCGAGAGAGTGCTGTCGAAGCGAACGAATGTGAAGTGGCGTCCTTCATCGCGGTCGGGGGCTCCCCCCGTGGCCCCTGGCCGCCCTCCTCTGGCGGCGTTTGCCCGCGGCTAGACCCCCTTCACTTCGCTCCGGCGGTAGCCAGCTGCTTGGCGCAGGTTGGCAAGTAGTGCCGTTCCGGCACTCTGCCGGTGGACATCGTCCCTTCAAGCCCGGCGAGAAGACCGTCAGCCTCACCCCTCGACGAATCGCAGAATCGGGGCAAGGCCAAAGACCTTGGCGTCCTTTGAAATGTCCAGATGTGCGCACGCACCTGGCAGCGTCGACCATTTCGATCCCGAGCGCTTCACCGGTTACCTGGCGTGGGTGCTGGCGTGAACCCGCGGGCGGTCCACGGCGACTTGGGTGCGTCGGCGGCGCCCAGGCCGCTCTTATCCGCTAGATCTTGATTTGGCGGTTATGGGTGTTGTCCGCATGAACCCTCGGGACGTCATCGATGTTTTGCCGCATTGAAACCTTGAGGACTTCGACGTCGCCGGCCCCGGAAGGGCGCACTGTTGTTAGCGCGTCGTCAAGCGCTCCCGCCGGGCGGGGGAGCGGGCGCGCCGCGTGACGGCTTCTGCATCCTGAGCTTCTCGACCTTCTTACGCTGCCGTTCCTGCCGCCGCTCGTTGTCATTCACGCGGTGCGTCGTCGCCGCAGGAAGTCCCGGAGTCCCATGGATCCACCACCCGTCGGTTGACCGACTGATCACTCAATCGTCGGCCCGGTGGTTCTGCCATGCAATACCCATCGGGCCTCAGCGCGGCCACCGTGTCTACCGTCGCGGGTCGGCAGTGGAGAGTCGTGACGGTTCGCCCCGCCGGTCACGACACCGAGCGCCCACAGGGGGTTTATTGATGGGCGATCAAGATTCGGCAGTTCAGTGGTAACCAGTGGAGAGCCGCCTAGCCCCGATCGTCCGCGCATATGCACTCATCGATTCCGGTTCAACTACGGACGAGCACGCTGCCGAATACGGTGAAGCCCTGGACTCGGACGACTGGTGCCGACTGCATGGAGCTCGATCTTCGGACGTCTACCTTCTTGCGACCGAACAGTGAGAATCCGCTGAGTTCGACGATGACTCCGTCGGGGACGATGACTTCGATGTCGCCAAAGGGTGCGACAGCGGAAATCTGAACCTGACCTGTGGGCACCGCCGCCTGGCGTAGATCGAGTTCGACGTCACCAAAGACGGTGATCGGGGACACGGTGCCCTCGGCCCGCCACCAGCCGCGGCGGGAGACGTCGGCGAACACCGAGACCATGCGCTGGGAGTGCACCGGCTGCGTGGATGAGGGAGGGGAATCCTGCTCCGGAAGATCGACCGCAACCTTCGCGAGCTCGCCGCGCGTGGTGGCGGAGTAGGCCGCTTCGGTCCGGCCGACCAACTCTTCCAGGGACAGGCGGCCTTCGGCGGAGGCGGCGCGGAGGCGTTCGACGATGGCTTCTCGCTCGCTGTCGGAGGCGCGCACCCCATTCGGGTCCGTCACCTCGGCAACGTTACCCCTTGCGCGACCCCGCGCCGTAGGCGTCCGGCAAGCTGTTACTGCTGCCGCGGAGGTGACCTGTTACCAAGCCACCCCTCACAAGATCTGCTGGCGTGGACAGCTGAGCGTCGACACTGCGGCTGGAGAAATCCCGGCGCGCGAGCCTTCCGCGCCAGTGCCCCCGGTGGGACAGTCCAGTGATGAACGGGCCACCGGGAGAATTGGGTGCTGGAGCTGAGCTGGGTTCTGGATGCGCCCCGAGCGCGCGCTTGCCCCAGGTGCTTGCCCACGCGGCTCACGGGGTGCCCAGGGGACAAATCCGTCACGGCGTTGCCACGTGCGCCTTCCCCTTGATGGCCTTCATGCGGCTGATCGCCGCCTGATGACGCGCGTGCGCGGCGTCGTAGCTTGGGAGTATGGGCGGCAACGATGACCCGGACGGGTCGGGCCTGATCGTTTACATCGATCGTTCCGCCGTCAGTGAGGACCGGGAGCAGGACCTGAAGGCCGGAATCCGTCGCCTTGTCGACGTGATCCAATCACGTGAACCCCAGCTCATCTCCTACGTCTTTCACCTCGACGAGGAAGCCGCTGTGATGACCGTCGTGGCCGTCCATCCCGACTCTGCATCTCTTGAGTTGCATCTAGAGATCGGCAGAACAGAGTTCCGCAAGCTGGCCGACATGATCACGCTTCGACAGATCGAGGTCTACGGCTCCGTCAGCGACAAGGCCCGTGCGATGCTCCAGGAGAAGGCGACGATGTTGGGCGGGAGCGACGTCACGGTGCATGAACGTTTCGCGGGGTTCGATCGTCCGCCGAACCCGAGGCAGTAACCCGGCCGTCGCCGCACTGAGTTGATCTTTTCCGCGAGCGGTCCAAAGCGGCCCGGGTCATCCGACGCGATCTTCTTGAAGACTTCCCCTCCGGGCTGGTCAAGCTGGCGGGCGAACTCATCGTCTCGAGTGGGAGACGCCGCCTCGGCCATATGCCGCTGATAGGACGGTACTTGTGGATGGCGATCTTGCCGCAATCACCGGTCGCGCGGCGGGCTGGTGCTCCGGGAATCTCAAGGTCATCGAGGCGACTATCACGTCGGCGTCGGTGGCTATAGCCAGATGTGGAAGATGAGCACGGTCGCCTGCGGGATAATCCACGCGCCGTGTCCTACAGCAACAGCCAAATTAACGACCTTCCCGTTGAGGACATCCGGACGAGGTCGCACGTCGTGGTTCTCGACGCAGTTGTAGCCCCCACGCCCTCGGACACGTCGGCCAGGGTGTAGTGCGAACCGGACCTAGGCGGCTGAGTGGATCCGCGCGTGCAGCTTCTCCAGGCTCTCCGTCGAGCGCGGCGGTGTAGCGCGAGTCGCGCCTGGGTCGCAAGCTCGCCCTGCCACAGCGACACCTGCGCGGCGTAACCGTCGGCGCCGAGGGACAGCCTGACGACCGTTTCTCGGTCGTCGGGGTCGGGTTCTTCCCAGCGGAAGGTTTAGACCAGGCGGCTGGGCCGGTCGATCTCTAGGAACTCGCCGGCGAGATGGAACCGATCCCGTCGTGCGGCTGCACGGCGAACCGATAGCCGCCCCCCACCGAGGTCGAGCGGGATCTCCGGTGTGGTGAATCCACGCGGCCCCCACCACCTGGCCAACTTCCACTGGTGCTCAGCAGGCCGTCGGACCTGTGATGAGCATCACACCCGGTGGTAGCGTTCCGGCGTTCCGAGCCCGGCTCGCGACTTTGGAGGTCCACGTAATGCGATCGGACCATGTGTACGACGAGATTGCGCCATCGCGATCGACCGGCCGATGCCTCCGCAAATTCCAAGTGGGTGCCATCCTCGCTGCGGCGGCCCTGGCACTCGTTGCTTGCGGCGGAGGCGACGACGGTGGCGGTGGCGACGGCGAGGCTGCGGAGAGCTATCCGGACGGGGAGATCACGTTCGTGGTGCCATTTTCGGCCGGCGGGCCGACAGACACAGTGACCCGGCTCATTGCGGAGCCCATGAGCGAGGAGCTCGGCCAGCAGATCGTCGTCCAGAACGTCGAGGGCGCCGGCGGCACCGTGGCGGCCGGTGAGGTCGCAGCGGCCGCTCCGGACGGATATACCGTGCTGATGCACCACATCGGCATGTCGACCGCACCGTCGCTGTACAACGACCTGCCGTACGACCCGCTGGAGGACTTCAAGACGATCGGGCTGGTCACCGAGGTCCCGATGACGATCATCGCCAGACGCGACTTCGAGCCAAACACGCTCGAAGAGCTGGCCGAGTACGTCAAGGCGAATTCGGACACCGTGACTCTCGCCAACGCCGGCATCGGAGCGGCCTCGCAGCTGTGCGGACTGCTCTTCCAAAGTTCCATCGGCGTGACCCTCACCGAGGTGCCCTACGAGGGAACGGGTCCCGCCCTGACCGACCTCGTCGGTGGGCAGGTCGACTTCATGTGCGACCAGACCACGAACACGACCGGCCAGATCCAAGCCGGAGAAGTCAAGGCCTACGCCGTGACCACTCCAGAACGGGTGGACAGCCTCCCCGATCTGCCAACCACTGCGGAGGCAGGCCTGCCCGACATCGAGGTCGGCGTCTGGCATGGCCTTTACGTTCCGGCCGAGGTGCCGGACGAGATCGTCCAGAAGCTCTCTGATGCGCTCAAGGTCGCCCTCGCGGACCAGAACGTGATCGATCAGCTGGCCGAACTCGGCGCCGTGCCGTCTCCCGATGAAGACGCAACACCGGAGGCGCATACCAAGCGGCTCGAAGAGCAGATCGACCTCTGGCGGCCCATCATCGAGGAGGCCGGCGTCTCGGCGGACTGACTGTCAACGACGGGGGGAGCGGTGCTGTCATGCCCATCGTTCTCTTCAATCCGTGAGGGATCCTGACTCTTGAACCTGCACGAGGCGCGTAAGGATCTGCTTGCGGGCGGGACCTTCACGGCCTTCGGGTTGGCATTCGCCATCACGGCGAGCACCTATGAGGTCGGTAGCCCGCTGCGCATGGGCCCGGGCTTTTTCCCGCTCGTGCTGGGCAGCGTGCTGGTCCTGCTCGGAATTCTCATTGCCGTCAACGGATTCGTCGCCGGCGAGGCAAGCGATATCGGAGCGATCCCCTGGAGGTCGGTCGCGATGCTCGTCGCGGCCATCCTTTTCTTCGGCTTCACGGTGCAGGGGTTGGGCCTCGTCCCCGCGCTGCTCGTAACGGTGCTCTTGTCGGCGTTGGCCGGGCACCATACCGGCGTGATCCCCGCCGCGGTGATCGCCGGGTGCCTCACGGTCCTGTGCGTCCTCATCTTCGTCGTCGGTCTGCAGCTGCGGCTGCCATTGTTCGGCCCCTGGCTTCCTGGGTAGCGAGCCGATGGGAGTACTCGAGAATCTGGGGCTCGGCCTCGAGACGGCGCTCACGCCGGCGAACCTTCTCTTCTGCCTCATCGGCGTGGCCCTGGGGACCGCCGTAGGGGTCCTGCCCGGAATCGGGCCAACGGCCACCATTGCCATGCTCCTGCCGATCACTTTCTCCTTCGAGCCGGTTGCAGCGCTCATCATGTTGGCCGGCATCTATTACGGCGCTCAATACGGTGGATCGACCACGGCCATCCTCATCAACCTTCCCGGGGAGTCCTCGGCGGCCGTGACGGCGATCGACGGTCACGAGATGGCCGTACGCGGTCGTGCCGGACCGGCGCTTGCCACGGCCGCACTTGGCTCCTTCTTCGCCGGCACAGTGGGCACGGTCGTCCTGGCCCTGTTCGCTGTGCCGATCTCCCGCGTCGCGCTCGAGTTCGGGCCGGCGGAGTACTTCTCGCTGGTCGTGCTGGGCCTGATCGCGTCCATCGCGTTGGCGAGTGGCTCCACCATCAAGGCACTCGCGATGATCGTCCTCGGACTGCTGCTCGGCACGGTGGGTCAGGACATCTATTCGGGCACCCCGCGCTTCACCTTCGGTCAGCGCGAGCTCTACGGCGGCCTGAACTTTGTTTCGCTAGCTGTCGGCATGTTCGGCGTCGCCGAGATCCTTCGCAACCTGGAGAGCGAGAGGGCGCAGACCGTCACGGTGAAGCCGGTCAAGAACCTGTGGCTCACCCGGGAGGACTTCCGCAGGATCGTAGCCCCCGTGTCGCGCGGCACGGGCCTGGGAGCCGCGCTGGGCATACTGCCCGGCGCTGGACACGTGCTCGCATCGTTCGTGTCCTACTCCGTAGAGAAGCGCGTCTCGAAGCACCCCGAAGAATTCGGGAAGGGCGCGATCGAAGGCGTTGCGGGCCCGGAATCGGCCAACAACGCCGCCGCCCAGACCTCGTTCATCCCGCTGCTCACCCTGGGTCTGCCGGCGAACCCGGTCATGGCGCTCTTGATCGGCGCCTTCATCATCCAGGGAATCACTCCGGGCCCGAACGTCATCAACGACGAACCCGCCCTCGTCTGGGGCCTCATAGTGTCGATGTGGATCGGAAACTTCCTCCTGGTGATGCTCAATCTGCCGCTCATTGGCTTGTGGGTGAAGATGCTGGCGATTCCCTACAGGGTGCTGTTTCCGGCGATCATCGCCTTCGCCGCCATTGGCTGCTATTCCCTGGGACTCAACGCGTACCACGTGTACGCGATCGCCTTCTTCGGCATCCTCGGATACTTCCTGATCAAACTGGGCTGCGAGCCGGCGCCATTGCTGTTGGGGTTCGTGCTCGGCCCGCTGCTGGAGGAATACCTGCGCCGTGCCCTGATCATCTCCCGTGGAGACGCGAGCGTCTTCGTGACCCGACCACTCTCGCTGATCCTCCTGATCCTGGCAGTTGCCGCCTTCGTGATCGCAGTGCAGCCGGCGATCCGCCGCAAGCGCGAGGTCGTATTCGAGGAAGAGATCTAGCAGCCGGTCCCGACGGCAGCGGTCACGGTGCCGGTATCACACCATGCCGCCGAGGTCAGCGGTGTGGCTTGCCACGCGTCGTCTCGCCGCCGCTCGGTCGCCCTACTACAGCGAGACCGGGTGACCGCCTTGATCTCTTCCTCGCGTGGATCGGTTGCGGTCCTTGGTGAGCAGGCGAGTGATCATGTTCTATTACAACCAGCGGCGGATCGGTTTCGTGGCTACTTCCATGACGCGCTGCTTGGCCGACCGCTCTCGCCACCTGGTCAGGTCGATCTGGACGCTGCGCCGGATGTCGTCGTCGAAGTCGGCGTCGAGTCGGGCGACGACATCGTCGTCGAGGGCGCAGAGCAGGACTTCCTCATCGTGGTCGAGTGAGCGCCGGTTGAAGTTCGACGAGCCGATCAGTGCCGCGATGCCGTCCACGGTCATGATCTTCTCGTGCAGCATTGACGGCTGGAACGTCCAGACGCGGATGCCGCAGTCGATCATGTCGGCGTATGTTGCCTCACTCGCGAGTTGGCAGACCCGCTTGTCGGCGTGCGGCCCGGGCAGCATGACGTCAACCTCGACGCCGCGTCGCGCGGCCGCGCACAACCGCTCGAGGAAGAAGTCGTCGGGGGCGAAGTATGCGGTCGCCAGCCGCAGCCGGTGTTGAGCGGTGTCCAGCATCACCCGGAAGGTGGTTTGCAGGTCGTCCCAACCCAGGCTGGCGGAGCCGCGGACGACCTGCACGACGGCGTTGCCCGGTTGCGGCTGGTCCGGGAACAGGTCCACGTCGTCGTACAGCTCGCGGCCGCTTTCGGCCCAGTTCTGCGAGAAGGCCGCGGACAAGCCGTCGACCGCCGGCCCGCGGACGCGGGCGTGGGTGTCGCGCCACTCCCGCTCATTGCGAGCGTCGCCGCACCACTCCTCGGCGATGCCGACCCCGCCGACGAACCCGAGCTGCTCGTCGACGACGAGCACCTTGCGGTGGCATCGATGGTTGTGCTTGAACGGGGACTTGAGCCAGGGCTTGCGGAACCACTCCACGTGCACGCCGGCGTTGTCCATGTGGTCGACCAGGCCCTTCTCGATCTGTAGGCCGCCGACCGCGTCGATGAGCAGCCGCACCCGCACGCCCCGACCGGCGGCCGCGGACAACCCTTCGGCGAACCGGTGCGCGATATCGCCTTTCCAGTACACGTATGTCATCAGGTCAACACTGCGGCGGGCGCCGTTGATAGCGTCGAGCATCGCTGGGAAGATCTGGTCGCCGTTGCGGAGCACCGTCACCTCGTTGCCTTCGGTGAAGGCGATGCCGGTGAGACACTCAAGCGTGCGGCGCAGCCGCCGCTGCCTGGAGCTGAGGGTCACCGCTGGCGCGCCGAGGGACTGGCCGGCATCGGCTGCTGTCGACCGAGTTCCCCGCATATCGGCGATCACCTGAGACGGCGACGCCTCGGTGGTTGTTCGCGTGCTTGTCACGGGCCACACCTTCCCGCATCGGCGTGGGCGCACACGCCCGTTGACCGTGCCTCGGCACGCCGGCTGGTGCCGACCGCAAGCAAGGTGAACGAAACACGCGCGTCGCCGTTCGGGAGGCGCCGTCCTGGCTCGGCGCCGCCGTCATCGGCCGGTCAACCCACACGGTCCGCGACGCGTCGCCTGCGAATGACGCCGGCTCCAGGGGAACGGTGCTGAAGGGGAGACCCCGCCAGTTCGGGGGCTCGCCGGCGGGGTCTCCGTATTGGGTGGTGTCGGACGCTGCTAGGAGGGTTGGTGGGCGAGCCCGTCTGGCTGCATCTGTCGGAGGGTGGGGACGTGGAGCCCGCAGCTGCTGCAACGCCCGTCGTCGTCGAGGGGGTACAGCTCAAGGCCGTCGAGAAGCGCGGCGAAGTGGACTTGCACGAGCTTCGCATCCCAGAGTTCGCGCGCTGTCGCCACCAGGTCCGCCGGCGGTCTGCTGTTGTGATCTTCGCCGGGCTCTGCGGGTGTAGGTGGGTTGCTGCCGAGGTCGTCGATCCGTTCGGTGACGAGGGCGTGCCGCACACGAAGTTCGGCGATGCCGTCGGACATGTGCGTTCATCCCTTCCGCGAGACGGATTCGCTGTGGCCAATGAGATCCACCCCGCCGCGTCGCGGGTGGCCGTGAACAGCCACCGTGATCCGGTCGCACGCTTTGATTGCATGTCGCGATCCAGCGGCCTGGCGTAACCCAAAGAACGGCAAACTTTCGTGGGAGTCGTCGGCCCTGTGCCGTCGTCGGTCAGGCGGCCGAGGACGGTGCCTGATGAGCAACGCGCCGAGGAGGCGGAGCTGGTTGATGCGATGCGGGCGGCGGCACGGTATCGCCAGGATCCGAATCGGCCTCCTGTGGTGTTGGCGTTGCCCTTCACCCAGTCGTGGCTGGCGGCCAACACGCCGGCGCGTCGGGTTCCAAGCCACGCACTTCGGTGGCCAGACGTACGCGCTGGACTTCGTGGCGGTGGATGAGCGCCGGCGCAGCGATGGACATCGATTCGCTCCGGTCCGGCGCGATCACGACGACCGTGCCGCTCGACCTACCGATGCCCTGGGTCGACCCTCGCGACGTCGGTGACATCGCCGCCGCGAGGCTGCTGTCGACCGACTGGTCGGGCCAGGTCGTGCAGGCAGTTCACGGTCCGGAGGACCTGACGTATCGCCAGTTGGCGGAGAAACTCAGCCACGCGCTCGACCGCGACATCAGCGCCCAGCTCATCTCTGACGACGACGTCCGCGAGGGGTTGCGCGCTGCGGGCATGAGCAACAAGCAGATTGAGGCCATCGTCGGCATGTCCGTTGGAGTGCGTGAGAACTTCCAGCCCGAGGATCCACGCACCGTCCTGACCACGACGCCGACCGGGATCACCGGATGGGCCCGCGAGCACCTGCTGCCGCTGCTCTAGCCTCGGTCCGTGGCGGACGACGTACCAGACGTGCGCGACATGGGGCCAGGCAGCCGGGCCCTGTCCGATCGTGCGCAGGCCACAGTGACCGCGCTAGCGCCGACCGCTGTCGAGAAGCACTACCCCACGCAGAAGACCGTCACCTTCGACCTCAGAAAGACTGATGACTTCGTCTATGTGAACCTAACCTCGAAGGGCATCAACGTCGGCTTCTTCCACGGCACGTCTCTTCCGGACTCCGATGGCTTGCTGACGGGTCAGGACGGCGCATGAGGCACGTGAAGATCACCGACGCGGCGCAGCTCGACCTGCCACAGCTGAGTGCGCTCATCGAGGCTGCTCGCGACCACGCCGAGAGCGAGTGAGAGTCAAGAGAGTCAGTGCCGCCGAACCTCGTCGTCCAGCGTCTTGATCTGCCGGTCCGTACCGCGCGGCTGAGCCTTCGTCCTGCGCATCTCGAGGACGCTGACTGCATCTGGCGCTATCGACGCCTCGAAGGCGTCAGCCGATGGCTGACGGAGGTGCCATACAGCCTCGACGACCACCGCGCTCGGTTCGATCCTGGTCGGCGTGCGAGGACCCTCATCATCGAGAGAGAGGGCCGGGTGATCGGAGACCTCATGCTCAAGCTCGAGAGTCCGTGGGCGCAGGCCGAAGTGGAGGCTCGGGCACGCGACGTCCAAGCTGAGCTGGGCTGGGTCCTTGATCCCGCTCACACCGGCCACGGGTACGCAACCGAGGCCGTCCGCGAGCTGATGCGGCTCTGCTTCGACGAGCTGCGCCTGCGACGTGTCGCCGCGATCTGCTTCGCGAACAACGAGGCGTCGTGGCGGCTCATGGAGCGTGTGGGGATGCGCCGGGAGCTGCACGCCGTACGCGAATCGTTGCACCGATCCGGTGAGTGGCTCGACGTCTTCGGCTACGCCTTGCTCTTGGACGAGTGGAACTCACATGTCTGATCAACGACGTGCCGAGGCAGCGGAGCTCGTTGATGCGATGCGAGAGGCGGCGCGGTATCGCCCGGATCCGGACCGGCCTCCCGTGGTGTTGGCGTTGCCCTTCACCCAGTCATGGATGGCGGTCAAC
Organism: uncultured Actinomycetota bacterium; assembly: GCA_963801015.1. Taxonomy (GTDB): domain Bacteria; phylum Actinomycetota; class Actinomycetes; order CAWDCV01; family CAWDCV01; genus CAWDCV01. The sequence goes on along the minus strand of CAWDCV010000004.1, from coordinate 740,153 downwards.
ACGCCCGCGCGTCGGGTTCCGAGCCATGGCACACACTTCGGTGGCCAGACGTACGCGCTGGACTTCGTGGCGGTAGATGAGCGTCGTCGCACCAGCGAGGTGCGGGATTGGCGCACCTTCCTGACCGCGGAGCCGGTGGAGCGGTTCGCCGGCTTCGGCCAGCCTATTCTCGCGCCTGCTGACGGACGGGTGGTCGCGGTGCACGACGGTGAACCGGATCTCACCGCTCGGCGGTCCCCGATTGTCGCGGTGCCGTACCTGTTGACGCAGGGGTCGCGGCTTCGTCGCGGTTTCGAGGCGGTGGTGGGTAATCACGTCATCGTGGAGCTCGACGAACCGGGGACGTATGTATTGCTGGCGCACCTGCGTCAGGGCTCGGTCGCGCTCGCACTGGGGGATCGCGTGACGACGGGGCAGCACATCGGCGAGTGCGGCAACTCGGGGAACAGCACGCAGCCGCATCTGCATCTGCAGGTGATGGACCGGGTGGACTTGGTGCACTCCCGGGGGCTGCCGGTGGCGTTTCGTGATTACGTCGCCTGGTCTAGCAGCGGCGAACCACGCACAGTGGCGGTCGGCGTTCCTGGCCATCGCGAGCGGGTCTCTCCGGCCTGATGAACAGCCGGAGTCATAGCCGGAAGACCACGACCTCGTACACATCGGACGTCGGAGGCACGCCGGTGTTGAAATATGAGTTCACGACCGCGAGCCGGTTGCCCTGAACGATGAGCGTCGTCGGTGCCTGAAGAAGATCGCTGGTGATGACCTCCTCGACCACACCGGAGGTCAGGTCACTGCTGAGCCGTACCTGAGACACCTGGTTCTCGAAGACCTGGCCGACCCACAGCCGCCGTCCGCGCAGCTCGAGACCGTCAGCGTCCGGCAGATACAGACCCTCGATCGTGGCGCTGGAGCCGGTTTCCGGGTCGACGGTGTAGAGCAGCCCGTTCGCGAAGTGACCGACGATGAGCGTCTTGCCATCGGGCGTCGCCACGATGCCGTTGAGGTTGAAGGCGGCGCTGAGGTCCGCCGCCGGCCCGCTGAGGGGCAGAGCCGTCGAGGACTCACCGGGATCGCCGTTGCGGCTGATGGGGATGACGTACAGCTCGGCTCGATTGGCGTCGGTGAACCACGCTCCCGTGTGGGTGAGCGCAACATCGTCGACGAAGGTCGTCACTCCTGGCGGAGCCAGCTGATAGGTGGCGACAGTCTCGCCGGTCTTCGTGTCGTAGATGTAGCCCTGCCCGGTGGCGCCGCCGGCGACGTACAGGTAACCGGTGCGCCGGTCGTACTTCATGCCGAGCGCCTGTCGCCCATCAGGAGCGTCGATGAACAGCTCGGCCGTGCCTGCACGCAGATTGCCGCGGAAGATGTCGCCGCGGTAGAAGTCGCCCGCGTAGAACGTGTTGCCCCGGCCGCTCGCGATGCCCTCGGCCGATGAGGCACCCGGAAGGACGATGACATCGGGGGAGAGCGACGCCGCGGCCGGTGTCGCCACCAGGAAGAGCATCGCCGCGACAACCGTGCAAAGAACGCCTCGAAGTCCAGCTCTCACGTGCCCGACTGAAGCCATCGCAAGCTCGCCTTCGTCCTCGACGCCAAGGGGATCATGATAACTGTAATCATGAATTGGCGTCTAGGGCTACCTCTCAGAGGTCCGAGCGGCGACACCGTCCAGGCGGAGCGTCAGCGACTCGTCGCGGTGACTGCCCGTCGAGCCAACGTGCTTCTCCGGCACCGTGGGTCCGTTCTTCAGTACGCCGTACAGCGCCATCGCGTGGCCGCGCCCGACGCCGTACTCGTCCTTGAGCCAGTCCACGACGACGGTGGACTTGGTGTCAGGCCCATATCCGCGTTCGGCAGCCTCGTCGAGCAGTTGCTGCGGGGTCTTGCCGGTCTTCTTCTCAACAGCGTCGAGGTACGCCTGATACGACATGTCGAAGCCCCCTTCTCAGGAGTGCAGACTCAGCCGGGGCCAGGAAGTTATCGCAGGTCGCGCTATAGGAGTTCCATGATCGTGGCGTTGGCCATGCCGCCGCCTTCGCACATCGTCTGCAGGCCATAGCGGGTGCCGTCGCGGCGCATGCGGTGCAGCATCGTGGTGAGGATCCGTGCACCCGACGCACCGAGCGGATGGCCTAGCGCCATCGCGCCGCCGTTGGGGTTCGTCACCTTCGGGTCGGCACCGATGGCGGCGTACCAGGCGCCGAGAACCGACGCGAACGCCTCGTTGACCTCGAATGTGCCGATGTCGGACAGGGCGAGACCACTGCGGTCGAGCACCTTCTTGGTTGCCGGGATCGGAGCCGTCAGCATGATGATCGGGTCCACGCCTGCGGTGACGCCGGTGTGGAAGCGGGCAATCGGCTGCAGGCCCGCTCGCTCGGCGATGGCCGACGTGGTGACAACCATCGCCGCGGCACCGTCGGAGATCTGCGACGCGTTGCCCGCGGTGACGACGCCGTTCTCCTTGAAGGCCGTCCGCAGCTTGGCGAGTGTTTCCAGGCTGGTCCCGGGACGGATGCCCTGGTCGAGACCGAACGGCCCGTTGGGGGTGTCGACCACGAGGATTTCCTCGTCGAACAATCCCGAGTCGGCCGCGGCAGCGGCCCGCTCGTGTGACGCCACCGCGAGCGAGTCCAGATCCTCACGACTCAGGCCCCACCGCGCGGCGATCATCTCGGCGCTGATGCCCTGCGGCACGAGGCCGTCGTCGTAGCGTGCCTTCATCATTGGCCCGAACGGGCCGTCGCCGCCGACCATGCTCGAGAACATCGGCACGCGCGACATGACCTCGACGCCACCGGCGATCACGACGTCCTGCTGACCGGAGATCACCGCCGCGGCCGCCATGTGCAGGGCCTGCTGGCTCGATCCGCACTGCCGGTCGATCGTCACGCCGGTGACGTCCTCGGGCAGACCCGCCGCCAGTGCGGCATTGCGCGCGACATTGAACGACTGCTCGCCGATCTGCGAAACGCAGCCGAGCACGACATCGTCGACGAGCGCCGGGTCGACACCGGCCCGCCGAATCGCCTCATCGATGACGAGCGCCGCCAGATCCACGGGATGGACGTCGCGCAGTGCACCACGGTCGGGCTTGCCGACACCCACGGCGGTGCGCACGGCGCTGACGATGACTGCATCGCGGTCAGGCATTGGTCTCCCCTTCCCGGACTATCCATGATCGGTCGACCGTGACAATCACGCCAGATCGGTCTCGAGTTCCGCGCGTGCAATCGCCCGCAGGTGAACTTCGTCCGGTCCGTCGGCCAGCCGCAGGGTGCGCACCTGGGCCCACATCGCGGCGACTGGGACGTCGTCGGACACGCCCGCGCCGCCGTACAGCTGGATGGCCTTGTCGAGAACCCACGACGCCGTCCGCGGTACTGCCACCTTGATGGCGGCAATTTCGATCCGGGCCTCCTTTGCGCCGACGGTGTCGATCAGCCACGCGGTCTTGAGCGTGAGCAGCCGTGCCTGCTCCAGCCGGATCCGTGACTCGGCGATCCACTCCCGGACGACACCTTGCTTCGCCAGCGGCTGGCCGAACGCTGTCCGCGCTGTGGCCCGCGCGCACATGAGTTCGAGCGCGCGCTCGGCCATCCCGAGCATGCGCATGCAGTGGTGGATGCGCCCCGGCCCGAGTCGCGCCTGGGCCATCGCGAAGCCCCCGCCGCGCGGCCCGAGGAGGTTCGAGATCGGCACCCGCACGTCGTCGTACGAGATGACGCCGTGCCCGCCGTGCGGCCCGTCGTCGTACCCGAAGACCGTCGTCGATCTCTCGACGGTCAGGCCGGGGGTATCGAGCGGGACGAGCACCATCGAGTGCTGGGCATGCCGATCGGCATCGGGGTCGGTCACGGCCATCACGATCGAGATCGCGCATTCGGGGCGCAGCGCGCCGGTCGACCACCACTTGCGACCGTTGAGGACGATCTCGTCGCCCACGATGCGGGCGGTGGTAGCGATATTGGTGGCGTCCGACGACGCGACGTCCGGCTCGGTCATCGAGAAGCACGAGCGAATCTCACCCTCGAGGAGCGGCTCGAGCCACGCCTTGCGCTGCTCGTCGGTGGCGAACATGTGCAGCAGCTCCATGTTGCCGGTGTCAGGCGCCGAGCAGTTCATCGCCTCGGGAGCGATCGCGGGGGAGCGACCGGACAGCTCCGCCACTGGGGCGTAGTCGAGGACCGTGAGTCCCGCCCCGTCCTCGGCGTCCGGCAGGAACAGGTTCCACAGTCCGCGGCGGCGTGCCTCGGCCTTGAGCTCCTGCAGCACTGCCGGAGTGCGGAACGGCGTGCCTGCCGCACGGTTCGCGGCCGCTTGTTCCTCGAACGTGTGCTCGGTGGGGTAGACGTGCTCGGTTAGGAACGTCTCGACCTTGCGCTGGTACTCGGCCGAGCGCTCACTGTGGCGAAAGTCCATCGCGCCCTCCTGTCGAGGCCAGCACGTCGAGCCCCGACCGGATCAGGATCGGAACCGACGAGCCGAACCGGCCGAAACCTGGTCCCACAGTCTTGCCCTGCAGGAAGCGGTTGTGGATCCCCTCGGCGATGACGGCGAGCTTGAACCAGCCGAAGGCGACGTACCAGGGCAGTGGCGACAGGTCGCGCGGCGAACCGGCGGCGTACCGCTCTACAAGGTCGGTGGCTGTCAGGAACCCCGCCTCCACCGCCAGCTTCGGCATGACGAAGCGGCCGGCGTTCGCCAGCTCCTGGTAGACGACGAGCAGCCCAACGTCGGTCAGTGGGTCGCCGAGCGTGGCCATCTCCCAGTCGACCACTGCGGCAACGCGGTCGATGTCCGGGGAGTAGATGACGTTGGTGAGCCGGTAGTCGCCATGAACGATGCCAGGCGCCGACTGGGCGGGGACCGACGATGCCAGGCCGTCGAGGACGCGCTGGTAGTTGGCCCGCGGTTCGGTCTCGGAGGCGTCCCACTGCTTCGACCAGCGGCGTAGCTGCCGATCGAGGAAGCCGTCGGGACGGCCGAGCTCACCGAGTCCGACGTCCACCGGATCGAGCGCGTGCAGGGCGAGCAGGGTGTCGACGAGGAGATCGCAGCTGCGCGCCGCCGTGATTGGTGTGAGTTCGTCGAGAGCGTTCGGCTGGTCGAGCACCACGCCGTCGACGAACTCCATGACGTAGAACGGCGCCCCGATCACGTCGACGTCCTCACAAAGGGCGAGGGGTTCCGCCACGGGTACCTCGGTGCCGTGCAGACCGCGAAGGATGCGGAACTCTCGCGCCATGTCGTGCGCCGTCGGCAGCGTGTGGGCCAGCGGTGGACGGCGCAGCGCCCAGCGAGAGACGCCGTCGGTCAGGCGATAGGTGAGGTTGGACCTCCCGCCCGTGAGGAGCGATGCCGTCAGCGGGCCCCGGCGCAGGCTGGGCTGCTCTCGGTCCAGCCAGCGAGTGAGCGCATCGAGATCGAGCCCGACGGGCGCTGCGCTGTCACTCAACGCGCACCATGACCTTCCCGAGCGCTGTCACCGAAAGCGGGTGCTCTCACACCCGTCCTACTCCATGCAACGTATCCCTGCGCGCCGACCGGTTCCCAAGCCCCGCTCATTCCGGCCGGACCTGTCAGAGTCGTCCGGTGCCAAGGAGCCTGGTGGAAGGAAAGGCGTGGATCTCCCACGCGGTGAGCCGGTTGCGCCCCACCACGGTGCTCGACGTCGGCCCCGGTCAGGGCACCTACGCGGACCTGTTGCGTAGCTGTACGCCCGGTGCGCTGTGGAGCTGCGTTGAGATCTTTGCGCCCTATGTGCAGATGTTCGGCTTGCACAGCAAGTACGACACCATCTATGTCGCCGATATTCGCGGCTTCGCGTGGCCTGGCCGTTTCGACGTGGTCATCCTCGGCGACGTACTCGAACACATGGTCCTCTCGGATGCGCTGGCTGTCTGGACCGCCGCCAGGGCACATGCCAGGCACGTCGTGCTCTCGATCCCGATCGTCGAGTATCCGCAGGGCGCACACTTCGGCAACGACCACGAGGCTCACCTGCATGTGTGGGACCACGCCACCGTCCTCGATTTCCTGCCCGGAGTCCGCCGCTGGCAGCGGCACACATCGGTCGGCGTGTACCTCGCTGAGGGGACGTCTGAACTGTCGTGACGGTGCGCCACTCAGCCGCTGGAATCGTCTGCGCCGGACACGATCTGAGGTCTCCGCCACACCTCGGCGAACTGGCGCCGGGTGAAGGTCACGCCCTCCGCAGCGACAGGACGTACGCCTGCGGTCGTCTCCGCGTGTTGAGCGAACGCACGGGAGATGTGCCGGTGCCCGATGGTCTTCTGACTCTTGAGCCCGCAGAGACGAAACGGGCAATCGCACTCGACGTCGAGCATCGTGACGGTGTGCGAGGCAGAGGTGAAGCAGCGGGGCAGCTCGCCCGATGTCAGCGCATGTTCGCGGGCGGCAACCCGACGTCCCACCGACTCGGAGAGCCCAGCGCCGCCGTCACGGCCGTGCTCGACGACGGCCGACGCGTGCTCTCCTTCGGCGAGATTGATCAGCAGCGTCGACAGTCCGAGGAGTCGATGTGCCTCCGGCGACAGGGTGAAGCCGCCGTCCTGGAGCGCCTGGACGTCGTCGAACCAGATGTGGCGCGCAGCCCTGGCCCGGCGTTCGCGTCCGCTGGTGTTGGGGAGCTGGATGCCGGCGTCTACTGCGCGGTGCGCTAGCGCAACCGCCTCGCGGACGAATGGGTGACCCGCGCTCGCGCCGGCCACAGGGGCAGTGTTCGAACCAGCCGGCATGGCCAGAGCAAGGGCGTGGTGCAGAGCCTGCTCGCTGACCCATGAGCGCACACTCGTCAGCAAGGCGGCTGCTTCGGGAAGCCATGCTGGGTTGGCCCCGGAGCTCAGGGCAACGACACTGGCCAACTTGTAGCCCTCGGCAAGGGAGATCTCCAGGCCCGGATCGGCGGGGCCCTCCCGGCCAGGTTCAGGTGCAGAGGTCAGCAGCTGACCGAGATCGTGGAGCATGCGCATGGCCTCGGCTTGCTGGGCGCCCGGCAGCCGATCGATCAATGACGGCAGCACCCACGCAAGCGAGGCCACGGGCAAGCCGCAGCTCGTCCAGTCATCCTTGGTCAGCCGGGCCTGCGCGCTGAGATCGGCCCGGTCGGCCGCCCTGACCAGGCCGTTCCAGAGCGGTGCCAGCTCCTGCCAGGCGACATCGCCCATCATGGCCAGTCGAGCGCTGACCGCCCGCCGCAGTCGGTACGTGTTGACGTCGAAGCGCGGCGGCACGAGTTGCTCCCAGAGGAAGCGGGCCATACCTGGATGAGGATCCACGCTCTCGACGAACAGCAGTCGAGCCTCGTCGGTGGCGGGCTGCCAGGTCCGTCGCAAGGCGTGCAGTTCTTGCTCGCCGACCCGCAGTCGGTTCCCACTGGCCTGCAGGGCACGCAGCACAGCCGTGATCATGTCGAGAGAAAGGTCGCCGACGTTGTCGTTCTTGAGGCGGCGAAGGACGGCGAGAAAGGAGGAGTCGTCGCCAGTATCTGGACTCCTGCCGTCCGGAGCTGACAGCACCAGGGCAGCGGTGAGGGAATCGAGCGTCGTCTGCGGGACACCCGGAGTGAGCAGCTGAGACCAGCTGCCGGCGTTGACACCGAAGCCGACGGCGCCAGCCAGCACCAGCCAGCGAGGATGGGTGAACTCGAGGCTCGGATCACGAGCATCGCCCACGATGTCGAGCACGCCACGACGATTCAGCAGCGAGACGTCACTGGCGAACGTGAGCTCTTCCTCGACGCTGAAAGCGCGGGCAACGTCATGCCATCGCGTGGTGAGGTCCTGACGGTAGTGCGCCTGCACTCCGATCGCGCCGAGGGTGCCGGTCGTCGTCCGGCGCATGCTCCCGGCGTCGTCGGGATGCACTCCGATGGCCTTCTCGTACATCCACGACAGCTCCCGAGCGGCGCCGCCACGGACGTTGAACACGTCGCGCACCGCTTCGTCGGGATCGTCACCGGCGCGTACCCGCCCGACGACTGCGTCTGCCGCGACCTCGACGTACCAGGGATCGCACGGGTGGTTGTCATCGCTCAACGTCGAGGCAGCAAGCGTGGCAACCTCCGGATGCGGGGCAACTCCTCGTCGGGCCAGTGCCGCCCTCATCAGCGCACCGAGGTCCTCTTCGCGGCGCCCGCTGATTCGGACCACGGCCACATCGTCGAGCGTCGGCGCGAGCTGCTCTGAGACGGCGGCGATGAAAGGCAACCCTTCGTCGAGGCTGGATCGCAACAAGGCACGCACGGTGGCACGTCTCATCGACCGCGGCTGGGCCTGGACGACCTTGTCGAGCCCGAGCACCAGGACGATGACCTTGCCCCTGTCGGTTTCGCGGAGGAACAGCCGCTGGGCGCGCGCCTCGTCCCCGCTCGCTCCCGCCAGCAGCGACACGAAGCTGGTCCTGCTCAGCGCGGGGATGCGGGAGCTCGAGTCACAGTCCGAGACGTCGATGACCACGGGTACGAGACCCGACCGCACCATCACCGCGGGGAGCAGTTTCTCGAGGTCGGAGGAAAGCGAGCCTGGTTGCGTCACGATGAGCAACGACCGAGGCGGTTTGGCAACGATCAGTTGCTCGACGACGTTCTGCACGAAGCGATCCGCCGGTGCGCTGGCCTCGTGCATGTCGGCCGGCAAGCGATAGCGAGCGAGGTATCGGCGCTTCGCCGTGCTGAACCGCAGCCGGAACCCCAACCAGGCCACGACGGCCAGCAACGCAAGCGATACGGCGTTAATCGCCTGCGCCTGCAGCAGGGGGAGCAGCGCGGTGGTCTGCCGACTGGCGTTGGGCGAGGCCACCCCGATGGCGATCAGGACGAGCAGCAGGACAACAACGATCCCGAGCAGGACGTTCGTCAGTGATCCTCGCAGCAGCCCCGCGCCGTGCCGCAGCGCGCGGTCGAGGCGGATGCGCGTACGCGGGTTCATCGGATCAGCGTTTGACCGTTGTCGAGCACGACAGTCGTCCCGGTCATCCCCGGCATGTCCAGGGCCATGGCAGCAAGGGACCGAGCGACATCATCGGGGGTGAGGATGCGACGCAGCGGCGCCCGTTCGGCAACGGCGCGCAGGTCGTGTTTGACCCCCCGCGTGTGCGCCAGGTGACGCAGGTTCTCGGTGTCCACTGTTCCCAGTGCGAGGCAGTTGATCCGGATGCTTTCGGCGCCCAGTGGTGTGGCCAGTGCTGCAACGAGACCGCTCAAGCCGGCCTTTGCCGCCGAGTATCCCGGCGCGCCATAGCCGCCGTATGCGTTGATGGAGCCGACCAGGGTGATCGAGCGGTCACCGGCCGCCCGGCGCAACAGCGGCACCGTGTTCCTGATGGTGATGAAAGCGATGGACAGGTTGCGGGCGACCACCCGGTTGAAAATCTCGAGACTCTCGGTGGCTGGGTCAGCTTGTGATAGCTCCTCAGCGTCCCCGCCTCCCGCGATGGCGAGCACATGCTGCAGCCGCGGTGGGTCATCCGCTAGACACCGGGCAAGTTGTGCGTCGTCGAGCAGGTCGACCGTGATCTGCCGGCGTACGAGGGCGGCGATGTCCGGAGGCAGCGGCTCGCGATCGATCGCGACCGTGTCGACCCTCCGGTCGGCGAGGTGCGCCAGCGTGCGGCGACCGATCGATCCGTACGCCCCCGTGACCAGCACGCCAGTGCCGGCCGTCGCTGCGGCTTCCGGCATGACCCTCCTCGCCGTGACCCGCCTTGCCTTGCTGCGATTCTCGCAGGGTGGCACCGGATCGGATCATCCACGGCCTGGCGTTCTTCCCGCGCGGAGGATCGGCGCAGGTAGTGCGTTATCTCGCTCTTGCGCAGCGCGACGCGGGCTGGGCGCCAACGGTGGTGACGGGTTCCCTGGGGCAGGCCGGGGACATCGGTCACGCGGCAACGTTCTTCGCCGGACTTCCGCTCGTCGCCGGCGACTTCGGGCCCGCGGTCCGCGCCTGGCAGCGCGGGTACGACCCGATGGCGCAGGCGATTCCGATGCACCCCTCGTACGAGGATCGCTCGGGGGTTCCGGATCGAATCTTCACCGCACTGACACCGTCGCTTGCCGAGCATCAGGTTCGTGCCTGGCGCCGAGTGCTCGATCGGGTCGACGTGTCTGCACCGTCGGTGCTGCACCTGCACCACCTGACGCCGCTGCACGAAGCGGCGATGCAGAAGTGGCCCGCCATTCCAGCGGTGACGCACCTGCACGGCACTGAGCTGCTGATGATGGAAGCGATTCGCGGCTCACGCCTCGCTGCGGGTGCCGTCCTGCCCGCGTCCTGGGCGTACGCCGACTATTGGCTGCAGCGGTTGCGAACCACTGCTCGTCGCAGCAGCCATATCGTCGCCCTGTCCGCCGACCACGCCGAACGAGCGATCGACGTGCTTGGCGTGTCTGCCGACGACGTGAGCGTCATACCGAACGGCGTCGATGTCGAACGGTTTCGTCCCCTGCATCTGAGCGGACGGCAACGCCTCGCGTGGCTGCGCCGGTGGCTGGTTGAGAATCCGCAGGGCTGGGATGCGAGCGGCCGCCCCGGCAGCGTTCGCTACTCAGAGTCGGACCTTGCCGCCTTCGTCGACGGTGATGTCGTCCGTCCAGTGCTGCTTTTTGTCGGCCGGTTCACCGCTGTGAAGCGACTGCCGTTACTGCTGAAGGCGTACGCACGCGTGCGGCAGCGGCTCGGTCCGATCGCCCCGCTGCTCATCTGGGGCGGCTACCCCGGCGAGTGGGAGGGAAGGCATCCGGCTGAGCTTTCCGGTCCGCGAGACGGCGTCTTCTTCCTCGGCTGGCGCGGTCATGACGAGTTGCCCTTCGGCCTGGCCTGCGCGGACCTCCTCGTCGCGCCGTCGGTAAGAGAGGCATTCGGTTCGGTGTACCTCGAGGCGATGGCCGCCGGGGTGCCGGTCGTCGCCACTCGCACCGGTGGACCAGCGACGTTCATCAATACCGGTGACTCAGCACCCGTGGGGTGGCTGATACCACCCGATGACGAGCTCGCTCTGACCGAGGTCCTCGTCGAGGCACTCACCCATCCGGAGGCCAGGCGAGCGCGGGGCGAAGCCGCAGTCACCCTCGTCCGGCAGCAGTTCTCCTGGGCGCGGATTGCCGCCGCCATGTCCGCGACGTACGAACGAGCCAGGACCGCCCGGAGCTTCTCGGATCGATGACGTCGAGTCGGTGTCCGCTGGTTGCCCGAGGGGCCAGTACAGTGCCGCTGCTCGAGTCGTTCCAGCGGGCGTGTTATCTCATCGCCCGATTGACTCATCCAACTTTTGGGCAGGAGGCCTTCGTGAACACCAGAACCCTCGCCATCATCGCCTTGGTGCTTGTCGTGATCGTGATCTTGATCCTGGTCCTCTAGCGATCACGCTTCGCTAGTCAGATCGGTCGGTCCGCTGTGAGGCCTGCGCCACCAGCTCGGTACGGCTGGTGGCGTCAGGCCTGGCGGACGCCCCTGCGCGAGGTATCGCTGCGAAAAGCTGCGACACTCGCTGTGGTGATACATCCAACACGGTCGCAATCTCGCGTCCAGACAGGCCAGCGTCCCTGAGTTGCCGCACCAAGATGCTGGACCTCTCGGCAGCCTGAGTTTGCGCTACTGCCGTCCGGTCGGATGCCTCCCGGGGCTCCTGTAGCAGTGCGTCGAGGTTGTTCCCAGACTTATGGCAAGTTCTCAACCGACGTCGTCGGGGCTAGCGTCAAGATCGGCGGCGATGTAGCCGTGAACCATCGCCTCGGCCTCGCCAAGAGTTAGACCCACTTCTCATGTGGCCCGCGTCTGCTTCCGCCCTTGACATGCACCCTTCCGATTGACTCATGCAACTTTCGGGCAGGATGCATCCGTGAATACCAGAACCATTGCCATCATTGCCGTGGTGCTCGTCGTCATCGTGATCCTGTTCCTCGTCCTCTGACGGGTCATGTTGTTCGCGGCGACCCAGCGAGCAAACCACGCTGGTAGGCCAGCGCCACGACCTCGGTACGGCTGGTGGCGCCGAGCTTTGCGATCAGGTTCGACACGTGCACGCTCGCCGTCTTCGGGCTGATGAACAGCGCGCGGCCGATCTGACCGTTCGTGCGGCCCTCGGCAAGGAGCGCGAGGACCTCGTGCTCGCGCGCGGTCAGCGTGTCGAGCCCGGCGGGGCGGGCGGTCGTAGACGTGGGCAGCGTGACGTCCAGTCGTGCCCGGCGGACCAGGGACTCGACGGCTTGGACCAATGGCGCGGCGCCGAGCTCGAGAGCTCTGGCGTGCGCTGCCCGCACGTGTCCAGCCGCCTCGTCGCGACGCCCGGCTTCAACGAGCGTTTCGGCCAGTCGCCAGCGGGTGCGGGCCTCTTCGTACGGGTAGCCGTACCCGAACGCCTTCAGTGCCGCCTCCCAGGGCGCCGGGTCCGCCTCAGCTTGCAACCGTGACCACTCGGCCTCCGCCCGGGCCAGCCACGCCACCGCTTCGGGGCCGGGCGCGCCGGTGCGCGGCCGACCTCGACCGAAGCGACGCTGTGCGTCCTCGATCAGTGCCCGGCCAGCCTCGATGGCGTCGTCGACGTCGAGTCCGCGCAACCGGGCCTGCGCGGCCGCGTCCGCATGTGCCGCCAGCGCGAGCGCCGCTAGCCAGATGCCGCCCAGATACCAATCGCCCCAGCTCCGGCTCACAAAGGCGATGGCGTCCCTCGCGGCTCCGGCAGCCGCGTCGAAATCGCCCTGCCACGCCAGCAGGTCGGCTTCGCAGCCGCCGGCGACGAGCGCGATCTGCATGTCGTAGTGCCACGCCCGCTTCAGCTCGTCCACCCGTGCCGCCGCAGCCGGATCACCGCGGCCAACCAGGACGTACAAACCCGCGGTCGCCAGCCGAGCCGCCGCCACGTCCGGCGGGCGAGCACCGGCCAAAGCAGCGGCCTCCATGCTGGCGTCCCACTGGCCCGCGACGTACAGAGCAATGACATAGACGGCGCGCGCTTCCACGCCGTATGGGCTCCAGGTCAGGCCCTTGCGCTCGGCCAGGGCGACCGCGCGCGGCAGCTGGTCCAGCGCACCGGCGATGTCGCCGGCGTAGTAGTGCATGGTCCCGAGGTTGTACTCGGCGCGCAGCTGGGCGCCGTGGTGTCCACCCGTGCGAGCAAGGTCACGAGCAGACGTGAGCCGATCCAGTGCGGCGTCACGATCCCCGCCGGCCTCGTCGAGTCCGGCCAGCGTGATGAGCACGTCGGCTTCGACGTCGGTGAGGCCGAGGGCGTGAGCACCGTTCAGCGCCTCTTCGGCGCTGGTGCGAACCTCGACGATCGCCAGGGACTCGTCCCGGCCAGGCAGCAGGCCGTCCGCAGCTCTCGCGTGCATCCCGGCAGCCCGGACGGCGGTTTCCGATAGACCGCGTCCCCGCAGCAGCTCGCCGGCTCGCGACGATGCCTCGTAGCTCTCGACGTCTCGATCGACCATGTAGAGGTAGGACGCCAGCTGGGTGTAGCACAGCGCGACCAGCTCAGGATCGGCCGGCGTGCCATCGTCGAGCCTCTCGGCCAGGTCGACCGCCTCCGTGGCCAAGGCGACGGCACGCGCGCCGTCGCCGGAATCGGCGGCGGCGGACGCGGCCAGGAGTCCGAGACGGATCCGCGATAGCCCGGCGACCTCAGCAGCATCGGGGATCGCTTCCCAGATGCTCAATGCCTGCATCAGGTGCACCGAAGCCTCGGCCGGGGCACGGGAGGCCTGGGCCTCCGCGGCTGCGCGGACGCTGGCCGCCAGCGCGCGCGGAAGGTCGTGAGCAGCAATCGCATGATGAGCTAGCGACGCGGCGTCGCCCCGGCGGCCAGCGCGATCGGGTGATGACAGCAGGTCGGCGTATGCCGCGTGCAGCCGAACGCGTTCGCCAGGCAGCAGGTCCGCGTATACCGCCTCGCGAAGCAGAGCGTGGCGGAACGCGTACCCCTCCGTACCGTCAGGAACAGCATCGGGCACGAGCACCAGCCGGGCGACCGCCTCGCGAAGCGCCGCGTCGACCTCGTGCGCGGGCAGCCCACTCACTTCGACGAGGACGTCGTCGGTCACCCGGCGGCCGGCCACCGAGGCAACACGTACCAGCTGCTGCGCGTCGGGCGCGAGCTGCTCCACGCGAGACAGCAGGACGTCCGCCAGCCCGGCGGGCAGTCCATCGCGGCGCCCCTCGTGCCAGGACATCAGCTCTTCGGCGAAGTACGCGTTGCCTTCGGAGCGTTCGAGAACCGCAGCCACGGTACGTGCGTCGACCGGGCTGCCCGTCAAGGCGGCGAGGTACGCCGACAGCTCGTCGGAGTCGAAGGGCGGCAGGTCGATCCGCTCGACGAGCGGCAGCCGCACGAGCTCGGGAACGAGCTGGCGCAGCGGGTGGCGGCGATGCAGGTCGTCGGTGCGGAAGCTGGCGACGATGACCACCGGCTCGGAGCGGAGCCGGGCCAGCAGGAAGTGCAGCAGGTCGCGGCTCGAACGATCCGCCCAGTGGACGTCCTCGAGAACCACGAGGACGGCGCCATGCCGTTCGCCAGCCGAAGACAGCAGGGCATGAACGTCGTCGAAGAGGGGCAGCCGTCGGTCGATGTCGGTGTCGGTCTCGCGGCTCGCCAGTTCCGCGGCGGCGCCACCGGTGAGCGCTGTCAGGGCGGGGAGCGCCTCGAGATCTGCGCCATCGGCGAGCTGGGCCACGACCTCGGCGAAGGGAAGGTACGGCAACCCGCCCGAGCCGAGGTCCACACAGTGGCCGATGACGACTCGGGTGCCGCTGCGACTGGCCCGGCGGGCGACCTCCTGCAGGTAGCGGGTCTTCCCGACCCCGGCGTCGCCGCCGACCAGCCAGCCCGAGGGCTCGTGCTCGCGGGCGCGGTCGACGGCATCCGCTAGTCGCTGGACGTCCTGCTCGCGTCCGATGAACGGAGTATCGGAACTGGCTCGTGCCACATTGCCGATGGTGTCAAAGACCACCGACGATGTGGCAAGGTCCAGGCGTTGACCTACCGCCATGCGTGCTGGCGAGCCGACCCGCGCGCGGAAACGTTCCGGCGGGGCTTGCGCACCCGCTGGACCGCCCGGTCGCTCGACCCAGCGTTCTGCACGGCGTGCGCCTGTCGAGCAGCGTCGGCCTCGGCGAGGAAACGCTCTCGGCGGTACGCCAACTCAGCTTCCAGACCCATGATCGCGATGCTCATCTGGATCATCCCTTCGTCTGTTTGGATGACCCACACATTCGCTCTGAGACGTGTCCTCCCACATCGGACGCTCGCCTATGCCTGCTGCGTCCAGCTACCTCAGGCCGCCAATGGATCTCGGTGTTTGGGTCGCTGAGGTACCTCAGGGTTGGCAACACGTCGGTGGCGGCCCATGCTCACTGCATGCGGCCGCCTCGCTCGGTTCTCCTCCTAGCGGTACTCGCGGTGCTGGCCGTTGGATGCACGTCGCGTGACGGTGACCAGCGGCCCGCTCACTCGCCAGCCGTGTCGTCGACGCCGCCGCCAGGTCTCATCGCGTTCGTCTCCGACAGGGACGGAACCGACGCGCTGTTCGTGATGCGTACAGACGGGTCCGGTGTCCGCAGGCTGACCGCCGACCTGCCGGCCGTGTCCCATCCGGCCTGGTCGCTTGACGGACAGCAGATCGCCTTCAATGCCGGCCCACCCAGATCCAGCGACATCTACACGATGCGTCTGGATGGCTCGGGGCTCGCCCAGCTCACGAGCAATGCCGGAGCGAACTTCTATCCCAGCTGGTCGCCCGATGGTTCCCGATTGGCCTTCAGCTCCAACCGGGATGGCGACTGGGACATCTTCGTCATGAACGCCGATGGCTCGCAGGTACGGCAACTCGTTAACTCCCCAGGCCTGGACGACAAGCCACAGTGGTCGCCCGACGGCACGCGCGTCGGCTTCGCGACGACCCGCTCAGGGACGCCGCAGCTGCTGGCAGTTGACGTGGAGACAGGTCAGGAGACGTCCCTGGTTTCTCAGCCGGTGAGTGGCCTGAATCCCGCCTGGTCGGCCGACGGGTCCCAACTGGCTTTCAACGTGGTCACGTCGCAAGGCTTCGACATCGAGGTCATGACGTCCGACGGCCGCGACCGGCGATCGGTGCTGAGGGGAGAGGCGTCGGAGGAGCGGCCACGATGGTCGCCCGACGGCGAGCAGCTCGCCTACTACTCCGACTCAGGCGGATCGTGGGACGTCTATGCCGTTGTGGTCGCGACGGGGGTGACGCGCTCGTTGACCGACGCGCCCGGCTTCGACGGCCAACCCGCTTGGCAACCGTCGCCATAGGTGCGCGTCCGATGTAAGCGCGTTGCACCCTGAGTCCGGTCCCCGCTCGATATCGCTCACGAACTGGTTCCCTCGGTACACGAGTACGCCATTTTGCGTGACGCAAGGAACCACTTGACGAGGTGGCAACTATGCATCGACGCATGTCTTCATGCGAACGCGCGTGTCACCCGCGACGGGTGTGACGCGCTCGTTGACCGACGCCCCGGCTTCGACGGCCAACCCGCGTGGCAACCTGGTCCGTCATGACGTTCTATGCCGGCCTCGTTAGCCGGGCGGCTGAAGCCGGCATCAGCGTGCCGGAACTGCTTCGGGCTGAAGCAGTGGACTCTGTGCCCGACCGAGCATGACGGAATGGCTACAGCTAACACGACGGCGCTCTTCACCTGTGAGTAGTCCGGAGATTTTGGACGCTCTCGATGAGCAACCGGAGACTGGCCCGATGCTCGTCATTGACGCCGCCCCGGATCTCGGATCTCGTGTCAGAACGTGACGCCGTTATAGCCGCGCGAGGCTCTGACACGAGCCGCGCCGCCATCTCGTGTCAGAACGTGACGCCGTTATAGCCGCGCCACGTTCTGACACGAGAGGGGGGCTCGGCGTGATACTCGTGCGCTGTGAGCGTGCATTCGCTGGTGCCACCGCAGTCGGATTTCCCGCTCGAGAACCTGCCGTACGGCGTGTTCTCACGACCCGGTGAGGAAGGCCGGGTCGGCGTGGCGATCGGAGACGCCGTTCTGGATCTGGCTCCCGTTCTCGACGACGAGGTGTTCGCGCAGCCGAGCCTCAACGGCTTCCTCCGGCAGGGCCGGACCCGATGGCGCGACGTGCGGGCCCGCGTCTCGGACCTCCTGACGAGTCCGACGGCGCATGTCGAGCAACATCTGGTGCCACGCAACGAGGTGCGGCTGCACTTGCCATTCGAGGTGGCCGACTATGTCGACTTCTACGCCTCGCTCGAGCATGCGAGCAACGTCGGCAGGATGTTCCGACCGGACCAAGAGCCGCTGACACCCAACTGGCGCTGGCTGCCGATCGGCTACCACGGCCGGGCGGGAACGGTCGTGGTGTCGGGAACGTCGGTGGTACGCCCCTGCGGTCAGCGCCGCCCGTCGACGGATGCGCCGCCGACCTACGGGCCGACGCGCAAGCTGGACATCGAGGCGGAGATCGGGTTCGTCGTCGGTACGCCGAGCCGGTTGGGGGAGCCGGTCGCCATGGATGCCGTACGCGAGCACGTGTTCGGCGTCGTCCTGCTCAATGACTGGAGTGCACGCGACATTCAAGCGTGGGAGTACGTACCGCTCGGGCCGTTCCTCGGCAAGAGTTTTGCGACGTCGATATCACCGTGGGTCGTGCCACTGGACGCGCTGGATGCCGCGATGACAGCACCGCCGTTGCAGCAACCGGAGCCGCCGGCGTACCTGCGGAGCGCGCAGCGGTGGGGACTCGACATCGCCCTGGAGGTGCGGCTGAACGACACCGTGATCTCGCGACCGCCGTTTCGCGACATGTACTGGACGTCCGCGCAGATGCTGGCGCATCTGACGGCCAACGGCGCATCGCTGCGGACTGGTGATCTGTTCGCGTCGGGCACCGTGTCCGGATCCGAACGTGAGCAGCGGGGATCCCTCCTCGAGCTGAGTTGGAACGGTACAGAGCCGCTGCAGCTGGCTGATGGCGGCGTCCGTTCGTTTCTCGAGGATGGCGATACCGTGCGTATCGCAGCGACTGCATCCGGCGCCGGCGGCGTGCGGATCGCGTTCGGCGAGGTGGTCGGCACCATCGCTCCTGCTACCTGCGGCGATACGTGAGGCGCCTTGCGCCGCTCGTCCTGCTCGAGATGGCGGTGCTGCTGTCCGCGCTCGGCAATGGTGTGGCGTTCGTCGTCTTTCCATGGTTGGTGCTGCAGCGCACCGGAAGTGCTGCCGCCGCCGGTGTCGTCGCGGCCGCGACGGCGGTACCCGCCATCGTCACGAGCTTGTTCGCGGGCACGGTCATCGATGTCGTCGGAGTCCGGTTGACATCGATCGTGTCCGACTTCGTATCGCTGGTCGCCGTCGCCGCTGTCCCGCTGCTCGACCAATCCGTCGGACTGTCGCTGTGGGCACTCGTCGCGCTCGCAGCGCTGGGTGCTCTGATCGATCCCGCAGGGGTCACGGCACGCGAGGTCGCGCTGCCACGACTCGCCACCGCGGCGCACGTATCACTCGACCGGGTCAATGCTGTTCACGAAGCGGTCTGGGGCCTCGCGCTGCTCATCGGCCCCGGCGTCGGTGGCGTGCTGCTGGCAACGATCGGACCCATTCAGGCGCTGTGGGTCACCGCCGGCGGATTCGCTGTCTCGATCATCTGTCTGGCGCTGCTGCGGGTCCCTGGGCTCGGTCGACCGCATGCGTCGCAGCGTCCGGAGCGTGTCTGGCGAGGCACCGTGGAAGGCATTCGGTTCGTGCTCTCGCAGCGGATGCTTCGCCGTGTTGCGGCATGGTCGACGCTGTTCCTCGGGCTCTATCTGCCCGTCGAGGCCGTGTTGCTGCCGGTGTTCTTCTCTGCGCGCGACGAGCCGGAGCTGCTCGGCATCGCACTAGCGGCCATCGCCGCCGGCGGCGTCGCTGGTTCGCTGCTGTATGCCGCGGTCGGCAAGCATCTCTCGCGGGACGTGGTCCTTGCGGTGGCGCTCATTGCCGCAGGTGTGGGGCTGTGTGCGATGGCGACACTGCCGCCATTTCCCCTGCTCGTCGTCGCGAGCATCGCGGTTGGCGTGATGTACGCGCCGGTGCAGCCACTCGTCAACATCGCGATGCAGTCGCTGACACCTCTCGGGCTGCAGGGCCGCGTGTTCGGCGTCATCGGATCGGCTGCTCTCGCTGCCGGTCCGCTGGGATACCTCGTGACCGGGCCGCTAGTCGAGCTGATCGGCTTGCGCCCGACGTTCCTGCTCCTCGCCGGGATCTTCCTACTCTGCGCGATCGTCCTGTCGGTGTCCGGATCCTTGCGGGTTTCGACGCGCTTCCCACTCCGCCCGCACATCAGCCGGCGCCATTGCCACCGAAGCGCTGATGTTCTCCGCGCTGCCACACCTGGTGAACGAGCGGGACGCCGGGGCGATAGGCCAGGTGAACGTACGACGGCGCATCGAGCACCACAAAGTCGGCCCGTGCGCCGGTCGCCAAGAAGCCGATGTCGTTGCGGCACAGCGCTTGGGCCCCACCCGCGGTGGCGGACCACAGCGCCTCCGCCGGAGTCATGTGCATCTCGCGAACCGCGAGGGCGATGCAGAACGGCATCGATGTGGTGTAGGACGTGCCGGGGTTGCAGTCGGTGGCGAGGGCGACCGTCGCTCCGGCATCCAGCAACCGGCGCGCCTCGGGGTACGGCGACCGAGTAGAGAACTCGGCGCCGGGCAGCAGCGTCGCGACAGTGGACGATGCAGCGAGCGCGTGGATGTCATCATCGCTGAGGTGGGTGCAGTGGTCGACACTCGCAGCGCCGAGTTCGACGCCCAGCTGGACGGCACCACTCGGCCCCAGCTGGTTGGCATGGAGCCGGAGACCGAGGCCCTGTGAGGCACCGGCAGTGAGGACGGCTCTCGCCTGATCGACATCGAACGCGCCGCGGTCGCAGAAGGCGTCGATCCAGCGCGCGTGTGGCGCGCAGGCCGACAACATCTGGCCACAGACGAGCTCGATGTAGTCGTCCGATCGACGGAGGTACTCGGGAGGGACGACGTGCGCGCCGAGGAACGTCGTCTCCGGCGTGTACATCAGGGCAGTACGCAGGGCGCGTTCCTCGTCGACCACGGTGAGTCCGTACCCGCTCTTGCACTCGAACGTGGTCACCCCCTGCTGGAGCAACTCGGTGGCGAGGCGTCGAACGTTCTCCTCGAGCTCTTCGTCACTCGCCAGCCGCGTAGCGTTGACCGTGGTGCCGATTCCACCTGCCTGGTAGGGGGTTCCTGCCATTCGAGCCGCGAACTCGGGCGCTCGATCGCCATCGAAGACGAGGTGAGTGTGGCTGTCGACGAAACCTGGAATTACGCAGCGTCCGCTGAGGTCTAGCGCACGATCAGCCCCGGGCGCCGCCGTCTCCGGGCCGGTCCAGACGACGTCGCCGTCCTCGATGACCAGGGCCGCGTGCTCGATTGCCCCGAGCTGGTCGACGTTCTGTCGCTCTGGATCGTTCGTCACCAGCAGCCCGATGCCGTGAAGCAGCGTCGTGCTCATGGCGTCACAGCAGCGATGGCGTTGTCAAGGAGTCGCGCGACATGACCGATTCGATGCCTCCCGTGCTCAACTACGACATCACCGCCGACAATCACGGTGTCGACGTCGGCCGCAGTTGCGGCATATATCACTTGTGCCGCATCGACCCCAGCATTCCGAACGGTGTCGAGGCGCACCGCAACAAGATCGGCTAGCTTTCCCGGCGCGATGGCCCCCGCGTCCTGCCAGCCGAGTGCGGCATGCCCGTTGACGGTTGCGGCACGGACCAATTCCCCTGTTGCAAGATTCCCGCGTTGGCCGGTGGTCAGCCGCTCGTGCATCTCGATGCCGCGCATCTCCTCGAACGGATCGACGACGGCTCGCTGATCAGTGCCCAGCGAAAGCGGGATCCCAGCGTGATGCAGCGTGCCACCCGGACCGATGCCGTCAGCAAGATCTCGCTCCGTAGTGGGGCAGAGGCAGGCAGCGGTCCGTGCCTCGGCGAGTACCTCGATGTCTCGCTTCGATACATGGGTCGCGTGTACCACCGTGGTGCGTGGCGAGAGCACGTCGGTGCCGGCAAGCAGTTGCGCGGGGGAGCGACCGTACGCCGCTGCACACTGTTCGTTCTCAGTGCGTTGTTCGGACAGGTGCACGTGCAACGGCAGCTCTGCAGCGCCACTCGCCACGGCATCGAGCTGATCCAACGGGACCGCCCGAACGCTGTGGATCGCCGCACCAATTCGCGTCGTCGGGTCCGGCTTCAGGGCTGCAAGCCGGGTGGCCCACGCTTCAGCACTACCGTCGCTGAACCGTTCCTGAACGCCCTCCAGCGGCTGGCCGATGCCACCGCTGAGGTAGCACGCATCGAGCAGCGTCAGTCGCACGCCGGCGCGATGCGCGGCTTCCCGCAGCGCCTCGCCCATGGCATTCGGATCGTCGTACGGGTGGCCGCCAGGAGCATGGTGCAGGTAGTGGAACTCGCCCACAGTGGTGAAGCCAGCGAGCGCCGACTCGGTGAAGGCGGCCGTGGCAAGTGAGAGCAGAGAATCAGGATCGAGTCGTGCAGCAACGTCGTACATTGCTGCACGCCACGACCAGAACGAGTCGACTCCGACATGGGTGCGTCCGCGCAGGGCTCGGTGAAAGGCATGGGAGTGTGCGTCTGCAAAGCCGGGGAGGACGATGCCGGTCAAGCGAATGTCTCCCGGACCTGGCGCTCCTGAGGCGATCGAACGGAACCGACCTGCCTCGACCTCAACCCGAACCTCAGCCGTAACTCCGCTCGGTAGCCAGGCAAGCGGGCACCAGTAGACCGTCACGTGGTCGCCAGTTCGGTGAGAACGGCCGCCAGCGCTTCGACCCCGGCCTCGCAGTCCTCCAGGTCGGCGTGCTCGTGCGGGCTGTGCGAGACGCCGGTCGGGTTGCGGACGAAGAGCATCGCGCTCGGTACTCCTGCAGTGGCAAGCACCCCGGCGTCGTGGCCGGCCGCCGTCGGCAGCTGGGGCGCGGGACCGTCGTGGCCGCCGATGACGCGGGCCACCTGATTCGCTAGGTCGCCGTCGAAGCGGACCAGCGGGCTCACCGATTCCGAAGTGACCGTGACGGACGTGCCGTCGACCGCGGCCCGTGCTCTCGAGAACTCCTCCAGCTCGTCGACGAGCGTCGACAGCGTCGCCTCATCGGCAGCCCGCGCATCGACCCATGCGCGGACCCGCGAGGGGACTGCGTTGGTGGCGCCGGGGCGCACCTCGATCCGGCCCACGGTTGCTCGCGCGTCAAGAGCGCGCGCTCGATCCGCCGCAGCGAGTACCAATGCGGCGTACGTCTGCATGGGATCGCGTCGATCCGTCATGCGCGTCGTCCCCGCGTGATCGGCGCGACCATCGATGTCCCAACGCCACCGACCGTGCGGCCAGATTGCCGTCGCTACCCCGACGGCGGCGTCGGTCTCCGCCAGCCAACGACCTTGCTCGATATGCAGCTCGACGAACGTCGACATCAATGCCGGCAGGTGAGACTCACCGAACGACGCAGCATCGAAGTCAGTGCCCGCTTGCTCGAACGCTTGCGGAAGCGAAACGCCGGATGCATCGCGCAACGACAGTGCCTGCGGCACCGACAGCGTTCCCGTGGCAAGGCGCGATCCGAGGCACGGCAAGCCGAACCGCGAGCCCTCTTCCTCGACCAACACCGCGACCCCGATCGGGCGCTGCGGCACCATCTCCTCGTCACGCAATCGATCGATCGCTGCTAATGCGGAGACGACGCCGAGCGGACCGTCGAACGCACCGCCGTCGGGAACGGAGTCGAGGTGGCTGCCGGTGACAATGCCCGGTGCCTGCTGACCTGGATTCGGATTCCACCAAGCGACGACGTTCCCGATGCTGTCCGTATCGACAATGAGGTTGCGCAAGTGGCACTCATCCAGGAACCACGCCATCGCCTCCCGCTCAGCAGGAGTCCAGCCGGCGCGGCGATATCCACCCGTCTCGGCACAGTGCCCGATGGATGCGAGGTCCTTCCACATCGAGGCGAACGTCACGGCTCGCCCTCGCGCATCGGAATGCGTACGCCCTGTTCGTCGGCCACTTGGACGGCTCGCGGATAGCCGGCGTCGACGTGCCGGATGATTCCCATCCCAGGATCGTTGGTGAGCACGCGGCTCAGCTTCTCGCCGGCGAGTGCGGTGCCGTCGGCTACGCAGACTTGCCCGGCATGGATCGATCGTCCGATCCCGACGCCGCCGCCATGATGCAGCGACACCCACGAAGCGCCGCTGGCGGTGTTGACCAAGGCGTTCAGCAACGGCCAGTCGGCGATGGCGTCGGAACCGTCGAGCATTGCCTCGGTCTCGCGGTACGGAGACGCCACCGAGCCGCAGTCGAGGTGGTCGCGGCCGATGACGATGGGTGCGGCAACGTCACCGCGGGCGACGAGATCGTTGAAGCGCTCCCCGGCCAGAGCGCGCTCGCCGTACCCCAGCCAGCAGATGCGTGCGGGCAATCCCTGGAAGCGCACCTTCTCCGCGGCCAACCGCATCCACCGGGCCAGCCCGTCGTTGTCCGGGAAGAGTTCGAGCACGGCCCGATCGGTTGTCGTGATGTCGTCCGGATCGCCCGACAGCGCAGCCCAGCGGAACGGCCCACGACCCTCGCAGAACAGGGGTCGGATGTAGGCGGGAACGAAACCGGGGAAGGCGAACGCGCGCGGATAGCCGGCCAACTGCGCCTCGCCTCGAATGGAGTTCCCGTAGTCGAAGACCTCGGCGCCGCCGTCAAGGAAGCCGACCATCGCCTCGACGTGCCGAGCCATCGACTCGCGAGCTCTGGCAGTCAGGCTCGCCGGATCGTCGCGGCGGGCAGCTGCCCAGTCGTCAAAGGCGAGGCCGGCCGGCAGGTACGACAGCGGGTCGTGCGCGCTGGTCTGATCGGTAACGATGTCGATCTCCGCGTCGCGGCGGAGCAGCTCCGGCAGCATTTCTGCAGCATTGCCGAGGACACCGATGGACAGGGCGCTGCGCTGGTCGCGGGCCTCGTACGCCAGCTTGAGCGCATCATCGATGCTGTCGGCGGCTCGGTCGAGATAGCCGTGCTCGATGCGCCGCTCGATGCGCGTGGGATCGCACTCGACGACGATCGCGACACCGCCGTTCATCGTGACCGCTAGCGGCTGCGCGCCCCCCATCCCGCCGAGACCCGCGGTCAGCGTGACGGTTCCGGACAGGGATCCGCCGAAACGCTGGGCTGCCACTGCCGCGAAGGTTTCGTACGTGCCCTGCAGGATGCCCTGCGTGCCGATGTAGATCCAGGAGCCGGCGGTCATCTGCCCGTACATCGTCAGCCCGAGTGACTCGAGCCGGCGGAATTCCTCCCACGTCGCCCAGTCGCCGACCAGGTTGGAGTTGGCGAGAAGCACGCGTGGCGCCCACTCATGCGTGCGGAAGACGCCGACGGGTCGGCCGCTCTGCACGAGCAGCGTCTCGTCTGCTTCGAGCGTCGTCAGGGTCCGGACGATGGCGTCGTACGACGGCCAGTCGCGCGCGGCCTTGCCGGTGCCCCCGTACACGACGAGGTCCTGCGGGTGCTCGGCGACCTCGGGGTCGAGATTGTTGGCCAGCATGCGCAGCGCAGCTTCCTGCGGCCATCCCTTCGCCGTGAGGGAGGAACCGCGCGCGGCGCGGATGGTGCGAGACATGTGCATCCCTTCGTTGTTACGCAAGTGGACCGGCGACGGACTCGGCGGCGGCGAGCAGCGTTCCGTCGCGTACAGCGTCGACGGTTGCGTCGATCTCGGGTGAGAGGTGACGGTCCGGACCGGGTCCGGCCACGCCGCGCTCGCGCAGTGCGGCGACGACGGCTGCGGTTGCGGGCGCTGGTGTGAGCGGCGATCGAAGATCGAGTGCGCGGGCGGCGGTAAGGATCTCGATGGCGAGGACGCGGGCAAGACCGTCGATGCTGCGTCGCAGTTTGCGGGCGGCGTGCCAGCCCATGGCGACATGGTCTTCCTGCATTGCCGACGACGGGATCGAGTCGACGCTCGCGGGAGTTGCCAGTCGCTTGAGCTCGGACACGAGACCTGCCTGCGTGTACTGCGCGATCATCAGGCCGGAGTCGACGCCGGGATCGTCGGCCAGGAAGGGCGGGAGCCCGGCGCTGCGCGCGACGTCGAGCGCTCGGTCACTGCGTCGTTCTGACATGGAGGCAATGTCAGCGACGGCAATGGCAAGGAAGTCGAGCACGTAACCGATCGGAGCCCCGTGGAAGTTGCCGCAGCTGGCGATTCGACCATCTAGAGCGACGACGGGGTTGTCGATGGCAGCGGCGAGCTCGCGATCCGCGACTGCCTCCGCATGGGCAACGGTGTCCAGCGCGGCCCCATGAACCTGCGGCGTGCACCGCAGCGAATAGGCGTCCTGCACCCGAGTGCATTCAGGTCCCTGATGGCTGGCGACGATGGCCGAGTCGACGAGCAGGGTGCGAAGGTTGCGCGCTGACATCTGCTGGCCGGGATGCGGGCGGAGCGCGACGAGATCGTCGGCGAACGCGTTGACGGAGCCAAGCAGGGCTTCGACGCTCATCGCTGCAGCGATGTCGGCGCAGCGCAGCAGCATCCGTACGTCGTGGACGGCAAGGACGAGCATGCCGAGCATGCCGTCGGTGCCGTTGATGAGAGCGAGGCCTTCCTTTTCGGCGAGCTCCACCGCCGACAGTCCTGCCTCCTTCAGCGCATCGCGCGCTGGTCGGACGCCGCTGTCATCACGTACGTCTCCTTCGCCGAGCAATGCAAGCGCGCATGAGGCCAGCGGTGCGAGGTCACCGGAGCAGCCCAGTGAGCCGTACTCGCGGACGATCGGGGTGATGCCGGCGTTGAGCAGCGCTGCGTACGCCTGCGCCGTGCTCGGCCGGATGCCGGTTCGGCCCGTCGCCAGCGTGGACAAGCGCAGCAGCATGAGTGCCCTGACTACCTCGGTCTCCACCTCGGGACCCGTTCCGGCCGCATGCGACCGGACCAGGCTGCGCTGGAGATCGACCCGGCGACTTGCCGGGATGGTGCGCGTCGCCAAGGCACCGAAGCCCGTGGAGATGCCGTAGGCGGGCTCGTCCCCGTCGGCAAGTGCCTCGACGATCTCGCGTGATTTCGCCATCTCGGCACCCGCCTCGTCGGTCAACCGCACCGGGATGTGATGGCGCGCCACGGCGATCACATCGGCGCGGGTCAGTGGCTGCGGACCGATGGCGAGGGCTGTCATCTCGGCATTGCACCGTGGTCCGGCTCGGTGGACCAGGGGGCGCCGGGGGAATACGTCTGGTATTCCAGACACATGGCGAGTCAGGTGCCGGCTGCGGACCAGGTGCTGAGGGTCCTTCGCCATCTCGCGGTGCAAGCGGGACCGGTACCGGCCGCGGGCGTCGCGCGAGCGTTGTCGCTTCCGCGCTCGACGACGTACCACCTGCTCGCCGTGCTCCGCGACCAGGGCTTCGTCACCTACCTCCCTGATCAGCGGCGGTACGGCTTGGGCGTCACCGCGTTCGAGGTTGGCAGCGCGTACGTGCGGCATGATCCGCTGGAGCACCTGGCGCGTCCGTTGATCGCTGCGCTCGCGCACCGTGCCGACGTCACCGTCCATCTCGGCGTGCTGCACGGTCGAGAGACGCTGTACCTGCTCAAGGAACAGCCGCCGCATCACCCGGTCCTTGTTACGGACATCGGCGTACGGCTGCCTGCTCAGCTGACCGCCAGCGGTCGGGCGCTGCTCGCTGGGCTGCCCGCGGCGCAGGTACGGGCGCTGTTCCCATCGCCGGCAGATTTCGTCGATCGGACAGGTGCGGGTCCGAGCCGTCCGTCACAGCTACGGCGGCTACTCGCGCGCGAGCGTCAGCGTGGTTGGGCCGAAGAGGATGGCTTCGTCACCGCAGGTTTCGCGTCGGTCGCCGCCGCTGCGTTCGATCACGTGCAGCATCCCGCTGCCGCTATCGGTGCGACGTTCGCATCCGTGTCTCGTGATGCTGCGGAGCGATCAGCGCTGGCCGCCGATGTCGTCGCTACGGCCGCCGCGCTCACTCGCCGACTTGGCGGCCGAACCTAGACGAGCTCGGCGTGCATGACGGTGGTCCCCGCGGGATCACCCCCGCGAACGCGGGAACGCTGTCACTGACGGGCAAGCTCGGTGTGGACACTGCTGCAGACGCAGGGTTCGACATCTACAGCACCTTGCGCCGCGGCGTGACGGTTGACGTTGAAGGCTTCGCCGTCCTCAACGTCGGCGGTTCGCCCCGCCTCTTCGAGGGGCTCACCGGTCGGGCAACCGACCAGGGCAAGTTCCGCTCCGCGGTCACCGACATCGCGATCGAGCTGAATCAGCGCTGACCGGTCCACAGCCTCGGAAGCCCTAAATGATCACGTATACGTGATCATTTAGGGCGATACGCCTTCTACAGAGGGCGTATCGCCCTAACTCGTCGCGTATCGCCGCCGTTCGGCCGCGTTCGGGTATCCTCGGACTCTCAGGCGCGCAGCAGCGACGTGAGGTGCGCGTTGCCGAGCTCCTCCAGCACGCCCGAGCCGCCTCTGCGGACGTACCACTCGAGCCGGTAGACCTCGTCGAAGGCGGGATCGAGGAGATGTGCGGCGTCGATCTGGCTTGCGTGCGCAGCCATCGCGAGTCGTTTCGCCGCCAACTCTTCAGCGGTCCCGAAGATCGCCGTGGTGATCTCCGCGCTCACCTGCCCGGCGACGTGACGACCGTCCCGGCGCGGTGCGGGGCCCTCGACCAGATGGCGGCCGGTGAAGTGCAGGTACTCCCGATCGACGGTTGCCTCGTAGCCGGTGATGCCCGCGAGCGATGCGGCGGCAGATCCGATGCGATGCACGGACACGTGGTCCGGATGCCCGTAGATGCCGTCGGCGTCGTAGTGCACGAGGGCCTCCGCGCTCTCGGCGACGCACAGGTCGGCGAGCTGACGGACGAGCGATGCGATGTCCGCGCGTGCTAGTGCCCACGGATGGTGGTTGGCAGGAGTCCCGGCCATCCCCGAGTCACGCCGGCCGAGCAGCTCCAGTCGGGCGACACCCAGCGCCGTGCAGGCGGCTTCGAGCTCGGCCACGCGTACACCTGCGGGACCGCCTTCCTCGCCAGCAGTGGCGGTGACGAGGACGACCCGGGCACCGAGGGCGGACAGTCGCCGCATCGTGATGCCGGTGAAGATCGCTTCGTCGTCGGGGTGGGCGTGCAGGAAGAGGAAGCTACGCCCGGAAAGGGGTGCGGAAACGGCGGAATTGACGGTCATGAATGGGTCCTGGGCTC
Source organism: uncultured Actinomycetota bacterium (assembly GCA_963801015.1). GTDB lineage: Bacteria > Actinomycetota > Actinomycetes > CAWDCV01 > CAWDCV01 > CAWDCV01. The sequence goes on along the minus strand of CAWDCV010000004.1, from coordinate 711,848 downwards.
GCGAGGCGGAAACGGGCGAGAGCGGTCAGGACCGACAACAGCTCCGGCTCAGCACGCACGCCCGCTCGTCGCGGGGCGTGGTGGTAGCTGCGCCGGACACGGCCGGCATTGAACCAGAATCGGCTAGCGACGCGCCAACCGGGCCGTGAACCACGCGATGAGCACGCCCACGAAGGCCCCGATGGCGCCGTCGACGGGAGCGGTAAACGGCAGCGGCACAAAGAAGAACAGCACCCACACCAGGGCAGCAGCAACGGCGGCCGCGACGACGGCACCGCGGGCCGCGCGCACGATCGGCCGGGGAGATGTCGCGGCCTGCTTGTCGCGGCTGGGTGACGGCGATCCCGAGGTGGTCGCCGGGGCACCCGGCGCCGGCTTCGCCACCGGGCCGCCGCTCAACGACTGCTCGACCTCGCGCAGCAGCGCTTCGATGTCGTCCGGTTGATCACCGCGGGCCATGCCTCCATCCTGCCTCGGCGCCACAAGTGCCACCTCACTCGTGGCGGGGACCGCTTCCACCGACTTTCGTGACATCGTTGGGACGGGCCGAGAACGGGGAGGTAACGAGCGTGTCCGGGCCCACGGGTCGGCTGCGCCAATGGCGTCGCACCGGCGGGATGTCACGCCTGCCGCGGCTGCCACATCGGTTGCCGCCGGGGTGGCGGCGCGACGACGCGGGCGACGAGGATCACGTCGACGTACCTGCTCCGCTGGCCGGTCCGCCTCGGGTACGCGGCGACGGCGACACCGTGCCCTGGGCAATGCGCGCTGCCGCCGCGTGGGGCTGGCGCTTCCTCGTCCTGGCGGCAGTGGTCTATGTCGTCCTCATCCCGATCTCGCGGGCGCTGTTCGTCGTCTACGCCGTCGTTGCCGCCATCCTCATTGCCGCGCTGCTCTCGTCAACCGTCGGCCGGCTGCGCTCACTCGGTTTTCCCCGCGCCCTGGCCACGTTCATCGTGTTCGTCGGGGGCATCACCGGTCTCGTCGTGATGGCCTGGTTCATCGGCCAGCAGTTCCGTACCAGCTACGACTCGCTCGAAGACAACGTCACCGACGGCATTCGCCAGGTGCGGGTCTGGCTCAACGAAGGACCGCTCGAGCTGTCGGACGACCAGGTAGAGAACTACGTCGAGCAGCTGGTCGCGACACTGCGCAACAACCAGGGCGGCATCGCCTCGGGCGCGCTCAACGTGACCGCCGCCGCCATCGAGGTTGTCGGCGGGATCTTCCTCGCGCTGTTCCTCACCTTCTTCTTCCTCTACGACGGGCAGCGGATCTGGCGCTGGGTCGTGGGGCTGTTCCCCGACGAGATCGCCTACGACGTCTGGCAGGCCGGACGGCGGGCGTGGGCAACGCTGACCGGGTACGTCCGCGGGACGATGCTCGTCGCGTTCGTCGACGCGGTGTTCATCGGTCTTGCCGTTGCGCTCGTCGGCGTACCGCTGGCTGTTCCCATCGGCGCCCTGGTCTTCCTCGGCGCCTTCGTCCCGCTCGTGGGCGCGACGGTCACCGGAGCGGTCGCTGTTCTGGTGGCGCTCGTGGCGCAAGGTCTCGGGCCGGCCCTGATCGTGCTCGGGGCAGTGATCCTCGTGCAGCAGCTCGAGGGCCACATCCTGCAGCCGTTCGTCCTCGGTCGGGCCGTGCGTCTGCATCCGGTGGCGGTGGCGCTCGCGGTCACGACCGGCGGCATCCTGGCCGGCATCGGCGGCGCGATCGTGGCCGTACCGCTGGTCGCCGTCGTCAACAGCGTGGCGGTCTACCTGGTTCGGGAACGTCCCGCGCGCCTCGCTACGGCGGGTTCAGAGCCTGCTCCGCTCATTCCCGATGCGGGCGTACTCGCCTCGAGCGGACCGCCGCCACCAGAGTTGGTGGTCGACAAACGGGATGCGGGCCCGGAAGGCCGCGACGATCAGCCGCGGGATTCGGCAGGCTGAACCGTCCAGTTCCGGACGATGTCGCGCACCGACAGGATCCCGGCGACCTCGCTGCCATGGAGCACAACGAGGTGACGGAACCGGCCGCGAACCATGGCTTCCGCGGCCTGCTCGAGCGTCCAGTCCGGCTGCGCGAACACGAGATCGCTGGTGAGGTGCTGCTCGGCCCGCTCCTTGTCGGGGTCCTGTCCCGCGCCGATGGACATGAGGACGTCCCGCTCGGTCACGATGCCGACGCCATCGAGCTCCGGGTCCTGGACGACCGCGGCTCCGACGCGACGCCCCGCCATCAGCGCGCATGCCTCGCGCAGCGTGTGATGGGGCCCGATGACCAGCACATTGGTGCTCATGGCGTCGCGTACGTTCACGGCGAGCTACCCCCTCGGGTCGTCGGGCTGCGGCGGCCTGGCTTCATCATCCTGGCCCCGCGGACAGGACAGGACAAGCGTCGCGAACGACGGCACACTGTCGCGGTGACCGCCACGCCCGACGCCGTTGCCGTCGGACGTTCCGTGTCGGGAGCGCTCGACGTGTGGGCGCGGTCGGGTGCCGATCTGACGATCGCCGGTGTGGTCTTGGTCTGGGTGCCGCTGGTGCTGGTGCTCGACCGCGACGCCAGCCTGGGGTTCCAGCACCTGCTCGGACTTGGTACGTGGGCGCTGTTGCTCGTGCTCCTGTCTCGGGAATCGCCGCTGGTCAGGGCGCAAACAGCAGTGGTCGTGCTGTTTGCGACCGCGGTGGAATACACCTTCTCGCCGCTGCTCGAGGTCTACGTCTACCGCTTCGACAACGTGCCCGCCTACGTGCCGCCCGGGCACGGTTTGGTCTACCTGTGTGCGTTGACTCTCGGTCGGTGCGCGCTGTTCCGCACGTACGCGCGGCCGCTCGTGTTGGCGACGCTGGTGGTCGGCGGCGCGTACACAGCCTGGGGACTCTTCGTGAGCGACCGCCTCGATGTGCTCGGGGCGTTCTGGTACGGCTGCCTGGTCGGCTTCCTGCTGTGGGGTCGGTCGCGGCTGCTGTACGTCGGCGCGTTCATCGTCGTGACGTACCTCGAACTGCTCGGCACAACGCTCGGGACCTGGACGTGGCAGCCGCACGACCCAACAGGCCTGGTGGCCATCGGGAACCCACCGAGCGGCGCCGCAGGCGGCTACGGCTGGTTCGACCTCGCGGCGATCCTTGCGGCACCCACGCTGTTGCGGGTTCTCCAGCGGCGGAGCCAATAGGCATAACTGCGTCGACGAGGCGTTCGAATCCTGAAATCATTCGCTCGCGGTCGCTTCGGAATGTGCGATGGCGACCGGGTCGTGCTGCCTGGGGGGTGGCCACGTTGCGAAGAATTGCGCCTGTCTTCTCCATCGTCACGGCGTTTATTGCGCTGCTGTTGCTGCACGTCTGCATTGCTGTCTTCTGGGCTGGCGAGATCGTGCGGTCAACCGTGCTCGCGGTCGACACCGAATGGCTCACCTGCCGGGTCCGCTGGCAGGACCCCTGGAACAACCGCCTTCACTCGGATGGGGTCGATTGCCTAGAAATCGGCCGAGCCGGCGAGAACCTGGACGTACTTGCGCTGCCGCCGCCCTTTCGCGGGAAAGTGATCGATCTCGAAGTCACGCCGTTTGTGATGGGATTCTTCATTGTTCTTCTTGCCTGCTCGGCTGGCGTGGGCGTGCTCATTCGATGGGTTCGACGCAGCGGCAGCGCGAGGTCGCGCGGCGACGTAGCAGGCGTACCGGTGTCGATCGACGTGGCATCGACCGTCCCGACACCACCTGCCCGCTTTCCGCTGCAGCCAACAAGATTTCGGGCGCGAACCCGCTACGTGCAGGCGTCGTTCTTCGCCGCCTGCGCGATGGGGTCGGCCGTTATGACGGTGGTGCTCCCCGGGCAGCTGACTGGAGTGTGGGTCGTCATCGCACCCGTAGCAACGGTCGCTATCGCCGTCGCGGCGGCCTACATCGCTTACCGATGTCTCGTCGTCGGGATCGCCGCCGACGGCGACGGAATCACCGTCCGCAACTGGTTGCGGACCTACGTGCTGCCCTGGGCGGAAGTCCGGGGCATCGGCTACTCCGCAATGCCTAACCAGGCGGGGATGGTCTCGTACTACCGGCTCGAGTTCGTCGCCGGTCATGACCACGTCGTGGCGGTTGCGCCGGGGGGAGGCAACGAGCCCGGCGGCTACCTTGCCACTGCCCGGGAGCAGCTCCTGGGGCTGCGGGATGCGGCACGACGTCGGGACGCTGGGCCCGTGGGCCTGCCCGTCTCGGCTGGGCCGGCCATGCCGCCGCCAAGTCCGTCGTTGACGGATCTCGATAACGGCGACATACCCATACCGCCATACGCCCTCACCTGGGCTATGGCTGCCGAGTTCGCTGGACGACGCGCGGTCACCGAGGAATCGCGCGCGGATCAGCAATCACCTCAGCTCCTACGCCCCGACCAGATCCCGCCGAGCTGGTGGCAGGTCCCCTCCTTGAGGAGCCCCGTTTTGGGGGCGTGTCTGCGCTCGCTGTTGTCCGCTGGCTTGACCTGCGCGTTCGTCCTGTTCCTCGGCTGGACCTGGGTCGTGACGCTCGTGCTGGTGATCGCAACCGTCGCGTGGGCAGGTGTACGCCTGGTGCGCGTCATCTGGTTCGCTCGTGCGGCTCATCGGGCGGCCGGAAAGCCGCCGACGTCCACGTGCCACTACGTGCTCGTGAGCGATCCGGATGGGGATCCTGCCCTGCTGCTGTTCCCGGACGTGGAGCGTCCACCCCGGGCCGCCGTGAGTCTGACCGACTGGGTCTTCGGGGCAATCCCACGTGCGGGCATTGTCGCCCTGCGTGGCGACCTTTCCTCCGCCCAGCCCTGGGGAGACCAAGCTGAGGGACATCGATCGGCATCCTCGGGGAAGCCCACCGTGCTCGAGGCCGACGGCCGCATCGTGTGGCCGGCCACCCCGGTCGAACTCATCGACGACGAGACCGGCCGCGCACTCGTGAGCGGCATCCCGATGCCGGAGGATGACTGAACGTCACGCCGGGAGCCTCGCGGTGGCCCTAGTGGCGCCGGTGCTCGTCAGTCTCCCAGGATGGCAAGGTGATCGGAGCCTGCTCGCAGCTGCGTGCTGGTTCCTCGCGTACACGAAACGCCGATGATCGCGTACGTCAAGAACCAGTACGTGCACGTGCGGCGGGGATCGCTCGCGCGCCGCGCCGCCGCCGCACCGGACGAGGATCTCCCCGCTGACCACGCGCAGTACTTCGTCGCCGTGGTGCACGTGCACGATCCCCACGTCACTCGCTGGGAGCCGACCGGCAACCACCATCAGACGCTGCAGTCCCTGCGACCGCCCGGCCAACACCTCGAAGCCGGCTGCATGCGGCGCGTCGAAGCTGGCGAATGTCATACCGGGAAGAGTGCGCCATCCGGCTTGAGCAGGGCCAGCACGTCGTCGTGCAGTCGCCCGTTCGTGGCGATGCCGCTGCCACCGTCGGGCCCGGCGCGTCCGCTCAGGTCGGTGAAGCGCCCGCCCGCCTCCTCGACGATCAGGGCCGGCGCGGCCAAGTCCCACAGCGAGACCTCCGGCTCGGCGGCGATGTCGATGGCGCCTTCCGCCACGAGCATGTACGACCAGAAGTCCCCGTACGCGCGTGTCCGCCAGCAGCTGCGAGTCAGTTCGATCAGAGCGCCGAGCTGGCCGCGGTCATCCCAGCCGGACAGGCTCGAGTACGACAGCGACGCGTCCTCCAGGGTCGCCACGTCGCTGACGTGGCAGCGGGTGGCTGACGACAGGCTGCGGCCCGTATACGTCCCCGTCCCGACCGCTGCCCACCACCGGCGGTTGAGCGCCGGCGCCGACACGACCCCGACGACGATCTGGTCGTCCTCCATCAGCGCGATCAGGGTGGCCCACACCGGCACGCCTCGGACGTAGTTCTTCGTCCCGTCGATGGGATCGATGATCCAGCGCCGCCAGCCGCCGCCCGAGGAGCCGAACTCCTCACCGAGCACGGCGTCGCGCGGTCGAGCTCGGCGTAGCGTCCCGCGAATTGCCTGCTCCACACCGCGATCGGCGTCGCTGACCGGGCTCAGGTCCGGCTTCGTGTCGACCCGAAGGTCCAGTGCCTTGAAGCGGCTGGTGGTCATGCTGTCGGCCGTGTCCGCGAGCACGTGGCCGAGGCGCAGGTCGTCGTGGTACGCCGGCATGCCGCGAACCGTACCGCCACACTGATCGCATGCCTGTCCCCTACCGCCAACCGTTCTTCCTCTTCGACCTTGATGGCACCTTGATCGACAGCGTCTACCAGCACGTCATCGCGTGGCGCCGAGCGCTCGAGGAATCCGACATCGACCTGTCGGTGTGGCGTATCCATCGGCGCATCGGCATGAGCGGTGGGCTGTTCCTGGCCGCCCTGCTCCGCGAGACCGGGCTAGACCTGTCGAAGGAGGACGCCGAGCACCTGCAGGATCGCCACCAGCACTATTACCTCGAGCAACTCGCCTCGGTACGACCACTACCCGGCGCTCCGGAACTGCTCGCCGCGCTCACGCAGATGCGGCTGCCGTGGGCTATTGCCACCAGTAGCCGGCACGTCACGGGACGGCCGGCGCTCGACCTGCTCGGCCTGCCGCCAGACACGCCGATGGTCACCCGCGACCAAGTGCGGCACGCCAAGCCCGATCCGGACTTGTTCCTCGCCGCCGCTGCCCTGCTCGATCTGCCGATCGAGAACTCGATGGTCGTCGGCGACAGCATTTGGGACCTGCTGGCTGCCCGGCGCGCCGGTGCGCTCGGTATCGGGTTGCTGTCCGGCGGGTACGGCCTGGAGGAGCTCGAGCGAGCCGGCGCGTTCCGGGTCTACGCCGACCCTGCCGGCATGCTCGCTCACCTCGACGAGCTGGGCGTCCGCGGCGAACCCGTGGAGCCGTGACATGCAGTGGACCGTGCATGGCGAGCGCTCCCTCTACGACAGCGAGTGGGTACGCCTCCACCTGGTCGACGTCGAAGTGCCCGGGTTACGACGCTTCCACCACCACGTGGTGCGGATGCCCGCGGATGCGTCCGGCGTCGTCGTCCGCGATCCCGACCGCGGGGTGCTGCTGCTGTGGCGACACCGGTTCATCACCGACACATGGGGCTGGGAGGTGCCTGCGGGCCGCATCGAACGGGGAGAGCGACCCGACGAGGCCGCCCTGCGCGAAGTTCTGGAGGAGACGGGCTGGCGCCCGACCGGCACGCTCGAGCCGCTGATCTCGTATCACCCGGCGAACGGGATCTCCGACCTCACGTTTCACCTGTTCACGGTCGAGGGAGCCGAGTACGTCGGCGACCCCAGCGACCCGAGCGAGGCGGAGCGCGTGGTGTGGGTTCCCCCCGATGAGGTACGCGAGATGGTGCTCACAGGTGGCATTCCCGACGGACTGACGTTGACTGCGCTGCTATTCGCGATGGCCCAGGGAGTGGTGTGAACGCGGACGCCCGGGCGCTGCTGCGTGCCCTGGCCGACGAGTCGCGGCTGCGGGTCCATGCCGCCGTACTCCTCGGAGCGCGATCGACGGCTGACGTCGTGCAGACGACCGGCCTGTCGGTTCGTGCGGCCCTCCAGGCGCTGACGCGGCTGGAGTCGGTGCGCCTCGTCACGCGCGATCGTGACGGCTGGGCCGCTCACCCGGAGGTGCTGCGCGCTGCCGCGAAGGAGGCGACGCCGCCCATCGAGCCCGTCGACTACGAGGTCGCCGACCCAGAGGAAGCCGCCGTGCTGCGCACCTTCCTGCCCGAGGGGGTGCTCGTGCAGATTCCCGCCGCGCAGGGCAAGCGCCGCATCGTGCTCGACCATGTAGCGCGGGTCTTCGAGGCGGGGGTGCGATACCCGGAGCGCGAGGTCAACGCGATGTTGCGCGCCTTCCATCCGGACTACGCGGCGCTGCGTCGGTATCTCGTCGATGAGGGGTTCCTCGGGCGCGACGGCGGCAGCTACTGGCGGACCGGAGGTCACGTTGTTGTATAGGCACCTATCTTGTGCGCCGAATCGATGTGAGGCTGCCGTACGTGTTTGACACGATCTTCGGGCTTCCTGTTCACGCCCTCGTGATTCACGCCGTTGTGGTCCTCCTCCCATTTGCAGCTCTGGGCGTGGTGCTCATGGCCGCTGTGCCCCGCTGGCGCCCCGCGCTGCGCTGGCCGACGCTGGCTTTCGCGGTCATCTCGGTCGCGAGCATCCCGGTAGCGACGCGTAGCGGTCATGCACTCGAGCGGCGGATCGGCTCCTCGGAGCTGATCGAGACACATGCGCAATTGGGCGACACGATGACCTGGTTCGGGCTGGCGATGCTGGTCCTTACCGCAGCGTTCGTGTTCGCCGACCGCGCGCGGCAGAGCGGCGCCGTCGTTACCAGCCTCGCGGTCCTTGCGGTTCTCGCCAGCGGTGCGGCGACGGTTCAGGTGATGCGGACGGGCCACGCCGGTACGACGGCGGTCTGGCAACCCATCGTGGACGCCACCGAGGGCAACTGAGCAGTCAGCCGTCTTCGCTGTCATCGCGGGTACGGAGCAGCCGGCGCAGCGACGTCAGCCGGGCGGGATCGGCGTGCCCATCGGCCACCCAGGCGTCGAGCGCGCACTCCGGCTCGTCGTGGCTGCACCCGCGCGGGCAGTTCACCGTGCCGGCCTCGAGATCGGGGAAGGCCTCGACGACGCGGGCTGGGTCGACGTGGGCGAGGCCGAAGGACCGGATGCCCGGGGTGTCGATGACGTTGCCACCGCCAGGGAGCGGCAGCAGTACGGCCGACGACGAGGTATGCCGTCCGCGGCCGGTGACCAGGTTCACCCGGCCGGTCGCGCGCGCGGCTCCCGGCACGAGCGCGTTGACGAGCGTGGACTTACCTACGCCGGAGTGGCCGACCAGAACGGTGGTGCGGTCGTGCAGGCGCTCGCGTAGTTCGTCGATCGGCTGGTCGCGGCGAGTGACGACGTACGCCACGTCGAGCGGACGGTAGGTGTCGAGCAGCGCCTTCGGGGACGCCAGATCGGCCTTGGTCAGCACGAGCAACGGATCGAGCCGCGCATCGTACGCCGCAACGAGACAGCGGTCGATGAGCCGGGTCCTAGGCTCGGGATTGGCCAGTGCCACGACGACGGCGAGCTGATCAGCGTTGGCCACGATCACGCGCTCGACCGGATCGGTGTCGTCCGCGGTCCTGCGCAGCGCCGACGTGCGAGGTTCTACGCGAACGATGCGCGCAAGGCTGTCGGGGCCGCCGGACACATCCCCAACCAGGGCCACCCGATCGCCAACCACGACCGCCCGCCGGCCCAGCTCGCGTGCCGTCATGGCCACGACCTCCCGGCCGTCGACCAGAGACGTGTAGCGGCCGCGGTCGACGGTGACCACGTCGCCGATGACGGCGTCGAGATGCTGAGGTCGTTCCTTGCTGCGCGGTCGAGTTCCGCGGCCAGGGCGTATCCGTACGTCGTCCTCGTCGGGGTGGCGGGGACGCCGAGGGCGGGTCACGACGCGAGCATCCCGGTCCACAGCGCTGTGAATTCCGGCATGGTCTTGCCCGTCGTCGCGATGTCCTCGACCTCGACGCCATCGATGACGAGACCCAGCAGTGCAGCTGCTGTGGCGATTCGATGGTCGTCGTACGTCGCAACGACACCGCCGCGCAGCGGACGCGGACGGATGAGAAGTCCATCGGCGGTCTCGCCGACGTCGCCGCCGAGCGCGTTGATCTCCTTTGCCAGCGCGGCCAGCCGGTCGGTCTCGTGGTTGCGCAGATGCCCGATGCCGCGCAACGTCGATGCGCTCGTGGCCAGTGCTGCAATCGCGACGATCACCGGCGTGAGCTCACCGACGGCATGGAGATCGGCGTCGATGCCGACCACACGATCGCCACCGCGGACTGTCAGGCCGGAGTCGTCGAGCGTGCACCGGCCGCCCATCGACGTCAGGATCCCCCGGAGCGCATCGCCGGCCTGAGTCGTCGTTGCCGGCCAGTCGGCGATCGTGACGCGGCCACCCGTGACGAGTGCAGCCGCCAGGAAAGGAGCGGCGTTCGACAGGTCGGGCTCGACCATGATGACGTCGGGATGCAGGGGCCCCGGCTCGACCCGCCAGACGTCGGCCTCCGCGTCCTCGACGAGTGCGCCGGCGTCACGCAGCATCGCCACGGTCATGGCGACGTGGGGGAGCGACGGCATTGCTGCCCCGACGTGGCGCACCGTGATGCCGTTCACGTACCGCGGCGCAGAAAGAAGCAGGCCGCTGACGAATTGCGAGGACAGCGAGGCGTCCAGTGACACTTCGCCACCGAGCAGCCAGCCGCGCCCACGCACCAGGAGCGGCAGAGATGCACCGTCGGTCGCAACGATGTCCGCGCCGACGTCGCGCAGCGCTTCGACGACCGGACCGAGCGGCCGCTGTCGCGCTCGTGAGTCACCGTCGAAGAGCACGTCCCCCTCGGCGAGGACGGACAGCGGCGGCACGAACCGCATCACGGTGCCGGCGTTGCCGACGTCGACAGTGGCCGGCCCGCGCAGGACCCCCGGTGTGATCACCCATTCGTCGGCGTCGGTAACGATGCCCGTGCCAAGCGCTCGAAGCGCCGCTGCCATGAGAAGCGTGTCGCGACTAACCAGCGGTCGCCGTACGACGGTGGGTTCCTGCGCCAGCGCGCCCAACACGAGGGCGCGGTTGGTCACCGACTTCGAACCAGGCAGCGTGACGATCGCGTCCACCGGCGACGTTGCTCGGGGAGCCTGCCACGATGCTGCTGTCACAGACGTTGAGCCTAGGGCGCGCTCAGGCGACGAGGGGAAGCTGCTCGCGCACCGCCTCGACCTTCTTGGCCGTCACCTTGCGGGCACGGCGTGCCTTCTTCTCCGCCGTACGCCGCGCACGCCGTGACGCGTGTTCCGCGCGGTACGCCATGGAAGGCCGGCCGGAGGTGTCGACCGCGGCGAGCATCAACCCACCGAGCAGGCCGATGTTCTTGACGAACTGAATGCGCTGCTGTTTGCGCGCGGCCGGGTCGTCTTCCTGCCAGAACGGGTGTCCACCGAACGTTGTCGGCACCACGCTCACCGCGAGCGCTGTCGCGGCGAGGCGCGGGAAGATGCCGAGCGCCAGTGTGCTGCCCGCAACGATGTGGACTGCGGAGTTGAGCCGCACCATCTGCTTCGGGTCCTGCGGCAGCTGCGGGAACATCTTGCTCAGCTGACGGATCACTGGATGGGCCCTGTTCGCTGGCGGACCAGGATTGCGCAGCGTCGAGGCGCCCTGAACGATGAAGACGGAGGCGAGCATCGGCCGAGCGAAGCGGCGCACGAGTGTCATGCGCCGTTCCTATCGCACGCCGTGATCCGACGTCACCGCGCCCCGCCGAACGACGTGCAGCGCACGCGATACGCGACGACTCCAGGCGATACGCCCTCTACAGCAGGCGTATCACCCGAAATGATCACGTATACGTGATCATTTCGGGAGGGGCCGCGGCTGCACGGTCCGGCGGGACGCGCGGGCCGTGGCAGGCTGCGCACGTGTGCGGTCGGTATGCAGCCAGCCGTCGACCGGACGATCTCGCCGGTGAGTTCGAGGTCTTCCGGCTGCGACTGGACGCCGACCTGGAGCCGGACTGGAACGTCGCACCGACCAAGGACGTCCCCGCCATCGTCGAGGAACCGGACACCGAGGGTGGCCCGACCGTGCGCGTGCTGCGCCAGATGCGCTGGGGCCTCATCCCCTGGTGGGCCGACGATCCGGGAGTCGGCTCCCGCCACATCAACGCCCGAGCCGAGACGGTGACCGAGAAGCCAGTGTTTCGCGAGGCGTTCGCCAAACGACGCTGCCTGCTGCCGGCCGACGGCTACTACGAGTGGAGCGCACGGCAGCCATACTTCCTGCACCGTCGCGACGGTAGACCGCTGGCTTTCGCTGGCATCTACGAGGTCTGGCGCGGCATCTACACCTGCTCGATCGTGACGACCCAGGCGGAGGACGAGCTGGGTCACCTGCACGATCGGATGCCGGTGTTCGTCGAGCCCGAGCGGTACAGCGAGTGGCTCGATCCGACAGTGACCGACCCCGATGTCGTACGCGCGCTGCTCGCGCCGGTGCCCGGACGGCTAGACGCGTACCCCGTCTCCCGGGCCGTCGGCAACGTTCGATCGAACGGGCCGCAACTGGTCGAGCGCGTGCTCGTCGACGAGACCCTCTTCTAAGCCATGTCTCGCTCCGCACTCATCCCGACCCCGGTCGGGGACGCGCGCGTCCTCACGAGCGCAGCGACGCATGCTGGCGTCACGCTGGTGCTCGGCCACGGTGCCAGTGGCGGGGCGGATGCACCCGATCTCGCCGCGCTCTCGGCAGCGTTGCCGGCGCTCGGCGTGACCGTGATCCGAGTCGAGCAACCGTGGCGGGTGGCCGGACGACGGGTGGCGGCGCCACCCGCGACGCTCGACCGCGGCTGGCTTGCCGTCCTCGAGCAGTTGCCGGTGTCGGGCGCGCTCGTTATCGGCGGTCGGAGCGCCGGTGCGCGCGTCGCGTGCCGGACGGCAGCGCACCTGAAAGCACGCGGTGTCGTTGCGCTCGCCTTCCCGTTGCATCCGCCCGGGCGGCCGGACCGGTCCCGGCTTGCCGAGCTCCGGCAGCCCATCGACGCGGGGATCCCCACGCTGGTCGTGCAGGGGGAGCGGGACGCCTTCGGTCGCCCGGAGGAATTCCCGACCGACCTCGCATCGATTCTCCGCGCGGTACCCGACGCGGATCACGGCCTGTCAAGGCGGCGCACAGCCCGGGCCGGCGCAGACCTGGTGCGCGAGCGCGTCGTCGCTGAGGTCAGTGCGTGGCTACGGGAATCGAGCCTGCTCGATCGGCGTTGACGCTGCTGATGTTCACACGAATCGCCACGCGCGCGGCTTATCTCGACTGGAATCCGGACCTCGTCGACTGGAACGGCGATTCCTCGCGTACGGCCGGTCGGTCAAAGGGCACCCCTGCCACCGGGTCGCTACCCTCAGGCGCTATCGGGACCCTCCCGCAGACACGACAGACACTGCCACGGGAGCGCCCGGCCGAGGAGGTGGGAACGGTCACCGAGACCGTCGAGGAGCAGACCGCGCGGTTCGAGGAAACGGCGTTGCCGTACCTCGACCAGCTCTACCCCGCCGCGTTGCGCATGACGCGCAACCCCGCCGACGCCGAGGACCTCGTCCAGGAGACGTTCGCCAAGGCGTTCGGGTCGTTCCACCAGTTCCGCGAGGGCACCAACCTCAAGGCCTGGCTGTACCGGATCCTCACGAACACCTTCATCAACTCCTACCGCAAATCGCAGCGCCAGCCGCAGCAAAGTGGCGCTGAGGACATTGAGGATTGGCAGATCGCGCGTGCGGAGTCGCACACCTCCAGCGGGCTGAAGTCTGCTGAGGCGGAGGCGCTCGAGCACCTCCCCGACTCCGACGTGAAGAGCGCCCTGCAGGAGATCCCCGAGGAGTTCCGCATCGCGGTCTACCTCGCCGATGTCGAGGGCTTCGCCTACAAGGAGATCGCCGACATCATGGGCACCCCGATTGGCACCGTGATGTCACGGCTGCACCGTGGTCGGCGACAGCTGCGGTCACTGCTCGAGGACTACGCGCGCGAGCGCGGACTGGTCCCCGCGGTGTCCAGCGTGTCGGTCGCGTCGCCGAACGGGGAGGGTGCGGCATGAGCTGCGGCAACCCGCACGACGTCGACTGCGCCGAGATCCTCGACAAGGTCTACTCCTACCTCGACAACGAGATCTCCGCGCACGACGTGGTGCAGGTTCGCCACCACCTCGACGAGTGTGGGCCGTGCCTTCGTCAGTACGGCCTTGAGCAGGTCGTCAAAGCGCTCGTCGCGCGCAGCTGCGGTTGCGATCCGGCTCCCGCTGACCTGCGCGCCAAGGTCCTCATGCGCATTCGGACGGTGCGGATCGAGGTCACCACCACGGAATGATCCCGATCCTCCCCATGGCAACGGGGATGGATCGATCTCGCCCGCGCACCATCGCGTTCCTTACGCCCCTCGCTCGTTCGAGCGGGGGGCGTCTCGTATTGGACGCCCTGCGCATGTAGTTGATTGCGCTCCGTCTCAGAGGGTGAGGATTCGAGTACTCAAGGTAGTCAATCGCTTACTTGACGTAATCGATTTTTCCGGCTTCACTGGAACAGACGCCCCGGTACGACGGGCGTCGAGAACGGACAACTCCACAGCGGCGGGGCCTGACACCCACTTTCGGTACGTGTACCTCGGGCACCCTCGCGCTACCTGCGTCCCCCTTCGTCGCAGCGTTGCGGGAGGAGCTACACCCAAGGACAGGAGGTGATCGCTAATGAGCAAGCTCGTGTCTGCCATTGAGACGTTTCTCTCCCGCAGTGAGGACTGGCGCTGGACCTGATCGACCTGATCGACGAACCCCGGTGATTGGCCCCGCCCTGGAGTTCTCCACCCCTGAGTGCGCCACACTGAAAGCGTGGGCACCCTGCCCTGGCCCGCCCGGGCCTACATCGTCGCCCTCGCGGGCCTAGCCGCGGGGGTCGTCGGTTACGCCGCAACCAACGATCCGCCCTGGCGCGATGTCATCGTGCTCGCGCTGTTGTACGTCGTGTTCGCGAGCATTGCCCTCGGAAAGCGCGCGACGTCACCCGTCACGCAGACCCTGAACTCCGCCATCGCCTTCGCGTCCTTCATGATCGTGGGGCCGTGGGCCGCCGCCATGGTCGGCACTGCCTCCGGGCTCGCGATTCGTCGCGAGCCCTTCCACAAGCGGGTGTTCAACGCCTCGCAGTCTGCCCTTGCCGCGGCCCTCGGCGGACTGACGTACGCCAGCTTGGGCATGACGTTCGGCGTCGCCATCGACGAGTTCCCCGGCATCCTCCTGGTCGCCCTCGCAGCCAACGTCGTCTACCTCGCCGTCAACGGCAGCCTGCTCACCGGCATCCTCGTGCTGTCCCGGAGCGCGCCGCTGCGCCCGCTGTTTCGCAACGTCATCCTTCCGGGCATCGTGCCGAGCCTGGGCTACGGCCTGTTCGGCGTCCTCATGGCGGTGCTCTGGGTGGTCGTCGGCCTCGGTCCCGCCGCCGTACTCCTCGTGCTCCTGCCGCTGTTCGTCGCGCGCTGGGCATTCGCGCAGTACGCCGTACAGCAGGCTGCCTACGACGCCGCCATCCGGACACTCGTCCAGGCGGTGGAGACGAAGGACTACTACACCCGCGGCCACAGCGAGCGGGTGCGCCGTGGCGCGATCATGATCGCCGAGCGGCTGCGCATGCAGGACGATCGCCTCACCGCCCTCGGCTACGCCAGCATCCTCCACGACGTGGGGAAGCTCGGACTGCCCACTCGGCTGCTGCAGAAGGCAGGCCCGCTGACCGCGAGCGAGTACGGCACAGTCCAGCTGCATCCCGTCCGCGGCCTCGAGATCGTGCGTGAGATCGCTTTCTTGGAGGAGGCGCAGGCAGGCATCGTCCACCACCACGAACGCCTGGACGGCACCGGCTACCCGATGGGCCTGAGCGGTACGGACATCCCGGAGTTCGCGCGCATCATCGCCGTGGCTGACGCGTTCGACTCGATGACGTCGACGCGGTCCTACCGGGAAGCGCGCAGCGTCACGGAGGCGAGCGCGGAATTGGTGGCCTCGGCAGGTTCCCACTTCGACCCGCAGTTCGTCGATGTCTTCCTCGCCGCTGTCAGGGCCGTGGGCTGGCAGCTTGCCGAGCCGGTCGAGGTGCCCGAGGGCGCGCCGATGGCAGCCTACGACCATGACGACCCGACCCGTGGCGTCCCTGTACTCGGTCCCGGCGGCCCGCGCGCTGAGGGCACCCGATGAGGGCCGCTTCCGACCGTTCCGGCGTCGGCGTAGTGGGGTTGGCGGCGCTGCTCCTCGTGGTGTCGTCCATCGCGGTTGTTGCAGGCAGCGGCGAATTGAGGCAGCCGGTCACCGCGCTCGTGTTCGCGGCGTTCGTCGCCGTCGGCGAGCTCGTTCGCATTACCCTCCCCGGCGATCGCGACGAAGCGCCGCTGGCCACCGGCGTCGCCCTCGCCTACGCGCTGCTGGTGGGCGGACCAACCGAGGCGGCGACATACGGTGTCGCGCAGGTGGTCAGCGTCGTCGCCGTCGGCACTCTGATCGGTCTGGTGCCGCACGCCATCGCCGGGAGAGCACCGCGTGCCGACGATGTGGCTCGTCGCCTGCTCGTGATTGCCGCCGCGGCGGCGGTGTTCCGGCCGCTACTCGAGCGCGGAGTCGTGCCCGACATCGATGAAGCGCCGCTGCTCGTGGCCGCGGTGATGGTGGCCGTCGCGGCGTTTGCGGGCTTGTGCGACATCGCCTTGGCCGCGGTCGCCCGTGCTGGCCGGCAGGCGCCGCGGCGGCGGGCGCGGGGAGCTGGCTTCGCGTTCTGGCGCATCCTGCGCGACGAGGGGCGCGCCCGCCTCGGTCTTGGCTCGGCCATGGGGGCCACCGGCGTGCTGATCGCCCTGGCCGCCGGCGTCATGAGCCTGTGGGCGCTGCCGGTGTTCGCAGTGCCACTGCTGCTCGCCCAGTTCGCATTCCGACGCTGGTCAGCGAGCCGCGTCACGTACCTGCAGACCATTCAGGCGCTCTCGCGGGTCACCGAGGTGGGTGGCTACACCGAGACCGGGCATGCCCGCCGAGTCGCCGACCTCGCAGTGGCCCTCGGGCGCGACCTCGGGCTGCCTGAGCGCCACCTGCTGGACTTGCAGTATGCCGCGCTGATGCACGACCTCGGCCAGCTGTCGCTCCACGAGCCGATCCCGGGTGGAGCGACAACCGTCGCCAACCGCGCCGACCAGATCCGCATCGCCGAGATGGGCGCGGACGTCGTTCGCCAGACCGGCGTCCTCGATCGAGTCGCGACGATCGTGGAGCGGCAGGCGGAGCCATACCGACGCCCGCACGTCGACGTCGATCCCACCGTGCCGATCGGCAGCCGCATCATTCGCGCCGTCAACGCCTACGACGACCTGGTGGGCGACAACCGGGAGCAGGGGCGTGCGCTCGAGGCACTGGAGCGGCTGCGCCTGGGGATGGCCTACGAGTACGACCCGGTCGTCGTCGAATCGCTGTCTCGCGTGGTGGCACGGTCGACACTGACGTGACCGCCAGGGTCTTCATAGTCCTCGATTGCTGCACCGACCGGCTTCACGACCGCGTCAACGTCCCGGTCGTCCTTCGGTCGCTGCGGATCCTCGGCGGCGGGCGACGTGCGCATCGCCGTGACGATGAGTAGCGCAAGCCCCGCGGCCAGGAGCACGTCGCCGATACTGACCACCTCGGCGCGCCACGGCAGCGCAACCGGAATGACGTCACCAAGCCAGCTCAGCGCGGTGCGGTCGGTCGCCAATTCGTGCCGCGGACTCGTGCCGGACAAGAGTCCGCCGATGTCGAGGCCCGCCCTCTGAGCTGCTGCCAACGACACCGGCATCGCGCCATTGGCCGCCACAACGAGGAAGTTGAGGACCAATCCCGCAGTCATCAGCGGGACCCCGGCAACGGTGAGGTTGCGTACGCAGAACAGGCCGGCCAGCAGCGCCGCCGCGGTGACACCGATGGCGTAGCCGATGCCGGTGATCGAACCCAGCCACCAGGCACCCACGTGCACGAGCAACGCGAGAGCGAGCAGCTCGCGGTGATGCAGCGGTAGCTGGGCGATCCCCGCGAGGCGCCCCCCGAGGAGCAGTCCGACTCCGATGGCCAGGAGGGTCACGAGGAGGACGAGCGTCACGGCGCTAGTCTCGCGTGCCCGAGGTCCATCTCCCAGCAACCCGGCCGGTAACTGCGAGGACGCGTCATGTTCGAGTCCGTGCTCGTCGCGAATCGCGGCGAGATCTCCCGGCGGATCATTCGTACGGTGCAGCGGCTGGGCGTGCGTGCCGTCGCGGTGTACTCCGAGGTCGACGAGGACCTCCCGTTCGTCCGGGAGGCCGACGAGAGCGTGCTCATCGGGCCGGCCCCGCCGGCACAGAGCTACCTCGACGCGGACGCGGTGCTCGAGGCGGCGCGGGCGTCTGGCGCGCAGGCGATCCATCCGGGCTACGGGTTCCTGTCGGAGAACGCCGACTTCGCTCGCCGAGTGATGGACGCCGGGCTGGCCTGGGTTGGCCCGTCGCCGGAGGCGATCGAGGCCATGGGCGACAAGGTCAGCGCGCGCAACCTCATGGCCGGATCGGGAGTTCCGGTGGCGCCGGGGACGCGGGAGCCGCTCACCGACGTCGAGGCCGCGCTGGCGGCGGCGAGCAAGGTTGGTTGGCCGGTCATGGTCAAGGCATCAGCCGGCGGCGGCGGCATCGGCATGTCGGTGGCGACCGATCCGGACGGGCTGCGTGCCGCGTTCGACACCGCCCGCACCCGCGCGGAGCGATTCTTCGGCAACCCCGCGATCCTGCTGGAGCGGTACGTGCCCGGAGCTCGGCACGTCGAGGTACAGCTGCTCGGCTTGGCCGACGGCACCGTCGTGGCGCTCGGCGAGCGCGATTGCTCCGTACAGCGTCGCCATCAAAAGGTGGCGGAGGAGACCCCCTCGCCGGCGGTGTCGTCGTCGCTGCGGGCGACGATGCTGGCGGCGGCCATCCGGGCGGGCGAGACGGTGGGCTACCGGGGGGCCGGCACGGTCGAGTTCCTGCTCGATCCGGTGCACGGCGACTTCTTCTTCCTCGAAATGAACACCCGGCTGCAGGTGGAGCACCCCGTGACCGAGCTCGTCACCGGGATCGACCTCGTCGAGCAGCAACTGCTCATCGCCGCCGACGAGAGCGTCACGTTCGACCCGGCGTCGGTGACGTCGTCGGGGCATGCGCTCGAGCTGCGCATCTACGCGGAGGACCCCCGCCGCTTCCTGCCGGGTCCCGGCGTCATCACGACCTGGCGAGAGCCGTCGGGGGAGGGCGTACGCGTCGACGCCGGGTACGCCGAGGGCAACACGGTCACCCCGGCGTACGATCCGCTGCTTGCCAAGCTGTGCGTCTGGGACGTCGATCGCGCGGCTGCGCTCGACCGGGCCCGATCCGCAGTCGCGAGCTTCGTCATCGAGGGACCGAAGAACAACTTGCCGTTCTTTGTCGAGCTCCTCGCCGACCCTGCGTTCACGTCGGGCGCGTACGACACCGGCCTGGTCGACCGGATGCGATCCTGAGCACAGCGTCGTACACGAGAGGAGCGCCGGGTGGCGGAGGAAGTCCGGGCCGAGATGGTCGCGAACGTGTGGAAGATCGTCGTGGCCCCCGGAGACAGCGTCGAGGACGGCGACACCCTCGTCATCCTGGAATCGATGAAGATGGAGATCCCGGTCATCGCCGAGAGCAGCGGTCAGGTGACCGCGCTGCACGTCAGTGAGGGCGACGTCGTCCAGGAAGGCGATGTCATCGCCGTCATCGGCTGATCGTGGTCCCGTGCTCGACGCAGCTCGCGCTCCAGCCGAGCGGCGTCACCTTCACGACGAGGCGGCGACGGCAGGTGGCGCAGTAGCGCGGCGGCTCGAGGGAGCGGGCTTGGCGACATGCTGCGTGGTCGCCCTCGGTGGCACGCCGCCCGCAGCGGTCGCAGAAGGGGGCCACGGCCGTAGGGTACGGCGATGATTCCGTCCGGTCTGAGTGCGCGCGTGCAGGTACTCGTCGTGGACGACGACACCGCCGAGGCACTCGGCAGCGGGGACTTGCCGGTGCTCGGCACCCCGCGGGTGGTCGCGGCGTTCGAGGCAGCCACCGTCGAGGCCGTTAGTGCGCATCTGGACGCGGGCACGACCAGCGTCGGCACCCGGGTCGTCGTCGACCATCAGCGCGCCGTACCCGTGGGTGGCAGCGTCGTCGTGAGCGCTCACCTCGTCTCCGTGGATGGCCGGTTGCTGCAGTTCGAGGCAGCCGCCGTCGATGCGGCGGACCGACTGATCGCATCGGGGCGGGTGACCCGGGTGGTGGTCGATCGAGAGCGGTTCCTCGACCGAGTTCACAACTCCAGGGTGTAACCGAGGAGGTCGAAGCCCGGTACCGGCTGCCAGTCCAGCTCGGGAGCGCGGACGAAGCCGAGCCGCTCGTAGAGTCGGTGCGCGGCGTACATGTCGGGGCGCGAGCAGCAGACCAAGCGTCGGCAGCCGTCGTCGCGGGCCCGGTCGGCGCAGGCGCGAACGAGGGTTTCACCGACACCGCGACCCCGGTACCGGGAGTCGACGGCGAGCATGCGGAACTCCGCCTCGCCGTCGACGGAAAGCTCGGCGTAGCGGCTGCCCGGCCGGCAGAACGTCACCGTTCCTGCTGGATTCGCATGAGTGGCTTCGTCGGGAAGCGCCACGAGCAGGTCCGCGTGCTCGGCCCGTGATGCTGCGTCCCGCAGCGAGCCGACGTAGTCGATGTCACCGGACAGGAAACCGTCACCGCGGTACGCGGCAACCGTCAGCTCGCCGACCGCGTCGTACTCACGTGGCTCGGCGAGTCGGACGACGAGTCCTGCGGCCACAGATCGAGAGAGTAGGCGAGGAGCTCGAGCCCCCGTCGAGGGGTGCGATCCCGCTCCGGCAGCCGGCCGAACCCGAGCCGCCCGTACAGCCGCTGGGCGGCTGCCATCTCTCGTTTCGTCGACAGGACGAGCCTGCTGGCACCGACAGAGTTCGCTCGCTGGATACATGCATCGACGAGGGCCGCGCCGACGCCCGACCTGCGTTCTGTCGGTGCGACCACCAACATGCGCATCTCGGCCTCGCCGGGGAGCGCATCCTGCACCCAGGGGGAATCCGGCAAGCACAGCGTCACCGCGCCGAGCAGCGCGGCGCCCTCTACAGCCACGAGGAGTTCGGTGTTCGGCAAGGCGGCGCGGGTTGGCGCGTCTCGGAGGATCTCGACGTACGCGGGGCCGGCCAGGCGCTCGCGCTCGAAGACGTCGGCCGTCAGCGCGCCGATGGTGTCGTGCTCAGTGGCTGTTGCCGGCCGGACGAGCAGAGGCACCAGGCGTTTCTACACCCGCGATTCGCGACGAACCCGCGAGCGCAGGTGACGTGGCGGCCACTCCCGCCACCACCAGTCGCGACCGTCGCGACTGTCGGGGGTCCAGCCGGCGATCACGGCGATGTCGAGGAGCACCAGGGCTAGCAGTGCGATCAAGATGGCGGTCATGACTTGAGTGTGATCCTCCTCACGGCCTGCCAACAGTGGCAGTAATGCCATAGTAGCTCGATTTTCTGCCAGTGTCGTGGCAGAATGCCTGTCCATGACAGAACTTCGCTCTGTTGCGGTTCCATTGCTGCACGGCGTCGCACCATTCGAGCTCGGTGTGGTGTGCGAAGTCTTCGGCGTCGATCGCTCCGCGCAGGGGTTGCCGACGTACGACTTCTCGATCGTCGCCGCTGAGCCAGGGCCGATCCGTACGTCCGTGGGGTTCTCCATCGACGTGTCATACGGCTTGTCCGTGCTCGAGGAGGCGGATCTGGTGGTGGTCCCCGCCTCTCCCGTCCGCGACGACCACGAATATGTCGAGCCGTTGCTGGCTGCGCTGCGCCGAACGGTCGACCGCGGTGCACGCGTCATGAGCGTGTGCTCCGGGGCGTTCGTGCTTGGAGCGGCGGGCCTGCTGGACAGCCGGCACTGCACGACGCACTGGATCTACACCGAGGAGCTGCAACGGCGCTACCCGCTGGCCAAGGTCGACCCCGACGTGCTGTACGTGGACGACGGGGAAGTGCTCACGAGCGCGGGGACCGCAGCCGGCATCGACCTGTGCCTGCACGTCGTGCGCGAAGCCCAGGGGGCCGCCGTTGCCAACGCGATAGCGCGCCGCATGGTTGTACCTCCGCATCGCGATGGCGGGCAGGCGCAGTTCGTCGAGACCCCGCTGCCGGCGATCGGTTCGGACGCGCTGGAAGACGTACTCACCTGGATGGCAGCGCACCTCGACGAGGAGATGGACGTCGACTCGCTAGCGGCGCGGGCGCACATGTCGTCGCGGACGTTCGCCCGTCGATTTCGCGCGGAGACCGGGACGACGCCGCACCGGTGGATCACCGCGCAGCGGATCCTGCTCGCACAGCGATTCCTCGAGGAGTCGTCCGACACGATCGACGTGGTCGCAGAGCGAACCGGCTTTGGGACAGCCGCGGGGTTGCGGCATCACTTCCTGCGGATGAGGGGGACGACGCCGCACGCCTATCGGCGGACGTTCCGGCGCACGGCGTAGGCGCCACGCTGCGGGGAACGCTGGTCGCATGACCGCGACGCGCGACCACGCACCCCCCGCGCGTCGTGATGGCGTGATGCGGCGGTTCATGAGCGCGACGAAGCATGTGCTGCGGGACACGATGGCCGGGCTGCGCGGGCACGACCTCGCCCTCATCGCTGCGGGTCTGACGTTCTACTCCGGCATCGCGATCGTGCCGTCGCTTCTGCTTGCCATCAGGCTGGCGGCGCTCATCAGCTCGCCCGCGACGATCGAGTCGCTTGGCAGCCGCATTGCCGACGTCCTGCCCTCCGCCCTCGGCGCGCCGGACGCGGTACGGCGCCTGGTGGAGGCCGGACTGGAGCTGTCCTGGCTGGGGGTGCTGATTGCGGTGTTCCCGGCGTCGCTGTACGGCGAGGGCTTGCGCCGCGCCTTCCTTCGGTTCGCGGACGACGAGGAAACCCTCGTCGGCTGGCGAGGGCGGCTGCTCGTGCTGCCGCTGCTCGTGGTGATCCCGGTGCTGCTGTACCTGCTCCTGCTGGTGTCGCCGACCTTGAGCCGGCTCTCGTCCGAGGGCGGGGCAGCGGCGACGGTCACGGGTGTGGTGGTGGGCTTCCTCAGCGTGTGGCTGGTCCTAGCGATTCCGATTGCCTGGACGTTTCGCGTCGTCGCCCCCGGCCGACCCTTGTGGCCGGCAGTCATCATCGGCGCCCTCGGGACATCGTCGTTCGTATCGGGTTTCCTGCAGGGTTTCGTGCTGTTCCTGGCAATCCCCGTCGACCTCGGCGCGCCGTTCGGCGGTCTACTCGTCATCGGGGCTGTGGTCGCTGTGGGATTCTGGCTGTTCATCCTGCACGTCGTGGTGCTCGTGGGTTACGTGGTCACGCGCAGCCTCTCGAACCGAATGGCGACCAATTCCCTGACGTCTGCTTGACACCACCCACCGCACCCGCCGAAATGATCACGTATACGTGATCATTCAGGGCGATGCGCCTTCTGTAGGAGGCGTATCGCCCTCACTCGTCGCGTATCGCATGCCAGCCGAACAGGTCAGGCGGCGCGCAGCTGCTGCAGGACGGCCGGGTCCTGCGCCGACAGCCAGCGCACCAGGTCCCGATTCGACACGAACTGGACGTCCCCGCACGCGCTCTTCGCATCCGTCACGAACCGGGTCAACGCGTCGCGGTAGGCGCCGCCCACCCAGGTGTTGAAGTGGTTACCGAAGAACAGCGGCCCCCGGTCTCCGTTGCAGGCCGTCTGCGTGGCCTGCATGTACGTGTCGTACGTCGACTCCTCGACCTGCTCGACCTTGGGCGGATCGGCGCGCGTGGAGCAGCCGTTCTGGATGCACATGAAGTTGTAGTCCATGGACAGCGCGCCCCGGTCGAAGCCGACGACCGGGATCGTTTGGAGCGGGAACTCCCAGATCTCGAAGCCGTCGATCTTCTTCGGCCAACCGAGACTGCCGGTGTTCGACGCGTCGTAGGTGAAGCCGACCTCCTGCCACACCGGCCACATCGCGTCCCGGTTGCCCTGCAGGCACGGCGTACGGATGCCCTGGACGACGCTGGAGTTGAACGGCAGCTTGGGCACGTCCGCCGACAGTTCCGGACCGAGGTTCGTCCGCCAGTTGTCGAGGAACGTGTCGAACTGCGTCAGCTCGCTGCGCCAGTCGTCTCGTCCCCAGTCGACGACGCCGCCTGCGCCGCAGAAGTGACCGAGCGCGTGCGTGCCGATCTCGTGCCCGCGCTCGTACGCGGTCGTCAGGTTGCGGATCCGCTCCGGGATGTCACCCTCGGCCGTGAACCCGATGGACGAGCTCCCGCGGTCCTTCAACGGCGGGGCGTACTCGTTGCGCTGACCGTGCGGCAGCAGGCACAGCCCGGAGAGGAAGAACGTGAACCGCGCAGCAGTGCGCTCGGCCAGGTCGAGGTAGTGCTTGAACAGTTCGTCGTCGCATGCCCCATCGAACGACACGACCACGAACTGCGGCGGCTTCGCGCCCGCAGCCAACGGGGCCACATCGATCTCCGGCTGCGCCGCGTTCTCCTTCGACACGCCCGTGTCGGTGGGGGACGGCGTCGGCGTCGGCGCAACGGCTGGTTGAGCCAGCGTCGGTTCCGGCGTCACGTCGGGGTCGGAACCGGCCGCGGCCTGCTGCGTTCCAGGAGCCGGAACGGTGTCGGGTCCGACGCAGGCGACGGCGAGAACGAGCACGGCCAGGCAGCCGAGCACTCCTCGGACTCCCACGCTGGACCTCGTCCCGTCGAGCGGCTTCACCCAGGGCTCCGGCGCACCTTTGCCGCGTCGATCGTACGAATCGCGGCGCCGCGAGCCCGTCGCCACGCCGGACGGTACACGCAGGAAGCCGCAATCTCTGAAATGCGGCTGTTACCTTCACACGCCCGTGGTCGTCCTCGGATAGGCCACCGCGGGGTCGGTGATCACGTTCACGAGGTACGGGACGCCGGTCGACAGGGCGCGATCCAGGGCGGGACCGAGATCACCCGGAGCGGTGACGGTCTCCCCGGCGCCGCCCAGGGCACGCACGACGGCGTCGTACGCGAGCGCGGGCTGCAGGTCAGCCGCGACGTCATATCCGTACAGGAACTGCATGGGGTGCTTCTCGAGCCCCCACATGCCGTTGTTGCCGACGATCAGGACGACGGGCAGCTGGTGACGCACGAGGGTGTCGACGTCCATGAGCGAGAAGCCGGCCGCGCCGTCGCCGAGGAGCAACACCACCTGCGACTGCGGTCGCGCGACTCGCGCGGCCATCGCGTAGCCGAGGCCGGTGCCCAGGCACCCGTACGGACCTGGATCGAGCCAGCAGCCCGGCCGCCGGGGTTCGACGAACCGTCCGGCGAACGAGACGAAGTCGCCGCCGTCACCGATGACGACCGCGTCGTCGGCGAGGCGGGGGAGTAGCTCGCCGTACACCCGCGCCGGGTGGATCGGGTCGGCATCGCTGTCGAGCACCTCGCGATCGCGGGCCAGCGCCACGTCGGAGGCGACACGCAGCTCCGCGACCCACTCCTCGAACGACGGCTGGCGCGGCATTGCCGCCCACGCGTCCACGACCCCGTCGAAGGCCGCCGTCAGATCCCCCGATGCCGAAGCGCGCAGCTCAAGGTGGCGAGCCACCTGCCCGGGACTGTCGGCGATGTGGATGACGGCGGCGGGCGGTGCATCGTCACGTCCGCCGAAGACGCCATATCCCAACCGGAAGTCCAGCGGAGCGCCGACGACGATCACCAGGTCGGCCCTGCCGAATGCGACGGATCGGGCTCGGGTGACGAGGAGGGGGTGCCCGGCCGGCAGGATGCCGCGCCCCATCCCGTTGGTGATGACGGGAAGCCCGAGCCTCTCCGCCGCTCGCCGGGCGGCGTCCTCGGCCCCGTCGGCCCACACGTCGGAGCCGATCACCAACACCGGGTGGCGCGCCTCGCTAAGGACCTGGGCGATCTCCGCTATCGCTTCGGAATCCGGCGTCAGCCGGGTCGGCGAAGCGCCTGCCGCGGTGTCGCTCACGGGTACGCGGCTGTACAGCACGTCCATCGGGACGTCGAGGAACACCGGTCCCCGGTGCGGCATGGTGGCGAGCCGCAGCGCCTCATCGACAGCGGTACCAATACTCGCCGTCTCACCGACTGTGCCCGCGTACTTCGTCACGGGAGCCAGCAGCGGTGGATGGTCCAGCTCCTGCAGGCTGCCCGTGCCCCAGCGGAAGGACGGCGCCCGCCCACCGAGGACGAGCAGCGGCGAGCCGTTGAACCAGGCACTCGTCACGGCCGAAACGCCATTGGTCACTCCCGGACCCGCGGTCAGCACGGCCAACCCCGGTGTCCGCGTCAGCTTGGCCGTCGCCTCCGCCGCAAACACCGCGCTCTGCTCGTGGCGGACGTCGACCAGCCGCAGCGGTTGAGAACTCTTGACCGCGGCGTCGTACAACGGAAAGACGTGCGCGCCAGACAGCGTCCACATCGTCTCGACGCCGTACCGCCGCGCCACATCGACGGCCAGTGTTCCGCCGTGTACCTCCGCGGTCGTGTTGTCGTCAGACATCAGAGCGACATCACAGCGTCGCCGACAGCGCCTTGATCGGCATGTGCAACTCGTCCAGGAGCGCCAGGTCCTTCTCCGGCGGGCGCCCGAGCGTGGTGAGGTAGTTGCCGACGATCACGGCATTGACGCCGCCGAGCAGGCCGTCGCGGGTGCCCTCGTCGCCGAGCGCGATCTCGCGACCGCCGGCGTACCGCAGGATTGTCTGAGGCAGCGCCAGTCGGAAGGCCGCGATCGTCCGCAGCGCTTCGGCCGACGAGATCACGTTCCGGTCGCCGAACGGCGTTCCCGGCCGGGGGTTGAGGAAGTTCAACGGCACCTCGTCGGGGCCGAGCTCGGCGAGCTGTGCGGCGAACTCCGCGCGCTGCGTCAGCGTCTCGCCCATGCCGACGATGCCGCCGCAGCACACCTCCATGCCTGCGTCGCGGACCATCGTCAGCGTGTCCCAGCGCTCTTCCCAGGTGTGCGTGGTGACGACGCTGCGGAAGTACGAGCGCGCGGTCTCGAGATTGTGGTTGTAGCGGTGCACGCCCATCTCGGCGAGCTCGTCCACCTGCTCCTGAGAGAGCATTCCGAGCGACGCGGCGATATTGATGTCGACGGCGGCGCGAATGGCAGCCACCCCGTCGCGCAGCTGCGCCATCAGCCGAGCGTCCGGGCCGCGAACGGCCGCCACGATGCAGAACTCGGTCGCGCCCGTAGCCGCCGTTTCGACGGCGGACCGCACCAGCTCGGGGATGTCGAGCCACACGGCCCGCACGGGCGAGGAGAATTGGCCCGACTGCGAGCAGAAGTGGCAATCCTCTGGGCAGCCGCCGGTCTTGACCGAGACGATGCCCTCGACCTCGACGTCCGGTCCGCACCAGCGCATGCGAACCTGGTGGGCAAGCTCGAGCAGCGCGGGGACATCGCCGTCCGGGAGGGTGAGTACGTCGAGCAGTTGGTCCTCGTCGAGTCCTCGACCGTGCTCCAGCACCTGAGTACGAGCGGTCGCGAGGACGTCACTCATGAGCGGAACCTCCGGGCTGGGTCGTGCCTGCGGCGGAAGTCTGCCGCATCGAAGCGGCCACCGAAGGCTGGACCCAGCCCGTCCGACGCCGCGGCGGCGAACGCCGCCGGCGCCAATCGTGCGGCCCCCGCCGGGAGCGCGCCGTCGAGCGGGCGCGCCGCGAGCATCTCCAGGTCGCGAATGTTGCTCCGGCAGGCCAGGTCGGGCTCGGCAGGCCAAGCACCGATCACCAGCCCGGCGAGCTGTAGCCCCCGATGTGCCATGGCCTCCAGTGTGAGCGCCGTCCTGTTCAGGGTCCCCAGCCCCGGCTCGGTCACGACGAGCAGCGGCGCTTTCGTCTCGTATGCCACCGACGCGATCGTGCTGCCCTCGTCGTCGTAGCGCACCAGCAAGCCGCCGGCACCCTCGACGAGCACGAGATCGGCGGTCCGCTCGTCGTCCAGAATTCGACGGACGATGTGGTCGACGTCGACGGACGGCTCGCCGGCAATCCGGGCGGCGGCGGCGGGGGACAGCGGCGGTGCATAGCGGGCCAGCTCCACGATGCTGCCGACGCCGGCCAGCCGCTCGACCTCCGCGAGGTCGCCCGCCTCGCCTGGTGTCACGCCCGTCTGCACCGGTTTCACTACGACGACCGACCACCCGCGAGCGCGCCCCAGGGCCGCGACCGCGGCCGTCACGACGGTCTTGCCGACGCCGGTGCCCGTTCCAGTGACGACGAGCACGCCCACGACCCTCAGGCTGTCACATCGGGACGCTGTATCTCGTCCTCACTTCGTGTTCACCGAAAGCGAATTGACGTCGGCCCGGTCGACGCACGAGGGTGTACGAAACCGTTTCGTACAGGAGTTTCGATGACCGACGTCGCCACCGACGCGCCCGCCACGCGGTCGCGAAGCAGTGGCCGCGAGGCCGCGATCTGCCGCGCAGCGCTCGAACTGCTCGCCGAGGTGGGGTACGACCGGATGAGCATGGACGCGGTCGCCCATCGCGCCCGGGCAAGCAAGGCCACGATCTACCGCCACTGGCCCGGGAAGTACGAGCTGGTCCTCGACGCGCTCCGGTCGCGCGGCGTCAGCGAGATTGCGCCCATCAACACCGGATCCCTGCGGGGGGACCTGCTGGCCGTGCTGCACGCCATCGCGGACGGCATCGCGGGCGAGGACATCGAGCTGATGGCCGGTGCCGTGCGAGCGATGCGCGCAGCACCGGAACTGGCGAACTGCGTCCGCGACAGCATGATCGAGGACAAGCGTGACGTCGCTCGCGTCATCGTCGACCGTGCCATCGCACGACGCGAGCTCCCCGCGCACGCCGATCCAGAGCTCCTGCACCAGGTTGCGCCGGCCATGATCCTGTTCCAGCTGCTGATCTGCGCGCAGCCGGCCGACGAGCCGTACCTCGAACACGTCGTGGACGACGTGCTCGTTCCCCTCCTCACCCAGCCACGTACCCCGTCAGAACCGGAAGGCCTTCTCGCATGACCGACGACGTCACCAACCGAACCGATCGAGCTCCCGAGGAGATCGTCGAGCCGGCTGCGCCACCCGATCGGCGCCGCTGGTTGGCGCTCGCGGTCATCGGCATGGCCCAGCTCATGGTCATTCTCGATGCGTCGATCGTGAACATCGCGCTGCCATCGGCACAGGCGGAGCTCGGCATCAGCGACGCCGATCGCCAATGGGTGCTGACGGCCTACACCCTCGCTTTCGGCGGCCTGCTCCTGCTCGGCGGGCGCATCGCCGACTACATGGGCCGCAAGCGCACGTTCCTCATCGGGCTGCTGGGCTTCGCCGGGGCGTCGGCCATCGGCGGTATCGCCCCGAACGCCGGGCTGCTCTTCGCCGCGCGTGGCCTGCAGGGCGCCTTCGGGGCGCTGCTCGCTCCCGCGGCGCTCGCGCTCATCGCGGTCACGTTCGTCGAACCCAAGGAGCGCGCTCGCGCGTTCGGCGTGTTCGGTGCGATCGCCGGCGGCGGCGCCGCGATCGGTCTGGTGCTCGGCGGCATCCTCACCGAGTACTTCTCCTGGCGCTGGTGCCTCGGCGTCAACGTGCCCATCGCGATCGCCGTATTCATCGCAGCAATTCCGATCGTCTCGGAAAGCAAGGCGCACGGCGACACGCGCTACGACATCCCCGGCGCCGTACTCGCTACCGCCGGGCTCGGGTCGCTCGTGTACGGCTTCACCCAGGCGGCCAAGCCGGACGTGGGCTGGACGGCGGCATCGACGGTCGGTTTCTTCGTGGCGTCAGCCGTCCTGCTGGCCGCGTTTCTCCTCGTGGAGAGCCGTGTCCAGAACCCGATGTTGCCCCTATGGATCCTGCGTGACCGCAATCGTGGCGGCTCCTATCTGATCTTCCTGCTCGTCGGCGCCGGGTTGTTCGCCATGTTCCTGTTCCTGACCTTCTACCTCCAGGTCGTGCTCGGCTACAGCCCGCTGAAGTCGGGCTACGCCTTCCTTCCGTTCTCCGGTGGCATCATCCTCGCCGCCGGCATCGTGGCTCAGCTCTTGCCACGCATCGGTCCGAAGCCGCTGATCTTGGTCGGGCTCGGCATGGCCACCGGCGGCATGCTCTGGCTCACCCAGATAACGCCAGGTAATGACTACGTGAGCCACGTGCTGCCCAGCGATGATCATCATGAGCATCGGCATGGCCGGGGTCTTCATCCCGTCGGCGAGCCTCGCCCTGGTGGGCGTCGGTGGACACGACGCCGGCATCGCCAGCGCGGTACTCAACACGTCGCAGCAGATCGGCGGCTCTCTCGGGGTGGCGCTGCTCAACACTCTGTACGCCAGTGCGGTCACCGACTTCGTGGTCGCCAACCAGCTGCGGCCCGTGGAGACACCGTTCGGACCGCAGCCGCCGAACGAGGCACTCGTGCACGGGTACACGGTCGCCTTCTTCTGGGCGTCGATGCTGCTCCTGGCTGCTCTGGTGTGCGCGGTGCTGCTCATCAACGCACGCAAGGACGACATCCCGGCCGAGGGGGCGATGGCCGCAGCCGCGTGAGGTTGGGGCGTGTCTCCCTAGCCCTCCACGCCGCGCACCCAGGTGCGGAGGGGACGCAGGTGGTCCGACCACCAGACCAGGTCGGCCGCCGCGCCGGGTGCGATCCGCCCGAGGTCCGGTCGACCGAGGGCGTCCGCCGGTACGCGACTCGCGGCGTCGATGACCTGGACGACGTCGATGCCGATGTCGACGAGGTTGCGGACGGCGGCATCGAGGGTGAGCGCCGATCCCGCGAGCCGCCCGTCGCCTCGTCGCGGCGGGTCGCCCGCGGCGGTGACGTGGACGGGGACGTCCGCGAGCCGGTACCTGCCGGGTGGCATGCCAGCCGCCGCGGTGGCATCTGTGACCAGGGCCACCCGACCCGGTGCCGCTCGCATCACCATCGTGCAGATCTGCGCGGCGACGTGGTGCAGGTCGGCGATGAGTCCCACCGTGAAGCGGGGGTCCGAAAGCGCCTGGCCAGGCACTGCGGGCTCGCGGTGTCCAAGCGGGCGCTGGGCGTTGAAGACGTGCGTGATACAGGTGGCGCCGGCGTCGGCGGCCGCGGCCACGTCCGCAGCGACCGCGTCGGTGTGTCCGAGTGACACGCGCACGCCGGCGTGGACGAACCGACGGATGGCTTCGATGGCGCCAGGCCGTTCCGGCGCAATCGTCACCATGGCCATGCCATCGGACGCCTGCAGGAGGTGCTCGACCGACGTCCGATCGGGATCGGTCATGAGCAACGGATCATGTACGCCGGGCCAGGTCGGGGACAGGAACGGCCCCTCGACGTGGGCACCGAGAACCTGCGCCGCGGTCACGGACGCGAGTCGATGCCCGGCGGCCTCGGATCGGCGCACCTGATCGATGAGGTCATCGATGGCCGCAGTGATGAACGTCGGTAGGAACGTCGTCACTCCGGTTTCGCACAGCCGACGGGCGACGTGGAGCCAGTCGGCGTCGGCGGCCGTTGCGAGGTCGACGCCGAACGCGCCGTTCACTTGCAGGTCGATCAGTCCCGGTGTGAGCAGCCCATCATCGAACTGGACATGGTCCGAACCGGGACCTGGGCGACGGGGGAGCACGTCGACGATGAGGCCGTCCTCGACCATGACGGCACCTGGCTGTAGCAGGCCGCCGCCGGCGAGTACGGCCGGCGCGGAAATGATCACAACGCGGCGGCGACCGCGCCGAATGCTCGCGCTGCCCGGGCAAGGTCGTCGTCGGACAGGTCGGCGCGGGCCGTCACACGCAGTCGCGAGACATCGTCCGGGATCGACGGCGGGCGGAAGCAGCCGACGCGTACCCCCTGCTCCTCACAGATCCCGGCAGCGCGGACCGCAGCGGCGGGTGACCCGATGCGGACGGGGATGACCGCCGCGGCCGGAGTCGGTGCATCGAGGCCCGCCGCGCGGGCGAGCTCGGCCAGGTGGGTCGCGTTGCGGCGCACGGCTCCCACCCGCTCCGGTTCCCGCCGCAGCACGTGGAGAGCTGCGAGCGCCGCCCCCACGCTCGGCGGCGCGAGGCCCGTGTCGAAGATAAACGTCCGCGCCGTGTCGACGAGATGCTCGATGGTGGCCTGGCTGGCCAGCACGACGCCGCCCTGACCGCCGAGCGACTTCGACAGCGTCGCGGTGACCACGACGTCGTCGTGGGGGAGGAGCTCGGCGGAGTGCGCCGAGCCCTGCCCGAGCGGGCCGACGACGCCCAAGCCGTGTGCATCGTCGACGAGGAGCACCCCGTCATGGGCATGGACGACGTCCGCGAGCTCCCGCAGTGGCGCTACGTCGCCGTCGACAGAGAAGACACCGTCGGTCACGACAAGCGCGCGAGCTTCCGTCCGACCGCTGAGCGCGGCGGCGACGGCCCCGACATCCCCGTGCGGGACGACGACGACCCGCGCCCGAGACAGCCGGCACGCATCCACCAGTGACGCGTGGTTGCGCGCGTCGGAGACCACGAGCGCGTCCGGCCCGGTCAGGGTGGTAACCGTGCCGAGGTTGGCCAGGTAGCCGGAGGAGAAGACGAGCGCCGCTGGTACGCCCACGAAGTCGGCGAGCTCGCGCTCCAGCCGCGCGTGGATGTCCGTCGTGCCGGTCACCAGCCGCGATCCGGTCGATCCGGCCCCGTAGTTGCGTGCAGCCCGTACGGCCCCGGTCTCGACCTCGGAGTGCCGAGACAAGCCGAGATAGTCGTTGCCGGCGAGGTCCAGCAGCCCGTTCCCGCGCGAGTCACGCGGCCGAAGGCGGCGACGCAAGCCCAGCGCGTCGCGGGCGGCGGCTTCGTCAGCAAGCCACGACTCGGTGGTCTCGACCTGCCGCGGCCGGTAGTAGTCCTGCAGGTCTCGCAGCAGATCCTCGAGGGAGGTGAGAAGCGGACGCCGCAGCGGTACGTCGCCGTCGAAGTGCGCCTCGTCGTCGCGCGCTGCTAGTCCCCGGACGCCGAGCAGCAGTTGCAGGTGAAGTGCCCGCAGGTAGCCAATGGCGTTACCTACCCGGGCGGCGGGTGGTCGATCTCGGGGCGCCGAGCGCTGCTGCGACAGGACGCGGTCGAAGCGCCCGAGCCAGCTCGTGAGCCCGTCCGCCTCGAATCCGCCGCCGTGGAGCAGCGCCATCGTCGCGTACGCCAGCCGATCGATCGGAGCCGTATCGAGCCGTTGCTCGGTTGGCGTGAGGAGGCGCTCAGCGACGGCGTCGAGGAGTACGCCACGCATGCCGGGGTTGAGGTGGCGCGACATCGACAGGGCGGCCAGCAGCTCCGCGCCGTGCCCGACGGCTTGTGCCTCACCCCTGGCGGCGTCGACAAAGCCGCGCAGGTCCCGCTCGTCGACGAACCAGGCAATGCCTCGATCGCCCCACCGGAGCACGGAATCCGGCAGCAGCAGCGTCGCCTCGTTGTCGCGCCGGACGGCCGCTGCGAGGATCCGGGCCGACCACGACCGGCGAAATACCGAATCCGTTCCGTCGTCGCCGAGGCGGTAGAGCAGGCCGTCACCGATACCGTCACCGAACGCTGCCAGCAGGTCGTCGTAGACCCCGCCGCGTAGCCAGGTCGTGAGGATCGGCGCGGCCAGGTCCTCACGTTCGATCCGGTCCGGGGACCCCAGCATGGTGACGAGCTCAACCGTCATGTCCCGCAGGCTGCGGTCCATCGGGACGACGCAGTCGGCGGCCAGGACCGCTCCCCAGAACTCCGCGCGCTGCATGGCCTCGACTCGATCAGCTTCGTCAGGAGTCAGGGACAGGGAGGGGAGAGGAGAAGGAATCGTGGTGCCCATCGCGTTGATCCTTGCGCATCACGCAGCGTCAAGTGCACGGGATCACGACAGCAGGGGCAGACGCACGTCAGCCAGCACCCGAGACTCATCGGAATCGATGGCCTCGCGCCCGGTGGCCTTGAGCGCATAGGTCACGTCGTCCCAGTCGGGTCGCGGTGCGCCGGCGAGCAGCCATCGAGGGTGAAGCGAACCAGGGCTAGCGGTCCCGGCTGCGGGGTTCCTACGCGTAGGTCGAGGTGGCGCAGGGCGGCCTCGACGACGAACGTCGTCAGGAGGTCAGGCAACGCCAGCACGTACCCCTGCGTCTCGTACCCCTGCACGTCGCAGGCTTGGTGCACGGCGCCAACGGCGGCCGCCGAGGTGTCTCGCCAGTGTCGCACCACCACGGTGGGGGACGAGTAAGCCGCGGCGGACAGGCGGACGAACTGCGCGTGAGCCAGTGCCTGCCACGGATCGTCAGCGTCCCCTCCGCACGGGCGCCAGTAGTCGACGGCATCCGTGGTCGGTTGCGCTGCCGTGGGCGTCGCCAGCGCGACGAGCAGCCGTTGCGCGTCGCAGAGCAGGTGGAACACCAGGTCGTGCCGTACCCATCCGTCACATCGCGTAGCCGCTCCCAACTCCTCGTCGTCGAGCTCGTCGACGGCTGCCGTCACGCCGGCGTACGCCTGCGCGAGTGCGGCGCGTGCCGTGGCGAGGTCGGGAAATCTCGGCACACCTGGAGACTAGGGGGATGGCCAGCCTGAACGACCTGGTGCGGCGCCACACCGCCCTCGCTGAGGCGGACCTGGAGTGGCTGCACCTGCTGGTGTCCGACTGGGAGCTGCTTGCTGACCTTTCGTTCGCCGACCTGGTGCTGTGGTTGCCCGATCGGGACGGGCGCCGCTATCACGCCGGTGCGCAGATGCGTCCGACCACGGGGCCGACGGCGTTCAGCGACGACCTGGTCGGGATCGTGGTTGGTCGCGGCGAGCGACCGCTGATCGACGCGGCCTTCGACGAGGGCAGGATCTGCCGCGAGGGCGATCCTGAGTGGCGGCAGGACGTGCCCGTGCGCGTCGAGACCATTCCGGTGCGCCGCGCCCGGTCCGTGATCGCCGTCGTGGCCCGCAATACGAACCTGCTGACCGCGCGCACGCCGAGCCGGTTGGAGCTGACCTATCTCGAGACTGCGGGCGACTTGGCGCAGATGATCGCGCAGGGACAGTTCCCGCACGCCGTCGAGCGGGCGTATCTCGACTCCTCACCTCGCGTGGGCGATGGCCTGGTCCGGCTCGACGAGCACGGATTCGTGACGTACGCGAGTCCGAACGGCCTGTCCGCGTACCGGCGCTTCGGGCTCGCGGCCGACCTGGTCGGCGGTCACTTGGGCACCATGACCGCCAAGCTGGCGCGCAGCGACGCCCCGACCGACGAGGCCATCGAGGTGCTGGCGAGCGGCCGAAAGCCGCGCGAGACGGAGGTCGAAAACGACACGGCGACGCTGCGGTTGCGACTCCTTCCACTCTCGCCAGGTGGGAGGCGCAGCGGAGCGCTCGTGTTGCTGCGCGACGTGACGGAGCTGCGCCGGCGTGAGCGCGAGCTGATCACCAAGGATGCAACCATCCGGGAGATCCATCACCGAGTGAAGAACAACCTGCAGACCGTGGCGGCGCTGCTGCGGCTGCAAGCGCGCCGCCTCGACGTTCCGGAAGGGCGCGCGGCGCTCGAGGAAGCTGTTCGCCGGGTCGGGTCGATCGCCGTCGTGCACGAGACCCTGTCGCACACTCAGGACGAGGCGGTGGCCTTTGACACCGTGGCTGACCGTGTCATGGCGATGGCGACAGAGGTATCGACGGCGGAGGGAACCGTCCGGCCCCGCCGTCGCGGCCGCTTCGGCATGCTGCCCGCCCAGGTGGCGACGCCGCTCGCGATGGTGCTGACCGAGCTGCTTCAGAATGCGCTGGAACACGGATTGAAGGACGGTCCGGGCGAGCTGACGGTCAGCGTCGAGCGGCTCGTCGGCCGACTGCGAGTTGTCGTGGCTGACACCGGCGTCGGACTGCCCGACGACTTCGATCCGGAAGAGTCCAGCCGGCTCGGCCTTCAGATCGTGCAGACGCTCGTCACCGTCGAGCTGGGCGGGACATTCGACATCGGTGCCCAACCCGGTGGAGGGACGCGCGTCATCGTCGACATCCCGCTCCCCGGAACTCCGGTGGCTGCGCCCCACCGCTGAACTCTTCGTGACACCCACCGAGTTGTCCGAACGTGGTGACGCCAGGGGTGCATGTCGAGTCTCATCAGATCGGTAACACGTTGATGTCTCAGGACATCGGTGACGCCTGGCCGGTCGTGCCCGCACGGTTCGGGGATGGCCAGAGACGGTGGCACGGTGGAGCCGAGGCTGATCGCGGCGATCGCGGCGAAGGCGCAGGGGGAGGCGGTGAACGTTGCGGCCGCGTGTCGGGTGGCGGGGGTGTCGCGGAAGACGTTCTACAAGTTCTTGGCCCGTTACCGCGCTGAGGGTCTGGACGGGCTGCGGCTGCGGTCTCGCCGCCCGCATGCGCCGCCGAACCTCACCCGGGCCGACGTCGAGGACGCGATTGTGTTGGCCCGCAAGCGGCTGGCCGATCAGGGGTTGGACAACGGCCCGATCTCGATCTATTGGGATCTGGTCGACACCGGGGCGCTGCCGGCGCCACCGTCGCGGGTGACGATCCATCGGGTGCTGACCCGCCGCGGGATGATCGTCCCGGCGCCGCGCAAACGGCCCCGCTCAACCCGGTCTCGGCGGTTCACCCGGCCGCGGGCGAACGAGTTGTGGCAGATCGACGGGTTCGAGGTCGCCCTCGCCGACGGGCGCCCGGCGACGGTGATCCAACTCCTCGACGACCACTCCCGGCTGGATCTGTGCTGCCGGGCCGCGGCCAGCGAGAACGGCGTCGACGTGTGGGCGGCGTTCACCACCGCCGCCACCGCCTACGGGCTACCCGCGCAGGTGCTCACCGACAACGGCACCGCGTTCTCCGGCGCCCGCCGCGGCTGGGAAGCGCAGTTCGAAACGAACCTGCGCGGGCTCGGGGTGCATCCCATCACCTCCACCCGCAAACACCCGCAGACCTGCGGGAAAAACGAACGCGCGCACGCCACCACCGAACGCTGGCTCGCCAAGCAACCCGTGCCCCACAACCTGGCCGAGCTGCAGGCCCTCCTCGACCGCTACCGCAGCATCTACAACGACCGCCGCCACCAAGCCCTGCACATGCGCACCCCGCAGCAGACCTACGCCCTCGCCGAGAAGACCGGGCCCGCGTTCACGCCGCTACCCCCACCCATCCGTATCAGCCACCCCGTCGTCGGCCCCCACGGCGCCATCGGCGTCGACAACACCGAAATCGGGCTCGGCCGCCGCCACCACGGCGCCACCACCACCGTCATCCGCGCCGGCGACGACGTCACCATCTTCATCGGCAACCAGCTCATCCGAACCCTCACCATCGACCGGCGACGCCGCTACCAGCCACTACCAACGCAGCCGTAGTGTCACCCAAGTCCCGAGACAGAAAGTGTCACCGATGTCCTGAGACATCACATGACGCCAGTGGTGCACATGGTTCGGACAACTCTCCGGCGACGACGTGTGGGCGCGACGGAGCACACGCCCACAGCGGGCGTCTCAGGAAGAGGATTCAGGCAGTGCGCGCGCGGGCGCGAGCAGTGCGGCGCTTGAGCGCACGACGCTCGTCCTCGGACAGGCCACCCCAGACCCCGGCGTCCTGGCCGGAATCGATGGCCCACTGCAGGCAGGTGTCGGCCACCGTGCACCGGCGGCAGACCACCTTGGCTTCCTCGATCTGCAGCAGCGCGGGACCGGTGTTGCCGATCGGGAAGAACAGCTCGGGGTCCTCGTCACGGCAGGCGGCCGAATGGCGCCAGTCCATGAGGCTTCTCCTTCGTCGTGTGCGTCTGTCATCGTGCGAGGCCGGCCTGCCCGACCATCCCCCGTGCGTACCACTCGGTAATCACTTGTGAAGGTATTCACGAAGTGACCAACGTGTTCACGGACCGTGTTACCGGTCCATGTCCCGAGGTGTGTTCAGGTCCGGCGCGCCCGTGTGGAGCACCATCCGGGTACCGCTGTCGAGACTGGCAAACGGGTGCTGGCAGCACAAGGCTTTTGCCCAGCTAGGCCCGCAAAACCACAAACCTTTGCCGGTTCTTGACTTGCCCGCGACCTAACCGCCACATGCCGTCCCACCTGCGGAATCAGACCACTACGGTCAGCGCACCAGGAACGGCCGCGAAGTCGAGCGCTTCGACCTCGCCGACGTACTCGCCATCGACCTGAAAGGCGATCGGCCGGCTCGACTCGAGCGAAAACGCCGACTGGTCGTGCAGCGCCACGACGTCGCGGCCGCGCGGGCGGTTACCGCCAGTAGCGAAGAACCGGCGAACGTGGTTCAGGGTCCGCGGAACCGTGAGCCGGGTCAGCGCGAACACGTCCATGCCGGTCTCGAACGATGCCGCGGGCGTCGGATTCACGGCATGCGAGCGCAGGTACGTCCAGGGCGAGCTGTTCCCGACGAGGACAACGAACAGACCGCCGATCGAGTCAACTCCGGTCCGATGCAGGGTGAGCGCGGGCGTCGACCGGTCGGTGTCACGCAGAAAACGGCGCAGTGCCGTCCCGACGTAGAGCCGGCCGGAGTGGCGGATCCCGCGCTCGCTACGTCGCAGGTCCACCGCGTGGACAACCTCGGCGTCCAGACCGAGTCCGGCGGACGTGGTAAACCAGCGCTGTCCGGCTCGGCTCAGGCCGATCGTGCGGCGCGAACCATCGCGCAGCGCATCGAGGATCGCGCCGGTCGCCTCCACCGGATCGCGAGGCAGACCGACTGCCCGAGCGAAAACGTTCGTGCTACCGCCGGGAACAACCGCCAGGTGCGGCAGATCGCTTCGGGGTCCCTCCGCCAGCAGGCCGTTGACCACCTCGTTGACGGTGCCGTCGCCGCCGAGTGAGACGACGACATCCATGTCCTCTGCAGCGGCGCGCCGACCGAGTTCGAACGCGTGCCCGCGGTGATCGGTTTGCGCAACCTCCAGCTCGATCTCGCTGCCGAGGGCCCGAACGAGCACCTCTCGGGTACGCGGCGACGTGGTCGTGGCGGAGGGATTCACCACGAGGAGCGCCCGCATGCTCGGTCAGCGTAGCCATGGCCTCCCGCTCGTGAGACTGGCCTAGATTGGCCGGTGTGCCCGCCGATGCCGCGCCCTCGGAAAGCCCGTCCGCGGCCTCCCCGCGTCGCGCCGCGCGCTCACCAGCGCTCGTCCTCGTTGCCGCCGTCGTCGCAGGCCAAGGCCTCGCTCTGCTCGGCTGGGGGGTGTACGAACTCATCCAGCTGCAGCGTGACCAGGCGTCCAATCGCGACGTCGCCGTGGGCTCGATGGCGTACTTTCTCACCCTCGGCGTGCTCATCCTGCTCATCGCGGCGGGGCTATGGACCCAGCGGCGGTGGCTGTACGGCGCCGCGGTGTTCATCGAGCTCATCGCGCTCGGGCTGACGTGGGAGATGCTGACCGAACGCTTCTGGATCGGCGCCGTCCTGACCGGGGGTACGGCGATCGCGGCGCTGGCGGCGCTGTTCAGCAGGAACGGGCGCGCCGCGTTCGGTCGGTAGCCCCTTACTCGTCCACGAGCAGGTTCTGCCGCAGCTGCGCGAGCGTTCGTGCGAGCAGCCGGGACACGTGCATCTGGGAGATGCCGATCTCCGCCGCGATCTGCGATTGCGTCATGCCGCCGAAGAACCGGAGAAGGAGAATCTTCTTCTCCCGCGGCGGCAACTGCTCCAGCAGCGGCTTCAACGACTCTCGGTACTCCACGCCCTCGAGCGACTCGTCTTCCTCGCCGAGCGTCTCCGAGAACGACGGCGACTCCTCGTCGCTCTGCTCTGGAGCGTCCAACGAGAGCGTGCTGTAGGCGTTGGCCGACTCGAGCCCCTCGAGCACCTCTTCCTCCGAGATGCCCAGATGCGTTGCAAGCTCTGCCACCGTGGGCGCGCGGCCATTGTCCTGGGACAGCTGACCTGTCGCCGATGTCAGCTGCAGCCGCAGCTCCTGCAGTCGACGTGGTACGCGTACAGCCCAGCCCTTGTCGCGGAAGTGGCGCTTGATCTCGCCGACGATCGTGGGGGTCGCGTATGTCGAGAACTCCACACCGCGCTCGGTGTCGAAGCGGTCGACCGACTTGATCAGGCCGATCGTCGCGACCTGAACGAGGTCGTCGTACGGTTCGCCGCGGTTGCGAAAGCGCCGCGCCAGGTGCTCGACGAGCGGAAGATGCATCCGTACGAGCGAATCTCGCGCCGCTTTCCGTCGGGGATCGTCGACGGATAGTACGGCGAGCGAGACGAACAACTCACGGGCGAAGCTTCGGTCGGGCGAGAGGCTGGACGAGGAGGAGCTGGCAGCGACGTCCTGGCCCGCAGGGCTGTCGACCGCGGTCGCCTCGGGCCGGAGCTCGTCGGCGGCCATCGCCGGCCCGGCCTCGTGCTGCACGCTCACGCCGCCTCGCCGGAACGGCGCTTGTGCAGGGTGATGCTGACTCGGGAATCACCGTCGACCTCAGCAGCGACATCACCGGCGAGGGCGGACAGCACGGTCCAGGCGAACGTACCCCGTTCGGGCAGCCGGCCGGTGGTCGTTGCCACGGTCACGGTGACCATCATCCCGTCCGCCGACAACTCGAAGGCACAGGTCAGGTCGCTGCCCGGCACAGCGTCCGGGATGAGCATCGCGCACGCCTCATCGACCGCGATCCGGAGATCCTCGATCTCGTCCAGATTGAAGTCGAGGCGCGCGGCAAGGCCAGCGGTGGCGGTACGCAGGACAGACAAGAACGCACCCTGGGCCGGTAGCCGGATCTCGACGACGTCACGCAGCCCCGCCTCGGCGGCGGGACTGGGCCCCGCGGTCACGGCGCCTTCGGTCACGTAGTCCTCCCGATCGGGAACGAAGCGATCCTCGGACGCTGCTCAGGCCTGCTTGGTCTCCCAGAAGATCTTCGAGATCTCCTCGATCTGGTCGAGTAGCTTCTGGCCCTCGGCGGGGTCCACGCTGCCCTTGCCGCCGGCGGCACCT
Source organism: uncultured Actinomycetota bacterium (assembly GCA_963801015.1). Classification (GTDB taxonomy): domain Bacteria; phylum Actinomycetota; class Actinomycetes; order CAWDCV01; family CAWDCV01; genus CAWDCV01. The sequence continues at coordinate 671,288 of CAWDCV010000004.1, read as the reverse complement.
GCCTGCTTGGTGGCGGTGTTGAACAGCTCGTTCAGTTGCGGGTACTTCTCGAAGTGGTTCGGCTTGAAGTAGTCGGTCCAGAGCACCCACAGGTGGTGCTTCACGAGTTCGGCCCGCTGCTCCTTGATGATCAGCGCTCGGGTCCGATACACCGGATCGTCGTTGCCCTGGTACTTCTCCATGATCGCCTTGACCGACTCGGCCTCGATGCGTGCCTGGGCCGGGTCGTAGACGCCGCAGGGGAGATCGCAGTGCGCAAATACCGTTGTCCGCGGGGCCAGCAGCGGGGCCACGCGGGGTCACGAGACGGGCGAGCAGTCGAGCCATGGCCTTCCCTTCCACCTTTGAGTCCACTAATGAGCCAACCAATGAGCCAACATCATTTCGGCAACCCTTCGACCCTACCCGTGGAGGATGGTCGCCATGCCTTGGCGGTACGGGCGGGTGGCGGTCGACGGAAGCTCGATGCTGCCGGGCCTGCACGCGGGGGATTGGCTCATCGTTCGGTGGGGTGCTGGCCCTCGTCCTGGGGACGTCGTCGTCGCCCGGCGCCCGGATCGACCGACGCTGCTGGTCGTGAAGCGCGCTGTCGGACGGACCCACGACGGCTGGGTGCTGCAGGGCGACAATCCGCACGCCAGCGACGACAGTCGGCTGTTCGGTCCGGTTGACGACGAGCTGATCCTCGGGCGCGTGCTCTTTCGCTACTGGCCACCACGACACTGACGAGTCGCGTCCACGGTTAGTGGGCTGTCAGCGCTGCCTGCTTCTGCCGCGCGCGGTAGGCCGCCACGTTGGCCCGCGTCGCGCAGCGCTCGGAGCAGTAGCGGCGCGACCGGTTGGTCGAGGTGTCGACGAACACGCGTCGGCAGCCGCTCGCCGCACACACGCCGAGGCGGTCGACGCCCAGCTGAGTAATCAGCACCGACAACCCCATCACTGCATTCGCGGCGTAGCGGGCGGCGACGTCGCCGCGCTCGGTCAGGTGCAGGTGCCAGTCCTCGTCGTCGTGGCCGGAGATCTGCGGCCGGATCGGATGCTCGACGAGGAGCGCGTTGAGGCGGTGTACGGCATCTCGCGGGTGGCCGGCATCGACGGCCTCGAATATGCGCACCAGCCGGTCGCGCAGCAGGCGGAGCGCGACCAGGTCGCGTCGTGTTGCCCGCGCACGCTGGGCTGGAGCATCGGCGAGAAAGTTCCGCAGCGCTGCCATATCGGCGAGTGCGTCTCGGTCTGGGCGAGCGGAGTCGGCAGTGTTGACGAGGCGAACCGCATATTCACTGTAAGAAACGAGATCCACTTGCGCCCCTTACGGATTCGGCCCTAGGTTTGTAATAGCAGCGAATCGCTGTCGCCTATTACACACTACGGGAGCGCGACGTGGATTGGCAGCGCTGGATGACGAGTTGGGACCGGCAGCAGGAGGGCTACCTGCCGGACCGCGAGGAACGGCTCTCGACCATGCTCGACGTCGTCGATGCGACGTGTGGCGTGCGCGTCGTACGTGCTGGATCTCGCCTGTGGACTCGGATCGATTACCGATCGCGTGCTCGAGCGGTTTCCCGGCGCACGCGTCGTCGGGCTGGACATCGACCCGGCGCTGCTGGCGCTGAATCGTGCCGCTCACGACAGGGATCCTCGCGTCACCGTCGTCGAGGCCAACCTGTCCACTCCTGCATGGCTGCAAGCTCTTGCCGACGAGCCCTTCGACGCCGTCCTGACAGCGACCGCGCTGCACTGGCTGCCTGCAGAGCGAGTTCGTCAGCTGTACGCCGAGGTCTCGTCGGTGCTGCGTCCCGAGGGTGTCTTCTGCAACGCCGACCACATGCCGTCAGAACCGACTGGCCCGCTGCGAAAGCGCATCAGCGACTACATCGCTACGCGGCAGCGTGACACCTTCGCGCAGCCCACAGCGCTCGACTGGACGTCCTGGTGGGAGGCACTCGGCGCAGAGCCGGAGTTCGCTGCGCTCGTAGAGCGACGCAACCGATTGTTCGGTGGCGAGGGCCACCCTACCGAGGAGACTCCCGACGCCGAGTGGCATCTGCAGTCACTGCGAGACGGCGGCTTTATCGATGCTGCAGTCGTGTGGCGCCGTTACGACGACGCTGTCGTCGCCGGTCTGCGCTAGAGCACGTTGGCCAGAAACGCCTTTGTGCGTGGGTGCTGCGGATCTGTCAGCACCTGTCGCGGGTGCCCTGCCTCGACGACGACGCCGCCATCCATGAAGACCAGCGCATCGCCGACTTCGCGAGCGAACCCCATCTCGTGGGTGACGACCACCATCGTCATGCCATCGACAGCTAGTTGCCGCATGACGTCGAGCACCTCACCCACAAGCTCCGGGTCGAGCGCCGACGTGGGCTCGTCGAACAGCATCAGCTTCGGCTGCATGGCGAGCGCGCGGGCGATCGCCACGCGTTGCTGCTGACCGCCGGACAGCTGGTTCGGATAGGTCCGCATCTTCTGCGCGAGGCCGACCCGATCCAGCAGCTTCTCGGCCCGCTCGCGAACCGCGCTCTTTCCTTCTCGCTTCACCTTGATCGGCGCTTCGCAGACGTTCTCGAGCGCCGTCATGTGCGGGAAAAGGTTGAACTGCTGGAAGACCATGCCGATTTCGGCGCGCTTGCGACACACCTCCCGGTCTCTTAGCTCGTACAGCTTGTTGCCGTGCTGGCGATAACCGACCAGCTCGCCGTCGACGTACAGCTTTCCGGCGCTGACCTTCTCCAGGTGGTTGATGCAGCGTAGGAATGTGGACTTTCCGGAGCCGGAGGGCCCGACGATGCACATGACCTCACCCGGCTGGACCTCGAGGTCGATGCCCTTGAGTACCTCGAGATGGCCGAACGACTTGTGGACGCCTTCGGAGCGGACCATCGGCTCCGTCATCAGTGGCCCACCCCTCCACCTGGCACCGGCGCGGTCTTCATCTTGGTAGCTGTACTCACGCCGCGTGAGAAGCGCTTCTCCAGGAAGTATTGCCCGATCATCAAGATGCTGCTGAGCGCGAGGTACCACAGGCACGCGGCCACCAGCATCGGGAACACCTGGAACGTTCGATTGCCGACCGACTGCAGCTGATAGAAGAGCTCGTTCGTCACCGGTACGAACGCGAGCAGGGAAGTGTCCTTGAGCATCGCGATGGTCTCGTTGCCGGTCGGGGGAACGATGACCCTCATGGCCTGGGGAAGCACGATGCGCCGCATCGTGAGCGGTCGGCTCATTCCCAGCGCTGACGCGGCCTCGGCCTGACCGGGATTGATCGATCCGATACCGGCACGGACGATCTCGGCCATGTACGCGCCTTCGGACAGCGCCAGGCCGAGCAGGCCGGCTACGAAACCGGTCAGCAGCGTGCGGGCACTGACGCCGAACAGCTCGCCGTTCAGCTCGAAGCCGAACAGGTTTCCGATCTGCGCGTCAAACGGAAGACCGAAGGAGTAGCGCTCGTACAGGATGCCGAGATTGCCGAATAGCACCAGCAGCACCACGCGGGGCACAGCCCGGAAGAACCACGTGTAGACCCACGCGACGCTCGACAGCACGGGGTTCGGTGAGAGCCGCATGACCGCGACGACGACTCCGATGATGATGCCGAGCGCCATCGCCAGGACGGTCATGATGAGGACCGTTCGTACGCCCCTCAAGACCGCCGGCGTGAACATGTTGTCCAACATGAAGCCCCAGTTGAAGGCGTCGTTGGTCACCAACATGTGCACGAACATCGCGGCGAGGACCGCCAGTACTGCTATAGCCACCCATCGACCGGGATGCCGGACCGGCACCGCCTTGACCGCGTCAGGCGGTGCCGGCCGGACCGGCGTCTCCGTCGTCATCGACGACTCATGTCACACGGAGGGGTTGACCTGCGGGTCGTCGATCGCACCATCGCCCACTCCATACTCGTCAAGGATCTCTGCGTAGGTGCCGTCCTCGATGAGGGCTGCCAACGCGTCGGCGATGGCCTGCCCGAAGTCGCCCTGATCCTTTTCGATCACGTAGCCGTATGGCGCCGCGTCGTAGATCTCGCCGAGCAGCTCGAGCTGACCGTTGGTCTGCTGTACCGCGTACGCCATGACCGGGGAGTCAGCCAGCACCGCATCGTCCTTGCCCGAGACGACGGCTGCGGTGGCCTGGTCCTGCGCCTGGTAGGGCTCGATGGTGATCTCTGGCTGGCCAGCGCCGGTGCAGGCCTGGTTGCGGACGGGGAGATCATCGGTCTCCTGAACCGTGCCGGTCTGCACGGCGACCTTCTTGCCGCAGGCGGCATCCGGCTCGACGCCGGAGGGGTTGCCTGACTTGACGGCCCACTGCGTGCCGGCACTGAAGTAGCTCACCATGTCGACCGTTTCGAGGCGCTCGGTATTGATGGTGAACGAGGAGACGCCGATCTCGTACTTAGCGGATCCGACACCGGGGATGATGTCGCTGAAGTCAGACGCGACCCACTCGGTGTCGAGCCCGAGCTTGGCCGCCACGGCGTTGAACAGGTCGACGTCGAAGCCGATGACGGTCGAACCGTCGGTGTCGAGGAACTCATTCGGTGCGTAGGTCGGGTCGGTGCCGATGGTGATGGTGCCGTCCTCGGAGATCTCGTCAGGAACCAGATCGGCGAGTGCTTGGTCGACTTGGGATGTCCCCTCCTCACCGGCGTCCGTTTGCGTGCCGGCGTCATCATCTGATCCGCACGCAGCGAGGGTGAGAGCGGCCAGGGCCAGCCCCACCACGGCGGTGGAGCGGCGTTGGCGGTTGAAACGGGGGAGCACGGCGTCCTCCTGCAAGGTGTGGAGCATGGCTCGATCTGCGGGTGCTGTGCGGGCATCCTGCCACCGGGTCCGGAGAATCGGTCGCGCACTCGGGTCAAAATCGCATAACGGAGCACCTGCTCGCCGTCGCTAGAGTCCGCACATGCTCGCCGTGAGTGCGGTCCGTATTGACAGCGACGACCCCCTGTCAGGGCTCGACATCGCTGAGCGAGGTGAGCCTGACGTTCCGGTCGGCTGGACCACCGTGACGGTTCGCGCGGCCGCGCTCAACCATCACGACCTGTGGACGTTGCGCGGGGTCGGCATCACCGACGAGCAGCTGCCCATCGTGCTCGGCTGCGACGCTGCCGGGCTCGACGCAGCAGGCAACGAGGTCATCGTCCATGCGGTGATCGGTGACCCGGATGCCGGAGACGGCGACGAGACGCTGGACCCGCGCCGCTCGCTGCTGTCCGAACGCCACGACGGGACCTTCGCCGAGCGGGTCGCTGTGCCGCAGCGCAACCTCATCGCGAAGCCACCGCAGCTGTCCTTCGAGGAGGCAGCGTGCCTGCCGACGGCGTGGCTCACGGCGTACCGGATGCTCTTCGTGAAGTCAGGCGTACGGCCTGGCGGCACCGTGCTCGTCCAAGGCGCCAGCGGGGGAGTGGCCACCGCCGGCATCGTCCTGGCGCGCGCTGGCGGGTTTCGCGTGTGGGTGACCAGCCGCGACGAGAGCAAGCGGGCGCGGGCGCTGGATCTGGGCGCCGACGCGGCATTCGAGCCGGGGGCGCGGTTGCCCGAGCGCGTCGATGCCGTGCTGGAGACGGTCGGCGCCGCGACGTGGAGCCACTCCCTCAAGGCACTGCGACCGGGTGGCCGAATCGTCGTTGCCGGCGCGACGAGTGGACCGGCTCCGCCGGCGGAGCTCAACCGGATCTTCTTCCAGCAGCTGTCCGTCGTCGGGTCCACGATGGGGACGCGCAGCGAGCTCGCGACGCTTGCGCAGCTGTGTGCCACCCGCGGGGTGCGGCCGATCATCGATCGGGTGTTGCCGCTCGCCGACGCGCGAGAAGGCTTCGCCGCCCTGGAGCGTGGCGACGTCTTCGGCAAGGTCGTCTTCACCGTCTAGCCCCTTCCAAATGATCACGTATACGTGATCATTCAGGGCGATACGCCTGTTGTAGGACGGGTATCGCCCTGAATCGAGGCGTATCGCCCGGACGTGCTACCGCGGTGTCGGCTGCTCCTCGTCGTCGGGTTCCGAGCGCAGGGCTCGCCGCAGCCGCTCCAGCGCGTCGTCGAGGACCTGTGCGGCGGCGTCGACCGCGTCGCGTTCGATCGGCGCGCGCGCTGCTGCGCGGCGAATCTCGCCGGACAGTCGTTCGAGGCCACGGTCGAGCGCGCGTACCGCTGACGCAGCAGGATCGGAGCGCCGGTCGAACGCCGTCGCGTCCTTCCAGACGTCGCGGGCGGCTCGTTGCCACGTGTCGCGCAGGGCGTCGCGCCAGTCCTCGGTCGCGTTCTCACGGTCGCGAGTTTGGCCCTCCCGAGCGTTGTGCCGCTGTTCACGGCGCAGCTCTCGGGCAGCGCCGCGCAGTTCCTCGCGCAGATCCCGCGCGCTGCGATGAACGTCCTCGCGGACATCTCGCGCGCGGTCACGTACGGACTGGGCGATGTCGTCTTCGACCTCGTCGAGCTCGTGCGCGCGACGGGCGAGTTCCTCCTCGCCGGCCTCTGTCAGACGGAACACCTTGCGACCGGCATCGAGATCGTGCGTCACCAGCCCCTCGGCCTCGAGGCGCGCGAGCCGCGGATAGATCGTCCCCGCCGACGGCGCGTACGTGCCGAGAAAGCGGTCCTCGAGGAGGCGGATCAGCTCGTATCCGTGGCGGGGCTGCTCGTGCAGCAGGTGCAGTAGATAGAGACGGAGCCGGCCGTGCGAGAAGACCGCGCTCATGCGTGCGCTCCGGACAGGAGTGCGATGTCGCCGGAGACCGTACGGCCCCGGAGGCGACCACCACCGCCGGTGCCGAGCTGGCCGGTCAACGTCATCCGGCCCGGTCGCCGCGCGAGCTGCAGGCCGTCATGCGACGAGCGCAGATCGCCCGACGTCGAGGTCAGGCTGACTTCCAGCGATGGCTCGGCCGGCAGCCGTACGGCGATATCACCGGATACGCTGTCGAGCGACATCGACGCGTCGGCTGCCGGATCCACGTCGAGCGTCACGGTGCCCGACACGGTGCGCGCCTTTAGGTTGCCGGTCCGGCCGCCCACCACGGTGAGGTCGCCGGAGACTGTCGTGAAGGACAGGTCGCCGTCGAGCGACAGCGTCTCCACGCTCCCGGACACGGTTTCGGCCTCGACCGAGCCAGCGATGCCGTCGAGGGTGACGGGCCCGGACACGCTGCGGGCCGACGTAGCGGCCCGGATGCCGGTGACTGTCGCGGCCGCAGAGACCACGCCGAGCTCGACCAGGCAGTCGGGTGGAACCGCGATGGACACTGTGGCGCGGCGATGCTCTTGGCGAAGCCAGCCGAGGATCGTCGCCCAGACCACGTCGTCGTATCCGACGGTGAGGACGCCGTCCTCGATGAGGACTGTGACCGGGAGCCCTTCCACGTCGGTCACCTCGACGCGAGCCGGTCCCGTGCTCGCCACCACGTCGACCGAACCAGCCACCAGACGGACCCGGAGCCGGGATACCGGCTCGTCCAGGTCGATCGTTGCGGAATCCTCGATCGTCCACGTCGGCATGACCGCCACCCTTCGCGCCGTCACAACGCGATACATCGCGTCCTTGGCTGAACACGTTATATCGCGTCGTGAGGGCTGTCCAGGGCGGATGAACGCGCTGGAGGATTACGCGGGCGGTGCAATCCGGACGACCTGGCCGTCGCTGGGGAAGTAGCCGAAGTTGGAGACGTAGATCGCCCCGTCGTCAGCCACGGCAACGCTGGTCGGAGACACGAGGCCCTCGCTTGCGATGACCTCGGGCTCGTCGGCGCCAGGTGCGAACCGGAGCAGTGACCCAGTGAGGTTGTTCGACGGCAGGCCCTCGTCCTGCACCTGCAGCACGTACAGGTTGCCGTGCCGGTCGAACGTCAGGTCGATGACCGTGGTCAGGCCATCGCGATGGACGCCGCCGCGTCCGTCGTGGCACCGAAGAGGCCGCCGAAGAAGCCGGGGTCATCGAGGATCCCGTACGGATTGCTCTCGATGTTCGGCGTCCCGTCGTTGTTGACGTCGCCGTCGACGTTGCGGGCGTCCTCGTACGTCAGGAAGTCGGCGACGATGCGCGTCCGGTCGGCCTTACCGACCCGGGTGACAGTGCCGAGAAGCGGGCTGAACTCCGGCCGGAGCTCCAGCGCCGTTTTGTCGACGTCGAGCGGCCCGCCGCTGATCGTCACTTGGAACTTCCCTGACCCGACGGTGGTGACGTCGTTCGGGCCGAGCGCGAAGAAGCCCTCGCGTCCGGCGAATGACGGTAGGCCGGGAACGACCTCCACGCCATCGGCCACGCGCGTGACCGAGCCGGTGAGCCCGAAGCAGAGGTCGCCGCCGGCATGACCACCTTGCGGCGGAAGGTCCCGGCATTCCTCGCCACCTCGACCACTTTCGACGACGTAGAGGGTGCCGTCCTTGCCGATGGTCAATCCGCGAGGGTTGTCCAGACCCTCGGTGACGACCTCGAGCACCGGCGCGGGAGGAGCCGCTGGCGACGCCAGGACGGGCAACGCGGGCACGAGAAGCGCGGGCAGCGCGAGGCCCTGCGGTGACGACGAGCCGGCGGGCAGGACTCGAGGACATGGCGGCTCCAGCCGGGAGGGGGCACGGTGTTGCCTCCCCTACGTCGCGCAGGGCGGAGCGGTTCAGGGGAGGTTCAGTCGTCCTCGTCGTCGGACCGAGCCAGCCAGGTGGCCAGTCGCTCGACCGGTACCTCGAAGTCGGGGTTGAGGTCGACGAACGTCCTCAGCCGTTCGGCCACCCAGGCGAGGGTGACTTCCTCGTCGCCGCGGCGCTGCTCGAGCTCCTCGATTCCGCGATCGGTGAAGTACATCGCTTAGTCGGTCGACCCGGCCTCGAACGCAGCTGCAAGCAGCGCCTTCTGCTGCCGCTCGTGCACGGCGTGCGAGCCGACGGCCGGAGACGAGCTCGCCGGGCGGCAGATGCGCTCGAGCCGGTGCCCTTCGAGACGTGGCGTCAGGTTGAGGGCCATGTGTGGCCACGGCCCCTGGTTGGCCGGCTCATCTTGCACCCAGAGCACCCGGGCAGCATTCGGATACCCCGCGATCGCCGCTCGAATGGCGTCGACCGGGATCGGGGATAACCGTTCCACGCGGACGATCGCGACGTTGGCCGCCTCGCGCCGGCGTCGTTCAGCAACCAGATCCCAGTAGATGCGACCGCTGCACAGCATCACCGTGGTGACGTCATCGGCCTGAACGGTGTCGTTGGCCTCATCGATGACCGGCTGGAACGTCGCCTCCGTGAAGGCCTCGACAGGCGACGCCGCTGCCTTGAGGCGCAGCATCGACTTCGGCGTGAAGACGATCAGTGGCCGACGATGCGGGTTGTGCGCGTGCCAGCGCAGGAGATGGAAGTAGCTCGCCGGCGTCGACGGCTGCGCGACCGTCATGTTGTCCTCAGCGCACAGCTGCAAGAAGCGCTCGATACGCGCCGACGAGTGGTCGGGCCCCTGCCCCTCGTAGCCATGCGGCAGGAGGAGGACGATGCTCGAGCGCTGCAACCACTTCTGCTCGCCGGACGAGATGAACTCGTCGACGATGGTTTGAGCTCCGTTGCCGAAGTCCCCGAACTGCGCCTCCCACAGGGTGAGCGCATCGGGTCGCGCGACCGAGTAGCCGTATTCGAAGCCCATCGCGGCGTATTCCGACAGCAAGGAGTCGTAGACGTAGAAGCGTGCCTGGCCTTCGTCGAGGTGCTGCAGCGGCGTCCATTCCTCGCCGGTTATGCGGTCGATGAGTACGGCATGACGCTGCACGAAGGTGCCTCGCCGGCTGTCCTGCCCGGTGAGGCGCACCGGCCGGCCCTCGATCAGCAGCGAGCCAAAGGCAAGCAGTTCGGCCATTGCCCAGTCGATGCCGCCTTCGGACGCCATCGCCGTACGACGCTGCAGGAGTGGTACGAGCTTCTGGTGGACCTGAAAGCCGTCCGGGATGGACGTGAACGCATCGCCGATGCGCTTCACCGTCTCCAGTGACACCGCAGTCTGCGGGTCGTACGCCGGCGACGATGGTGGGAGGTCGTCGGCGGGCAGCGGGTCGGATGGGGCCGTGCTGGTGTCGCGCGTCTCGACGAAGACCTGCTCCAGGCGCTCCTGATAGTCGCGCAGCGCCTGCTCGGCCTCTTCCACGGTGATGTCGCCACGACCGATGAGCGCCTCGGTGTACAGCTTGCGCACCGATCGCTTCTGATCGATGAGGTCGTACATCTGGGGCTGAGTCATCGACGGGTCGTCACCCTCGTTGTGCCCGCGTCGCCGGTAGCACAGCATGTCGATGACAATGTCCTTGTTGAACTCCTGGCGGAACTCGTAGGCCAGCCGAGCTACGCGTACGCAGCCCTCGGGATCGTCGCCGTTCACGTGGAAGATCGGCGCTTGCACCATGCGCGCGACGTCGGTGGCGTAGACGCTCGAGCGGCTCGCTGCTGGTGATGTCGTAAACCCGACCTGATTGTTGACGACGACGTGAACGGTGCCGCCAGTGCGGTAACCGCGAAGCTGCGACAGGTGCAGCGTCTCGGCAACGACACCTTGGCCGGCGAATGCAGCATCGCCGTGCAGCAGCAGCGGCAGCACCGTGAAGCCCTCGCTGCCCTTGTCGAGCACGTCCTGCTTCGCCCGCACGATGCCCTCGAGGACGGGGTCAACGGCTTCGAGGTGCGACGGGTTAGCCGCGCAGGACACCGGGATGGTCGAGCCATCCTCACCGGTGAACGTGCCCTCCGCGCCCAGGTGGTACTTCACGTCGCCTGAACCCTGCACCGACCGCGGATCCTGGTTTCCCTCGAACTCGCGGAAGATCTGCCCGTACGACTTGCCGACGATGTTGGCCAGCAGGTTGAGGCGACCGCGGTGCGGCATGCCGATCGCGACCTCGTCGAGACCGTCGTGCGCAGCCTCGCCGATGACGGCATCGAGGAGCGGGATCATCGACTCGCCGCCCTCGAGCGAGAAGCGCTTCTGTCCGACGTACTTGGTCTGCAGGAACGTCTCGAACGCCTCGGCCTGGTTGAGCTTGCGCAAGATGCGCAACTGCTCCTCGCGCGGCAGCCGGTCGTACGGCCGCTCGACGCGCGCCTGGATCCACGCCCGCTGCTCGGGGTCCTGGATGTGCATGTACTCGATGCCGACGGTGCGGCAGTACGAGTCACGCAGCACGCCGAGGATCTCGCGTAGCAGCATCATCGGGCGGCCGCCGAAGCCGCCGGTAGCGAACTCGCGGTCGAGGTCCCACAGCGTCAAGCCGTGGCTCTCGATCTGCAGATCCGGGTGACTGCGCTGCCGGTATTCCAGCGGGTCGGTGTCAGCCATCAGGTGACCGCGGACGCGGTAGGCGTGGATGAGCTCTTGCACGCGCGCGCCCTTGGACACCTCGTCCTCGTGGCTCGCGGTGACGTCAGGCGACCACTGGATCGGCTCGTAGGGGATCCGCAGCGATCGGAAGATGACGTCGTAGAAGTCGTCCTCGCCGAGCAGCAGCTGATGGATGCGCCGCAGGAAGTCGCCGGACTGCGCGCCCTGGATGATGCGGTGGTCGTACGTCGAGGTCAGCGTCATGATCTTGCTGACAGCGAGCCTGGCCAGCGTCTCCGGCGATGCGCCCTGATACTCCGCCGGGTACTCCATCGCGCCGACGCCGAGGATCGCGCCCTGCCCGGCCATCAGCCGGGGCACGGAGTGCACCGTGCCGATGGTGCCGGGATTGGTCAGGCTGATCGTGGTCCCGGCGAAGTCGTCGGCGGTGAGCTTGTTGGTGCGCGCTCGGCGCACGACGTCTTCGTACGCCGACCAGAATTGCGCGAAGTCCATGGCCTCGGCGCCCTTGATCGACGGCACCAGAAGTTGACGCGTGCCGTCAGGCTTCGTGGTGTCGATCGCGAGGCCGAGGTTGATGTGCTCCGGTTTGACGAGTGACGGCTTGCCGTCGATCACGGCGAAGCTGTCGTTCATCTCGGGCTGCTCGCGCACCGCCTGCACGAGCGCGAAACCGATGACGTGGGTGAAGGAGACCTTCCCGCCACGCTTTCGGCGCAGATGGTTGTTGATGACCGTGCGGTTGTCGATCAGCAGCTTCGCGGGGACCGCGCGAACCGAGGTGGCTGTCGGGACCTCGAGGCTGGTCTCCATGTTGCTGACGACCCGAGCCGACGCGCCGCGCAGGGGAACGACGTTGGCGTCCGCTGGGACTGGGCGTTCGGTCGCTGCGGGTCGCTCGGCTGGTTTCGGGGTCGGCGCCGGAGCCGGTGTGGGTTGCGGCTTCGGTGGCGGCGCCGAGGCAGCGGCGGCTGGTTGGGCTGGCGCCTTCTCGGCCTTGGTCTCTCCGTCCGTACCTGTGCCGATGCTGCCGTCCGCCGGCTGGTAGTCCGCGAAGAAGTCCCACCACGCGGGGTCAACGGTCTTGGGGTCGTCGAGATACTGCTGGTAGATCTCGTCGACAAGCCACTCGTTGGGGCCGAAGCCTGCCATCGGGTCCTGCGACGTCTGCGCCACGACGACGATCGCCCTCTTCCGCATTGAAGGGTTATCTGGGTGACATCCAGGCTACGGGGGTGTCGTATCGGCTGTCGCCGACGACCGTTCCCTCAGCGCTGGGGACAGCACCACGATGCCGGCAGCGAGCAGGCCGACGATGAGCAACGCCCGATCAAGACCGATGGCCTCGGCGGCGTACCCGATGATCGGCGGGCCGAGCAGGAAGCCGCCGTATCCGATCGTCGACACGGCAGCGATAGCGTCGGCCGAGCGGCCCGGTGTATCGCCGGCGGCGCTCATCGCCGCCGGGAAGGTGAGGGCGACGCCAAGGCCCCATAGTGCACAACCGATCAGGGCGCTCACGAGACCCGGCCCGAGCACGGCCAGCACCACGCCGACGAGTGCCGCGAACCCGCCGAGCCGGACGGCGCCGGCCCGCCCCAGCCGGGCGATCGTGGGCGTCCCGACGAACCGGCCGATCATCATCGCCGACGCGAAGACGGCGTATCCCACGGCGGCGACCGACTGTGCCAGGTCACGGGTGTCCGCGAGCATCAGGGCCAGCCAGTCCACGGCTGCGCCTTCAGTGAACGTCGCGCAGATAGTGATGAGGCCGAGCAGCGCGAGGTGGGTTGACAGCAGGCGTCCGCGCTGCGCTGGCGCTTGGTCGTCGGCGCGGTCGGGTTGCCAGACCGCCGGCCGATCATCGACGAACAGCCGCAGCACCACGAGCAGGACAGCGGCGGCGATGACTGCAACGAGCCCGAAGTGGACGGCGAGGGGCAGGCCCGCGGCAGCAGCCAGGGCGCCGATGCCGGCGCCGATGACGCCGCCGGCGCTCCAGGCTGCGTGATAGCGCGGCATCCAAGCCCGCCCCGCGCGCTGCTCCACGGCGTGCCCGTGCACGTTCATGGCGACGTCCCACGACCCGAAGCCGGCGCCGTAGACGAGGAGGATCGCCGCGAGCACGAGCACGCCCGGCGCGTACGGGATGACGGCGAGCATGGCGATGCACGTCAGCGCTGTCACGAGCACCACGGTGCGACTGCTCCAGCGCTGCGTCGCCAGACCGGTTACCGGCATCACCAGCAGCGAGCCGACCGCCATCGCGAGGACGGCGAGGCCGAGCTGGCCGGTGGATGCGTCCACCTGGTCGCGGACGGCGGGGATGCGTGACGCCCAGGTGCCCGCGTTGGTGCCGCTGAGCGCGAACACGACGCCGGTGGCAAGCGCCGCCCGCTTCAGCCGCCGCGCCTCGATGTCAGGCTCGGTATCGGCGGCGGTCATGGTTCTGCCCAGGGTACGGACCGCGAGCCGACCGGCTAGGTGATGTCGCGGCGGACCGTGAGGAGCTGGGCGGCGAAGGCGAGCACGAGTCCGTACGCAAGGAACACCAGGCCGCCTCCCCACGGCGGCAGCAGATCGCCGGTGGTGATGTTGGCCTGCACCATGGCGCTGGCTGCGCCCCCGGGGAACCACTTGCCGATCTCGGGCAGCAAGTTGATGACCAGCGCCTCGACGACCAGCACCCAGACCAGGGCGCCGACGACGGCCGCGATCTGGTTACGCAGCAGCGCCCCGACCGCGACGCCGACGACGGCGTACAGCGCAAGCGTGACGAGGCCGGCGAGCAGGATCGCGGGCACGTCGACGCCCGCAGCCAGCGTCTCGACGCCGCGCAGCCGCAGCAGTGGGAACGCGAGCACCAGGGTCAGCGCAACGGCCGCAACCCCGAACAAGAGGCCCAGGATCGCGTACGCGATGAGCTTCGCGGCGATGACCCGGCCGCGTCGGGGCTCGACGAGAAACGTTGCCGACACCGTCTGGTGTCGATACTCACCGGTCATCCCGAGGATGCCGAGGATCAGCGGGAACAGGTAGGCGGCGCCCGCGCTGGCGAAGACGTTGCGCTGGGTGAACTCGCTGTCGATGGGCGGTGTCTCGTCGGTCCCCGCGAAGCCGACGTTGAGCGACACGTTCAGGGCCGTCAGGGCAAGGGTCGCGAGAAGAAGCCACCACACCGTCCGTGTCGTCCGGACCTTGAGGAGCTCGCTGCTCACTAGCCGGGTCACCGCATGCCTCCCTGCGTTGTCAGCTCGAGGAAGACCTGTTCGAGGTCGGAATGCTGCGGCGTCAGCTCGTGCAGCTCGACCTCCTCCCGTAGCGCCACGCGCCCGACGGTGGCGCTGTCGGCTCCCGAGACGACCAGCACATCGGGCTCGTCGCCGAACTCGGCGACATACCCCTGGTCGGCGAGGGCGCGCCGCAGCCGTCCCACATGCGGCGTACGAACCCGCACGACCCCGTCGCCGACAGTGAGATCGGCCAGCCGTGACTGCCGGACGAGCTGACCCCTGGCGATGATGACGACCTGGTCAACGGTCTGCGCCACCTCGGACAGCACGTGGCTCGAGATGAGGACGGTGCGTCCCTGGTCGGCGAGGAAGCGCAGGAAGCCTCGCAGCCACGCGATCCCTTCCGGGTCCAGGCCGTTCGCCGGCTCGTCGAGGACCAGAACCTGCGGGTCTCCAATCAGGGCCGAAGCGAGAGCGAGCCGTTGCCGCATGCCCATCGAGAACCCGCCGACGCGCCGGGACGCGGCATCGGACAGTCCGACCTGGGCGAGCACCTCGTCGGCGCGGCCGTCAGGCAGCCCGGCGCCGCGGCAGAGCACGCGCAGGTGGTCGCGAGCGCGCCGGCCCGGGTGGAAGCTCGACGCCTCCAGGGCGGCGCCAACGGTTCGGGTGGGGTCCGGCAGCTGGGCGTAGTGGCGACCTCCGATTGTGGCGCTGCCCGCGTCAGGAGTGACCAGCCCGAGCAGCATCCGCAGCGTCGTCGTCTTGCCGGCACCGTTCGGTCCCAGGAACCCCGTCACGGTTCCGGGTTGGACGGCGAAGCCGAGATCGTCGACGGCTCGGATGTCGCCGAAGTTCTTGGTCAGGCCGATCACTTCGATGGCCGCGCCTTCGGTGGACACCGATGCCTCCCTGTGGCCGCTGTCGCTTGCCCTGTCGCGGAACCCATCCTGTCGGGAGACGATCAGGCAGCCGTCGGCCGGGGGGACGATGCCGCGCTCCTCCAGACGAACGACGAAGGGAGTCCAGTGAACGACCAGAGCACACCAGCGCCGGTGACCGCGGATCCTCCGGAACCCCCGGCGACGGACGACAGTGGGGCCTCTCCGGCTGACCTTGTCGACGCCATGGAGGAGCGTGTCTTCTCCGAGAAGGGGAACCCTGCCCAGGAGGCGGAACAGGAGCCGGCGCAGGACGAGCCGGATGAGGAACCGCCCGAGTAGGAAACGCCGCGGCCGAGTCGCCCGGCGACGAGAACGACGAAACGGACGAGATGATCTTCGACCTCGTGTTCCTGGCCGCCGGCGCGGGCGCACTCCTCGCCGCAGTGCTCCCGCGCATCCTCACGGGACGGGCGTTCTCGCTGCCCCTGGTGTTCCTCGGCGCAGGACTGTTGCTGTTCGTCCTGCCGCTCGGGCTGCCACGTCCCGATCCGGTCGCCTACCGCAGCTGGGTCGAACACACCACCGAGGTGGTCGTCATCGTGTCGCTGATGGGCGCGGGCCTGGCCCTCAACCGTCCTGTCGGCTGGCTCGCCTGGCGCAGCACCTGGCGGTTGCTCGCCATCGCGATGCCGCTCACAGTCGCCGGCATCGCCGCCGTGGCGTACGGCCTGCTCGGCTGGCCGCTTGCCGCGGCCTTGCTGATCGGCGCCGTGCTTGCACCGACAGATCCGGTACTCGCCTCCGATGTGCAGGTCGGAGAACCGACGGACGATCCCGAGGGCGAGGACGAGGTGCGCTTCGCCTTGACATCCGAGGCTGGACTGAACGACGGGCTGGCTTTCCCACTCGTGTACGGCGCCATCGCGATTGCGCTCGCGGGGACGGGCACGTCGTGGGTCGGTGGCTGGCTGCTCGGTGACGTGGTCTACAAGATCGGCGCGGGCGTTGCGGTGGGTTACGTCGTGGGGCGCGTCCTGGCTGCGCTGTTCTTCCGCGCCTCACAGCAGCAACTGAGACTGTCTGAGCACTCGGAAGGGTTCGTGGCGCTAGCGGCGACGTTCTTCACCTACGGCATCGCCGAGGTCGCGCAGGCGTACGGCTTCATCGCCGTCTTCGTCGCCGCCTGCACGATCCGGGCGGCGGAGCGCGCCCACGGCTACCACCAGGTCCTGCACAGCTTCATCGAGCAGGTCGAGCGGCTCGCCGTGGCCTGGCTCTTGCTGCTCGTCGGCGGGGCACTGGTGACCGATGCGGTCGGGGAGTTCGGGTGGTCGTCGGTGATCGTGGCAATCGCCGTCGTCTTCGTCATTCGGCCGCTTGCCGCATGGCTGTCCCTGCTCGGGGGCCGGACGGGGCGGCGGGAACGCCTTGTCATCTCTTTCTTTGGGATCCGCGGGATCGGATCGCTGTACTACCTCGCGTACGCGCTCGGGGCTGCGTCGTTCGTCGTTCCCGAGGACGAGCTGTGGTCCGTCGTCCTCGCGACGGTCGTGCTGTCTGTCGTGGTGCACGGCGTGACGGCCACCCCGATCATGAACCGGCTTGATCTCCTGCGTCAGGCTCACGCAGAACGACGGCTCGGGACCGAGGAGCCGGATACATCTGAGGTCGCGCGGCAGCCGCTCTAGACGGCGCCTACCCGCGTCGTGGTCCTGGCCCCCAGCGCGACCAGCGAGTGGCCATCCACAGCCAGATCAGCGGCAGCAGCACCCAGCCGCCGCTAGAGGCGATGAGAAACAGCAGCAGGACGAAGACCAGCACCGGCGCGAGCACGGGGTACGGGCCGCGCGATCGCGCCCGAGGGCGAACGCGATCCGGCCGCGGTCGTGGCAGGTCGGCGAACAGGATGTCGAGCTCAGGCTGCGTGCGGGCCGCGAGCGCAGCTGACGCCCGCTCGTCGAACTCCGTGTCGTCGATCCGACCTGCCGCGAAGTGATCCCCCAGCTCGCGTACGGCGACGTCGCGTTCGGCGTCCCCGATGCGCATCGGCATTCTGCCTTCGTGCCGAGTCAGGTCCGCCATGATCGTCCCTCCGCGACGTAATGCTGTAATCCACCGTGCTCTGTCATTTGTATGACGGCGCGTCCGCGGCGGCAACGTCGAGATCGGTGAGGATCTTGCGGGCGGCGTTGACACCCGCGGCGCCGATGACCGAACCCGCGGGGTGACAGCCGGCGCTGCCCGCGTACAGGCCATCGATCCCCGTGGCGTAGGGCATGCGATCGGCGAAGGCGATGGTGTTGTCCACGTGATGGATGTGACCGTAAGAGATGCCGAAGTGCTGCTCGATGCCCAGCGGAGACAACGCGAAGCTGTCCGCGACGAGGTCGCTGGTGCCCGGTGCGAAGCGATCGCACTGATCGAGCAGACGGTCGACGTACCCGGGCAGCAGGTCGTCCCACGAGCCCTCCGCAGGTTCGTACGGGACGGACTGCACGAATAGCGCGGAGGAATGGTGGCCGTCGTCGTCTCGCAGCGACGGGTCGACGGTCGTGTGGAGATACCACTCGATGGTTGGCTCGTCTGGCAGCCGGCCCGTCTGGACGTCAGCCCACATCTCGCGGACTGCCGTGAGCGGTTGATCCTGCGGAAGCAGATGCACCGTGGCGCCATGCGGCGACGGCGCGTCCGTGGGGAGGCAGCTAAATTGCGGCAGATCAGTCAGGGCAAGGTTCACCTTGAGGGTCGTACCACAACGGCGCATGCCGTCCACCCTCTGCCGGAGTGGCGGCGGAAAGCCGGCCCCGTTGTCGGCCGCGGCGAGCGCGGCCAGCCGGAAGGGGTCGCAGGCTCCGAGGACGACCCGAGACCTGAGTTGGGTGCCGTCTTCGAGGTACACACCGGATACAGCGCCCGGAGCATGGTCCAGGGCGACGACCCTGCTATCGGTCTGGATCGTCACACCGGCGGCGCGGGCTGCATCCGCAAAGCAGCCCGAGACGGTGCCCATGCCGCCGCGGACGATCATCCACGTGCCATCGGCGCCGGGGAGCCGGCACATGTTGTGCGCCAGGAAGTTGTGGCCGCTGCCAGGGGTGTCCGGTCCTGCCGTCAGTCCGGACATGCCGTCGGTCACGACGTACATCGCGATCAGCAGCTCGGACTCGAAGTCGAACCGATCGAGATACTCTGCGACGCTGCCCCGACACAGCGCGACGAAGGTGTCCCTCAGCTGCGGACGGATGAATCGTTCGGCCGTCTCCTCGAGTGGCAGCGGGTCTTGCAGCCACGCCGGCGCGATGTCGTCGCGCAGCATCGCCAGCTCGTGCTGCAGCGCAGCATCGGCCTTGACGTCGCGTTCGGTGAGAAGGTCCGTCGTCGTCGCGTGCGTGCCGTACCTGAGATAGGAGCCGTGGCGCGTGGTCGGCAGGAAGTAGTGCGGATCGCGTCGTAGCAACGGCAACTCGACATCCATGATGCGCAAGACCTCTGGCGGCATCAGGCCGAGCAGGTACGAACCCGTCGACTGCTGCAGCGTTGGCACGCGCGGAAACGGCCGTTCTGTCTTGGCGGCACCGCCGATGGTGTCGCGTTCCTCGACGACGACAACGTTCAGCCCGGCTCGCCCCAGCAGTGTTGCCGCGACGAGTCCGTTGTGACCTGCTCCGATCACGACGACGTCGTGCTGCATGGCTATACCTCCGAGGAACTCCCAGGCAACCGTACGTGGGACGATCGCCCGATGCCGCCGTCCGAATCGGAAGCGTCGATCGACGCCCTGATCGATCTTCTCGATGTCGAGGTCATCGACGTCGACCTCTACCGGGGCCGGTCTCCCGACACCGCTCATCAACGCGTCTTCGGCGGTCAGGTCGCTGCGCAAGCATTGGTCGCTGCTGGGCGAACGGTGGTGTCGGACCGCCCGGTGCACTCGCTCCACGCGTACTTCCTGCGCCCAGGGGACCCCTCGACACCGATCGTGTACCGCGTCGACAGCAGCCGCGACGGAAGGTCGTTCACGACCCGCCGTGTCGTTGCAACGCAGCGCGGCGAGCAGATCTTCGTCATGTCCGCGTCCTTCCAGGTCGTCGAGGTTGGGCTTGACCACCACGTGTCGATGCCATCCGTGCCGAATCCAGAGTCGTTGCCGACCGTTCGCGAGCGAATCCAGGCGGCCGGCGGGCGCTGGCGAGAGCGGTGGTCGGAATTCGAGTCCATCGATCTGCGACATGTCGATGATGACGACGACCCGTTTGGCAGCCGGGTCTGGTTTCGCGCGGTGGCACCGCTGCCGAACGATCCGCTGCTCCACGTGTGCGTGCTCGCCTATGCCAGCGATCTCACACTGCTGCTTGCAGCACTCGGTCCGCACGACGTCCCGCCGGAGCAGCTGCAACTTGCGTCGCTGGATCACGCCCTCTGGTTCCACCGACCGTTCCGTGCCGACGAGTGGTTGCTGTACGACCAGGTCACGCCGTCCGCATCGGGCGCGAGAGGCTTCGCTACCGGACGGATCTTCAGCATCGACGGGCGGCTGGTGGCATCGGCGGTGCAAGAAGGTCTGATCCGCCCGCGCCGCTGACCCTCCCCGCTCCACCTCGAGTTGTCCGAACGTGGTGACGCTCCAACGTCGCCACGTTCGGACAGGTCAGGTGGGGTCCTCCTCGGGCTCGAACGAGGAGGGTTCGTCCTGCCCGATCTCGGCGCCGGTGCCCTCCTCGCCCGACGGTGGCTCCGCAGACTCTTCGGCGGTATCGGCATCGGCGCCTGCCTCGAGCGAGCCGTCGACCCACCGGTCGTCGGAGTCCCCGGGCGGCATGGCTGGTGTTGTCATCGACTTGCCCTTCTCGATCGCGTGGAGCGACCCCCGCATCACGACGCAGCCTTCCGTATCGTCACCACCGTGACTAGCGGGACAGCGCTGTCGATCCGTGACCTGCTGCGCATGCCGGCCGGCGAGCTGGATGCGGTCTTCCGCGCCGCGCCGGCTGGACCGGTTCCGCACGGCACGGCGGCTGGAACGATGCTCTTCGCGACGGGACACCGTGCCGGTCAGGTCGCCGCCACGCTCGCTCGACGGATGCTGTGGCGTGGCAAGGTCTTTCTGCCCGACGGCACATTGCTCAACATGGTCGGTCCCACTGGCGCCCCAGCCGTACGTGCCACCGTCCAGTTTGGAGCAAGCTGGGTCGACTGTCGCGAGTGCATCGTCATCGACTACGCCGCGACGTCGGCTCTCGCCCGGTGGGTGCGCGACGAGATCCGGCTGGTCGGGCCAAGGGTGTATCTGGGCGTAGTTTGGCTCGGTCGTCGGCGAGTCGCGTCGTTCGCGTTGATCGTCGATGCGGGAGCGGCCGCGTGACGCGCACGCTGTACATCGCGGCGCTCGAGCCCAACAGCGGCAAGTCTGTGGTCGCCCTCGGTGTCATGGAACTGCTCATCGGCCGCGCGGGTCGCGTCGGCTTCTTCCGGCCGCTCATCCGCGACTGGTCGACGCCCGACCCGCTCGTTCAACTCATTTTCGACCGGTACGGCATCGAGGAAGACCCGACGATGTCGTACGGCGTGACCTATGAAGAACTCCGTCGCGCCACGTCCGACGGCGCCATCGATCAACTCATCGGCCGCGTTGTCGAGCGCTTCCGCGCCGTCGAGAGGCGCTACGACGCCATGGTGTGCGTCGGCAGCGATTTCAGCGACGTGACGGCGGCGACGGAGTTCGCCCTGAACCTGCGCCTCGCCGACAACCTCGGTGCCGCGGTGCTGGCTGTCGTGAGCGGTGTGCGCAAGACGCCCGGCGATGTCGTCGCGGCGATCCAAGTAGCAGAGGACAGCCTGGTCTCCGCGGGGAACGCCGTCGTCGCCGTCGTCGCCAACCGCGTGAGTGCGGGAGACGTCGACGAGATCCGTGCTGCGCTCAGGGAGCGCACCACGCTGCCCGCGTACGTCGTGCCGTTCGATCCAGTACTGATCGAGCCCACCGTTCGCGACATCGCTGAGGCGGTCGGCGCGCGCCTGCTGTTCGGCGACGAGAGCGCGCTCGAGCGAGACGTCCACGGCTCCATTGTCGGAGCCGCAACGTTGCCCACGGTGCTCGGGTTTCTCCGCGATGGTGTCCTCGTCATCGTGCCCGGTGACCGCGACGACATCGTTCTTGGCGCACTTGCAACGTCGGCATCGGCCACCGCCCCTGTCGTGAGCGCCTTGCTGCTTACAGCGGGTATGCAACCTGACCCGCGCATTCAGAGGGTCGTCGAGCGCCTCGCACCGCAGACGCCGGTGCTGAGCGTCGACGCCGATACGTTCTCGACCGCACAGGTGGTTGGTCGTGTCTCCGGCCGCGTGCTATCCGGCGGCACGCGCAAGGTCGAGGCAGCGCTCGCAGGGTTCGAGAGCAGCGTTGACGTCGACGAGCTCATGCGCCGCATCGAGCTGACGCGTCCGACCCGCGTGACGCCGCTGATGTTCGAGTACGACCTCGTCGAGCGTGCGCGCAGCGACAGTCGTCGCATCGTTCTCCCCGAAGGAAGCGATGACCGCATCCTGCGCGCCGCTGACATCATTCGTCGGCGCGGCGTCGCGACCATCACACTCCTCGGAGCGCTCGCCTCGATTCGTGAGCGCGAAGCAGCGCTCGGACTGGACCTGGCTGGCGTCGACATCATCGATCCGCTGGCTCCCGAGAGCGCGGACCTACGCGAACGTCTCGCGGAGAGCTACGCCGCTGCACGCGCCCACAAGGGCGTGACTCTGACCGTGGCGCGCGACGTCGTCACGGACGTCAGCTACTTCGGCACGCTAATGGTGCACGAGGAACTCGCCGACGGCATGGTGTCCGGCGCTGCGCACACGACGGCGCACACGATCCGTCCATCGCTCGAGGTCATTCGCACCGTCCCCGGCGTGCGCACCGTGTCCAGCGTCTTCTTCATGTGCCTCGCCGACCGCGTACTCGTCTACGGCGACTGCGCGATCGTGCCCGACCCGGATGCCGAACAGCTCGCCGACATCGCGGTGAGCAGCGCGTCGACGGCGAAACAGTTCGGGGTCGAGCCACTCGTTGCGATGCTGTCGTACTCGACCGGCGAATCCGGTTCGGGAGCGGACGTGGAGAAAGTTCGTGAGGCGCGCCGACTGGTCCATGAACGGCGGCCGGATCTTGCTGTCGAGGGACCGATCCAGTACGACGCCGCGGTCGATGCCAGCGTCGGCCAGGTCAAGCTGCCGGGCAGTGAGGTCGCCGGGCGGGCGACCGTCTTCGTCTTCCCAGATCTCAACACCGGTAACAACACCTACAAAGCAGTGCAGCGCTCTGCGGGTGCTGTCGCTGTCGGGCCGGTGCTGCAAGGCCTGCGCCGTCCCGTCAACGACCTCAGTCGAGGGTGCACCATTCCCGACATCGTCAACACCGTCGCGATCACGGCGATTCAGGCGCAGGCAGTCCCGAGCCCATCCTGAATCGTCACTCCTCCGGCTCGCGCTCCTTGCGCCGCAGGATCCAGATCGCCGCTGCCAACACGAGGATGAGGCCACCGAGAATGCCGATCTGGGTCACGGCGCGAGCGAATTCCGGACCGTTGTCCAGCAGCTCGGCGGCCTTGACGCCCAGGAACAGGATCTCCTTGATCGACGCGATGATGCCGACGAGGAGGAACGGCTCGGCGATAATCGTCCGCTCGATGATCACCGTACGGACGGCATAGAGCAGCTCAGCGAAGATGAAGACCAGCAGGATCGTGTCGAGCATCTCGGTCATCGCGGACACGACGTCATCAGTGACACCGGTGATGCCAATGCGCGCCGCTTCGATGAGAAGGACGACGCCGCCCGCGATCAGGAGTACCGCGATGCCGACGTTGATAGCGTCCTCGGCCCAGTGCAGCACTTTGCCGCCGAACCGCAGCTCCTCGTTGGTCTCCTTGTTGTCCGCAGCGTTGTTCACGGCGCGCAGGCTAGCGGTTCCTCGACCCACAGTTGCGCCCCACCACGCTGCCGCCCGTGGACAGCGGACGGCTGAGGCCATTCCTCGAGCCGGTCACCGTCGTCGGGACGCTGCTCTCGATCCTTGCGGGCCTTGTCTCCTTCGTCAGCGCGACAGCGACGTGGTGCTTGGCGTCGTGGTCGGGCTGAGTGTGCAGGCCATCGCACTGCTGGTGCAGATCATCTTGCGACTGGAGGCGAATGTCGCAGGCTCGGTCGTTCCGGCGCGCTACTGGCGAAAGATCGAATCCGTGCCGTGGCTGCCCAATCGGGTGGAATTTTCTGCACCGACATCGCGACGATCGAGGAGAAGTACCCGAACACGCTGGTGCCGGGAGCGCTGCAACGGGTGCTCGATGGTCTCGAGGTGCGCCTCAACGAGCTCGAACGCGGGCACTTGTACGTCGACTCGTATGACCCGGGGCTGAAGCTCGAGCTCATGAAGCAGTCGCCGAGCATCTTGCGCACCACCAGCCTGCAACCCCAGGACCTGGCCTGGCATCGCTCGGATGTCGGGCGCCGTTACTGGGCGATGCAGCTAGATGCCCTCGCGCGCGGCTGGGAGATCCAGCGCATCTTCATCTACGACACCGGACGGCCGATCTGGATTCATTGGCCGGTGAGCACAAGTCCGCCGGCGTACGCGTGAAGTGCATCCTGACCGGAGAGCTACGGAGCGGCCTCGTCGTCGACGTGACCACGTGGGGCAACACGCACGTGTACGAGCAGCGGGTGCGTGTCGAGGGCACGACGACGCTCGACCGCTTCAGCGTCAACGAGGTCGACATCCGGCGGTGCAGTGACCTGTTCCGCCGGATCGACGACCTCGCAGAGGCCTTCTGAACGCTCAGATCCTCGCTGCGTGGGTAACCGCGCGCCGGGTGAGAACGCGCGCAAGGTGCTGCCGATAATCGGACTGGCCGTTCAGGTCACTCGGCGGTGTTGTCCCGTCGGCCGCCTGATCGGCCGCTGCCCTGATCGCGTCCGCCGATGCGGCCGAGCCGTCTAGCGCCTCCTCGGCGGCTCGCGCCCGCAGTGGCGTCGTGCCCATGTTCGTCAGGCCGACTCGCGCCTCGGCGATCGAGCCGTTGTCGCGACGTACCAGGGCAGCCACGCCGACGATCGCCCATGCCTGCGCGACCCGGTGGAACTTCTCGTAGTGAGCGCCCCAGGCGTTCCCGAGCTTGGGGACCTGGATCGCGACGAGGACGTCTTGCGGGCCGACGGCGGTCTCCAAGTAGTCGACAAAGAATTCCGAAGCCGGGACGGTACGTCTGCCGCCGGGCCCGGCGATCTCCATGACGGCGTCAAGAGCAAGCGCGCACGCCGGGAGATCTCCGGCCGGATCAGCGTGGGCCAGCGTTCCACCGAACGATCCGCGATGCCGCACAGCAGGATCGGCCACCGTGGACGTCGCTTTCGCCAGCAGCGGGACATGCTCACGCACCAGGGGATCAGTCAACACTTCGTGCAGCGTTGTCATAGCCCCGATCCGCAGTCCGTCATCTGTATCGGTAATGCCGCGCATCTCATCGATGCGGCCGACATCGACCAGTACGTCCGGATAGGACAGGCGAAGGCGAAGCAGGGGGATGAGCGACTGCCCACCCGCCAGCACCTTGGCGTCGTCGGAGCCGCCGAGTGCCTGCACGGCATCGTCGACGGTGTCGGCGCGAACGTAGTCGCATGACGCGGGAATCACTGCGCACCTCCTGCCGTCGTCTCGGTCTGTGCGCCGCCGTACGCAATCGTTCCTTCGGGCGCAGCATCCTCGTCGCCGCCGCCCTGCATCGCGCGCCATACGCGCTCGGGCGAGCAGGGCATGCGTACGTCAGTGACGCCGTACGGACGAAGGGCATCGACGACGGCGTTGACGACAGCTGGGGTCGACGCGATCGTCCCGGCCTCGCCGACGCCCTTGACGCCGAGCTCATTGAACGTCGACGGCGTGGTGGTGCGATCTGTTGTCCACGACGGGACGTCTGAGGCGGACGGCACCAGGTAGTCCACCATCGTCCCGGTGATGAGATTGCCATCGTCGTCATAGACGGCTTCTTCATACAGCGCCTGCGCGACGCCTTGCGTCACCCCGCCGTGAACCTGCCCATCGACGATCATCGGATTGACCACGATGCCGACGTCGTCGACAGCAACGTACTTGCGAATCTTCACGAAGCCGGTTTCGGTGTCGATGTCAACCGCACACAGATGCGTTCCGTGGGGGAAGGAGAACGTCTCCGGGTCGACGATTGAGTCGGCCGTCAGCACCGGGTCGACGCCATCGGGCAGGCTGTGTGCGGCAAAGGCGGCGAACGCCAGTTCCTGAATGCTCTTGTCGTTTCCCGGCGTGCCGCGCACCCGGAACGTACCGCTCTCGAACTCGACGTCACTCGGGTCGGCCTCGAGCAGGTGAGCGGCGACGGCGCGCGCTTTCTCGACGACACGCTGCGCTGCTCGTGAGACCGCGACACCACCGACCGGCAGCGATCGCGATCCGTAGGTGTCGAGGCCGAGTGGCGCCAGCGCGGTATCGCCGTAGATGACGTCGATGTCGTCGAAGGGGATGCCGAGCGCGTCGGAGGCCACCTGGGCGAAGGTCGTCGCATGCCCCTGACCGTGCGGTGACGTTCCCGCCACGACCTCGGCGCGCCCGGTCGGCAGCACCCGAACGGTGGCCGCTTCCCAGCCCCCAGCTGCGTATCCGGTCTCACCCAGCCATCGCGACGGAGCAAGGCCGGCCATCTCGGTGTAAGTGGAGATGCCGATGCCAAGCTGCACAGGATCCCTGCGCTGGCGTCGCTCCTCCTGCTCGCCCCGCAGTCCGGCGTAGTCGAAGAGTTCCTCCGCCTTGCTCGTTGCGGCTTCGTAGTCGCCGCTGTCGTACGTGAGCCCGGCCACGGTCTCGTACGGGAACTCGTCCTTGTTGATCCAATTGCGCCGGCGTAGCTCCATCGGGTCCATGTCGAGCTCGGCGGCGAGATCGTCCATCAGTCGTTCGATGACGAAGGTCGCCTCCGGTCGACCCGCACCTCGATACGCGTCGGTCGGAGTCGTGTTCGTGAAGACGCCCATACAAGTGAGCGTGTGCGCATCGAACTTGTAGATGGCGGGATACATGTATCGGCCGAGCAGCGGAATGCTCGGCGTCAGTAGCTGCAGATACGCACCCATGTTGGCGACCAGGTCGACCTTGAGGCCACGTACCTTCCCGTCGCGGGTGGCCGTGATCTCACCGTGCTGGATCAGGTCGCGTCCGTGGATGGTGGCCTGGTTGCCCTCGCTTCGGGTTTCGGTCCATTTGATCGGGCGGCCGAGCCGCTGCGACAGGACAGGAACGATGATCTCTTCGGCGTAGATGTCGAGTTTCGAGCCGAAGCCGCCACCGACATCGGGTGCAATCACCCGGATGCGATGCTCTGGCCAACCGGTGTTCAGAGCCAGGAAGATGCGCACGAAATGCGGCACCTGCGTCGAACTCCATACCGTTATCTCGCCGGTTGACGGTGTTGCAGACGCGACGACTGAGCGCGGCTCCATCGCGGTAGGAATCAGGCGCTGGTTGATGTAGCGCCGTGTGACGACAACGACATCGTCCCCGCGCTTTGTCGCCTCGTAGTCGCCGTAGTCGGCGCGGTAGGTGAACGTGCGGTTGTTGGGGACGTCGTCGTGCACGAGTGCCGAGTCGTCTTGCAACGCCGCTTCCATGTCGACCACGGCAGGTAGTTGCTCGTAGTCGACCTCGATTGCCTCGAGCGCATCGTGCGCGGCGTAGTGGTTCTCGGCGACGACGACGGCGACACCGTCGCCGACGTACCGAACCTTGTCAGTAGCTAGGGGCAGATGTGGCGGCGTCTTGAGATCCTCCGACACCGCCCATGCTGTCGGGAGCGTGCTCCACGCATCGGCGAGGTCTGCACCGGAGAAGGCCGCGACCACGCCGGGTCGCTCCAAAGCTGCGGATACGTCGACGCTGGTGATGCGTGCGTGCGCGACCGGACTGCGCAAGATGGCGGCGTGCAGCATACCGGGCAGCGTGATGTTGTCGGTCCAGCGCGTCTGCCCGGTGATGAGGCGCGCGTCCTCCTTGCGAGGCATCGACTGGCCGACGATGGGCTCGACCCGGTCCACGGTGTCGGTCATGCCGGCGCTCCTTCCGGAACCGGAAGATCAGCACTACGAGCCGACGCCGCGGCCTGCACCGCCTTGACGATGTTGTGGTAGCCGGTACAGCGACACAGGTTGCCTTCCAGGCCCTCGCGGATCTCCTCCTCGGAGGGATCAGGATTCTCGTTGAGCAGGTCAACCGATGCCATGATCATGCCCGGCGTGCAGTAGCCGCACTGGAGCGCATGGTTCTCGTGAAATGCGCGCTGCAGCGGATGCAGTTCGCCGTTGGTGGCCAAGCCTTCGATGGTCGTGATCGTCGCCCCGTCAGCCTGCGGCGCGAGGACGGTGCAGCTCTTCACGCTGACCCCATCCATCAGGACCATGCAGGCGCCGCAGTTCGACGTGTCGCAGCCAACCGGTGTCCCCACCTTCCCGAGCCGCTCTCGGAGGTAATGCACGAGCAGAAGTCGCGGCTCGACTTCGTCGCTGTGAGCGAGACCGTCGACGGTCGTACTGATCATCACCATGGGCACTCCTCGTCGAGACGACCGGGATGGCAAAGCGGTGGCAAGGTCACTTCAAGCGACGAATGAGCGGCTGAGGGTGCGCGCCAGGGACACACACCGGATACCGGCGGTGGTCGACGCGCAGCACGCATGCACCCTCCCGCCGACAGCAGCGTCGGTGGCGACACGCTAAACCTCGCAGGGCGGCAGCGCGACCCTGAGAAGCTACGTGCCGACGACCGGCGTCAAACGAGGAGGCCCTCGGTGTCATCCACCTTCGAGTCGATCCGGCTCGACATATCGGGCCCGCTCGCCACGGTCACACTGAACCGTCCCCACGCGCTCAACGCGATCACGGTCGACGTGCTCACCGAGCTCGCGACCGCGCTCGAGTTAGCCGATAGCGACGCGTCCGTGCGCGTGATCGTCCTTACCGGAGAGGGCCGCGCCTTCAGCGCCGGTGTCGACCTCAAGGCATTGGGGAACCGGAGCCTGGTCGGCGGCAAGGTCGGGGACGTCCTGGACCTGCCGGCACGGCGGGTGATCGACCTCATCAGTGCGACGAACCGGATCGTCATCGCCAAGGTGAATGGTCACTGCTTCACCGGGGCTCTCGAGATCGCACTCGCCTGCGACATCGTCGTCGCCGCTGACGAGGCAGTCTTCGGGGACACACACACGAAGTGGGGGCTACGACCGACGTGGGGGATGAGCCAGCGCCTACCGTGGCTCGCCGGTGCGGCGCGCGCCCGCTACCTGTCGTACACGAGCAGGACGTTCAGCGGCCACGAGGCGGCGCTCTGGGGGATCGCGGCGCGATCGTGCCCTCGCAGCGAGCTCGACGACGTCGTGGCGGAGATCGTCACCGACATCAGCGAGAACAGTGCAGCCGCGCTCGCTGCATACAAGGACCTGTATCGCGCCAGCGAGCGACTGACGCTCACCGAAGGACTCGCGTACGAGGCCGACACCGACTATCCGATCGACGACACCGACGAGCGCCTCGCCCGCTTCCGCTGAGCAGCTCGGCCGGCCTCTCGTCGACTGGTTCCGCCGGTACGCAACCCGCCGCGGCGAGGAGTGCAAACGAACCAGTCGACGACGCACCCGGAGAAGCGAGAGAGGTGCGCTCTCAAGGACGCTCAATGTGGGTACAATTCGATGAATGTAGGGACGTCGGAGGCAGCCATGAGCACGGTCTCGGTACGCGAGTTCTCGCACAACCCCAGCGCCATGTTCGCCCGTGTCGAGCGCGGCGAGACCATTCAGGTGACTCGCCACGGCGACGTGATTGCCCTCCTGCTGCCTGGGTCAGGAACGCTCGGGAGGTATACGTCGCTGGTGGCCAAGGGCCTCATCAGATTGAAGGCGACGACGACTGCGGATCTGGATCGGATTCCCGAGTACCAGGTGTCGCGAGATATGGATCCGTTAGACGAGCTTCTCGCCGCGCGAGCAGAGGACGATCATTGATCTACCTGGATGCGTCCGCCCTGATTACGTTGATCTCCGGGAGACCGTTGGCGCATGAGCTCCGAGAGTTCCTTTCCGCTCGGCCGACGGCTGCGATGGGAACGAGCACGCTGGGTTTCATCGAGACCGTTCGTGTGCTGAACCAGATCGGGGACTACCCCACCCTCATGCAAGATCTCGTCCGAGAGTTCACTGAGATCCTCCTGTCCGAGGACGTTCGTGACGCCGCCGCCCTGCTTCCGCGCGGAGTAAGGGCCCTCGATGCGGTTCATGTCGCGAGCGCGCAGATCCTGGGCGGCACACTCGAGTTGCTCATCACCTATGACAAACGCATGTTCGATGTTTCTCGCTCGTTAGGGCTTCCTACTGAAGCGCCTGGTCGTGCCTGAAGGAGCTGACGAGTTCCGCGTGAGGCGCCCCCGGCAGTGTCCTGGCTCAGGCCATGGGCGACACATGTCTCAAGACATAGGAGACAGCGTGCGGCGGTGGACGCTGGCCCGTTTCCAAGGCGCGCCTGGTTCTGACAGCCCTGTCGTTGATGGTCAGACACCGGCGCGGTACGGGGTGCACCGCTCCTGGGTGTACAAGCTCAACGCCCGGTTCGAGACCGATGGTGAGGTCCAAGTCTTCACAGACCTTGCCGCAGGTCTGCGGGTGGTTCGGGGAGCTGTTCTTCTGCTCCACCCGGTGCTCGGCCAGCAGGGTCTCCAGCCCGTTCTTGCTGTGTCGGCCACGGCGGCCGCCGGCGAACCGGGTGGTGAAGACCATCCCGTTGTCGGTGAGCACGCTGGCCGGGATCCCGCAGTGGCCGAACGCTTCCTGGAACGTGGTGACCACCAGCGCGCCGGTGACCCGGATCGTGGCGACGGCGGCGATCAGGTAGCGGGAGTGGTCGTCGAGGATGTTCAGGATCTCCACTCGACGTGCTGCCCGCTTCGCCGGGTCAGCTGCCAGTGGGTGAAGTCGGCCTGCCACATCTGGTTCGGTAACTCGGCCTGGAACCGGATGTAGGAGCTCTTCGGCCGTTTCTTCGGCTCCGGGGTGACCAGCCCGGCGCGGGTGCAGATCCGCCACACCGTGGTCGCCGAGACGATGATCTGGTGGTGCTGCTGCAGGTGCCAGCAGATCGTGTTCGCGCCGGCGTCCACCCCGGTGCGTTCGAGGTCCGTGCGGATTGCCAGGACCAGATCCACCACGTCCGGCGCAATCGCAGACGGTGACGACACCGGCCGCTTCGACCGTGGCTCGAACGCGGCCTCGCCCTCGGCCCGGTACCGGCCACCAGCCGGCTGATCCACGGCTGGGAGACGCCGTAGGAGCGGGCGACCTCGCTCTGTGAACGCTTCTCGACAACAACAGCAGTGATCACCAGACGGGCCATCGACATGCCCGACGCTGACAACAACGATCTATGCGGATGTCCTGCGACACGCTATGCGGATGTCCTGAAACTGGACAAGGCGCCCCCGGCAGGATTCGAACCTGCGCACACGGCTCCGGAGGCCGTTGCTCTATCCCCTGAGCTACGGGGGCTCGGGACGCCGCCGAGGGTAGCAGCGCGGCATTGGTGGCTGACCTGCCCCGATACCCTTGACCAGGTGACCCCCGCAGAACTTTCCGATGCCGTCGTGCAGGCGGTCAGCGCCGCCGTCGAGGCCGGCGACCTCAGTGTGCCGGTGCCTGCGGATGTCACGATCGAGCGACCCAAGCGCAAGGAGTACGGCGACTACGCCACCAACGTGGCGATGCGTCTGGCCAAGCCGGCTGGTCTCCCGCCGCGCGAGGTTGCCGAGCTGATCGCCAAGCGGCTGGCAGACCTGCCCGGCATCGAACGCGTCGACGTTGCCGGCCCCGGATTCCTGAACATCGTGCTCGAGGCTGCAGCGCAGGGCGTGCTTGCTCGGCAGATCGTCGCGGCCGATGCCGCGTACGGCACCTCGAATGATCTCGCCGGACTGCCCATCAATGTCGAGTTCATCTCAGCCAACCCGACGGGTCCGCTCCATCTCGGGCATACCCGCTGGGCCGCGGTGGGCGATGCCATCGCCCGGGTGCTCGAGGCGAGCGGTGCGCGCGTGATTCGCGAGTTCTACATCAACGATCGTGGATCTCAGCTCGATCGTTTCGGCGCGTCGCTGATGGCGGCGGCCCAGGGAAAGCCGGTACCGGAAGGCGGCTACCACGGTGAATACGTCGGCGAGCTGTCGCAGCGAATCGTCGACGCCGACCCCGACATCCTGAAGCTGCCGGACGACGAGCAGCTTGTTGCTTTTCGCGAGGCCGGCTACGCCATTCAGCTCGCCGAGCAGAAGGAGCAGCTGAACGCGTTCCGCACTCACTTCGACGTCTGGGCCTCCGAGCGGGCGTTGCACGACTCGGGCGCGGTCGAGCGGGCGCTGGAGAAGCTGCGCCAGCAGGGCCACGTCTTCGAGCAGGACGGCGCGGTGTGGCTCCGTACGACCGACTTCGGTGATGACAAGGACCGCGTGCTCATTCGCAGCAATGGTCAGGAGTCCTACCTGGCCGCCGATGCGGCGTACTACGTCGACAAGCGCGACCGCGGGTTCGAGATCTGCACGTACCTGCTCGGTGCCGATCATCACGGCTATGTCGGACGGCTCAAGGCGCTCGCAGCTTGTGCGGGCGATGACCCTGAGTACAACGTCGACATCCTGATAGGCCAGCTGGTCAAGATCGTCCACGGCGACGTCGAACTGAAGCTGTCCAAGCGCGCCGGCACAATCGTCACGCTGCAAGAGATCGTCGATCTGACCGGCGTCGATGCCCTGCGCTACACACTGTGCCGTTACCCGGCCGAGTCGCCGCTGACCGTCGACGTCGACGCGATCACGCGCCAGGTCAACGAGAATCCGGTGTTCTACGTGCAGTACGTCGCTGCGAGGACGGCGTCCGTCGCCCGCAATGCCTTCGAGCTCGGAATCGATCGCGGTGCCGCTGACGACTTTCAGCCTGAGCTGCTCGACACCGATCGCGAGTCGGACCTTCTTCGTGCGCTCGCGGAATTCCCGCGAGTCGTCACAGCCGCGGCCGAGTTGCGGGAGCCACATCGTGTCGCCCGCTACCTCGAGGAGCTCGCTGGGGTCTATCACCGGTTCTACGACAGCTGCCGGATCCTGCCGCGGGGTGACGAGGAGGTCGGTGAGCTGACCCGCGCCCGGCTCTGGCTCAACGACGCGACGCGCATCGTCATTGCGAACGGCCTGCAGTTGCTCGGCGTCACCGCGCCCGAACGGATGTGAGCCGATGAGGGCGCACGAGGCGGGTGCGCTGCATGCCGACGCGGGCTGGATAGGGCCGGAATGGTTGCGCGAGCCGCAGGACGTCAATGCCCTGCTGTCAGGGCTGTGGTCCGCCGGAGTCGAACGCGGCGGCGACGGGGTACTTACGGTCGCTGGTGTGGACGTGCGTGACATTGCCGCCGAGCACGGGACGCCCGCGTACGTCGTCGATGAGGACGACTTCCGAGCCCGGTGCCGTGCATTTCGCGATGCATTTGCCACGGTTGGGGCCGACGTCTCCTATGCCGCGAAGGCCTTCCTGTGCACCGCGGTGGCCCGCTGGGTCGGCGAGGAGAGGCTCGGGCTCGACGCGTGCACCGGTGGCGAGCTCGCGGTCGCCTTGAATGCGGGCTTTCCGCCCGAGCGCGTGACGCTGCACGGCAGTAACAAGTCGTCAGCCGAGCTGGAAACCGCCCTTGCAGCAGGGGTGGGCCGCTTCGTTGTGGACTCCTTCGAGGAGGTTGTCCGGCTCGCCTTTCTTGCCCAGCAGCAGGGCGTACGCGCCGCCGTACTCGTCCGCGTCACCGTCGGCGTCGAAGCCCACACCCACGAGTTCATTGCCACCGCGCACGAGGACCAGAAGTTCGGTTTCTCCCTTGCTGATGGGGACGCCGCTGAGGCCGTCCGGCGAGTCTTGCTCCTGCCGGCTCTCGAGCTGCGCGGTCTCCACATGCACATCGGCTCGCAGATCTTCGACACCGCGGGCTTCGAGGTCGCCGTACGCCGCATCGTCGGCCTGCACGCTGAGGTCCGCGACGAACACGGCGTCGAGCTGCCCGAGCTCGTCCTCGGCGGCGGCTTCGGCATCGCCTACACCAGCCAGGATGATCCGCTGCCGCCCGCCACCCTTGCCGAGCAGACGCGACGCATCGTCGACGAGGAGTGCGGCCTGCGTGGCGTCACACCGCCTCGGCTGGCGGTCGAGCCCGGGCGAGCGATTGCGGGACCCGCGGTGTTCACGCTGTACGAGGTCGGCACCGTCAAGGCAGTGCGCGGACGGCGGACCTACGTTTCGGTCGACGGCGGCATGAGCGACAACATCAGGCCGGCGCTGTACGACGCGTCCTACTCCTGCACGTTGGCGTCGCGGACATCGGACGCACCCCCCATGCTCGCGCGCGTCGTTGGCAAGCACTGCGAGAGCGGCGACGTCGTCGTCAAGGACGAATTCCTCCCGGCGGATATCGCGCCGGGCGACCTGCTCGCCGTTCCCGGCACGGGCGCGTACTGCCGATCGATGGCCAGCAACTACAACTGCGTTCCCCGCCCACCCGTCGTGGCTGCCAGCGACGGCGCGGTACGGACGATCGTTCGTCGCGAGACCGTCGACGATCTCCTGCGCCTGGACGTCGGATGAGCGGCCCGCTGCGCGTGGCCCTGCTTGGCTGCGGGTCCGTCGGATCCGAGGTCGCGCGACTCGTGGCCACGCAGCGCGAGGACCTCGCGGCTCGCGTCGGCGCTCCCGTCGAGCTCGCGGGCATCGCAGTCCGCCGTCCCGGACGCGCTCGCCCGGGACTGCCGATCGAGTCCGCGCTGTTCACCAACGACGCGCTCGGCCTCGTCGTCAGTGAGGACGTCGACATCGTCATCGAGGTCATCGGCGGCATCGAACCAGCCCGCACATTGATGCTCGCCGCGATGGAGCACGGCAAGTCGGTCGTGACGGCGAACAAGGCACTCCTCGCCGAGGATGGACCGACGCTCTACGCCGCCGCCGACAAGTACGAGGTGGACCTCTACTACGAGGCTGCTGTCGCCGGTGCGATTCCACTGCTCCGGCCGCTACGGGAGTCGCTCGTCGGTGACCGGGTCCGGCGCGTCCTCGGCATCGTCAATGGGACGACCAACTACATCCTCACCCGCATGGACGAGACGGGAGCGGGGTTCGCCGAGGCACTCGACGAGGCCACCGCGCTCGGCTACGCCGAGGCGGACCCGACGGCCGACGTCGAGGGGTTCGACGCCGCCGCCAAGGCCGCCATCCTCGCCGGGCTGGCGTTCCATACCCGCGTCACCGCGGCCGACGTCCACCGCGAGGGCGTCACCGAGGTCACCGCCGGCGACGTGGCCAGCGCCCAAGCCATGGGCGCCGTGGTCAAGCTGCTCGCCATCGCCGAACTCTCCGCCGATGGGCAGCGCCTCGGCGTACGCGTCCACCCAGCGATGATTCCTCGCGGTCACCCGCTCGCGAGCGTGCGTGAGGCGTACAACGCGGTCTTCGTCGAGGCGGAGTCTGCGGGGCAGCTCATGTTCTACGGACCCGGTGCGGGTGGGGCCCCCAGCGCGAGCGCGGTCATGGGCGACCTCGTGGCCGTGGCCCGGCACCGGCTGTCCGGCTCGCGCGGGCCGGGGGAGTCGTCATACGCCCAGTTGTCGGTTCGGCCCATGGGCGAGACCGTGACGCGCTACCACATCAGCCTCGGCGTGGATGACAAGCCGGGCGTGCTCGCCCAGGTGGCCACCGTCTTCGCCGACCACGAAGTGTCGATCCAGACCGTGCGCCAGGAGGGACGCGAGGGTGATGCCGCGCTGGTGATCATGACGCACGAGGCGCGCGACGCCGCACTGGCCGCCACCGTCGCCGACCTGCGCGAGCTCGGCATCGTTCGCGATGTCGTGAGCGTGATGCGGGTGGAGGGGGAGACGGGCGGATGAGCATGCTCCGTACCCACCAGTGGCGGGGCGTCATCGAGGAGTACCGAGAGCGCCTTCCCGTCGACGAGGCCACCTCGGTCGTCACCCTGCGCGAGGGTGGCACCGCGCTGATCCCCGCAGAACACCTGTCCGGCCTGACCCGATGCGACGTCTATCTCAAGGTGGAGGGCGACAACCCGACCGGCTCCTTCAAGGACCGCGGGATGACGGTGGCGATCAGCCGGGCCGTGTCCGACGGTGCCAAGGCGGTCATCTGCGCGTCGACGGGCAACACGAGCGCGAGCGCGGCCGCGTACGCCGTGCGTGCCGGCCTGACCTGCGCCGTCCTGGTCCCGTCCGGACGCATTGCGATCGGCAAGCTCAGCCAGGCGCTCGCGCACGGGGCGCAGCTGCTCCAGGTCGACGGCGGCTTCGACGACTGTCTGCGCGTCACCCGCGATCTCGCCGAGCACTACCCGGTGGCACTGGTCAACAGTGTCAATCCGCTGCGGATCGAGGGGCAGAAGACGGCAGCGTTCGAGGTCGTCGATGCGCTCGATGACGCCCCGGACATTCACTGCCTTCCGGTCGGCAACGCCGGCAACATCACGGCGTACTGGAAGGGATATGTGGAGTACGCCGGAGACGGCCCGGCCAGCCAGCGACCACGGATGTGGGGCTTCCAGGCCTCGGGATCGGCGCCGATCGTGCGCGGTGAGCCGGTCGCATCGCCGGTGACTATTGCGACCGCGATCCGGATCGGGAACCCGGCCTCCTGGCAGCACGCGCTGCGGGCGCGAGACGAGTCGGGTGGCGTGATCGAGGCCGTGACCGATCGCGAGATCTTGGCCGCGTACCGTCTGCTCGCGAGTCGCGAGGGCGTCTTCGTCGAGCCGTCGTCGGCAGCCGGCGTCGCCGGGTTGCTCAAGCGCCACGAGTCGGGCCAGCTCGAACCCGGCCAGCGCGTGGTCTGCACGGTCACCGGGCACGGGCTCAAGGACCCCGACTGGGCGATCTCGGGCGCGCCGAAGTCGGTGCCCATCCCGGCGGACGCGGACGTCGCAGCGAGGGCGCTTGGCCTTGACGCTTCTTCCTGAAGGTGGTTCGGCCGTGCGCGTGCGCGTGCCGGCCACCAGCGCAAACCTGGGCCCAGGGTTCGACGCCCTCGGGCTGGCGCTGCGCTGGTACGACGACGTGGTCCTCGAAGTGCACGACGACGGCGTCGTGGTCGACGTCACGGGGGAAGGGGCGGACGCCGTCGATCGGGGCGCGGCCAACCTCGTCGTGCGGGCCGCGGTTGCCGCGTTCGATGCGTTAGGTGTACGGCCGGCTGGCCTGGTGCTGACGTGCACGAACCGGATCCCGCATGCGCGTGGACTGGGATCGTCCGCCGCCGCGATCGTGGCCGGAGCAAGCGCGGCGCGCGCCCTGGTCGTGGGCGGATCGGAGCGCCTCGACGACGTGGCGCTGCTGCAGCTGTGCTGCGACCTCGAAGGGCACCCAGACAACGTGGCGGCCTGCCTGCTCGGTGGGTTGACGATCGCGTACGTGGTCGAGGGGGTGCCCCGGGCGGTACGGCTGGCGGTGCGCCCGGAGATCGCGCCGGTCCTCTTGATCCCGCCGACAACCGCCTCGACGACGCAGGCGCGGGGAATGCTCCCCGACCTCGTGCCGCACGCGGTCGCGGCAACCAATGCCGGCCGGGCAGCCCTGCTGGTGGCGGCGTTGACGGTCGATCCTGGGCTGTTGCTCGCGGCGACCGAGGACCGGCTGCACCAGGCCTACCGGGCGCCGGCGATGCCGGAGACCGCCGATCTGGTGGCGGCCCTGCGGGCTGACGGCATCCCGGCGACGGTGTCAGGAGCGGGGCCAACCGTGCTGGCGCTGCCGCTATCGGACGACGCAGCGCAGCTTCCGTCGCGCGCGCCGTCCGGCTGGTCGGCGCATCTGGTCGACGTCGACACCGACGGCGCCCGAGTCACCATCGAGGAGGCAGCCAACGCGACCCGCCATGCGATACGCGACGAGTGACGGCGATACGCCTCCTACAACGGGCGCATCGCCCGAAATGATCACGTATACGTGATCATTTGGAGCTGGGTTGGCGACACGCGCGGAAGTCGTTGGCAGCGGCGGAATGCATTGTCGACGGCAGGTGTTACCCTGCAAGCGCACCAGATGCCCGACGGGCCGGGCGCTCAGTCGCTCCGACTTACTCGATCCCGCCCTACCGCCAGCTGTCCCCGCGGGGTCGTACCTCGATCGCGTCCATGGTGGCTCCCTTCCGCCGCCATCCGCGATCAAGATCGGGGTCGTCACCGAGCTTGTGCTCGTTCCTACGGCGTCATGGGTGTTGCCATCCCCCTGCTTCCCGTCGCGACGACGGGAGATCCCGGGCCAGGACCCGGGACAGCACGACCGAGGCGATCGGCCTGAGCGGCCGACGCCAGCTCCCTGGGAAGGACCTACGTGAGCGAAACTACCGACCTCGCGGGCACCTCCGATCGCCCTGTCGATCAGGCTGCGCCCGTGACAACCCCGACGGCGACGTCGGCTGAGTCCTCAGCCGTCGACCCCTCCGCCAATGGGATCCCCGCCACCCGATCACGACGCCGCGCCGGCGGTGGCGGACTGTCAGCCATGGTGCTCCCCGAACTCCAGGCCTTGGCCTCGAGCTTGGGCATCAGCGGTACGGCGCGGATGCGCAAGGGACAGCTCATCGAGGCGATCACCGCCCGCCAGGGCGGCCCGACCGACGCGCCGAACAGCTCGTCGAGCAGCTCAGCACCTGTTGATCGCAGTGAGGCCCCGAGGCTTGACGATGCGCCATCCGAGCGCGGCAACGGCGCTACTCCGGCCAACCAGAGCGACCGCGACGCCGTCGTAGAGGACAGGCCTGTTCGGGAGACCGTCCAGAACGAGCGCACCGATCGGGGCGAGCGGTCCGATCGCCGTCCGCGGCGAGACCGTGACCGGCAGAGCGACCGGCAGAGCGACCGGCAAGGCGATCGGCAAGGCGACCAGCAGGGCGATGAGCGCGCAGCCGGTTCCGGCGAGCAGGTCGTCCGGCAGGACCGGCAGCCCGACGGACGCCAAGGTGACCAGCGCCAGAATGAGGGGCGCCAGGGCGACCAGCGGCACAACGATGGTCGCCAGTCCGACCAGCGCCAGGGCGACCGCACCGATGGGCCGCGCGACGACGATGACGACTACGAAGGCCGCGGCGGCCGCCGCCGGCGCGGACGCTACCGCGACCGCAATCGTCGCGGCCGGGAGCGCTTCACCGAAGGCAGCGAACCCGTCATCGCCGAGGACGACGTCCTCATCCCGGTGGCCGGCATCCTCGACATCCTCGACAACTACGCCTTCGTCCGGACCTCGGGCTACCTGCCTGGGCCGAACGATGTCTACGTCTCGCTGGCCCAGGTGCGCCGGTACGGGCTGCGCAAGGGCGACGCCGTCACCGGAGCCATCCGCCAGCCGCGCGAGGGGGAGCGCCGGGAGAAGTTCAATGCCCTGGTTCGCCTCGACACCGTCAACGGCGTCGACCCGGAGGCCGCGCGCAACCGTCCCGAGTTCACCAAGATGACGCCGCTCTACCCCCAGGATCGGCTGCGGCTGGAGAGCGAACCGACAAATCTGACGACGCGGGTCATCGACCTCGTCGCCCCGATCGGCAAGGGCCAGCGCGGGCTGATCGTGTCTCCGCCGAAGGCTGGCAAGACCATGGTCCTGCAGGCCATCGCCAACGCGATCACGACCAACAATCCCGAGTGCCACCTCATGGTCGTCCTCGTCGACGAGCGACCAGAGGAAGTCACCGACATGCAGCGATCGGTGAAGGGCGAGGTCATCGCCTCGACCTTCGACCGGCCGGCTGAGGACCACACGATCGTCGCCGAGCTCTCGATCGAACGCGCCAAGCGGCTCGTCGAGTTGGGTCACGACGTGGTCGTGCTGCTCGACTCGATGACGCGGATGGGCCGTGCCTACAACCTGGCCGCCCCGGCCAGCGGCCGCATCCTGTCCGGCGGTGTCGATTCGACGGCGCTCTACCCGCCGAAGCGGTTCTTCGGCGCCGCGCGCAACATCGAGAACGGCGGGTCGTTGACGATTCTGGCGACGGCGCTCGTCGAAACCGGGTCGCGCATGGACGAGGTGATCTTCGAGGAGTTCAAGGGCACCGGCAACATGGAGCTCAAGCTTGACCGCAAGCTCTCCGACAAGCGCATCTTCCCGGCCGTCGACGTCGACGCCTCGGGCACGCGCAAGGAAGAGATCCTGCTCGGAGGCGAGGAGCTCAAGATCGTCTGGAAGCTCCGCCGGGTCCTGCATGCGCTGGACGATCAGCAGGCCATCGAGCTGCTGCTCGACCGGCTGCGGCAGACGAAGTCCAACTACGAGTTCCTGCTCGCCGTGCAGAAGACCACCCCGATGGCGAACGGCGACGAGTGACCTGGAGAGATATGTACGGAATGCCTCTGGATCCCGCAGCGTTGAACCAGCGACCGCGACGAGGAGAGTAATGAAGGCCGCTATCCACCCCGAGTACGTCGACACCACGGTGACCTGTACCTGTGGAGCGACGTTCACCACCCGGAGCACCGCGAAGAACGGCGTCATCCACGCCGACGTGTGCTCTCAGTGCCACCCGTTCTACACCGGCAAGCAGAAGATCCTCGACACCGGCGGCCGGGTGGCCCGGTTCGAGGCCCGCTTCGGCAAGAAGCAGGACGCAAAGAAGTAGCGCGAAAGCGGCGCCGGCCCGATACCCCAGCGGTACGGGACCGGCGCCGTCGTCCTGTCTGGGATCGATGACCGGAGGAGTAACCGTGTTCGAGTCGGTGGGAGAGCTCGTCTCCGAGCACGCCGACCTCGAGCGACGCTTGGCTGACCCCTCGGTGCACGCCGACCAGAACACCGCCAGACGACTCGGCCGTCGCTACGCCGAGCTCACGCCGATCGTCGAGACGTTCCGGGCGTACGAGCATGCTGGCGACGACGTCACAGCGGCGCAGGAGCTTGCCGGCGAGGACGAGTCGTTCCGCGCGGAGCTGCCCGCGCTTGAGGCCGTCCGCGACGAGCTGGCTGAGCGGCTTCAGCAGCTGCTGCTGCCCACCGATCCCAACGACACCAAGGACGTCATCCTCGAGATCAAGGCGGGCGAAGGCGGCGAAGAGTCGGCGCTGTTCGCCGGTGATCTGCTGCGGATGTATCTGCGCTACGCCGAGCGTCACGGCTGGCGTACCGAGGTGCTTGACGCAGTCGACTCCGACCTCGGCGGCTACAAGGACGTCACCGTCGCGGTCCGCGCCCGCGGCGACGAGGGTGCGTGGAGCCGGCTCAAGTTCGAGGGGGGAGTGCATCGCGTACAGCGGGTGCCCGTCACGGAGTCGCAGGGGCGCATCCATACCAGTGCTGCGGGCGTACTCGTGTTCCCCGAGGCGGAGGACGTCGACGTCGAGATCAACCCGAGCGACCTGCGCATCGACGTGTTCCGCTCTTCAGGTCCCGGCGGCCAGAGCGTCAACACGACGGACTCGGCGGTACGGATCACCCACCTGCCGTCCGGCATCGTGGTGTCCTGCCAGAACGAGAAGAGCCAGCTGCAGAACAAGGAGCAGGCGCTTCGTATCCTGCGGGCCCGGCTGCTCGCGGTGGCGCAGGAGGAGGCCGATCGCGAAGCAGCCGACGCGAGGAAGAGCCAGGTCCGCACCGTCGACCGTTCCGAGCGTGTTCGTACCTACAACTTCCCGGAGAACCGGATCTCCGACCACCGCGTCAACTACAAGGCGCACAACCTCGACCAGGTGCTCGACGGCGACCTCGATCCGATGATCACCGCGCTCAGCGACGCCGACACCTCGCAGCGACTCGCGGCCACCGCCAGCGCATGAGGTTGCGCGAGACCGTCGACGAGGCCGCTCGACGGCTTGCTACTGCTGGCGTGCCCTCGGCGCGCCAGGACGCGGAGGCGCTCGCCGCACACGTGCTCGGCGTCGACCGCCGAGATCTGTGGCGGCACGACGAAATCGCGCCGCGCGCTCAGCACAGCTACGACGCCCTGGTCGTACGCCGTGAGCGCCGCGAGCCATTGCAGCACCTCACCGGAGTGGCGTACTTCCGCCACCTGACGCTGGCCGTCGGCCCGGGCGTCTTCGTGCCGCGCCCGGAGACGGAGCTCGTGGCCGGGGCGGCGATCGACGAATCCCGCAGGATCGCGAACACCGGCGGCACACCCGTCGTCGTCGACCTCGGCACCGGCTCGGGGGCCATCGCCCGCAGCGTGGCCGACGAAGTCCCCGCAGCGGTGGTCCACGCGGTAGAGCTGGCAGAAGATGCGCTGACATGGGCCAGGCGCAATCTCGAGGGCTCGCGGGTCCAGCTGCATATAGGCGATCTCGCCGCGGGGGTGCCCGAGCTCGACGGCGCGGTCGACGTCGTCGTGAGCAACCCGCCGTACATCCCGCTCGACGGTGTTCCCCGCGACCCAGAGGTGCGTGACCACGATCCTGTGACGTCGCTTTACGCCGGTGTCGACGGTCTCGACGTGATCCGGATCGTCGCGAGAGTCGCTGCCCGGCTGCTGCGCCCCGACGGTTTCGTCGTGGTCGAGCACGCGGACGAGCAGGGGACGTCGGTGCGCGCCATCTTCGACGCCGCCCGCTGGACAGACGTTGCCGACCACGAAGATCTCGCGGGTCGGCCACGATTCGTCACAGCGCGCCGCGCGACGAGGCGAGATACGACAAGGTCGCCGGCGTGAGCCGCCTGTTCTCGATGCGCGATCCGCACGAGCGACAACGCGGCTTGAGTGCTGCTGCCGACGTCGTCCGTCGCGGCGAGCTCGTCGTGCTGCCCACGGACACCGTCTACGGCATCGGCACCGACGCGTTCGCGACCGGCGCCGTAGCGTCGCTCCTTGCCGCCAAGGGGCGCGGTCGAGACATGCCGGTTCCCGTCCTGGTGGGCTCACCGGCCACCATCGAGGGACTCGCGATGGCCCTGCCGCAGTGGGGGCGCGACCTCGTCGAGGCCTTCTGGCCCGGTGCCCTGACGGTCGTCTGCCGGCAGCAACCGTCCCTGCAGTGGGATCTGGGCGATACCCGCGGCACGGTCGCAATCCGGATGCCGCTGCACCCGGTGGCGATCGAGCTCCTCCGTGACGTCGGCCCGATGGCCGTGAGCAGCGCGAACCGGACTGGCGTGCCGGCAGCGACGACCGCAGCCAACGCCCACGAGCAGCTGGGTGATGCTGTGCGCGTCTACCTGGACGCCGGCCCGTGCGCTGACGCCATCCCGTCGTCCATCGTCGACGTGACGGGCGACCATCCGGTCCTGCTGCGCGAGGGGGCTATCTCGCTCACACTCGTTCGTAGCGTCGTGCCCAGTGCGAAGGCCGCTGACTAGGAGGCGGCTCAGGGGGGTCCATGCTCGCGCTCGTCGTCGTCATGGCGCTGCTGCTCTGCTGGGCGCTGATCTCGGGACGGCTTGCCAGTTGGAGCGTGACCGCTCCTTTCGCGCTGCTCGTGGCGGGCGTCATCCTCACCGCCGGGTCCGACCCGGTATTCGTCTTCGACATCCCCTATGAGTCGGCGGAGCGGGTCGTCGAGGTAATACTCGCGATCCTGCTGTTCACCGATGCGATCGAGGTTCCCGGCGGGGTGCTGGGGCGCGAGCCGCGGCTGACCCTGCGGTTGCTCGTGATCGCCCTTCCGCTGTCGCTCGTGCTGGCGTGGGGGACTGGGATCCTCCTCTTTGGCGACCTAGGTCTCTGGTTGTTGGCGGTCTTGGCCACGATCGTGATGCCTGTGGACTTGGCTCC
The DNA here is from genome assembly GCA_963801015.1 of uncultured Actinomycetota bacterium. GTDB lineage: Bacteria > Actinomycetota > Actinomycetes > CAWDCV01 > CAWDCV01 > CAWDCV01. The sequence goes on along the minus strand of CAWDCV010000004.1, from coordinate 628,037 downwards.
GGCCGTCTCGTTCGTTCGCGACGACCGCATCCCTGGCCGCCTGCGTCAGCTGCTGAACGCCGAGAGCGGGCTCAATGACGGTGTGGTAGCCCCGATCTTCCTGTTCTGTTTGGCGGGCGCGACCGTGGCCGGATCGGATGCCCTCGGGGAAGCCGCCGCCGATGCCCTTCCGTCCCTGGGCCTGGCCGTGGCAGTCGGAGCACTCATTGGCTGGGTGGCGGCCCGCGTGTTGCAGCGGTCGCTCACTGCCGGCTGGACGCAGCCGGCCGCGCTGCGCATTGGTGTCCTCGCGTTGCCGCTGCTGGCGTACGCGGGAGCGGTGGTCGTCGGCGGTAACGGCTTCGTCGCCGCCTTCATCGCGGGTGTGTTCTTCGAACAGGAGGCACAACAGTTGCCCGCTGGTGCGCTGCATCTCGTCGAGGATGTCGGAGCACTGTTGTCATTGGCGCTTTGGTTCATCTTTGGTGCCGTGGTCAACGACATCGTTGCCGGTGGCTCGATCACCTGGCAGATCGTCGTGTACGTCGTACTGGCGCTGACGGCCGTACGCATGCTGCCGGTGGCGCTGTCCCTGTCCGGGACCGATCTGTCGGTCCGGGATCGTCTGTTCCTCGGGTGGGCCGGTCCACGCGGTGTCGCCACATTGGTCTTCGGTCTGCTCGCATTCATTGACCTCGAGGGCCGTGACGCGGACGTGGTGGTAGCAGTCATGGCCGTCACCGTGGTGGCCAGCATCGTCGCGCACGGTCTGTCGACCGGGCTGATTGCCTCCCGCTACGGCAGGACGAAGTCGTGGTCCGGTGCCACGCTGTAGAGAAGTCGCCTGACCTCTGGGGGAGAGACGAAGGATGACCGTTACTGCGGAGCCCGCTAAGCAGACAGCGCTGACGCCCGACGCGAGCAGTGGCACCACGGTCGCGGTGAAGGGACGCGTGCTGCTGAGCCGCATTCACGGTGGCGTCGCCTTTGCGAGGCTGCGTGACGGCACCGGCGATCTACAGCTGATGCTGACGGCGGAGGAGACCGGAAGCGAGTCAATCCGTGCGTGGAACAGGAACGTCGACCTCGGCGATCACGTCGGTGTCGTCGGCGAGGTGGTGACGTCTCGGCGCGGTGAACTCTCTGTCCTGGTGTCGTCCTGGACCATCACCGCGAAATGCCTGCGACCGCTGCCGGACAAGCGACGGGGACTGTCCGACCCCGAAGCAAGGGTGCGGCAGCGCTACGTTGACCCCATCGTCAACAGTGATGCACACCGCATGCTGCGATTGCGTTCGGAAGCAGTACGCGCAGTGCGCAATTACCTCGGCGGGCGCGGCTTCCTCGAGGTGGAGACACCGATCCTCCAGCCAGTACACGGCGGTGCGAACGCGCGACCCTTCATCACGCATATCAACGCGTACGACATGCGGTTGTACCTGCGCATCGCACCAGAGTTGTACCTGAAGCGGCTCATGGTCGGGGGCGCCGAGAAGGTCTTCGAGCTCAACCGCACGTTCCGCAACGAGGGCGCGGACGCCACACACAACCCCGAGTTCACGATGCTCGAGGCTTACGAGGCGTACGGCGACTACAACACCATGCAGACGCTGATGCAGGAGATGATCCAGCACGCTGCCCGAGCTGCGCTCGGCACCACCGTCGTCGTGCACGAGGGCAAGGAGTATGACCTCGGCGGGCAATGGCGGTCGATGACCGTCAACGACGCGATCTCACATGCGCTCGGCGAAGAGGTCACGGCCGACGCGCCGGTCGAGCAGCTGCGCAATCTGTGCGACGCCACCGGGATCCCGTACAGCTTGACGTGGGGGCGCGGGCTGGTGCTGCTCGAGATGTACGAGCACCTGGCTGAAGACAAGACGCTCGAGCCCACGTTCTACGGCGACTTCCCGACCGACGTGTCGCCGCTGACCGCCGCCAGCATCGCGTCGACCCGCGCCTGGCCGAGCGCTGGGATCTTGTGTGCTTCGGCGCCGAGATCGGAACGGCGTACTCCGAGCTCGTCGATCCGGTCGAGCAGCGGCGCCGTCTCACCGAGCAATCGCTGCTCGCTGCTGGCGGCGACCCGGAGGCGATGGAGCTGGACGAGGACTTCCTTGCGGCGCTCGAGTACGCCATGCCCCCGTCGGGCGGTCTCGGCATGGGCGTCGATCGAATGGTCATGATGCTGACCGGCAAGAACATCAGGGAGACGGTGCTGTTTCCCCTGGTCCGGATCGGCACATGAGCGACTACTTTGCCGAGCAGATCGTCGAGCCAGGCAAGCTCGCGCTGTTCCTCATGCTCGTCGCATTCATCGTGACCTTCCTCTTCATCCGGCTCAGCGTTCGGATGATCCGGGCCGAGGTCTCGTGGTGGCCGGGGAATGTGCAGCCGGGTGGACTGCACATCCATCACGTCGTCTTCGGGCTCGTTTTCATGCTTGTCGGCGGGGTGTTGGCGTTCGCTCCCATCGCGTGGAAATCGCCGTGGTGGGAGATCACGGGCGTGCTGTTCGGAATAGGAGCCGCACTCGTCCTCGACGAGTTTGCGTTGATACTGCACTTGGACGACGTCTACTGGTCCGAACAGGGACGCAAGTCCATCGACGTCGTCGTGCTGTGCGCCGCGCTCGTCGGCATGCTCGTTCTCGGGGCGAGCCCTCTCGGCGTGGGTGATGTGTCGGAAGGCGAGCAAGCCGTGCGATGGGCCTGGCTCATTACCGTGGCGACCAACGGACTCCTCGTGGTCATCAGCCTGCTCAAGGGCCGGATCTGGCTCGGTGTGCTGGGTCTGCTGGTGCCGATACTCGCGTTGATCGGCACCTTGCGTCTCGGCAGGCCCGACTCTCCATGGGCGCGGCGTCGCTACAAGGAGGGGTCGCGCAAGCGAGAGCGTTCGATCCAACGCGCTGCACGGCACGATCGACGGTGGCGAACCTGGAAGGACCGCGTCTTCGACGCCGTCGCTGGACGGCCCGATGCCGCGCCACCCGTGCTGGATGAGTCAGTCGAGGAGTCCGCCGAGCAGCGCGATGATGCTCACCGATGATCCTTGCTGAGGAGGGCCTTACCGCCGCGAACGTGGCGGAGCGGTTCGCTGCCGGCCAGGTCAACGTCGTCGAGCATCGATCGAGTCGCGACGTCGGATCGATCCTGCGCGAGAACATCTTCACGCGCTTCAACGCACTCATTGGTGCCCTCTGTGCACTGATGCTCATCGTCGGCCAGTACCAGGACGCCCTGTTCGGGTTCGCGATCGTCGCCAACACCGGCATCGGGATCATTCAGGAGCTGCGAGCAAAGCGAACGCTCGACAGTCTCACCGTCGTTGGTCGCGGTCGACCGACTGTCCGGCGCGACGGTGTCGACAAGGCGGTCGATCAGCAGAACGTCGTGATCGACGATCTCGTGGTTTTGTCCAGTGGCGACGCTCTCGTCGTCGACGGTGAGGTGACGGCTGCTGACGGGCTCGAGGTCGACGAGTCGCTGCTCACCGGTGAATCGGACCCGGTGCTCAAGAAGCCCGGCGACCGGGTGCTCTCGGGATCGTTCGTCGTGGCCGGTGCCGGCCTAGCCCACACGGTTGCCGTTGGCTCTGATGCGTACGCCAGCAAGCTTGCCGAGGAAGCTGGGCGTTTCGCGCTCTCGCGATCGGATCTGATGTCCGGTATCAACTCCTTCCTCCGAGTCATCCAGTGGCTGCTCATCCCGGCCGCTGCGCTGTTGATCATCAGTCAACTGAATGCGGACGAGTCTCTGCCCGATGCGATCGCCGGCGCCGTCGCCGGAACAGTGACGATGATTCCGGAGGGGCTGGTCCTGCTCACGAGCGTTGCGTTCGCGACTGGCGTGATCCGGCTGGGCCGGCGGGAGACGCTGGTGCAGGAGCTCGCGGCGGTGGAGGGACTCGCCCGCGTCGACGTCGTCTGCGCCGACAAGACCGGGACGCTCACCGAAGACCGGATGATGCTGCGCGATGTCGACGTTCTCGAGCCATCACTGCCCGTACGGGAGGCACTCGGCGCATTGGCGGGAGCGGAGGCTAACCCCAATGCCAGCATGCGCGCCATCGCCGCCGACGCTGTCGCGCCTGATGGCTGGATGGTGACCGAGACCGTGCCGTTCTCCTCCGCGCGGAAGTGGAGCGGTGCGCGCTTTGCCGAGCAGGGCTGGTGGGTGCTGGGCGCGCCCGACATGCTGCTGCAGGCCGGCGATCCCGCGTTGCTGTCGGCGGATCGGCAGGCAGGCGAGGGGCTGCGCGTACTACTGCTCGGTCGTGTCAGCGACACGTCGACAGGTTTCGTCGACGGTGCGCCGGCACCAGGCGCGGTCGAGCCCGCGGCGCTGCTGATGCTCAGCCAGCAGCTTCGTCCTGATGCCGCAGAGACACTCGCGTACTTCGCGCGTCAGGGCGTCACGGTGAAGATCGTTAGTGGCGACAACCCAACGACGGTTGGTGCTGTGGGGTCCGCGCTCGGTCTGCCCGGTGCGTCCAAGACTGTCGATGCACGCCACCTGCCGGACTCACCGGCTGAGTTGGCTGCGGAGGTGGAAACGCACAACGTCTTCGGTCGGGTGTCACCGCAGCAGAAGCGCGCCATGGTCAGGGCGTTGCAGTCGCGCGGGCACGTCGTAGCGATGACTGGCGACGGCGTGAACGACACTCTGGCGTTGAAGGACGCGGATATCGGCGTCGCGATGGGATCGGGCAGTGCGGCCGCTCGCGCCGTCGCGCAGATCGTGCTGCTGGACAACCGCTTCTCGTCGCTCCCGTACGTCGTTGCCGAGGGGCGACGAGTCCTGGCGAACGTCGAGCGTGTGGCGAACCTGTTCCTGACCAAGACGTTCTACGCGCTGACGCTGGCACTGCTGGTCGGCGTCGCGGGCCTTCCCTTTCCGTTCCTGCCGCGACACCTCACCCTCATCGGGACGCTCACCATCGGCGTACCGGCGTTCTTCCTCGCGCTCGCGCCGTCCAGCGAACGAGCCCGGCCCGGCTTCGTCCGTCGTGTTCTGCACTTCGCCATCCCCGCCGGGCTCGTGGCCGCAGGCGCATCGTTCACGTCGTACGCGCTAGCCCGTACCAATTCAGAGTCATCCCTGGTCCAGGACCGCACGACCGCCGCGATCACGCTGTTCCTCGTGGCGTGGTTCGTGCTGCTTCTCGTGGCGCGCCCGCTGGTTCGGTGGAAGCTCGCATTGCTGGCCGTGATGGCGAGCGGTTTCGTGCTCGCGCTGTACGTGCCGTTCCTCCAGGACTTCTTCGCGCTTCAGCCGACGAACGTCGAGAACAACCTGACCGGCGTGGCCATCGCCGCGGGCTCGTGCGTCGTCCTGCTAGTTCTGCTGCGACTCACCGCCGCTATCCCAGGTCATGCTGCTAGTGGGCCCTTGGCAACGACGGAGCAGCCCGCCACCGACAAGGAGCACGCTGTCGCGCCGCGCCTGCCCTGATCGAAGCCGTGGGAAAACGGGTTCGACTCCCCTGTCCCGCACTCAGACTTAGCCCCTTTGACCTGGGCGTTCCTCGATCGTTTGCGTCTGTGTGCGCGTATGTCTCTAGATCACGTCTCTATTGACGAAGCCCGCTATTGATCAGGTCGTGGACGCTCTGCAGGTCTGAGACGCCTGGTTCTTGCTGCACAGCGTCCACGGCCTGATCCGCACACCCGGAACCCGTCGCGTCGATCAGGCTATGGACGCGCTGCAGGCCAATTTCGACGCCGAACCCGCAGAGCGTCCACGACCTGATCGCCATGCCAGCCCGCTGATCACGCAACCACAGAATCGATCCTTCGCGGTTCGTCCACAGGTGTCGGCGATCCCAGCAATGGACAGCGGATTTCGAGGATCGTGGACGACGTGAACGAAGAGCTCGCGTCCCTTCTTCGCGATGCCGGCGGAGTGCTGCACCGGCAGGACGCGCGTCGGCGACTCTCGCGCCATGTGCTCGATCATGCGGTGGCCGCGCACCACGTTTCACTCCTGCTACCTCAGATCTACGTCGACAGCGCTCGTGTCAGCGAGGTCGAGCCACGGGATCTCCTCAGCGAGGCAGCGTTGACGCCTAATCGGCGCGGCCGCGCGTCGCTTCTCGGGCTCTGCTCAGCGTTGGCTGACGGATGTCGAAGCGAACTGGAGATCTGGGGTCTGCAGCACGTGTTCGACGAGTGGGGCGGCGTATCACGGATCCCCGGATCGTCGAGCGCAGGACGTCCGACGCGACGCGGCGCTCGCGGCGCTGGGCTGGGTGGTGTCGCGCTTCACCTACCAGCGACTGCACGCGGATCCTGAAGCCGTTCGACGGGAGGTGCTTGCCGTCCTAGAGATCCGTCGACGTCCGCTGGCTGCGTGAGCCGATGAGTTTTGGTGGCTCGCCGAGTCGGTACCGGGATGGGCGACGACGATGAGCATGCGCCGGAGGACCAGCCGGCCATCGCCGTCTGCAACGTGATCGCGATCGCACACCTGGGCCTGCACGCGGTCGACGCCCTGGCGCGGCTGCAGCTCGAGGCTCGCCGGCGCGGCCACCGCATCGCGCTGAGCAATGCGTCGCCGGCGCTGGTGGATCTGGTCGATTTTGCCGGGCTGAGCAGCGTGCTGCCGTGTCTAGAGTCTGCGGACCTCAGCGTCGAGGTGGAGCGGCAGCCCGAAGAGCGGGAAGAACCGCTCTGTGTCGAGGAAGAACGTGATGCCGCTTATCCGGTTGCCGGAGATCTCCACGGTCTGTAGCGACCAGGCGTCGTGGCCGCCGCCCGGCGCGGGCTTGTACTGGGCAAATCCCGGCATCCCGTTCGCCTCGATCGGGATCAGGCGAGAGTCGCGGCAGGCGATGCCGGGACCCAGGCACCACCGGCGGATGTCGTCGTTGGTGTGTAGCCACAGCGCGTGGGGTGGCATCGACCAGACCGCATCCTCGTGCAGCAGGGTCGTCAGCGCATCCATGTCGTAGCTCTCGAAGGCGTCGAGATATCGCTGCAGCAACGCCCGATGTTCGTCATCGAGCTCAGCGACCCGCTCACCCTCATCGACCTCCGTAGACGCAAGCGTCGCCCGCGCGCGCTGAAGGGCGCTGTTCACCGATGCGACCGTGGTGTCGAGCAGTTCGGCAACCTCGTCCGCCCGCCAGCGCAGCACTTCGCGAAGTATCAGTACGGCGCGCTGGCGCGGTGGCAGGTGCTGCAGGGCGGCGATGAATGCCAGCCGTACCGAATCGCGAGTGACCGCCAATTCCGCCGGATCGCCGTCCGCCCGGAGCATCCGGGCGTCGGGCATCGGTTCCACCCAGGTGGTTTCCGGCAGCGGGGCGGGCAGCGGCGTGTCCGCCGTCGAGGGCCCGGCCAGGTCCATCGGCCGGGCGCGGCGCTGGCTCGCGCCGAGCATTGTCAGACAGACGTTCGTCGCGATGCGGTACAGCCACGAACGCAGCGAAGAGCGCCCCTCGAAGCCCTCGAAGCTGCGCCAGGCCCGGACGAAGGTGTCCTGGACGGCGTCCTCGGCCTCGAACGAGGAGCCGAGCATCCGGTAGCAGTACGCCGTCAGCTCGGTCCGGTACTCCTCGAGACGCTCCATCACGTTCGAGTCGGCGAGTTCTGTCAGACCAGTCATCGAGGATGACTTTACGGGACCGATGATTTCGCTCCCGCCGCCCAGTCGTAATCAGCAAGAGCAGGACACCGAGAGCAGGAGAGCGTCCTGAGGACGACCGACATGGCCACACGAGCGACCACGCGCGAGTGGGTAGGCCTTGCCGTGCTTTGCCTCGCCTGCCTGCTGTACGTGATGGACCTGACGATCCTGCACCTGGCCGTCCCATCGATTAGCGCCGATCTCGAACCGAGTAGCACGCAGCTGCTGTGGATCATCGACATCTACGGGTTCTTCGTCGCCGGCTCGCTGATCACGCTGGGGACGCTCGGCGATCGTGTCGGCCGCCGGAAGCTGCTGATGATCGGTGCCGCCGCCTTCGGCGCCGTCTCCGTGCTGGCGGCGTTCTCGATCAGCGCGGAGATGCTCATCGCCAGCCGCGCCCTGCTGGGAATCGCCGGCGCCACGCTTGCACCGTCCACGCTGTCCCTGATCTTCGCCATGTTCTCCGACCCGAGGGAACGCTCGGTCGCCATCGGCGTCTGGATCGGCAGCTTCTCCGCCGGCAGCGCCATCGGGCCGGTGCTCGGCGGCATCATGCTCGAGTACTTCTGGTGGGGCTCGGCCTTTCTCGTGGCCCTTCCCGTCATGGCCGCGCTGCTCGTGCTGGGCCCACGAGTGCTGCCCGAGTACCGCGACCCGGACGCCGGTCGCCTCGACCTGCCCAGCGCCGCGCTGTCTGTCGCGGGCGTGCTCGTCGTCATCTACGGCCTCAAGGAGATTGCCTCGGTCGGCGTGAAACCGCTGTCGGTCGCGGCCATCGTTGTGGGGCTCACCATCGGCACGGTCTTCGTACGCCGTCAACGACGGCTCGAGGACCCGATGATCGACATCCGGCTCTTCACCCTCCGGGCGTTCAACGCCGCCCTTGCGGTCAACTTCCTCGCCATCTTCGTAGCCGTCGGATACTTCCTGTTCATCGCGCAGTACCTGCAGCTGGTCAGCGGGATGTCGCCGCTCGAAGCCGGCCTGTGGTCGCTGCCCTCGGCTTTCGGCTTCATCGCCGGCTCCCAGCTGGCGCCGCGCATCGTCGACCGCATCCCCCCGCACGTCCTGATCGGCGGCGGACTCGCCGTCGCGGCACTAGGTCTCCTGCTGCTGACCCAGGTGGCGGCCTCGTCCGGCGTGGGGACGCTCATCGTGTCGTCGGTGATCATCTCGCTCGGACTCGCCCCGGTCTTCGGTCTCACCACGGAGCTCATCGTCGGGTCGGCGCCGCCCGAACGCGCAGGAGCAGCGTCCGGCATCAGCGAGACGAGTGCCGAGCTGGGGGGAGCGCTCGGGATTGCGATCCTGGGCAGCGTCGGAGTGGCTATCTATCGCGGCCGGTTGGACGCCGCTCTGCCGACCGACGTTCCCGCCGAGGCGGCTGCTGCTGCGCGGGACACGCTGGGTGCGGCCGGAAGTGTCGCCGAGCAGCTCCCCGAGCCCATCGGGAGCGCGCTGCTCGACACCGCACGGTCGGCGTTCGTCGACGGCATGCACCTCACGGCGTGGATCGCCGCTGTCCTCGCGTTTGCGATTGCCGCCCTCGCATTTGCCGCGCTCCGCGGCAACACGAGCGAGACCGAACTCCCAGGCAATGGAGACGAATCGGAACCAACCGACGACTGCCTGCGCGAGGAGTGCCTCGACCCGGCCTGACCAGTCACAGACGCGGTCGGGCCCGCGCACGCCTGCCGTTACAGTGAAGAAATGACGTTCTGGGGTCCTGACTTCGACGCCCTGCAGCAAGAGGATCCAGAGATCGCCGCTGTCGTGCTCGGCGAGCTCGATCGGTTGCGCAGCGGTCTCCAGCTGATTGCGAGCGAGAACTTCACGTCACCGGCAGTCCTCGCCGCGCTCGGCTCGACGCTGTCCAACAAGTACGCCGAGGGCTACCCGGGGCGGCGCTACTACGGCGGCTGTGCCGAGGTCGATAAGGCGGAGAACATCGGCATCGCCCGAGCGAAGGAGCTCTTCGGCGCCGAGCATGCCAACCTCCAGCCGCATTCCGGCGCCAGCGCCAACCTCGCGGCGTACGCCGCCCTGCTGACACCGGGCGACACGGTGCTCGCGATGTCGCTGCCGCACGGCGGTCACCTCACGCACGGATCCAAGGTCAACTTCTCGGGCAAATGGTTCACCACGGTGTCGTACGGCGTCACCGATGACACCGAACTCATCGACTACGACCAGGTGCGTGACCTCGCCAAGGAGCACGCGCCGAAGATGATCATCTGCGGTGCGACGGCGTACCCACGGCTGATCGACTTCGCGGCGTTCCGGTCGATCGCCGACGAGGTTGGGGCGCGACTGCTCGTCGACGCCGCCCACTTCATCGGCCTGGTCGCAGGCAAGGCGATCCCGTCGCCGGTTCCCTACGCCGACGTCGTCACGTTCACGACACACAAGGTCCTGCGCGGTCCGCGCGGCGGCATGATCGTGTGCACCGAGGAGCTCGCCCAGAAGATCGACAAGGCCGTGTTTCCCTTCAGCCAGGGCGGCCCGCTGATGCACGCCGTCGCCGCCAAGGCCGTGGCCCTGCGCGAGGCGCAGCAGCCCGAGTACCAGACGTACGCCCGCCAGGTCATCGCGAACGCGCAGGCGCTCACCGACGGACTTGCCGCCGAGGGCATGCGCCCCGTCTCCGGCGGCACCGACACCCACCTCGCGCTCATCGACCTGCGCGGCGTCGGCGTCACGGGCAAGGAGGCCGAGGCGCGCTGCGACGCGGCCCGGGTCACGCTCAACAAGAACGCCATTCCGTACGACCCGCAGCCGCCGATGACGGCCTCGGGCATCCGGGTCGGCACGCCGGCGGTCACGACCCAGGGCATGACCGAGGGCGATATGAAGGAGATCGCGAGCCTGATCGCCCGCGCCGTGCGTGACGCGGACGGCACCGCGGCCGAAGAGATCGGGTCTGCCGTCACCGCGCTGGTCGAGCGTCATCCCGCCTACCCGCGCGGCTGAGGAACCTCGCCGCGGCCCGTGCGTGCCTACCTGCTCTGCCTGAGTGTCGCCGCGGCGGTCACCTACCTGCTGACGCCGGCGGTACGCCGGCTGGCGGTGCGCGTGCACGCCATGACGCCCGTCCGCGATCGCGACGTCCACGCCATCCCGACCCCGCGCCTCGGCGGCGTGGCCATGCTGTTTGGCTTCGCCGCTGCCCTGCTGGTCGGCCGCGAGCTACCGCTGGTGCAGAGCGTGTACGAGGAAACCGAGGACCCGATCGCGTTGCTCAGCGCGGCCGCCATCGTCTGTGCGGTCGGCGCCATCGACGACAAGTGGGGGCTCGACGCGCTGACGAAGTTCGCCGGGCAGACGCTGGCGGCAGGAGTCATGGCGCTTCAGGGAATCCAGCTGCTGTGGATCCCGCTGCCGCGCATCGGCACCTTCGTATTGCCGCCCGAGCTGAGCACGATCCTCACCATCCTGGTGGTGGTCGTGATGATCAATGCAGTCAACTTCGTCGACGGGCTGGACGGACTGGCGGCGGGGATCGTTGCCATCGGCGCGCTGGCGTTCTTCTCGTACTCCTATCTCTTCGCCGTCGAGGGCGGCTACGACCGGGCGTCGACGGCCACGCTCGTGACAGTCGTGCTTGGCGGCATGTGCCTGGGGTTCTTGCCCCACAACTTCAGCCCCGCACGCATCTTCATGGGTGACTCCGGTGCCATGCTCATCGGACTGCTCCTGGCCGCGTCGACGATCAGCCTCACTGGGCTACTCGATCCCAATGCCGTCGGCCCAAGCGGCTTCGTCGCGGCGTTCCTGCCGCTGATCCTCCCGTTCGCCGTGGTGGCGCTGCCATTCGCCGACCTGCTGCTCGCGATCGTCCGGCGAACGCGCGCGGGCCGATCACCGTTCGCCCCCGACAAACAGCACCTGCATCACCGGCTGCTCGAGATCGGGCACTCGCACGCCCGCGCCTGCCTGATCATGTACCTGTGGGCGGCGCTCATCGCCTTCGGTGCGGTGGCCATGGCGCTGCTGAACAGTCCGGTCGCCGTCGCCACCCTTGTCGCCGGAGCGCTCCTGCTCGTCGCGCTCACCGCGAACGCTCCCCGGGTCGGGGTGCGGGGTGCGCGTTCCTAGAGTGTCCCGCATGGGTGCCCCCGCCGGACTCGTCGTCCCGATGCGCCGAACCCTGCGCTTCGCCGCGCTCGGCGCCGTCGTCCTCCTCGTCGTCGCCATTCCCGTCGGCTGGATCATCGCCGGCATGCCGGGCGTCTGGGCTGCGCTGCTGGGGGTCGCGATCCCGGTGCTGTTCCTTGGCATCACGGCCGCGGTTGCGCTGTTCACCGCCCGGCTGTCGCCCTCGACGCTTGGCGCGGCCGTCCTCGGCTCATGGCTGCTGAAGATCGTCGTCCTGCTCGTCGCGCTCATCGCCCTCGACGGCCGCGACTTCTACTCGCGCGGCGTCTTCTTCGTCGTGTTCCTGCTGGGTACGGCCGGCTTTCTCGTCGTCGAGGCGCTCGTCGTCGTCCGCACCAAAGTGCCCTACGTCGAACCCGCAGACGCGCCCGTTTCTCCGGCCGGCTCGTCATGACCGGGACCCTTATCGATTGATATCGTCCTCGCGCGATGATCAGCGATCGAGGCGATGCTGCGCGCTCACCTGACGTGAGTGGCGCAGAGTCGACCGTCTGGGGAATGATCGCGACACTCGTCTCGGGGCCGGCGGTCTGGGGCGGGATTGGCTACCTGCTCGATCGAGTCACCGGCGCCTCGGTCTTCACCCCGATCGGGGTCGTCGTGGGGTTCGTGACGGCGATCTACATCGTGTACGTCCGCTACGGCCGGGCATGATCCCGTCCGCCGAGCATTGGAGCAGCCGAGCCGACGAGCGAGGGACGAGCGAGAAGGCGAGCGCGACCAATACGCGAGGAGACGTACGAGACACATGACCGGCTGGATCGCACCGCTCCTTGCGCAGGGGGCGCAGGAGGAAGAAGAGGGGTTTCATGCCCCCGAGATCGGTGAGTTCTTTCCCGCGCCGATCTTCTTCGACGGCACGATCTTCCACTTCACGCGGATCCACCTCGTCATGGTGGTGATGACGCTGCTCACCTCAGCGTTCTTCATTGCCGCGTTCCGGCGTCCCCAGGTCGTGCCGCGCGGCGTGCAGAACCTCGGCGAGCTCGCCATCGAGTTCGTCCGGGTACAGATCATCGATGAGGTCATTGGTACGGCCGGCCGGCGCTTCCTGCCGTACCTGACGACCCTGTTCTGGTTCGTCTTTGCTCTCAACATCGCCGGCATCATCCCGTTCCTGAACATCTCCGGCAGCAGCGTCATTGGCCTGCCGCTGATGCTCGCGCTCATCAGCTGGCTGATGTTCAACTACGAGGGGATCCGCGAACAGGGCGTCGGTCCCTATCTGAGGGGGAACCTGTTTCCCCCTGGCGTGCCGGCGCCGATCTACGTGCTGGTGACGCCGATCGAATTCGTCTCGACGTTCATTCTGCGACCCGTCACGCTCACCATCCGGCTGCTCGCCAACATGCTCGCCGGGCACCTGCTTCTCGTTCTGTTCTTCAGTGCAACGTCTTACTTGCTTCTCGACGCCTCTGGCCCGCTGAAGATCTTCAGCGTGGCAGCGTTCGGGATGGGGTTCATCTTCACCCTGTTCGAGATCCTCGTGGCCTTCCTGCAGGCGTACATCTTCGCGCTGCTCACCGCCGTGTACATCGGCGGAGCGCTGGCACCCGACCACTGAATCGATCGAGCTGATCCACCGAACGCCAGTACCACCGACAGAAAGAGAGAGCAGATGTCCCTCATCCTCGCCGCCGAGGAAGCTGTCAGCGGCAACGTCAATGCCATCGGCTACGGCCTCGCGGCGATCGGCCCCGGCATCGGCATCGGCATCCTCGTGGGTAAGGCGCTGGAAGGTATCGCCCGCCAGCCCGAAGCCACCGGTGTGCTGCGGACGAACATGTTCCTCGGCATCGCGTTCACCGAGGCGCTCGCCCTGATCGGTCTCGTCGCCGGCTTCCTCTTCACGTGATCATGGCCGCCGCGACGCTGGTGGCCACCTCGATCCTCGCCGGGGAGGCGCCCGCGGAGGAGGGTGGCGAGGAGAACATCCTGCTCCCCGCCTTCTACGACATCTTCTGGGGTGGGATCTGCTTCCTCATCCTGCTGTTCGTCGTGTGGCGATACGCGTTGCCGCGCATTCGACAGACGCTGGAGGAGCGGACGGCGGGAATCGAAGGCAAGCTCGAGAGGGCCGAGCGCGATCGTGCCCAGGCAGAGTCGCTCCTGGCGCAGTATCGCGAGCAGCTTGCGGAGGCGCGCTCGGACGCGGCCCGCATCCGCGCCGAGGCGCAAACCGACCGCAAGGCGATCGTCGAAGCCGCGCGCACCGAAGCGCAGGAGGCGGCTCGGATCGAGGGAGAACGCACCCAGGCCCGGCTCGCTGCTGACTTCTCGCAGGCGCGGCAACAGCTCACCCGCGAGGTCGGGGGGATGGCGGTCACTCTTGCCACCCGGATCGTGGGCGACAGCCTCGACGAGAACCGCACCCGATCGACGGTGGATCGCTTCCTCGACGAACTGGACGCCCAGGTGCCCGCCGACCGCGAACCCGCACCGGCAGGGGTTGGTGCTCGAGGCGCCGAATCGCCAGAGCCGACAAGCGGCGAACAGGAGATGACCGATGCGCCCGCATCGGGCCTCGCCTCAGGGAGCGCCATCGCCGAAGACCCCGGCGGCGGTGCACCGGGTGACGGCTCGACGACAGGCAGCGGCTCGGGCGAGCGCTGATGATCTCCATGTTCGGGGCGAGCCGCGTGTCGCTGCAAACGCTGCGGGAACAGGTGACCCGGCGGACGGCACCCGCCCAGATCCTGCCGCCCTTGCCCGTGCCCGAGCCCCAACCCGAACGACCGGGCCTGCAGCCGGAGCACCGTGAGGAAGGGGCGAGGGCCCTGCGCCGGCTCACCGACGACCTGTTCGCTGTGGCCGGCCTCCTCGATCGCCGGCCCGCCCTGCGCGGCGCGGTCGCCGACGGTGGCACACCGGAAGACGACCGGGCCGCCGTTGTCGATCAGCTGCTGTCGGACCGTATCGGTGACGAGAGCCTCGAGGTCGTCAAACAGGCAGTGCGGTTGCGCTGGTCCAGCAGCCTCGATCTTGTCGACGCGCTGGAGGTCGTCGGCGCGCAGGCCGCGTTCACGGCGTCCGAAGCCGCGGGCACTCTCGATCGCGTCGAAGACGAGCTGTTTCGCTTCGGACGCACGCTGGCGGCGCAGCCGCAGCTGCAGAGCGTTCTCGATGATCCCGGCCTCCCCCCCGAACGTAAGCTCGCCGTGCTCGACAACCTGCTCGCGGAACGCGTCGACTCGGTCACGCTGCAGCTGCTCCAGCACCTCGTGCGGAGTCCGCGCCGGCGGACACTAGAAGATGCGGTCGCCGACCTGGTCGAGCTCTCCGCGGAGCGGCGCGGTCGGCTCCTTGCCGAGGTGACGGTGGCCGAGCCGATGACGGGGGAGCAGGAGGAGCGACTGCGCGGCATCCTCGCGCGGTTGTATGGACGCGAGATCGAGGTTCAGGTGGGCATCGATCCGACCGTTCTTGGCGGGGTGCGCGTGCTTGTCGGTGACGAGATCATCGATGGCACCGTGACCCGCCGGCTGGCGGAGGCGCGGCAGCGTCTCACCGGTTGATCATCCAACTTTAGACAGGAAGGGCAACCCATGACGGAGCTGGCGATCCGGCCGGAGGACATCCGGAGCGCGATCGAGCGCCACGTCGAGGCGTTCACGCCGGAGACCATGCGCGAAGAGGTCGGGCGTGTCACGGAGACCGGCGACGGCATCGCGCGCGTCGAAGGGCTGCCCTCCGTCATGACCAACGAACTGCTCACGTTCGAGGGCGGCTTGCTCGGTGTGGCGCTCAACCTCGACCTGCGCGAGATCGGCGCGGTTCTCCTAGGTGACGCGCGGTACATCGAGGAAGGCCAGGACGTACGCCGCACCGGCGAGATTCTCTCCGTGCCGGTGGGCGACGGTTTCCTCGGCCGTACCGTCGATCCGCTTGGTAACCCCCTCGATGGTCTCGGTCCGATCGAGTCCGACGAGCGACGCGGCCTCGAAGTGCAGGCGCCCTCTGTTGTCGAGCGGCAGCCCGTCAAAGAGCCGCTGCAGACGGGGATCAAGGCCATCGACGCCATGACGCCGATCGGTCGAGGGCAACGTCAGCTCATCATCGGCGACCGCGGCACCGGAAAGAGCGCGATCGCCATCGACACGATCATCAACCAGATCGAGAACTGGAAGACCGGCGACCCGAAGCTCCAGGTCAAGTGCGTCTACGTTGCAGTCGGCCAGAAGGGTTCCACCATCTCGGGCTTCCGGCGCGAGCTGGAGATGGCCGGTGCGTTGGAGTACACAACGATCGTCGCGGCCCCCGCATCCGACTCCGCCGGGTTCAAGTGGCTCGCTCCCTATACCGGGTCCGCCATCGCTCAGCACTGGATGTACCAGGGTCAGCACGTCCTCATCGTCTTCGACGACCTCACCAAGCAGGCCGCCGCCTACCGCGCAATCTCCCTGCTGCTGCGGCGTCCGCCCGGCCGCGAGGCGTACCCGGGCGATGTCTTCTATCTCCACTCCCGGCTGCTCGAGCGCTGCGCGAAGCTGTCGGACGAGTTGGGCGGGGGATCGATCACCGGGCTGCCGATCATCGAGACGCAGGCCAACGATGTGTCCGCGTTTATCCCGACCAACGTCATCTCGATCACCGACGGCCAAATCTTCCTCGAGTCGGACCTATTCAACTCCGGGATCCGACCGGCAATCAATGTGGGCATCTCCGTGTCTCGCGTCGGCGGTGCGGCGCAGATCAAGGCGATGCGCTCGGTGTCCGGAAGGCTTCGACTCGACCTGGCGCAGTTCCGCGAGCTCGAGGCGTTCTCGGCGTTCGCCTCCGACCTCGACAAGGCGTCCAAGGCGCAGCTGGATCGCGGTTCCCGGCTCGTCGAGCTGTTGAAGCAGGGCCAGTACGCGCCCTACCCCGTGCAGCGTGAGGTCGTCGCGATCTGGACCGGGACAACCGGGCAGCTCGACGACGTCCCGCTCGAAGACGTACGCCGCTTCGAAGCCGAGTTCCTCGACTGGCTGGGACGAGAAAACCAGGCCATTTACGACGACATCGCCGGCACTGGCCAGCTCAGCGACGAGACCAACGGCCTGCTGGAACAGGCGATGGGCAAGTTCAAGCAGCAGTTCACCACCTCCTCCGGCGAGTCGCTGGTCAAGGACGAGCCGGTTCCGGCCATGGAGGAGGACGACGTCGAGCTGGCCAAGATCAAGCGGAGCAGGCGCACCGAGCAAGAGGTTCGCGACGCAGCCGGACCCGCTGGTCGCGGGACGTCGAGCCCAGCACCGTGAGGCGTTCGAACCGTACGAGCGACAGGAGGCGATGACCGGTGCCTGCTCAGCTTCGGGTGCTGCGCCGCCGCATCCGCACGGTGCAGTCCACCAAGAAGATCACCCGGGCGATGGAGCTCATCGCCGCGTCGCGGATCATCAAGGCGCAGGGCCGCGTCGATGCGGCTCGGCCGTACACGGCACAACTGATCACGGCGATCGAGGCCGCGGCGACGGTCGGAGCGATCGACCACCCGCTGCTCCTCCCGGCGCGCTCTCAGGAACGGGCGGCGGTGTTGCTCATCACCGCGGACCGTGGTCTTGCCGGGGGGTATTCAGCGAACGCCATCCGCGCCGCCGAGTCACTGGGCAACCTCCTGCGCAGTGAGGGGAAAGAGGTCGTCTCCTACATCGTTGGCCGCAAGGGCATCAGCTTCTACCGGTTCCGCAGTCGTCCCATCGCCGCGGAATGGAGCGGCTTCTCGGAGAGTCCGACGTACCAGGATGCCCGGACGATTCGCGACGTCCTCATCGAGCGGTTCCTGCAGCCCACGAGTGAGGGCGGCGTCGACGAGATACACATCGTCTACACGAGATTCCGCAACATGATGTCGCAAGTGCCACATGCGCTGCGGATCCTGCCGATCCTCGTCGAGGATTCCCAGGCCGAGTCGGTGGCGGCGCTGCGCGGCGGTCAGGGCCAGCAGGACTCCGCTGCCGAGGAGGCACCGCAGCGGCCGACGGGCCCGGTGGCTCAGTACGACTTCGAGCCCTCGCCCGAGGAGGTGCTCGACGCGTTGCTTCCGCGATATGTCGGCAACCTGGTCTACAACGCTCTCTTGCAGTCGGCCGCGTCCGAGCACGCGGCGCGGCGGCGGGCCATGAAGGCGGCTACGGACAACGCCGACGACCTCATCGAGGCGTACACCCGCGAGGCCAACACGGCCCGGCAGGCGCAAATCACTCAGGAGATCAGCGAGATCGTCGGGGGCGCGAATGCGCTCGCCGATGCCAGGTCAGGAAGGTGAGCACATGACTCCGGAGCAGCCGAGCCGACGAGCGAGGAACGAGCGAGAAGGCGAGCGCGACTAATGAGCACTGTCGTGGACGTCGACGTCGAGACCGACGAGGGTCCGGGCGGCGTTGGCCGCGTCGCCCGAGTGACCGGCCCCGTTGTCGATGTGGAGTTCCCCATCGAGTCGATGCCGGAGATCTTCAACGCGCTCGAGGTCGAGGTCGACCTGGGGTCGGCGGTCGAGGGCGAGTCAGGGGTGCGCACGCTGACCCTCGAGGTCGCCCAGCACATCGGGAACGGCCTCGTGCGCGCGATCTCCATGCAGCCCACGGATGGGTTGGTGCGTGGAGCCCCCGTTCGCGACACGGGCAGCGGCATCAGCGTCCCGGTTGGCGATGTCACGAAGGGACATGTCTTCAATACCCTCGGCGTGCCGCTGGACGTGCCCGCCGACTCGCTCGACGTGAAGGAGCGGTGGGAGATCCACCGTGCCCCGCCCCCCTTCGACCAGCTCGAAGGCAAGACCGAGATGTTCGAAACCGGCATCAAGGTCATCGATCTCCTCACGCCCTACGTGCGCGGCGGCAAGATCGGCCTGTTCGGGGGCGCCGGCGTCGGCAAGACGGTACTGATCCAGGAGATGATCCGTCGGGTCGCGCAGGAGTTCGGCGGCGTCTCCGTCTTCGCCGGTGTTGGGGAACGTACCCGCGAGGGCAACGACCTCTTCCTGGAGATGACCGAGTCCGGTGTCATCCAGCAGACCGCACTCGTGTTCGGTCAAATGGACGAGCCGCCGGGCACCCGGCTGCGCGTGGCCCTGGCAGCGCTGACGATGGCGGAGTACTTCCGCGACGTGCAGAAGCAGGACGTGCTGCTGTTCATCGACAACATCTTCCGGTTCACGCAGGCCGGGTCTGAGGTGTCGACGCTGCTCGGTCGGATGCCGTCGGCAGTGGGATATCAGCCGACGCTGGCCGACGAGATGGGCGAGCTGCAGGAACGCATCACGTCGACGCGCGGGCAGGCGATCACCTCGATGCAGGCGATCTACGTTCCCGCCGACGACTACACCGACCCGGCACCGGCGACGACCTTCGCCCACCTCGACGCGACGACGAACCTGTCCCGACCGATCTCGCAGCTCGGCATCTACCCGGCCGTCGACCCGCTCGACTCGACGTCGCGGATCCTCGATCCCCGCTACATCGGCGAGGATCACTACGCGATCGCGTCGCGGGTCAAGGAGATCCTGCAGCGCTACAAGGACCTGCAGGACATCATCGCGATCCTCGGCATCGACGAGCTGTCCGAGGAAGACAAGATCCTCGTGGGACGGGCCCGGCGCATCCAGCGGTTCCTGTCCCAGAACCTCTTCGTTGCCGAGCAGTTCACCGGTGTCAAGGGGTCGTTCGTTCCCATCGCGGAGACGTTGGACTCGTTCAAGAAGCTGACGGAGGGGGAGTACGACCACCTGCCCGAGCAGGCGTTCTTCTCCGTCGGCGGGATCGAGGACGTGGAGGCGGCGGCAAAGAAGCTGGAGAGCTGAGCCGCCTTCCTCCCGCGAGTTGTCGAAGCGGGTCCGTGCGAGAACGCGAGGACGTTCGGACAACTCGGCTGGCGTGGGTGGCGCGACCCGCGAAGTGATGCCAACTCGCGCAACACGCGCGCGTTTCCCTGTTTGGCATCGCACGATCATGAAGCGGCACCGATGTCGCTGCAGCTGCGCACTCACTGAATGCGGAGTGGTTCCTTCGGTACGAGACCCGCCCCGTGGAGGCCGTGCGGAAGGAACCACTCGATGCAGGACTGATCGTGAACGGGTTGCGGGCGGCCGCCGGATCACCTGTGCGTTGCCCGCCGGTCGTCCACAGGGCGGGGCACCCGCGGAGAAATGAACGCCTCGCTGCCGTTAGGCTCATGACACCTCGACGACATCCAGCGGATTCATACGGAGGAGTCAGGCGTGGCTGAGCTGCACGTGGGACTGGTCGCGGCCGACCACGAGGTCTGGACGGGCGACGCCTCGATGGTGATCGCCCGCACGGTCGAGGGTGACATCGGCATCCTGCCCGGCCACGAGCCGCTGCTGGCCGTCCTTGCCGACGGGCCGGTGCGCATCAGGCCCGTTGACGGGCAGGAGATCGTCGCCGCCGTCCACGGCGGGTTCCTCTCGGTCTCGGAGTCCGGCGTCTCGGTCCTCGCCGAGGTGGCCGAGCTGTCCACCGAGATTGATGTGTCCCGCGCGCAGCGCTCGCTCGAGGAAGCGCGATCGGCCGGTGCTGACGATGCCGAAGCCGAGGCCGCCCGTCGACGGGCGGAGACCCGTATCCGCGTCGCGCAGGCCGGCTGAATACCTACCGGATGCGGACGTCGAGGACGAGGGCGAGGTGACGATGCCAACCGTTCTCGACATCCTGCTCGTGCTTCTGGTCGTGCTCGTTGTGACGCTCGTGGCGCTCGCGCTGCGCCGCCGGTTGATCCAGCACGCCGGTGGGACGTTCGACTGCTCGGTGCGCCTCGACCGATTGTTCTTGGGACCGAGTTGGATTCTCGGTCTCGGCCGGTACGACGGCGACCGGGTCGACTGGTTTCGCATCTTCAGCTTGTCGCTGCGGCCGCGATTGTCCCTGTGGCGACGCGAGCTCGAGATCGTGGAGCGCCGCGCGCCGATGGGTACCGAGACGGTGACGGTCCTGGAGGAAGCTGTCATCCTCGTGCTCGCCAATCGCGGTCGGTCGGTCGAGCTGGCGATGAGCGCCGCTGCACTGACCGGCTTCCTGTCGTGGCTGGAGGCGGCCCCTCCCGGCGCCCACATGGACGCCTGAGCACCGGCTAGCGAGTGGCGCCGGGCTCCCAGAGCACGTCGCCGCGCTCCACGTTCGCCACCCGTGCGAGGATGAAGAGCAGGTCAGACAGTCGATTGAGGTATGTCGCCGCTTGCGCGTTCATGGTGTCGGCGTAGTCGTCCAGGGCCGCCCAGGTCGACCGCTCGGCGCGGCGGACGACGGTGCACGCCTGGTGCAGCAGTGCCGCGCCAGGAGTTCCACCGGGCAGGATGAAGCTGCGGAGCTTCTCGACACGCATGAGATAGGTATCGCACGCCTGCTCGAGCCGGTCGACGTACTCCGGCTCGATCCGCAGCGGCGGGAACTCCGGGTCCACTACTACCGGCGTGCACAGGTCGGCACCCACGTCGAACAGGTCGTTTTGCACCCGCGTCAGCACCGCGACGATGTCCTCGGGTAGTTCGCCGAGGGCAAGCGCCACGCCGATCGCGGCGTTCGCCTCGTTGACGTCTGCGTAGGCCGCGAGCCGGGGGTCGGTCTTGGGGATCCGACTCATGTCGCCGAGGTTCGTCGTGCCGTCGTCACCGAGGCGGGTGTAGATGCGCGTCAGATTGACCATGTCGGCAGCCTAGGACCCGCGACACGACGACGTGGCCGAGCGGCGGTCGGTGCAGGGACCATGTCCGCGCCGGCATACCATGCCGCGGTGGAGAACCGGGATCGCTTACGCGTCGTCGGCGGTGCACGGCTTGCCGGCTCGGTTCGCGTGACCGGAGCCAAGAACAGTGCGCTGAAGCTGATGGCTGCAGCGTTGCTCGCCGAGGGCACGACGACGCTCACCGAGGTCCCGGAGATCCTCGACGTCGACACCATGGCGGAGCTGCTGCGCCGGCTGGGATGCACGGTCGAGCGGGTCGGAACGAGTGTGCGCATCAACGTTCCGGAGCGTCCGGGACATCAAGCCGATTACGACCTCGTACGCCGCATGCGCGCGTCCATCAGCGTGCTCGGACCGCTCGTCGCCCGCGTCGGTGAAGCCGACGTCGCGCTCCCCGGAGGCGATGCGATCGGGTCACGGGGCGTGGACTTCCACGTCGCCGGGCTGGTCAAGCTCGGCGCCACCGTCGAGAGCCAGCACGGATTCCTCGTGGCGAAGGCACCGCACGGGCTGCGCGGGGCGACGGTGTGGCTCGACTTTCCCAGCGTCGGCGCGA
This sequence comes from uncultured Actinomycetota bacterium, assembly GCA_963801015.1. GTDB lineage: Bacteria > Actinomycetota > Actinomycetes > CAWDCV01 > CAWDCV01 > CAWDCV01. Next base: position 606,035 of record CAWDCV010000004.1, on the reverse strand, counting down.
CCGAGAACCTGTTGATGGCCGCGGTGCTAGCGCGGGGTACGACCGTGCTCGACAACGCTGCCCGCGAGCCGGAGATCGTGGACCTCTGCCTGCTACTCGAGCAGATGGGCGCCAAGATCGGCGGCGCGGGGACGTCGACCATCGAGATCGAGGGCGTCGATCGGCTGTGGCCGGTCGAGCACGTCACCGTGCCGGACCGCATTGTCGCGGGCACCTGGGCATTCGCCGCCGCCATGACGCGCGGCGATGTCACCGTGCGCGGCGCGCGGCCACATCACCTGGAGATCGTGCTCGACAAGCTGGTCACCGCGGGTGCGCAGGTCCGTGGCCTCGACGACGGCGGTGCCGACGGCTTCCAGATCAGGCTCGACCAGCGACCGAGGTCCGTCGACGTCGTCACCCTGCCGTACCCGGGATTTCCCACCGATCTCCAGCCGATGGTCATCGCCCTGAACGCGATCGCGGACGGCACGGCGATGGTCACCGAGAATGTCTTCGAAGCGCGCTTCACGTTCGTGAACGAGATGACTCGACTGGGCGCGGACATCCGTACCGACGGCCACCACGCCATCGTGCGCGGGAAGAGCCAGCTCTCCGGCGCCCCCGTACGCGCGACCGATATTCGTGCCGGTGCCGGACTGGTTCTCGCCGGGCTCGTCTCGGAGGGGACGACCTACATCAGCGACGGCTATCACCTCGACCGGGGCTACCCGGGCCTGGTCGACCAGCTGCGTTCTCTCGGCGCCGACGTCTCGCGCGAGGAAGACCCACTGCTGTTCCCTCTCGACTGAGGAGGGCGGGTCTCACGCTTGCGCGATGGCGGCGCGGGCGCGTTCCTCGTCCGGGGGGAACACCATGAGGCGCGGACCATTGTTGGTTTGGGCCAGGGTGGCGCGAATGCCGCGCTGCTCCAGCCGACGGCGCAGCATCTCACCTTCGGCATACGTGCCTGGCGCGGCGATGCTCACCAGCAGCCCGTACTCCTCCTCAGGACCGGGTGCCGGCTGACGGGCGACGAGCGAACGTCGCCGTCCACCGAACGTCCATCGCAGCAGGACGACGAGGATACCGAGGACGGCCAGGACCAAGAGCGGTCCACCGATGAACGAATAGCTGTCCAGCCACGGCACCCCTCCAGTGTGCTCCCTGAAAGCGCGTGTCGACCGGTCTGGAAACACGACACGTAGGCTCCAGGCGTGTCCCAGGATGAGACGAATCAGCGCGGTTCCGAGCAGACCGTCGGCGTCATCGGTGCCGGGCTGATGGGGTCGGGAATCGCACAGGTCGCAGCGCAGGCCGGTTGGCAGGTGGTGCTGCGTGACGTCAGGGATGAAGCGCTTGCTCGAGGCATCAGCGGAATCGAGACGTCGATCGGGCGCTTCGTCGACAAGGGCCGCGTGACACAGGATGACGCGGACGCCGCCGTGGCGCGGATCACGACGACGACGCAGCTCGATGCTGTTGCCGACGCGAACATTGTGGTCGAGGCCGCCTTCGAGGACATCGCAGTGAAGCACGAGGTTTTCCGGGCCCTCGATGCGATCTGTCGTGGCGATGCGTGCTTGCAACGAACACCAGCGCCATCCCCATCACACAGATCGCTGCAGTGACGAAGCGGCCAGAGAGCGTCGTCGGGACACACTTCTTCTCGCCGGTGCCGATGATGCAGCTGTGCGAGCTGATCCGGGGCTACAAGACCGCTGACGACACCGTGGAGCGCGCGAAGGCTTTCGCTCAGGACGTTGGCAAGACGTGTGTCGTCGTCAACCGTGATGTCGCAGGATTCGTGACCACGCGACTCATCGCCGCGTTCGCCAATGAAGCGGCTCGTCTAGTCGAATCAGGTGTCGCCTCTGCGGAGGACGTCGACACCGCGTGCCGACTCGGCTTCGGTCATCCGATGGGACCGCTGCAGACTCTGGACCTGGCCGGCATCGACATCCTGGTCAAGGCCACCGGCAATATCTACGACGACACCCGGGACTCCAAGTTTGCCGCGCCTGAGCTGCTATTGCGGATGGTTGCGGCCGGTGACCTGGGTCGGAAGTCGGGTCGAGGTTTCTACACTTACGACGGCTAGGGGGTGCCCTAACTCGGCGTCGGCAAGATGCCGCGCTGCATCGCGACAGTGACCGCCGCGGTGCGGTCGTCCACGCCGAGCTTGGCGAAGACCTTGAGCAGATGCGTCTTCACGGTCGCCTCGCCGATGAACAGCCGCCGCCCGATGGCAGCGTTGGATAGCCCGTGAGCGACAAGTCCCAGCACCTCGGCCTCGCGTGGCGTCAACTGGTCGCGAGCAGGGATGCGCATGTGCGTGACGAGTCGGGCCGCGACCGGCGGGGCGAGCACGGTCTCGCCGCGCGCAGCGGCGCGGATGGCAGCGGCCAGATCGCTACGGCGCGCGTCCTTGAGCAGGTAACCGGTCGCCCCTGCCTCGACCGCACGCAAGATGTCGTGATCGGTCTCGTACGTCGTGAGCACCAGCACGCGCACCGACGGCAGCTCCTGCCCAAGGCGAGCGGTTGCGGTCACGCCGTCGACCACCGGCATGCGTAGGTCCATGAGAACGACGTCTGGGCGTAACCGGTGGGACAGCGCCACGGCTTCGCCGCCATCACCCGCTTCGCCGACGACCTCGATGTCGGGTTCAGCGGCGAGCATTCCGGCCAAGCCCGCACGAACCACGGGATGGTCGTCGGCGAGAAGAACGCGGACGACCTGCGTCATTCGCGAGCACCGACCGAGGCCGGGACATGCAGGCGCAGTGTCGTACCACGGTGAGGACCGGCGGCTAGCTCGAGCTCACCTCCGACCTGCTCGACGCGGGAACGCATGCCGCTCAAACCGAAACCATCGGCGTGATCGGGATCGAATCCGTAGCCGTCATCGCTTACCTCCAGAGCAGCCGCGTCATCGTGGTACGTCAGGTGCACGAGAACGCGGCCGGCATGAGCATGCCGCCGTACGTTGGTGAGCGCCTCCTGCGCAGCCCGCAGCATGACCACCTCGGTGGCGGAACCGAGGCTGTGCGGTGTTCCCGTGATGCGTACCTCCGCCAGCACCCCCGCCTCGCGTTCGAAGCGGTCAACCAGCCGCTCCACGGCCTCGGCCAGCGTTCCTCCGGCCAGATCGACCGGCGTGAGGCCGGTCACCAGAGCTCGCGCCTCGGCGAGGTTGTCCCGCGCGGTGCGCTCGACGAGCAGGATGCGGTCACGTGCCGCTTCCGGATGTGAATCGATGGCGGCTTCGGCCGCCTGGGATAGCGCGATGATGCTGGCGAAGCCTTGCGCCAGCGTGTCGTGGATCTCGTGGGCCAGCCGCTGTCGCTCTGAAAGAACCCCGCGATCGTGCTCTGCCGCCGCCAGCTCCGCCCGAGTACGTTCGAGCTCGGCGATCAGGCCGGCGCGCCGGTCGCTCTCGCGCATGAGCGCAGTGATCCACAGCCCGAGCAGTACCGAGATGACGAGGCTGACGAGCCCGCCGATGCCGGCCTCGAGGAGCGCGTCCGCCGTCCACCCCGCCGTTGCAGCTTGGATCAGGGCCAGCCCGACCACGGCCACGACCGTGACGGCAACGGCGAGGCGCGTCGACAGCAGGGCCCACACCTGCGGGAAGAGCGAGAGAAGCAGGAGGTAGCCCACGTCGCTCATCGATGTCAGCCAGAAGAAGCCGGCCCACGTGATGGCCAGGTGTGCCGCGGCGGGCGCGATGCGCTCCTCGCCGAGCGCGGGCCGACCGAGGAAGGTGTACGACGCGACCAGGACGGCGACGATGGCGAGGCCGGTGAGCCGCTGCCGTCCGGATAGATCGGTGTCGGCGAGCAGGGAAATCGCAATCACCGTGAGCAGGCCGTAGGTCACGACATGCCAGCCGACTTTCGTCCGCTCCCACATGCTGTCGCGTTCGGTGCAGGTCGCGTCGGTCATGTCAACCATCATCGCGCCGGCGCCAGCGGAATGTCCGCAGACAGAGCACAAGCCCGACGACGCACCAAACGGCGAGCACGATAGCGATCGTGCCGTGCTGCCACGAGCCGCTGGGCTCCTGCGTCTCGAACGAATCCGGCAGGAACACCGAACGGATGCCCTGTGCCATCCACTTCAGTGGGAACACCTCCGCCACGCGCTGCATCCAGGTAGGCAGCTCGCTGAAGACGAAGAACACACCGGAAATGAACTGCAGCACGATGACGACGGGGCTCACGACCGCCGCCGCGCTGCGTCCCGAACGCGGCACACTCGAGAAGGCGATGCCGAGCAAGGTGCCCGCGGTGGTGCCGAGCAGCCCGACCCAGGCCAACGTGAGCCACTTGCCTCCCGAGTCAGGCAGCGAGATGCCGAACAGCAGCGTCCCGACAGCAAGCAGGATCGCGGTCTGCAATACGGCCGTCACGAGGACAAGTCCGATCTTGCCGACGAAGTACGACGCCCTCGGCATCGGTGTGCCCTCGATGCGCTTGAGGGTGCCGTCGTCGCGTTCCACAGCTATGCCGATGGCCAACGACTGAAAGCTCACCAGGATGAAACCGGACGCGATCATCCCAGCGACGAAGTACTGGGAGAACGAGACACCCGGCGCGATGTCTTCTCCGAATACTGAGCCGAAGATGAACAGCAGGATGACGGGAAAGGCGAAGGTGAAGACGAGCGCATCCTTCTCGCGGAAGAATTGCTTGATCTCGACCTTCGTACGTGCAAGTCCGACCGACCAGATCGTCGGGTGCTGGGTGCGCACGTTTGGCCGCACGACAGTGGCTGACGCGTCGATGCTGTTCGTTGCCCTCATGACGACTGCTCCCCGATGAGTTGCAGGTAGGTGTCCTCGAGGCTGGGCCGAGTGACAACGAGCGACGGAACCTCTCCGTCGAAGCGCGCCGCCAGCTCGGAGACCACCTTGGTCGGCGTCGCCGTCCGGACCTCGCGCACGTCGCCGTTGTCCTGCCATCGGACGGTGGCATCCGCCGTGTCGCGGCCGCCGAGATGCGCCGGCGTGTCGAGCGCGACGATCCGGCCGCGGGCGATCACGGCCACGCGGTCGGCGAGGTGCTCGGCCTCGTCGAGGTAGTGCGTCGTGAGCATGATCGTCGTGCCGCTGTCGGCCAGGTTCTCGATGAGTCCCCAGAACTCGCGGCGCGCCTCGGGGTCGAAGCCGGTGGTCGGCTCGTCGAGGAAGAGCAGCTCGGGCTGGCCGAGAATCCCCAGCGCGACGTCTAGCCGACGGCGCTGCCCGCCGGACAGCCCGCGGCTGCGGGTCCGACGCTTCTCGCCGAGGCCGACGCGGTCGATGACCTCGAGCGGGTTGCTCGGTGTCGCGTAGAACGTCGTGAACAAGCGGACGACCTCCTCGACGGTCAGCTCGGAGAGGTCGTTGTTGGTCTGCAGCACGATTCCGATGCGCTGCCGCCAGGCTCCGGTGGGATGCGCCGGGTCGTGGCCGAGCACCGAGACCTCACCGCCGTTGCGCTTGCGATACGCCTCGAGGATCTCGACCGTGGTCGTCTTGCCGGCGCCGTTGGGGCCGAGCAGCGCGAAGACTTCGCCGTGGTGGACGTCGAGATCCAGACCGTCCACGGCATGCACCGGTCCGTCCGTGGTCTTGTAGGTCTTGCGTAGGTCTCGTACCGAGATCACCGGCTCTGCTGCGGCTGCGGTCATAACGCACAGCGTGCCGTGAATTGCCCGCCGCCCGCGAGCACCGACCGACGTGTTCGCGGATCCACCGACCGGTGGATCGGGCGCTCAGAACAGGCGTTGCGTCGGATCGTCCAGACCGCGCAGCGCGTCGTAGTCGAGCGTGACGCAGTGGATGCCGCGGTCGATCGCGAGGACGCGGGCCTGCGGCTTGATCTCCTGGGCGGCAAACACGCCGCGCACCGGACTCAACAGCGGATCGCGACCGAGCAGCTCGACGTAGCGAGTGAGCTGCTCCACGCCGTCGATCTCGCCGCGGCGCTTGACTTCGACCGCGACCGTACTGCCGCCCGCATCGCGGCACAGCAGGTCAACCGGACCGATCGGCGTCGGGAACTCGCGGCGGACGAGCGTCCAGCCAGCGCCGAGCGCGGTGACGTGCTCGGCCAGGAGCGACTGGAGGTGCGCCTCCACGCCGTCCTTGACGAGTCCGGGGTCGACACCGAGGTCGTGCGTCGAGTCGTGGAGCACCTCCTCGACGGTGATGGCCAGCTGCTCCCCGGCGCGATTGGTCACCACCCAGCGATCGTCACCTTCGTCCAGGCGGCACGGCGGGCTCATCCAGTTCAACGGCTTGTACGCCCGGTCATCGGCATGCACGGACACCGATCCGTCGGCCTTGACGAGAAGCAGCCGGACAGCGCTCGGCAGATGAGCGGTCAAACGCCCGATGTAGTCGACGGAGCAGCGGGCCACGACGAGACGCACCCGCAGGACCGTACGCGATGTCAGGCGGGTCAGGCGCTATCCCCCAATCCCACCCGCGCCCATGCCGAGGTCCCGGATCTCGATGTCGAGCCGCGACAGCTTGTCCGCGTGCTCATCCGTGTCGACCGGGTCTGGCAGCTCGGTCTGGGCTTTGTCGGCCTTGTCGTGGTCCCCGCGGTTCCTCAGAAAGTCGACGATGGATTGTCTGTCGATCTTCATGCTTCTCCCTGCGGTCGCTCTGGGCGTCCGTTGTGGGCACTGCGGACGCCTGGCCGATCACAGTGTGGCCCATCAACGCCGACCCGTTCTACGGCGAATCGCCAAAGCAGTCTTCGTCGACGGCGTCACGCGGGACGGGCGCGGTCACCGTCCAGGTGCTCGGTCAGCCCGAGTACGTCGATGACCTGGCGCACGGTGGGCGGCAGCCGGCGCAGCTCCACGACGCCACCACGACGTCCAAGGACAGCGCGGGCGTGCAGGACTGGCGACAGTCCAGATGCGTCGGCGAAGCGCACCCCAGCGCAATCCAGCACGAGCCGGTCGACCGCCGGCCGGCGGGTGCGATGCAGGAGTGGGTCGAGGACCGCCTGCAGCAGTCGCGACGTCGCCGCGTCGAGATGACCCACCATCCTGACCACGGCACCGCGCCCCGTGGTCAGGACCGTCAGGTCCAGGGTTCCTGCCTCAGCAACCACGTGCATCATCAGGACCTCCCGACCGGACGAGCTCGTCCGGTGCCCGCACTTCCTACCTAGGCGCACCTGGTCTAAGCAAGGGGTTGTCCAGTGCGTGGGCGGTTGCACTCATCACTGCAGGCCGAGGGCCTGTTCGAACATCGGCCAGGAGGCGTGCAGTTCGCGCTCCCAATACGGCCAGGTGTGCGTACCGGGTCCGTAGAAGCTGAGCTGGGCGGGAATGTCGAGCTCGGTCAGCCGTGCAGCGAACGCTTCGTTCTCCCGCGCGAGACTGCGCTCGATCTGATCGACCGAATCGCCCGGCGCGTCGAGCGGACCGGGGTCTCCCGTGCCGACCGACACGTAGAGTGGGATGCCGCGTAGCCGCTCGGCGAGGTCGTACGGGTTGTGCTCCGCCCACACCTCGGTGTCACGCTCCGGATGACCCCAGAGCCCCAGGTAGGTCTCGCCTTCGGTCTGGAGGAGCTGGACGTAGCCCCACTGCTGCTGCACCGTCAGCCGGGTGTGGACGACACCGCTGTAGCTCGCCGCGGCTCGGAAGGTATCGGGATTACGCGCCGCGTAGGCGAGTGCGCCCAGACCGCCCATCGACAAGCCGCCGATCGCGCGTACGTCACCAGCGCGGTACTCCTCCTCCATGACCTGGTGGAGCTCGTCGACGTGAAAGCGTTCCCAGGCCGGACCATCGAGCCAGTCCGAGTAGAAGCCCGCCCTGCCACCGTCAGGCATGACGACGATCAGGTTGCTGCTCTCGGTGAGCTCCTCGATGTCGGTCGATCGTGTCCAGCTGTCGTACCCGTCGCAGCAACCGTGGAGGAGGTAGAGCACCGGCCACTGACGCTCTGGCTCCGCATCGAAGGTCGTGGGGAGGAGTACCCGGACCGCAGCACCGGATCCAAGTGCGGGCGACTCGATCGTCACGTCACGAATGCGGGCACTCACTTCGTCGCTGTCGGACACCTGCGCCACGTCGGACGACGACGTCGCAGCGCCATCGGTTCGGTCGTCCGTCGACGACGTCGAGCAGGCGGCCGCGCACATCAATGCAATCACCACGACGAGGCACCATCGAGGGATCAACCGCCGCGGAAGCGCTTGCACACTCGGAATCGTACGATGCAACTCGCTCCGTACCCTATGCGCGTGAGCTCGCCGTTCGAACGACGCGAAGACGCCCCTGATGGCGTCTGGGTGGTGCGGTCGATCACCGGGTCGTCGTCCACCAAGGTCTACCGGTGTCCGGGCTGCGATCAGCAGATCCGACCGGCTACGCCTCATGTCGTCGCGTGGCCGGAGGACGACCTCGATGCCCGCCGGCACTGGCACAGCGGCTGCTGGCGCTCGCGCGCCCAGCGACGCACCCGTACGCCACGTTCGGGCCGGGGTCCGCGCTACTGACGGCCCCAGCAATGTTCGGTAACAGATTTATTACGTGCGGGGGGTGCCCCACTGCGCACCCTCGCCCATACTCGAAGAACCGGTACGGATCTCCAAGTATCGCCAGGGAGCCAGCATGTGCGTCCGCCGAGTCATTGCGGCGCTGCTCGGCTGCGCGCTCGTCGTGCTCACGGCCTGTGGCTCTTCGGAGTACCACTACGTGAAGAACTCCGGCGACAACGTTTTCTTCAAGGTCCCCACGAGCTGGTCCCAAGTCGACCAGGGCTCGCTCGAGGAAGAGGTCAACGGCGATCCCGACTCGGCCACAGCACAGGTGGCGCGGGAGCAGCAGTGGGTGGTCGCCTACGACGCCTCCGCCGACCCATCCGTCGAGCATGTCCTATCGGTGGATACCCCGAACGACCCGATCGTGTTTGCCCGGGTATCCCAGTTGAGCCCGGAGCAGCTCAGCTCGGTCTCACTCGACTCCTTGCGCAACTTGTTCCTTCCGGTCACCAGCGCGGCGCGCCAGCAGGCCGCCGCCTCGGGCCAGGCCTTCGAAGGCTTCGAGCTGATCCGCGACGAGATGCTGAACAGTGACGGTCTGCGCGGGGTTCGCTCGACGTACAACTACGAGATCAGTGGCGGCCTGCAGACCTTCGACCTCAGCGCCTTCGTCAATGACGAGAACGGCAAGGTCTACATGCTGCTCGTTCGTTGTTCCGCCAAGTGCTACCGCGAGCGCAGCTCCGAACTCGAGGACATCGCTAGCTCGCTCACGGTGAAGGAGAGATAGATGCCCACAGAACCGGTGGCCGCTCCGGAAGGGCTTCGACCGCCCGAGACCGGCCCGCGTCAGCGCGAGATGGCGACCCGCAAGCCCCTCGCCCTGTGGGACCGGACCAAGTTCCTCCTGTTGCTCGCGATCATCTGGTTCGTCCTCGTCTGGTCGTCGATGGCGGACAATCCGCTTTTGCCATTCGTCGACGCGGTGCGCGAGCAGGTGCGCTCAGCGGCGTGGGTCCTGGTCCTCTTCGGCCTGGAAGTTCTGCGGCAGCTGCACTTCCTGCTCAGCGAGCACGCCGCCTGGTACAACCACTTCTGGCAGGACCGCGTTTTCGGCGGAGCAGACCGATTCGGTAAGCGCCGGCTGAGCGACTGGACGCGATTCCGGCTGGGTCGGGTTGCCAAGTGGCTGTTCTGGATTGCCGTCCTTGCCGTCGTGCTCGGCCAGATCTACGACCTCAACCCGGTGCTCGCGCTCTTCGAGGCACCGCGGGCGTTCGTCTCGGCGCTGCCGTTCATCTTCCAGTTCCTGTTCTTCGGCGCCCTGGTGATCTTCCAATTCGTCGCGATCTTCTGGTTCCTGTCCAAGGGCGGCATCGATACCTACTTCCCTGACGACATCAAGACGCGCTTCTCTGACGTCTGGGGCCAGGACCATGTCGTCAACCGGGTGAAGGAGAACATCGTCTTCCTCGAGAACCCGGAGGCGATCGAGAAGCGCGGTGGGTACGTTCCCGGCGGCATCTTGCTGTGGGGACCGCCCGGCACCGGCAAGACGCTGATGGCCGAGGCGGTCGCTGGCGAGACCGGGAAGCCGTACGTCTTTGTCGACCCCGGAGCCTTCACCAACATGTTCATGGGCGTGGGCATCCTCAAGGTCAAGTCGCTGTTCCGAAAGCTGCGCAAGCTCGCGCTGCGCTACGGCGGAGTGATCGTCTTCTTCGACGAGGCCGACGCGCTTGGCAGTCGAGGTGCGCTCGGGACTGGGCAACCCGGTGGGGGACGGGGCGCGACACCGGCACCGTTCTCGACCGGCGGATGCCACGGTTTCTCCTACCTCGACGGGCACACCCAGTCGCTGCTGACGCAGATGTCGGCTTCACCTGGCATCGAGGCCGAGCCCGAGACTCGTCGCAACCGCTTCATTATGGGCGCCGGCATGGGCGGCGGAGCCGGCATGGGCACACTGCAAGCCCTGCTCACCGAGATGTCGGGGCTCAAGAAGCCACGCGGCTTCGTGAATCGCATCGTGCGGCGGACGCTCGGTATGCGGCCGAAGCCCCCGCCGAAGTACCGAATCCTCATCATGATGGCGACGAACCTGCCGGAGGCACTCGACGAGGCACTCCTTCGCCCGGGCCGCATCGACCGCATGTACAAGGTCGGCTATCCCAGCAAGGTCGGGCGCATCCGGACCTACCAGGGCTACTTCGACAAGGTCCGCAACGAGCTCACGTACGACGACCTCGACAAGCTCTCGACAGTGACGCCGTACGCCACCGGCGCCACGATGAAGGACCTGGTCAACGAGTCGCTGATCACCGCGATCCGGGACGGGCGCGAGGTCATCACGTGGCGCGACGTCATGAAGGCCAAGCAGCTCAAGGAACTCGGTCCGGCAGAGGACGTCGAGTACATCGAGCGCGAGCGGCACGCCGTCGCCGTGCACGAGGCCTGCCACGCCGTTGTCGCGTACCGCGTCCGCGCCCACCTCGAGATCGACCTCGCCACGATCGAGAAGGGCAGCGACTACCTCGGCATGGTGGCGAGCATCCCGCCGGAGGACCAGTTCACGCGCTGGCGGACCGAGTACGAGGCCGACATCCTCGTGTCCCTCGCGTCGCTTGCTGGCGAGCGGCTGTTCTTCGAGACCGACAACTCTTCGGGCGTGTCCGGCGACCTCGACTCGGCGACGGCTGTCGCCGCGCTGATGGAATCACGCTGGGGCATGGGCAGCGGCGTGACGGCCCTGCAGGCGCTGCAGCGACTCGGCATCGCCGGGGGCAACCCCGAGCCGCGCAAGCGCGAGCCTGGGATCGGCTTCGCCGGAACGCCGCGGGGGGTCGAGGACGCGGCCGGCGGGATCCTGGGGCAGCGCATCGAGTTCAACCTGACTCGACTGTTGGACAAGGCGGAGCAGATCCTCAAGGACAGCCGCTTGGCCGTCCTCGCCGTCGCTCATTCGCTGGAGACCCACAAGACGCTCACCGGCGAGGACGTCGTCGCGGTCATCGAGGGCCAACGCGGCCCGTTCGTCGATGGTCGTCCCTATCACGTGCCGGCGTTCCTTCCGATGATGGAGACCTACCACGAGGCCGCCTTGCACGCGCATCAGCGGCACGCCAAGCCGGAGGTCAGGCTCCCTGACGTCGATGAGCTGCAGTTCGCGCCGACGTGGTCGTCGAACGGCGACGGCGAAGCGCACCTCGCGCTGCCCGCCGGCGAGGCACCTGCGACGGAACCGATGCCCGAGCCACCGGAGCCGGGGCAGAACGGTCAAGGCCGCCCCGCGCTGGAGTCCAGCGAGGAGTCCTGACACGCTGCGTCAGTGGCGACACCGCTCGTTCTCCTGCATGCGTTCCCGCTCTCGTCAGCAATGTGGGCGGACGTTCACGCGCTACTCGACGTTCCCCTGATCGCGCCCGACCTGAGGGGATTTGGGGCGACACCGTTGGGTGATGACGAGCCGTCGGTCGACGTGTACGCCGACGACGTGGTCGCCGAGCTCGATCGCCGCGGTATCGACCAGGCGGTGGTTGGTGGCGTGTCCCTGGGCGGCTACATCGTCATGTCGATGCTGCGTCGCTATCCATCTCGGATCGCTGCGGTGGTGCTCGCCGACACCAAGGCGGCCGCGGACACTGCCGATGCGGCGGCAAACCGGCTTCGTATCGCCGACCGAGTGGTGGCTGACGGGTCCTCGCACGTGCTGGTGGACGAGCTCGCGCCGCGTCTGGTGGGGACGACGACGCATGCCCAACGTCGCGATGTGCTTGCTCGGGTGACTGAGCTGGTGCAGTCGGCATCCCCGGCTGCTGTGGCGTGGGCTCAGCGGGCGATGGCAGCACGTCCCGACTCGAGCGACGTGCTGGCAGGCGCCTCGGTGCCGGCGCTCGTGCTGGTCGGGGCGGAAGATGTCATCACGCCCGAGAGCGACGCGCGCGCGATCGTTGACGGCATGCCGAACGCTCGGTTGGTGGTGCTGCCAGAGGCTGGCCACCTGAGTCCGATGGAGACGCCCGGTGCCTTTGCCTCGGCTGTGCGCGACTTCACGTCTTGACCGAGAAGGCGATGGCGAACGACCCAGCTAGGCGCGGATGACCGGGATGATCTGTGTGTCGTCGTCTTCGAGGTCCTGCGGATTCGCCGAGACGTCCAGCTCGGTGTTCTCGTCCGCCTCGACCAGCTCGGCGTCCACGACCTCGTCGTCATCCTCGGAATCGATCGCGGCATCGGCAGCGGACGCCGTGGCAGCGCCGGCCGCCGCCCCCGCACCTGCTGCGTGAGCTCCCCGCGCGTGTGTCCCTGGTCCCGACGTCGGGTCGGGAGCCGCGATGGCTCGCGGTGCCTCCGGGTTGTGGATGGCGTGCGAGTCCTGCTCGGGCAAACCGATGCCGCCGAGCAGCTGGCGAAGCTGACCGAGGTGGCCCTGGATGCTGTCGCGCTGCCGGCTGAGATCGTCCACCTGGCGCTGGGCGGTGATCCGGATCTGCTGGGCTTCCGCCTTCGCGTCGGCGATCATCCGCTCGGCCGACGTACGAGCCTCAGTCACGACCCCGTCGACGTTCCGGCGGGCGTTGGCGATGAGCGACTTGGCGTGCTCGTCGGCCTCGCGTCGGGTTTGCTCGGCCTGCGTCGACGCCTTCGCGGCGCGTTCCTCTGCGCTGGTGGCGCGCTCCTCGGCCTCTGACACCAGCTTCTGCGTGGCCGCGACCGCCGCTTCGTGGCGTGAGGTGTGCTGCTGCTCGGCCTCCTCGCGGCGCGACACCATCCGCACCTCGAAGTCCGACTCCTCTCGGGCGATGGCCGCGCGGCTCTCCTCGAGCAGGCGGGTGGCTTCCGCCTTGTGTTGCTCGGCCTCGCGCTTGGCGTCGGCGAGGAGCTGATCGCGGTCGCGCTTGGTCGTGGCCCGGTGCTCCGCAACGTCGCGGTCGGCTGTGGTACGCAGCTTCGCAACCTCGCGCTCGGCCTTGGCGCGCTCCTCGGCCACCTCGTGATCGGTGCTGGCGCGAAGCTTCGCGACCTCGCGCTCCACCGACGCGCGCAGCTCGTCCGCTTCCCGCTGCGCCGTTGCGCGAGCTTCCGTGGCGTCGTTCGCCGCCAGCGTGCGGACCTCGTCAGCTTCTCGCTTGGCATTCGTACGGATCTCGCTCGACGCATTGTCCGCGGCCGCGCGCATTTCCGCGGCGTGAACCTTGGCCTCCGCGGTGATGGCAGTCGCGTCGCCACGCGCCGCGGCGACGAGCTCGTTCGACTGCTCCTCGGCGAGGCGCAGGAGCTGCTCGATCCGCGCGCCCAGTCCCGAGTACGACGGCCGGTCGGACTCACGCAATTGATGCTTGGCGTCGCCGAGCTCCTTGCGCAGCGTCGCTACCTGATCCTCGAGGATGCGGATACGTTCGGTGGAACGGTCGGTCTCGGCCTTGCTCCGCGCGAGGTTCTTTTCCAGCTGGCGCAGGTGGCGATCGACCGCGAGTCGGTCGTAGCCGCGACGCGTGACCTCGAAGCGATCACCTCCGCTGGGGTCGAAAAACGTAGGTGACTTGGCGTCGGTGTCCGTCGTCATTGCCCTTCCCTGCTATCCCTGCTGGGTGGATCGACGTGTGTGATGCCCCGATGCCGGCCGCTACGCATCCCGCGCCCGCCGCGGCAATGCGGGCCACCCTACGCCTACCGATCGCTGCCTTGTCCGCAGACTCCTCAACCCGCTGGCTCGACCAGCTCGACCAGCACACCGCCGGCGTCCTTGGGATGCACGAAGTTGATTCGGGACCCTGCGGTGCCCGGTTTTGGTTGGTCATACAGCAGTCGCACGCCCGCATCTCGCAACCATCGAGACGTCGCCTCGATGTCGTCGACCGCGTAGGCGACCTGTTGAACGCCCTCGCCGCTGCGCTCCAGGAACTTCGCGATGGCGGAGTCGGCGCGCAACGGCGCTAGCAGCTGGACGTACGACCCTGAACTCCCCACCTCGAGCATGGCCTCGCGAACACCTTGCTCCTCGTTCTCCTCCGTATGGACCAGGCGCAGCCCGAATACCCGCTCGTGGAACGCAATGGCGGCGTCGAGATCGCGGACCGCAAGTCCGACATGATCGATGCGGGTCAACATCCGCGTGGCACCGCCCTCCTCCTCGGCTGAGTACGCTGCAGGCTACCGGCGGGACGGTTCCCGCGGCCGCGCTCCGAACGGTCGCTCACCGAATCGTGGGCGCGCCGCCGGACACCCTGCTGCTTGGAGGATGCCCGTGGTCGACCGCGACTCGGTCGACGATCTGGTCGCTCGGGCCAGGAGCGGCGATCATCGGGCCGTTGCCCGACTGATCTCCCTGGTGGAAAACGCGTCTCCTCGGCTGCGCGAGGTCACGCAAGCGCTGATGCCACATGCCGGCACCGCTGCCATCGTCGGGATCACCGGCTCTCCCGGGGTCGGCAAATCGACGTCGACGTCGGCGATGGTCACCGCATACCGCGAGGCCGGGAAGCGCGTCGGTGTCCTCGCGATCGACCCGTCCTCGCCCTTCTCCGGCGGGGCGCTGCTCGGCGATCGCATCCGGATGCAGCAGCACGCCACGGACCCCGATGTCTACATCCGCTCGATGGCGTCGCGCGGGCATTTGGGCGGACTCGCCTGGGCAACGCCGCAGGCAGTGCGGGTGCTGGACGCGGCCGGATGCGACGTGGTGCTCGTCGAGACCGTCGGCGTCGGCCAGGCCGAAGTCGACATCGCCTCCCTCGCCGACTCGACCGTGGTCTTGCTGGCACCCGGGATGGGTGACGGCATCCAGGCCGCGAAGGCGGGCATTCTCGAGATCGCCGACCTGCTCGTCGTGAACAAGGCCGACCGCGACGGCGCGAATGCGACCGTTCGCGATCTTCGAGCGATGCTGGCGCTTGGCCAGCGGCAGCCTGGTGCCTGGCGCCCGCCGGTCCTGACCACGATCGCGTCTCGCGGCGAGGGTGTTGCCGAGGTGGTGTCCGAGGTGAATCGCCATCGCGACTGGATGCTGAGCACCGGCGACCTGGACCGCCGGCGGCACGCTCGGGCCAGCGCGGAGATCGAAGCGCTGGCGGTGAGAGCCGTGCGCGGTCAGTTGGACGGCGTGCGTGGCGAATCCGCGCTGCCGCGACTCGCGCAGAACGTCCTCGCCGGCCGGTCCGATCCCTACCGCGCGGCAGACGAGCTGCTTGCAGCGCTCGCCGCTGGTGAGGGCGAGCCCAGCGAGGCATGATCGACTCAAGCAATGCTCCGCGTGGCACCCGGTGCTGCGCGGTGCCCGAAGGGTAGAAAGGACGTACGACCGCCTGGTCCGCCTGCCCGCCGCGAGGAGATCGATGATCAAGAAGATCTTGCTCTGGCTGGCGATCGTGTTCGCCGTCTTCTACATCCTCACCGCCCCCAGCGATGCGGCCAACGCGGTGCAGGGGGCCTTCGCTGCGCTGGCTGCGGCGGGGCGAGCCTTTCTGACCTTCATCGACGCCCTCTTCGCGTAACAATCGACACGTGGCATTCGGCGAGCCCTCCGGCCCCCCACCGCCCGGGGAGCAGTACCTGCTACCCGGCGAGGTGGCGGTCGTCATCGTGCCCCGGCACTGGATCATGGTGGCCGGGCCGTTCCTCTGGGGAATCGGTGCCCTGCTCGTCGCCGGGATCCTGACGGCCTACGTCGAAGCGTCGCAACCGGCGACGACGTACATCTGGCTGATCACGCTCGGGGTGCTGGTGTGGGTGGGCTGGCGATTTTTTGTCTGGTACGTCGAACGGTTCATCGTCACCGACCGGCGGCTCATGCTGGTGACCGGCTTGTTGAACCGCAGGGTGGCCGTCATCCCGCTGCGGAAGGTCACGGACATGACCTACCAGCGAACAGGGGTCGGCCGGCTGTTCGGGTACGGCGGGCTGGTCATCGAGTCTGCGGCGCAGGACCAGGCGCTGCGCGAGGTGGACTACCTACCGAACCCGGATGCGCTCTACCAACGCGTGTCGCAGCTGCTGTTCTCCCGGCCGGAGGCCGACGCGACTGCGGTAAGCACGCAGGTTCGTCGCAACCGGCTGCCGCGCGCGCAGGCGAACATCTATGCACGACCACCACGACCGTACGGGGAGGAGACGACGGTGACGACTACCGGCGATCCGCCCACCCAGCCGATTCCGACCGTGCGGCCGGTCGAGCCGCACACTCCGCGCCCGAGTCGCGATCCGCGCGCCCGGCGCCCCCGCTACTAGTCCCCCGCAGGGACATCCCGGAGTACGGTGTGTGACACCGACGCGCCCTGACAGCAGCTTGTGGTCACACCCGCCGCAGCCGCGAGGGCCGGCGTAGCCGATGACGAGGAGGTCCCGGTGGACGCCCGCGAGATCGAGGCCGGACGGCAGCGCTGGCAGGAGCGCTTCGATGCCGCCCGGGAAGCCGGGCGGGTGCGCGACCGCGACTTCACCACCCTGTCCGGTTCGGAGGTGGACCCCGTCTACGGGCCGCCGGCGGGGGAGCCGTACCCCGGTTTCGATCGGATCGGCTGGCCGGGGGAGTACCCGTTCACTCGTGGGCTGTACCCGAGTGGGTACCGCGGCCGGCCGTGGACGATTCGTCAGTTCGCCGGCTTCGGCAACGCCCAGCAGACCAACGAGCGCTATCGCACGATCCTCGCCAAGGGCGGCGGCGGCCTGTCCGTCGCGTTCGACATGCCGACCCTGATGGGGCGTGACTCTGACGAGGAGAGATCGCTGGGCGAGGTCGGCCACTGCGGAGTGGCCGTCGACAGTGCCGCTGACATGGACGTCTTGTTCGCCGGCATCCCGCTTGCCGACGTCACGACGTCGATGACGATCAGTGGCCCGGCGGTGCCGATCTTCTGCATGTACCTCGTCGCGGCCGAGCGCCAGGGAGCGACGATTCGCGACCTCGACGGCACGCTGCAGACCGACATCTTCAAGGAGTACATCGCGCAGAAGGAGTGGCTCTTCCCGCCCGAGCCCCACCTGCGACTCATCGGCGACCTGATGGAGTTCTGCGCCGATCAGGTGCCGGCGTACAAGCCGCTGTCGGTCTCCGGCTACCACATCCGCGAGGCCGGCGCGACGGCCGCGCAGGAGCTGGCCTTCACGCTGGCGGATGGGTTCGGCTACGTGGAGCTCGGGACATCGCGAGGTCTCGATGTCGACGTGTTCGTTCCCGGCCTGTCGTTCTTCTTCGACGCGCACATCGACTTCTTCGAGGAGATCGCGAAGTTCCGCGCCGCGCGCCGCATCTGGGCGCGGTGGATGCGCGATGTCTACGGCGCTCGCACGGAACGGGCGCAGTGGCTGCGCTTCCACACTCAAACCGCGGGCGTATCGCTCACTGCGCAGCAACCCGACAACAACGTCGTGCGCACGGCGGTAGAGGCGCTGGCTGCGGTGCTCGGCGGCACGAACTCGCTGCACACCAACGCCCTGGACGAGGTGCTCGCGCTGCCCAGCGAGCGGGCGGCGGAGATCGCTTTGCGCACCCAGCAGGTGCTGCTCGAGGAGACGGGGGTTGTCAACGTCGCCGACCCACTCGGCGGATCGTGGTACGTCGAGGAGCTCACCGACAGGTTGGAGGCCGAGGCCGAGACGATCTTCGCCTCGATCCGGACGATGAGCTCGGACGGCACCATGGTCGCCGGCATCCTGCGCGGCATCGAGGACGGCTGGTTCATGGCCGAGATCGCCGAGTCGGCCTTCCGCTACCAGCAGGCGCTCGAGAAGGGCGACAAGGGCGTCGTCGGCGTCAACGTCCATGTCGACACGGTCGAGACGCCGCTGGAGATCCTGCGGGTGTCCGCCGAGGTCGAGCAGGAGCAAAACCGTACGCTCGCCCGGCTCCGGGCCACGCGCGATCAGGACGCCGTTGACAGTGCGCTTGACCGGATGCGCGAGGTCGCGCGTGGAACCGACAACTTGGTACCGCCGATGCTGGACGCTGCTCGGGTCGAGGCAACACTGGGCGAAATCTGCGGCGTCCTGACGCAGGAGTGGGGCACCTACATCGAGCCGCCGCGCTTCTAGCGGCATCCACGCACCCTCGTAGCGACCAGTTGCGTCGCCGAGGAAGGATGAAGGTATGAGCCAACCGCAGTTCAACGCGTACGGAGCCGTCGATCTCGGCGCCGTCGCCGCCCGCTCGCAGGCACGCGCCTCCGCGCAGTCGGCCGCCGCTGGGCGCGCCGGTTCCGGGGCGGACGGAGCCAACACGCCGACTGTCGTCGAGGTGACCGAGGCGACGTTCCAGACCGACGTGCTCGAGCGTTCGATGACTGTTCCGGTTGTCATCGACTTCTGGGCGGAATGGTGCGGTCCGTGCAAGCAGCTGAGCCCGATCCTCGAGCGCTTTGCCGCCGCGGACGGCGGCCAGTGGGTGCTCGCGAAGATCGACGTCGACAGCAATCAGCGGCTCGCGGCTGCCGCCGGCGTTCAGGGGATTCCCGCAGTCAAGGCCGTCGTCGGCGGACGCATCCTCGGTGAGTTCACCGGCGCACTGCCGGAGGCGCAGGTGCGGCAGTGGCTGGACGACCTGATCGCGCTCGCTGCCGAAGGCGGCATCGGTGCCGAGAGCGGGCCGAACGGTGACGAGCCCGCCGACGGTGCGGAGAGTGCGAGCGGAATAGCTGCCGACCCCGCCTACGTCGCCGCTCTCGACGCGCTGGAGCGCGGTGACCTGGAGGCCGCCGCGTCGGCGTACCGCGATCTGCTCGCCACCCGACCGGACGATCCCGGCGCCATCATGGGGCTCGCGCAGGTTGAGTTGGTCCAGCGCAGTCAGGGCCTCGACGTCGCGACCGTCCTCGCGGCCGCCGACAGCGCGCCAGACGACATCGGCGCGCAGACACGAGCGGCCGACATCGAGTTCCTCAGCGGTCGCGTCGAGGAGGCGCTGTCGCGCTTGGTGACGTTGGTCGGCCGGTCGAGCGGCGATGACCGTGAGCAGGCACGGACGCACCTGCTCGAGCTCTTCACCGTGCTCGGCGCGGAGGATCCGCGGGTGTCCGCGGCACGCCGCAACCTGATGGCGGTCCTGTTCTAGCTGCAGATCCGCTGACACCACCCGCGCGATCCGTGGCGAGTGAGGGCGATACGCCCTCTAGAACAGGCGTATCGCCCGAAATGATCACGTATACGTGATCATTTCGGGAGGGACAGGGCCGGGGGTTAAGGGCTAGCCGGAGAGCTCGTCGAGGGTCGGCGGGGCGAAGCGCAGCCACAGCGTTCCGAGCGGCGGCAGCCGCAGCGTGACCGACGCCGGCTGCGCGTGCCAGGGCGAGGTGTCTGCCTCGACCCGACCAAGGTTGCCGACGCCGCTGCCGGTGTAGGTCGCGGCGTCGGTGTTGAGGACCTCGTCCCAGTGCCCGGCGTACGGCAGGCCGACTCGATAGCCCTCGTGCGGGACGCCGGCGAAGTTCGCCACGCAGGCGAGAGCACCGTCCTGGTTGTCCCAGCGCAGGAACGAGAACACGTTGTTGTCGGCGTCGTTCGCATCGATCCACGAGAAGCCACCGGGATCGCTGTCTCGCGTCCACAGCGCCGGCGTTTCTACGTACACGGAGTTCAGGTCACGGACGAGGTCGTGAACGCCGCGGTGATCGGCGGTGTCGAGCAGCCACCAGTCGAGGCTGCGCAGCTCCGACCACTCCGACTCCTGTGCGATCTCGTCGCCCATGAAGATCAGCTGCTTGCCGGGGTGCGCCCACATGAAGGCGAGGTACGCGCGCAGGTTGGCCAACTCCTGCCAGCGATCGCCGGGCATCTTGCGCAGGAGCGACCGCTTGCCGTGGACGACTTCGTCATGCGACAGCGGCAGCACGTAGTTCTCGCTGTACGCGTACATCATCGAGAACGTCAGCTGGTGATGGTGGTATGAGCGGTGTACGGGGTCCGTCGAGATGTAGCTGAGCGAGTCGTGCATCCAGCCCATGTTCCACTTGAAGCCGAAGCCCAGGCCGCCGAGATGTGTCGCGCGGGTGACACCGGGCCATGCGGTCGACTCCTCGGCGATCGTCATTACGCCGGGCACGCGCCCGTAGACGGTCGCGTTCATCTCCTGCAGAAACTGCACCGCCTCGAGGTTCTCGCGCCCTCCGTACTGGTTCGGCGTCCACTCGCCCTCGTTGCGGGAGTAGTCGAGGTACAGCATCGACGCGACGGCGTCGACGCGCAGCCCGTCGATGTGGAACTCCTCGAGCCAGTACAGCGCGTTGGCGACGAGGAAGTTGCGTACCTCGCGGCGGCCGAAGTTGAAGACGTACGTTCCCCAGTCGGGCTGCTCGCCACGCCGCGGATCTGGGTGCTCATACAGCGGCGTCCCGTCGAAGCGCGCGAGCGCCCAGGCATCCCGCGGGAAGTGAGCAGGCACCCAGTCGACGAGTACGCCAATGCCCGCCTGGTGCAGCCGGTCGACGAGGAAGCGGAAGTCGTCGGGCGACCCGAAACGAGAGGACGGCGCGAAGTACGACGAAACCTGGTACCCCCAGGATCCGCCGAACGGGTACTCCGCGACCGGAAGCAGCTCGACGTGGGTGAAGCCCAACTCACGGACGTAGTCGACGAGCTCGTGCGCGAGGTCCTGGTAACTCAGCCCGCGACGCCATGACCCGAGGTGAACCTCGTAGATGCTCAGCGGCTGAGTATGCGGATCGCGCTCGGCGCGCTCGCTCATCCAGCCCTGGTCGTGCCAGGGGTAGTGGGAGGTGTAAACGACGCTCGCTGTTGCCGGCGGGTGCTCGGTGGCGAACGCGACCGGGTCAGCCTTCTGCCGCCAGACCCCGTCCTGCCCCAGGATCTCGTACTTGTACTTGGTGCCGTCGCCGGTGTCGGGCACGAACAGCTCCCAGACCCCCGTCGACCCGAGCGAGCGCATCGGGTGCGCCCGCCCGTCCCAGTAATTGAAGTCGCCAACGACCCGAACCCCTTGCGCCGAGGGAGCCCAGACCGCGAACGAGGTGCCGGTGATGTCGCCCTCGGGCGTCGGATACGTGCGCACGTGCGCGCCGAGCACCTGCCACAGCCGCTCGTGCCGGCCTTCGGTGATCAGGTGCAGATCCAGCTCGCCCAGGGTCGGCAGGAAGCGGTAGGGGTCGTCGGCGCGCACCGTCCGGTCTTCGTACTCGACTTCGAGCCGGTAGTCGGGGACCGCGTCGAGCGGCAGAACCCCAGCGAAGACGCCGGCGCGTTCGTGCTCGAGCGCAACCCGCTGCCCATCACTGATCACGGTGATCGCCTTCGCCCACGGACGCAGCACCCGGATGGTGACGCGGCCGCCCTCGAGGTGAGGGCCGAGGATCGAATGCGGGTCGTGGTGGGCGCCACCGGTCAGCCGGTCGAGCTCTTCGTCGCTCACCTGCTGCGGCACATTGCTCGTCGGAGTTGGGCTCACTCGCTCACTCTCCCGCGAGGCGACGTACGGCCGCCATGGGTATGGGGATCCAGGCGGGCCGGTGGCGCGCTTCGTAGAGGACCTCGTAGAACACCTTGTCGGTCTCGAACGCGCGCAGCAGCGTCTTCGAGTCGCGGGGATCGTGCCCACTGCCCTCGGCATAGCCGTCGCAGAACGCCGCGCAGTTGCGCTCCACCCACTCATCGGCCCGGTGCTGCAGCTGCTGGGCGTTGGTACGTCCGACCAGCAGGTGCCGAGCGGCGTAGTCGAAGGATCGCATCATGCCCGCGACGTCACGCAGCGGAGAAGCGAGTGAGCGGCGCTCCTCGAGCGGCCGTGCCGGCTCGCCCTCGAAGTCGAGCAGGCGCCACCCCTGCAAGGTCCGCATCACCTGACCGAGGTGGAAGTCGCCGTGGATCCGCTGAACGGGGACTGGTTCGGTCAGCGCCGCCAGCTCGTCGTAGACCGGACCCAGCTCCGCACGGAAGTCTGCCAGCTCGGGGACGACGGCAACGGCAGTCTCGAAGCGGCGCCGCATGGCCTGGGCGAGCTCGTCGAACTGCTGCGGGCCTGCCGTGCCGGTCGGCAAGGTTCGCGCCAGGTCGGCATGGACCTCCGCCGTCGTTGCACCCAGCCGATGCGCCTCCGCGGCGAAGTCGCCGCCGACCTCGTCCGCGTGGAGATCGCCCTCGGCGTAGAGGTCGCGGACACTCGCCAGCGCGAGCTCCCATCCACCGGTGGCCGATCGCAGGTAGGTCTGCAGCATCGCGAGGCTAACGCCGACGTCCTCGCCGGCCCCCTCAGGCACCCGCCAGGTTGCCTCGAGCCAGCCGAGCAGCGGCGCGACGTCTTCGTTGCCGATCGCGGCGAGCGCGCTGTGCACCTCGATGTCCGGATTGAGTCCGGGGGAGACTTTACGAAAGACCTTGAGGATCAGCGCGTCGCCGAAGATCAGCGACGTGTTGCTCTGCTCTGCGCCGACAACGATCGACGGCTCGTCCAGGGGGAACGGCGTCGATCCGGGTTCGTGGCGGAATCTGAGTCCGTCGTACACGGCATCGTCGGCAATGGCGCGTAGCCAGCGACTGGTGACCTCCTTGTCGTGAAGCGCGTCGTAGTGGAAGCCCCCCTCGTCCTCGCCGATCAACGCGTGGGACAGGTGACCGACTGCATTGTCCCGGCGCTCGACGGGGACCTGGTAGCTGGCGCGGTCGCCCTCGGCGTACTCCAGGGTCACGAGCCATACGGCAACCTCAGGTCCGGGCCACTCCTGTCCAACGTTCGGGATGGTGCCGATGCGCTGCTGGTCGACGATCGCGAACTCACGTCCCTTGCCACCGAACCAGCGCTGGTTCGGTAGCCATCGGGCGAGGAGATCGGGATGCACTGTCAGCCCATACCCGACTGCGGGGAGATGAGTCGGAACCAGTAGAAGCCGTGGCCGGCGAGGGTCAGGAAGTATGGCAGCTCACCAATCATCGGGAACTCGACACCGCCAAGCAGCTCGACCGGTCGCCAGTCCTCGTACCGTCGAAGGTCCAGTTCCACCGGCTGGGCGAACCGGGACAGGTTGTTGACGCACATCACGACGTCGTCGCCGAAGGTGCGGACGTAGGTGAGGACGCTCGGGTTGCTGCCGCCGAGATCGTCGAAGCTCCCTAGCCCAAACGCCGGATTCTGCTTGCGGACCTCGATGATCCGGCGGGTCCAGTGCAGCAACGAGGTGGTGTTGCGAAGTTGCGCCTCGACGTTGGTCACCTGGAAGCCGTACACCGGGTCCATGATGATCGGCAGCGTCAGCCGGCCTGGGTCGCACGAGGAGAAGCCAGCATTGCGGTCCGGCGTCCACTGCATCGGCGTACGCACGCCGTCACGATCGCCGAGCCAGATGTTGTCGCCCATGCCGATCTCATCGCCGTAGTACAGGACCGGTGAACCGGGGAGCGACAACAGCAAGGCGGTGAAGAGCTCGAGCTGGTTTCGGTCGTTCTCGAGCAACGGGGCGAGGCGTCGACGGATGCCGATGTTGGCCTTCATCCGCGGGTCTTTGGCGTACTCGGTGTACATGTAGTCGCGCTCTTCGTCGGTGACCATCTCGAGGGTCAGCTCGTCGTGGTTGCGCAAGAAGATGCCCCACTGGCAGCCGTCCGGAATGTCCGGCGTCTGCGCCATGATCTCCGAGATCGGGTAGCGGGATTCGCGCCGCACGCCCATGAAGAGCCGCGGCATGACCGGGAAGTGGAACGCCATGTGGCACTCGTCGCCACCGGTCTTCGAGTCCCCGAAGTAGTCGACGACATCGTCCGGCCACTGGTTGGCCTCGGCGAGCAATACCCGATCGGGATAGAGCCGGTCGATCTCCGTCCGGACACGCTTGAGGAATTCGTGTGTCGCCGGCAGGTTCTCGCAGATCGTCCCCTCGGCTTCGTACAGGTACGGGACGGCATCAAGACGCAGCCCGTCGACGCCGAGATCGAGCCAGAACCGCAGCCCCTCGAGAACGGCGTCCTGCACGCGAGGGTTCTCGTAGTTCAAGTCCGGTTGATGGCCGAAGAAGCGGTGCCAGAAGTACTGCTTGCGGACCGGGTCGAACGTCCAGTTCGACGTCTCGGTGTCGACGAAGATGACGCGCGCGTCGCGGAACTTCTCGTCGGAATCGCTCCACACGTAGAAGTCGCCGAACGGGCCCTCGGGATCGGACCGCGACGCCTGAAACCACGCGTGCTGATCAGAGGTGTGGTTCATGACGAAGTCGATGATCACCCGCAGGCCGCGTTCGTGGGCAGCGTCGACGAACTCGATGAAGTCCGCGAGCGTGCCGAATTCCGGCAGCACCTTGAGGTAGTCGGAGATGTCGTAGCCGCCGTCGCGTAGCGGCGAGGCCATGAATGGGGGCAGCCAGAGGCAATCGATGCCGAGCCACTGCAAGTAGTCGAGCTTGTCGGTCAGACCCCTGAGGTCTCCGGCGCCGTCGCCGTTGCTGTCGGAGAACGAGCGGACGAGCACCTCGTAGAACACTGCGCGCTTGAACCACTCGGGGTCGTGCGTATCCCCGTAACTGTCGGGGATCGGTTGCCCGGGAGAGGTGCCGTACTCGGACGGCTCCGCAGTCGTCGCGGTCACCTGGCGTCCGACACGACGGTCAGGATGTGTGCCGGCTCTTGCCACGGGTCGAGGCGCACGTAGTTGTACTCGCCCCAGGTGAACTGCGCGCCGGTCAGCTCGTCGCGCACGATGAGACCGTCATGCCAGTCCAGGCCGAGCGAGGGCATGTCGAGGCCCACGGTGCCTTCCTGCGTGCCGTGCGGGTTGAGGTTGACGACGACGATCACGCGGTCGGGCCCGTCGCTCGTACGCCGACTCTTGGAGAAGCAGAGGATGTTGTCGTTCCAGGCGCGATGGAACTGCAGGTTGCGCAGCCACTGCAGGGCCGGGTGAGCGCGCCGGATCTCGTTGAGTTTGGTGAGGAACGGGGCCAGCGATTGCCCCTCGCGTGGACCGCCCGGTTCGTACGACGCCCAGTCGCGGGGGCGGTACTGGTACTTCTCGGAGTCGAGGTACTCCTCGCTACCCGGCCGCAGCGCAATGTGCTCGAACAGCTCGTACCCCGAGTAGACGCCCCAGGTCGGTGACAGCATCGAAGCGAGCACGGCGCGGATCTTGAACGCCGGCGGGCCGCCGTACTGCAGGGACGCGTGCAGGATGTCCGGAGTGTTGACGAAGAAGTTCGGCCGCATCATGGCGGCGGTTTCGCCGGCCAGCTGCCGAAGGTACTCCTCCAGCTCCCACTTGCCGGTGCGCCACGTGAAGTACGTGTAGGACTGCTGGAAACCGATCCGGCCGAGCATGCGCATCATCGCCGGTCGGGTGAACGCCTCCGCCAGGAAAATGACATCGGGATCGGTGCGACGCACGTCGCCGATCAACCACTCCCAGAACTCCACCGGCTTGGTGTGCGGGTTGTCGACACGGAAGATGCGCACGCCGTGTGACATCCAGTACCGCAGGACGCGCATCATCTCCTTGTAGATGCCGTCGCGATCACGATCGAAGTTCAGCGGGTAGATGTCCTGGTACTTCTTCGGCGGGTTCTCGGCGTACGCGATGCTGCCGTCGGCACGTGTCGTGAACCAGTCCGGGTGCTCTTTGGCCCAGGGATGGTCAGGCGACGCCTGCAGCGCGTAGTCGAGCGCCACCTCCATCCCGAGCTCACGCGTGCGTGCGACGAAGGCGTCGAAATCGTCGATCGTGCCCAGGTCCGGGTGGACAGCGTCGTGCCCGCCGTCGGGGGAGCCGATTGCCCACGGCACACCGGGATCGCCAGGCCCAGGCGTCAGAGTGTTGTTGGCGCCCTTGCGGAACGTGGTGCCGATCGGATGGATCGGTGGCAGGTAGACGACGTCGAAACCCATGTCGGCGATTGCCGGCAGGCGTTTCATCGCGTCCTGCAGCGTCCCCGAGCGTGGCGGGTCGAGGCGGGCGCCTTCTGAGCGGGGAAAGAACTCGTACCAGCTGCCGTACAGCGCTCGGACTCGGTCGACCTGTACTGGCATCGGGTCGCTCGCGGTGATGAGGTCACGCAGCGGGTTGCGATGCAACACCTCTTCGACGGCGGGCGCGAGTGCCGCGGCGAGCCGCGCCTGCGGCGGTCGAGCCGTGTCGCGCAGCGCGCGGACGGCATCGCGGAGAGCCCCGCGCCCACCACCGTTGCGCGGTGCCACCTGGGCCGCGCGCTCGAGCAGCAGCGCACCCTCCTCGAGCATGAGCTCGACGTCGATGCCTGCGGGCACCTTGATCTCGGCGGCGTGACGCCACGTCTCCACGGGATCGGACCAGGCCTCGACGGTGAACGTCCACGCACCCTCGGCGTCGGGCGTGACGTCGGCCGCCCAGCGATCGAGGCCGACACCGAACGGGTGCATGGGTGTCCATGGGCCGCGCCGGTTCTTCGGACCCTTGAGGACGACGTTCGCGTTGACGGCGTCGTGGCCCTCGCGAAACACCGTCGCCGTCACGGTGAACGTCTCACCGACGACCGCCTTGGCCGGCCAACGACCGCAGCCGACAGAGGGCTCCACGTCGGTGATGGGGATGCGTCCGATCATCGAGGTCAACCTACCGGCTGACGCCCCCTCTGATCTCGTGTCAGAACGTGGCGCGGTCATGGCCGCGTGACGTTCTGACACGAGACTCGAAAGGGATCGCTAACCTCGCCGGGTGCGTGCCATCCGTCGCTTCACCGTGCGAACACACCTTCCCGAGCCGCTGCAGCCACTCGGCGAGCTGGCCATGAACCTGCGCTGGTCGTGGCATCCGGAGTCGGCCGACCTGTTCGCCTCCGTAGATCCCGACATCTGGGAAGCCGTGTCTCACGACCCGGTACGGCTGCTTGGCGAGGTGTCGTCGGATCGGCTCGCTGCGCTGTCGGTCGACCGGCGGTTCCTGCGACGTCTGCAGAACGCCGCCGACGAGCTCGACGACTATCTCAGCGGTGACCGCTGGTACCAGCGTCTCGGCCCTGACGCACCGCGCTCGATCGCGTACTTCTCCCCGGAATACGGCATCACCGCCGTACTGCCGCAGTACTCCGGCGGTCTCGGAATCCTCGCGGGCGACCACCTCAAGGCCGCGAGCGACCTCGGTGTCCCCATTCTTGGTGTCGGCCTGCTTTACCGGCGCGGCTACTTCCGCCAATCGCTGTCGCGGGACGGCTGGCAGCAGGAGCGGTACCCGCTGCTCGACCCCTACGCGCTTCCGATCGCGCAGCTTCGCGACGAGAGCGGCGTTCCGGTCAAGGTGACTGTGGGCATGCCCGGCCTCAGCGTCGTCGCGCAGGTGTGGAAGGTGTCCGTCGGCCGGGTGCCGCTGCTCCTGCTCGACACCGACATCGAGGACAATGCGCCGGCAGAGCGCGAGGTGACGGACCGGCTGTACGGCGGCGGCAGCGAGCACCGCCTGCAGCAGGAGATGCTGCTCGGCATCGGCGGCGTCCGCGCCGTCCGCGCCTACTGCACCTTGACCGGCTTCCCGACGCCGGAGGTCTTTCACACCAACGAGGGCCATGCCGGCTTCCTCGGCATCGAACGCATTCGCGAGTTGGTCGAGAACGACGGCCTCGGCTTCGACGAGGCGCTGGAGGCGGCGCGGGCGGGCACGGTCTTCACCACCCATACGCCGGTCCCGGCGGGCATCGACCGGTTCGGTCGTGACCTCGTGCTGCAGTACTTCGGCGGTGACAACGCCTGGCCCGGCGTCCCCGCCGAACGGGTTGCGGCGCTCGGCGCCGAGGACTACGAGGGCGGCGACCCGAACATCTTCAACATGGCCGTCATGGGGCTGCGCCTCGCGCAGCGCGCCAACGGAGTGTCCAAGCTGCACGGTGCGGTGAGCCGCGAGATGTTCCGCGGGCTGTGGGCGGGCTTCGACGCTCCGGCCGTCCCGATCACGCACGTCACCAACGGCGTGCACGCGCCGACCTGGGTCGCGCGAGAGATCATTGACCTGGCCCGCCGCGAGGTCGGCACCAGCCTCGTCGAGGAGGCCGACGCCGAAGGATGGGAGGCCATCGAGAAGATCCCGGATCGGCTCATCTGGGAGACCAGGCGCACCCTGCGCGCGGCGCTCGTGCTCGAGGCCCGACGTCGGCTGCGCGAATCATGGCGGCAGCGCGGAGCGAGTGACGCCGAGCTCGGCTGGGTCGACGACGTGCTCGGCGACGACATCCTCACGATTGGCTTCGCTCGCCGCGTGCCGTCGTACAAGCGCCTCACGCTGATGCTGCGAGACCGGGAGAGGCTCACTCGGCTGCTCTTGCATCCGCAGCGGCCGGTGCAGCTCATCGTGGCCGGCAAGGCCCACCCTGCCGACGACGGCGGCAAGCGCCTCATCCAGGATCTCGTGCGCTTCAGCGACGACCCGGCCGTCCGCAATCGCATCGTCTTCCTCCCCGACTACGACATCGCCATGGCCAAGCCGCTGTATCCGGGCTGCGACGTCTGGCTCAACAACCCCATCCGGCCGCTAGAGGCGTCCGGGACGTCGGGCATGAAGTCGGCACTGAACGGCGGTCTGAACCTCTCGATCCTGGACGGCTGGTGGGACGAGATGTACGACGGCGAGAACGGCTGGGCGATCCCCACGGCGGACGGTGTCGAGAACGACGACCGCCGCGACGACCTGGAGGCGGCGGCACTGTACGACCTGATCGAGCACCGGGTTGCGCCGCAGTTCTACGAGCGGGACGACGAGGACCTGCCCTTACGCTGGCTGGAGATGGTGCGCCACACCCTGCAGACGCTCGGCCCGAAGGTCCTCGCCAGCCGGATGCTGCGCGACTACGTCCGCGAGCTCTACACGCCGGCCGCATTGTCGTCACGTGCGGTCCGCGAAGGGGACCGGGCGCAGGAGCTTGCGGCGTGGAAGAACCGCGTGCGCGCGGCGTGGCACGACGTCCGGGTCGAACACGTGGAGTCGGAGGGTGTCGACGACGTCAGCCCCGAGGTCGGTGCCCGGCTCGAGGTGCGCGCGTACGTGTTCCTCGGCGACGTCAGCACCGACGACGTCGACGTGCAGGTCGTGCACGGTCGCGTCGACGAGGACGACCAGTTGCTCGCCCCGTCGGTGACGTCCCTGACGGTGGCCGAGACATACGAATCCGGGCGGCATCGTTACGAAGGCAGCGTCGAGCTCTACCGCACCGGCCCGTTCGGCTACACCGTTCGCGTGCTGCCGCGCAACCCGCTGCTGTCGAGCGGTGCGGAGCTCGGACTGGTGGCGCTGCCGCAGTTGCCCGACCCCGACCTGTCGGCGACGCTGCGCTAGCGGGACGGACAGGCCCGCAGGACCAGCATCGAGCGTGACTCCAGCCCCACGCGGACACCGGCGTCGATCCGGTTCGGCACATCGAGCATGCCCTCGACGGCGGTGTCGATGACCATGTCGTAGGACGCGGCCCAGGGAAGGCCAGGAGTGACGAACGTCGTCGCTGCATCGCCTGCGTGCAGCACGACGAGGAAGGAGTCGTCGACGATCGGCTCGCCGCGAGGTCCTCGGGTCCACAACGCGTCTCCGTTGACGAACATGCCGAGCGTGCGCAGGCCGCGGTCGTACCACTGGACATCGTCCATCTCGCGGCCATTCGGGGCGAACCACGCGATCTCGCGGTCGGTGTCCGATCCAGCGGCCGCGAAGAAGTGTTCACGCCGCAGCACCGGATGAGCGCTGCGCAGCTGTAGCAGGCGCCGCACGAGGTCGGCCTGCTCGCTCTGCCAATCGTCCCAGCGCCAATCCAGCCAGGACGTGGGGTTGTCCTGGCAGTATGCGTTGTTGTTGCCGTGCTGGGTGTTGCCGAACTCATCGCCAGCAACCAGCATCGGCACGCCCGTCGACAGCAGCAGCGTGGTGAGCATGTTGCGCATTTGTCTACGGCGCAGGAGAACGACGTCGGCGTCGGCGGATTCGCCCTCGACGCCGCAGTTCCACGAACGGTTGTCGTCGACGCCGTCGCGACCGCCCTCGGCGTTGGGCTCGTTGTGCTTGCGGTCGTACGACACGAGATCCCGCAGCGTGAATCCGTCGTGCGAGCTGACGTAGTTGATCGAGGCGTACGGCCGACGCAAACCGGTGGCGAAGAGATCGCCCGAACCGGTGAGTCGGGATGCGAGCTCGCGGACGTCCTGACTGGCGCCACGCCAGAAATCGCGCACGCCGTTGCGATAACGGTCGTTCCACTCCGACCACGGCGGCGGGAAGCCTCCGACGCGGTACCCTCCCGGCCCCAGATCCCACGGTTCGGCGATCAGCTTGACGCCGTTGAGAACCGGGTCTTGCTGGAGGATGTTCAGGAACGGCGACACCATGTCGACGTCATGCCTCGACCTGGTCAGCGCCGAGGCAAGGTCGAAGCGGAAGCCGTCGACGTGCATTTCTGTGACCCAGTACCGCAGCGAGTCGGCGATGAGTTGCAGTACGTGCGCCTCGCGAACGTCGACGGTGTTGCCGCAGCCGGTGAAGTCGCGGTAGTAGCGCCCATCCCGCAGCCGGTAGTAGGAGTGGTTGTCGATGCCGCGAAAGCTCAGCGTGGGACCGGTTTCGTCTCCTTCGGCGGTGTGGTTGTAGACGACGTCGAGGATGACCTCGAGCCCTGCGGCATGCAGTGTGCGCACCAGCTGCTTGAACTCGGTGACCTGTTCGCCACGGGTGCCGCTCGACGAGTACGCGCCGTGCGGGGCGAAGTAGCACAACGAGTTGTAGCCCCAGTAGTTGACGAGACCGTGCTGTAGCAAGCGTGGCTCCGACGCAAAGTGGTGCACCGGGAGAAGCTCGACCGCCGTGACACCGAGATCCGTCAGGTGCTGCAGCGCCGCCGGATGCGCGAGCCCTGCGTACGTACCGCGCAACTCAGGCGGGATCTCGGGATGCTGCATGGTGAAGCCCTTGACGTGCATCTCATAAATCACCGTGTCCGACCACGATGTTCTGGGTGCACGATTGTCGGCCCAGTCGAAGTCGTCAGTGACGACGACGCTGCGGGGAACGAAAGATGAGGAGTCGGTGTCGTCACGAACGGTGTCGTCGCGCTCGATCTCGTGGCCGAATACTGCCGCGTCCAAATCGACGACACCATCGACCGCTCGACCGTACGGATCGAGCAGCAACTTGTGTGGATTCCAGCGTGCTCCTCGCCATGGATCCCAGGGGCCGTGCACCCGGAAGCCGTAGCGCTGTCCGGGGCCGACGCCGGGCAGGTAGCCGTGCCAGACGCCGAACGTGGACTCGGTCAGCGGCAGCCGTTCCTCGATGCCATCGTCGTCGAACAGGCATACCTCGACGGCTCTGGCGCCGGCTGACCACAGCGCGACATTGGTTCCCTCGCCGTCGAACGTCGCTCCCAGCGGCGCCCGGCGACCGGGCCATACGTCGTGCATTCGGCCCAGTCTGACAGTTGCTTAGGGTGTCCTGCGTATCAAGCACTCATTCGCAGGAGGTCGCATCGTGGGCACGTTCGTTCGGCTCGAGGTCGAGGACGGCATCGGCACCATCCGGCTGGATCGCCCTCCGATGAACGCGCTCAACGATCAGGTGCAGGACGAGCTGCACGCCGCCGCAGACGAGGCAACAGACAACCGCGCCGTGCGCGCGGTCATCCTCTACGGCGGCGCGAAGGTGTTCGCCGCGGGCGCTGACATCAAGGAGATGGCTGGCGCGTCGTATACCGACATCGTCGATCGATCGGCGCGGTTGCAAGCCGCGTTCACAGCGGTGGCGCGCATCCCCAAGCCCGTGGTTGCCGCTGTGACCGGGTACGCGCTCGGCGGCGGCTGCGAGCTCGCGCTGTGTGCCGACTTCCGAATCTGCGGCGACAACGCGAAGCTCGGGCAACCGGAGATCCTGCTCGGCATCATCCCCGGCGCGGGCGGCACGCAGCGGCTGTCGCGGCTGGTCGGGCCGGCTCGCGCGAAGGACCTGGTCTTCACCGGCCGGTTCGTCGAGGCTGCCGAGGCGCTGGCGATCGGGCTCGTCGACCGAGTCGTCGCTCCCGACGACGTGTACGCCGCAGCGCAGTCGCTCGTGGCGCCGTTCGTCACCGGACCGGCGTACGCCCTGCGGGCTGCCAAGGAGGCGATCGACCGCGGCCTCGAGGCGTCGCTGGAGACCGGGTTGGAGATCGAGCGACAGCAGTTTGCGTCGCTGTTCGCCACTGAGGACCGCACCATCGGCATGACCTCGTTCGTCGAGAACGGTCCCGGCAAGGCGGAGTTCGTCGGGCGGTGAACGCGCCCGATCTCGTCGCGCAGGCGTGGGACGACCCGAAGCTGGCGAACATCCTCTACCACGACTGGGAGGCGTCGACATACGACGAGAAGTGGTCGATCTCGTACGACGAGCGCTGCATCTCCTACGCCCGCGACCGCTTCACTGCGGTGACCGGTCCGATGGCTGCGCCGTACGACCGCGCCCTCGAGATCGGGGCCGGCACGGGTTTCTTCCTACTCAATCTCAAGCAGGCGGGGTTGCTGGCTGACGGGGCTGTCACGGACATCTCGCCGGGCATGGTGTCGACTGCGCAGCGGAACGCGGCGACGCTCGGCTTCTCTATCGAGGGCCGCGTCGCTGATGCGGAGTCGCTGCCGTACGAGGATGCGTCGTTCGACCTCGTCGTGGGGCATGCGGTGCTGCATCACATCCCGGATGTGGAGCTCGCCTTTCGAGAGGCGCTGCGCGTGCTGCGGCCGGGCGGTCGGTTCGTGTTCTGCGGCGAGCCCACGCGGTACGGGGATTTTGTCGCACGCCGGCTGTCCCGGCTGACGTGGGCAGTGACAACGCGGGTCACGCACCTGCCGCGCCTGCGAGACGGCTGGTCGCGACCCAGCGCCGAGCTGGACGAGTCGTCTCGTGCGGCGGCGCTGGAGGCGGTCGTCGATCTGCACACGTTCGACCCGTCTGCACTGGCTCGGCTGGCCGTGCGCGCCGGCGCGGCCGATGTGCACACAGTGACCGAGGAACTGACGGCGTCGTGGTTCGGCTGGCCGGTGCGCACCTTCGAATCGGCGGTGAACCCGGATCGGCTCGGGTGGGGCTGGGCGATGTTCGCCTACCGGACCTGGCTGCGCCTGTCAGCGGTCGACCGCGCGCTCGCCCACGTCGTGCCGGCGCAGCTCTTCTACAACGTCTCCGTCACCGGCACCCGCCCCTAGCGTTGCCTCCCTGAGGCAGTCTCCCGTCGCTTCCGAAACTTCGAGCGATCCGTCGAGCTTTGAGCGTCCCCTCGACACGCTCAAAGTCGCCATATGTGAGGGAAGTTTCGACAGGCTCACGAAGGGGGCGGGCGTCCGACTACCTGTCGGCCCCACGCAACTGCGCGCTGGTGCGCCGCGAGGATTCGTCGTTTCAGAAAGGCGGCGGCCTCGAGGTCATCCCAGCCCCATCGGACGACGATGTAGCCCAGACCCTCGAGCCGCTCTTGGCGTCGCTTCTCCTGCCATAGCGAATCCCCGTTGGGATCATTGGCGTACTTGAGCTTGCCGTCGCATTCGCCAACAACACCCAAGCCCTCCCACAGCATGTCAACACGTGCGACCAGGTGCCCGTCCTCATCGAGTACTGGCGCTTGGGGGGTTGGCAAGGAGATTCCGCCATCGAGGAGAAACACGAACGACCGTGACTCCAGAGGGCTCTCGCGACGCCCGTCCATGAAGGCCACGGCCCGTTCTGCCTTCTGGACGTATGGCCACTGTCGGCACTCGTTGAGGACATCGCGCAACTGCGACGGCGTGACGAGACCTCGATGCAGGGCATCGTCTCCAGTGACAACCGCCTGGACGAAGTCAAGATATCGCGCAACGTCGATCAATGTGCGCGCCTTCGACGTAACGGGAACGCCGTGGCGGGTGGTCCGGTGAGCCGGCGGCAACGTGGCGGGACGGACCCGCAGGCTCGAGTACGACCGCGGCGCGGCATAGCCAGACGGCACGGTAAGTGTGATGCGAGCCGGTTCTGCGACGACGAGGCCGTGGAGGAACGCGGCCGATTCGTGAGAGACGCAGGCTTGGTTGCCGACGGTCAACAGCGCTGCCTGGGCTCGAACCGCGAACCGTTGCCTCGCGTCATCCTCGACCAAGCCCTTCAGCTCAGCGGTCACCAGGACGTTTCGTCGCTCCCGAAGCCAGATGCCGGACCGGACCATGTGCTGGATCAGCTCGTCGTCGTAGCCAGCCTTGCGTGCTCGATCAACGGTGAAGATCGACGGCAGAGCAGCAAGCAGCGGTTCGTCAGAGCTCATGCTGTCAGCATGAGCTGTCGAGCCCGAGGCTCGTCCCGGTTGTCCACAGGCCCGATGCTGAGCATTGAGGAACCTGTTGAGCCAGGCGGAACTTTGAGCGTGGAGCACGAGCGCTCAAAGTCTCGAGAACAGAGGTGGGTCAGCCGAACCTTGGGAAGTCG
This sequence comes from uncultured Actinomycetota bacterium, assembly GCA_963801015.1. Classification (GTDB taxonomy): domain Bacteria; phylum Actinomycetota; class Actinomycetes; order CAWDCV01; family CAWDCV01; genus CAWDCV01. The sequence goes on along the minus strand of CAWDCV010000004.1, from coordinate 571,227 downwards.
GGTGCACGCGTTCGACGGGCGGTATCAACGACCGAGCGACCACAGGGCGCGAGTAGCGTCTGGCCTTGTGCGGCAGCGGGATCCTCGGCAGGCGCGGTTCGTGACGCGGACGAGCCTGCGCTGGGTGGTGCAGCATCGCGCGTGGACGCCGTACTACCTGGTGCGCTACTGGCGATTTTGGCGCTGGCGGCTACGCAACCCGCACATCATTACCGAGGGGTTCGTGTTCCTTGGGAGGGACGTCGAGCTACAGGCGAGGCGCGGATACGGGCGGCTAGTGATCGGCCGCTTCGTGCATGTGGGGGACCACACGTCCATCCGATGCCACGAAGGAAATATGCGTATCGGCGACAAGGTCGTGTTCGGCCGATACGACACCGTGAATTGCTATCTCGATGTCGAGATCGGCGCCGCCAGCATTGTTGCCGACTGGGCGTACATCACCGACTTCGACCATGCGTTCGACGACATCACCGTCCGTATCAAGGATCAGGGCATCGTGAAGTCACCTGTCCGCATCGGCCCCGACGTCTGGATCGGCACCAAGGTGACGGTGCTGCGCGGCGCGTTCGTGGGACAGGGCAGCGTGCTTGCGGCGCATGCTGTCATCACCAAGGATGTGCCGCCGTACAGTGTCGTCGCCGGAATCCCCGGCAAGGTGATACGTAACCGCATCGACGACTATGCCGCCGGCGAGGAGCGGCGCCGCGCCCTCGCCGACATCGCTCGCAAGACGGCCTCGGCGGTTCATCGCCAGGAAGAGATTCACTAAGGGGTAGGGATGTTCACGTTCGACAGGTCGGACAGGTTGGACGAATCGATGCGCAGGTGGTGGTGGCTGTACATCATCACGGGCGTCATCTGGGCGCTGTGGGGGCTGATGGTTCTCAGCCTGAGACCGAGCAGTGTCGCGTCCGTAGCACTGCTGATCGGCATCACCTTCATCTTTGGCGGGGTCGGGCAGATCCTGCTCGCGCAGCGCGTCCACGAATGGAAATGGCTGTTCTACGTCTCAGGGGTGCTCGGCATCGTCGCCGGCATCATGGCGTTTGTCTGGCCGGGCAAGACGCTGCTGGTCGTCGCCCTCTTCGTCGCGTGGTACCTCGTGATCAGCGGCATCTTCACCGTCGTCGGTGCCTTCGTTGGACCGAAGTACGGCGGGTGGTGGCTCGCGATCATCCTGGGCGTGGTCGAGTTCCTGCTCGGTGCCTGGGCGATCGGCTCACCGGGACGAGAACTGTTGCTGCTCATCAACCTGGCCGGGTTCTACATGCTGTTCTACGGCATCTCAGAGATCTTCGCGGGCTTTGCGCTGCGATCTGGGCGCGGGGAAAGAGCCGAGGCGACGACCTAGAGCAGACGTGAGTCGAGGTGCGCGAACGGGCCGTCCTCGGCGCGTTGGCGCACCGCCTCGGCGGTGACGTCCAGACCTGCGACGATGCCGTCCGCCAGCTTGCGGAAGCGCAGCTCGTGCATGCCAGCACGGTCGCGGGCGTAGCTCGCCGCCGAGTCCTTGGTGACCATGAACGCCCAGTCACTCGACAGTGCGAGTAACGCCTCGCGTGCCATCTGGTCGTGGTCGGCGCCACGGTGTGGAAGTGCGCTCCCGTTGCGCTGTCGCACGTTGTCCAGAGTGTCCAGGAGCCTGCGCTGCACGCGTTGCGCCATCTCGGCGAGATCGGCGACCTGCTCGCCGTCCCAGACTCGCCAGTCCTTCCCCGACCCCCATGACGCTGCAGGCAGATCGATGCCGCCCTCGACATGTCCTGCTTCGGCGGCACCGCGCAGCGTCGTGACTCGTACGCCAGCATCGGGGAGCAGGCGCAGCACCCGTTCGAGGAACTGTGGGCCCTCGTGCCACCAGTGTCCGAACAGCTCGGTGTCGTACGCGACAACGACGAGCCCGGGTCGACCGTCTCGTTGCTGTGCGAGATCCGAGAGCCGAGCTCGTACGACGGCAACGAAGTCCACGGCATCGTGCTCGAGGAGCGCCTGCGCGGCCAGCGGATCCCAGGGCAACTTGTCGACCGGATCGACGTGCACGCCGGTGACCCGCGACGGGCGAAAGCCCGACTTGTGGTCGTAGGTGTGGAAATCGCGATAGTCGGGTCCCGCGGGATAGCTCGTGGCGGGGGACCACACCCGATAGGTGACGTCGAGGTCGCGTCCGAAGGCGACGACATTGGTGTCGCCGATCCGCCACGCCGCGCCGGTCGAACGACCCGCGCGCTCCATCGCCGGCCCATCGACCAGGAAGTGTTCGATGCCAGCATCGGCGTACAGCTGCTCGAGTCCAGGTCGATGTCCGCACTCTGGCGCCCACATCCCTGCGGGCCGCTGGCCGAAGCGAAGCTGCGCGTCGTCGAGCCCAGTGCGCAGGGAGAACTTGGCAATGCGGTCGTTCAGGAGAGGCTGGAAGGGGTGCGTCGCTGGGCCACCGAGCAACTCGACGACGCCGTCCTCGACGAGCGGGCGCAGCACCGGCGATGCTCCGTGCTGCCAGCGGTCCTCGAACAGCTGCAGTGCCGACTGGGCCGCCAGGAACTCGTAGCGGGCGTGATCGCGGAGGTGATCGTCGGGACGCAATGCGAGTGCCTCGGCCCGTGCCTGCCAGAAGCCAAGCCAGGTGTGGAACTCCCGCAGCAGGTAGGGGTCGTCCAGCTGTGCCGCCAGCACCGGAGTGATGCCCAGGGTGAGCACGTCGCGCCGCCCCTCGGCCGCGAGACGGTGCAACATCTCCACGACCGGCAGGTACGACGAGCTCCACGCCTGGTGCAGCCACTCCTCGCCGACCGGCCAGGTGCCGTGGTGAGCGAGCCACGGCAAGTGAGTGTGGAGCACGATGCAGCACGTGCCCAGCGATGATGACGCTGTCACCGGCGAATGCCCACGAGCACCAGGTCGATCGCAGCATCAGCATCGTCATCGAGCTCGAAGTCTCCGGTGTCGATGCTCGCCACCCGCGACCTCAATGCCGCGTCCCAGTCACCGGCGAGCTGCGCCGCAACCAGCGATCCGTGCGCGGCTTCCCATCGTTGCAGTGCCTGCTGTGTGACGCAGCCCCCGCACCATGACGTCGAAATACGGTGCGGCGAGCTCCGCGAGTTCGATCGCTGTCAGCTCACGCGCGTGGAACGCATTCGTCGATGCCGGAAAGGTCAACCGGTTGGGAGTCGTCAGCAGCATGCGCCCTCCCGGTCGCAGCACCCGAGCGCACTCCCGCACGAATCGCGGTTGCTCCCACAGGTGCTCGACCACCTGCAAGGCCGTGACGACGTCGACCGACGAGGCACGGCACGGCAATCGCACAGCGTTGGCCTGCAGGATGGCAAGCGTCGGGTAGCGGCCGCATACGTGCGTGACGACGTCACGGTCGTAATCCACGGCAATAACGTGACGCGCGCCGGCCTGCCGCAGCAGCTCTGCTCCGTAGCCCTCGCCGCATCCGACCTCGAGCACGTTCGCATCTAGGCAGTACGGCGCCAGCAGGCGATAGGCGGCCTCATGTCGCCGAAACCAGTAGTTCTCCTCGACGATGCCGGGGAGAGTGCGCTCTCCGGTCAGCGTGAGCCGTACCACGAACGGTCACCCTGTCACATCGACTTACCGCTGAGTAACGTTTGGGGGACTGGCGCTTCGCCGATCCCGAAGGAATAATGCTAATCATGAACATCATTGTGTGCGTGAAGCAGGTGCCGGACACGTGGGCAGAGAAGCGTCTCGACCCCACTGACCGCACGCTGGACCGTACCTCTGGCGATCAGGTCATCAACGAGCTGGACGAGTACGCCGTCGAAGAGGCGCTCCGCCTCAAGGAAGCCGGCGACGGATCGGACGAAGTGACCGTGCTCACGATGGGTCCCGCTGGTGCGGCCGACGCGCTGAAGAAGGGCCTGCAGATGGGCGCCGATAAGGCCGTCCACCTCGTCGACGATGCGCTGCACGGGTCCGATGCGCTCGCGACGTCGTACGCCCTGGCGGAAGTGCTGCGCGAGCTGTCACCGGATCTCGTCTTGTTCGGCTCGGAGTCGACCGATGCCCGCATGTCGGTCGTGCCCGCGATGGTGGCCGAGCGGCTCGGCCTGCCGCAGGTCACGTTCGCGAACAAGGTCGAGGTCGATGGCACGGCGTTGCGCGTGCAGCGGCAGACGGAGTACGGCTACGACCGGCTCGAGGCGTCGCTGCCCGCGGTCGTCAGCGTAGTCGAGAAGATCAACGAGCCTCGGTACCCGTCGTTCAAGGGGATCATGGCGGCGAAGAAGAAGCCGTTCGAGACCCGAAGCGTCGCCGACGCCGGCTTGGATGCGCAGCGCGTCGGTCTCGGTGCCGCCTGGAGCGCGGTCGAGGACTTCGCCGCTCGTCCGCCGCGTTCGAGCGGAACGATCGTCAAGGACGAGGGCGGCGACGGCGGAAGCAAGGTCGCCGAGTACCTCGCTAGCCAGAAGTTCATCTGAGGAGTCGCGACATGGCAGAAATCCTGGTGCTCGTCGATGCGCTGGACGGAGCAGTCAGCAAAGCCACCCTCGAGCTGCTGACCAAGGCACGCCAGCTCGGTGAGCCAAGCGCGGTCTACGTCGGCTCCGGCATCGACACGGCTGCCGATCGACTTGCCGAGTACGGCGCGCAGAAGCTCTACGTCGCCGACGGCGACGAGCTCGACACCTATCTGGTCACCCCGAAGGTTGCGGTCCTCACTCAGCTCGTGGGCGAGACCCAGCCGGCCGCCGTGCTGATCGCCTCCACGGCCGAAGGCAAGGAGGTCGCCGCTCGCCTTGCCGTCCGTACCGACTCCGGCGTGATCACCGACGCGGTCGACCTGAGCGACACGCTGGTCGCCGAGCAGTCCGTCTTCGGTGGCTCGACCATCGTCCAGTCGCGCGTGACGACCGGCACGCCGATCATCACCATGCGGCCCAACAGCACCCCGCCCGAGCCGGCGCCGGCCGAGCCGGAGCGGCTACCTGTCGCCGTCACTTTGTCCGATAGCGACACGGCCGTACGGATCGTGGAGCGCGTGGTTGCGAAGAAGGGTGGTCGCCCCGAACTCACCGAGGCGTCCATCGTCGTCTCCGGCGGGCGTGGCGTGGGATCCGCCGACGGATTCCGGATCATCGAAGAGCTCGCCGACTCGCTCGGCGCGGCAGTGGGCGCGTCGCGGGCGGCAACGGACGCCGGCTGGTATCCGCACCAGAACCAGGTCGGGCAGACCGGGAAGACGGTGTCGCCGCAGCTGTACATCGCGGCCGGCATATCGGGAGCCATCCAGCACCGCGCCGGCATGCAGACCTCGAAGACCATCGTGGCGATCAACAAGGACGAAGAGGCGCCGATCTTCGAGCTGGTCGACTTCGGCGTGGTGGGCGATCTGTCGACGGTCGTCCCGCAGCTGACGCAGGAGATCGAGAAGCGCAAGGGATAGCTCGAAGCTGCCCCTGACTTAGACTCGGGCGCGATGGCCTACCTGGACCACGCGTCGACCACTCCGATGCTCCCGGAAGCGGTCGAGGCCATGACCGCGCAGCTGGGGCGGGTCGGCAATCCCTCCTCCTTGCACGCTGCCGGTCGCCATGCCCGCCGTGTCGTCGAGGAGTCACGGGAGACCCTTGCCCAGGCGCTCGGCGCCCGTCCCAGCGAAGTCGTGTTCACCGGCGGCGGGACGGAAGCCGACAACCTCGCCGTAAAGGGCCTGTACTGGTCGCGCCGGGCGACCGACAATCGCCGGCGCCGGCTGCTGGTCAGCGCCGTCGAGCACCATGCTGTCGTCGACTGCGCGGTGTGGCTGGCTCAATCGCAGGGCGCCGTCATCGAGTGGTTGCCCGTCGATACCGCCGGTCGCGTCCAGCCCGCAACGCTGAGCAGCGTGCTGGCTCGGAATGCCGACGACGTCGCGCTCATCAGTGTCATGTGGGCGAACAACGAGGTCGGTACGGTTCAGCCGGTCGTCGAGCTTGCCGAGATCGCGCGTGCGTACGGCATCCCAATTCACTCCGACGCCGTCCAGGCCGTCGGTTCGCTGCCGGTCGACTTCGCTGCAAGCGGTCTGGACGCCCTGACCATGACCGGGCACAAGTTCGGCGGTCCGCTCGGAGTCGGCGCGCTGCTGCTTTCGCGCGAACTCGCTCCCGTTCCTCTCCTGCACGGCGGCGGCCAGGAGCGCGACGTGCGGTCGGGCACGGTCGACACCCCAGGTGTCGCCGGCCTCGCTGCGGCTGCGGCCGTTGCTGTCAAGGTGCAGCCAGAGTGTGCCGACCACCTGCGCGCACTGCGCGACGACCTCGTGGAGCGGCTGCTCCGCGTCGTCCCGGATGCCCAGCTGAACGGCGATCCGAGCAGTGACCTCGATCGGCGACTGCCTGGCAACGCCCACTTCTCGTTTCCCGGGTGCGAGGGCGACGCGCTGCTCATGCTGCTCGACGCGCAGGGCATCGAGTGTTCGACCGGGTCGGCCTGCTCGGCCGGCGTCGCGCAGCCATCGCACGTGCTCCTCGCGATGGGCTGCAGCGAGGAGCGGGCGCGCGGCTCGCTGCGCTTCTCGCTGGGTCACACCTCGACGCAGGACGATGTCGACGCGTTGATCGATGCGCTCGGCACGGTCGTCGAGCGCGGCCGGCGGGCCGGACTCGTGTCGTCGTCGTCGTCGAGGGTGAGTCAGTGAAGGTCCTTGCCGCCATGTCCGGCGGGGTCGACTCTGCCGTCGCAGCGGCGCGCGCCGTCGACGCCGGCCACGACGTCACCGGCGTCCACCTCGCCCTGTCGTCCAATCCGACGTCGTTTCGCTCCGGCGCTCGCGGCTGCTGCACGCTCGAGGACGCGCGCGACGCCCGGCGCGCTGCCGACGTCATTGGCATCCCCTTCTACGTCTGGGATCTCGCCGAGCGATTCCGCGCCGACGTGGTCGACGACTTCGTCGCCGAGTACGCCGCCGGCCGCACGCCGAACCCGTGCCTTCGGTGCAACGAGAAGATCAAGTTCGCCGCCGTCCTCGACAAGGCGCTCGCACTCGGCTTCGACGCGGTCTGTACCGGTCACTACGCCCGGCTACGGGACGGCGCGCTGTTCCGTGCCGTCGACGCGGGCAAGGACCAGTCGTACGTCCTCGGCGTACTGACGCCCGACCAGATCGCGCACGCGATGTTCCCGCTCGGAGACTCGCTCAAAACGGACGTGCGCCACGATGCGGAGCTGCGCGGGCTCGCCGTCGCCGAGAAGCCCGACAGCCACGACATCTGTTTCATCGCCGACGGGGACACCGGCGGGTTCCTCGCCGGCCGGCTGGGCGCCGCGCCCGGCAGCATCGTCGACCGTTCGGGAGAGGTGCTCGGCCAGCATGCCGGCACCCACCGCTTCACGGTCGGGCAGCGGCGCGGGCTCCGCATCGATCGCCCAGCTGCGGACGGCAAGCCGCGATACGTCCTCGACATCTCGCCGGTCAGCCGGACGGTCACCGTCGGAACCGCCGAGGAGCTGGACGTCGGCGTCATCGTTGCGCAGGCGCCGCGATGGTGTGGGCCGGCGCCGGTTGCGGTGATTGCCTGCTCTGCGCAGGTGCGCGCGCACGGGCGAGCCGTTCCCGCTGTCGCCGATGTCATGGGCGCTGAGGTGCACGTGAAATTGGACGAACCCGTTCGCGGTGTCGCGTCCGGTCAGGCGGTCGTGCTCTACGACGGCGACCGCGTCATCGGGTCGGCCACAGTTTCATCCACCGTGTCGTCCAACCCGCGGGCTGTCCGAACGCCGTCGCGGTCGTGAACGAGCCGCGTTCGGACACGTCGCAGGGGTGGCAGCGGCCGTGGGCGCCGGGCAGTGCCACCGGAATCGGCTCGCTCCCCGGCACCGACATCCGCGAGGCCATGCGGCTCGTCCTCGGCGAGCTGCCCGACCTGCCACACGTCCCTGAGCTGCCCGCACGCGGCCCCGGCGCCGATCTCATCGGTCGAGCCGCCGGGCTTCTCGTCGACATGCCGGTGGACCTCCAGCCGGCTGGCTGGCGGCTGGTGGATCGACCGAGCGCCGACGAGCGCCGTGCCCGATCGCTGCTGGGCGAGGACCTCGACGCCGCCGAGGAATTCGCCGGCCAGCAGGACGGCCCGTTCAAGGTGCAGGTTGCGGGCCCGTGGACTCTGAGCGCGAGCCTCGAGCTATCGCGTGGCGAGCGCGCCCTGCACGACCCGGGAGCCGTTCGCGACATCGTCGCCTCCTTGGCTGAAGGGGTTGCGACGCTGCTGATGGATGTACGCAAGCGGCTCCCGCACGCAGATGTGCTGCTGCAGATCGATGAGCCGTCGCTGCCGGCAGTTCTGCGCGGTCGGGTCCCGACCCAGAGTGGGTACGGCACGCTCCGCTCGGTCGAGCCCAACGTCGTCCGGGACGGGCTGCGCTCCGTGCTCGACGCCGCCGGGCCCGAGGTTACGGCTCTCGTGCACTGCTGCGCGCCTGACATCCCAATCCCCCTGCTCCGCGCCGCCGGGGCAGCCGTGATCTCGCTCGACCTCACCGCCGTGGGCGAGCGGGGCGGACGAGGTGCTCGGCGAGATCGTCGAGGCCGGAGGTGGCTTGCTACTCGGCGTGGTGCCCGCGACCGACGGAAGGCTGTCGGACCCCGCGACTACCGTCGCTCCCGTACGACAGCTGTGGCGGCGCCTTGGGCTTCCGGTCGAGACCCTCCCTCAGGCGGTCGTGGTGACGCCGACCTGCGGTATGGCCGGCGCATCGCCTGGTCATGCGCGAGCAGCGATGGCCCGGTGCCGCGAGGCTGCGCGCACGCTGGTCGACGATCCGGAGGGGAGCAATGACTGAGGAGCTGACAGCTCCATCCACGGTCGCCGAGCGGCACGGCGTGCTGGCGCAGGAGATCGAGGACGCCTCATACCGCTATCACGTCCTCGACCGGCCGACGATCAGCGACAGCGCGTACGACACGCTGATGCGCGAGCTTCAGCAGATCGAGGACGACTACCCCGAGCTACGCACACCCGACTCGCCGACGCAGAAGGTCGGCAACGTCGTCTCGACACAGTTCACGCCGGTCGATCACCTCGAGCGGATGATGAGCCTCGACAACGTCTTCGCCGACGACGAGCTTGTCGCGTGGGCGGCCCGCATCGAGCGCGAGGTCGGCAACGCCGAGACGTCCTACGTTGCCGAGCTCAAGGTCGACGGTGTCGCAGTCGACCTCGTCTACGAGCGTGGCCGGCTCGTCCGGGCAGCGACGCGCGGCGACGGACGTACCGGCGAGGACGTGACCGCGAACGTCCGCACTATCGACGTCGTCCCGGCTCGGCTGGACGGGAACCCGCCAGAGCTGCTCGAGGTCCGGGGCGAGATCTACTTCCCGGTCGCTCGCTTCGAGGAGCTGAATGCGTCGCTGGTCGAGGCCGGTCGGGCCCCGTTCGCCAACCCGCGCAACGCGGCCGCCGGATCGCTGCGGCAGAAGGATCCGCGCATCACCGCCACCCGCCCGCTGCGTGTGGTCATCCATGGCGTCGGCGCCGCGCAGGGACTTCGCCCGAGTCGCCAGTCGGAGGCGTACGAGCTGCTCAGGGAGCTCGGCTTGCCCGTCAGCGGCCGCTATGCGGTGTGCCAAGACTTGAAGCAGGTCCGTGACTACATCGACCGCTACTCGCGAGACCGGCACGCCGTCGAGCACGAGATCGACGGCGTCGTCGTCAAGGTCGACGAGATCGCCCTGCAGCGCCGCCTCGGCTCGACGTCGCGCGCGCCGCGGTGGGCGATCGCGTTCAAGTACCCGCCCGAAGAAGTCACCACCAAGCTGCTGGAGATCCTCGTCAACGTGGGCCGTACCGGCCGCGTGACGCCGTTCGGCCGGATGGAGCCGGTACGCGTGTCGGGCTCGACAGTGGGGATGGCCACCCTGCACAACGCCAACGAGGTACGCCGCAAGGGCGTCCTCGTCGGCGACACCGTCGTCCTGCGCAAAGCCGGTGACGTCATCCCAGAGATCGTGGGACCGGTCGTCGATCTGCGGGACGGCAGCGAGCACGAGTTCGTCATGCCGACCCACTGCCCGGAGTGCGGCACGGAACTGTGGCGGGAGAAGGAATCCGACGTCGATATCCGCTGTCCGAATGCGCGGTCGTGCCCCGCGCAACTGCGGGAGCGGGTGTTCCACGTGGCGGGTCGCGGAGCCTTCGACATCGAGGTGCTGGGGTACGAAGCTGGCATAGCGCTGCTGACCTCGGGGCTGCTGCAGGACGAGGGCGACATCTTCCACCTCACCGAGGAATCGCTCTCCCGCTCGGAGTTCTTCACCAAGAAGGACGGCACGCTGTCGGCGAACGGCCGCAAGCTCCTCGACAACCTCGAGCAGGCGCGACATCGACCGCTGTGGCGCGTGCTCGTCGCGCTGTCCATCCGGCACGTGGGGCCAACCGCGGCGCAGGCGCTTTCCCGCGAGTTTCACAGCCTCGACCGCATTCGCGACGCGTCTGCGGAGGAGCTCGCCGCCGCTGACGGCGTCGGCCCGACGATCGCGGTGTCGATCCGCGAGTGGTTCGACGTCGACTGGCATCGCGAGGTCGTCGAGAAGTGGCGCTCGGCCGGCGTCGAGCTTGCCGACGAGGTGGTCGACGAGCAGGAGCGACCGCTGGCCGGGGTGACTGTCGTCGTGACCGGTTCGCTCGACGGCTGGTCGCGCGACGCGGCGACTGAGGCGGTCCAGGCCCGCGGTGGCAGGGTCACCGGCTCGGTGTCGAAGAAGACTGCCTTCGTGATAGCTGGCGACAACCCCGGATCGAAGTACGACCGCGCCCTCGAGATTGGCGTGCCCGTTCTCGACGAGGACGGGTTTCGCACGCTGCTCGACAGTGGTCCGGAGGCTGCAGCCAAGGCGCCGGCCAACACGCCCTAGCGGCCGGCAGCCCCTGGGGGCGGTTTCGCGCCGACGGCCATGGGCAAGCGCAGGAGGCAATGGACGACATCACACACGGGGGGCGCTGCCCCCCGTGTGCCCCCCGACAACCACCCGACCGGCGGCTGAGCATCGGCGTGATCGGAGCGGGGTCCGTCGCCGCCCGACACGTCGGCTCTCTCCAGCGGTTGCCGGGAGTGGAAGTCGTCGGCGTAGTCGATACCGACGCCGATCGCGCGAACAGCCTCGTCGACGCCGCAGGAGCACCGGCGCGGGCTTTTCCATCGGTGCCGGCGCTGCTGGAGGGCGGGGTTCTGGACGCCGCATACGTCTGCGTGCCGCCGTTCGCACACGGGCCGACCGAGCTCGCCCTGCTCGAGGCCCGGATCCCGTTCTTCGTCGAGAAGCCGGTCGCTCTCGACCTCGCGATCGCCGAGGAGATCGCTGCCGGTGTTCGTGAGAACGGCCTGATCACCGCCACCGGCTATCACTGGCGCTACTACGACACGGTCGAGCACGCCGCTCGGATCTGCGCCGAGCACCCCGTCGCGCTTGCCGTCGCCACCTGGCTGGACAAGTTGCCGCCGCCGGCGTGGTGGCCGTACGTCGCCCAGTCGGGCGGCCAGATCGTGGAGCAGGCAACTCACGTCATCGACCTGCTGCGACTCCTCGTCGGGGAGGTCGTTTCGGTTCACGCCGCCGGGAATCGGCTGAACCGCGGTCTGGACGGGGACGTCGACGACGCCTGCGCAGCGACGCTGCGCTTCGAGAGCGGTGCTGTCGCGTCCCTCGCGTCAACAAGCCTGCTGGGGTGGAAGCACCGCACCCGCGTCGACCTGTTCGCGGACGGGGTGGCCATCCATCTCGCCGAGGACGACTTGTTGGTCCGGCGCGTCGACGGCGAGGAGCATCGCGTCCCCGCCAACGACGCCCGAAGCGCGGCGGATGCGGCGTTCATCGCGGCGGTACGCACCGGCAACCCCAGCGACATTCGGGTGCCCTACGACGAGGCGATGCGAACCCATCGGGTGGCGACGGCCATCGCGCGAGCAGCCGTTGACGGCAGCGTCGTGGAGCTAACGGGGTTCTCACGTGCCGGCTGAAAAGCGCTGGGTGCGCGCCCTGGTCGTCGAGCGGCCGGGCAACCTCGTGGTGCGCGAGCTGCCTGACACGCCGCTGGGGCCAGGGATGGCGTGCGTCGACACCCGTTTCAGCGGGGTGTCGCTCGGAACCGAGCTGACCTGGTTCCGCGGCACGAATCCGATGCAGAACCGGCGCTGGGACGCCGAGCTCGGTCTGTTCCTGCCCGCGGCGCCGGTCGACCCGTACCCGGTGACGAAGCTGGGGTACATGTCCGTCGGGACGGTGACGGCCAGTCGCACGCCGGCCGTACGGGAGGGTCAGCTGGTCGCGATGACATACGGGCATCGCAGCGGTCACACGGCCGACCCACTGCAGGAACGCTTCGTCGGGCTCCCCGACGACCTCGACCCGCTCCTCGGCGTGTTCGTCGCGCACATGGGCCCGATCTGTGCGAACGGCCTGTTGCACGCGGCGTCGGACCTTATGGGTGCCGCGGTCCGTGACCTTGGCGATGGTGTGACCGACCGTGAGATCGTCGTCACGGGAGCCGGTGTGGTGGGGCTGCTCACGGCCCTGTTCGCCCGGCATCACGGCGCGGCAGAGGTACTCGTCGTCGACTCGTCGCGCGAGCGGCTCGACGTGGCTGCGGCGCTGGGCTTCGACACGGTCACGGACTCTCCTCCGGACTCCGACCCCGCGCTGACCGTCAAGCAGCGCTGGGCGCACGGGCCCGGCGATCGCGGCGCGAGCGTGGTCTTCCAGTGCCGCGGCCAGGCGTCGGCACTGGCCACGGCCCTGCGCTGCGCCAGGCCTCAGGGCGTGGTGGTCGACTTGGCGTTCTACGCCGCTGGAGCCGAGGAAGTGCGGCTGGGCGAGGAATTCCATCACAACGGCCTAGCGCTGCGATGCGCGCAGATCGGACGCGTGCCGCGCGGACTCGCGGCCAGCTGGGATCGTGAGCGCCTGTCGCACGCCACGATCGACCTGCTACGTGCCGAGGGCGAAGCGATCCGGCAGCACCTCATCACCGACGTGGTCGCTTTCGATGACGCGCCGACGCTGTTCGCCGAGGTGTCGCAGCGTCGTCGCCATGTGGTCGGGGCGGTCCTGACGCCGTGACGGCGCCGCTTCGGCACGGCGATACGCGACGAGTTAGGGCGATACGCGCTCTACAACAGGCGTATCGTCCGAAATGATCACGTATACGTGATCATTTCGGCTTTAGCCGGTGAGGACGGGGGACGCCGTCGTGAGGGCGGCCCGGCGGCGCACCTCGTCGTAGAGCGCGAGGTAGCGCTCGGCCATCACGGCGGGGGAGAAGCGCTCCACTGCGGTGCGCCTGCACGCGGCCACGTCGATGGCGCCCAGTTGACCCACGGCTGCAGCCAGCCCGTCCTCGTCCTCCGCGATGAAGCCGGTCACGCCGTGGTCGACGAGGCTCGGCAGCACACCGCGCCGCAGTGCGACCACCGGGGTTCCGGCAGCCATCGCCTCGGCGACGACGGTCGCGCCAGGTTCCTCCCACTGCACGGGCATGAGCAGTGCTCGGGCGCTGCGCAGGAGCGCAGCCTTGTCCGCGCCGCCGACGGACCCGATCCAGCGCACATGGTTGCCGTCGACCAGCGGAGCGACCTCGTCCCGCCAGTAGCGAGCATCGTCGCCCTCCGCGCCGATCTCCTCGACCTCGGCGAGCGATTCGGCCCGGCCCACCGGCCCGGCCAGCACGAGCGGCACGCCCGTGCGATGCGCCACGCGCGCGGCCAGGTGCTGCCCCTTGAGGCGGCAGATCCGGCCGAGCACCAGGACGTGGTCCTCGCGCTCGGACACGGGCAACGGGGGACCGGGCGGGATCGGTGTCGCGAGTGGAACCGCTCCCAGCGACAGGCGCTGGAGCTCAGCGGGCGCTTGCGCGAGTTGCGTCGACGACACCCCGTTCACCCAGACCCGGCCGCCACCGTCGAACTCCCGGTAGAACGCCGCCGCCCGCTGCGGATCCCAGTGCAGGGTGTGCAGCGCCGGTGGGAACGTCGAGCCGAGAGCGGCAAGAGTCGCCGGCCCCACGATCTCCAGATGGTCGTGGACGATGTCGATGTCGCCGCGTCGTAGCCGACGAATGACGGCCTGCATGTGCGCGTGGGCGAGTGCGCCGACCTGGTTGTACGGGCGGTTGAGCGCGTCGAACTGTCCGGTTGCAAAGGCGGACACGACCTCGTCGACGGCGAGGTCGCTCTTTCCCACGGTCGCGAGCACGACGCGGACCCCGCGGCGGCGGAGCTCCGGAACCAGCGTGGCCACGACGTTCTCCAGACCGCCGTACGCCACCGGCGGCACCGGGAGCCAGGGCCCGGCATTGACCAGCACGGAGATCGCTGACGCGCGCATCATGCGATCCCTCCCTCACGTACCCGGGGAGCGTCGCTGCGGGCGAGATAAGCGGGGATCTCGACCGCTGGCGGGCGCTCCAGTCCGGGGACATCGCGCACCGCCACCTGCAATCCGTCCAGGTCGCGGCGGTACTGCGTCAGACCCGCATCCAGCTGCACCTGCGGGGCGTGGGGGAGTCGGCGCAGGGCGGTGGCCAGGATCTCGGCCGCCATGACACCGAGCGCGGTATCGGCCTGGTGACGATGCACCCGGTGGCCGAGGTCCACCTGCGCAATGACGTCGACGCCGTACGCGCCGACGAGATCGATGAGCATGCCGATCTCCACCCCGTATCCGCAGGCGAACGGCAGCCGCTCGAGCGCCGCGCGGCGGCCGGCGTACTCGCCCGACAGCGGCTGCACGATCCCGGCCAGGTCGGGCCAGAGCAGATTGACCAGCGGTCGGGCCACGAGCTCGGTGACGCGACCGCCGCCGTACGGGCTGACGCCCTCCTCGGTGACGAGCGGCCGGTCGTAGAACGCCTTGACCAGGGCGACGTGCGGCTGGGTGAGAAGCGGGCCGAGGAGACCGGTGACGTAGTGGGACCCGACGTCGACGAGGTCGGCGTCCACGAAGACCAGCAGCTCGCCGGAGGTGACGAACAGCGACTTCCACAGCGCCTCGCCCTTCCCCGGGCGCATCCCGAGCTCAGGGACGACGTCCGAGCAGGCCACGACCCGTGCTCCGGCGTCGGCAGCGACCCGAGCCGTGCGATCGCGCGAGTCGGAGTCCATGACCACGATCTCGTCCACGAGGGGCAGAGCGTCGACCAGATCGGCCCGGATGGCGCCCACGACGTCCCCCACCGTCCCCTGCTCGTCGCGAGCGGGGAGGACGACGCTGATCATCGTGCCGTTCTTGGCGGCCACCAGGTCTGAGGCCGTCCAGGTTGACCAGAAATGTGTCGAGTTGGCGTACCAGCGGGCAGCGTCGTTCAACACGAGAAGCCTCCTCGTCGTCGCGGCACCGGTGCGGGGGACGTGTGCGCTGTACACGGACGCGTACACGCACGTATGCAGCTGTCGCGGCGGCTCGGGGGCCTCCTGTTCACCCGAGCTCTTTCCCCGAACGGGGGTGCGCCATGCTAGGTCGAAGCCCCGGCAGGCGCCAGATCCTCGACGGGGAGTGCGCCCTAGGATTGGCCAGTCCTTCTACCCCTGTTCGCGCTGTCGTTACGGAGTTGCCGCCATGTCCAAGGCCGGGCCGTCGATTGCGCGCGACGAGGTCGCCCACCTTGCGCGGCTGGCACGCCTCGACCTCGGGCCGGACGAACTGGATCGGCTGGCGGCCGAGCTCGACGTGATCCTCGCTGCGGTCGCTCGGGTGTCCGAAGTCGCGGCCGACGACATCCCGCCGACCTCGCATGCTGTTCCGCTCACGAACGTCTTCCGCGAGGACGACGTCCGGCCCTCACTGCCGCGAGACGAGGTGCTGGCCGAGGCCCCCGCCGCGGAAGCGGATCGATTCCGGGTCCCGCGCATCCTCGGTGAGGAGGCGTGAGCGTGTCCGGCACCGTGACCGATCTCACTTCCCTAACTGCGGCAGACACGGCCGCGCGCGTTGCCGCTGGGGACGTCTCGGCAGTCGAGGTCACCCGCGCGCATCTGGACCGGATCGAGGAAGTCGATCCGGCGCTCCATGCGTTCCTGTACGTCGACGTCGAGGGTGCGCTCGCGGCCGCGACCGCCGTGGACGATGCGCGGCTGGCCGGGTCAGGTCTGGGCCCGTTGGCTGGGGTGCCGCTCGCGCTCAAGGACGTGCTGACGATGCGAGGCGTGCCCACGACCTGCGGCTCTCGCATCCTCGAGGGCTGGCGACCCCCGTACGACGCCACCGTCGTCCGCCGGCTACGCGAGGCCGGAGTCGTCCTGCTCGGAAAGACGAACATGGATGAGTTCGCGATGGGCTCGTCCACCGAGAACTCCGGGTACGGCCCCACGCGCAACCCGTGGGCCCTCGACCGCGTACCGGGGGGCAGTGGGGGTGGGTCGGCGACCGCCGTCGCGGCTGGTCTGGCACCGCTCGGCGTCGGCACGGACACCGGCGGCTCCATCCGGCAGCCGGCCGCACTGACGGGCACGGTCGGCGTCAAGCCGACCTACGGCGGGGTGTCGAGGTATGGGCTGGTGGCGTTCTCCTCCTCCTTGGACCAGGCCGGGCCGTGTGCGCGCACCGTCCTGGACGCCGCGTTGCTCCACGAGGCGATCGCCGGGCACGACCCGATGGATGCGACGTCGATCGACGCACCGGTTCCCCCGGTGGTGGCCGCGGCACGGGCCGGCGCGGCGGGCGATGGCCTGCGCGGCTTCCGGGTCGGCGTGGTGGCGCAGTTCGCCGGCGAGGGCTACCAGGCCGGCGTCCTCAGCCGCTTCACCGAGGCGGTGCAGCTGCTCGAGCAGCTGGGCGCCGAGGTCGTCGAGGTCTCGTGCCCGAGCTTCGACTACGCGCTGCCGGCCTACTACCTCATCGCGCCGTCGGAGTGCTCGAGCAACCTCGCCCGCTTCGATGCGATGCGGTACGGACTGCGGGTCGGCGACGACGGCACCCGTAGCGCCGAGGAGGTCATGTCGCTGACGCGCGACGCCGGTTTCGGCAACGAGGTGAAGCGACGGATCATCCTGGGCACGTACGCGCTGTCCAGCGGCTACTACGACGCGTACTACGGGCAGGCGCAAAAGGTCAGGACGCTGATCAGCCGCGACTTCGACGCGGCGTTCGCGACGGTCGACGTTCTCGTTTCTCCGACGACGCCGACGACCGCGTTCGAGATCGGCTCGCGGGTCGCCGACCCGCTCGCGATGTACCTCGCTGACCTGTGCACGATCCCGGCGAACCTTGCCGGCAACGCCGCCATGTCGGTGCCGTGCGGGCTGGCACCCGAGGACGGCATGCCGGTCGGCCTGCAGATCATGGCACCGACCTTGGCCGACGACCGGCTCTATCACGTCGGCGCGGCCATCGAGGCCGCGCTGCTAGATCGGTGGGGTCACCCCCTTCTCGAGGAGATGTCGCAACTGTCATGAACCCACTGCCCGTTCGTACGCAGCGGACCGTCGCTCTCGCCTCCCAAGGGTTCGCCCTCCTCGGCGCCCTGCGCGCGCTCCGGCACTGGCGGGAGACGCCGGACTGGCTGTCGCGGCTGGACGCCATCCTCTACGCCGCCGCCGTTGTCACCGGAGCGATCATCACCTGGCGGTCGTTCCAGGAGGACTTTGTGGAAGACGGAGAGTGACTATCAGTTTGCTGGTCCCCTACCACGAGGCGCTGCAGCGGTACGACCCGGTCATCGGCTTGGAGACGCACGTCGAGCTCGGCACCCGCTCGAAGATGTTCTGCGGCTGTTCGACGACGTTCGGTGCCGCGCCCAACACCCAGGTGTGCCCGGTCTGCCTTGGCCTGCCCGGCTCGCTCCCGGTGGCCAACCGGGCGGCCATCGAAGCGACGATCCGCATCGGGCTCGCGCTGAACTGCAGCATCGCCGCGTGGTGCCGATTCGCCCGGAAGAACTACTTCTATCCGGACATGCCGAAGGACTTCCAGATCTCGCAGTACGACGAGCCGCTGTGCGTCGACGGCTGGCTCGACGTCGCTGTCGGAGACGACGTAATTCGCGTCGGCATCGAGCGCGTGCACCTCGAGGAGGACACCGGCAAGACGTTGCACGTCGGCGGGTCCACCGGCCGCATTCACGGCGCGGACTACTCCCTCGTCGACTACAACCGGGCCGGCATCCCGCTCGTCGAGATCGTGACGAAGCCCGTCGACGGCACGCGCGATCGCGCGCCCGAGGTGGCTCGCACGTACGTCACCGAGCTGCGCGACATCCTGCGCGGCCTCGGCGTCTCCGACGTACGGATGGAAGAGGGATCGCTGCGCTGCGATTGCAACGTCTCGCTGTCTCCGCGCGACTCGGGCGTCTGGGGCACTCGAACGGAGACGAAGAACGTCAACTCGCTGCGGTCGGTCGAGCGCGCGGTGCGCTTCGAGATCACGCGGCAAGCGGGCGTCCTGGACGGGGGTGGCCGAGTCGTCCAGGAGACGCGGCACTGGCACGAGGACACCGGTGAGACGACGCCCGGACGGTCGAAGGAGCAGGCCGAGGACTACCGCTACTTCCCGGAGCCCGATCTGGTTCCGCTCGCGCCGAGCTCGGACTGGGTCGAGGAGCTGCGGGCGACGCTTCCCGAGTCGCCCACAGCGCGCCGGGCGCGGTTGCAGGCCGATTGGCAGGTCACGCCGGTCGAGCTGCAAGCGGTGAGCAATGCCGGTGCCCTGGACCTGGTTGCGGCGACGGTCGATGCAGGCGCGTCGCCGGCGGACGCGCGCAAGTGGTGGCTCGGCGAGGTGGCCCGGCGAGCGAACGAGGAGGGCGTCGACCTGTCGTCGCTGCCGATCACACCGGGCGACGTCGCGCGCATTGTTTCGCTCGTGCGCGAGGGCGCGCTCAACGACCGCTTGGCGCGTGAGGTGATCAGCGGTGTGCTTGCCGGCGAAGGCACCCCGGACGAAGTCGTCGCCGCACGTCAACTGGTCGTGGTGTCGGACGAAGGGGCGTTGACCTCGGCCGTCGACTCGGCGATCGCCGAGAACCCAGATATCGCCGACAAGGTTCGTGCTGGCAAGGTCGCAGCAGTCGGTGCGCTCGTCGGTGCGGTGATGAAGGCGACTCGCGGCCAGGCCGACGCCACCCGGGTCCGCGAACTGCTGCTGGAGCGCCTCACGCCGGAGTCGTGAAGATCGCTACGACGTCGTGAGGCGGAGGATCCGGTCGTCGCCGTCGCGCGGGGCGCCCCGTCCGTCGGTGTTGCTGGTCACCAGCCACAGCGATCCGTCCGGCGCGACCGCGACCGTGCGCAGCCGCCCGTACTCGCCAGCGAACAGCGGCTGTGGCCGCCCGGCGCCGTCGGCTGCGATGGGGATCTGCCACAGCGTCTCGCCGCGCAGCCCTGCCATGTAGACCGCAGTGCCGAGAACTGCGACGCCGCTCGGTGACGCCTGGTTCGTCGGCCAGGTCGCGAGCGGGTCGGCGAA
Organism: uncultured Actinomycetota bacterium; assembly: GCA_963801015.1. Lineage (GTDB taxonomy): Bacteria > Actinomycetota > Actinomycetes > CAWDCV01 > CAWDCV01 > CAWDCV01. The sequence goes on along the minus strand of CAWDCV010000004.1, from coordinate 551,822 downwards.
GTCGGGCGCACCGCCGGCGCCCTCGACCTCGGGCCAGCCGTAGTTGGCGCCCGCCTCGATGCGATTGAGCTCGTCGAAGGTGTTCTGGCCGAACTCACTCGCCCACAGCCGCTGCTCGTCATCGAACGCCAGACCCTGCACGTTGCGATGGCCGAGGCTCCACACGTACGACCCGGGGAACGGGTTGTCCGAGGGCACGGAACCGTCGGGCATCATCCGCAGGATCTTGCCGCCGAGCGACTCCGAGTCCTGCGCGGTCGGCCGCTCGCCCGCGTCGCCGGTTCCGGCGTAGAGCATGTCATCAGGTCCGAAGACAAGCCGCCCGCCGTTGTGGATGCCCGCCGCAGGAATCCCGTCGAGCAGGACCTCAGCGTCGCCCAGCCCACCGTCGGTGTACGGCAGCCGCACGATGCGGTTGTCCTCGCCACTGGTGAAGTACGCATACAGCCAATCGTCGCGGAACGCGATGCCGAGCAGCCCACCCTCACCCTGCGGCTCGACGTCGGCGATCTCGCCGACCTCGGTCACTGTCCCGTCAGCATCGATCCGCTTGATCAGCGCGGTGTCACGCTCGGAGACCAGGGCGCTGCCGTCGGGGAGGAACGCCAACCCCCACGGCGAGGTGAATCCTTCGGCGACGATCCCGTCGACCTGCGGCTGGCCGGTTTCCGTCGCAGCGGCGGATGACTCGCTCGATGCCGGTGCCCTCGGCGTCACGGCTTCGCCGGGGGGATCGTCCCCGCCACATGCCGCGGCGAGCATGACGCCCGTCGCCGCCACCGCTGCCAGCGCCGTCCGGACCAGTGGTCGCATGCCCGCCAGACGTCCCACAACGCCGCGACGTTCCCGCAACCGCCTGGCGATCATGGTCGCGGGCACGCCCACTACTAGGGTGCGTGCCGTGACGTGGGTGTGGCTGCCGTACCCCGACGCGGTCGATCGCATGGGTGGGGTCCCGGACGGGATCGACGTGGACGTCTACGACGGCAGCGGCACCCTGCCGTCGTCGGCCGACGAGGTCCAGCTGTGGGTGCCGCCGTATATCGGCGCCGGCCCGATCGTCCGACGGGTCATCCCGCGGCTACCGCGGCTGCGGGTCCTGCAGATGCTGACCGCCGGTGTCGAGAACGTCCGCAGCTTCGTGCCGAGCGGGGTAACACTGTGCAACGCACGCGGCGTCCACGATGCGAGTACGGCCGAGCTCGCCGTCGCGTTGATTCTCGCCTCTCTGCGCGGGCTCCCCGACTTCGTCCGTGCGCAGGAGGAGGGGCGCTGGGTGCCGGCCGAGCACCTCGCCCTCGCCGACCGCACCGTGCTGCTCGTCGGGTACGGATCGATCGGACAGGCCCTCGAACGCCGACTCGACGGCTTCGAGACGCATGTGCTGCGCGTGGCCCGCCGTGCCCGGGACGGCGTCGCGAACATGGACGCCCTACCCGACCTGCTGCCGCTTGCCGATGTGGTCGTTCTCCTGTTGCCGGTCACCGACGCCACCCGCGGCTTGGTCGACGAGTTGTTTCTCCGCCGGATGCACGACGGAGCGCTCCTGGTCAACGTCGCGCGCGGACCGATCGTCCGTACCGACGCGCTGCTCGCCGAGCTGGAGTCCGGTCGACTGCGCGCCGCGCTCGACGTCACCGACCCGGAACCGCTGCCTGCGGGTCATCCACTGTGGAAGGCACCTGGGCTGCTGCTCTCACCGCACGTCGGCGGCAACACCTCAGCGTTCCTTCCCCGGGCGTACCGCCTGCTGAGCGCGCAGCTGCGTCGCTTCGCGGCTGGTGACCCGCTCGAGAATGTCGTGACCGGCGACTACTGAGACCGTCGACGGGCTCGGAGCACCTCGTCGTAGACCGTGATCGTCGCGCCGGCCGGATCGATAGCCGGCCGCGGCCGCGCCTCGCTGACGACGATGTCCCACTCGTCTTCCTCGAGCGACCCGGCCAGGTCGGCAGCCGTGGTGAACAGTCCGCGGTCGTGCGGTCGACGTGCCGTGGTGCTCAGGTCGCGCGGACTGTGTTCGACGATGAGCAGTGTGCCGCCCGGGCGCACCGCCGCAGCCAATCGTCGGTGCACCGCCGAGCGCTCGTCGGCCGGCAGGTGCAGGAACTGAGCAGTCACCAGGTCGTGCGCCGCCCTTGACGGCGACCACCGGAGCACGTCTTCCTGCTGCCACTCGATGCGGCCGTCGACCTGGTGCTCGCGGGCATGAGCCGCAGCGCGCTCGAGGGCGACGCCGGAAAAGTCGACTCCCGTGAGCCGCCAGCCGCGCTCGGCCAACCAGATGGCATCCGCGCCTTCCCCGCAGCCGACGTCGAGGGCCGCCCCCGGCTCGAGATCGCCGACCTCCGTGATGAGCTGCGGGTTGGCCTCCCCGCTCCACAGTGCGCCCGAGCGGTACCGCTCGTCCCAGAAGTCTGCGCTTCCCCGATGACCCGACACGACCCGCAACGTACGCCCGTACAGTGCCGTCTCATGGGACAGCCCCACACCCCGCACCGCCGGCCGCGCAGCACTGAGGTCACCGACGGGTACGAGCGCGCGCCAGCGCGCGCGATGCTGCGCGCGGTCGGCATGACTGACGACGACTTCGTCAAGCCGCAGATCGGCGTCGCGTCATCGTGGAACGAGATCACGCCGTGCAACCTGTCCCTCGACCGGCTGGCCAAGGCCGCCAAGGAGGGCGTGCGCGCTGCCGATGGATTCCCCATGGAGTTCGGGACGATCTCCGTCTCCGACGGCATCTCGATGGGGCATGAAGGCATGCACGCCTCGCTCGTATCCCGAGAGGTCATCGCCGACTCCGTCGAGACGGTCATGTTCGCCGAGCGCCTCGACGGGTCCGTGTTGCTTGCCGGCTGCGACAAGTCGCTGCCCGGGATGCTCATGGCTGCGGCGCGCCTGGACCTCGCATCGGTCTTCCTGTACGCGGGCACGACGCTGCCCGGTCGCCTCGGGGACCGCGACCTGACCATCATCGACGTGTTCGAGGGGGTCGGTGCGTGCTCGCGCGGATTGATGAGCCGCGAGGAGCTGGACGCGATCGAGCGCGCCACCTGTCCGGGCGAGGGAGCCTGCGGCGGCATGTACACGGCGAACACGATGGCCGCGGCCGCCGAGGCGCTGGGGATGTCGCTTCCCGGCAGCGCGTCACCGCCGGCGATCGACAGGCGCCGCGACGACTACGCCCGGCGCTCCGGCGAAGCGGTCGTCCGGCTGGTGGATGCCGACATCACGGCGCGCCGCATCCTCACGCGCGAGGCGTTCGAGAACGCGATCGCCGTGGTCATGGCACTCGGCGGCTCGACGAATGCGGTTCTGCACCTGCTCGCGATCGCGCACGAAGCACGGGTTCCCCTTGCGCTGGACGACTTCAACATCGTCGGGGCGCGCACGCCACACCTCGCCGACGTCAAGCCGTTCGGCCGGCACGTGATGACCGAGGTGGACGCCGTTGGCGGCGTCCCCGTCGTGATGAAGGCGTTGCTCGACGCTGGCGTGCTGCACGGCGACTGCCTGACCGTCACGGGGCGGACGTTGGCCGAGAACCTCGCCGACCTCGCGCCCCCCGACCCGGACGGCCGCATCATCCACTCACTGAACGATCCGCTGCACCGCTCCGGCGGATTGTCGGTGTTGCATGGCTCGCTGGCACCCGAGGGGGCCGTCGCGAAGACCGCGGGCTTCGACACCGCCGTCTTTGAGGGCACTGCCCGCGTCTTCGACGGTGAGGCCGGTGCCATGGAGGCCGTGACGTCGGGAGTACTGCAGGCCGGTGATGTCCTCGTGATCCGCTACGAGGGTCCCCGCGGTGGTCCGGGCATGCGCGAGATGCTCGCCGTCACCGGAGCGATCAAGGGCGCCGGGCTCGGCAAGGACGTGCTGCTGCTGACCGACGGCCGCTTCTCCGGCGGCACCACGGGGCTCTGCATCGGGCACATCGCCCCCGAGGCCGCGCTCGGCGGGCCGATCGGGCTGGTCGCGGACGGCGATCTCATCCGCCTCGATGTTGGCGCGCGGCGCCTCGACCTGCTCGTCGACGGGGCGGAGCTCGACCGTCGCCGCGCCGGCTGGAAGCCGAAGCCGCCCCGGTACGAGACCGGGGTGCTGGCGAAATACGCCAAGCTCGTTGGCTCCGCGGCACAGGGTGCCGTCTGCGGCTGACGTCTCCTCGCGAGTTGTCCGAACGTGGTGACGCCCTGGCGTAAACACGGTCGGACAAGTCGGGCGAAGCCGGTTCTGCGCGCGTATTCTTCGGCGCACTGAGCCCTCGGGAGGCCACGAATGCTGCTGCGCCGCGCCGTCACGATCTCCCTCACGTTCCTGCTGGCCGCGGCGCTGGCGGCGCCAGCCGCTGCGAGTCCGACGGATCCCGGGGACACCGAACGGCGACCGGGAGGCGGTGGACTCCAGGCGCTGCATTCGCTGCGCGCGCCGGTCACCGACGAGACGTTCTACTTCGTCATGGCCGACCGATTCGAGAACGGCGATCCGAGTAACGACACCGGAGGTTTGACCGGCGACCGCCTGGTCACCGGATTCGACCCCACCAGCCGAGGCTTCTACAACGGCGGCGACCTTGCCGGGTTGCTCGGTCAGCTCGACTACATCGAGGGTCTCGGCACCACGTCCATCTGGCTCACGCCGAGCTTCAAGAACAAGGCGGTCCAGCTCGAGGACGGGCCGTCGGCCGGGTACCACGGTTACTGGATCACCGACTTCACCCAGATCGACCCGCACCTCGGCTCCAACGCCGAGCTGAGCGCCCTCATCGACGCCGCCCACGAGCGGGGGATGAAGGTCTACTTCGACATCATCACCAACCACACCGCAGACGTGATCGGGTACGAAGAAGGCGCTCGGCAGCCGTACGTCTCCAAGGACGTCGAGCCGTACCGCACCGCCAGCGGCGAGCCGTTCGACGACCGCGACTACGCGGGAACCGGAACCTTCCCACCCCTCGATCCCGAGGTCTCGTTCCCGTACACCCCGGTGCTCGAGCCCGGCGAGGAGGACCTCAAGGTTCCCGCCTGGCTGAACGACGTCACGCTTTATCACAACCGGGGCGACACGACCTTCGTCGGCGAGAACTCCCTGTACGGCGACTTCTTCGGACTGGACGACCTGTTCACCGAGCACCCCACCGTCGTCGAGGGGTTGATCGAGGTCTACAAGACCTGGATCGCCGACTTCGGCATCGACGGCTTCCGGATCGACACGATGAAGCACGTCAACGACGAATTCTGGCAGCGGTTCGGACCCGAGGTGCTCGACTTCGCCCACCAGCAGGGCAAGGACGAGTTCTTCATGTTCGGCGAGGTCTTCGACACCACCCGCCCGTACACCTCGCGATTCACTACCGAGAACCGGATGCAGGCTGTCCTGGACTTCCCCTTCCAGGACGCCGCGATGAAGTTCGCGTCCCAGAGTCAGGCGGCGACCCAGCTCGAGGCGTTCTTCGCCGCCGACGACTGGTACACGGACGCGGATTCCAACGTGTACCAGCTTCCGACCTTCCTGGGTAACCACGACATGGGCCGGATCGGCTGGATGGTCCAGCGCGACAATCCCGGAGCTGGCGACGCCGAGTGGGTGGCCCGCGACCGGCTGGCCCACGAGCTGATGTACCTGTCCCGCGGGAACCCGGTCGTGTACTACGGCGACGAGCAGGGCTTCACCGGCAGCGGCGGCGACCAGGTCGCGCGGCAGACCCTGTTCGCCAGCCAGGTGCCGGACTACCTCGATGACGACCTGCTCGGCACCAACGCAACGCACGCGGAGGACAACTTCGTCACGACCCACCCGCTGTACCAGAGCATTGCCGCACTGGCCGCCCTGACGCGAGACCATCCGGCGCTGCGCGACGGAGCCCACCAGCATCGGTACGCGGCGGAGGGGGCTGGGATCTACGCCTTCTCCCGCATCGACGCCGACCGGCAGCGGGAGTACGTCGTCGCGCTGAACAACAGCGAGGAAGCGCAGACCGCCGCGATCCCGACGTACGCGAAGCGGGAGAGCTTCCGCCATGTCTACGGCGACGGCCCGAGCCGCATCCAGACAGCGCGGGATGGGACGTTGACGCTGACCGTGCCACCGCTGTCGACCGTCGTCTACCGGACGACAGGACGGATCCCGCGCTCGCACGACGCGCCAGACATCGAGCTGGTCCCGCCCACGCAGGCCTCGGAGTCGGGCGGGCGCATGCTGGTCGCAGCCGACGTTGCCAGCTCGTCGTTCAACGAGGTGACCTTCTACGTGCGGGTCGCCGACGGTCGCTGGCGGTCGATCGGCACCGACGACACGGCGCCGTACCGCGTCTATCACGACGTCAGCGGTTTGGACCCCGGCACGCAGCTTTCCTACCGCGCGGTCGTTCGCGACAACGCCGGGCACACTGCCCGGAGTCCTCGCCAGGACGCGGTCGTCCCACCGCCACTGTTGACCATCGAGGCTCCTGTCGAGGGCAGCAACGTGCGTGGCACCGTCGAGGTGCGGGCGGTTGCCGACCCGGAGCGGGGAACCCACGTCGTGACCTTCGAGCGCAGCATCGCCGGGGGTCCATGGACGCCGATCGGCACCGACGACTCGTCGCCGGTCTACACGGTGTTCGACGAGATCAGCACGCTCGGGCTGGCGCCTGACACGCAGATCCAGTACCGAGCCGTCCTTCAGGACGGGGACACCACCGTCGTCAGCGCGGTCCGAACGGTTCAAGCCGCTGGGCCGCCGGCCGAGGTGGCCATCCTGCGCTACCACCGACCCGCCGGGGACTACGGCGACCAGGACACCGGGTGGGGCCTGCACATGTGGGGCGACGCGGTCGACCCGGCCGTGCTGGCGCAGATCGCCTGGGACAACCCGTGGCCCTGGACACGTATCGAGGGCGACTGGGCTGTCTACGAGATCCCGCTGGTGGACGACACCCAACCGGTGAACTTCATCATGCACCTGCCGAACGGCGACTCCGTGCCGGACACCCGCGAGCCTGGTGGTGATCGCTCCTTCCTACCGATCGACAGCCCGGAAGTCTGGATCGTGCAAGGCGATCCCGCGGTCTACACCGACGAGCCCCCACCGGCTGACGCTCGACTTGTCAGAACGTGGCGCGCCTCTAGCGGCGTCACGTTCTGACAAGTCGGCGAGGCGTCTCGGAAGATGAGACGCGCGTCTCACCGACTTGACAGGGGTGAGCGGGACGGCGACGCTGCGTCCGTGCTCAGCAACGTCCTCGTACTTCGCGTGCGCGCTGGCTGACGGTCTCGTACCGCCGCCCGCGCGCAACCCCTCGACGCCGTCCCGGCCGGGGGGTTTCTTCTTGTCCACCACCCGAAACCCGACCAGGAAGCGAATCATGACCGAGCAGGTGACCGGAGCGCAGTCGCTCGTCCGCTCCCTCGAAGAGGTGGGCGTCGATACGGTCTTCGGCATTCCCGGCGGCGCGATCCTGCCGGCGTACGACCCGCTGTTCGACTCGAAACGGCTGCGCCACCTCCTCGTCCGGCATGAGCAGGGCGCCGGTCACGCTGCCGAGGGCTACGCGCAGGCAACCGGTCGGGTCGGCGTCTGCATGGCGACCAGCGGGCCCGGCGCGACCAACCTGGTGACGCCGATCGCCGACGCCTACATGGACTCCGTCCCGATCGTCGCGATAACCGGCCAGGTGCCGAGCGCCGCGATCGGCACGGACGCCTTCCAGGAGGCGGATATCCGAGGCATCACGATGCCGATCACCAAGCACAACTACCTGGTCACCGACCCCGACGAGATCCCGCGGGTCGTCACCGAGGCGTTCCACATTGCCGGGACCGGTCGGCCGGGTCCGGTGCTCATCGACGTGTCCAAGGATGCGCTGCAGGCGCGGACCACGTTCTCGTGGCCGCAGGAGATGAGGTTGCCCGGCTACCGGCCGACGCTGCGCCCGCATGCCAAGCAGGTCCGTGAGGCGGCCCGGCTGATCGTCAACGCCCGGCGGCCGGTGCTGTACGTCGGCGGCGGCGTGCTCAAGGCGCACGCGACGGCAGAGCTGCGCATCCTCACCGACCTCACGGGCATCCCGGTGGTCACGACACTGATGGCGCGCGGTGCACTGCCCGACAGCCACCCGCAGCACCTTGGCATGCCCGGCATGCACGGCACTGTCGCCGCGGTGACCGCGCTGCAGAAGGCCGACCTCATCATCAGCCTGGGCGCGCGCTTCGACGACCGGGTGACCGGCAAGCTGTCGACCTTCGCGCCCGGCGCGACGGTCATCCACGCCGACATCGATCCGGCGGAGATCTCGAAGAACCGCGCGGCGGACGTCCCGATCGTCGGTGATGCCCGTGACGTCATCGCCGACCTCGTCGTTGCCGTGAAGGCCGAGCACGAGGCCGGCAACCGCGGCGACTACACCGGTTGGTTACGCACTGTCGGCCAGTGGCGCGAGACCTACCCGCTGGGCTACGACGATCCGAACGATGGCTCGCTGGCGCCGCAGTACGTCATCGAGCGACTCGGCGACATCGTCGGCTCCGACGCGATCTATGTCGCCGGCGTCGGGCAGCACCAGATGTGGGCCGCACAGTTCATTTCCTACGAGCAGCCGTACACCTGGCTCAACTCCGGCGGTCTCGGGACGATGGGGTACGCCGTTCCGGCCGCCATGGGAGCCAAGGTCGGGCGACCGGACACGACCGTGTGGGCGATCGACGGCGACGGCTGCTTCCAGATGACGAACCAGGAGCTCGCCACCTGCGCGATCGAGGGCATCCCGATCAAGGTGGCCGTCATCAACAACGGCAGCCTCGGCATGGTCCGGCAGTGGCAGACCCTCTTCTACCAGGAGCGCTACTCCAACACCACGCTGCACACCGGTCCTTCGCGGCGGATTCCGGACTTTGCCAAGCTCGCGGAGGCGTACGGCTGCGTCGGGCTGCGCTGTGACGCCGCGGGTGACGTCGACGCCACGATCGAGAAGGCGATGGCGATCGACGACGTCCCCGTGGTCATCGACTTCGCCGTCCACGGCGACGCGATGGTGTGGCCGATGGTGCCGGCCGGGACCAGCAACGACGACATCCAGATTGCCCGCAACGCAGCGCCGAGCTGGGACAACCGGGAGTAGCAGTGAGCAAGCACACCTTGTCCGTCCTCGTCGAGGACAAGCCCGGCGTCCTGGCCCGTATCGCAGGCCTGTGGGCGCGGCGCGGATTCAACATCGACGCGCTCGCGGTTGGCCCGACCGAGCACCCGGGTGTGTCCCGGATGACCGTCGTCGTCAACGTCGAGGGCATCCCGCTCGAGCAGGTCACCAAGCAACTCAACAAACTGGTCGAGGTGCTCAAGATCGTGGAGCTCGACCCAGCACAATCCGTGCAGCGCGAGCTGATGCTCGTCAAGGTCCGCTGCGACGCGACAACGCGCTCGCAGGTCTTGGAAGCCGTCCAACTCTTCCGGGCCCGAGTCGTCGACGTGTCGACCGAGTCGGTCACCGTCGAGGCCACCGGCGCCGCGGACAAGCTGGCCGCACTGCTCACCGTGCTCGAGCCGTACGGCATCCGCGAGCTGGTGCAGTCGGGGATGGTCGGGCTCAGCCGCGGCTCCCGCTCCATCACCGACCGCTCGGTCCGCCCCATCGAACGCATCGCCTAGCCCGTTCCCCTAGAGGAGATCTCGTGCCCGCCCAGATCCACTACGACGACGACGCCGATCTGTCCGTCGTCCAGTCCCGCAGCGTTGCCGTCCTCGGATATGGCAGCCAGGGCCACGCCCACGCACTGTCCCTGCGCGACTCTGGTGTCGACGTTCGCGTCGGCCTTCCCGAAGGGTCGCGATCGCGGGCCAAGGCCGAAAACGAGGGCCTGCGCGTCGTGACGCCGTACGAAGCCTGCGAGGAAGCCGACCTGATCATGGTCCTGGTGCCCGACGGCGCGCAGCGGCACCTCTACAAGGAAGCCATCGAGTCGAACCTCGTCGACGGCGACGCGCTGTTCTTCGGGCACGGGCTCAACATCCGCTACGGGCTGATCGATCCGCCGGCGGGCGTCGACGTGTGCATGGTGGCCCCCAAGGGCCCGGGGCACCTCGTGCGTCGCGAGTTCGCGGCCGGCAAGGGCGTGCCGGTACTCGTCGCCGTCGAGCAGGACGCGACCGGCAAAGCCTGGGATCTCGCGCTGTCGTACGCGCGCGCGATCGGCGGGACCCGCGCCGGAGCGATCCGTACCACGTTCACCGAGGAGACCGAGACCGACCTGTTCGGTGAGCAGGCGGTGCTCTGCGGCGGCGTGTCGCACCTCATCACTGCCGGGTTCGAGACGCTGGTCGAGGCCGGCTACCAGCCCGAGGTCGCGTACTTCGAATGCCTGCACGAGATGAAGCTCATCGTCGACCTCATGTACGAGGGCGGTATCTCCAAGATGCGCTGGTCGGTCTCGGACACCGCCGAGTACGGCGACTACACCAGCGGGCCGAAGATCGTCGACGACGCGACCAAGCAGCGGATGCAGGGGATCCTGGCGGCGATCAAGGACGGTAGCTGGACCGAGGCGTACATCGCTGACCAGGACGCCGGCGGTCCGAAGTTCGCGGAGTACCGCGCTCAGGCAGAGCGGCATCCAATCGAGAGCACCGGCCGCGACCTGCGCCGGCTGATGTCGTGGGTCAGCCGGCAGGACGACTACACGGAAGGCACTGCCGCTCGCTGATCGCTCGCGATGGGCACGGCAGCTCGAGACCGCTCGTTAAACTGGCCCAACGTGAGCTTGCCCGTCGTCCTCGTCACCGAGGAGCTGTCCCCAGCCGCGCTGAGCCTGCTCGGCGGCGACTTCGACGTCCGACAGGTCGACGGTGCCGACCGGTCCGCCCTGCTGCCGGCACTGCGCGATGTAGACGCTGTCATCGTGCGCAGCGCCACGCGCATGGACGCGGAGGCGCTCGCTGCAGCCCCGATGCTGCGCGTTGTCGCCCGAGCTGGCATCGGGCTCGACAACGTGGACGTCGGCGCAGCGACCAAGGCGGGCGTGATGGTTGTCAATGCGCCGCAGTCGAACATCGTCTCGGCTGCCGAGCACGCGGTCGCCCTGCTGCTCGCCAGCGCGCGCAACATCGCCCCGGCTAGCGCTGCGCTCAAGGCGGGGGAGTGGAAGCGGTCGAAGTACACCGGCGTCGAGCTCACCGAGAAGGTGGTCGGCGTCGTCGGCCTTGGTCGGATCGGCGTCCTCGTGGCGCAGCGGCTGTCGGCGTTCGGCGTCCGGTTGCTGGCCTACGACCCGTACGTTCAGCCCGCGCGTGCTGCTCAGATGGGCGTCCGGCTGGTGGCGCTCGACGATCTGCTGCGCGAGAGCGACTTCATCTCCATCCACCTGCCGAAGACGCCGGAGACCGTCGGGTTGATCGGTGAGCGCGAGCTGTCGCTCGTCAAGCCGTCGGTCCGCATCGTCAACGCGGCGCGCGGCGGCATCGTCGATGAACACGCGCTCTACGTCGCGCTCAAGGAGGGTCGCGTTGCCGGCGCCGGCGTCGACGTCTTCGCGACCGAGCCGACGACGGACAGCCCGCTGTTCGAGTTCGACTCGGTCGTCGTGACCCCACATCTGGGCGCGTCGACCCACGAGGCGCAGGAGAAGGCCGGCACGGCCGTGGCGCGGTCGGTGCTGCTGGCCCTGGCTGGCGAGCTGGTGCCCGATGCTGTCAACGTCCAGGGCGGCATCATCGCCGAGGACGTACGCCCGGGTCTGCCGCTCGCCGAGAGGCTCGGCCGCGTCTTCACCGCCCTGGCTGGTGGCGTCGCGGCGCAGCTCGACGTCGAGGTACGCGGCGAGATCACCGCGTACGACGTGAAGATCCTCGAGCTAGCCGCGTTGAAGGGCGTGTTCACCGACGTCGTCGAGGAGACGGTGACGTACGTCAATGCCCCACTGCTCGCGTCAGACCGGGGCGTCGAGGTTCGCTTGACCACCAGCCCGGATAGCCCCGACTACCGCAATGTCGTCACCGTGCGCGGCACGCTGGCCGACGGCACCCAGGTATCGGTGTCGGGGACGCTGTCCGGTCCTCGGCACGTGGAGAAGCTGGTCGAGGTCGACGGGTTCGCCGTGGATCTGCAGCCCAGCGAGCACATGGCGTTCTTCCGGTACGAGGACCGGCCGGGTGTCGTCGGAATCGTCGGCCGATTGCTCGGTGACGCGGCGATCAACATCGCCGGGATGCAGGTGAGCCGTGACACCAAGGGTGGGCACGCACTCGTCGCGCTGACCGTCGACTCTGCGATACCGGGTCAGCTGCTCGACGAGATTCGGCGCGCCATCGGTGCCGCCAGCGCCCGGGCCGTTGACATCACGCACGGGGGTTCCACCCCCGTGTACCCCCGACATGCCGGCGCGGCTCAAGATCCAGCAGATTAGTCGGCGTCGCGTGCCCCGTGGCTCTCGCGCAGCGCTCGCGCCTCCTCGAGTTCCTCGGCTGCCTTCTTCTCCGACTTCTCGATCTTCTTGGTGTCCTTGGCGGGAAGCTGCAGCTCTTCCTCGGCGGGCATCCCCGACTGCAATTGGCGGCCGCGTTCGATCTCGGCGTTGACCTCGGCGCCGAACAGCAGCGCGAGGTTGGTGATCCACAACCACAGCAGGAACACGATGACCCCCGCAAGCGTGCCGTAGGTCTTGTTGTAGCTGCCGAAGTTCGCGACGTAGAAGGCGAACGCCACCGACGCCAACGCCCAGACGACGACCGCGATGATCGATCCTGGCGTGACCCACTTGAACTTCGGCTGCTTCACGTTCGGCGTCGCGTAGTAGAGGATCGCAATGATCAGGACGACGACAGCGACCAGGACGGGCCACTTCAGGAACTGCCAGGCCGTCACCGCGGCGCTGCCCAGCCCGATGGCGTTGCCGATGGATTCCGCCACTGGACCGCTCACGACCAGCGCGAGAGCGACCAGGCAGATGAGGATCACGGCGATTAGGGTGATCACGATCTGCAGCGGGCGGAGCTTGTAGAACGGCCGGCCTTCAGGGATCTCGTAGATACGGTTCATGGCCCGGCCGAAGGCGCCCACGTACCCGGATGCTGACCACAGCGCAACGGCGATACCGATCACGAGCGCGAAACCGGCGGAGTTGGACTGGGTGAGCGATTCCACTACTGGCTGCAGCGTGTCCACAGCGGTACCCGGCGCGAGATCGTCGACGATGCCGAGCAGGGCGTCCGTGGTCCGCTCGGCCTGCCCGATGAGACCCAGCAGGGACACCATGGCGAGCAGGGCGGGGAACAAGGACAGGACGGCGTAGTAGGTCAACGCGGCGGCCAGGTCCGTGCACTGGTCGTCCATGAACTCGCGAAGTGTCTTCTTCGAGACGTACTTCCAGATGGGCTTCGTCATCTTCGCCGGGCTGTCGGTCTTGCCCGCCGACTCGGGGTCGCGGGAAGCGTCCCGGGCTTCCCGCTCCTCGTGCTTGGTCACGACGTTCCCTCCGTATGGGACAGCGGTACGACTCGATTGCATAACTCGATCGCATGAATGGCCGCGGTATGCCCCGTGACGTAGGCGTCATTCCTCTATCGCGCCGTTCTTGGAGTCGAATTGGAGTGCTTGCGGACCGTGTCCCCCGAGATGCCCGCTCGGGCATCCGTCCCTCACGAAGGAGTGGAGACCATGACAACCGACGCGACCGGTACCGCTAGGCCTATCCCCGCGTTCGTGCACGAGCGGACGGCCTCGTGGCCGTGGGTCATGACGGCCGCTGTGGTTTGCCGTCGTCGGCATCGACGACCTGATGCGCTCCGCGATCGACAGCGAGCAGCGCGGGCGGGTGGAACATCGTGCTCGGAGTGCTCAGCCTGATCGCCGCGGTGCTGCTGCTGGCCAATCCCGGGGTCGCTGTCGGAACCATCGCGCTGCTCGCCGGAATCATGTTGAGCGCTCCCGGGGTGCTGGTCATCGGGCTCGCAGCCCCCATGCGGAGCGTCAACCACGTCACCGCGAAGGAGACGCCCCGATGACCAAATGCTGAGACGGTTGCCCAGCTCGCGAGACAGCCGTCTCGGCAAGGTCTACGCTGCTCCCTGATGCGCCTCGTACTCATCCTCCGTCGCCGCGACGGGGCCTGATCCTTCAGCCGGCCCCCCGTCGCGGGGCCTGAGTACGACCGCCGGCAGCGGGTAGATGTACAGCCCGCCGTGGATGTTCACCCTCCTCCGCCAGCGAGCATGTGAAGGATCCGACGATGACAGCCGCCCAGCAAGCCCTGCAGGAATCAATGGATCGTCGTGACAACGGCGGCGAGACCGGTCACGACAGCGAGGCGCCGGGCCGGTGACCCTGGCTCCCAATCAGTTCTCACTCGCCGTTATCGGTGGTGACGGCATCGGCCCCGAGGTCGTCGCCGAGGGGCTGCGCGTTCTTGATGCTGTCCTGCCGCAGTACGACGTCAAGGTCGAGACGACCGAATATGACCTCGGCGCGCGGCGCTGGCACGCCACGGGAGAGACCCTGCCCGATGGCGTGCTCGACGAGCTGCGCGAGCACGACGCGATCCTGCTCGGTGCCGTTGGCGATCCCTCGGTGCCGAGCGGCGTCCTCGAGCGCGGACTACTTCTTCGGATGCGCTTCGAGCTCGACCACTACGTCAACCTGCGGCCCGTGCGCCTCTACCCCGGCGTCACGTCTCCGGTTGCCGGTGCGACGCCGGACAGCATCGACATGATCGTCGTCCGCGAGGGAACCGAGGGCCCGTACGCCGGCGCGGGCGGCAGCCTGCGTCGCGGGACTGCCTTCGAAGTGGCCACCGAGGAGTCCCTCAACACCGCGTACGGCGTGGAGCGTGTCGTCCGCGATGCCTTCGAGCGAGCGGGAGCCCGCCCTCGACGGAAGCTGACGCTTGTCCATAAGACGAATGTGCTCACGCATTCCGGTGACCTCTGGGCGCGCACCGTCGCCCGGGTGGCGCCGGAATACCCGTCGGTCGCCGTCGACTACAACCACGTCGACGCGGCGGCGATGTTCTTCGTCACCGATCCCGCGCGCTTCGACGTCGTCGTCACCGACAACCTGTTCGGCGACATCCTCACTGACATCGGCGCCGCCATCGCCGGTGGCATCGGCCGCGCCGCGAGCGGCAACATCAACCCCACGCGCGAGCAGCCGAGCATGTTCGAGCCGGTCCATGGATCTGCCCCGGACATCGCCGGAACGGGCGTCGCCGACCCGACGGCGACCGTACTTTCCGTCGCCATGCTGCTCGACCACCTCGGCCTCCCGGACGTCGCTCATCGGGTCGAATCGGCCGTGGCCGCTGACCTGGCCGAGCGGGCGAGCGATCCGGCTCGATCTCGGTCCACCCGAGAGGTAGGCGAGGCGCTGGCCGCAGCCGTCTCCTGACCGCTTCTCGACGGACGCCAGCGCCTGGTCGGATACCGTCGTCAGAGAAAGCGTGATCAGGAGGACCAGCGTGACCAGCCTGACTTTCCGTACCGAGACGTCGACCTCGCCGCTCCCGGCCGACGAGCGGCTGCAGGCCCTGGCCGAGCCCGGGTTCGGCAACACCTTCACCGATCACATGGTCTCCGTACGGTGGACGCTGCAACGCGGCTGGCACGATGCAGCGGTCCGGCCGTACGCGTCGCTGGTGATGGATCCGGCCACGGCCGTGCTGCACTACGCGCAGGCGATCTTCGAGGGGTTCAAGGCCTACCGGCACGCTGACGGCACCATCTGGACGTTCCGGCCGGAAGCCAACGCCCGGCGCTTCGCGCGGTCAGCTCATCGGCTCGCCCTACCGGAGCTGCCCACCGACGACTTCATCGCGGGCTGCGATGCGCTCATCCGCGCCGACGCGGCCTGGGTGCCCGAGGGCGGCGAGAAGAGCCTCTACCTTCGGCCGTTCATGTTCGCCTCAGAGGTGTTCCTCGGGGTGCGGCCGGCCGACGAGGTGCTGTTCCTCGTCATCGCCTCGCCGGCTGGGTCGTACTTCGCCGGCGGGGTTCGGCCGGTGTCGATCTGGCTGTCGGAGCACTACACGCGGGCAGCGCCCGGGGGCACGGGTGCGGCCAAGGCCGCGGGGAACTACGCCGCGAGCCTGGTGGCGCAGCAGGAAGCCATCGCGCACGGCTGCGACCAGGTGGCGTTCCTCGACGCGGTCGAGCGACGCTGGGTCGAGGAGCTCGGCGGGATGAACCTGTTCTTCGTCCTCGACGACGACTCGATCGTGACGCCGGAGATCACCGGCACGATCCTCGAGGGCATCACCCGCGAGTCGATCCTCACGCTCGCCATGGAGCGCGGTCACAAGGTCGAGGAGCGGCGGATCTCGGTCGACGAGTGGCGCGAGGGCGTCGACTCTGGCCGGATCCGGGAGGTGTTCGCCTGCGGGACAGCGGCGGTCGTGACGCCGGTGGGTCGGCTGCTCTGGGAGGGCGGCGACCTCGTCATGGGCGACGGGGCGACGACCGGCCCTATCACGGGCGCGATCCGCGCCGACCTGCTCGACATCCAGCACGGCCGCGTTCCCGACGTTCACGGTTGGCTACACCAGGTCATGTAGCGGCCCGCATCAGCCTGTGACGTCTGTCCGGATGATGAGACGAGCAGTCACCATCTGGACAGACGTGGCACAGTGGTCGCCGTCATGTACAGCATCGTGATCATTACGTAGGCGCGCCGGCCACCCCGTACCACGGTCCGCGCGCAGACCTCTCGCATCCGCGAGGGGTCTTTTGCTTTGTCTAGGACACATCTGGAGAAGAGATGCCCACCGACGCCTTCCACGTCTACGACACGACGCTGCGCGACGGCGCCCAGCGCGAGGGGATGGCGCTGTCCGTCGCCGACAAGCTGGCGATCGCCCGCCACCTCGACTCGCTCGGCGTCGGCTTCATCGAGGGCGGCTGGCCGGGAGCCAACCCCAAGGACACCGAGTTCTTCGCCCGGGCGCGCACCGATCTCGAGCTGCGCCACGCGAAGCTCACCGCATTCGGATCGACGCGTCGCGCCGGCGCCAAGGCCGCAGACGATCCGATGGTTGCTGCGCTTCGCGACAGCGGTGCGCCAGTCGTCTGCCTGGTCGCCAAGTCACACGACCGGCATGTCGAGCAGGCGCTGCGCACCACGCTCGAGGAGAACCTCGCGATGGTGCGCGACACGGTGGCGCACTTACGAAGCGAGGGCCAGCGGGTGTTCCTCGACGCCGAGCACTTCTTCGACGGCTACCGCGCCAACCCGTCCTACGCTCTCGAGGTCCTCCGGACCGCGAGCGCCGCCGGCGCCGACGTCGTCGTCCTGTGCGACACCAACGGCGGCATGCTGCCCGACCAACTGGCCGACGTCGTTCACGAGGTGCTTGGCGCTACTAACGCGCGCGTCGGCATCCACGCCCACGACGACGCGGCGTGCGCCGTCGCGAACAGCCTGGCCGCTATTGGTGCCGGTGCGACACACGTGCAGGGAACGGCCAACGGATACGGCGAGCGGTCCGGCAACGCCAACCTCTTCTCGGTCGTCGCTGCGCTCGAGCTGAAGCAAGGACGCCAGGTCCTCCCCGACGGCAAGCTCGCCGAGCTCAGCCGAGTGAGCCACGCGGTCGCCGAGGTCGCCAACATCGCCCCCAACCCGCACCAGCCGTACGTCGGCATGTCGGCCTTCGCTCACAAGGCGGGCCTGCATGCGAGTGCCGTCAAGGTCGCCCCGGAGCTGTACCAGCACGTTGAACCCGAAGCCGTCGGAAACGACATGCGGACGCTCGTTTCTGACATGGCCGGCCGGGCCAGCGTCGAGCTCAAAGGCCGCGAGCTCGGACTCGACCTCTCCGACCATCGCGAGGTTCTCACCCGAGTGGTCGATCGGGTCAAGGACCTGGAGGCGCAGGGCTACACCTTCGAAGCTGCGGACGCATCGTTCGAGCTGCTGCTGCGCGAGGAGCTCGACGGTGCACGTACCCGGTTCTTCGATGTCGAGTCGTGGCGCGTCATCGTCGAGCGGCGTACCGACACCGACGTTGTGAGTGAGGCGACGGTGAAGCTGCACGCCGGCGGTGAGCGGATCGTCGCTACCGCTGAGGGCAACGGCCCGGTGAACGCGCTCGACAAGGCGCTGCGTCAGGCGCTGGAGAAGCTGTATCCGGAGCTGGCAACGCTTGACCTGCTCGACTACAAGGTGCGCATTCTCGAGGGCCGGCACGGCACCGGTGCCGTGACCCGCGTGCTCGTGTCGACCGGCGACGGGGAAACCGAGTGGGACACCGTCGGCGTGCACGAGAACGTCATCGAGGCGTCGTGGATGGCGCTCGAGGATGCAGTCGCATACGGCCTGGTGAAGGCGGGTCGCATCAGCCCGTGAAGACCCAGTACTACACGGCGACGAGCATCGATGGCTTCATCGCCGACGAGAACAACTCGCTGGACTGGTTGTTCGAGGTCGGCGAAGGCCAAGACACGGGCGGGCGCTACACCGAGTTCTTTCGCCAGGTCGGCGCGATGGCGATGGGATCCACGACGTACCTGTGGATCATCGAGCACGGGCAGCTACTGGAGCATCCGAACAAGTGGCAGGACGAGTTCGGCTACGGCGACACCCCCTGCTGGGTCTTCACTCATCGGGACCTGCCCGTCGTCGAGGGGGCGGACCTGACGTTCGCTCGCGGTGATGTCGAGCCCGTACACCGGCAGATGGCGGCGGCAGCCGAGGGAAAGAACATCTGGCTGGTCGGCGGCGGCGACCTGGTCGGGCAATTCGTCGATCGCGGACTCCTCGACGAGATCATTCTCGGCGTCGCACCGGTGGCGCTCGGCGCGGGTGCACCGGTGCTGCCTCGCCGGCTCACCGGCTCCGCCCTGACGCTGACCGGCGCGGAGCCGGATGGTGGTTTCGCCTACCTCACCTACGAGGTCGCGCGCGCCGACCGGTGATCCCGCTTGGGTAGCCTCGGCGGGTGCGCATCGCGAGGTTCTCCGTGGGTGACCGGGTCGCCTTTGGCGTGGTTGACGAGGCCTCCGCCGACGGGGGTGAGGGACCGCTCGTCGCTCCCATTCCGGGGCACCCGTTTGGCCCGATTCAGCCGAGTGACGTGCGGGTGCCGCTTGCGGACGTGCGACTGCTCGCTCCGGTGCTGCCGAGCAAGGTGATCGGTGTCGGGCGCAACTACGCCGATCATGCACAGGAGCTCGGCAACGAGGTGCCCGCCGAGCCGTTGCTGTTCCTCAAGCCGTCCACATCCGTCATCGGACCCAGTGACGGCATCGTCTACCCGCGACAGTCGAGTGATGTCCAGCACGAGGCGGAGCTTGCTGTCGTGATCGGTCGACTGTGTCGGGAAGTGCCACGCGAACGCGTCGCCGACGTTGTTCTCGGCTACACCTGCGGCAACGACGTCACCGCACGCGACCTGCAAAGGACAGACGGCCAGTGGGCGCGGGCCAAGGGCTTCGACAGCTTCTGCCCGCTCGGTCCATGGATCGAGACCGACCTCGATCCGAGCGACGTCGCTATTACGTGCACCGTCGGCGAGGAGCTGCGGCAGGCCGGACGTACCAAGCAGATGGTGCAGGACGTCGCGGCCCTCGTCTCGTACATCAGCGAGGCGTTCACGCTGCTGCCTGGCGACGTCATCCTGACCGGAACTCCCGCTGGCGTTGCGCAGTTGTCCGTCGGCGATGAGGTGTCGGTATCCGTTGAAGGCATCGGCACGCTAACCAACCGGGTGGTCGTACGTGACTGAGGCACTCCCCGCGAATCGGCCGATCCGCGTGCGGTTCGCGCCGTCGCCGACCGGCGATCTGCACGTCGGGAACATCCGGACCGCGCTCTACAACTGGGCGTACGCCCGCCATGTCGACGGCACGTTCGTATTCCGAATCGAGGACACCGATCGCGCGCGGGTCACCCCCGAGCACATCAACGCGGCCGAGGACACGCTGCGCTGGCTCGGTCTCGAGTGGGACGAGGGGCCCGAGAAAGGCGGCGACTTCGGCCCGTACCTGCAGAGCGAACGGATGCCGCTGTACGCCGAGTGGGCGCAGCGCTTCCTCGATGACGGCAACGCCTACTACTGCTACTGCACGCCGGAGGAACTGGAGGAGCGACGCGAGAAGGCGCGCGCTGCCGGTCGCCCCAGCGGGTACGACGGACACTGCCGCTCGCTCACGGAGGAGCAGGTGGCGGCGTACGTGGCTGAAGGGCGGCGACCGGTGATCCGCTTCCGGATGCCCGACGGCTGCACCGTCGTGCACGACCTGATTCGCGGTGACGTCACGTTCGAGCACCGCGACGTTCCCGACTTCGTGCTCATGCGCGCCGACGGAACGCCGCTCTACACGCTCGCCGTCGCCGTCGACGACGTCCTGATGCGCATCACGCACATCCTGCGGGGCGAGGATCTGCTGTCGTCCACACCGCGCCAGATCGCGGTCTACACCGCGATGGGGGTGCAGCCCCAGGAAATCCCCGTCTTCGCGCACCTGCCGTTCGTCATGGGGTCCGACAACCTCAAGCTGAGTAAGCGCAACGGCGAGGTGTCGATCGCGTGGTACCGGCGCGAGGGCTTCTTGCCCGAGGCCATGACGAACTACCTCGCCCTACTCGGCTGGTCGCCGGGTCACGATGTCGAGGAGTTCAGCCTCGACGACATGGCCCGCGACTTCTCCATCGAGCGGGTCAACAAGAACCCCGCGCGCTTCGACCTGAAGAAGCTCGAGTCCATCAACGGCGACAAGATTCGCGCACTCGATCCCAACGACTTCGTGGACCGGCTCGTCCCGGTCCTGCAGACCGCTGGGCTGCTCTCGCACCCGCCGGGCGAACCTGAGCTGGACGTGGTGCGCCGCGCCGCGCCGCTGGTGCAGGAGCGCATTCAGCGGCTCATCGACGTCGTGCCCATGCTGGGTTTCCTGCTCGTCGACGACCGTCACTTCTCGGTCGACCCAGAAGCGGCGGCACGCTCACTGACCGAGAACGAGCGGCCGACGCTCGAGGCTGCTGTCATCGCTCTGCAGAAGGTGTCGACATGGGATGCGGCATCGCTCGAGGGGGCGCTGCGAAGCGCGCTGCTCGACGACCTTGGGCTCAAGCCGAAGTCCGCGTTCGGCCCGGTCCGGGTCGCGGTCACTGGCCGCCGCATCTCTCCGCCCCTGTTCGAGTCGCTCGAGCTGCTCGGCCGCGAGCGGACCCTTGACCGACTGCGCCGCGCGCTGGCCGAAGACGTCGGATGAGCGGTCCGCAGGAGCCGCAACCACCGGCGGATCCCTGGCGGGCGCCGGCCGGTCGAACCTACGGCGATGCGGCGCCCCCGCCCCCGTTGCAGCAAGACCCACCGCCACCCGCATACCCGGCGCCGGCCTGGCCGTACCCGCCGACGCCTCCTCCGCCAAGCGAGCCGCCGTGGCTGCCGGAGCCCCACGACCGTCCGCGGCCGTACCTGCAGCTGCTGCTCACCCCGCGCTACCGCTGGTGGCGGCCGCTGCTCGGCCTGCTGACGTTCGTGGCGCTGTTCGTCCTCATGAACGTCGTCATCGTCTCGACGTACTTCGTCGTCAGCTGGATCGTCAACGACAACTTCACCCTCGAGACCGCGGAGGATGAGCTGCTCGGCGGGTCGCCGCTGGGATTGTTCACGACGAACCTCTCCCTCGCGGTCGCAATCCTCGCCGCATGGGGTGCGGTGGTGTTCGTCCACCTCGAGCGTCCGGGATGGCTGTCCTCGGTCGTGCGTGGCATCCGCTGGCGATGGCTGCTGCGCACCAGCATCCTCGCGGCCGCGGTGAGCGCAGCGTTCCTCGTTCTCAGCCTGGTCGTCCCGCTTCCCGGCGACGACGAGGCCTACGAGGGATTGGATCCGCCCGCACTCGGCACCTTCCTCGCCTTGTTCCTCGTGGTCGCACTGACCACGCCCCTGCAGGCGGCGGGGGAGGAGTACGGGTTCCGGGGATACTTCTCCCAGGCGCTGTCGTGCTGGCTGCGCTGGCGATGGGCGGTCGCGCTGATCTCCGCCTTCTTGTTCGCGCTTGCTCACGGTCAGCAGGACCCGTGGCTGTTCGCCGACCGATTCGCGTTCGGCCTGGCGGCCTCATGGCTGACCTGGCGAACCGGCGGCTTGGAAGCAAGCATCGCGCTGCACGCCGCCAACAACATCGTCGCGCTGCTCGTTGCCGTGCTGTACGGCGAGTTGCAGGCGTCGCTCGTCGCAACTGATTTGCCGTGGACTCTGGCGCTCATCGACATCGTGTTCGTCACCGTCTACGCCCTGCTGGCCGATCGTTTCGGGCGCCGGCAGAACGTCGCCGTCGTTTCTGGAGTCGCGCCGTCACGGGCGATCGCGCCAGCAGCGCTGGCCCCCTGACGCGTTTGGGGGCGCCTTCGCGCTGGGATATCCTCGTCAGCGGCTCGACGCCCGCTGCGGGTACGTGTCGATGGGGTATGGGGTAATTGGCAGCCCGACGGATTCTGGCTCCGTTAGTCTAGGTTCGAGTCCTGGTACCCCAGCTCGATCGGATCCGCGCCTACTTGGGTAGGGTGATGATCCGCGCGGCGGACGCATCCGCCATCGTGGCCCCGTTGTGTAGCGGCCTAGCACGCCGCCCTCTCAAGGCGGTAGCGCCGGTTCGAATCCGGTCGGGGCTACAAGTAAGTTTGCAGGTCAGCGCCTTGCGAGAGGCGGTGCGGATGGCCACGACCGTGATCTTGACCACGCTTTGACCACACACGGCGTGGACAGCAGTGGCATGTGATGGACGTGTGCGCTTCCCGGCCGTCGTCGATTCCATGGGCTTCCCGCTCACCCACGATGACCTCAGCACGGTGGTCTCCGGCCATTTCTTCTGCGGCGTCCACTTCCTGTGAAAGCGCAAGTCGTCAACGCTGTTCGGCGTGGGTGAGGACGCCGCCATCGTGGCGCAATCGATCGCCCGCAACCGATCAGAGCTGGGCGCAGCCGACTGACCCACGGATCGTGAGCCCGGTTGTTCGATCGCGGCCTGCACGGCTTTGTCACGTCCCCCGGTAGGAGGGAGCTGCCCACCGGGTCGCGAGATGCGGCACTATTCACACCCGAGCGGATGCCGTTGAGGCGGTCGGACGAAGGGGCAGCCTGTGCCGATCATCGACGTGGATGGTCTGCGCAAGTCGTACACGCGGCTTCGACGTCCGCCGCGGCATGCGTTGGACGGGCTTGACCTCACCGTCGAGGAAGGGGGCGTTTTCGGCTTCCTTGGTCCGAACGGATCTGGCAAGACCACGACGATTCGACTGCTGCTGGGACTGGTGGGGTCCGACGGCGGCGCGATGCGTGTCCTGGGCGGGCGCGTCCCTGACGAGCTCCCCGGTCTGATCGGGCAGGTTGGGGCCCTGGTTGAGACGCCGACGTTCTTCCCCGGGTTTTCCGGTCGGCGCAACCTCGAGCTGCTCGCCAGGGTTGCCGCCCTGCCGGAGGCACGGATCGACGAGGTGCTGGACCTGGTGTCGCTTCGCGATCGAGCACGGGACCGCGTCAAGGGCTATTCGATGGGCATGCGTCAACGGCTCGGGATCGCGGCTGCCCTGCTCAAGAAGCCGCGACTCCTCATCCTCGACGAGCCGGGAAACGGCCTCGACCCGGCCGGCATCCGTGAGGTGCGCGAGTTGCTGCGGCGCCTGGGCGACTCGGGAACGACCGTCTTCGTCTCTTCGCACCTGCTTGCCGAGGTCGAGCAGGTGTGCGATCGGGTCGCGATCATCAACTACGGCCGGCTGGTGACGAGCGGAAGCGTGACCGACATCCTGCAGAGTGCTCACGGTGCACCGGCGGACGTCGTGGTACGTGTTGCCGACGTCGCGGCGGCGGCCGCGGTACTGGGCGGGGCCGGCTTTCAGGTTCGTTCTCAAGGTGATCACCTTGTTGTGGTGAATGTCGCCGAGCCCGCTCGGATCAGCTACGTGCTCTCGCGCGCCGACCACTACGTCAGCGAGCTCAGGCCGATCGCGCCCGACCTCGAGTCGGTCTTCCTGTCATTGACGGAGGGATCGGCGCCGTGATGCGGCTGACGCGGGTGGAGATGCTGCGCCTCAGGTCGCGGCGGCTCGTGCGTGTTGTGGGCGTGCTCGTGCTGCTCCTGATAGCGGTCATCGTGACCGTCGACGGCTACCAGCACAGCAACTCGACCGGCGCCGCGATTGAGGAGTACGACGAGCAGCGGCTGGCGGGCTACGAACAGGCACGCGCTCAGTTCGAGCGTGACCAGGCGGCGGGGCTGATTCCGGACGACGCTGTTTTCCCCAGCCGCGAGGAGGTAGCGGACGAACCGCGCGCGTGCTTCCCCGATCCCGCCAGCGCGCGCACCTTCGAATGCAATCCGCCGAAGCAGCCGTACGTGGTGGCGCAGCAGCTCCCCGATTTCGGTCGAGCCGTGGCGGTCATCTGCGCAATCGCCGCCTTCTTGCTGGGCGCCAGCGCGGCTGGCGCGGAGTGGGCAGCAGGGACGATGCAATCGCTGCTGTTCTGGGAGCCGCGGCGCGTACGTGTCGTCATCGCGAAGGTTCTCGGACTCGTTGCCGTCATCAGCGCACTTGTCATCGCAGCGGAGGCGCTGTTCACCGGTTCGGCCATGCTTGCTGGGGTGTTGCGCGGCACCACCGACCGGCTCACCGGCGACGTTTGGATGAGCCACCTGTTGCTTGTGCTTCGCGCTATCTGCATCGCCGCCTTCGCCGGCGTGCTGGGTTTCTCCATCGCGTTCGGCACCCGAGTAACCGCTGCCGCGGTGGGCGTCGGCTTCATCTACTTCGCGGTCCTCGAGCAGCTCCTGATCGTGTGGAAGCTCTGGCTCGCGCGTTACCTCATCGGTCCGCTGCTCGGCGGTTGGCTGAACTACGGTTTTGACGATGAGTCCGGTGACGGGCTGACGCTGTCAGGACAGCGGGCGGGCATCACGCTTGCGGTGTATGCCGTGGTGATTCTGATCGCAGCGACGCTCTGGTTCCGGCAGCGAGATGTCACGTAGCCGGCCAGCGATCAGTGACCGGCGTCAGCCAGGCCCGCTGCAGCAGAAGCTCTTGTCCACCAGTCATCTCCGCGACGAGCCGATGGTCACATGCCTCGATAGGGCCCGAACCAGGTGAGTTCAAGGGCGTCCTGCGGAACGCACACCTACGAGTGCCGGGTCGCGCTCGCTAGCATCCCGCGACGGTGACGTTCTCGATGAGGGGGAAGCCGAGGATGTCGACCACGAGGCCAATGGTTCCCCTCCGTGACGCAACGCGTAGGTCGCGTCCTTCAACAGCTCAGCAGAAGAAATGTGCGTCAACACTGTTGGGGCTGTCAGGCGTGCGGACGTTGAGTCGCTCGGCATCTACTGGATGCGGCCGTAGGGTGCGCAGAATGTCGAGTATCAAACCAAGAGAAAGTCGCTGCGCTACGGCCCGCCGGTAATCCGAACCGTGCGATCTGGCGAGTTCGACAGGTACCGTCGCCGCAAGGTGGAGGAAGGCCGGTCCGACGGTCAGTTCAAGATTCTCCGGCTCACTAGCGACACCTCATTCGCCTCCGAATTCGCATGGGAACAGGAACTCGTGGGAGCACCGGGTTAAGGCACGCGGCACTGCCCGCCGGTGGCACAGCACAATCGCGAACCACCGCCACGTTCACCCTCGATCGGCTATGGCGTCGATCGCGGGCGGAATCACGAGCGCGAAACCGGTTCCCAGGCTGAATCCGCCAATGCAGTCGGAAAGCCAGTGCGCGTTCAGATCGGTGCGACTCAGCGCGGTCACCGCCGCAAGCACCACGCTGCCGCCAAGAGCCTGCTGCCGACGACGGCCGGCGGGCATCAGCGCCAGGACCAGGCCGGGAGCCGTGGTGGCCGCGGCGATCGAATGCCCCGAAGGGAATGACGTACCCGAAGTCACCGTCAACGGGTCGGGGGGCCGGGGCCGATTGATGCCGGCCTTCACCGGACCGATGCATAGCTCCCCGAGCACGATCGTGCCCGCCCAGCCGACCAGCGTCGTCCACCGTCGCTGCCGTACCAGCACAGCGGTGACAAGGATCCGGGCGGTCCAATCACTGGTCGTCCCGAAGCCAATGTCCAGCACTCGGGAGATCGCGGTACGCCCGGCCGATCGGGTGCGCTGCACGAGGGCGTACCACGCCTCGTCGAGCCGCTGTATGTCATCGCGAGTGCGTCGGGCCGCGACAAGTACCGTGATGGCGGCGCCCCCGACCAACAGCACGCCGCCGACAATGACCTGCGGCTCCTCGAGGCTCCGGCAGCCGCGGGCACGATCACCGTGATGATGGCCAACTGAGCGAGACCACGTCGGTAGCCTCATGGGCACCGACCAGCCAGTTCGCTGGATCCGAGCCACTGACTGCGCCGGGCGTTTTCGCGAACCGCAGTCACGAGATCCTCCACGCAGGTCAGCGTTGGCGGAATCAGCCGGTCAGCGCAACACCGTGCGGATCGGTTCGGTGTTGAGAGTAGGTCGTTGAGCGCTTCCTTCGGGGTGCGCCAGTCGAGTCGTTTGCGTGGTCGGTGGTTGAGCTGGCTGGCGACGAACGCCAGGTAGTCGGGGTGGTAGCCGGACAGGTCGGTGCTCTTGGGGAAGTATTGGCGTAGCAAGTTCGCAGGTCAGTGGCGTGCGAGCCGGGCCACTCGGACTCAGGTGGCATCGACGTCCGCCAGGCACTCGTGAACCAGTGCAACGGCGGTCGCGCCCTCCCCAACCGCTGACGCGACCCGTTTGACAGAGCCATGCCGGACGTCTCCGACGGCGAGAACGCCGGGGATGCTCGTCTCCAGCAGACGCGGAGCGCGCTCGAGCGGCCAGCCCGCCGGTAGCTGGCCGTGTCGGACAAGGTCCTGACCAGTAAGGATGAATCGGCGCTCGTCGCGGTGAATGGCGTCGGGCAACCAATCGGTGTGCGGCTCGGCTCCGATCATGACGAATAGCGCGCTTGCCGGGAGAGCGGACGTGTAGCCCGTTGTTCGCTCGCGCACGGTGATCTCCTCGAGGTGGCCGTCGCCACCGCCGTCAATGACCTCGGTGGCGAAACGAACGGCAACGTTGGGGGCCACGTCGATCTGGCGGACCAGATAGTCGGACATCGTTGCGACGAGGCTTTCCTGCCGCACGAGCATCGTGACGGAGGACGCATACCGCGACAGGTGCAGTGCGGCTTGCCCGGCCGAGTTGCCGGCCCCCACGATGTAGACATCGCGGCCCTGCATGGCTTTGGCTTCAGCGCCCGCCGCGCCGTAGAAGACGCCGGCCCCGACCAGCGCCTCGAGCGCGAGCACACCGAGCCGCCGCCACTCGACGCCGACCGCGAGGATGACCGCCGGGGCTGCTACCTCACTGCCGTCCGCCGTGCGAATGACCCGATCGTTGCCCCGAACGGCAAGACCGGTTGCTTGCTGCGTCAGAACGAAATCGACCCCGAATAGCCACGCCTGCTCGACGGCTCGACCAATGAGATCCTCGCCGCTGATGCCGCGTTGAAAGCCGAGGTAGTTGCGGATCAACGCACTCGTGCCGGCTTGACCGCCAGGGACGACGGGTTCCAGCACGACCGCGTCGAGACCTTCCGAGGCGGCGTAGACCGCTGCAGCCAGCCCGCCTGGGCCGGCCCCCACGATGACGAGGTCACACCGCTCGACGTCCGGGCGCGTCTTCATTCCTAGAGTGGAGACGACGTCGGCATTGGAGGGATTCTCGAGAGCCACCCCGGTGTAGAAGACCACGACGGGCAATTGCTTGCCGGTCGCTCCCACCTCCCGGAGCAACGCCTGGCCCTCGTCGGACCCGTCGGCGAAGAACCAGAACGGAATGCTGGCCCGGGTGAGGACATCGCGTAGCTCATGGGAACGCCGGGAGTGCTGCTCTCCGCAGATCCGGATCGGCACGACCGGCGCTTCCTGCAATCTGCCCCACACGGACAGGAACTCAGAGACCGCCGGGTAGAGGATGCGCTCCAGGGGCTCCCACGGGTTGAAGAGGTGGAAGTCCACCTGTCCCAACGCCATGGCCTCGATGACCGGATGCCGCGATGACCAGTTCCCCCGGGGGATGACGAGCACCCGTCGACATCCCGGGTGCGAGGTGCGGGCCTGAGCGAGGAACTCAGCCGCCGGGGAGCCGCTCAGCGCCTGATCTGCGAATACCAGCGCCACCCGCCGCGACCGCTCCGCGCAGTCCGCCAGCAGCATGGTGGCAGCCGGCACGGAGTCGGCGGCGAGGACGTCGTAATCGGCACCGAAACGACGTTCCAGATCGCCGGTTAGCGCCGTCCGCACACGCGGGTCTTCTGACACCACCACGAAGATCGGCTTCACTCTGCGCCGCCCTTCGGGCCTCATACCAGCCCCGCTGCCCAGCCCGCTCGTTCGCGGCCACGCTAGTGCCTAGCGAGGAAACAGCGTGCCGTCTCGACCCCCGGTGGAATGTTGTGCACTCCAACCCCGGCGACCTGTGCGAACAGGCAGCGCTCTCATTCGCCAATCCCGCTCGAGCTACAGGAGGGTGAGCGCCGCGAGGAACAATCCGAATGCCACCCAGGTCGTGGCCAGTTGGATCCAGTTGATCGTGAAGTAGCGCTGCCGTCCGGCCTCCCAGTCCGCCGGCAGAGATTCGGGGTCCCAGGACAAGATCAGTTTGTAGGTCGGGGTCTTCCATACGTTGGAGACGAGCCAGATACCGACGAGCACGATGCCCAGGCCGATCGCGGTGAGGATGAACGAGGTGGAGCCAGGATCGTCCCAGAGGAGCGCGAGCGCGACGATCGGCCCAAGGCCCATCACGAGCGACCAGCCAAGGTTGTACACCTTGCCCAAGCCGTTGTCCGCGAATCGAAGAAACGCTTCCATGAAGTTTCGGAAGTCCCGGCCGTCCATCTCTTGGAGCATCGGGCGCATGATCGTGCACAGCATCCCCAGGAGGCCGGACGCCAGCCCCGAGAAGAAGACGATCACTGCGAGTACCCATTGCTCGGCCGTCATGACGATTCTCCTTCCACTGCGTTCTTGGTGTCTAAGTCAGCGGGCACGGTCGATCGGGAGGCGTGTCGCACGGCCCACGAGGGCGCGTAGTCCGACGCTCTCCCAAACCGGAGCGCCCAGAAAGTGGGGCGACCGGGAAACTCAACGAATTCCGTCACCGCGTTCGAGACCGACGTTTCAGCGACGGCATGAACGAGCTTCGATGGCATCACATGGTCCTCGCCGAACCCGATGAACAGCAGCGGTGCGCGTGCTTCGCGGTCGTCGGCGAGCCTTGGGGGTTGACATCGCGGAAGTTCGCGAACGCGTGCCCCGCTAACAAAGCCCCCGACGCGGGCACCGCATATCGGGGCGTACAGCGCGTTCGACTCTTCCCGACTCATGGTGTTGCCGAATGCGTAGTGGAATTCCGGTGCGGTGAGCGGCACCGGCTCGCCGCTTCTGAACGGACCGAGGGCGGGCGACGCCACCTTGCGTCGATCTGCGCCTCGATCTGCGCCGCCCGATCCTCCCGGCCGAGCACCTTCGCCGTGTCACGCAGTGCCGTGCGCCAGTCGGCGGTGTACTCGAGGATTGCGGTCGGCGCCAGCTTCTCCAGCGTTTCCTGCTGCACGACGGTGGTCGGCAGCGAGACGCCGACGCTGACGTCGGGCTCCGCTGCCACGACCTTCTCGATGTCGAGTTCCTGTCCGTACTCCTCCGGAGTGACGCCAGCTTGCTCGAAGATTGCGGCAGTCGTGGTGTAGCCGAAGGTGTCGAAGGCGAGATCGGGCGTGACACCGCGGGCCAGCACATTCATTGCTGCGAAGTCGTCGAGGGCGGCGACAACGCCGGGTTCCGTAGTCCGACGCGGCCTGTTCGCTGTTCGAGCTGGATGAGTCGCCGCTTCCACCGCCGCAGCCCGAGAGGACAAGAGCGGTTCCGGTGTCGAGCAGCGCAAGGCGCACGCACGCGCGTGATGCGTCGCATTGAACAGGTCTCCCTTTCTGGTGTTGGTTCGTACGGTCAGTTGGTCTCGAAGGTCGCCAGCCAGCGGCGGGCCTCGTCGAGGTCGGAGAAGGGTCCGCTGCGGATAGCCGGTTTCCCCAGTGGAACGTCGTTTGGGCCCTGTCCCGTTCGGCTCGGACGAGGGATGCTGCCCGGCGCTCGTCGAAGAGGTCCGCCCATGCCAGACACTGGTTCGCGAGCCGACGGGTGACCTCCTCGCCCCAGCGTGTCGAAGTCTTCACTGGCCAGTCGCGCGTCACCGTAGCCGGGGCAGACGTCCCCGCCTCAGACCTCGAGGTCTGGGTCAGCCAGCTTCTCCCGGAACTGAATGCCACGGACATACCAGAAGGGAACCTTGTCACGCTGCTTGAGGGCGTGCTGTTCGACTTCGACAGCGCCGCCTTGAAGCCGGATGCCTCCGGCGTCCTCGATCGCGTCGCCGAGGTCGTCGTGCTCGCCGAAGGATGCCGGGCAAGCATCCGCGGGCACACCGACTCGCGCGGAGCGGACGAGTACAACCAGGACCTGTCGAATCGACGTGCCCTCGCCTGTGCGACTACCTCGTGCAGCGCCACGCCATCGACGCTGCACGGCTCGAGGCAGTCGGCCTCGGCGAGACCCAACCCGTCGTCCCCAATGAGAACCCGGACGGCTCGGACAATCCGAGCGGGCGCGAAGCCAATCGTCGGGTCGAGGTTGTGTTGTTCAATTGAGTTGTCGCCCGAGTTCAGTCGGGTGGCGGTATGGGTAATTCGGGGTCGTGGAACATGGTGTTGATTCTGGGTCGTTTGGCGGGGTCGACCCACGTCGGTGGGGTGCACCACACCCGCCCGTTGCGGCGTTGCAGTGTCCATTCGTCGAAGCGGTGGTGGTGGTAGTCGCAGCCGAGGGCGAGGTTGTCGATGTTGGTGGGTCCGCCGTTGACCCAGTCGTGCAGGTGCATGACCTCACACCTGGTGGCGGGCACGTCGCAGCCGGGGTAGACGCAGCCCTTGTCCATGACAGTGAGGATCTGTCGTTGGGGTTTGGACGCGAGCCGCTGGGCGTGGCCGAGCCACAGTGGTTCGCCGTCGGTGTCGAACACCGCCGGCACCAGCCGGGCGTTCGCCGCGAGGCGGAGCACGTCGCGGATGGGGATGAGCCCGCCGTGGGCGGTGGTCACGTGCCCGGTGCGGCGTTCGAGGTCGTCGAGCTTCGGCGTGATGAGCAGGGTGGTGGGCACCCCGGCCTGGGACGGCAGGTCACCGGAGCTCAGCATGAGTTTCGCGGCGTCGCGGACGGCGTCGTGCATCCGCTGCGACACGGTTCGCATGTCGCGTTCCTGCGCGGTGTGCCTGGGCGCGGCGAGCGGTTCGAGGGCGGCCCGCAGCAGCGCGCCGGTCTCCGGGTCGAGGAGGCCGGTGACGGGGTACATGCCGTGCCGGTCCTGCCGGCCGATCGTGAACGCCCGCTGCCGCGCTCGCTCGTCGTCGGTGGAACCGAGGGATCCGTCCGGGTCCAGGCACATCAGCATCCGGGCGCACGCGTGCTTGAGCTGGTCCGGGTCGAGGGTGCGCGCGTGGGCGACCAGGTCGTGTTCGGCCTGGTCCCGGGTCGGCCGATCAACGGTGTCCGGGATGCGGCGCATCGTGTGCCGGATCAGCCGCACCTGCTCGGCGCCGACATCACCCGTGCCGCGACCGCGGCGGCGAGCGCCGGCAGCCGCGGCGGGAGCAGCTCCCCGGTCGACAGTGACCGCCCCGGGACCAGGTCGTCCGCCAGCGCCAGCCGCGACCCGGCCTCCGCCGCGGAGCAGTTCAGCAGCTGCCGCAGGAACGCCGCCGCCGTCCGGCAGCCGTGCTGCTCCGGCAGGCCCCGCGTCTTCACCTCGGACAGGGCGTGGCTGCGCCCGGCCGGGATCTGCCGCTCAACCTGATCCATGCGGCGCACCCCGTCGAGCAGCCTCTCGTCGGTCACGACCGACCAGTCGAACTCGCGTAACCCGCGCATCCCTTCCTCGTACATGCGCAAGTGGGTCTCCAGCTCACTGCCCAGGTCGAGATCGGCGGCCATACGGAAATTCTGGACCTGGCCACCGACAATTTCCGGGTTATTCACAGGAGAGGGGAGCGCGCGCGAAATCCAGAGATCGATAATCCACAGCCGGGCGTGGGGATAACTTGTCCACAGAATTCGGGAAACACGGCGAGCCGTGGATTGAGCATCTACGATCCGGCACATGGAGCTGTGGGAGCGTTCCGCGGCGCTGGATCTTCTCGACGGACTCCTGCGCCGCAGCGCAGGCGGAAGTCGCATCGCCGTGGTGTCGGGGGAGGCGGGCATTGGGAAGTCGGCTGTCGTCGGCGAGTTCGTCCGCCGCTGCGGGCCTCGGGCACGGGTGGCCTGGGGCGGCTGCGACCCGCTGGTGACGCCACGGGCGCTCGGCCCGCTGCACGACATTGGCCGGCAACTGGGCGGTCCTCTTGCCGCCGCGCTGAGCTCGGGGGCCGAGCAGGAGGACATCTTCGCCGCATTCCTCGACGCCTTCTCCGGTTCGCGGCCGGGCCGGCCGGTGATCGTGGTGGAGGACGTGCACTGGGCGGACGAGGCGACGCTGGACTGGCTGGTGTTCCTCGCTCGACGCATCGACCGGCTCTTTGGCCTGCTCATCGTGACCTACCGCGACGACGAGGTGGGCCCCGAGCATCCATTACGACGCGTCCTCGCCGCGCTGCCCAGCCGGATCGTCCATCGCATTCCGCTGCCAGCGCTGTCCGAAGAGTGTGTGCTGCAGCAGGCACGCGACGTTGGCCGGGACGCCGACCTGGTCTATCGCCTCGGCGGGGGAAACCCGCTCCTGGTCACCGAGTTACTCAAGGCCGATGACGTCGCCGTCCCGCATGCTGCGCAGGATCTCATCCTGGATCGAATCCACTTACTACCACCAGAGGCTCGCGACCTCGCCCACCTCGTCGCCGTGGTTCCCACCCGCGCCGACACGGCTCTCGTGTCCGACGTCCCCGACCTGGTTGACGTCTGTATCGCCAGCGGCGTGCTGATCGCGGCGAGCGACGGCGTGTCGTATCGGCACGAGGTGCTCCGTAGCGCAGTCGAGGAGTCGTTGGCGCCCGTACGTCGCGCCGAACTGCACCGGCGGGTGCTGCAGGTTCTCATCGATGTCCCAGGAGTTGATCCTGGGCGGTTGGTGCACCATGCCCGGCTCGCGGGCGACGGTGATGCTGTCCTGGAGTACGGCCGGGTCGCTGGAGCCGCCGCAGCCCGGCAGGGTGCGCATCGCGAAGCCGCCGATCACTATCGCGCTGCTGCCGCACATGCGGATCGTCTCGATGCGCATGAACGGGCAGAGTTGCTCGAGCGGTACGCCGCTGAGTCGCATCTTGCTGGCGACAACGAGGAGGCACTCACCGCGCTCGAGGCGGCCGTTGCGCTGCGCGAGGCGCTCGGCCAGCCGGAGGCAATCAGCGACGACCTGCGTCGGCTGGCTGAGTTGGCGTGGTGGACCGGCCGCAAGGACCAGGCGCGTATGGCGATGAGCCGCGCCATGGAACTGCTCGACTCTCGCCCCATGAGCCGCGAGGTGGCGATGGCTGCTTATGCCGCCCGCGGCCAGTTCGCGTTCCGTCGGCACGATCTCGCAGATGCGATCGCCTCGGCGGCTCGCGCTCGGCAGCTCGCCGAGGAGCTCGGCGATCACCAGATGGCCAAGCACATCGGCGTGTCCGAGAGCGTTGCGAGACTCGCCACCGACGACCGCGGCGCGTGGCGGTCCCTGCTCGCGGTACACGAGACCGCCGTGGCGGACGGCGACGTGGATCTCGCCGCGCGCGCGATGCTCAGCCTCGCCTCCGTCGTCGCCGACGAGCTGAGCGAGTACGCCGAGGCCGAACCGCTGGTCGAGCGCGCCCTCGACTTCACGGTGCAGCACGACCTCGACGGCTTCCGGCTCGCCATGCTGAGCACGCGCTGCAAGTTGCGGCTCGAGCGTGGTGAGTGGGACGGCGCGTGGGCCGACGCGGATGTGACCCTTGCTGCCTCGGGCCGGCGCGGAGTCAACGCGATCCTGGCCTTGGTTACCCGCGGCAGGATCCAAGCCGCCCGCGGTGATCCCGAGGCGCTGGCCACCCTTGACGAGGCCGCTCGCGCCGCCGAGGGGGTTGGGGACGTGCCGTTCTTCGCGCCCGTCGCCGATGCTCGATCGGAGTTCTTCCTGCTAGCCGGGGATGCCGAGCGGGCATTCGACGAGGCCCGTCGCGGGATCGAGTACGCCGGCGGTGAGGGCGGCGTGCCGTTCGTCGTCGACCGGCTCGGGTGGCGGATGTGGCGAGCAGGCGGCTCCACCGAGGACATCCCGCAGCCGAGAGCGCAGCCCTTTCGCTTGATGATCGAGGGGGAGTGGGGCAAGGCCGCGGACGAGTGGGGCAAGCGCGGTGGCGTCTACCTGCGGACAGAGGCGTTGGCCGGTGGAGACGACCGCGCGGCCGCCGAGGCCCTGACCGTGCTCGACTCGATGGGCGCGACGCTGGTCGCGCAGCGCCTCCGCGCAGAGCTGCGACGGCGAGGAGCCGTCCGCGTTCCCCGCGGACCACGCCGGACAACCGCGTCGCATCCGGCGGGCCTGACGACTCGAGAGGTCGAGGTGCTGACGCTGCTCGTTGACGGGCTCTCAACCGCCGACATCGCCGAGCGCCTGACGCTGTCGCCCAAGACGGTCGGCCACCACATCTCGGCCGTGCTGGGCAAACTCGGCGTCCGCACTCGCGGTCAAGCTGCCGCCGTGGCGCGGCGCGAGCATCTCGTGCCCTGACTTCTCAAATTAGGGAGTTCTCCCGTATTCAGGGGCGCCACTGCCTCCGTAGCTTTCGGCCATGGTCAACGCGTCGCTACTCAGCGCTTCTCCCACCACCGAGCCGAGCGGGGATGAGCAGGTCCGGCGGCGGCCGTCCCCGACCGATCGGATTCTGCCGGGTACGCGCGCGCTGCTCGTGGCGTTCGCCGGGTTCACCCTGCTGGCGGCGGTGGACTTGAGCGTCTTCACCACAGTCACCGAGCGCTACTTCGCCTGGACGATCGTTGCGCAGCCAGGAGCGGCCTTCCTCGGCGCCGCATACGCGGCAGGTTTCGTTCTCTCGCTGCTCTGCCTGCGGCGGCAGCGGTGGAGCGAGGTGCGGATCGCCGTGTCGACGGTGAGTGCCTTCACCGTGTTGACGCTCGTCGCCACCGTGCTGCACCTCGACAGGTTCCACTTGTTCGCTGGTGGATCGGTGGCCCGGTTCGCAGCATGGCTGTGGCTGGTCGTGTACGTCGTCGTTCCCGTCCTCAGCGTTGTCGTCATCGTTCGACAGGAACGCCGCCGGCCCACACCGGTCCGGGTGCGTCGACCGATGCCGAATTGGCTCACTGCGTTGCTCGCTGGGCAAGGTGTCGTCCTCTTTGCGGCCGGTGTGGTGCTGTTCGCCGGTGGCGCGACGCGGCAACCCCAGCCGATGGAGTGGACCGGTTTCTGGCCGCTTCCGATGGGCCTGGTGTGCGTGCAGGCGATGGGCGCCTGGCTCATGTCCTTCGGCTTCGCCGCCGCGTTCGCAATCCGTGAACGCGACCTCAAACGGCTGCCGGTCTCCGCACTCTCCTACGCTGCATTCGGGGGCTTCCAGCTGCTGGTCGTCGTGCGCTACCGCGACCAGGTCAGCCCGACCGATCCGTGGCTGTGGGGTTATCTGATCCTGCTCGTGTCGATCGTGATTGCCGGTTTGCACGGCTGGCGGTTGACACGGCCGATGCTGGACGCGTGACGTTCACGGTTCCCAGCAATCTGGCGACCACGGCGGCCCGACCGGAGCTCTCGGAGCTCCGCGATTGGGTCGCCGCGGTGCCGGATGCCGTACGGCTGCTTGCCGACCGGTGGTCGCTGCGGATCGGGAGCCCCTACGAGCCCGGTGGTCAGTGCTCGTGGGGTCGCGCCGGTTGCCGACGCCGACGGCAACAACCTGGTGCTCAAGGTCGGGTGGTCCCATCCCGAAGCGGAGCATGATGTGGAGGCACTGCGGCTGTGGAACGGCGATGGCGCCATCTCCTGCACGAGTCCCAGCCGTACCTCGGTCAGGTGGCGACGCGCATCACGCGGCTCAACCCGTGCGACGCAGTGACTCGCTGAGCTTCTCTGCTGCAGCGAGTACGGCCGGAGCATGCAGCCGTCCCGGCTGGCGCGAAAGCCTCTCGATCGGCCCCGACACCGAGACGGCAGCGACGACGCGATTGCCGTTACCCCGCACCCCCGCCGACACCGAGGCCACGCCCGGCTCGCGCTCGGCGACGCTTTGCGCCCAGCCGCGGCGTCGTACGCCGGACAGTGTTGTTGCCGTGAACCGCGCGCCCATCAGGCCGCGGTGCAGGCGCTCCGGTTCCTCCCAGGCCAGCAGCACCTGCGCGGCGGAGCCCGCCGCCATCGTCAGGGCGGAACCGACCGGCACCGTGTCGCGCAATCCCGACAGCCGCTCAGCAGCCGCCACACACACCCGCTGATCGCCCTGCCGGCGGTACAGCTGCGCGCTCTCACCGGTGATGTCGCGCAGCTTCGCCAGAATGGGACCAGCAGCGGCGAGCAGGCGGTCCTCGCCGGCCGCGGTCGCGAGCTCGTTGAGCCGTGGGCCAAGGACGAATCGACCTTGCAGATCGCGAGCGACCAGTCGGTGGTGTTCGAGTGCGACGGCGAGCCGGTGGGCGGTCGGTCGGGCGAGGCCTGTCGTCTGAACCAGGGTCGCCAGCGTGGCCGGCCCAGCCTCGAGAGCGTTCAGGACGGTGGCGGCCTTGTCCAGGACGCCGACTCCGCTAGAGTTGTCCACGCATTGATACTGCCGTCTCGGGATACGAGACGCAAGCTGCCCCGGGATCGAGGTAGCGCGAGGGCAAGGAGGCCGCGGTGGGACGCACTCTGGCGGAAAAGGTCTGGGACGCGCACGTCGTCAAGCGCGTCGACGGCGAGCCCGACTTGCTCTACATCGACCTTCACCTCGTCCACGAGGTCACCAGCCCACAAGCATTCGACGGCCTGCGCGCCTCCGGCCGGCGAGTACGGCGACCAGACCTGACGCTCGCCACCGAGGACCACAACGTTCCTACGATCGGCATCGAACTCCCTATCGCCGACGCCGTTTCTCGCGAGCAAGTCGACACGCTGCGTCGCAACTGCGCCGAGTTCGGCATTCGCCTGCATCGCATGGGGGATGCCGAGCAGGGCATCGTCCACATCATCGGGCCGCAACTCGGCCTCACTCAGCCGGGGATGACGGTCGTCTGCGGCGATAGCCACACGTCGACCCATGGCGCGTTCGGCGCGTTGGCGTTCGGTATCGGCACGAGCGAGGTCGAGCACGTTCTCGCGACACAGACGCTGTCCTTGCGCCCCTTCCGCACGATGGCGATCACCGTGAATGGGATCCTGCCGCGCGGAGTCACCGCCAAGGACCTCGTGCTCGCCATCATCGCCAAGATCGGCACCGGCGGCGGTCAGGGGTACGTCATCGAGTACCGCGGATCGGCCATCGAGGCACTGTCGATGGAAGCGCGGATGACCATCTGCAACATGTCGATCGAAGCGGGAGCGCGAGCCGGGATGATCGCGCCCGACGACGTCACCTTCGACTACCTCGAGGGGCGACCGCACGCCCCGAGCGGCGACGAGTGGCACGCGGCCGTCGAGCAGTGGCTGCAGCTGCGCAGCGACGACGACGCGGTCTTCGACAGTGAGGTCGTCATCGACGCCGCGGAACTGTCGCCGTACGTCACCTGGGGAACCAACCCCGGCCAAGGCCTGCCGCTCGCCGGACAGCGTCCCCGATCCCGAGGCGTACGAACACGAGACGCAGCGCGCTGCCGCCCGTCGAGCTCTCGAGTACATGGGCCTCACAGCAGGGACGCCGCTGCGAGACATTCACGTCGACACCGTCTTCGTCGGTTCGTGCACGAACGGGCGCATCGAGGATCTGCGTGCTGCAGCCGAGGTGCTGCGCGGTCATCAGGTCGCGTCGGGGGTACGGATGCTCGTCGTCCCTGGCTCGATGCGGGTCAAGGCGCAGGCCGAGGTGGAAGGGCTCGACAAGGTGTTCCTCGATGCTGGCGCCGAGTGGCGAAGTGCCGGCTGTTCGATGTGTCTCGGCATGAATCCCGATCAGCTCGCGCCGGGCGAGCGCAGCGCGTCGACGTCGAACCGGAACTTCGAGGGCCGCCAGGGCAAGGGCGGACGCACCCACCTCGTCTCACCGCTCGTGGCTGCCGCAACTGCGGTCACCGGGCACCTGTCATCGCCGGCCGAGTTGGGGAGTTGACAGCATGGAGAAGTTCACGGTCCACACCGGACGGGTTCTGCCGCTTCGACGCAGTGACGTCGACACCGACCAGATCATTCCGGCGGTATGGCTGAAGAAGGTGACGAGAACCGGCTTCGGGGCAGGCCTCTTCGAGACGTGGCGAGCAGACCCCGAGTTCGTCCTGCACCGACCTGAGCACAGCGGCGCGACGATCCTCGTCGGGGGACCGAACTTCGGTACGGGGTCGTCCCGCGAGCACGCCGTCTGGGCCCTCCAGGACCACGGCTTTCGTGTCGTCATCTCTGCCAAGTTCGCGGACATCTTCCGCGGTAACGCCGCGAAGGGCGGACTGCTCACGGTGGAGCTGCCCCAGGACGCCGTCGAAGAGCTCTGGAAGCTCGTCGAGGACAGCCCCGATACACCGGTGACGGTCGACCTCGAGACTCGCAGCATCACGGCGGGGAAGTGGCGGCGCGAGTTCGACATCGACGACTACACCCGCTGGCGCTTGCTCGAGGGGCTCGACGACATCGGGTTGACCATGCGGCACATCGCCGCCATCGACAGCTTCGAACTACGCCGTCCAGGCTGGCATCCGACCACGGTTCCTACCGGGTGACAGTTGGCGACGCGGATCGAGTCTCTCTCGATCTGCGAGAGGCGGCGCGCCTGCTCCATCGCCTGCCGGACGACGACCCCGCGAAGGCGATGATGCAACGTCGACTCATCGCCATCACATCGACGATGAAGCGTGACGCCCAGCGAGCCCGCGGCCGGCTCGAGCGGTTGCTCGAAGAGTTGCGGGAATACAAGGGTTTCTAGGCGTTACGTCGCACGGAATGGGGCATGCTGTCCGTACTTTGATTGCGAGGCCGAGCACCGGTCCGCAGCGTCATGCTCTAGGGGGAGCAGTGAACAAGGCTCAGCTCGTCGATCATCTTTCAGATCGGTTCGGTGGAAAAAGGCAAGCGTCTGAGGCACTTGACTACGTGCTGGACGCGATCCAGCGCACCGTGACGGCGGGCGAGAAGGTCGTCATCACGGGATTCGGTGTGTTCGAAAAGGTCGATCGCCCCGCGCGAACTGCGCGCAACCCAGCCACCGGGGAACGCGTCAAGGTCAAGAAGACGTCGGTGCCTAAGTTCCGTCCGGGCTCGGACTTCAAGGGCTTCGTGAGTGGCGCGAAGAAGCTACCGAAAGCGGCCGCGGGCGCTGCCAAGAAGGCGACGGGCGCGGTGACCGACGCCGCGACCGGCGGTGCTGCGGCGGCGAAGAAGACTGCGGGCACGACGAAGACGGCGGCAGGCAGGAAGACCACGGCTGCCAAGACCAGTGCTGCCAAGACAACCGCCACGAAGTCTGCGCCCGCCAAGAAGACCACGGCCACCAAGAGGGCGGCCCCCGCCAAGAAGACCACGGCTACCAAGAAGGCGGCGCCGGCGAAGAGCGCGGCGACGAAGTCGACCGCGAAGAAGACGACTGCCAGGTCATCGTCAACCGCGACGACGAAGCGGGCCGCGAAGAAGGCGTAGGGCGGGGTTCCCGGGATCGGCAGCCGGCCGGTCCCGGGCCCTCACATGGGATCGGGCAGCGTCGCAATCGTCAGGAACACGATGCGCGGCGCAGCTTCCGCTGTCTCGCCGCTCTGAGCCGGGCGCTGGACACGAAGCCGTACGCGCTGACCGACCCGGAGTAACCGCACGCCTCCTGCGTCGAACGCAACGGCATCGAACGGCAACTCGACCCCGTCGTCGAGCAGCACCGTCCCCGAGCGCGTTGCAGGGACGAACGATCTGACGGTTGCGTGCACGCAGGCAGGCTAGCCGGGCAACGTCGCGAGAACCGCCTGCGTTCGCGGTCCGAGGCCCAGCCGCTCGGCGTCCCACAGATCGACCTGCGTATCGACGTCGCGCCGCAACGTCGACAGCGCGTCCGACTCGATTTCCCGTACGCCGGCGGCTCGATGCTTAGCTCGGCTGCGGGGACCGAACTGGGGGCGGAATTCGTCCAGGGAACGGGCGACCAGCAGCGTCGTTCCGACGCCTGCGCCATCCGCAACGAACGATGCGGCGACAGACGCCGACAGATCCAGCGCGTGCTCGAGTTCCCCGGGTCGCAGCGCCGGCAGGTCTGAGGACAGCGCGCCGACACCGGAGACCGCATACAGCCGCTTCGCCTCTACGGCACCGTGGATGAGTGCAGGGTTGAGGCCGGCGTCGGGCGTGTCAGCAACAACGTCGGCACCGAGGCTGGAGAGCAGCAGGGACGCTGCGGGTTCGTCGGTAACCACGACGACGCCATCGACGAGCGGGCACTGCAGCGCGGCGGCCACGGTGTCCGCGGCGAAGGCGAGGGCCAACTCGGCTCGGAGATCGACGGGAAGCTCCACCAACCGCGTCTTCGCCCGCGCGAGCCGCTTCACCGGGACGACCAGGGTCCACGCGTCGGTCGGTGTGGTCTCCACGCCAATCGATCCTGTCACCGCCTGCTCGACACGACGTCATGTGGCGGCGAGACTCGACTCCTTCGCCGTCCCTGCCGGGGACCGACCAGGAGGGGGATCGTGCCACCGAAGAACATCGGTCCCTGGATGCGGCTGGCGGTGATCGTGCTGAAGCCGACGCTGACCGCGCTCACCAGGCGGGATTGGTACGGCATGCAGAACATCCCGCGTACCGGCGGGGTGGTCGTGTGTCCCAACCACCTCTCGTACGCGGATCCGTTGACCTTTGCGCACTTCGTGTACGACGCCGGGCGGGCACCGCGCTTCCTCGCCAAGGCAGCCCTGTTCGATATCCCCTTCATCGGGCGACTGCTCCGCGGTGCGGGGCAGATTCCTGTCTTCCGCACCACAAAGGATGCATCGCTTGCGTTCAGTGCGGCGGTCACAGCGGTAGAGCGCGGCGAGTGCGTCTGCATCTATCCGGAGGGAACAGTCTCGCGGGATCCGCAGCTGTGGCCGATGGTCGGCAAGACCGGTGCGGCCCGCGTCGCTCTGGCCACCGGTGCGCCGGTCATCCCGGTCGCCCAGTGGGGCCCGCAGGAGATCCTGGCGCCGTACCAAAAGGTGCCGCACATCCTCAAGCGCCATCGGATCCGCATCATGGCCGGACCTCCGGTGGACCTGTCCGAGTACGCGAACCGAGAGCTGACGGCCATCGTGCTGTACGAGGTCACCGAGAAGATCATGGCTGCGATCACGGCGATGCTGGCCGAGATCCGCGGCGAAGCAGCGCCGCTCGAGCGCTACGACCCCCGAGAGGTCGACATCCCGCGGATCGGCAACCCGTACCGGCGGCTCGATGATCGGAGCTCGGCGTGACCCGCGCCGCTGTCTTCGGCACGGGGTCGTGGGGAACGGCATTCGCTGCCGTTCTTGCCGACGCCGGCACCGATGTCGTCCTCTGCGGTCGCGATCCTGACCTGTGTGACGTCATCAACCGCACGCACGAGAATCCCGTCTATCACCCGGGCATCGAGTTACCGCTGAATCTCAAGGCCACGTCGGACGCGGGCGCGGCTCTCGCTGACGCAGATCTCGTAGTCCTCGCGATCCCCTCGCAGGTGCTGCGCAGCAACCTGGCTAGCTGGGCGCCGGCGCTGCCGGACGACTCCATCCTCGTGTCGCTGATGAAGGGCATCGAGCTCGGCACCGCCAAGAGGATGAGTGAAGTCATCAGCGATAGCGCTGACGTGCCGCTCGACCGTGTCGCGGTAGTGAGCGGGCCGAACCTCGCCCGCGAGATCGCGCTGCGGCAGCCCGCAGCAAGCGTGGTGGCGTGCAGTGCTCTCGACGTTGCCGATCGTCTTCAGGTGGCCTGCCACACGCCGTACTTCCGGCCGTACACGAACGTCGACGTTGTCGGCTGCGAGCTCGGTGGCGCCGTGAAGAATGTCATCGCCCTCGCGGTTGGCATGGCCGTTGGCATGGGTCTCGGTGCGAACGCCCAGGCATCGCTCATCACTCGCGGGTTGGCCGAGACGGCACGGCTTGGTACCGCGCTCGGTGCGGACCCGATGACCTTCGCCGGATTGGCCGGGCTCGGTGACCTGGTAGCGACCTGCTCCTCGCCGCTGTCGCGCAACCGCACGTTCGGCGAGAACCTCGGTCACGG
This sequence comes from uncultured Actinomycetota bacterium, assembly GCA_963801015.1. Classification (GTDB taxonomy): domain Bacteria; phylum Actinomycetota; class Actinomycetes; order CAWDCV01; family CAWDCV01; genus CAWDCV01. Next base: position 509,488 of record CAWDCV010000004.1, on the reverse strand, counting down.
CATGTCCCTCGAGGAAGTCGTGGCCATCACGAGCCAGACCGCCGAGGGCGTGAAGACCTGCCAATCGGTGCTCGACCTGGCGCAGCGCCACAGCGTGGACGTGCCCATCATCGAAGCCGTCGTCGCGGTGGTACGAGACGGAGCATCGCCGACGGACGTCGTGGAGATGCTGATGTCCCGGACGCCCAAGGCGGAGCGGCACGGACATTGACGGCCGGTGCTGCCGGTAGCCTCGACGCGATGGACAGTGCTCCGACTCGCAAGCCACGCGTCGCCGTCGTCTTCGGTGGGCGCAGCTCCGAGCACGCGATCTCCTGCGTGACCGCCGGCAGCGTGCTCGCGGCGATCGACCGCGATCGCTACGACGTCGTGCCGATCGGCATCACCACCGAAGGTCGCTGGGTGCTCGCTGAGGACGCGCCGGAGAAGCTCGCCATCACCGGTGATCGGTTGCCGAGTGTCGACGAGACAGGAACGTCAGTCGTGCTCGCCGGCGATCCCACCCTGGCCGAGCTGACCGTTCACGAACCCGCCAAGGTGCCGCAGGCGTTCGGTTCGGTCGACGTGGTGCTACCCCTTCTGCACGGTCCGTACGGCGAGGACGGCACGCTGCAGGGACTCCTCGAACTTGCCGGCGTTCCTTACGTCGGATCCGGCGTGCTGTCGAGTGCAGCCTGCATGGACAAGCAGTACATGAAGGTGGTCCTAGCCGCCGCCGGCCTGCCCGTCGGAGCGTACGTCGTCGTGCGTCCGCGCGACTGGGAGAGTGATCCGGCCGCCGTACGCCGGGCGATTGACGCGCTCGGGTATCCCGTGTTCGTCAAGCCTGCGCGCGGCGGCTCCAGCATCGGCATCACCAAGGTGACGGATGCTGACACGCTCGACGCGGCGATCGAGGCGGCACGTCGTCACGACCCGAAGGTCGTGATCGAAGCGCTCGTCGAGGCGCGTGAGATCGAGTGCGGCGTGCTCCAGTCACCGGGGTATGCCCTGCCCGACGTGTCGGTTGTCGCCGAGATCGTCGTCGAGGGCGAGCACGAGTTCTATGACTTCGACGCGAAGTACCTCGATGGCGCGACACGCCTCGACGTACCCGCGAACGTCGACGACGAGGTCGCCGAGCGGATCCGACAGTTCGCGGTTCGCGCGTTCGACGCGCTGTCTTGCGAGGGGTTGGCGCGGGTGGACTTCTTCCTTCGCGCCGACGGTTCCGTCCTCGTGAACGAGGTCAACACCATGCCGGGGTTCACGCCAACGTCGATGTTCCCGCTCGTGTGGTCAGCAAGCGGTGTCGACTACCCGGCGCTGGTGAATCGCCTGCTGAAGACGGCTCTCGATCGCCCGCGTGGCCTGCGCTGAGCGAAGGGTTGGTTTCGGGGGGACACGGGGCAGAGCCCCCGTGCGTCATCACTCCTCTGAACCAGCGACATCCGCGGTGGGTACGGAGTCCTCGACGGCGTCGGCCAGGTCGACCAGGGCATTCACCTCGGGGCGGTAGTCCTGAGGGACGGTCACCTCGACAAACGCGGCCCTCCCGAACGTGGTGAAGCGATAGCCGCGCTCGAGCTCCTCCGGAAACCATTCCACACCGTTGACTTCGACCAGCTCCGCGGTGGGGGCGTACGCCGCCGGAGACGACACGCCGCAGCGCAGGATCACCGCGGGGTCGCCCCACGCCGCGGTCACGTTCGCCTCCGGCGACGTCTCTCGGCGCTCGCCCCCCTGCACCGTGTCCGGCAGGCTCGCCATCAGCCCGTTGCACGCGCTGACAGCTTGGTCGTCGGGAGCCGGCGGTTCGACGTCGACTGCCCTGCCGCCGCACCCGCTCAGGGCGAGCAGGCACCCACCGGCGCCTGCGGCAACCAGCAGGCGCCGAGACATCAGTCGGGAGAGCACTCTCAGAGGTGCACCACCGGGCAGGTCAGCGTGCGGGTGATCCCGTCGACGCCCTGCACCTTGGCCACAACGAGCTTGCCAAGCTCGTCGACATTGCGCGCCTCCGCTCGGACGATGACGTCGTACGGGCCGGTGACGTCCTCGGCCAGGGTGACACCCTTGATGTCGGCGATCTCGCGGGCGACGGATGCCGCCTTGCCCACCTCGGTCTGGATCAGGATGTACGCCTGGACAACCACGTTCGTCCTCCCGACTGCAGGCTCTGGCGAGCGGCGAGGCCACGGTATCGCGACCTGAGACCTTTGGAGCAGCCGAGCCGACGAGCGAGGAACGAGCGAGAAGGCGAGCGCGACCAGTGTCACTGCGCGCTGTGGTTTTGCGATGCGAGAGGCTGAGCACGTGACTTCCGACGGCATCGGCGAGCTCGGCGAGTTCGGGTTGATCGCCGCGGTCACTCGGCGGCTGCCGCGCGGCGACGCGGTGATCCTCGGCCCGGGCGACGATGCCGCGATCGTGCGGGCTCGAGACGGCCGGGTCGTCGCCTCCACCGACCTGCTGGTCGAAAATCATCACTTCCGGCGCGACTGGGCGCCGGCGTACGACATCGGTCGCCGCGCCGCCGCCGCCAACCTCGCCGACATCGTCGCGATGGGCGCCGTTCCCACAGCGCTGCTCGTCGGGCTGGCCGCGCCCGCGGATCTCGCGGTGGATTGGGCGCTCGAGTTCGTCGACGGGCTGCGCGACGAGTGCCTGGTGGTGGGCGCGTCCATCGTGGGTGGCGACGTCTCCGGTGCCGACGCCGTGGTGCTCGGGATCACCGCCCTCGGCGATCTCGAGGGCAATCCGGCCGTGACCCGTGCGGGTGCCCGGCCCGGGGACCGCGTCGTCCTCGCTGGTCGCGTCGGCTGGGCAGCTGCTGGGCTCGCCGTGCTCCACCGCGGGTTTCGCTCGCCGCGAGTGCTGGTCGAGGCCTATCGGCGTCCCGATCCTCCGTACGCGCTTGGGCCTGTGCTCGCTGCGGCCGGTGCCACCTCGATGTGCGACGTGAGCGACGGGCTGGTGCAGGACCTCGGTCACATCGCCGCCGCCAGCGAGGTCGGCATCGACATCGACCGCGCTGCGCTACAGCTCACCGATGCCCTACGAGACGTCGGCAACGCCCTCAACGCCGATCCGTACGACTGGCTGCTCTCCGGCGGGGATGACCACGCGCTGGTTGCCACGTTGCCACCCGACGTCGAGCCGCCCGAGTCGTGCATCGTGATCGGTTCGGTCACCGACGGAGCGGGCGTCCTCGTCGATGGACGTCCATACAAGGGTCCCGGCGGCCACGACCACTTTGCCTAGCCGACTGCCTAGGGTCGAATGATGAGCCCGACTCCACCGCGCGTTCTCACCATCGCGGGTTCCGATTCCGGGGGAGGGGCCGGCATCCAAGCCGACCTCAAGACCATGCTCGCCTGCGGCGTGCACGGCATGAGCGTTGTCACCGCCGTCACGGCACAGAACTCACTCGGTGTCCAGGGAGCCTGGGAGCTCCCGATCGACGCCGTACGCGGGCAGTTCCGCAGCGTGGTCGACGACATCGGCGTGCAAGCCGTCAAAACCGGCATGCTGGCAAGCGTCGCCATGGTCGAGACGGTGACCGACCTGCTTGGCACCCTGCCCGACGGCGTCCCGGTCGTCGTCGATCCCGTCGCGGTCTCTAAGCACGGAGACTCGCTGCTGTCAGCGGACGCGGTCGCGACCGTACGAGATCGCCTGCTGCCCCTGGCCACGGTCGTCACCCCGAACCTGTATGAGGTGGCGCAGCTGACCGACGTCAAGGTCGGGGACGCGGCGGGCATGCGGGCGGCAGCTCGCGCCCTGCTGGCTCACGGTCCTCGCTGGGTGCTCGTCAAGGGTGGCCACTTGCCCGGGGACCCCGTCGACCTGCTCACCAATGGTGACGAGGAGTACGACTTGCCGGCGCAGCGAAGCGACAACCGGCACACGCACGGCACCGGCTGCACGCTAGCGAGCGCCCTCGCGTCCTACCTCGCTCTCGGCTACGACGTCCCAGAGGCGGCCGCGCGCGCGAAGGCGTACGTCACCGGCGCCCTGCACGCGGGATTCTCTTTGGGCGCGGGTATCGGCCCGGTTGATCACGCCTACCAGTGGCGTGCCGCCTCAGCGTGACGCGGTTGCCCCGCGGCTGCCGCGGTCGACCTTGCCGGCCTTGATGCAGGACGTGCAGACGTTCAGCTTGGTCGGGGTGCGGCCGACCATCGCGCGCACGGTCTGGATGTTGGGGTTCCAGCGGCGGGGGGTGCGACGGTGCGAGTGCGAGATGTTGTTGCCGAACCCCGGACCCTTGCCGCAGATGTCGCAGGTGGCAGCCACGGGAAACACTCCAAGCGAGAGGATGGATACGCGATAACTCTGTGGGGAGCCCGCATCATGTCGGGCTCCGCGAGGGTACCCGAGGACCACCACCGGGTGCGAACGAGCGGAACATGTGAGGGAGGAGCGGGTGCTGACCGCCGGGGTGACCAGGCTCGACGCCGCCACGGTGCGGTCGTGGTGGGACGCCGCCGCCGCCGGGTTGCGCGATGCCCAGGAAGAGATCGATGCCCTGAACGTCTTCCCGGTGCCGGATGGCGACACCGGAACGAACCTCATGCTCACCATGGCCGAAGCGGTGCGCGCCGCGCGCGACGTCCACGGGGACGACCTGGACGAGCTCACTCGCACGGTGTCGCGAGCCGCCCTGCTCGGTGCCCGCGGGAACGCCGGCATCATCCTTAGCGAGTTCCTGCGCGGTGTCGGAGCAGCCTTGGCCGCGGTTCCCCAGCCTGCGGGGATCGCCCTGGCTGACGCGCTGGATCGTGCCTGCGATGCGGCTTATGCCGCGGTCGACCGGCCGGTCGAAGGCACCATGCTGAGCGTGCTGCGCGCCGCTGCGGAGTCCGCGCGGGAGACCAGGAGCGACGACCTGTCCACCGTGGTGTCTGCAGCGCTAGCCGCTGCAGAATCGGCGCTGGAGCAGACACCGCAGCAACTGCCCGTGCTGGCTGCGGCCGGGGTGGTGGACGCCGGCGGCCGTGGCCTGTGCGTGGTCCTCGACGCTCTGAACGATGTCGTCGCCGGCCGACAGCGACAACCGGCGGCGATCGACGTTCCCACCCCTTCCGCGCCGGCTCACTCCGTGACCTTGGGCGGGCCCGCCTTCGAGGTCATGTACTTGCTCGAGACCACAGGTGATGCACCTGTCGAAGCGATTCCGATGCTGCGCGAACGGCTGGCAGCGCTCGGCGACAGCCTCCTCGTGGTCGGCGGCGGCGGTTTGTGGAACGTCCACGTGCACGTCGACGACGTTGGGGCGGCCATCGAGGCGGGCTTGCAAGCGGGCCGGCCGTACCGCATCAGGGTGACCCACTTCGCCACCCAGATCGACCGTCGTCGTGTCGAACCGTCGACGCGCCGCGTGGTCGCGGTGACCGCCGGCGACGGACTGGTGGTGCTGCTCGAGCAGGCCGGGGCGGACGTGATCGACGCGGCGGCGAGCGCGCCGACCATGCTCGACCTGGTCCGCGCTGTCGAACGCACCGGCGCTGCCGAGGTTGTTGTTCTGCCTGGACAGCGTTCCGTGGCCTCGATTGCCGAGGCTGCGGCGCGGCAGGTTCGAGCCGCGGGCGTACGTGTCACGGTGGTGCCGACGACAGACGCGGTGCAGGCGCTCGCCGCGCTGGCCGTCCACGATGCCGACCGGCCCTTCGACGACGACGTGGTCGCGATGACCGCAGCAGCCGGCGCGACGCGGTCGGGGACGCTGCTCGTCGCCCAGCAGCGCGCGATCACGAACGCCGGCCTGGTCGAGGTTGGCCAGGTGATCGGAATCGTCGACAGCGAGGTCGTCGCTCTTGGTGAATCGCTGGCCGGCGTGGGGACGGCGCTGCTGGACTCGATGCTGTACGCGAGCGGGGAGCTCGTGACGTTGGTTGTTGGTCGCGACTGCCAACCTGGCGTCGCCGACACGCTGGTCGAGTACGTGCGCACTCACAGACCCGAGGTCGAGGTCACCGTCTACGACGGGCAGCAGCTCGATTTCCCTCTTCTCATAGGCGTTGAGTGATGACTCGGTCCGGAGCAGCCGAGCCGCCGAGCGAGGAACGAGCGAGAAGGCGAGCGCGACCATGAGGCTCGACGAGAAGCTCGATCGCGCGGTCGGCGGCAAAGCGGCGAAGGTGCTGGCGAAGCTCGGTCTGGAAACCGTCGACGACCTGCTGCGTCATTACCCGCGCCGCTACGCCGATCGTGGTGAGCTGACCGACCTGGCAACCCTTGAGGTCGGCGACGACGTCACGGTGATGGCGGAGGTCGCTCGGGCGTCGTCGCGACGGATGAAGACCCGTCGTGGCTCCGTCGTCGAGGTCACGGTCACCGACGGGAAGGGCTTCCTCGACCTGACGTTCTTCAACCAACCATGGCGTGCGCAAAAGGACCTGGTCCCAGGCGTGCGCGGGATGTTCGCCGGCCAAGTGGGGGAGTACCGGCAACGGCGCCAGCTCATCCACCCCGAATTCCTCGTGATCGGCAAGGACAGCGACAGGGACATCGACGAGTTCGCTGGCGGCCTCATCACCGTCTATCCAGCGAAGAAGGACGTCACGTCCTGGGACATCGCCCGATCCGTACGCGTCGTGCTCGACACGTTGGGCGACATCGACGATCCGCTGCCGCAGTCCGTTCTCCGCCGTCACAACCTGATGCCGCTGGTCGAGGCGCTTCGCGCCATCCACCGGCCGCGCACGCGCGAGGAGGCGTACCGCGCTCGGAGACGGTTCACGTGGGAGGAGGCATTCGTTCTCCAGGTCGCGCTTGCGCAGCGCCGACGCGAAGCGCTGGCCCTCCCCGCTACACCTCGCGTTCCTCGTGAGGACGGGTTGCTGACTCAGTTCGACGATCGGCTGCCGTTCGACCTGACCGACGGGCAGCGCGCTGTCAGCAAGGACATCGCTGCCGACCTGGCTCAGGATCATCCGATGCATCGCCTGCTCCAAGGCGAGGTCGGCTCAGGCAAGACCGTGGTGGCGCTGCGCGCGATGCTGTCAGTGGTCGACACCGGCGGTCAGGCGGCGCTGCTTGCGCCAACCGAGGTCCTCGCTCAGCAGCACTACCGCTCGCTGACCGCGATGCTCGGCCCGCTGGCTGATGCGGGGCGCCTCGGGGGCGCGGAGGATGCCACTCGCGTCGCGTTGCTCACCGGATCGCAGGGAGCGACGGGCCGACGTGAGGCGCTGCTCGCCGCTGCGTCCGGGGAGGCCGGCATCATCGTCGGAACCCATGCGCTGCTGCAGGATCCGGTCCAGTTCGCCGATCTCGGATTCATCGTCGTCGACGAGCAGCATCGCTTCGGTGTCGAGCAGCGGGACGCGTTGCGCGCTAAGGCAGACCAGCCTCCGCACCTGCTTGTCATGACGGCGACGCCGATTCCGCGCACGGTCGCCATGACGGTGTTCGGCGACCTCGAGGTGTCGACGTTGAGTGAGTTACCGCATGGCCGACAGCCGATCGCCACCCATGTGGTGCCGGTCGATGAGAAGCCGCACTATCTCGAACGAGCGTGGGTCCGCGTACGCGAGGAGGCGACCTCCGGGCACGGTGTCTACGTCGTGTGTCCACGTATCGGTGACGGCGCCGAGTCGGATGCCGATCTAGCGACACCCACTGACAACACAGACGAGCGTCGCCCGCCGCTGGCCGTACTCGACGTGGCGCCCATGCTGGCGCAGGGACCGCTAGCCGGGCTGTGCGTGGAAGTGCTGCACGGACGCATGGCCCCCGACGCGAAGGACGTGGTGATGCGCCGGTTCTCTGCGGGGGAGGTCGACGTCCTCGTCGCTACCACCGTCGTCGAAGTCGGAGTTGATGTTCCTAACGCGACGATGATGGTGGTGATGGACGCGGACCGGTTTGGCGTTTCTCAGCTGCACCAGCTGCGCGGGCGAGTCGGACGGGGGACGTCCGCGGGCATCTGCCTGCTGGTCACGGACATGCCCGCCGGGTCGCCCGCGCGCGAGCGACTGGATGCCGTCGCGTCGAGCCAGGACGGCTTCGAGCTGTCTCGCGTCGATCTCGAGCAGCGGCGCGAGGGAGACGTGCTCGGCGCCAACCAGTCGGGGCGCCGGTCCAGCCTTCGCCTGCTCGGCGTGATCCGCGACGAGGACGTGATCCATGCAGCGCGCGACGAGGCCACTGCGGTCGTGAATGCCGACCCGGAACTGTTGGATGCGCCGGCACTGCGTCGCGAATTGGAGGCGCTGCTCGAGGCGCAGCGTGCGAGCTACCTGGACAAGACGTAGTGCGGATCGTCGCTGGAATCGCTCGTGGGCGGCGGCTCGACGCTCCACCGGGTCGGACGACCCGGCCCACATCCGACAGAACGCGGGAGGCGTTGTTCTCCACGCTCACGGCGATACACGGAACGCTGGCGGGTGCCCGCTTCCTCGACCTCTACGCCGGCTCGGGCGCGGTCGGTCTCGAAGCATTGAGTCGGGGCGCAGCATCGGCGATTCTCGTCGAGTCCGACCGTTCTGTGCTTCGCGTCCTGCGCGCCAACCTCGCGGAGCTCGGGCTCGACGGTGCTGTCGTCGTCGCCAGCACCGTCGAGAAGTTTGTCGCCGAGCAGGCTGATGGTCCGTACGACATCGTCTTTCTCGACCCGCCGTACTCCGTGGGAAGCGACAGACTCGGCGCGGTCCTCGGCGATCTGCGGCGCCATGCCTGGCTCGCCGGTCAGGCGATCGTGGTGGTCGAGCGGGCGAGCCGAGACAGCGACTTCGCATGGCCCGACGGCTACGTCGCGGAACGCTCCCGGCGGTACGGCGAGGGGAGCCTTTGGTACGGTCGCGCCGCGATGGAGACCGCAGGATCAACCGGAGCCGACGGATGATCCGCGTCGTCTGTCCGGGATCGTTCGACCCGGTGACGAATGGGCACCTGGACATCATCGGTCGCGCGTCCGTGCTCTACGACGAGGTCGTCGTCGCCGTCCTCATCAACAAGTCGAAGAAGAGCCTGTTCGACGTCGATGAGCGCATCGAGATGCTGCAGGAGGAGACCGCGCAGTACGGGAATGTCACCGTGGAGGCGTTTCACGGTCTGCTCGTGGACTTCTGCCGCGAGCGCAACATCCCGGCCATCGTCAAGGGATTGCGGGCGGTCAGCGACTTCGATTACGAGCTGCAGATGGCGCAGATGAACCACAGCCTCGCAGGCGTCGAGACGCTGTTTGTGGCAACCAATCCGGAGTACAGCTTCCTCTCATCGAGCCTCGTGAAGGAGGTCGCGACGTTCGGCGGCGACGTCTCGCAGCTGCTCCCCGAGAAGGTGTTGCGCCGCTTGGTCGAGCGGCTGAGTCAGCGCGTGACCGGAAGCGCCGACCCGGAAACCATCTGACAGACTCGCCGCGTGGACGTCCACGAGAAGCTCGACGAGCTCGTCGCGCAGGTCGAGAGCGCGCGTTCGATGCCCATGTCGGCGTCGTGCATAGTCAATCGCGGCGAGATGCTGGCGTTGCTCGACGAGGTGCGCGCTCTGCTCCCCGAGGAGCTCGCGCACGCCGAGCAACTTCTGCGCGATCGCGAAGCGGTGATCGACGAGGGCCGCGCGGAGGCGGACCGGATCCTCGGCGACGCTCGCGACGAGCAGAAGACGATCGTGTCGCAGTCAGAGATCGTCCGGATCGCCGAGCTGCAGGCGGACCAGATCCGGACCGCGGCCACGGACGAGGCGGCGTCGATGCGTGCTGAGGTGGACGACTACGTCGACGCCAAGCTGGCCAATTTCGAGGTCGTGCTCAACAAGACGCTCAATGCGGTCCATCGCGGTCGGGAGAAGCTGCGGGGGCGCTCGGACGTCGGAGGGCTGGGCGACTTCGCGCCTGACGACACGCCACTGCCCAGCTGACAGCGGGCCGGCGGGGAAGCGCTGACTTCGGTCGGCGAGGCGCGTCGGGTACCCTGATCGCCTTCCCCTCCACAGACCTCGACGAAGTCAGACATGCGCGCCTCCAGCAAAACGCCCACCCTCGACCCCCGCGCTCCGCTCGTGCTCGATACGTCCGAGCTGAGCCGCCGCCCGGGGGCGATGCGTCATGTGTCGGTGACCGTCCCGCCGCCGCCCGGGCTAGGTGTGGCCATGGTCCGGATGCGCGACGGCGCCGACCTCGACCTCGACCTTCGACTCGAGTCCGTGCTGGAGGGTGTGCTCGTCTCCGGGACGGTGCGCGGCGCGTACGTCGGCGAGTGCGTTCGCTGCCTCGAGCCGGTCGACGGTGAGGTCAACGGGGACGTACAGGAGCTGTTCGTCTATCCCGACCTGGAGCGTGAGCCGGACGACGACGAGGACGAGGCGCCCCGACTGGTCGGGACCCTGATCGACCTCGAACCAGTGGTCCGGGACGCGCTCGTGCTGGCGCTGCCGCTCCAGCCGGTGTGCAGTGCGGACTGCCGCGGCCTCTGCCCGGACTGCGGTGCACGGCTCGCCGACGACCCCGATCACCAGCACGAGAGAATCGACCCGCGATGGGCTGCGTTGCAGGACGCCGTCCCGTCGATCAACCCTCAGGAGAAGTGACACCGTGGCTGTTCCGAAGCGGAGAATGTCCCGCAGCAACACCCGCTCGCGGCGGGCGCAGTGGAAGACGACGGCGCCGGCACTGGTGCGTTGCCAGCAGTGCCGTGACCTGAAGCTTCCGCACATCGCCTGTCCCACGTGCGGCACCTACAACCGCCGGCCTGTGGTGGAGGTCTGATTATCCGGTGACGGTCCCCGTGCAGGAGGCCCCCATACGGGTGGCGGTCGACCTGCTCGGCGGGGACGGTGCTCCCGAAGTGGTGGCCGACGCCGCGCTGCTCGTCGCGAACGAGCAACCCGACGTGGACCTCCTCCTCGTCGGACCGCCGGACCTCGCCGATGGGCTGCTTCGGCAGCGCAGTGCGACCACGCCCCGCTGGCGGCTGCCCGCGATCGTGCCCGCGAGCGCGGCCGCGGTCGTCGATGATCCCGCGACCGTGGTCCGCGCCCGCGCCGACGTGCCCGTGCGGGTGGCGGCTCAGCTGGTACGAGACGGCGCGGCTGACGCCGTGGTCTCGGCTGGGCCGACCGGTGCGCTGCTCGCTGCTGCTGTTCTCACGCTCGGCTCACTGCCCGGCGTGACCCGGCCGGCTGTCGCCGTGGTCGTCCCCGCCGCCGGTGGCCCGCTGGTCTTCCTCGACGCGGGCGGCACGGTCGAGTGCCCGCCGGAGATGCTGGCTCGGTTCGGGCTGCTCGGATCGGCATACGCCACCGCCCGTTTCGGCATCGAGTCGCCACGCGTGGCGCTGCTCGCGCATGCCAGCGAGCCCGGCCGCGGCGACACCGTGCGGCGGGCCGCTATCCCGCTGTTCGAGGCGGCGCCGATCCGTTTCGTGGGGAACGTCGAGGGCGGAGAGGTAGCGCTCGGCGAGTTCGCCGACGTCGTCGTCACCGATGGGTTCACCGGCAACGCCGTACTCAAGGCGATCGAGGGCACGGTCGACCTCGTCGTCTCCCGGCTCGATGCCGCGCTGCCGTCTGCGCGCGAAGCGACCGCCGCCCTTCGTCGGGAGCGGCGCTCCGGAGGGGTCATTGTCGGAGTGGACGGCGTTGCCGTCGTCGCACACGGCGCCGCAACCCCGCGAACACTCGCCGCATGCGTCGCGCTCGCCGCAGCGACCGTTCGCGACCAGATCGTCCCGCGGGTGACGCGGGTTCTCGCCGGCCTCGCAGCGCCGCGCGGATCGGAGGTCAGTCAATGAACTCGCAGCAGCGTCCAGCTGCTCCGCCGCACTCGGTGCTCGAAGACAGCTTGGGGGTGTCGATCGAGGCATCGATCCTCGAGCGCGCGCTGACCCATCGCTCGTTCGCGTACGAGAACGGCGGGCTGCCGACGAACGAGCGTCTGGAGTTTCTCGGCGACTCCGTTCTCGGGCTGGTGGTGACCGACGCCTTGTTTCACGGCCACCCGGAGATGCCCGAGGGGCAGCTGGCCAAGCTGCGCGCCGCAGTCGTCAACATGCGCGCGCTCGCGAATGTGGCACGCGGCCTCGATCTCGGCCAGTTCCTGCGGCTGGGTCGCGGCGAGGAGGGCACCGGGGGACGCGACAAGGACTCGATCCTCGCCGACACGGTCGAGGCGCTGATCGGCGCCGTGTACGTCGACTCTGGGCTTGGTGCGGCAGGCCAGCTCGTGCACCGGCTCTTCGACCCGTTGATCGCGCGTTCCGCGCAGCTCGGCGCGGGACTGGACTGGAAGACCAGCCTGCAGGAGCTGACCGCGGCCACCTCCCTGGGCGTACCCGAGTACCTCGTCCAGGAAAGCGGTCCCGACCACCGCAAGCAGTTCACCGCGATCGTGCGCGTCAACGGGGCCGACTACGGAGACGGGCACGGTCGCAGTAAGAAGGAAGCAGAGCAGCAGGCCGCAGAGTCGGCCTGGACGGCCATCCGGGCTCAGGTCGCCGGTGTCGACCGGGTCGCCGATGCCACCGCGGCCACGGGACCTCCCGCCAACTGATGCCGGAGCTTCCCGAGGTCGAGGTCGTCCGACGCGGCCTCGAGCGCTGGGTCGTGGGGCGGCGCATCGCCGACGTCACGGTCACTCACCCGCGCGCCATCCGTCGTCACGTTGCCGGAGCAGACGACTTTGCAGGGCTGCTCGTTGGGCGGCGGGTGGAGGCAGCACGCCGGCGTGGCAAATACCTGTGGCTTCCGCTCGACAGCGGTGACGCGGTTCTCGCTCATCTCGGCATGAGTGGCCAGCTGCTCGTCGAGCCAGCCGATGCTCCCGACGAGACGCACCTGCGGGTACGCCTGACCTTCGACGACGGCGGCCGTGAGCTGCGGTTTGTCGACCAGCGCACGTTCGGCGGCCTTGCGGTGGCCATCGGTGGCGCGGACATTCCCGGCCCGATCGTCCACATCGGGCTCGACCCGCTCGATCCGGAGTTCGACGGCGCGGACTTCGCCGCGCGGCTGCGCCGCCGCCGTACCGGTGTCAAGCGGGCGCTGCTGGACCAGTCGCTGGTCAGCGGCATCGGCAACATCTATGCGGACGAGGCGCTGTGGCGGGCCCGGCTGCATTACGCCCGGCCGACCGAGACCCTGCGCCGCGGCGAAATCGAGCGCCTGCTCGGTGCCGTACGGGAGGTCATGGACGAGGCGTTGCACTCCGGCGGTACGTCGTTCGACAGCCTCTATGTCAACGTGAACGGCGAGAGCGGCTACTTCGACCGCTCGCTCGCCGTCTACGGGCGCGAGGGCGAGCCGTGCCTGCGCTGCGGTACGCCGATCCGCCGCGACCCATTCATGAACAGGTCGTCGTACACCTGCCCGCGCTGCCAGCCTCGACCCCGCCGCGCCCGCTGGTAGGTCAGCGGAGGAGGATCCCCGCGAGCAGCGCGATGATCACCGAGTTGTAGACGAATGTCAGGATCACATGCAGGTTGACCACCTTGCGCATGCGCGGCGTGGTGACGTTGACGTCCGTTGCTCCAAACGTGGTGGCGACGGCAAGCGAGAAGTAGATGAAATCGGAGAACGCGTTGGTGCGTGTGCCAGGAAGGTCGAGTCCAGGTTCTGCGAAATCGTTCTGCGCATGGTGCAAGGCGTAGCTCACCAGTGACAGCGTCCAGCAGCTGAGCAGAATGCTGATGGACGCCGGAACGAGCACCCAGTCATCGATGCTGATGGCGTTGACATGCGGCAGGACGAGGACGACGGCAAATGCCACTACCGCGGACTCGAACGCAAGGGTGGGACCGTCGCCGCGCGGGTGAGCACCCGCCAGATCAGCGGTCGCCTCGAGCCACGAGCATCCATCCGCGCGCGAAACTGTGCGCTGTCCACGCGGGCGAATGTTCTGAACGTCAGGATCACGTACGCGATGACGAAGATGTTCCAGCCCACCAGCCACAACAGCATCACCGTGGCACTCCCGCCGACACCGACCGGTGGCGTCACCGCGAGCACCACTGCGGCCAGCATCGGCAACGCGAAGGAGAGCAGCAGGGCGATCAGTGCTCGGCGTGAGTCGGTGCACAGCGCGCTGGTCGCCGGATCAGGTACCGCTGGCGTACTGGCGTCAGTCGATTGTGGCTTCGAGCCGGGCCCCGTCACGTCGGGAGTATCTCAATTCGGAGCCGTCGATCTCGACGCTTGACCTCCACGCTCGGCGGTTACCTCGCCCGGGATGGTGCCGTCAGCGTCGATGGGCGTCCACGGCTCGGTGCTGACCCACTCTGACGTACAACCTGCGCACCGGAAGAGGCGCTGACCGTCGTGGTACTCGTCGGTCGTCGACCACGAGCAGAGGCCTTGGCAGGCGTGCATGGCAAGGGGTGGCATTGCCTCAATCCTCGCCGGGTTCTCACTACCCTGCTCGTTATGGCTGCTGGGTCGTCGGCGCGACTCACGGCGGAGGTTCGTGGCCGCGTTCAGGGCGTCGGCTTCCGGATGTGGACGCGGGCCCGCGCGACGGAACTCGGACTGGCCGGCTGGGCAAGCAACCTGCCCGACGGTCGGGTCGAGGTCGTCGCCGAAGGATCAGAGCAGGCCTGCCGAACGCTGCTCGAGCGCCTGCAATCGCCAGACGCCCCGGGACGGGTGCGTGAGGTCAGCCAGTGGTGGGGGCCAGCGCAGGGAAATGTCTGCGGTTTCGTCGAGAAATGACCCGGGTACGGGTCGTGTAGCGAGCCCGTCTTGACCATAGTGACTGCCCGGTGCGACCCTGGAGTACCGCACCCCTGCGCCGTGACCAGGCCAGCGGTGCGCCCCTGCCCCTACCGGGCCGGTGACCACCCGTGGAGGATCTTCGATGGCGAAGGCGCTTCTCGGTCATGTCGGCGGCTATGACCCCCGAATGATCGCCGAGATGCGACGGCTCCAGCAGCGCGTTCACGACCTCGAGTCACAGATGCTTCGCCTTCAGGCGGAGAACGACGCCCTGCACGCCGCTGTATCTCAAGACCTGCTGACCCTGGACGTGGAGCGGGAGCCCGCTCTCACCTGACAGGCGGTAACGACAACCACACATCGTTATGAGCGACGAGGGACGCCGAATTGCGGCGTCCCTTTCGCATGTGGAGCGCATCCCGGCCCGCCATGATCGCCACGTCACCGAGCGGTCGTCGTGTAGATCGTCATGCAGATCGTCGTGCTGGGTGTCGTGATAAACGGGCCGCGTGAGCGACGGCCAAACTCACACGACGATCTACACGATGCGGCGCCAGCCGACGTGATCGCCGTGATGATCGCCATGATGATCGCCGTGATGATCGCCGTGTATGATCGCCGTGACCGTTGTCGTGACGAGGACGCTGCGTGAGAGCGTGCCGATCGCACACGACGATCTCCACGACTCGGCGCCGGGATGTCGCTGACCGGCCAGGGTCCCTCACCCGACCGCGGTCCGCCGGTAGGGTGCGGGGCGATCCACCGTCGAGGAGTTCGCGCGCGTGCACCTGAGAAGCTTGACCCTGCGGGGCTTCAAGTCCTTCGCCTCCTCGACGACGCTGCGCTTCGAGCCGGGCATCACCTGCGTCGTCGGTCCGAACGGGTCGGGCAAGTCGAACGTCGTCGACGCGCTCGCCTGGGTCATGGGGGAGCAGGGCGCCAAGTCGCTGCGCGGCGGCAAGATGGAAGACGTCATCTTCGCCGGCACGAGCGGGCGTCCGCCGCTCGGTCGCGCCGAGGTGCTGCTGACCATCGACAACAGTGATGGCGCGCTGCCGATCGACTACAGCGAAGTCACGCTCTCCCGAATCCTGTTCCGCAATGGCAGCTCCGAATACGCCATCAACGGCACCCCGAGTCGGCTGTTGGACGTCCAAGAGTTGCTCAGCGACTCCGGCATCGGCCGCGAGATGCACGTGGTGATCGGTCAGGGGCAGCTCGACGCGGTGCTTGCCGCTGGTCCCGAGGAGCGGCGCGGATTCATCGAGGAGGCCGCCGGGGTCCTCAAGCATCGCAAGCGCAAGGAGAAGGCGCTGCGCAAGCTCGAGGCGATGCAGGTCAACCTGGCCCGGCTTCAGGATCTGACCGCGGAGTTGCGGCGCCAACTCAAGCCACTCGGCCGGCAGGCGGACGTCGCGCGGCGGGCAGCCGTCGTTCAGGCCGATGTGCGCGACGCGCGACTGCGCTTGCTCGCCGATGACCTCGAGCAGCTGCGAGCCGCGCTCGATCGAGAGATCAGCGACGAGGAGGCTCTGCTCGGTCGCCGCGCCGACGTCGAGCAGGCGCTCGACGATCGACGCAGCCGCGAGGCGGAGCTGACGCAGGCCCTGAACGCCGAGGGTCCGCGACTCGCGAGGGCGCAGGAGACCTGGTACCACCTGTCTGCCGTCCGCGAGCGGTTTCGCGGTACGGGATCGCTCGCGGCTGAGCGCGTCCGCCAGCTCGCGGCCGCGCCCGACGACACGGGTGGTCGCCGCGACCCCGTCGAGCTCGAGCGCGACGCTGCACAGGCCCGTGCCGAGGAGCGCACCCTGCGTACCGACCTCGAGACGAACCGCAGCCGTCTCACTGAGGCGATCGAGGTACGAACTCTGGCCGAATCGTCCCTCGAGGCTGAGGAGCGCCGTCTGTCCGCATCGCGGCGAGCCGCCGCCGAGCATCGCGAGGAACTCGCCCGACTCGCCGGTCAGGTTGCGGCTCAGCGCAGCCGGGTCGCGGCCGGCGAGGCGGAGATCGGTCGTCTTACCGCTGCCCGCGAGGAGGCGCGGGCTCGATCCGGACGATCGGCCGGCGACGTTGCGGCGCTCGAGCAGCAGGTCGCCGGACTCGACGCGGGTGAGTTTGGGCTCGATGTCGCGCACGAGCGCGCGACGACTGCGCTGACCGAGATCGAGAGCCGGCTCGCGGCACTGCGCGTTCAGGAGCGGGAGGCCGAGCGCGAGCGTGCCGCGATGCTCGCCCGGCGCGAGGCCCTCGAGCTCGGACTCCAGCGCAAGGACGGCGCGGGCGCCCTCCTCGCGGCCGGTGAATCCGTATCGGGAGTGCTGGGTTCGGTGGCTGCGGTGCTCTCCGTCGAACCGGGGTACGAGAGCGCGGTCGCCGCAGCGCTCGGCGCAGCCGCCGATGCCGTCGCTGTGTCCTCGCTCGACGCGGCCGTGGACGCGCTGCACTGGCTCAAGAAGCACGACGCCGGCCGCGCCGGCCTCGTCGTCGGTAGCGCCGCATCGAGGAATGGCGAGGCACGCGCGACATGGCCCGCCCTTCCGGGCGGAGCTCGCTATGCCGTCGATCTCGTCTCCGTCAGCGAGGAGCTGCGCCTGTCGCTGCATCGCTTGCTGCACCGGGTGACAGTCGTCGACGACCTTGCGACTGGTCAGCGCATCGTCCAGGCCGACCACGACGCGAAGACCGTCACCCGCGATGGCGACGTGCTCGGCCCCGCGTGGTCAGTGGGCGGTTCGAGCACTGCACCCAGCCTGCTCGAGGTGCAGGCAGCGGTCGATGAGGCAGGGCAGCGGCTCGAGCACGCCTCCCACCGCGTGCACGAGGTGCAGCAGGCACTGCAGCGCGCGGACGTCGAGCGCGCGCAGGCCGGTGCCCGGGTCGAGGAGACGCTCAGCAGGCTGCATGAGTCGGACGCTCAGCTCGCCGCGGTGGTGGAGCAGCTCAGCCAGCTGACCGCGCAGGGGCGCGCCGCCAGCGCGGAGGCGGACCGGCTGACGCGGGTAATCCTCACCGCCGAGGCGGCCCAGGCCGCCAACGCCGCAGAGCTCGCAAGCCTCGAGGAACGTGTCGCTGCCGCCGAGGCAGCTGCAGACGTCCCCGACGGCGAGCCCGATCCGGCCGAGCGAGATCGCCTCGTGACCGAATGTCGGCAGCTGCGGTCGGCCGAGACCGACGCCCGCCTCGCTGTCCGGACGGTTGAGGAGCGAGTGCGCGCCCTCGTCGGCCGAGCGGAATCGCTGGACCGTACGGCGGCATCCGAGCGCGCGGCTCGCGAACGCGCCGTGATCCGCCTCGCCCGTCGCGAGCGTGAACGCGCGGTGGCGGCGGCAGTCGTCGACGCGACCGAGCAGGTGCTCGGCTGCCTGGAGAGCTCTCTCCAGGACGCGGCTCGGCAGCGCGCCGCTGTCGACCTACGCCGGAGCGACCTGGAGACCGCGCTCGCCGGCGTGCGGACGCTCGTGCGGGAGCTGGACGAGGAGCTCGACAGCCTCACCGACTCGGTGCACCGCGACGAAGTGGCCCGCGCCGAGCAGCGATTGCGTATCGAGCAGCTCGAGACGCGATCGATCGAGGAGCACGGCGTTGACCCCGACGCCCTGCTGAGCGACTACGGCACGAGTACCGCGGTCTCGATGCCCGCCGACGACGGCGAGCCCGTCACAATCCCGTACGTCCGCGAGGAGCAAGAGAAACGACTGCGCGCGGCCGAGCGCGCGCTCGCCCTCCTCGGACGGGTGAACCCGCTCGCGCTCGAGGAGTACGCCGCCCTCGAGGAACGGCTGCGGTTCCTCAGCGACCAGCTCGAGGATCTCAAGGCAACCCGGCGCGACCTGTTGACCGTGGTGCGCGAGGTCGACCAACGGGTCGAAGAGGCGTTCACCGCCGCCTTCCATGACACCGCGCGCGAGTTCGCGTCCGTATTCGCCCGCCTGTTTCCGGGCGGCGAGGGTCGACTCGTCCTCACCGAACCCGACGACATGCTGGCGAGCGGCATCGAGGTGGAGGCTCGGCCGGCGGGCAAGAAGATCAAGCGGCTGTCGCTGCTGTCCGGCGGCGAACGCTCGCTCGCAGCGATCGCTTTTCTCGTCGCCATCTTCAAGGCCCGACCGTCGCCGTTCTACGTGCTGGACGAGGTCGAGGCAGCGCTGGACGACACCAACCTGCAGCGCTTGCTCGGCATGCTGACGGAACTGCGCGAGACGTCACAGCTCATCGTCATCACCCACCAGAAACGGACCATGGAGATCGCCGACGCGCTGTACGGCGTGTCGATGCGCGGCGACGGCGTGACGTCGGTCATCAGTTCACGGCTACGCGAGGCCGTCTCCGCCTAGCGCCTCCGGCCGTCCCGTCCTCCTGTGACTTGTCCGAACGACATGCACCCTGGGCTTCACAACATTCGGACAAGTCGTCTAGCGACGGGGCGACTCGACGTAGTCGTTGGCGGAGCGCGTTGCGCCTGCCTGCGAGACTCGACGCGTGGAGTTCGTGATCGTCGCCATCGTTCTCGCCGTCGCCCTCATCGGCATCGTCGGCTTCCTCGTCACCGCCGGCCGCCGCCGTCCCGAGCCGCCGGCTCCGCCTGAATCGCGCACGAGCAGCACGACCACCGACGGTGCAGCACCAGCGGGCACGGCCACGCTGGACCCACCGGAGACGCTGTCCCCCGACGACGTGGCGGAGCTCGAGGACATCCTCGCGCTGCCACCGGTGGAGCGTCCCGAACCGACCCGCGGTCGACTGCAGCGACTGCGCGCCCGACTCGCCCGCTCTCAGTCGGCGCTCGGTCGCACGCTGCTGGTCCTGCTCTCGCGCGACACCCTCGATGACGACGCGTGGGAGGAGATCGAGGACACACTGCTGACCGCCGACGTCGGCGTGCAGCCGAGTGCCGAGCTGGTTGACCGGCTACGTACCCGCGTACGCGTAGCGGGCAGCCGAACACCCGCCGAGGCCAAGGCGATGCTGCGCGAGGAGCTCATCGCCCTCGTCGGACCGGAGTACGACCGCACGCTGCACCTCGACGGACACGAGGACCGCCCCGCCGTCGCGCTCGTCGTCGGCGTCAACGGGACCGGCAAGACGACGACCACCGGCAAGCTAGCTCGGGTGCTGGTCGCCGACGGGCACACTGTCCTGCTCGGCGCCGCGGACACCTTCCGCGCGGCCGCCGCCGACCAGCTGGAGACGTGGGGCGATCGCGTCGGCGCCGAGACGGTACGCGGTCCCGAAGGAGCCGACCCGGCGAGCGTCGCGTTTGAGGCCGTCCGCATGGGTGCAGAGGACGGCGTCGATGCCGTCATCATCGACACCGCTGGGCGGCTGCACACGAAGACCGGCCTTATGGACGAGCTAGGCAAGGTCAAGCGCGTCGTCGAGAAGCAAGGCCCGGTCGACGAGGTGCTGCTCGTCCTCGACGCGACGACGGGGCAGAACGGTCTCGTGCAGGCGCGTGTCTTTGCTGACGTCGTCGCGATTACCGGCATCGTGCTGACCAAACTCGACGGCACCGCGAAGGGCGGCATCGTTATCTCGGTGCAGCGCGAGCTCGGCGTCCCGGTCAAGCTGGTCGGTCTGGGAGAGGGCCCCGATGACCTGGCGCCGTTCGAGCCCGAAGCGTTCGTCGACGCCATTCTCGGCTGACCACCCATCTCGTGTCAGAACGAGACGCGCCTATAGCCGCGTCTCGTTCTGACAGGTCGCCGTAACGCGGGAGAAACACGAGCTCGAGAAGCGTCACGGACGCGAAACATGACGCGTTTCGAATAGAAACCCGACCTCGCAACGATTTCCGCGACACGACGCCCGTCATCGCGGACGGCGTACGTCTCTACTCCCCATTGAGTACCCGTACCGCCACGTCCGACGAGGAGAGCAATGGAGATCGACACCGGCGATACCGCCTGGCTACTCATGAGCTCCGCACTCGTGCTGCTCATGACACCAGGGCTGGCGTTCTTCTACGGCGGCATGGTCCGCATGAAGAGCGTCCTCAACATGATCATGATGAGCTTCGCGTGCATCGGCGTCGTGAGCATCCTGTGGGTGGCCTTCGGCTACTCGCTCACGTTCACCGGCACCAACCCGTTCATCGGCACGTTCGAGGCCGCCGGACTGTCCGGCACGATCGACGCGGTGAGCGGTACGACCCCGGAGCTGGCGTTCGTGGCCTTCCAGCTCATGTTCGCGATCATCACACCCGCTCTGATCAGTGGAGCAATCGCGGACCGCGCCAAGTTCGGCGCCTGGATCGTGTTTGCCGTGCTGTGGTCGGTCCTCGTCTACTTCCCGGTGGCGCGCTGGGTGTTCTACTTCAACGACGGTGACGGTGGCTGGATCGCCGACCGGCTCCAGGCCCTCGACTTCGCGGGCGGCACCGCGGTGCACATCAACGCCGGCGCTGCGGCGCTGGCGCTGACGTTCGTCCTCGGCCGGCGCCGCGGCTGGCCCAAGGACCCGATGCGGCCGCACAACCTGCCGCTCGTGCTGCTCGGCGCGTCGCTGCTGTGGTTCGGCTGGTTCGGCTTCAACGCCGGCTCCGCGCTCGGTGCCAACGGGCTGGCTGCAACCGCCTTCATCAACACCCAGGTCGCCACGGCCGCGGCCGCGATGGCGTGGATTGTCGTAGAGAAGATTCGCGATGGACACTCCACCACGCTCGGCGTGGCCTCGGGCGCCGTCGCCGGCCTGGTGGCCATCACCCCCGCGTGTGCCGCGGTCGACCCGGTCGGCGCCATCATCGTGGGTGTCGTCGCGGGTGTCCTCTGCTCGCTCGCGGTCGGACTCAAGTTCAAGCTCGGCTACGACGACTCGCTCGACGTCGTCGGCGTTCACCTCGTCGGTGGACTCGTCGGCACGCTGCTCATCGGATTCCTCGCGACTGCGACCGTCACCGGTGGCGTCGAGGGACTGTTCTTCGGCGGCGGGTTCACCCAGCTCGGCAAGCAGGCTGTCGCCGCCGGTGCGGTACTGGCCTACTCGTTTATCGTGACGTTCATCATCGGCAAGGTCATCGACCTCGTCATCGGATTCCGGGTGAGTGAAGAGGACGAGGAAACCGGCGTCGACGTCACCACGCACGCCGAGACCGGCTACGACTTCGGCCCGGTGGGAGCCGGTGGCTTCTCGCCGACTCGGAGCGCAACCTCGACGGCGACGTACGGCAGCGAGAGTGTCGACAGGAGCGTGAACGCATGAGGCTCGTGACGGGCGTCATCAAGCCCTTCAAGCTCGACGACGTCAAGACCGCGCTCGAATCCTTCGGTGTGCACGGGCTCACCGTGACCGAGGCGAGCGGGTACGGACGGCAGAAGGGCCACACCGAGGTCTACCGCGGCGCGGAGTACACCGTGGACCTCGTGCCCAAGGTCAAGGTCGAGGTGCTCGTGGACGATGCCGACGTCGAGGACGTCATGGAGGTGATCGTCAAGAGCGCCCAAACCGGCAAGATCGGCGACGGAAAGGTGTGGGCGCTGCCGGTGGACGCGGTGATCCGCGTGCGCACCGGCGAGCGCGGCGCCGACGCCCTCTAGCCGAGGTGGTCGCCGCTGCGACTCCGTACCCCGAGAGCCGCGCAACGCTGCTGGCCCGACCCGGACTCACCGGGTCGGGCCGGCGTACAGCACTGGCCGGACTGTCCGACGCGTGGCTCGAGTCCCTCCTCGGCGACGAGGACCGGGTCGCCCTCGTCGCGGTCGGCGGATACGGACGCGAGGAGCTGTCTCCCGGCAGCGACCTCGACGTCCTCCTGCTCCACACGGGGCGTCGCGACGGCGATGTGGCGGAGGTGGCCGATCGCGTCTGGTACCCGGTGTGGGACGCCGGCGTGCGATTGGACCACTCGGTACGGACCCTCGCCGAAGCGCGCCGCGCCGCTGCCGAGGACCTGCGCGCCGTCCTCGGCCTGCTCGACGCCCGGCACATCGCCGGTGACCCAGCGCTGACCGAGGAGCTGCGGCGAACGGTGCTGTCGGACTGGCGACGGTCCGCGCGTAAGCAGCTGCCCGAGCTGCTGGAGACGTGCCGAGAACGCTGGTACCGGCAGGGCGAGCTCGCCTTCCTCCTCGAACCCGATCTCAAGGAAGCGCGCGGCGGGCTGCGCGACATCCTCGTGCTGCGAGCGATCGCCGCCTCGTGGGTGGCCGACTACCCGCACTCCGCCCGGTTCGATCATGCCCGCGATCGGCTGCTGGACGTTCGTGACGCGCTGCACGTCGTGACCGGACGCCCGGTCGACCGGCTCCAGCTGCAGGAGCAGGATCCGGTGGCGGCGTACCTCGGCCTCCTCGACGCGGACGCCCTGCTGCGCAGTGTGTGCGACGTCGGTCGCACCGTGTCGTACGCCGCCGATGTCACCTGGCGTCGCGTCGAGCAGGCCCTCGTGACGCGGCCGGGACGCCGGCTGCTGCGCCCGGCGGGAAATCGGCAGCCGGGGGAACGCCGAGCCGCTGGCCCCTGGAGCGGTCGAGCAGAACGGCGAGGTCGTCCTTGCCAGCGATGCACGACCAGAGCGCGATCCGGTGCTACCGCTGCGGATGGCTGCCGCGGCAGCCCAGACCGGGCTTCCGCTCGCGCCCCACACGGTCGAGCGCCTGGCGGCGACGGCCGCCCCGATGCCAGTGCCATGGCCGTCGGAGGCGCGCGATGCGCTGGTCGCGCTGCTTGGTGCCGGTCACTCTGCCGTCCCCGCCTGGGAGGCCCTGGATCAAGCCGGCCTGGTTGAGCGCTTGCTGCCCGACTGGGCCCGGGTACGCAGCCGCCCGCAGCGCAACCCCGTCCACCGTTTCACCGTCGACCGGCACCTCGTCGAGTGCGCCGCCCACGCAGCGGGGCTCACCCGGCGCGTGGCGCGACCCGACCTGCTGCTCGTCGGCTGCCTATTGCACGACATGGGTAAGGGCTGGCCGGGCGACCACACCGAGGCCGGCGTCGTCGTCGTCCGCGACATGGCGCCGCGGCTCGGCTTCAGCACCGCCGACACCGACATCCTGGTCACCCTCACGCTGCTGCATCTGCTGCTGCCTGACACTGCGACCCGGCGCGATCTCGACGATCCGGCGACCATCTCGTCGGTCGCGGCCGCCGTGAGCACCACCGAGGTGCTCGACCTGCTGCACGCGCTCACCGAGGCGGACGGGCTGGCCACCGGGCCGGCGGCGTGGAACGACTGGAAGGCCGGGCTCGTCGCAGAGCTCGTCCGGCGCACCCGAGCAGTGCTCAACGGCGCTACCCCCATGCCGATGCCGCCGCTCACCTCCGAGCAGCAGCTGCTTGCCGACAAGGGCGAGCTTGCGGTCACCATGACCGTCGGACCGAACGCCTGCAACGTCACCGTCGTCGCTCCGGACCGGATCGGCCTCCTGGCGAACGTCGCCGGTGTGCTCGCTCTGCACCGCCTGGCCGTCCGATCGGCGGTGGCTCGCACGCTCGGCGGCGTCGCTGTCGACACCTGGCTCGCCGTACCGGAGTTCGGCACGCCGCCCGACGTCGACGTGTTGCGCGAGGACCTGCGACGAGCGCTCGACGGCCAACTCGACGTCGCCGATCGGCTGGCCCGGCGCGAAGCGAACTACCCCGTGCGTACCGGCGTGCGCGTGGCCCCGGCGCGGGTGCAGGTGGTGCCGGGGGCGAGCGAGAGCGCCACCGTGATCGAGGTGCGCGCGCACGACCGGCCAGCGCTGCTGCATCGCATCGCCCGAACCCTCGCCGTCGCCGGCGTCGACGTGCGAACGGCGCGGGTCAGCACGCTCGGTGCCGATGTGGTGGACGTGTTCTACGTCACCGACCGGGGGGGCATGCCGCTCACCGGCGAGCACGCGGGGGAGATCGCGCGCGTCGTCCGGGACGCTCTTCGGTGAACGAGGGTCTGGCGCCGCCTCGATAGGCTGGACCGCGTGTTCGCCACGCTCCAGGACCGTCTCGCCGCGACGTTCAAGACCCTGCGCGGCAAGGGGCGCCTGTCCGAGGCGGACATCGACGCCACCGCGCGAGAGATCCGGATCGCGCTACTCGAGGCGGATGTCGCGCTCCCGGTGGTCCGCGAGTTCGTCGCGGCGATCAAGGAGCGCGCTCGCGGCGCCGAGGTCTCCCAGGCCCTCAACCCGGCCCAGCAGGTCATCAAGATCGTCGACGAGGAGCTGGTCCGCATCCTCGGCGGCGAGACGCGCCGGTTGCGCCTCGCGAAGACGCCGCCGACGGTCATCCTGCTCGCCGGTCTCCAGGGGTCAGGTAAGACCACGCTCGCCGGAAAGCTCGGCCGCTGGCTGAAGGGCCAGGGCCACGAGCCGATCCTCGTTGCTGCGGACCTGCAACGTCCGCAGGCCGTCCAGCAGCTGCAGATCGTCGGGCAGCGTGCGGACGTACCCGTCTTCGCACCGGAGCCGGGCAATGGTGTGGGCGACCCGGTCGACGTCGCGCGGCGGTCGATCGACCACGCCAACCAGAAGATGTACGACGTCGTCATCGTCGACACTGCCGGTCGCCTCGGCGTTGACGCCGACATGATGCGGCAGGCCGCCGACATCCGTGATGCCGTCGACCCGGACGAGATCCTCTTCGTCGTCGACGCGATGATCGGTCAGGACGCGGTCAATACGGCGCAGGCGTTCCTGGATGGCGTCGGCTTCGATGGTGTCGTCCTCACCAAGCTCGACGGTGACGCGCGCGGCGGCGCCGCGCTGTCAGTGGCGCAGATCACCGGGCGGCAGATCCTCTTTGCCTCCAATGGCGAGAAGCTTGACGACTTCGACGTCTTCCACCCCGATCGGATGGCGTCGCGCATCCTCGACATGGGCGACGTGCTCACGCTCATCGAGCAGGCGGAGAAGGCGTTCGACCGCGACCAGGCCACCGAGATGGCCCAGAAGCTGTCGACGGGAACCGACTTCACCCTCGAGGATTTTCTGTCGCAGATGCAGCAGGTCCGCAAGATGGGGTCGCTGTCGAAGCTGCTCGGGATGCTGCCCGGCATGGGAGAGATCCGCGACCAGATCGACGGCATCGACGACCGCGACCTTGACCGGGTTCAGGCGATCATCCAGTCGATGACCCCGCTCGAGCGCCACGACCCGAAGGTCCTCAATGGGTCCCGGCGGCTGCGGATCGCCCACGGGTCCGGCACCACGGTGACCGACGTCAACCAGCTGGTGGACCGGTTCTTCGCGGCACGGACGATGATGAAACAGCTGTCCGGCGGGATGGGCATCCCTGGCATGCCAGGGATGCAGGGGATGCCCGGACTACCTGGCGGTCGGCGCAAGTCCGGCGGCAGCAAGAGCAAGAAGAAGCAGCAGAAGACGGCGAAGCGGGCCGGCGGGCGACCAGGAGCGCGTCCGCAGCCGGCCGCCGGCGCCGGCGCACCGGCACGACCGGAGCCGACGCCCTCAGCGGTGCCAGGCTTCCCGGCGGACTTCCAGCTGCCCAAGGAGTTCCGCGACCTGCTGCCCCCCGAGTCCCGCTGAGCGTCGCTGTGCCCGCCATGCACGTGCGCGGCGTTGTGCTCCCCGACGAACAGCAGCGCGACCTGTGGATCGTCGACGGCCGGATCAGTACAACCCCAGTGCCCGACGCGACCTCGATCGGCACCGGGTTCGTGCTTCCCGGGCTGGTGGATGCGCACTGC
Organism: uncultured Actinomycetota bacterium; assembly: GCA_963801015.1. Taxonomy (GTDB): domain Bacteria; phylum Actinomycetota; class Actinomycetes; order CAWDCV01; family CAWDCV01; genus CAWDCV01. The sequence goes on along the minus strand of CAWDCV010000004.1, from coordinate 483,231 downwards.
CACATCGGGCTCGGCTTCGACGGCCCGGTGGAGGATGCCGCCGGCCAAGAGGAGCAGGCGATCCAGGACCGGGACGCCGGTGCCCTGCTCGTCCGCGACTGCGGGTCACCGGTCGACACGCGGTGGATCGACGAGCGACCCGACCTGCCGCGCATTGTGCGCGCCGGCCGGCATCTCGCCCGTACCCGGCGGTACCTGCCCGGAGTCGGGCTCGAGGTCGAGCCCGACGACCTGCCCGCGGCCGCCGAGATCCAGGCCAAGGCCGGCGATGGCTGGGTCAAGCTCGTCGGCGACTGGATCGATCGGGAAGTCGGCGACCTGACGCCGCTCTGGCCGGCGGATGCGCTGCGGTCGGCGGTCGAGCGGGCGCACGCCGCTGGCGCGCGGGTCACGGTCCACACGTTCTCCGAGGAGGCCCTGCCCGACCTGCTCGACGCCGGTGTCGACTGCATCGAGCACGGCACCGGGCTGTCCGACGAATTGATCGGCGTCATGGTCGAACGCGGTACGGCCCTCGTCCCCACGCTCATCAACATCGACACATTCCCGGCCATCGCCGATCGGGCCTCGCGCTTCCCGGCGTACGCCGCGCACATGCGCCGACTGCACGCCACGGCCCGCGATCATGTGCGTACGGCAGTGGAGGCGGGCGTTCCCGTGTTCGCCGGTACCGACGCCGGCGGGGGCATCGCGCACGGGCGCATTGCCGACGAGGCCGTCGCCCTGCACGAGGCCGGACTGCCGGCGGAGGATGCGATCGCGGCCACCTCGTGGCGGGCCCGGGAATGGCTCGGGCTGCACGGGTTGGCGGACGGTGCTCCGGCGGACCTGATCGTCTACGCGGAGGACCCCCGCACCGACGTGCGAATTTTGATCGACCCGACTCGGATCGTGCTGCGCGGCCAAGTCGTCCTCTAGGGGCACGTGCACGTCGGAGCCGCCCTCGTGCGTCAGCCGCCCACCGATCTGGACGAACGACGGCTGTTGCACGAACCCCCCGGCGAAGAGCGCTTGACCCTGCGGGAAGCGGGGTGACGCGGCGAGCATGTCTGGCGGCGCGTAGCCGAACAGGTTCGCCAGCTCGTCGAGATCGCGCGGGGAGCTCATCCGCATGAGTCCGAGGTTGTCGCACTGCGTCAGCGCGTTGGGGTGGATCTTCGTCGGTCGCTGCGTGGACAGCAGCAGCCACAACCCGTACTTTCGCCCTTCGGCCGCGATCTGGATCACTCGATCGGTGAGCGCCTCCACGGGAGTCAGCGGGTCCGGTGGGCAGATGTTGTGGGCCTCGTCGATGACGATGAGGACCGGCCGTCGCTCTTCCCGCGTCGACCACAGGTGATCGAGAACGGCGAGGGCGGCCGCCCGCGACTCCTGCAGCGTCGGGAAGCCGCCGATGTCGAGCACGGCGGCACGGGGACGAGCGGCAATAACGTCCTCTGACGAGTCTGCGCCACGGGCCAACAGCTGCCAGTCGAGGACACCGAGGTTCTGGAGGCGTTGGAGGAGTTGCTGACGCACCGGGTCGTCGCAGGACGCCAGCACCTGCTCGACGTCGACGTTGCCGGACTGGCGAGGCCGCACCTCCTCCATGTGCAGCATGAGGTTGTACTCGTCGCGGTCGAGCAGGGGATCCAGCCGCAGGACTGCCGCGCGCGAACGGATCGGCATGTCGAGGAAACGAAATCTTCAGCGGAGTTCCGCCCGTCGGACCAGAACGCAGCACGCGGATGTCCAGCTCCTGCAGCGCCGCCGCCGCATCGGCGTCCACTCCATCGCGCACGTCGGCGAGCCGGGTGAAGTCGCCGTTAGGGTCGATGACCAGGATGGGCAGCTGAGTGCCGAGGAGGAGCTGTTCGAGGACGACGCCGAGGGCATAGGTCTTGCCAGAGCCGCTCTGCCCGCACCAGAACGTATGTCGGTTGAAACGCGAGGCCTCGAGCAGCGCGGGAGCGGCGTCGTCGGAGTCAGTTAGGGTTCCGATGCGCAGCTGGCGCGACATGGTGCGGAGCGCATCGAGGATGCGTTGGCCGGGTCTGGCACAATGTCGATTCGAACACGGACCGCTCGGCCCTCTTCCGCGCGGATCGTGTCCTTTCGGTCGAGCCGGCGCTCACCCCACACGCGAACCGGCGCGCCCACCCACATCGCGAAGCTGGAGTTATCGAATCCCGTGTCCGTCAAGATCAAGCTGAAGCGCTTGGGCAAGATCCGCGCGCCGTACTACCGCATCGTCGTCGCCGATTCGCGAACCAAGCGCGACGGCCGTTCGATCGAGGAGATCGGCAAGTACCACCCCAAGGAGAACCCCTCGGTCATCGAAGTGGACTCCGACCGGGCCCAGTACTGGCTGGGTGTCGGCGCGCAGCCGACCGAGCCGGTGCTCGCCATCCTCAAGAAGACCGGCGACTGGCAGCGGTTTCGCGGTGAGCCGGCGCCTGAGCCGCTTCTGCAGCCGGAGCCGCGTCCTGACCGCCGCGCTCGGTTCGAGGCGGTCGCTCGCGAGTCGGAGGCGCCCGCGGACGCCACGCCGTCGACGAGTTCGCGCGGTCGGGCCCGCAAGACAGCAGAGCCGGCCGAGGCGCCCGCGCCAGCAGAGGCTGCCGCGCTGGCCGACAGCAACGAGACCCCCGAGGCCTAGGTGCTGGAAGAGGCACTCGAGCACCTGGTCAAGGGCATCGTCGTCCATCCCGACGAGGTGTCCGTGCGCGACCGGGCACTGCGCCGCGGTCGCGTGCTCGAGGTACGCGTCCATCCCGATGACCTCGGCAAGGTGATTGGCCGCGGCGGTCGTACGGCCAAGGCGTTGCGCCTGGTTGTCGGCGCGCTCACGCCAGGTCGGGGCGTGCGCATCGACTTCCTCGACGTCGACGAGGCGCGCTGACCGCGGGACATCCCGAGGACGTTTCCGGCACCGAGGCGGTGACGGTGGTCATCGGGCGGATCGGCCGGGCGCACGGCATCCGCGGTGAGGTGACCGTCGAGGTCCGCACCGACGAACCCGACGTGCGCTTCGCCGTGGGCACCGCCGTACGCACCGAGCCGGTGCAGCGCGGGCCGCTGACGGTGACGGCCTGGCACTGGCATTCCGGGCGGTTACTGATGTCCTTTGCCGGGGTCGTGACGCGCGATGCCGCCGAGGCGCTGCGGGGCACGCTCCTGCTCGCCGACATTCCCGCGCAGCAACGTCCCACGGAGCCGGACGAGTACTACGACCACCAACTCGTCGGTTCGACGGTGGTCGACCTCGACGGCGCGGTGCTCGGCGTCGTCGGCGAGGTCGTGCACCTGCCGGGTCAGGACCTGCTGGCCGTTCGGTCCACCGAGGGCGCAGAGTTCCTCGTCCCGTTCGTCGCGGCGCTCGTGCCCGACGTGGACGTGGCCGCACGGCGCGTCGTCGTCGACCTGCCCCCTGGATTGCGGGACGAGGGCTGAGCGTCATGCGCATCGACGTGATCACGATCTTTCCCGATTACCTCGCCCCGCTGCGCATGTCCTTGCTCGGTAAGGCGCAGGAACGCGGTCTCATCGAGGTCGCCACGCACGATCTGCGGACGTGGGCAAGTGACGTCCACCGCACTGTCGACGACACGCCGTACGGCGGCGGACCCGGCATGGTCATGCGCCCGGAACCGTGGGGCCTCGCGATGGACGATGTCGTCCCGCGCAGCGCCGTACCTCCGCCGCTCTTCGTTGTCCCGACGCCGGCAGGGCGCCCATTCACGCAGGCGATGGCGGCCGACCTCGCGGCGCAGCCGTGGCTGGTGTTTGCCTGCGGGCGCTACGAGGGGATCGACAGCCGCGTCGTCGACGAGGCGCGAACGCGGATGTCGGTGCTCGAGGTCACGCTGGGCGACTACGTGCTCAGCGGCGGTGAGGCCGCGGTCCTCGTCATCGTCGAGGCGGTGGCGCGGCTGCTGCCCGGCGTCGTGGGCAACGCCGAGTCGCTGCTGGAGGAGTCGCACGCGACCGGGTCAGGCGGCCTGCTGGAGGCGCCGGCCTTCACCAAGCCCGCCTCGTGGCGCGGCCATGACGTGCCCGATGTCCTGCTGTCCGGCCACCACGCGGCGATCACCCGCTGGCGCCGCGATCAGGCGTTGCGCCGGACGGCGGCGAACCGCCCCGATCTCCTGCAGCGGCTGAACGCAGATGACCTGGACCAGCGAGATCGCGAGATTCTCGCCGAGGATCACGAGCCGCACTGACACCTTGGTCGTGTAGATCGTCGTGAAAATTTCTGCACGTTCTCGCGCGGGTAGTTTGCACGACGATCTACACGATCGCCGGCGCAGCGGCGGTTTCGCTGCACGCAACTGGCTATGGCACACTGGGCGGCTGTTCACCGCGCGTGCCCGCACCCGCGCGGACCAGTACAAGACACGAGTCAGGAAGCGACCCTGCCATGCACACCCTCGACAGCGTCGACGCTGCCTCGATGCGCTCCGACATCCCGGACTTCCGACCGGGTGACACGCTCAAGGTTCACGTCCGGGTCATCGAGGGCAACCGGTCGCGGATCCAGGTCTTCCAGGGCGCCGTCATCCGTCGCCAGGGCAGCGGCGTCCGCGAGACGTTCACCGTCCGAAAGGTGAGCTTCGGGGTCGGCGTCGAGCGTACGTTCCCGGTTCACACCCCGGTGATCGACCGGATCGAGGTCGTCACCCGCGGCGACGTCCGGCGCGCGAAGCTGTATTACCTGCGTGATCTGCGCGGCAAGAAGGCCAAGATCAAGGAGAAGCGCGAAACCGTCACGCGCTAGCCCGCCCGCAATCAGCGCGTATCGCCGGCCGCAACGGCGCTCTTTGTCAGGAGCTGAGAACAGCCGCGGGACGTTAGGCTCGTCGTGATGAGCGACGACGACTGGATCGCGGGGTTGCGCGAGACCCGCGACCCGGGCCGCCGCTCGCCGAGCGAGCCGCCGCCACCCCCACGGGCGCCGATGACCGCCGATGCACGGCACGTACCTCCCGGTGCGAACACGCCCGGCAGCGATACCGACGCCAGTTCGCCGTCGAGCGACGCCGATCCGGTCGCCCGCTTCAACGGCGTCAGCCGCAATCGGCGGCCGCAGCAGACCAATAAATCCCCCAAGAAGCAGGGGTCACTGCTTCGCGAACTCCCGGTGCTCGTCGTGGTCGCGCTCGGGCTCGCCCTGCTCATCAAGGCGTTCCTCATCCAGGCGTTCTACATCCCGTCCGGATCGATGGAGAACACGCTGCAGGTCGGCGATCGGGTGCTCGTCAACAAGGTCGTCTATCACCTGCGCGACATCGAGCGTGGCGACGTCGTCGTCTTCAATGGCCTCGACTCCTTTACGCCCGAGGTCCCGTACGAGGAGCCGACCAACCCGGTCGCCCGTACGTTGCGCTCGATCGCCGCGGCCTTTGGCGTCGCACCGCCGGGCGAGAAGGACTTCATCAAACGCGTGATCGGTGTCCCCGGTGATCAGGTGGGGTGCTGTGACGACCAAGGCCGAGTCACCGTCAACGGCGTCCCGCTAGATGAGTCGTACGTCTTTCCCGGTAACTCCGCCTCCGATCTGCCGTTCAACGTGACCGTCCCCGAGGGGCGGCTGTGGGTGATGGGCGATCACCGTGCGGCATCCGCTGACTCGCGGTCCCACCTGGGCGATCCGGGGGGCGGCACGGTGCCCGCCGACAAGGTCATCGGTCGCGCCTTCGTGATCGTCTGGCCGCTCACCCGGGCGGCGTCCGTGCCGATTCCGGACACGTTCCAGCAGCCGGCGCTCCAGGCGCTGGGAGCGGGTACGGCAGCGTTGCCCGTGGTGCTTGGGACGGCAGTCGCGGTTCCGATCGTGGCCGTGGGTCGGCGGGTACGCCGCCGCGGATGACTCCGCACTACGGATGACTCCGCACTACGGATGACTCTGCACTACGACGTCGAACGGACCTGCGTCCGCGTGGTGCTCCTCGACGCCGACGAGCGACTCCTGCTGTTCCGTACGGTCGAGCCCGGTGAGCCCGAGATCGAGCCGTGGTGGGAGCTGCCCGGTGGCGGACTCGAACCGGGAGAAACGTTGGCCATGGCGGCCGTGCGCGAAGTGCATGAGGAGACTGGTCTGGTCGTGCCGATCGACGCCGTCGGTGCGCCCACCTGGCGTCGATCCGCGACGTGGGCGTCACGTGGCCTCCGGCGGCTGCAGCACGAGCGAGTGGTCTGCGTGCGGATCAACGAGTCAGCGCCGCCCATCAGCGGTGACTTGCGAACCGTCGAGGAGACCGAGGTCTACATCGGTGCTCGCTGGTGGCCTGTCGACGAGGTGCTCATGAGCACCGAGCGCTTCTATCCGGGCCGGCTGCCACAGCTGCTCGAGGCGTTCCTGTCCGGCGCTGTCGTGGACGAGCCCTTCGAGCGCTGGAACTGAGGGCGCTCGTACGCTTGTCGTGATGCGCTCCTTCGGTGTCCGCGCCTCGCTGCCACGCGGCGTCGCCGTACGACGTGACGCGGGTATGTGGGGGTACGAGCGCGCTCTCATCCGCGCGGGTCTCGGCCCGGTTGCGGGCGCGGACGAGGCTGGCCGGGGCGCCTGCGCGGGCCCGCTGGTGGTCGCGGCCGTCGTCCTGCCCGAGGGCAAGCGCGGGCAGGTGCCCGGGCTCGCCGACTCGAAGCTGCTGACCCCCCAGGCTCGAGAGGCGGTGTACGCGCAGATCATGCGTCGTGCCGACGCGTGGTCGGCGGTGGTGATCCCGCCCGGCGACGTCGACCAGCGGGGGTTGCACGTGTGCAATGTCGCCGGCATGCGCCAGGCGATCCTGCGCCTGCGGGTAGTCCCGTCGTACGTGCTGACCGATGGGTTCCCGGTGCCGGGTCTCCCGATGCCCACGCTTGCGGTGTGGAAGGGCGACCGGATCGCGGCCTGCGTCGCCGCCGCGTCGGTCGTCGCCAAAGTGACTCGCGACCGGCTGATGGTGACGATGCACGACGACTTCCCGGTCTACGAGTTCGCGGCGCACAAGGGGTACGTCACGCCGGAGCACCAGGACGCCCTTCGCCGGCACGGCCCTTGTTCGGAGCACCGCTTCTCCTACATCAATGTCGCTCGGGCCGGCGCGAGCCACATTGGGCTTGCCGAGGCAACATCGATGGACGACCTCCCGGTGTGGGAATCGGCGTGATGCTTCGGCTGCAGCCCGTACCCTGGCCGCTCCGGGAATGGGACCAACAGGGAATGCAGGGATGAGCGCGGAAGATCTCGAGAAGTACGAGACCGAGATGGAGCTTCAGCTCTATCGCGAATACCGCGACGTCGTCGGCCTGTTCACCTACGTCGTCGAAACCGATCGGCGCTTCTACCTCACGAACAACGTCGACCTCCAGGTGCGATCTGCAGAGGGCGAGGTCTACTTCGAGGTCACGATGTCCGACGCCTGGGTATGGGACATGTACCGCCCTGCCCGGTTCGTCAAGAACGTCAAGGTCGTGACGTTCAAGGACGTGAACGTGGAAGAGCTCGCGAAGACGGACCTCGAGGTCCCGGCCGATAAGAGCGAGTTCGGCACGCCCTAGGACGCCCTGAGCGCGTCGTCCACAGGCCGGTTTCATCCACAGATTTCGTCGAGAGGCTCGCCGGACCTCGGCGGGCGGCCAGGCTTGCCGTGGAGGTGAGCCGATGCGGGCGAGCGACGGGCTGGGTGTCTACGGCGAGCAGATTGCCGAGCGGCACCTGGTGGCAGCTGGCTTCGCCATCCTGGCGCGCAACTGGCGGTGCGCCGAGGGCGAGATCGACATCGTGGCGCAGGATGGGGACGTCCTCGTGGTGTGCGAGGTAAAGACCCGCAGCAGTGCCGCCTACGGGGCACCGTTGGAGGCGGTGACGGCGCCCAAGGCGCGCCGGCTGCGCCGGCTCGCAGCGGCCTGGCTGCGAGAGAACCGGCTGCGAGCGTCCGCGGTGCGGGTCGACGTCGTGAGCATCCTGGCCTCGCCGCGAGATGGCCTGCAGATCCAGCATCTGCGCGGGGTGGTCTGATGGCCTTTGCCCGGACGTTTGGCGTCACCGTGGCGGGCGTGCAGGGCACGGTGGTCGAGGTCGAGGCGCACCTGTCCGCAGGCTTGCCGGCGTTCACACTTGTCGGGTTGCCCGATGCCGCACTCGTCGAAGCACGCGATCGCGTCCGCGCGGCCGTCGTCAACAGTGGTGAGGAGTGGCCGACCCATCGGGTCACCGTGAGTTTGTCGCCGGCATGGCTGCCCAAGCGGGGAAGTGCCTTCGACGTCGCGCTCGCGGTGGTCGTTCTCGCAGCGGCAGGAACGCTTCCCGTGGAGGCGCTCGCGCGCGTCGCGCTGCTGGGCGAGCTTGGTCTCGATGGCCGGGTTCGTGCGGTGCGCGGCATCCTGCCCTCCGTTCTCGCGGCCGCCCGGCACGGCGTGGACCGCGTCGTCGTGCCGGCAGCGAATGCGGCCGAAGCCGGGCTGGTGCCGGGCATCGAGGTGCACGGGGTCCCCTCATTGGCGTACCTCCTTGCCGCCCTGCGCGGCACCCCGCTGCCCCAGGACGACGACCTCGAGGAGAACTCGGTACCTCCACCTGCGACGGGTGCCGATTCGGCGGCACTCGATCTGGCCGATGTGCTCGGTCAGGACGAGCCCCGCCGTGCGCTGGAGGTGTCTGCCGCCGGCGGGCACCACCTGTTCCTGTCGGGGCCACCGGGCGCCGGGAAGACGATGCTCGCGGAGCGGCTGCCGGGGTTGCTCCCTGACCTCGATGACGAGGCAGCGCTGGAGGTGTCGTGCATCCATTCCGTGGCGGGGACGCTGCCCGCCGATCGACCGTTGCTCACGAGGCCGCCATACAGCGCTCCGCACCACACCGCCACCCTCGCGGCGGTCGTCGGCGGCGGATCAGGGATTCCGCGCCCCGGAGCGATGTCGCTCGCGCATTGCGGCGTTCTGTTCATGGATGAGGCTCCCGAGTTCGCAAGCGGCATCCTCGACGCGCTGCGTCAGCCATTGGAGTCGGGCGAGATCACCGTGTCCCGCTCGGCCGCGGTGGTCCGCTTTCCGGCCCGATTCACGCTCGTCCTTGCGGCCAACCCCTGCCCCTGCGCGAGGCCGCCAGCTGACTGTTCGTGCTCCCCGCAGGCAAGGCGGCGCTATACGGGACGGCTGTCGGGGCCAATCCTCGATCGTGTCGACATCCGGGCCGAGCTCTACCGGGTGACCCGCGGTCAGCTGGTCGGCGTGGCAGGTGGCGAATCGACAGCGAGCGTCGCCATTCGAGTGCATGCCGCACGCGACCGGGCGCGAGCACGACTCGCCGGCACGCCCTGGGCAACCAACGCGGAGGTTCCCGGGAGCGCTCTGCGCCGCGACTTCCGGGTGCCACGACTTGCGCTGGATGCGCTCGACGGTGCACTCGACCGGGGTCTGCTCACGGCACGTGGCGTCGATCGGGTGCTGCGGCTGGCTTGGACACTCGCCGACCTCGCCGGGCGTGATACGCCGACGACAGCGGACGTCACCCAAGCGATCACGCTGCGGACGGGGCTTGCGTGGGGAGCGCGAGCGGCATGACCCGTGACGTGACCGACGAGCTGGCAGGCATCAGAGCAGCTGGCGAAACCGACGAAGAAGCGCGGCGCGCGCGAGCCACGCTCGGATGGATCGCCGAGCCCGGCGACGACCGGATAGGACGAGCCGTTGACGACCTGGGCGCGGCCGAGGTGCTGACCTTGCTGCGCCGGGACGAGCTGCCAGACGGCTATCGACCTCGTCCGTCGTACCGCCACCGACTGGCAGCGGTAGACACCGCACGGGTCGAGCGCGACCTCGAGCGTGCGTACGCCAACGAGCTGCGCTTCGTTTGTCCCGGCGATTCCGAATGGCCGACCCAGCTCGATGCGCTCGGACCCAAGCGACCACTTGCGCTCTGGCTTCGCGGTGCTTCCGACCTCCGGCTGGCAAGCCTGCGATCGGTCGCGATCGTGGGCTCGCGGGCCGCTTCGGACTATGGCACCTACGTCGCAAGCGATCTCGGCTTCGGGCTGGGGGAGCAGGGCTGGACGGTCGTGTCTGGCGCCGCGTATGGCATCGATGCCGCGACGCACCGCGGTGTGCTCGCGGCAGGTGGATCGACGGTTGCGGTCCTCGCCTGCGGTGTCGACGTCTCCTATCCGCGCGGGCACGAATCGCTGCTGGCGCGGATAGCTGACGAGGGCGTCATCGTCAGCGAGCTGCCGCCAGGCACTGCGCCGACCCGGCAGCGATTCCTCGAGCGCAATCGCGTGATCGCCGCGCTCACTCGCGGTGCGATCGTGATCGAGGCGGCGGTGCGAAGCGGAGCGCTCAGCACTGCAGGCTGGGCGCGTGACCTCGACCGCATCGTCATGGGCGTGCCCGGTCCCATCACGTCCACGATGTCGGTAGGCGTCCATCGCCTCCTCCAGCAGGAGCACGCACGGCTCGTCTGTTCGGTCGCCGATGTGGTGGAGCTCGTAGGCCAGCTGGGTCGAGACTTGGCACCGCAGCCACGTGGGCCGGAGCGGCTACGCGACACCCTCGACCGCGCCTCCCTCGCCGTGTTGGAGGCGGTCCCGGGCCGAACCGGCGGCGACGTGTCTGCGGTCGCCGCCGCGGCGGGAGTCGATGTCGACGAAGCGCTGTCGCAGCTGGGATCGCTGCTGTTGCTCGGACTCGTCGAGCGGATCGAAGGACGCTGGCGCGTGTCCCGGCGGGCGCGCACCTCGCCGGTCGAACAGTCACGAGCTGGGCCGGCCAAGTCGGTCGACCAACCGTCCGCGCAGCAATTGGCCATCTGAACTCGCAACCCCGCGAAGACGCCCTACACCGGCAACCTCGGGAGAAGGGACAGTGACATGACACGGATGCCCTGACGCTTTGCCGTTCACGTTTCACCGCGCGGCGATCCTTGACGGGCTCGTCCTTGCTGGGCAGCGTGCAGGCGTGGAGCCCACCGCCGATCGGCTCGCTGTACCCCAGCGTCTGTGTGCGCCGGCTCCGGCGCCGCGGCCGGCGCAGATGCCGACGGCAGCGCAGGGGCATCGGGGCGTGGCGGGCGCGGCCGCGTGACCGGGCAACGAGCACCTGCACCTGCGCCTGGGCAGCGGGCACGCATGCGCGGGCAGCGCGTAGGCCTGCTGCCGGACGCGTTCGAGGCGGCGGTGGAGGAGTTCGCGACGTTCCTCCAGGCGGAACGGGGAGCGTCGCCGAGAACGGTGCGGGCGTACGTCGGCGACGTCCGCAGCCTTCTCGATCACGCGACGCGGATGGGCCACGCCCGCCTTGCCGACGTCGACAAGCACGTCGTGCGCAGCTGGCTAGCGCGCATGGATTCCCTCGGCCGCTCGCGGTCGACGCTTGCGCGGCGGACGGCGTCGACGCGAGTGTTCACTGGTTTTGCCGTGCGCCGCGGGCTGCTCGACAGTGATCCGGCCGCGACGCTCGCGTCGCCGCGGGTCGTGCGGGCACTGCCGGCTGTACTGCGCGCCGACGAGGCCGCGCGACTGTTTGCCGCCGAGGGGTCTCAGGTCCGGGATCCAGGCAATTCCCGCGATGAGGTAAGGGCCGACCCCGACGCACGGGGCGAGGCCCCTGCCTCCACCGACTCGTCCTCTACGGCCGAGGCCGCGCGCCGTGAGCCAGTGGCGCTGCGCGATCGCGCCATCCTCGAAGTGCTGTACGCCACTGGTGTACGCGTCGGGGAGCTCGTTGGACTGGACGTCGACGACGTCGACCCGTCGCGGCACCTGATCACCGTCCTGGGCAAGGGCAACAAGCAGCGGGCGGTGCCGTTCGGGCTGCCGGCCGCAGCAGCGCTCGACCGCTGGATGAGGTTCGGGCGCCCGCCGCTCGTCGCCAAGGACAGCGGCGCCGCCCTGTTCCTCGGGGCACGCGGCCGGCGCCTGGACGCGCGCATCGTTCGTTCGCTCGTGCACGCGCGCGTTGCGCAGGTGGAGGGTGCTCCGGACGTTGGCCCGCACGGCATGCGGCACACGGCGGCAACGCATCTTCTCGAAGGGGGGGCCGACCTGCGCAGCGTGCAGGAGTTCCTGGGGCACGCGAGCCTGGCGACGACACAGATCTACACCCATGTGTCCGTGGAGCGGCTGCGCGCCGCCTACCGGCAGGCGCATCCGCGCGCCTGACTGCGGATCAGCCGCCCCGGCCTGGCCACACGGGCAGCAGCCTGGACGGTCCGCGGCGCAGCAGCGACAGCGGGTTGAGGTAGGTGTCGCCGCGCAGCAGACCCCAGTGCAGGCACGACCCGGAGTGACAGTGGCTGGGACCGTTGTGGAGCGTGCCGATCCGCTGTCCCGCGGCGACACGATCGCCGACCAGCACGCTGGCTAGGACTGGCTCGTAGGTCGTTCGCAGTGTGCCGTGGGTAACCGTCACGACCCCGCGGCCAGCCAGCATGCCGGCGTAGGTCACGACGCCGGCTCCAGCCGCGACGATGACGGCACCGGGGGCGGCCGCAAGATCGACACCGCGATGACCGGGCAACCAGCGTTGCACCGGTGGTGCGAACGCGTTCACCACCCCAAGGGGCTCCCCGGTGGGCGACACCCAACGGGCACCATCGGCTGGAGCAAGGCTCGCGACTGCGGCAGCCGGCGCTGCGGCGATGCCAAGGAGGAGAAGGCAGCTCGCAGCCGCGAACACGAGGAGGACGAGGGAACAGGGAGCACGTCGAGCGGTCATGAGGGCAGCGTGGCGCTGCCGACGCTGCTTCGAGCGGTGCGAGCGGGATCTGTGGACGGCTAGGGGCTGTGAATATCGGGGCGTGAGCGGGGATCGCGTACACTTCGTCGCGGTTCGGGCACGGCCTGGACCGACTTCGCGCGCCCGAATCCGGCGTTGACCGGATCCGCCTCTCGGTGCGTCCTCCTCGGAGAGCGTACGGCGTAGGGCGCCAGGCGCGGGCACCAACCGGTACCCGCGAGGAACCGAGATGCGCCGCACCCACGCCGGCGCAGGCAGGAGCACGGCCATGGCCGTCGTCACCATGCGACAGCTGCTCGAGAGCGGGGTCCACTTCGGGCATCAGACCCGGCGCTGGAACCCGAAGATGAAGCGGTTCATCTTTACCGAGCGCAACGGCATCTACATCATCGACCTGCAGCAGTCGCTGTCGTTCATCGATCGTGCCTTCGAGTTCGTCCGCGAGACCGTTGCCCACGGCGGGACGCTGTTGTTCGTCGGCACGAAGCGGCAGGCCCAGGAGGCGATCTCCGAGCAGGCCACCCGCGTTGGCATGCCGTACGTCAACCAACGCTGGCTCGGCGGCATGCTCACCAACTTCGCCACCGTCCATAAGCGCCTCCAGCGACTCAAGGAGCTCGAGGAGCTCGACCTTGACGATCCGGCCGGTGCGGGCATGACCAAGAAGGAGCTGCTCGTTCTCCAGCGCGAGAAGGAGAAGCTGGAGCGCACCCTCGGCGGGATCCGGGACATGAGCCGGGTGCCCAGTGCCGTGTGGATCGTCGACACCAAGAAGGAACACATCGCCGTCGGCGAGGCGCGCAAGCTTGGCATTCCGGTTGTCGCGATCCTTGACACCAACTGCGACCCCGATGAGGTCGACTACCCCATCCCGGGCAACGACGACGCGATTCGCAGCGTCACGCTACTCACCCGGGTGCTCGCTGACGCCGTCGCCGACGGCCTGATGGCCCGCGCCGGAGCCGCAATCGGCGACGACAAGCCGGCTGGGGCAGAGCTCGGCGCCGACGAGCCGCTCGCCGACTGGGAGCGCGAACTGCTCGCTCGGGACACCGATACCGCAGCAGCTACGGCCGACGAGCTCGCCGTCGCAGGAGGGGTTTCGCCAGCTGAGGCGCCAGCAGATGGCGCAGTGGACGCGGCGCCGGAAGCCGACAGCGCAGGCGACTCGGAGCCGGCGGAGACGGAGCGGGCGGACACGGAGCCGGCCGACACAGCGACAGCGCAGCGACACCGCGTCAGCCGACACCGCGTCAGCCGACACCGCGTCAGCCGACACCGCGTCAGCCGACACCGCGTCAGCCGACACCGCGTCAGCCGACACCGCGTCAGCCGACACCGCGACAGAGGACGCGTCGTCAGCCGAGTCGACTCCGGCTGACACCGACGAGGCAGCCGACGCAAGGCTGCAGGAGCCGATCGGCGATCAGCTGCCTGACACCGCGGTCGAGGCGACGGTCGAGGCTGTGGAGGCGGGCGAGGCCGGGAACGGCACCGTCAACGTCGACGTCGCGCAGGCTGACCGCTCCTAGCGTCGCAGCAGGCACGGCGGGAATGCGCACCTCCTCGGTTGCGTTGATCTTGACCGGTAGCGACCCACGTCGTGCCCAAATCCCACCGACCAACATCTGATGAGGAAGTGCACGAAGACATGGCGAACATCACCGCCGCGGACGTGAAGCGGCTGCGTGAGCTGACCGGCGCCGGGATGATGGACAACAAGCGCGCGCTGGAGGAAGCCGACGGCGACTTCGACAAGGCTGTCGAGATCCTGCGGGTCAAGCTCGGAAGCAAGGCAATGAAGCGCGCCGACGAGCGGACAACCAGCAACGGTCTGGTGGCCGCCGCCGAGGGCGCGATGATTCAGCTCGGCTGCGAGACCGACTTCGTCGCCAAGAACGAGCAGTTTCAGCAGCTCGCAAGCGACATCGTCGCCCACGCGGCAGCAGCGAAGATCGACGACATCCACGCTCTGCTCGCCGAGACCCTCGCCGACGGGCGCACGGTCCAGGAGAACATCGACAGCGTTTCCTCCGTCATTGGGGAGAAGCTCGAGCTGACCCGGCTGGCGTTCTTCGACAGCCCGGTCGCTGCCTACCTACACCGGCGTGCGTCCGACCTGCCACCGCAGGTGGGCGTGCTCGTCCAGTTCGAGGGCGTCGACATCGAGGCGGCACGTGGCGCAGCTATGCAGGTCGCTGCGATGCGTCCGCTGTACGTCACACGTGACGAGGTGCCGGACGACACCGTTGCGAACGAGCGGCGGATCGCCGAGGCAACCGCTCGTGAGGAGGGCAAGCCCGAGCAGGCGTTGCAGCGCATCGTCGAGGGACGCCTGGCCGGTTACTTCAAGGACTTCGTGCTGCTCGAGCAGGCGTCCGTGCAGGACAGCAAGCGAACCGTCCAGCAGGTGCTGGACGACGCGGGCGTCCGCGTGGAGCGGTTCGTGCGATTCGAGGTCGGCCAGTCCTGACCCAAGGCCAGGCGACGCTGAGCAGCCAGGCACGGCCCGCCGGCTGACGCTCGGGACGACGAGACGAGGAGGACGCGTGGCGGTCACGGAGCAGCAGGACGATTTCCGTCGCGTGCTCCTCAAGATGTCGGGAGAAGCGTTCGGCGGCGGGAGCGTCGGAGTCGATCCCGACATCGTGGCTGACCTCGCCAGCCAAATCGCGCAGGTCGCTCGTGAGGGCGCTCAGCTCGCGATCGTGGTCGGCGGGGGCAACTTCTTCCGCGGCGCAGAGCTCTCCAACCACGGCATGGACCGCGCCAGAGCCGACTACATGGGCATGCTCGGCACGGTCATGAACTGCCTCGCGCTGCAGGACTTCCTGGAGAAGCAGGGCGTCGACACCCGCGTCCAGACCGCCATCACCATGGGTCAGGTTGCGGAGCCGTACATTCCGCGTCGCGCCATCCGCCACCTGGAAAAGGGCCGCGTCGTCATCTTCGGCGCCGGCGCCGGGATGCCGTACTTCTCCACCGACACCGTGGCCGCGCAGCGCGCGCTCGAGATCGGCGCCCAGGCGCTGCTCATGGGCAAGAACGGCGTCGACGGCGTCTACGACGCTGATCCGCGGTCGCACCCCGGCGCCGTGCGCTTCGACCGGCTGTCCTACGCGGAGTTCCTTGCCCGCAACCTGAAGGTGGCCGACTCCACGGCCGTGAGCCTGTGCATGGACAACGGGCTTCCCATCGTGGTCTTCGACCTGGGCTGCGACGGCAACATTGGCCGTGCCGTACGAGGTGAGAAGATCGGAACCCTGATCACCTCCGACGCCTAAGACGCAGGAGAGAGGCACCGTGATCGACGACACACTCCTCGAGGCCGAGGAGAAGATGGACAAGGCCGTCGCCGTCGCCAAGGACGACTTCGCGACCGTCCGAACCGGCCGCGCCCATCCCGCGATGTTCAACAAGATCGTGGTCGACTACTACGGCGCGATGACGCCGCTCAACCAGCTTGCGTCGTTCCAGGTCCCCGAACCGCGGATGGCAGTCATCACCCCCTACGACAAGAACTCGCTGCCGAAGATGGAGCGGGCAATTCGCGATTCCGACCTCGGGGTCAACCCCACCAACGACGGCACGATCATCCGGGTCGTCTTCCCGCAGCTCACCGAGGAGCGGCGCAAGGAGTTCATCCGGGTCGCTCGCCACAAGGCCGAAGATGCACGAGTGTCGATTCGCAACGTGCGCCGCCACGCCAAGGATGCGCTCGACCGGCTCGCCAAGGACGGCGAGGAGGGCGAGGACGACGTCCGCCGTGCGGAGAAGCACCTGGAGGACGTGACCCATCGCTACGTCGCCCAGGTGGACGACCTCCTCAAGCACAAGGAAGCCGAGCTTCTCGAGGTGTAGCGAGTGGCGCTCGACGACGTCCCGGGACGTTCGCCCCCGCCGAGCGCGGCACCGATGCCGGCGGCCGCCGACTCTGACGTTGCTGGCATTGCCGGTGGGCGCGGAGGACATCGCCGGCCGCGCGGCCTGCGCGATGCCGGTCCCGTCCCGCGACGCATCAGCCCAGGGCGCAACCTGCCGGCCGCTATCGGCGTCGGCCTGGCGCTTGGCGCACTCATCCTGCTCAGCCTGTACGTCGACAAGCGCGGCTTCGTCGTTCTCGCGATCGTCGCCATCGGGATCGCTGTCTGGGAGCTGAGCGAGGCGTTCGCCGCCAAGGGCATCCGCGTCGCCCGGCCGCCGCTGCTCGTCGGCGCCGTCGTTGTGCTGGTCGCCGCATTCAGTGATGGCAGCGAGGCCTTCGTTATCGCCCTGGCGCTGACAGCGGCCGCCGTGCTCGCCTGGCGGCTCGCGGACGGCCCTGTCGACTACCTGCGGGACGCCACGGCAGGTGTCTTCGTCGCACTGTACGGACCGTTCCTCGCCGGCTTCGGCATCCTCGCGCTGCGACCCGACGACGGGCCGGCGAGGGTCGTTACCCTCGTCATCCTGGTGGTCTGCAACGACGTTGGCGGATACGCGGCCGGCGTGCTGACCGGCCGCCACCCGATGGCGCCGACCATCAGCCCGAAGAAGTCCTGGGAGGGTTTCATCGGGTCGGCGATCGCGTGCGTCATCGGCGGTGCCCTGACCGTATGGCTGCTTCTCGACGGATCCGTCTTCGCCGGTGCACTGGTCGGCTTCGGTGCCGTGTGCTCGGCCACGCTCGGCGACCTCGGCGAATCGATGATCAAGCGTGACCTGGGCATCAAGGACATGGGTCGGCTGCTGCCCGGGCATGGCGGGCTCATGGATCGCCTCGACTCGCTGCTGCCCACCGCGCCGGGCGTCTACTTGCTGCTCGCGTTGCTGGTCCCCGTGTCGCCATGAGCCGACCTACTCCCGGAGAGCTGACGTTCGTCTCCCCGGCACGGCGTCGACCGCCCCGCCATCTCGCCGACCTCGATCCGGCCGAGCGCCGCGCCGCCGTCGCCGAGGTGGGTGAGCCGCCCTATCGAGCAACCCAACTCGCGCGGCACTACTTCGGGCGGCTCGTCGATGACCCGGCGGACATGACCGATCTCCCTACCGCAACCCGAGCGCGCCTGGTCGAGCAGCTGCTGCCACCGCTGCTGGCACCGGTGCGCTCGTTGGCCTGCGACGACGGCACAACGCGCAAGTCGGTGTGGCGGCTCCTCGACGGCGCCCTCGTCGAGTCGGTGCTGATGCGTTACCCCGACCGCATCACGATGTGCGTCTCGTCGCAGGCCGGCTGCGGCATGAACTGCCCCTTCTGCGCCACCGGACAGGCGGGCCTCACCCGCAACCTGTCCACGGCCGAGATCATCGAGCAGGTCGTGGCCGGTGCCCGCGCGCTCGCGCGTGGCGAGATCGCCGGAGGTCCCGGCCGAGTCAGCAACGTCGTGTTCATGGGCATGGGCGAGCCACTGGCCAACTACCGAGCAGTCCTGCGGGCCGTGCATCGCCTCACCGATCCCGTCCCCGACGGACTGGGGCTGTCGGCTCGATCGGTCACGGTGTCGACAGTCGGGCTGGTTCCGGCGATCGACCGCCTCGTCGACGACGGCGTGCACGTCACGCTTGCCGTGTCGCTGCATGCACCCGACGACGAGTTGCGCGACACGTTGGTACCGGTCAACACCCGGTGGCCGGTGGCGCAGGTCCTCGACGCGGCGTTCCGCTATTACCAGCGGACCGGTCGCCGGGTCTCCATCGAGTACGCCTTGATTCGCGACATCAACGACCAGGCCTGGCGAGCGAGCCTGCTCGGCGAACGACTGCGCTCGTACGGCCGCGGCTGGGTGCACGTGAACCTCATTCCGCTCAATCCGACGCCAGGATCGATGTGGACGGCGTCGCGCCGTGCCGACGAGGTGGCCTTCGTCGAGCGGCTCTCGTCGCACGGCATAGCGACCACAGTGCGAGACACCCGGGGACGCGAGATTGATGGGGCCTGCGGTCAGCTGGCCGCGCACGGGGGCTAAGGTCTGCGGACGTAGCGTCGCACGGGGACTGTCGCGGGGGAGGCGTACGGGACGCCGCACCGAGAACGGGGAGCAGTAGGCCGACAAGGAGGTCAGATGGGTCGCTTCCCGCGCGTACGCCTGCGCGAGGGCTACCACGCAACCGATGTCGATGAGTTCATCGACCAGGTCGAGGCAACACTGGCGGGCAGTCCCGACGGCCAGCCCATCACGGCTGAGGACGTCCGGACCGTGATGTTTCGGACAGTCCGCATGGGCAGTGGGTACGACGAGCAAGCAGTCGACGACGAGCTCGATCGACTGGAGCGCGTCCTGTCCGATCGCGCCAAGCAGGCGGAGCAAAACAGTCACGTGCAGGTCGCGGCCCCCGCGCCCGCAGCACCCCCCGTCGCGGCCCCGCCGTCGACGAGCACCGTGACGCCGCTGCACCACATCGAGATCTGGACCGCTCACCTGTGGAGCGGGGTCGAACGCTGGGGCTGGCTGCTGGGCGAGCTGGGCTGGTCGCCGTTCCAGCAGTGGGAGTACGGACGCAGCTGGCGTTGTGGCGGGCTCTACCTGGTCCTCGAGGAGTCGCCGTCACTGCTGCGCGACGTGTCCTACGACCGGATGCGCCCCGGTCTCAACCACCTGGCCTTCCGCGCGGCCAGCCGGGAACAGGTCGACGCGATCGCCGCGTCTGCCTCGTACTACGGCTGGGGACTGCTCTTCGCCGACCGGCATCCGTACGCCGGTGGACCCGAGCACTACGCCGCCTACCTCGAGGATGCCGAAGGCTTCGAGGTCGAAATCGTCGCGCCGGTATCGACGGGCTAGCATCCCGGACCGTCGGTAGGGAACCGGCGCATCTCGATCGTCGGCTTCGCCGGCAGCCGTGTTCAGGAAGGGGCCGGGCCGTCGTTACGTCCACGTCTGCAGTGCCGGCTCCGTTCCCGGCTCAGCCCGCCCGGCACGGCCGCGGCCTGCAGCTCCTGCTCGTCGAGGACGATCCCGGGGATGCCCTGCTCGTGCGCGAGCTCCTCGAGGACCACCTGCGCGCCGACATCGTCGAGGCCGCCAGCCTGACGGAGGCGGCGGCCGTTGGTGGACGACCGGACTGTGTCCTGCTCGATCTCGGCCTCCCCGATGCTCTCGGCATGGATGCGCTGACTCGCGCCCTGCAGCTGTTCCCCGGGTCGGCCGTTCTCGTCCTGACCGGGCTGAGCGACGAGCACCGCGGCATCGAAGCCGTCGCCGCCGGGGCGCAGGACTATCTCGTCAAGGGCCTCGTCGACGGTCAGCTGCTGTCCCGATCGATCCGCTACGCGATCGAGCGCCGACGCGCCGAGGAGCAGTCCCGCCAGCTCTACGCATCTTTCGTGCGCGAGGCAGAGAATGCCCGCCTCGAGCGCGGCTTGCTGCCGATCCCGCTCGTGGATGACAGCGTGCGGGTCACTGCGCACTACCGCCCCGGGCGGGAGCGAGCACTCCTCGGTGGTGACTTCTACGACCTCGTCCAGGACCGGGACGGCATCATGCACGCCCTGATCGGCGATGTCAGTGGTCACGGTCCCGACGAGGCGGCGCTGGGAGTGTGCCTGCGGATCGCGTGGCGGTCGCTGGTGCTCGCCGGCTACCCCGCGGAGCACGTGCTCGCGACCATGCACGAGCTGTTGGTCGCGGAGCGACGCTCCGACGAGGTGTTCGCCACCGTGGCGACGATCGATGTGCACCTCGATGACGGCACCGGGACCTTACGTCTGGCGGGCCATCCGTCGCCGCTCCTCGTGGGTGGCAGTGAGGTGCCCGCGGCGGCTCTGTCCGACGAAGACGGGGGACCGGCCCTCGGCCTCATCGACGAAGCGACCTGGCCGGCCGTACCGATCCAGCTGCCGCCGACCTGGATGCTGCTGCTGTACACCGACGGCCTCATCGAAGGCCGTACCGGATCG
The DNA here is from genome assembly GCA_963801015.1 of uncultured Actinomycetota bacterium. Classification (GTDB taxonomy): domain Bacteria; phylum Actinomycetota; class Actinomycetes; order CAWDCV01; family CAWDCV01; genus CAWDCV01. The sequence goes on along the minus strand of CAWDCV010000004.1, from coordinate 462,659 downwards.
GGAGCTGAGCGCCTCGGCTCACAGAGCCTGCCGCGCCTGGTCGACGAGCTGTGCTACGCCGGGCTGGGCGAGAACCTGCCCCAGGAGATCGTGCGCGCCGTGGAGACGCTCAACGGCGGGCCGCTGCTCGACGACACGGCCGCAGTCCTCGTGGCCGGCCGAACTCGCCATGCCTGATGCAACCCCGGTGACGGCCGTGTCGCTGCGCCGGCGATTGGGCGTCAGCAGTGCGATCGCAGCCGGTTGCCTGCTGCTGGGCGTCGTCGTCCTGGTCGTCGCGTTGACCCGCGTGACGTCGGCCACCTCGGTACAAGCGGATCGCCTTGATCCGGCAGAGGCAGCGATCCTCGACCTCGGTATCGCCCTGCTTGACCAGCAGACGGCGGTCCGCGGATACGCGCTCACCGCGGATGCGGAGATGCTGGTTCAGTATGAGGACGGCGTCGAAACCCAGACTGAGGCGGGGAACCAGCTGCGGTCCCTGCTCAGTGACGACTCTGCCGTCCTCGCCGACCTCGATGACCTCGAGCGCCTGGCACAGCAGTGGCGTACGGACTTCGCGGGACCGGCGATCTCCTTGGTGGAGCTGGAGGGTGCGGGAAGCGTCTCGGCGGCGACGTTCTCCAATGGCGGCCGCGAGTTCAGCGAGGTCCGCGCGGCCCTGGAACGGATCGAGAGCGACCTGGCCGCCGCTCGAGAGCAATCCGGGGCGGACCTGAAGTCCGCGAGCCGGCTGCTCATCGCCATGTTCGTTGGCGGGTCGGTACTGCTCGCGATCGGGCTCATCGTGCTCTGGGCGCTGCTGCGCAGGTGGGTCACCGGTCCCCTGAACCAGTTGGGCGCAGAAGTGCGCCGGGTCGTCGGTGGCGATCTCGAGCACCGCATCGACGTCCCCGGCCCGGCCGAGATCACGTCCCTGGCGGCGGACGTCGAATCCATGCGCCGCGGTGTCGTTCTGGAACTCGAGGTCGCGGTCAGGGCGCGCGAAGAGCTGCGGGAAGCGTCTGGCCAGCTCGCGGATCAGGCCCAGGAACTGCAGCGGTCCAACCGTGACCTCGAGCAGTTCGCGTACGTCGCGTCGCACGATCTGCAGGAGCCGCTGCGCAAGGTCACGAGCTTCTGCCAGCTCCTCCAGAAGAGGTACGCAGGCCAGCTCGACGACCGTGCCGACCAGTACATCGAGTTCGCCGTCGACGGTGCGAAACGCATGCAGCAGCTGATCAACGACCTGCTCGCGTTCTCCCGCGTCGGTCGGACCACCGGCGACTTCGTCGACGTCCCCCTCGATGATGCGCTGGCGGAAGCGGTCAACCGCCTCTCCGGCGCGATCGAGGACGCATCGGCGCAGGTCTCGACCGACCCGCTGCCGGTCGTGCGCGGCGATCCGTCACTGCTCACTCAGGTCTTCCAGAACCTCATCGGCAATGCAGTGAAGTTCCGCGGCACGCAGCCGCCGCGAATACACATCGCCGTCCGCCAGGACGAGGAGTTCTGGGAGTTCACGTGTACCGACAACGGCATCGGCATCGCGCCCGAGTACGCCGACAAGGTTTTCGTCATCTTCCAGCGGCTGCATCCACGCGAGGAGTACAGCGGCACGGGGATCGGCCTGGCCCTGGTGAAGAAAATCCTCGAGTTCCACGATGGGCACATCTGGCTCGACACCAGCGCGTCGGGTCCGGGAACCACCCTGCATTTCACGCTGCCAGTCACCGCTTCCGAGCCATCCGAACCGGTCGGCCCCCCGACCACCCTGGAGAGGACGTCCTTTGTTGATGCATGACGACCAGTCCGAAGAGATCGAGGTCCTGCTGGTCGAGGACGACCCCGGCGACGTGCTCATGACGCGAGAGGCCTTCGAGCAGCACAAGCTGCGCAACACGTTGCACGTGGTGTCGGACGGGGTGGAAGCGCTGTCGTTCCTCCGGCAGGAGGGGCAGTACGCGGACGTGCCGCGTCCCGATCTCGTCTTGCTCGACCTGAACCTGCCGCGAAAGGACGGTCGCGAGGTCTTGGCCGAGATCAAGGCGGATCCGCAGTTGCGCCGTACGCCGGTGGTCGTCCTGACCACGTCAGAAGCCGAAGAGGACGTGCTGCGCAGCTACGACCTCCACGCCAACGCCTATGTCACCAAGCCCGTGGACTTCGACCGGTTCATTGACGTGGTGCGGCGCATCGACAGCTTCTTCGTCACCGTGGTCAAGCTGCCGAATCGAGCGTGACGAATCGCGTCGTCGAGCGTCCGCCGAGCAAATTGCGCAAAACTCGATCACATCCGTTCCAAATGCCCCCTTGTCACTCACCCGACACTGTGCGTTCATAGATCGTCAACACGAACGAAGGTCGAGTTCCGGTCGGACGCCGAGTTCGGGGGAGCGCAGCGATGGCAGATGTCACGAGGTTGCCGGGAGCGATCTTCACGCTGTGGGAGTGGCAGGCCTCCGGCGCCTGCCGCGGAGCCGACGGGGAGCTGTTCTTCCATCCGGAGAACGCTCGCGGGTCGGCGCGAACGCGTCGTGAGAGTGCGGCCAAGCGGGTATGCGGCAGCTGCCCCGTCGTCCACCAGTGCCGCGAGCACGCGCTGGAAACGCGCGAACCGTACGGGGTGTGGGGTGGCCTCACCGAATCGGAGCGCGCGCGCATGCTGGGTACGCCGCCGCATCGCCGGCTGTCGTCAGTGCCGGGCATGACCCCCGGGCTGGCGTCCGCTTAGCTTCCTGTCGCTGGCGGTCGTGTAGATCTCGTGGCGCTTGAGCACGATCGTGAGCGTGGCGTTGATCACGACGATCTACACGACCACGTATCCGCGGGCGAGCGACAATGGGACGGTGACCGACCGCCGCGACCTCGTACTGCTCGGCGCCACCGGCTCGGTCGGCACGCAAGCGCTGGATGTTGTTCGGCGCAATCCTGAGCGCTTCCGCGTGGTCGGCCTTGCCGGCGGCGGATCGCGTGTCGAGCTGCTCGCCGCGCAAGCGCTGGAGTTCGGCGTCGAGGTGGTCGCCGTCGCGCAGGCGAGCGCGGCGTCGGACCTGCAGCTGGCGTTCTACGCCCAAGCCCAGCGTCGGGGATGGAGCTCCGGGGACTACGTCCTCCCGAAGATCCTCACCGGGCCCGACGCGTCCACCGAGATCGCTGCATGGCCCAGTGATGTCGTCCTCAACGCGATGACCGGCTCGGTCGGCCTCGAACCCACGCTGGCCGCCCTCGACGCTGGCCGCACGCTGGCCCTTGCCAACAAGGAATCGCTCATCGTCGGCGGATCCCTGGTCACCGACCGGGCCGCGGCGGGCCAGATCGTGCCGGTGGATTCGGAGCACTCTGCGCTGGCGCAGTGCCTGCGTGGCGGCAGCGCTCACGAGGTACGACGGCTGGTGTTGACGGCGAGCGGCGGCCCGTTCCGCGGCCGCACGCGCGAGCAGCTGGCGGATGTTACGCCGCAGGACGCGCTGGCCCATCCCACCTGGGACATGGGTCCCGTGATCACCGTCAATTGCGCGACCCTGGTCAACAAGGGCCTCGAGGTGATCGAGGCCTCGCTGCTCTTCGGTCTCGCCCTCGATCGCATCGACGTCGTCGTGCATCCACAGTCGCACGTGCACTCCATGGTCGAGTTCGTGGACGGCTCCACGCTGGCCCAGGCGAGCCCACCCGACATGAGGCTTCCGATCGCACTTGCCCTCGGCTGGCCAGAACGTGTCCCTGATGCCGCAAAAGCCTGCGACTGGACGACCGCCAGCAGCTGGGAGTTCTTCCCGCTCGACGAGGACGCGTTCCCCGCGGTCGCTCTCGCCAGAGAAGCTGGCACTGCCGGCGGCACCGCTCCCGCGGTCTACAACGCGGCCAACGAGGAGTGCGTCGCCGCCTTCCTCGGCGGCCAGTTGCCGTTCCTTGCGATCGTCGACACGGTCGCCGCAGTCCTCGGCGAGCATGATGGCCCCGCGGGGAACTCTCCGACGCTGCAGGATGTTCTGGAGGCGGAGGCCTGGGCGCGCCAGCGAGCGCGCGAGCTCACGGCCTCGTCCCGTCTCGCGCCGTCCAGGAGCTCGTCTACATGATCGTCGGCATCGTCGCCTTCATCGTCGTGCTCCTCGCGTCCGTCATGATCCACGAGGCCGGTCACTTCGCTACCGCGCGCGCGTTCGGCATGAAGGCGACCGAGTTCTTCGTCGGGTTCGGCCCCACGCTGTGGTCGCGCAAGCGCGGGGAGACCGAGTACGGCGTCAAGGCGATCCCCGCCGGTGGCTTCGTGAAGATCGTCGGGATGACCGATCTCGAGGAGATCGATCCCGCCGACGAGCCGCGGGCGTTCTACCGCCAGCCCGCCTGGCAGCGTGCGATCGTCCTGGCCGCCGGCTCGTTCATGCACTTCGTCATCGCGTTCGTGTTGCTTGTTTTCGTCTTCGCCGCGCTCGGCACCGGTACCACCACGACGACGCTCGCGCGCGTCGCGCCATGCATCCCGAGCGAGGCCGCCGCCACATCGTGCGCAGCCGACGATCCCGAGTCTCCGGCACGCGCGGCCGGGCTCCTGTCCGGGGACACGGTGATCTCCTATGACGGCGAGGCCATCGACGACTGGGACCAGCTGCAGAGCGCGATTCGTGGGTCCGCTGGCCGCGAAGTGCAGGTCGTCGTCGACCGCGGTGGTGACCAGGAGACCGTGACGCTCACCCCCGTCGTGAGGGAGCGGGACGGCGAAGAGATCGGCCTGGTTGGCGTCAGTCCGCAGATCGCCGCGCAGCGACAAGGAGCACTGGAAGCTCTCGGCAACGGGGTCACCGAGGTCGGGAACCTGACCGAGGCGACGTTCCAGGGACTCGCGGCCATACCCGCAGCGATTCCGGCCCTGCTGAACTCGACGTTTGGCGCCGAGGAACGCTCCATCGACGGGCTCGTCGGACCGGTAGGCATCGCCCGGATCAGCGGCGAGGTCGTCGAGGGCGAGTCTCCGCTCGCGCTACGTATCGGCAGCTTCCTGGCGATCATGGCCGGCATCAACGTCTTCGTCGGGATCTTCAACCTGCTCCCGCTGCTGCCTCTCGACGGCGGACATCTTGCGGTTCTCGGGTTTGAGCGCGCCCGCGCCGCGATCTATCGACTGCTCGGCCGCCCCGATCCCGGCAGGGTCGACCTGACGCGGCTGCTGCCAGCGGCATACTTGGTGATCGCGTTGTTCATCGGGCTGTCGGTACTTCTGCTGGTTGCGGACGTCCTCAACCCGGTCACCCTGCCGCTGTAACTATCGAGAGAAGACGATGACCGTCCCCCTCGGGATGCCCACCATCCCGCCTCCGCCGCTCGTACCCCTCGCACACAGACGGTACTCGCGTCAGATCCAGGTCGGATCGGTGGCGGTTGGCGGCGATGCGCCGATCTCGGTGCAGTCGATGACGACGACGCCGACCACCGATATCAACGCGACGCTGCAACAGATCGCCGAGCTGACCGCGACCGGGTGCCAGATCGTCCGGGTTGCCGTTCCCAGCCAGGGCGACGCCGACGCGCTGCCGATCATCGCGCGCAAGTCGCAGATCCCTGTTATTGCGGACATCCACTTTCAACCGCGCTACGTCTTCGCCGCGATCGACGCTGGCTGCGCTGCCGTCCGCGTGAATCCCGGCAACATCAAGCAGTTCGACGACAAGGTACGAGAGATCGCGCTCGCGGCATCCGCAGCTGGCGTTCCCATCCGCATCGGCGTCAACGCCGGTTCACTCGACCGCCGGCTGCTGGAGAAGTACGGCCGCCCGACAGCTGAGGCGCTGGTCGAGTCGGCGCTGTGGGAGTGCTCACTGTTCGAGGAACACGGCTTCCGCGACATCAAGATCTCGGTCAAGCACCACGACCCGGTCGTGATGATCAACGCCTACCGTCAGCTCGCCGAGCAGTGCGACTACCCGCTGCACCTCGGTGTCACCGAGGCCGGCCCGACCTTCCAGGGGACGATCAAGTCGGCCGTCGCCTTTGGCGCGCTCCTGGCGGAGGGCATCGGCGACACCATCCGGGTCTCCCTGTCGGCGCCGCCCGTCGAGGAGGTCAAGGTCGGTACCCAGATCCTCGAGTCGTTGGGGCTGCGCGAGCGCGGGCTGGAGATCGTGTCGTGTCCGTCCTGCGGCCGCGCTCAGGTCGACGTCTACACCCTCGCCGAGCAGGTCACCGCCGGCCTCGAGGGCATGGCGGTGCCGCTACGCGTTGCCGTCATGGGCTGCGTCGTCAACGGACCGGGCGAGGCGCGTGAGGCAGACCTCGGCGTGGCGTCGGGCAACGGCAAGGGGCAGATCTTCGTCCGTGGCGAGGTCATCAAGACCGTGCCGGAGGCGCAGATCGTCGAGACCCTCATCGACGAAGCCATGCGCCTGGCCGAAGCGATGGAGCTCGCGGGCGTAGCCTCGGGAGAGCCGACGGTCGACGTTCGCTGAGAGAGCTCAGGAGGACCAGTGCTGCGCACCGTCTCCCTGCGGCTGCTCGATGACCGCGATCGAGACGCGGCGCTTGCGCTCACCGACGCCGACCCGATGGCCAACGTCTTCGTTGGGTCTCGGATCCGCGCCGCGGGTCTCGACCCGTGGCGGCTCGGCGGTGAGGTCTGGGGTGTCGTCGACGACGGCCGATTGACGTCGATCTGCTACGCCGGGGGCAACCTCGTCCCCGTCGGTGCCGGCCCGGATGACCTGCAGCACTTCGCCGAGCGCGGCAAGCGGCAGGGTCGGCGCTGCTCGTCGATCAACGGCCCGGCGCAGATGGTCCTCCCGCTATGGGAGCAGCTCGAGCCGGGATGGGGCCCAGCGCGTGACGTCCGGCCACGCCAGCCGCTCATGATGATGCGTAACCTCTCACATGTCACCGCTGATCCCGCGGTCAGGCGCGTGCTGCCGCACGAGGCCGACATCCTGCTGCCGGCGAGCATTGCCATGTCGACCGAGGAGGTCGGTGTCTCACCCACCGCGGTCGACGGCGGCGCGCTCTACCGCGCGCGGGTGCGCGAGTTGATTGCGACTGGCCGCTCGTACGCCCGCATCGAAGACGGCCGCGTGATCTTCAAGGCCGACGTCGGGTCGGTGACCCCCCACGCCTGCCAGATCCAGGGTGTCTGGGTTACCCCGGACCGCCGCGGCGAGCGACTGTCGATCGCCGGCATGGCGGCCGTCGTGCGCCTCGCGCTCCAGCAGGTCGCACCCGTGGTCACGCTGTACGTCAACGACTACAACGCTCCCGCCCTGGCGGCGTACCGCCGGGTCGGCTTCACCCAGGTCGGCACGTTTGCGTCGATCCTCTTCTGACACCCCGATCGTCTCGATCGAGACGTTCGACCTCACGCGCCAGCTGGACGCGGCCCATGGCGTCTACGAGGCCGCTTTCCTGCGGGTCGCTCCGGAGCGACGCGCCGTCTTCGAGCGGCACGCGGCCAAGGCCGGCTACCTCGGCGTGGCCGCGGTGACTGCCGACGGCGCGATGGTCGGCATGGCGTACGGCTACCTCGCGCATCCCGGCGACTGGTGGAGCGACATGGTCCGCCCGCACCTGGCCGACGCCGGACAACTGGCGGCGATCTCCGACGCGTTCGCCATCGCCGAGGTCGCGGTGCTGCCCGCGTACCAGGGCCACGGGATCGGCGGTCGCATCATCGACGACCTGCTCGCGCGGATCGACGCGCGCCACGCGCTGCTCGGCGTCTACACCGACAACCCGATGGCCCGCCACGTGTATGAGAAGCGCGGCTTCATCGTGCTGACCGCACCGTTTCGCTTCTTTGCCGGCGATCGGCCGTACGTCGTCATGGGCGCGACGTTGTAATGCCTTCGTAGGCGGGACGTCCGGCTCGTTATCCTCGCGCGCATGTTGCTGCGCATGTCGACCCTGTTCCTTCGCACCTTGCGCGAGGATCCGGCCGACGCCGAGGTGCCGAGCCACAGGCTGCTCGTCCGCGCTGGGTACGTCCGTCGTGTCGGGCCCGGGGTCTACTCGTGGCTGCCGCTGGGGTACCTGGTCTTGCGCAACATCGAGCGGATCGTCCGCGAGGAGATGCTGCGCATGGGTGCGCAGGAGGTGCACTTCCCGGCCCTGATCCCGAAGGAGGTGTACGAGACCAGCGGCCGCTGGGCCGACTACGGCGATCTGCTGCTGCGCATCAAGGACCGCAAGGACGCGGAGTACCTCCTCGGCCCGACGCATGAGGAGCTGTTCACGCTGCTCGTGAAGGGCGAGTACTCCTCGTACAAGGACTATCCGCTGGCGCTGTTTCAGATCCAGACCAAGTACCGCGACGAGGCACGGCCACGCGCGGGACTGCTGCGCACCCGCGAGTTCTTGATGAAGGACTCGTACTCCTTCGACCTCGACGACGAGGGACTGCAGGCGTCGTACGACCGGCACCGCGAGGCGTACATCCGCACCTTCGAGCGGCTCGGCTTCGACTACCGCATCGTGTTCGCCGTGTCCGGAGCAATGGGCGGCTCGGCGTCGGAGGAGTTCCTCGCCCCGGCGAAGTACGGGGAGGACACCTTCGTCCAGTGCACCGACTGCGACTACGCCGCCAACACCGAGGCGGTCGACATCGCGGTGCCGCCGGCTCAGGACCCCGCAGAACACCCGGAATCGCGTGTCCTCGACACCCCGGACACACCGACCATCGAGACCCTGGTCACCAAGCTGAACACCATGGGGCTTGATCGCGAGTTCACTGCCGCAGACACGCTCAAGAACGTCGTACTGGTGTCGCGGGCTCCCGGCGAGGATTGGCAGCTGCTCGTGGTCGGTGTGCCCGGCGACCGCGATGTGGACCTCAAGCGGCTCGGTGGGCAACTGGAGCCGGTCGAGGTGACCCAGGCCTCGGACGAAGACATCAAGTCCGTGCCTGGGCTGGTCCGCGGGTACATCGGGCCGCAGCTGCTCACGGAGCTCGGCATCCGCTACCTCGTCGACCCGACGATCGTGCCCGGCAGCGCATGGGTCACCGGCGCCAACGAGCAGGATCGGCACGCGATCGACGTCGTGCGTGGCCGGGACTTCGAGCCGGACGGCGAGATCGGGGCGATCGAGATCCGCGACGGCGACCGATGCGCCCGATGTGGCAGCCCGCTGACGATTGCCCGCGGCATCGAGATCGGTCACATCTTCCAGCTCGGGCGGAAGTTTGCCGACGCCTTCGAGCTCGATGCGCTCGGGCCGGACAGCCGACCCATCCGCATCACTATGGGCTCGTACGGCATCGGGGTGTCCCGCGCGGTGGCCGCGCTTGCTGAGCAGACTCATGACGAGCTCGGGTTGTGCTGGCCGCGCGAGGTCGCACCCGCTGACGTGCATCTGGTCGCTGCTGGCAAGGGGGAGCAGCTGGAGGTCGCGGTGCGGCTGGCCGATGAGCTCGAACTTGCCGGGTTGCGCGTGCTCGTGGACGACCGGCGCGACGCATCGCCCGGGGTGAAGTTCGCAGACGCGGAACTGCTCGGCGTTCCGACGATCGTGGTCGTGGGACGCGGGCTGGCGAACGGCGTCGTCGAGCTGCGGGACCGGCGCAGCGGGGACCGCGAGGAGGTGCCTGTCGCCGCGATCGTCGAACGCGTGCTCGATGTGTGTCGCAATGGCTGATCTCGAGGCCGTCATCTTCGACTGGGGTGGCACGCTCACCCCGTGGCACACCGTCGACGCGGTTCAGATCTGGGGCGAAGTCGCGCTCGTGATCGCCCCTGATCGCGCCGCCGAGCTCGCCCGCGTCCTGCACGAGGCCGAGGAGGTCGTCTGGGATCGGGCCCGCGTCGACGGGATGAGCGGACGGCTCGACGAGGTGTTCGCTGCGAGCGGCGTCGAGGCGTCGGAGGCGGCGCTCGCCAGGTATACCGAGCTCTGGGACCCACACACCCATCTCGACCCGGACGGAGCCGAGGTCCTCCAGGGACTGCGCGAACGAGGACTGCGCATCGGCCTGCTGTCGAACACGCTGTGGACCCGAGCCGCCCACGAGGCAGTGTTCGCTCGGGATGGCGTACTCGACCTCATCGACGGCGCGGTCTACACCAGCGAGATCCCGTGGACCAAGCCTCATCCAGAAGCGTTCCGAGCAGCGCTCGACGCGGTGGACGTCAGCGAGCCGGAGCGTGCGGTGTTCGTCGGCGACCGGCTGTACGACGACATCCACGGCGCGCAATCCGTCGGCATGCGCACCGTGTACGTCCCGCACAGCACCATCCCGGAACGCCAGCGCGGCTCCACCGAGGGCACTCCTGACGCCGTCGTGCAGCGCCTGGCGGACGTGCTCGATGTCGTCGACGGTTGGCGGGCAGCGTGAAGTACGAGGTCGTAGCCCTGGCCTATCGCGACCTCGAGGACGCGTCTGGACGGCTCGCGCTCATCGACCGGCTGGCCGCGCTGCTGACCGACACTCCGCCGGATCTGCTCCCCACTGTCTGCTACCTGTGCCAGGGCCTGATTGCGCCGGAGTTCGCCGGCGTCGACCTCGGCTTGGCGGAGAAGCTCGCGATCCGAGCGGTGGCCACCGCCACCGACGCGACCCCTGAGCACGTCCTGAGCGCCGTGCAGGAAACCGGCGACCTCGGTGAAGCCGCGGAACAGCTGCTCGCGGCCGAGCACGCCGACCGTCGGGCCGGCCTCGACGTCACCGTCGTGGTCGACACGCTGCATGCGATCGCGCAGGCCGAGGGCACGGGCTCGCAGGGCCGCAAGCTCGACCTGCTGGCCGGGATGCTCGACCAGGCCACGCCGCTGGAAGCGAGATACCTGCTGCGGCAGGTCACGGGCAACTTGCGATTGGGTATCGGCACGCCCACCGTTCTCGACGCGCTCGCCCAGGTCTACGCGGGCGGCCGGAAGGCGCGGCCCACGCTGGAGCGCGCGTACAGCATCTGCTGCGACCTCGGACTGGTCGCCGCCACCCTCGTCAACGACGGGATGGATGCCGTCGAGCAGCTCCAGGTGCGCCCTGGCAACCCGGTGCGGGTGATGCTCGCCCAGCGGCTGTCCGACGCCGGAGAGATCCTCGCCAAGCTCGGCGGCGAGTGTTCGGCCGAGTACAAGTACGACGGCATGCGCGTGCAGGCGCATCGCACCGCCGACGGCATCGAGCTCTTCACCCGCCGGCTCGAGCGCGTCAGCACGCAGTTTCCTGATGTCGTCGAACTCCTCGAGGCTGGGCTCGGTCCGTCCGAGGCGATCCTCGAGGGGGAGGTGGTCGCCTACGACGCGGCCGCCGGCGAGCTGCGTCCCTTCCAGGAGGTCATGTACCGCCGGCGCAAGCACGGCATTGCCGAAGCCGCGCGCGACGTGCCGGTCGGCCTGTTCTGCTTCGAGCTGCTGTACGCCGACGGCGAGGACCTCACCCGGCTGCCGTACCCGCAGCGGCGCGCCCGCCTGGCCGACGCACTCACCCTCTCCGATCGGCTCAGGCTCACGACCGCGGTCGACGTGGACGACCCGCAGGCACTGGATGCGACGTTCGAGCAGGCGATCGCCGACGGCTGCGAGGGCCTCATAAGCAAGTCCATCGGCGCCGCCTCTGGCTACCAGGCCGGCGCCCGTGGGTGGCAGTGGATCAAGCTGAAGCGCGACTACCGCACCGAGCTGGCGGACACCGTCGACCTGGTCGTGGTCGGGGCCTTCGCGGGGCGCGGTCGTCGCCGCGGCGTGTACGGTGCGGTGCTGCTGGCCGCCTACGACGCCGAGGCCGACATGTTTCGTACGGTCGGCAAGTGCGGCGCCGGGTTCACCGATGCCGACCTGGCCGCTTTCCCCGAGCGGCTGGCGCCCTTTGCCCATCCTGAGCGGCCGGCGCGGGTGGACGCCCGCCAGTCCGCGGATTTCTGGTTCGAGCCGGGGGTCGTTCTCGAGGTCCTCAGCGCTGAGCTGACACTGTCCCCGAACCACACCGCCGGGTGGGGCCAGCTCAAGGAGAACACCGGCCTGGCCATGCGGTTTCCGCGCTTCACCGGGCGCTGGCGCGATGACAAGAGTGCGGAGGATGCCACGACGACGCAGGAGCTGGTCGACCTCTTCTCGACCGCGCGCCGGGCATCGTCGAGCTAGACCCACCTAGCGCTGCGTGATACCGGGGAACGCCTCGGTGCCGCCACTCCACCGCGCCGCGCGCACCGCCGCCTCCTGCAGCGACAGCGCGGCGAAGCGACGCAGCTCGTCGCCGGCAGCCAGCACCAGGTCGGCGTAGGCGGCAGCCACCCCGTTCTCGACATCGGCGGCGAGCCGCCGAGCGGTGGTGGCATCGGTGACTGCATAGGGGAGCGCATACCCGGGCTCGCTGGCGGGCGCCGGTGCTTCCCGGTCGCGCAGCAGCTGAGCAACTCGGTCGCGGCGGGCGCGGTGGGAGTCCCAGGTGGTCCGCGCCTCCAGCCGGGTCTCCGGCTCCAGATGGGCCCCCACGATGCCGTACGCCCACACCGCGACGTGCTCGGCGGCGACGCAGGCCCGCAGGGCTTCCGTGGCCGTGCCCGCCCGACCCTGCTGCAGCGGGATGTTCACGTGCCGAGCAGCGCGACATGGGCCGCCTCGGCCGCTCCCACGGACGCGAGTAGGCGCGCCAGCGTCGGCGAGGCGCCGTCCAGGTCGCCCAGGCTGCGGTCCGCGGCTGCGCGCTCCGCGATAGCGAGGGTGGCGACCGCGGCAAGCGGATCGTCAGAGACTCCGGTTGCCGCCGCGGGATCGCTGGGATTGGCGGTGGCGCTCTGGGTCGGTCCCGACGGCGATGGCGGCGCGTTGGTGAACGCGGCCAGGTGCTCGTCATGATGAGCCGAGAACACCGCGAGCCGCTCCGTCAGCGTTGGATGGCGGGCGATGGTGGCCCGGTAGGCCGCCAGCAGAGCGCGCTCGGCATCGGCGGCTGCCCGCCGGAACTCCTCGTCGGGATCGACGGTCGGCGGCTCGACCGGCTCGTCACCGGCGCGCGGCGCGGCTGAGCAGCCCGAGACCAGCAGGGCGGCACCGAGGCCGGTGAGGACCCGACGCCGGGAGACCTGGTCGCCGGGCATCGCCCCAGCATTCCACGCGTCCCCGGGACGTCGACGGGAGATCATCGCTGCGCTCGGACGTTAGTCTTAAGAGTTCGGCTCGGGGATGTCAGAACTCAGCGCATAGACGGCACCACACACAACAGCACAGCGGTGAGGAGGTCCGGATGCGGCAGGCCGAGAACCGTGACCAGATTCGCCGGCTGCTCGAGCCGGTCATGTCAGCCGCCGGGCTGGATCTCGAGGACGTCGACGTCCGTCCGGCCGGGCGGCGTCGACTGCTCCGCGTCGTCGTCGACCGCGACGGAGGCGTTGGGCTCGACGACGTTGCGCAGGTCAGCACCGCGGCGTCCGCTGTGCTTGATCACTCAGCGGCGATGGGTGACACGCCGTACGTCTTGGAAGTCACCTCCCCGGGAGTTGACAGGCCGCTGACGCAGCCGCAGCACTGGCGCCGCGCGACCGGTCGCCTCGTCGAGGTCAGTACCGCTGGCGGGGAGGCGCTGACCGGGCGGGTGCTCGGTGTCGACGGGTCGACGGTTCGCCTCGACGTCGCCGGCCAGGAGGTGCCGTACGAGATCGACGATCTCGGCCCCGGCCGCGTGCAGGTCGAGTTCAACCGCTCCACGATCACTTCCCAGGAGGAGGGTGCGTGATGGACATCGACCTGAGCGTGCTCCGCTCTCTCGAACGGGAGCGCGAGATCTCCTTCGACCTGCTCGTGGATGCCATCGAATCCGCGCTGCTGCTCGCTTACCAGCGCACCGAGGGTGCCAAGGAGCGCGCCCGCGTCGAGCTCGACCGTACGACCGGGCATGTCACCGTGTGGGCAATCGACGACGCTGACGCCGATGGCGAGGCCGAAGCTCACGCAGCCGACGACGGTGAGCTACGCGAGTACGACGACACGCCCGAGGGCTTCGGTCGCATCGCCGCCGGCACCGCCCGCCAGGTGATCCTCCAGCGACTGCGGGACGCCACCGACGAGGTGACCTTCGGCGAGTTCGCGGGCCGCGAGGGCGACATCGTGGTCGGGGTCATCCAGCAGGGAGCAGACGCGCGCAACGTCCTGGTCGACCTGGGCCGGGTCGAGGGCGTCCTCCCGCCGCAGGAGCAGGTGCCGGGGGAGCGGTACGAGCACGGCACCCGACTGCGCTGCTACGTGGTGGCCGTCCGCAAGGGAATGCGCGGCCCCTCGATCACGTTGTCCAGGACGCATCCAGGGCTGGTCAAGAAGCTGTTTGCCCTCGAAGTGCCGGAGATCGCCGACGGCTCGGTGGAGATCGCAGCCATCGCCCGCGAGTCGGGCCATCGGTCCAAGATTGCGGTCCGCGGGCACGTCCCCGGTGTCAACCCCAAGGGTGCCTGCATCGGTCCCATGGGCAGCCGGGTCCGCAACGTGATGAGCGAGCTGCACGGCGAAAAGATCGACATCGTCGACTGGAACGACGATCCCGCGACGTTCGTCGGCAACGCGCTGTCGCCGGCTCGGGTGACGTCGGTCGAGGTGGTCGACGCGGATGCGCGCTCGGCACGGGTGATCGTTCCCGACTACCAGCTCTCGCTGGCTATCGGCAAGGAGGGCCAGAACGCCCGCCTCGCCGCCCGGCTCACTGGATGGCGAATCGACATCCGGCCGGACACCCCGGTGGCCGCCCCGCAGCGTTCGGCGGCGCCGGCGGAACCCCTCGGGTGATCGAGCAGGTAGACTTGTCAGTGGTCCGTCGCCCGGCTCCGGTACGCACCTGTGTGGGATGCCGTCTTCGAGTGGCGCGCACCGACCTGCTGAGGACCGTGGTAGTCGAGGACCGCATCGTCCCCGATCCCGCGGGCCGGCTGCCGGGACGAGGTGCATCCCTGCACCCCGTTCTCGGGTGCCTCGATCTCGCCGAGCGTCGTCGGGCGTTCCCGCGGGCCTTCCGCCTGCCGGGGCCGCTCGACACCGAACCGCTGCGGGCGTACCTCGAGCAGGCAGCTGCACGCATGCCAGTACCTTCAGATCAGTAAGTCAGCACGGCACGACCGTCGAATCGGAAGCGGGTCGAACACACGATGAGCGCTCGATGAGCATCGACCGATGAGTACCCGACAGCACGAGTAGCGGTCCGCGGCCTAACGGCCCGGACCGAGGAGGAGAGAAGTGGCCAAGGTCCGGGTCTATGAACTTGCCAAGGAGATTGGCGTAGAGAGCAAGGTCGTCATGGCCAAGCTCCAAGAACTTGGCGAGTTCGTTCGATCGGCGTCGTCCACCGTTGAGGCGCCGGTCGTCCGCAAGCTCAAGGACGCCTTTCCGGCGGCCCCTGCGGCAGCTGAAGCCGCCGGCGCTGCCGCGTCCCCGTCCGCCGGTGCGGCCGCAACGACGGCAACCCGCCCGACGGTGCCCGCCGCCCGCCGCCCGAGTGTGGCGGATGCGGCTCCCGTTGCCGACGCACCCGCGGCGCCGGCCCCGACAGCGCCGGCACGCCCGTCGGCCCGTCCCGTGACGCCCGACGCACCCGCGCCGGCCCCCGCCATCCCCGACGCCGGATCCGGGAACGGCACCCGCACCGCGCCGTCCACCCCGGCCGGTGGCGCCCCCATCGCTCCGGTCGAGCCGGACGTCCGTCCGTCCACACCCGAACCTGCCGCGCCCGGAGTGCGACCCGGACCGCCCGGGACCGCCGCGCCCCGACCTGATGCCCCGCGCCCCGGCGTCCCGCAGCGCCCAGCTGCTGCCGGTCCCGGAGCCCGACCGGGGTCTCCTGCAGCGCCGCGGCCACCGGCCCGTCCCGGCGTCCCCCGGCCGGGCAACAACCCGTTCTCCAGCGCGGGCAGCACCGGTATGACTCGACCGGGTGCCCCGCGTCCTGCGGTCCCCGGCGCACCCCGCCCCGCCGGTCCCGGCCCCGGCCCCGGCCCCGGCGGGATGCCACCGCGTCCCGGCGGTGGCCGGCCGTCTCCGGGCATGATGCCGACCCGACCCGGCCCGGGCATGCGTCCGGCCGGTCCCGGTGGCCGCCCCGGTCCCGGTGGCCGTCCCGGTCCTGGCGGTGGTGGCGGTGGCGGTGGCCGTCCCGGTCCTGGCGTCGGCGCCGGTCGACCTGGCGCGGGCGGCTTCGGCCGTCCCGGTGCGCCGGGCAGCGGCGGTGGCTTCGGTGCCGGCTCCGGTCGTCCCGGTCCGGGTGGTCGTGGCCGAGGTGGCACGCAGGGGGCGTTCGGTCGCCCCGGCGGCCGTCCGACCCGAGGCCGTAAGTCGAAGAAGCAGCGCCGTCAAGAGTTCGACAACATGCAGGCGCCTTCGGTCGGTGGCGTCCTCGCTCCGCGGGGCAACGGCGCCGTCGTTCGGCTGCCGCGCGGTGGATCGCTCGCCGACTTCGCTGACCGGATCGGCGCCAACCCGGCTTCCCTCGTCCAGACTCTGTTCCACCTGGGCGAGATGGTGACCGCAACGCAGTCGGTCAACGAGGAGACGCTGCAGCTGCTCGGCGCCGAGCTGGACTACGAGGTCCAGGTCGTCAGCCCGGAGGACGAGGACCGCGAGCTGCTCGAGGCCTTCCACCTGGAGTTCGGCGAGGACGAGGGCGGTGAGGCCGACCTGGCCGCCCGCCCACCGGTCGTCACGGTCATGGGCCACGTCGACCACGGCAAGACCCGTTTGCTCGACGCGATGCGTAACACCAAGGTCGTCGAGGGCGAGGCCGGCGGCATCACCCAGCACATCGGTGCCTACCAGACGGCGGCGCAGATGTCCGACGGCAGCGAGCGTCTCATCACCTTCATCGACACCCCGGGCCACGAGGCGTTCACCGCCATGCGTGCCCGCGGTGCGCAGGCGACGGACATCGCCGTGTTGGTCGTCGCTGCTGACGACGGCGTGAAGCCGCAGACGATCGAGGCGCTCAATCACGCGCAGGCCGCGTCCGTCCCCATCGTGGTGGCGGTCAACAAGATCGACAAGGAAGGCGCCGACCCGAGCAAGGTGCGCGGTCAGCTCACCGAGTACGGCCTGGTGGCCGAGGAGTACGGCGGCGACAGCATGTTCGTCGACGTCTCCGCCAAGCAGGGCCTCGGGATCGAGGACCTGCTCGAGGCGATCGTCCTGACCGCGGACGCGGCGCTCGACCTGCGGGCAAACCCCGACCAGGACGCGCAGGGCATCGTGATCGAGGGTCGGCTGGACCGCGGCCGCGGTCCGGTTGCCACCGTCTTGGTGCAGCGCGGAACGCTGCGGGTCGGCGACTCTGTCGTCACCGGTGACGCGTACGGCCGGGTCCGGGCCATGCTCGATGAGGACGGGCAACCGGTCGACGAGGCCGCGCCCTCTCGCCCGGTCCAGGTGCTCGGTCTCACCTCGGTGCCCGACGCCGGCGACAACTTCCTCGTCGTCCCGGAGGATCGGGTGGCGCGGCAGATCGCCGAGCGCCGCGAGGCGCGCGAGCGCAACGCGCTGTTCGCCCGAACTCGCAAGCGGGTGTCGCTCGAGGACCTGCCGCAGCTGCTTGCGACACGCAACGAGCTCAACCTCATCCTCAAGGGCGACGTGTCCGGATCGGTCGAGGCGCTCGAGGACGCCCTGCTCAAGATCGACGTGGGCGACGATGTGTCGCTTCGCGTCATCGACCGCGGAGTCGGCGCGATCACCCAGAACGACGTCAACCTCGCAGTGGCATCCGACGCGATCATCATCGGCTTCAACGTCCGCCCGGCAGAGCGGGTGGGTGAGCTGACCGATCGCGAGGGCGTCGAGGTCCGGCACTACTCGGTCATCTACCAGGCGATCGAGGAGGTCGAGGCGGCGCTCAAGGGGCTGCTCAAGCCGGAGTTCGAGGAGGCCCAGCTCGGCTCGGCCGAGGTCCGCGAGGTCTTCCGCTCGAGCAAGTTCGGCAACATCGCGGGCTGCCTCGTCCGGTCGGGAGTCATCACACGCAACGCCCGAGCGCGGCTGGTCCGCGACGGTGCCGTGGTGCGTGACGACCTCACGATCGAGTCGCTGCGCCGGTTCAAGGACGACGCCACCGAGGTTCGTGACGGCTACGAGTGCGGTATCGGACTCGGGTCGTTCAACGACATCAAGGTCGACGACGTCATCGAGACCTACGAGATGCGGGAGAAGCCCCGCGGCTGACCTCGCACCGCGAACGTGCACGTCGACGAGGAGGAGATCGTGGTCGTCGGGGCGCTTCGCCTTGACCTGCTCCTCGGCGACGTGCGCTCGCTGAAGCAGAAGCGGTCCGTCGTGCGACCGATCGTGGCCGAGCTGCGGCGCAAGTACGCCGTATCCGCGGCCGAGACTGCGTATCAGGAGCTGCATCGGCGCGCGGAGGTCGGCGTGTCGTGCGTGAGCGGCGATCGTGGCCACTGCGTCGAGGTGCTCGACGCCTGCGAGCGTCTGGTGGCCGGACGCCCAGAGATCGAGCTGCTGACCACGTGGCGGCAGCTCTGGAGCGAGGAGGACGAGTGACCGCCACCGATGCGCGGGCCCGCAAGCTGGCCGACCGCATTCGCGTCATCGTTGCGGAGATGCTCGAGACCCGGGTCAAGGACCCGCGGCTCGGCTTCGTGACGGTCACTGATGCGCGAATCACCGGTGACCTGCACGACGCCACCGTCTTCTACACCGTGTACGGCGACGAGACCGCGCGCACCGACACTGCCGCCGCGCTGGAGAGCGCGAAGGGCGTGCTGCGCACCGAGGTCGGGCGGCAGACCGGGGTGCGCTTCACCCCGACCCTGACGTTCGTCGCCGACGCGCTCCCCGACACCGCCAAACACATCGACGACCTGCTCGAGCGCGCGGCCCGCGCGGACGCTGACGTGCAGCGCCAGGCCGTCGGCGCGCAACCGGCCGGGGACCCCGATCCGTATCGCGTGCCGCGGGAGGACTCCGAGGGCATCTCGGAGTCCTGACGTGCCGGACGGGCTACTCGTCGTCGACAAGCCCGGCGGCTGGACCTCGCACGACGTCGTCGCGCGGATCCGGCGGCTGGCCTCGACGAAGCGGGTCGGACATGCGGGGACGCTGGATCCGATGGCTACCGGCGTCCTGCTCGTTGGCGTGGGCCGGGCCACCCGGCTGCTCGGTCATCTGGCGTTACGAGACAAGGCGTACGACGCGACCATCCGCCTCGGCCAGAGCACGGTCACCGACGACAGCTCGGGCGATCTGCTGAGCGAGGTATCGGCGGCGCACCTCGATCACGATGAGATCCGCTCGGCCGTTGAACGGCTGACCGGTGACCTCGACCAGGTGCCTGCACGGGTGAGCGCGGTCAAGATCGCTGGCACTCGCTCATACGTCCGCGTCCGCGCCGGTGAGGACGTCGAACTGCCGCCGCGCCGCGTCACGGTCACGCGCTTCGACGTCACCGATGTGCGCCGACCGCTGCCGGGAGTCGTCGACCTCGACGCGAACGTCGAGTGCTCCAGCGGCACCTACGTCCGGGCGCTGGCCCGCGACCTCGGCGCGGCGCTCGGTGTCGGCGGTCACCTCACGGCGCTGCGGCGTACCCGGGTGGGGCCGTACGACATTGCTCAGGCGCACACCCTCGACGAGCTGGCCAAAGAATTGGCGCTTCTTCCGCTGCCAGCAGTGGTGGGAGCAGCCTTTCCCAGGCGTGACGTCGACGCCGCCAGTGCCGACACGCTGAGCCACGGCGTCCCGCTCCCGGCGGGCGGACAGCCCGGTCCGGTCGGTGTCTTCGGGCCCGATGGGACGGTGCTTGCGCTCGTCGAGGACCGCGACGGGAGCGCCCGCCCACTGGTGGTCTTCGTCGGCTGAGTCGGATGAATCGGCTGGGTCACGCGTCGAGGTGGAGCAGCCGCGGCCAGGCGGCTTCCCACCCGCCGCGAGGACCGTCGCACAACCACACCGTGCCGCCCTGCTCCTCGTTGTCTACGCCCTGGCCGTTGTCGATCGTTGCGGCGGCAGCACAGTTCTCGAACTCATCTCGCCATCCACCGCTGGCGTCCACGAGGATCACCGGGCCGGCGTCGTCGGCTGGCGGTCCCCACAGCCCGAACCCGTTGTGCCCGCTGGCGGCCGGCGGCAGCCGCCCGTTCCGGCCGTACAGCGCAACCGCGCCAGCCTCGCCGTAGTTGCCCGTGAACACGATCGCCGATTCGCGCCTGCCCGCGGGTACCTGGTTGTACGCCTGCTCCACCGCCGCGGCGAACGCCGGCCAGCCGACGGTCTCCAGCGCATCCTCGGCGGGACCGGCGTAGGGCGAGCTCGCGAGCGTGCTCGCGGGCAGCACCGGCAGCGCGATAGGCATGCCGATGATGGCCGCGACGACCACGGCAGCAACCCAGCCGATTTTGCGACCGCGCCGCTCGCCGATGCGCTGCTCGACTCCGACTGCGCCTGCAGCGATCAATGCGGGGTATAGCCCGCCGAGGTAGTAACCCTTGCCGCCCGTCACGAAGAAGAGCAGCAGCAGCGCTAGCCACGCCCAGGCCAGCAGGCGATACGGCGAAAGCTTGGGGTCACGCCACAGGTGCAGGAGCCCGAAGACGGCGAGCAGCATTGCCACCGGCGAGAACAGCACCAACTGGAGGGCGATGAACGCGATCCGTTCGCCGGTGACGTCGTACTCCTCGCGGATGTCCCCGGCGAGCTCCAGCTGCGGCCAGTCGTTGGTCGCCTGCCACACCAGGTTCGGCGCCCAGAGCGCGACTGCGACGAGCACCCCGGCCCACAGCCACGGACTGCGTAGCTGCTGACGCGCTGCGGGCACGAGCACGGCGCCGGCGAGGAGCGCGATGACCAGGAAGAGCACGAGGTGCTTGTTCAGCAGGCCGACGCCGGTCACCGCACCCACCACGAGCCACAGCCGCTGGTCACCGGTGCGCAGGATGCGCACCACCAGCCAGGTGATGGTCACCCAGGCCAGCAGGTCGATCGAGCTCGTCGACAGCAGGTGTCCGACGACAAGGGCGTAGACCCCCGTTCCCACGGCCAGTGCCGCGAGCACCTGAGCGAAGGCGCGGCCACCGAACTCGCGCGCGAGCGCTGCGGTGAGCAGGACCACCAGCATCGCCCCGACGATCGAGGGGAGACGCAGCACGGTCACCGATCCGGGACCGATCGTGTCCATCAACCGCGCGAGCAGCGGAGTCAGCGGCGGCTGGTCCGGGTAGCCCCAGGCCAGGTGCCGGCCGGCCTCGACGAAGTAGAGCTCGTCGCGGTGGTAGCCGTACCGGCCCGACGTCACCAGCAGGAGCAACCCGACGGCGCCGGCGATCGCGAGGACCGGTGCGGTGGCACGTGCGCCACGATCTCGGGTCGACACGGCTTTACCGTCTGACACGGCGCGACCGTAGCGCTCTTCGGGTCGCCGTGACCTGGCAGGCTTGGCGCGTGGAACGCTGGCGCGGGCTCGATGACGTCCCCGAGGAGTTCGGTCCGTCCGTCGTCACCATCGGTGTCTTCGACGGCGTGCACGCGGGTCATCGAGCGATCGTCGAGCAGCTGATCGGTACTGCACGCGCGGCAGGATTGCCGGCCGTGGTCATCACGTTCGACCCACATCCGACGGCGGTGGTACGGCCGGACAGCCAGCCGGCGACGCTGAGCAGCCTGACGCGTCGCGGTGACCTACTCGAGGAGCTCGGCGTCGACGCGATGCTGGTGCTGCCGTTCACGGCCGAAAGGTCCCGGCAGTCGCCGGAGGACTTCGTGCGCGAGGTGCTCGTCTCGCACTTGCGTGCTGCGACCGTGGTCGTCGGCTCCAACTTCCGCTTCGGACACCGCGCGCGCGGTGACGTCGACCTGCTCCGTCATCGGGGTCAGCAGGACGGGTTCGCCGTCGAGGGGATCGACCTGGTCGAGGGCATGTCGTCAACAGTCGTCCGCGACTTGCTGGCGGCCGGCGACGTCGAGGCAGCCGCGCGCGCGCTCGGCCGGCCGTACCGCATCCAGGGCGAGGTGGTCCGTGGTGACGCCCGGGGCAAGGAGCTGGGATATCCCACGGCGAACGTGCCACCGCCGTCCGGCGGCGCGGTGCCGGCCGACGGCGTCTACGCCGGAGAGCTGATCGCCGACGGGCAGCGCCATCCGGCTGCGATCAGTGTCGGCACCAACCCAACCTTCGACGGCACGGTCCGCCGGGTCGAGGCGTACGTCCTCGACCGCGACGACCTAGAGCTGTACGGCAAGGACGTCGGTGTGGACTTCATTGCGCGGCTGCGCGGCATGGTCCGCTTTGACAACGTGGACGACCTGATCGCCCAGATGGCCGACGATGTCGAGCATGCGCGAGCGGTCCTGACCCGTCACTCGCTCATGCGCTGCCACGGCAGCACTGACGGCTAATGCTCCAGCCCGTCGTCCGTTGACGTCGGCCGTTCACGAACTGGTTCCCGAGGTACGCGGCTATCGGCCTGGGTTCGGGGGGTCGAGGAACCAGCAGACAGCTGGAGTGCGGCCACAGCCCCGATGGCGCCGATTCGTGGCGCTACCTGGGCGTTTGTTAGTCTCGGGGCCGCTGGCATCCTGCCGGCGTGAGTAAGCCTGCCCCTGTGCCGCAGACCAGGGACGCTCACGGACACCGCTCGAAGGAGAATTGTGGCGCTCGACACGGCGACCAAGAAGGACATCCTGACCCAGTACGCAACCACTGAGGGCGACACCGGGTCACCCGAAACCCAGGTCGCGCTGCTCACGCGCCGCATCAACGATCTCACCGAGCACCTGAAGACCCACAAGCACGACCACCACAGCCGCCGCGGGCTGCTCCTCCTGGTCGGGCGACGCCGTCGCCTGCTGCAGTACCTCGCCAGGAAGGACATCACCCGCTACCGGCAGCTCATCGAGCGCCTCGGGCTGCGCCGCTAGCGCTCGAACCACCACCCACAGGAGCCGGTCGCCACAAGGCATCACGAAGCCGCGGACGAGGGAAACCGAACCGGTCCTCGGTAGTGGCCTCCGGGATGACCCCGGACGCTTCGATCGAAGACCGGCTCTCCCTCTCCGTCGCGCGACAGCTCCGCGACACCAGAGGAGGGAACCCGTGGAGGGTCCCGAAATTACGTACGCCGAAGCCGCGATCGACAACGGTCCCTTCGGCACCCGAACCGTCCGCTTCGAGACCGGCCGGCTCGCCCGACAGGCCGCGGGAGCGGCCGTCGCCCACCTGGGCGACACGATGGTCCTGTCGGCCACGACCGTGTCGAAGCACCCGAAGGAGCAGTTCGACTTCTTCCCGCTCACGGTCGACGTCGAGGAGCGGATGTACGCCGCCGGGCGCATCCCCGGCTCGTTCTTCCGCCGCGAGGGTCGGCCGAGTGAGGACGCGATCCTTACCTGCCGGCTGATCGACCGCCCGCTGCGCCCCTCGTTCGTCAAGGGCATCCGCAACGAGGTGCAGATCGTCGAGACCGTGATGGCGCTCGACCCCGACGACTTGTATGACGTCGTGGCGATCAACGCTGCATCCATGTCGACGCTGCTGTCCGGCTTGCCGTTCAGCGGCCCGATTGGCGGCGTCCGCGTCGCGCTGATCGACGGCACCTGGGTCGGCTTCCCCACCCACTCAGAGCTGGAACGCGCCGTCTTCGACATGGTCGTCGCCGGTCGGGTGCTCGAGGACGGCGACGTCGCGATCATGATGGTCGAGGCGGAAGCCACCACCCGGACGCTCGAGCTCGTCCGCCGCGGCGCGATTGCGCCGACCGAGGAGGTCGTCGCCGAGGGCCTCGAGTCGGCGAAGCCGTTCATTGCCGCGCTGTGCACGGCGCAGGGGCAACTTGCCGCACTCGCGGCCAAGCCCACGCAGGATTTCCCGCAGTTCCTGGAGTACCAGGACGACGTCTACGAGGCGGTTGCGGCCGCGGTGTCCGACGAGCTTGCGCAGGCTCTCACCATTGCGAGCAAGGCCGACCGCGAGGCCGAACTCGAGCGCATTCGTGGGCTAGCCGTCGAAAAGATCGCCGGCCAGTTCGACGGTCGCGAGAAGGAGATCAGCGGCGCCTTCCGCGGGCTGACCAAGCAGCTCGTCCGGCAGCGGGTGCTGCGCGACCACGTCCGCATCGACGGCCGCGGCGTGCGCGACATCCGTCCACTGATTGCCGAGGTCGAGGTCCTTCCTCGCGTGCACGGCTCCGCGCTGTTCGAACGCGGGGAGACGCAGATCCTCGGCGTCACCACGCTGAACATGCTGCGGATGGAGCAGCAGCTCGACACGCTGGCGCCCGAGACCCGCAAACGCTACATGCACAACTACAACTTCCCGCCCTACTCCACCGGCGAGACTGGTCGGGTGGGCTCGCCCAAGCGGCGCGAGATCGGACACGGCGCGCTCGCCGAGCGTGCGCTCCTGCCGGTCCTCCCGTCGCGCGAGGAGTTCCCGTACGCCATCCGGCAGGTCTCTGAGGCGCTGGGCTCCAACGGATCCACCTCGATGGGGTCGGTGTGCGCATCGACGATGTCGCTGCTCAATGCCGGTGTCCCGCTCAAGGCAGCGGTAGCGGGCATCGCGATGGGTCTGATCTCGGACACCGTGGATGGCCGCACTGAGTACGTGGCGTTGACCGACATCCTCGGCGCCGAGGACGCCTTCGGTGACATGGACTTCAAGGTCGCCGGCACTCGCGACTTCGTCACCGCTCTGCAGCTCGACACCAAGCTGGACGGCATCCCCGCCTCGGTGCTGGCGTCGGCGCTGACCCAGGCGCGCGACGCGCGGCTGCAGATCCTCGACGTGATGGCCGAGGCGATCGACGCTCCGGACTCGATGAGCCCGTTCGCGCCGCGCGTCATCAGCATCAAGATTCCGGTCGACCAGATCGGTGCAGTCATCGGGCCCAAGGGCAAGATGATCAACCAGATCCAGGAGGACAGCGGCGCCGAGATCTCCATCGAGGACGACGGCACGATCTACATCGGCGCTACGGACGGTCCGTCCGCCGAAGCGGCGCGGCAGGCAATCAACGCCATCGCCAACCCGCAGCAGCCGGAGGTGGGGGAGCGCTACCTCGGCACCGTCGTCAAGACCACCAACTTCGGTGCATTCGTCTCGCTGCTTCCCGGCAAGGACGGTCTGCTGCACGTCTCGCAGCTGCGCAAGATCGCTGGCGGCAAGCGGGTCGAGAACGTCGAGGACGTCGTCAAGGTCGGTGACAAGCTGCAGGTCGAGATCGCCGAGATCGACTCCCGCGGCAAGCTGTCGCTCGTCCCCGTCATCGAGAGTGACGAACCCGCTGACACCGTCGCGGTCAGCGCCGAGTGACAGTCCAGCTGGCCGCCGACCAGCCGGTCGGCAGTACGCGCACGCTGCTTCGCGGCACGGACGGCGGCGGACTCGTCCGCCGTACCGTGCTGCCGGGCGGTCTGCGCGTCATCACCGAGGCGATGCCGACGGTGCGCTCGGTGTCCTTCGGCATCTGGGTCGGCGTCGGATCGCGTGACGAGACGCCGTCCCTCGCCGGCGCGACGCACTATCTCGAGCACCTGCTGTTCAAGGGCACGAAGCGGCGCGACGCCATGCAGATCGCCGCGGCGCTGGACGCGGTGGGCGGCGAGATGAACGCGTTCACCGCCAAGGAGTACACCTGCTACTACGCGCGGGTACTCGACAACGACTTGCCACTTGCTGTCGACGTGATCTGCGACATGGTGACCTCGTCCCTCATCGCGAGCGCTGACGTCGACTCCGAGCGGGGCGTGATTCTCGAAGAGATAGCGATGCACGACGACGAGCCCGGCGACGCGGTTCACGACATCTTTGCCGAGACCGTGTTCGGCGACTCGCCGCTCGGCCGCCCGGTGCTCGGCAGTGTCGAGTCCATCGAGTCGCTCTCCCGGCAGGCCATCGCCGGCTACTACCGCCGGCGCTACCGGCCCGGGGCACTCGTGATCTCGGCCGCCGGGAACGTCGACCATGCGACCGTCGTCCGGCTGGTGCGTCGCGCATTCGAGCAGGCCGGTGCCCTCGGTGCTACAGAAGATCGGCCAGCGCCTCCTCGGCTGGCTGCCCGCAAAAGCCCGAGCCGGGCGCGTCGCGGTCGCGTCAGCGTGGTGTCCCGACCGACCGAGCAGGCCAATCTTGTCCTCGGCGGATGGGGTGTTGCGCGCACCGACGACCGTCGCTTCGCGCTTGGCGTGCTCAACAGTGCGCTCGGGGGCGGCATGAGCTCACGGCTGTTCCAGGAGGTCCGCGAGAAGCGCGGGCTCGCGTACTCCGTCTACAGCTACGCCTCCCAGTACGCCGAGACCGGTCTATTCGGCGTCTACGTCGGCTGCCTGCCGAAGAAGGTCGACCAGGTCCTCGACCTGTGTCGTACCGAGCTCGCCTCGGTGGGCGACGGCGGCATCACCGTGGAGGAGCTGGAGCGCGGCAAGGGTCAACTGCGCGGCTCGCTCGTGCTCGGCCTCGAGGACACCGGCTCGCGGATGAGCCGGCTCGGCAAGAGCGAGCTGGTGTACGGGGAGCTCATGTCGGTGGACGAGATCCTCGCCCGCATCGACGCGGTCACGCTGGAAGACGCCCGCGCGGTTGCGCAGGACGTGGCTGCTGCCGGCGGCTCTTCGCTCGCGGTCATCGGACCGTTCGATCACGACCAATTCGTCGACGCTGTCGCATGATCAGGGTTGCCGTCGTCGGCGCTAGCGGCCGGATGGGCGGTGAAGTCGTCCGCGCCGTCGACGCCGTCGACGACATGGAACTAGTCGCCGCCCTGGGGTCCGATGACCCGCTGTCGCGGTTGGTCGACTCCGGCACCGAGGTAGTAGTCGACTTCACCGTCCCCGGTGCGGTGATGGACACGCTCGAGTTCGTGATCGCTCACGGCATCAGCGCCGTGATCGGCACGACCGGCTTCGACGACAACCGGCTGACCACAGTGCAGGGCTGGCTGGCAGAGACACCATCGCTCGGCGTCATCATCGCGCCGAATTTCGGCATCGGCGCCGTCCTGATGATGCATCTCGCTGAGCAGTCGGCACGCTTCTTCGAGTCCGTCGAGATCGTCGAGCTGCATCACCCCAGCAAGGCCGACGCGCCCAGTGGCACGTCACGTCGCACTGCCGAACTGGTCGCAGCCGCCCGACGGGCAGCCGGCCTCCCGGCAGCCCCCGACGCGACCCGCGATTCCCTGGACGGAGCGCGCGGAGCTGTCGTGGACGGGGTACCCGTGCATTCGGTGCGGCTGCGCGGTCTGGTTGCCCATCAGGAAGTCCTGCTCGGGGGACTCGGCGAGACGCTGACCATCCGTCACGACTCGTACGACCGCGCATCCTTCATGCCAGGCGTGCTGCTCGCCGTGCGCCGCATCCGTGAACGCCCCGGTCTCACCGTCGGCCTCGACGCCCTGCTCGACCTGGCCTGATCACCCCGGCAGGATGCCCCCGTGGGCGCCTACCGCGAGACGTACGACCGCAGCCTCACCGATCCGGGCGGTTTCTGGGCCGACGCCGCCGCCGGCATCGACTGGACGCAACCGCCAGACCGCGTGCTCGATGACGCTGACGCCCCTCTGTACCACTGGTTTCCCGACGCCCGGCTGAACACTTGCTTCAACGCGGTCGACCGGCACGTCCTTGCCGGTCGAGGAGAGCAGCCGGCGCTGATCTACGACAGCCCGGTCACCGACACCGTCACCGTGCTGACGTACGCCGACCTGCTCCAGCAGGTCTCGACGTTCGCCGGTGTGCTGCGCCGACTCGGCGTGGGAGTGGGCGATCGGGTCGTCCTGTACCTGCCGATGGTGCCTCAAGCCGTTGTGGCGATGCTGGCCTGCGCTCGGCTTGGCGCAGTGCACTCCGTCGTGTTCGGCGGGTTCGCGCCGCCGGAGCTTGCCGCCCGCATCGACGACGCCCAGCCGCGCGTGGTCCTCAGTGCGTCTGCCGGTATCGAGGGCACGCGCGTGGTGCGGTACAAGCCCCTCCTCGACGAGGCATTTCGCCGGGCTCAACACCACCCCGAGCACGTCGTCGTCCTCCAACGTCCGCAGGCGCCGGCAGAGTTGGGCAGTGCCCTCGACTGGGAGGAGCTGGTGGCGGAGCCGCTCGAGCCGGTCGACTGCGTATGCCGTCGCCGCTACCGATCCGCTCTACATCCTCTACACCTCAGGCACGACGGGCCGGCCCAAGGGCATCGTGCGCGACAACGGCGGGCACGCCGTCGCCCTGCACTGGTCGATGCGCTCCATTTTCGGGATCGAGCCGGGAGAAGTCTGGTGGGCAGCCAGCGACATCGGGTGGGTCGTCGGGCACTCCTACATCGTGTACGCGCCGCTGCTCGCCGGGGCGACGACGGTCCTGTACGAGGGCAAGCCGGTCGGCACTCCTGACGCGGGTGCGTTCTGGCGTGTCGTGGCTCAGCACGGAGTGCGCGGAATGTTCACCGCACCGACCGCACTGCGGGCGATCCGGAAGGAGGACCCGGACGGGCAGTTGATCACCCAGCACGACACGTCCTGCCTGCGTACGCTGTTCCTGGCCGGTGAGCGACTCGACCCTGACACCTGGACGTGGGCCGAGAAGCATCTCGGCGTACCCGTGGTCGACAACTGGTGGCAGACCGAGACCGGATGGCCCATCGCGGCGAACCCGCATGGTCTGGACACGCTGCCGATCAAGGCCGGCTCTCCCAGCGTGCCGATGCCGGGCTACGACATCCGGGTCCTCGCCTCGGACGGCACAGAGCTGCCACCTGGATCCGAGGGCGCGCTGTGCCTACGGCTGCCGCTGCCACCGGGCACGTTGCCGACCCTGTGGCGCGACGACGAGCGGTACGTGTCGTCGTACCTGTCCACGTTTCCCGGCCACTACCTCACCGGGGACGGCGGCTACGTCGATGAGGACGGCTACGTCTTCGTCATGGGACGTACCGACGACGTCATCAACGTTGCGGGGCATCGGCTGTCCACGGGTGCCATGGAAGCCGTGCTTGCCGCCCACCCAGAGGTGGCCGAATGTGCGGTGATCGGCGTCGCCGACGAGCTCAAGGGGCACGTGCCGCGCGGCCTGGTGGTGCTCAAGGCAGGGGTAGGGACGGATCCGGCAGATGTTGCCGCCGAGCTCGTCGCCGCCGTTCGCGCAGAGATCGGTCCGGTTGCGGCGCTGCGCCGCGTCGACGTGGTGGCAGCCCTGCCGAAGACTCGAAGCGGCAAGATCCTTCGGCGCACGATGCGCGAGATCGCCGATGGCGGTGACCCACCGGTGCCGTCCACGATCGAGGATCCGACCGTCCTCGAGCGGCTCGCGCCGGTGCTCCGCGGCTGAGCCGCCTACCGATCACTCCTAGCTGAGGTACGCGGCTACGCCGGCGACCAGGGCATCGGCGATGCGCTGCCGCCCATCCTCGCTGCTCATCACGGCCGCGTCGTCGCGGTTCAGCATGTTGCCGCACTCCACGATGACGGCCGGCGTCCCCGCCCAGTTGAGGGTGCCCAGGTCGCCTCGCACGTCGACTCCGTCGGAGCCTATGTAGTTGGCAGGGGAGAAGCCGCCGCTCACGAGCGCGTCCCGAAGCGTGCGGGCGAGGTCTGTGGACGGCGTAGCCGTGCTCTCCGTCCACCCGGCCCGCGCCGCTGGTGCGATGACGTGAAACCCCGACCCGCGGGGTGATCCATCGGCATGGAGAGACAGCAGCAGCGAGGCCCCGGACTCGGCCGCCGTGCGCCCGCGCTGGTCGATGCAAGGACCCACACCCTCGTTATCCGAGCGGGTGAGGATCACGGTCGCGCCGGCCCCCTCGAGGAGGGCGCGGACGCGTACTGCCACATCCCAGGCAAATGCCGCCTCGGAATAGCCGGCGGCCGTCGCGGCGCCGGCGGTGTTGCACGCCTTCTCGAAGCCGCCGGCATCGACCGCTCGAGCGATGTCACGGCCGTGCGACGCGTTGCCGCCGTTGTGGCCCGGGTCGACCACGATCACCGCGCCCGCAAGCGCGCTCGGCGGGGTAGCCGGCACCGGCTCAGGAACAGCTGGGACGGGCTCTGGCGGCGGTGAGGGCGCTGGGCTCGGGGGGGACGTCGACGGCAGGGCCGACGCCGAGGGCGACGCCGATCGTCGTGGTGGAGCCGACCTCGTCCGCGTCGGCTCCGGGGCGGCGACCTCGACCGTCCTGTCGCCACCACTGGCTGGGACGTACCAGATCGCACCCCCGGCGGCGGCTCCGGACAGCAGGGCTGCGCCGGCCGACCAGGCGACAAGGGAACGGCGGCGCATAGTCCTACCCAAGCGCACGCAGCACAGCGGCAACCACCGCGGCTACGGCGACGACGAGGAGGAACGGTGCGCGCAGTAGCAGAGCCACCACCGCCGCGGCGACGCCGGCGAGGCGAGCATCCACCTGCACCTCGCTGCCCGTCGCGAACGTCTGCACGGCAACCAGGGCGGCCAGCAGCGCTACGGGCAGGAATGCGGCAATGCGCTGGACGATCGGTGCGGCAAGAACCCGTTCCGGGATCGACAGCCCAGCCAGTTTGAGCGCGTAGCAGCCTGCGGCGGTCACGAGGATCGCGGCCCAGATCACGACGACTCCCGACTCGGAGTACGCGTCCGCCGCAGGCCGAATGCGACCGCGACCAGCGCCGCGGCCAGAACTGGGACGCCGGGCGGGACCAACGGCACCAGGAGCAGTGCGACACCGGCCGCGGCGAGAGCCAGCGCCCACATCTCCCCACCGCGCAGCCGCGGCCAGAGCAGGGCGAGGAAGGCGGCGGGCACAGCCGCGTCCAACCCGAGCACGGTGGGATCGGCGAGCGCAGCCGCGCTTACGGCGCCGATGAGCGTGGCGAGGTTCCAGAACATGAAGACGGACAAGCCGGTCGCCCAGAACGCCAGCCGCGCAGACTGCGCGTCGGACCGGGCGAACGCCATCGCGCTGGACTCGTCGATGACGAGCTGAGCTCCGAGCAGCCGTCGGCGTCCCCGCAGGTTCAACGTCGAGGCCAGCCGCAGGCCGTAGAGCATGTTGCGCGATCCCAGCAGCAGGGCGGCGAACGCTCCGGAGATCGGGTTCCCGCCGCTGGCCACGACGCCGATGAGCGCGAACTGCGAGGCGCCGGTGAAGATGAGCAGCGACGTGGCGCAGGCCTGGATCACGGACAGCCCGCTTGTCGTCGCGATGGCGCCGTAGGACAGGGCGTACGCCCCCACGGCGATGCCCACCCCGAGGGCGTCCCGAACGATCGACCGGCGAGTGTCCGTCCAGTCCCGGGTTTCCGCCGTCACCGATTCGGCTGCGGCTGCCGGGACGCCCCAACGTTGCTGGTCAGCCATTCGTTCAGCGGAGCCATGCGTTCCCACGCCTGCCGGATGCGATTGAGCGTCCTTCGGGTGTGCATCCACGCCGCGGGTTCCCACATGCGATGCGCAGTGAGGCTGCGGTGGCGCAACAGGTCCACGCGCGGGTGATCCTCGGGTACGCCGCGGGGACGGGTTTTCATGCGATCGCCCTCGATCAGGTAGCCATCCCGGCGCAAGCCGTCGACGATGTCGACCAGCCGAGGTCCCTTCGTGTCGTCGAGAACGGCCGCACGGTACCGCTCGACCTGGTCGGACGCGGTCTGGTAGTAGCCGGTCGCGACGAGCAGGCCGTCGGCGTCGATGTGCACGTACAGCCCGGATTCGCCCTTTGCATCGTTGATCATCGCGCCCTGGTTGGTCTTGTAGGGCGACTTGTCGGCGGCAAAGCGCACGTCTCGGTACGGCCGGAAGACCTTGACGTCGCCCCCGATCTCCGGCTGGAGTTCGTCGACGAGGGCGGTCATGGGGTCGCGAATGCAGGTCTCCCAGGTCGCCTTGTGATCGGTCCAGTAGGCCTTCGAGTTGTCGGCCTGCAGGCCCTCGTAGAACTCGAATGCCTCGTCCGGGAAGCCGGCGAACCTCATGCACCCTCTCCGTTGCTGATATCGGTGTGGAACCGTCGTTGCTCGACCGCGCGACCCATGTCCAGTTCTCGGCGACTGCCGTCGGCGGCCCAACCGGCCCCAGTCAGGAAGCCAACCAGAGCGTCGTCACCGTCGAGCACCCATGTCTGTGCCCGACGGAAGCCATCGCCCTGGAAGTGGTCCACGGCCGCGGCGAGCAGACGCGAACCGTGACCGCGGCGCCCATGGTCGGCGTCGACGATCAGCGCCACCAGCTCGCCGTCGAGAAGTGCCTCACTGTCGAGGTCACCTGCTGGCCCGGTAGCGGCGACACCGACCACCGTCGCGCCCTCGAGGGCGACGAGGACGCGATGTCGCGGGCTGGGCGGTCGTACGGCCGAGTCCCGCCACTGCTGAGCAACGGTGGCCTCGTCGAACTGGTGAAGCGCGTCGCTGGGAAGGATGTCTGCGCACGTGACTCGCCAGGTACGCAGCTGCAATGCGGCGATGGCGGCCGCATCGTCCGCGCGCGCGGCGCGGACACTCGCATCCGCCACGGATCACGCATCCTCGGCATCCGGCCGCTGCCGGGACCGGTAGGCGCGGGTTTTGTTGCGGTTGCCACAGATGCCCATGGAGCACCAGGTGCGGGATCGGTTCTTGGAGGTGTCGAGGAACGCCCACTGGCAGGTGTCTTCGCGGCACAGCTTGAGGCGCTGCCACGTGCCATCGGCCTCGGTTCGTGCCATCGCGACGACGACGTGCCCGAGGGCAGCCCGAACCCCATCGCTCGCGGGAACCAGCACCGGATCGCCGGCGGGAAAGGTCAGCCGCATCGGCAGCTCGCTCGCGATGCGCTCGAGCTTGGCATGCCGCCGCTCGACGCCGTCGTGGTGGTCGCTCAGAGCGGATCGGATCTCCGTGCGGAGGCGGACGGCGAGGTCGAGGGCGGCGCTATCGGCAGTGCCGCGACGCAGCAGCTCGTGCTCGCGTAGCCACTGGGTGAGGCCGGCCGGCGACTCCAGAAGATCGACATCGTCCTCGACGTCGATTGTATTAGCGAAGTCGCGCACCAGCTCGGCGGGAGCCGTGGGATCGTCCCGGCCCACCGGCTCGGCTGTCGTTGTTGCCATCCTCATCCCTTCATACCTCTGGCTGCGCGCCACCAGCGTATGCGGTTAGCAGGTTGCCGTCGGGGACTTGATACACCGTCTGCGGTTGGGCGAGCGCATGCTGTCAACGAAACGATCTGAACTGCCTCGATTGGCGAAATGAGCTCCTTTGCGACAGAGCACACACGCGAATCTTGCGGCATTCTTGCAAGGGAAACGTCGGGGGCTGTGTCCGTCGAGCCGGACGAGGAGGTGTCGGCTAGCCCGTGCCCTCCTCCAGGCACGCCGTCATGAATACGCGACTCGCCCTGGGAACCGCTCTCGCGGTGGTCGCGCTTGCCCTCGTGACGTTGGTCTGGCCGATTGGTTCCGCTGGCGCGGTCGAACCCGCCGATCCTGGCGTCCCGGCAGACGCCGTCAGCTGGGCCGACCGCAGCGGTGTGCGCGCGGTCACCGAAGCGCTGGCGACCAACCCGCAGTACGGCGACACCTACCTGTCCTGGACCGGGATCACCATCGGCAGCCTGCGTACCGAGCTCGCAGTCACTCCGGAGTTCGTCGCCAGCACCGGGCCCGCATCCCGAGACCAGCTACCGGTGGCGGAGTACATCGCGCCGGTCTTCTACCAGGGGGAGCTGATCGTCGCCGTCGGCTTCCGGCGAGCGGCGGACGGCGGGTGGGAGTTGGGCCCGCAGATCTACCCGGAAGAGGTTGGCGTCGCCGTCGATGACCTGGCGTACGGCGTGGTGGTGCTGTACGAACAGACCCACGGCGCCTGGTTCGCCCTCACCGGTGAGGCGTTGAGCCCTCTTGGTCCGACGAGTGCCGCACTGCTGGACGACGGGCCAATCGACCTGACCCGGTTGCGCGACCGGCTCGCGCAGGGCCCGACCACGCCGTCGGCTACCGCCCCCGCCCAAGCCGGCGTCGTCTCACCCGCGGCAACCGAACCCGCGAGCCGTGTCGGCCTGTGGTTCTGGCTTACGATCGGCGCCGCCGCAGTCCTCGTGGTCGCGATCGTGCTCCAGATGATGAGCGTTCGCCGCCGACGCAAACGCCGGCGCCGCCACATCCGCCGCCTCGCCTAACCCCACCGTCGCCCACCCGCACCCAAATGATCACGTATACGTGATCATTCAGGGCGATACGCGTTCTGTAACGGGCGTATCGCCCTCACTCGTCGCGCATCGCCCTCACCGCCGGAGGACCCTGGACGTCCACGACATCTCCGCGGGCCGTAGCAATCAGCCGTTGCTCGGCGTTGTCCCAATCGGTGTACTGATCGCCGATCAGGTCGCCGTCCCACTCGCCGCCGGCCGCTTGAATGGCGCGGCGTAGCTGTTCGGTAGCAGTGGCGAAGCTTTCACTGCATTCGGCGACGTCTGAGGGAGCCACGAGGGCGAGCCTCCATCGGGCGGCGTTTGCTTTGAACCCCATCTCCGCACTCCACGTTGTGCAGCACCGTTTCCATGGCTGTCCTCCCTCTGCGTCGTTGGAGCAACGCTGACACACCTCCCACGGTCAAGATCGTGTCGGTGCTCGGGACTAGCCTCGGCGCAGCAATCGTGGTGAGGGAGCGGCACGTGACGGACCCGTCCGACATCGAGTTCCGCAGCGACATGACCGTCGAGCTCGTCAAGGCGAACGCCAGTGACGCCGACGTCCTCTTCGCTGCGCGGGTGTCGACCAAGGGTGAGCAATCCCTCGAGGACGTCGGCTCCGACGCAACCAGGTCTCGGGGACTCATCAGCTACCTGATGCGCGATCGGCACGGCTGCTACGACGAGCAGACCGAGGTGCTGACGCATCAGGGCTGGAAGCCCTGGCCGGACGTGACCGGGCACGAGCAGTTCGTGACGCGATCGAGCGACGGACTGATCGAGTATCAGCGGGCGTCGCATCACATTGCGAAGCGGTACGACGGACCGATGATCCGCATCGACGCCACCGACGTCGATCTGCTGGTCACGCCCGACCATCGCATGTGGGTTGCCGGGCACGATGACGGCGGCTGGCGGTTCCGGCCGGCGCGGGATCTGCGCGACGGCTCCTATCGACTCGCCACCGGTGGGGGTCATTGGATCACCAGCGAGCCCAAGATGTCTGTGGCACGGTTCGCGCTACTGGGGCTCTTCCTGGCCGTCGGGGAGTTCGCAGGCAGCGCGGCGCGATTCCGACTACGTGACGACGCGGAGATCGCCTTCTTCCTAGAGCAGGCAGCGGCTGCTGAGTTCTCGGTCACCACTAGATCGCGGAGTTGCTTCGACGTATCCGCCGACGAGGACTTCCTGCTCGCCGTGAAGAAGTGCGCTGCCGATGACGGCGCGAACGGCATTTCACGCGAGGTGCTCGACGCTTCGCCGGAGTCGCTGGATGCCCTCCACGCCGGGTTGTTTGCGCGACAGTCGTCGACGGGGGAGCGCATCCTGACGACGGTCAGTCCTGCGCTTGCCGGCCAGCTTCAGGAGACGGCGCTCAAGGGTGGACAAGTCGCAGTGGTCAGCCGCTCAGATGACGGACGGCGTTGGCGTGTGGCGATGCGCCCTGCAGACCTGGCCCATGCCCGTATCGGATTGACCACTGAGGCACGACGACCGCAGGTCACCGTCGAGCAGTATCGAGGGCGGATCTACTGCGTCACTGTTCCGAATGGAACGCTGTACGTCCGCCGCAACGGCAAGCCGCTGTGGTGTGGGAACAGCCCGTTCGAACACAACTCGATGACGTTCTTCGTCAGCGCGCCGATCTTCGTGTTCCGCGAGTTCCAGCGTCACCGCATCGCCTCGTACAACGAGGAGAGCGGTCGTTATCGACAGCTGCGGCCCGTCTTCTACGTACCGGGACCGGAGCGCAAGCTCGTTCAGGAGGGCAAGCCGGGCCACTACGTCTTCGTGGACGGGACGTCCGAGCAGCACGATGTCGTGGTCAGCGCCACCCAGGAGTCGTGCCGCCAGGCCTACGCCGCGTACAAGCAGATGCTCGACGTTGGCATCGCTCGAGAGATCGCGCGCGGGGTGCTGCCGGTCGCGACGTACTCCTCCATGTACGTCACGGTCAACGCGCGCTCCCTGATGAATTTCCTGTCGCTGCGGACCAAGCGGGAGGGCTCGACGTTCCCGTCCTTCCCGCAGCGAGAGATCGAGATGGTGGCAGAGCAGATGGAGGCCGAGTGGGCTCGGCTGATGCCGCTCACCCACGCGGCGTTCAACGCGGCGGGACGTGTCGCGCCCTGACGAGAAGCCCGACGACTGCCGGTAGCGTGACCGGCATGACCTCCAGCACCGACGCCTTCACGCCGTTCGGGCGAGTGCTTACCGCGATGGTGTCGCCCTTCACCGCGGGCGGCGAGCTCGACGTCGAGGGCGCCCAGCGGCTTGCCACGTTCCTGGTGGACAACGGCAACGACGGCCTCGTCGTCAACGGCACGACCGGGGAGTCGCCCACCACGAGCGACGCGGAGAAGGAGCGGCTGCTCCGGGCGGTCGTTGACGCCGTCGGCGACCGGGCCCACATCGTGGCTGGTGTGGGCACCAACGACACCGCCCACACCGTCGAGCTGGCCCGCGCCGCGGAGAAGACCGGTGTCCACGGCCTGCTTGTCGTCACGCCCTACTACAACAAGCCGCCGCAGCCCGGACTGGTCGCGCACTTCACTGCCGCCGCCGACGCCACAGCTCTCCCGGTCATGCTCTACGACATCCCCGGTCGGACCGGCACCCCTATCGCGTCCGAGACGCTGGTACGGCTCGCCGAGCACGAGCGCATCATCGCCGTCAAGGACGCCAAGGGCGATCTCGCCGAGTCTTCGTGGGTGCTGGCGCGCACCGATCTGGCGTACTACTCCGGCGACGACAAGGTGACCTTGCCGCTGCTGTCTATCGGCGCCGTCGGCGTCGTCGGCGTGCCGACTCACCTGTTCGGCGCACAGACCCACGAGATGATCGAGTCCTACGTCGCGGGCGGCGTCGCCGGCGCGTTGGCGCTGCACCGTCAGCTGCTGCCAGTGTTCTTCGGGTTCTTCCGTACCCAGGGCGTCATCCTCACCAAGGCCGCGTTGCGACTGGCCGGCCTCCCCGGCGGCCCCGTTCGCTCACCGCTCGTCGAGGCGACCGACGACGAGGTGGCTCGGCTGCGTTCCGACATGATCGAGGCGGGCTGGGTCGCGCCCGAATGAGCCACCCCCACCCCGAACTCGGCGCCCCTCCACCGCTTCCTCCGAACGGCCTGCGGATCGTCCCTCTCGGCGGCCTCGGCGAGATCGGCCGCAACATGACGGTCCTCGAGTACGACGGTCGCCTGCTCGTCGTCGACTGTGGCGTGCTGTTCCCCGAGGAGGACCAGCCCGGTGTCGACCTGATCCTTCCCGACTTCAGCTCGATTCGCGGTCGCCTCGGCGACATCGAGGCGATCGTCCTCACCCACGCCCACGAGGACCACATCGGCGCCGTGCCGTACTTGCTGCGCGAACGCTCGGACATCCCGCTCATCGGCTCGCGGCTGACGTTGGCCCTGGTCGAGTCGAAACTGCAGGAGCACCGGATCGACCCCTACACCCTCGAGGTACGCGAGGGTCAACGCGAGCGACTCGGGCCGTTCGACTGCGAGTTCCTCGCCGTCAACCACTCCATTCCCGACGCGCTGGCGGTTGCCGTTCGCACCGGCGCCGGACTGCTGCTCCACACCGGCGACTTCAAGATGGACCAGCTCCCGCTGGACGGGCGGCTCACCGACCTGGGCGGCTTCGCGCGCCTCGGTGAGGAAGGCGTCGACCTTCTCCTCTGCGACTCCACGAACGCCGAGGTGCCCGGCTTTGTCACGCCTGAGCGCAACATCAAGCCGGTGTTGCGCCAGGTCGTCGCTGATGCGCGCAGACGTGTGATTGTTGCTTGCTTTGCCAGTCACGTTCACCGCGTCCAGCAGGTCCTCGATGTCGCCGCCGAGCATGGCCGCCGGGTGGCCTTTGTCGGCCGCTCGATGGTGCGCAACATGAATGTCGCGCGTGACTTGGGCTATCTCACCATCCCGTCGGGGCTCATGGTCGACCTCGCCGCGATCGATGACCTCCCTCCGGACGAGGTCCTGCTCATCTCCACGGGGTCGCAGGGAGAGCCGTTATCGGCGCTGTCGCGGATGGCCAATCGCGATCACCCCATTCGCATCGAGGAGGGGGACACCGTCATCCTCGCCTCGTCACTGATTCCGGGGAACGAGACGGCTGTCTACCGCGTCGTCAACGGGTTGATGCGCTGGGGAGCGCGCGTCATCCATCGTGACAACGCCCTCGTCCACGTGTCCGGCCATGCCTCAGCCGGCGAGCTGCTGTACGTGTTCAACCTCGTACGGCCGCGCAATCTCATGCCCGTCCATGGCGAGCCTCGCCACCTGCTCGCCTGCGCGGATCTCGCGGTGATGACGGGCATGCCGCGTGATCGGATTGTCATGGCCGAGGACGGCGTGGTGGTCGACCTGGTAGACGGTGTCGCGCGCATCGTTGGCGTCGTCCCGTGTGGGTACGTCTATGTCGACGGGCTCTCCGTCGGCGACATCACCGAGTCGTCCTTGAAGGATCGGCGCATTCTCGGCGACGAGGGCTTCGTGTCGGTGTTCGTCGTCGTGGACTCTCAGACCGGAAAGATTGTCGGCGGCCCGGAGATCCAGGCGCGTGGCTCTGGCATCGAAGACGCCGCCTTCGACGAGGTCGTCGAGCGCATCCAGCAGGTGCTCAACGACATGGCGGCGGAAGGGTCGCTGGATCTGCATCAAATCCAGCAGCGCGTGCGCCGCACGGTCGGCCGCTGGGTCAATGATCGGTACCGCCGGCGCCCGATGATCGTCCCCGTCGTCGTCGAAGTCTGACCCACAGTCCTTCCCACGAACCGTCGAGCTGGCTGCGCCGTATAGGCAGCAGGTCGTCTCAGGTGTCCCGGGGGAAGCCATGAGTGTGACGTCGCGATCGATCGCTGCCTGCTCGACGGTTGTGCTGCTGAGCCTGTTGAGTCCGGGCGTCGCCCACGCTGGCGAGCAAGCTGACACGGCCGAGGCCACCGGTGGTTCGAGCCAATCCTGCGGTCGAGGTGATCGTGGCCGCCTGCTCGGCTTCGAGCCCATCGCCAGCTATCCGACGCCCTCTGATGCTCGCGCCTACTTCGAGTCGTGGGTCGACTTCTACCGCGACTTCTACGGCTTCGCGGAGGACCTCACTGCCGACGTCGCCTACGGCTTCGATGCGTACAAGGTGACGTACTGCAGCATCGATGCGGTCCTTCAGGGACAGGACCGCGCGGCACCGACGGTTCTCACCGGCAACGTGTCCGTGCCACGCAAGGCTGGACCGTTGCCCACGGTTGCCTATGTGCGCGGTACCGGCGCGTCGTACTACGACGCACCGTCGAATCCCAACATCGCCGGCGACCTGGAGCCGCGGGGCGAAAGCTTCGAGGGACCGGCTTCGAGTCCCATCTTCGCGGGCAACGGCTTCATTTACGTGGCGCCCGATTTGACTGGGTTCGGTGACTCGACGGTGCCGCGCCATCGGTACTTCCACGCCGACACCGAAGCGTCCTCCACGATCGACCTGCTAGCCGCCGCCCATGATGTCCTGAAGAGCCTGCACGTTCGGCAAAGCGACGAGCTCTTCACCTACGGCTTCTCTCAGGGTGGCCATGCCGCGCTCGCCGTGCAACGAACGCTGGAGCAACGCGGCGTGGACGTCACTGCCACGGCCGTGGTTGGTGCCGTCTTCAGCGTCGAGTCCTTCTTCCTGTCGGGGATCGAGGACGAGGTCACGGTGACGCTGCCGCTGTACGCGTCGTACCTCCTGCTGGCCTACGACGACATCTACGACGTATATGAGCAGCCCTCCGACGTCTTCCGCCGGCCGTACGCGCAGACCGTACCCGGCCTGTTCGATATGCAGCACTACTGGGACGACATTCTGGCCGGCCTTCCGCCGACGTCCCGGGAGCTGCTCAAGAAGTCGTACTTCGAGAAGGTGCGGACCGACCCGAACGATCAGTTCCGCGTCCGCATGCGCGAGAACGCGGTCGATCGCTGGCGGCCCGAGGCGCCAATCCGCGTCTATCACACGCCGACCGACGAAGAAGTGTTCTACGAGGACGCACTCGTGTCGGTGGACCGCCTCCGCAAGCGCGGCGCAGAAATCAGCGTGCGGACGTTAGCGGGCCCGGACCATGTCACCAGCTGGATCCAGTCCATGCCACGAGCGGTGAAGTTCTTCCAGAAGCAGGACTGATCCGGGCTGCCAGCCTCCGCGGCGGACACTTGTCCAGGTGGCCAAGCCCGCCCGAGTCGACTCTGCTGAGGGATGGCGCAACGTCGGCGTCGCGTTCACGTCGATGTTTGTGGTGTTCGGCGTCGCGTACAGCTTTGGCGCGTTCTTCGAATCGATGTCCGACGAGTTCGGTACCGGCAGTGCGGCGACATCGGCGGTCTTCTCCTTGACAGCGTTCTGTTACTACCTGTTAGGCCTGGTGAGCGGGCGGGCGATGGATCGGTTCGGCCCGAAGCCGCTGCTCGTCGTTGCCGCGGTCGCGATGCTCGTTGGCCTTTCACTCACCGCCGCCGTCGACCGGCTCTGGCTCGGGTACCTGACCTACGGACTCGGCGTCGGGATCGGGGTCGGTGTGGCTACGTCCCCATGGTTGCCCTGGTGGGCGGGTGGTTCGAGCGGCGTCGCGGGACGGCGCTCGGTGTCGCTGTCGCCGGCATCGGCGTGGGGACGTTTCTGGGCGCTGCCATTGCTGCCGCAGCGGTCTCGCGCTACGGCTGGCGCACGGCATACGTCGGTCTCGCGATCGCGAGTGCCGTGCTCCTGCTCGGTTGCGCCGCCCTGGCTACCCGACCGCCTCGCCCGGCCCATCAGCCGGCCTCACTGCCGCTCGGTGGCGTCGTCCGGACGCCAGCGTTCGGACTGCTTTACGTGTCGACCCTGCTTGCCTCGCTCGCCCTGTTCGTGCCCTTCGTCCTCCTGCCGCCGTTCGCGGAGAGTGCAGGCGTGCCGCCGGTGGCGGGTGCGGCCCTCGTCGGCCTGATCGGCCTGGCCAGCGTCCTTGGCCGGCTGGCCATCGGAGCTATCGCTGACCGATTTGGTTTGGTACGCAGCTATCGCGTCTGCTTCGCAGTCGTGGCGGCGAGCTTCCTCATCTGGCTCGGCGCGACGGAGTATCGCCTGCTTGTCGTCTTCGCGGTCGTGCTGGGGATCGGCTACGGCGGCTGCATCGCGCTCAACCCGGCCGTCCTCGCCCAGATGTTCGGCGTCGATCGTCTCGGCGGCCTGGTCGGTCTCATGTACACCTCGGCGGGAATTGGCACGCTCATCGGCCCGCTGGCGGCCGGGTTCCTCATCGACGTGACAGGTACCTATCGCTGGGCGATCGCCGGGTGCTTCATCCTGGCAACGGCGGCGGCTATCGCGCTGCTTCCCCTCGCGCCACCGCACGGTCGTGTCGTCTCCTCAGCCGGCGCGGGCCGCAGCGGCTGACACGACATCCACGACGGCGGGCGCGGCTCCCCGGCGACCGGCCGCGTCGCAGGTAGCCTCCGGGATCATGGCCGCCCGTACGCCCGCACGGGGAAGCTCGACGCGCTCGTCGAGCTCGACCAAGCGCGGCACGAGCTCATCGGCGCGCCCCAGGCAGTCCACCTACCGCCGGCGCCCGACACCGAGGCGCGGACCGAGCGCCGCCTCACAGGCGGCCGCCAGCACCGGTCGGGTCCTGCGTGGACTCTGGCTCGGCATGGCCGGGGTAGTCGGCGGCAGCGCCCGCCGCGTCGGCACCAGCGCCAGCGGCCTCGACCCGGTCCATCGCCGCGACGGGTTGGGCCTGGCCTGCCTCGGCCTCGCGATCGTCGTCGCCGCTTCGGTCTGGTGGGGGCTGCCCGGCGACGTCGGCGCCGGCGTCGTCGCCATCGTGCGCGGCGCTCTCGGCGTCCTCGGGCTCGCGGTTCCGCTGCTGCTGATCGCCCTCGCGGTGTGGTTCATGCGCCATCCCGAGCGCAGCGCCGACACCGGTCGCGTGGTCATCGGCATGTCCGCCCTGCTCGTCGCGGTCGCTGGACTGATTCACATCGCCCAGGGAACGCCGCTGCCGCCGCAGGGTGCCACAGCGATGCGGGCCGCCGGCGGACTCGTCGGCTTCCTCGCCTCGTCGCCGCTGGTCTCCGGTCTCACGGCGTATGTCGCGGCACCGCTTCTCGTGCTGCTCGGCGTCTTCGGGCTGCTCGTCGTCACCGCAACACCGATCCACGCCGTACCCCAGCGACTTCGAGCCTTCGGGAACCGGCTGATCGGCCGGAGCGAGGCACTCGACGAAGCGCTGATCGGATCGACACCAACCGATGCCGCGGCCTCGGAGACCACCAAGGACCTCCCGTTCGAACCACTGCGCCGCGGCCCAGCCCGCCGCCGCGTCGGCGTTGCGGCTTCGCCCGACGACGTTGCCGATGAAGGAGCCGATCCCTCTACCGCCGACGCAGACGTGTTGTCG
This sequence comes from uncultured Actinomycetota bacterium, assembly GCA_963801015.1. Taxonomy (GTDB): domain Bacteria; phylum Actinomycetota; class Actinomycetes; order CAWDCV01; family CAWDCV01; genus CAWDCV01. The sequence continues at coordinate 420,278 of CAWDCV010000004.1, read as the reverse complement.
ATCGCCCGAGAGCGCCCCGGAAAACCCCCCACGCATACGGCTGTGCCGGTCCGCACCGAGCAACTGCTGCTGTCTGGCGACATCACCTACAAGCTGCCGGCAACGGCGATGCTGCGCGAGGGGGCGCCCCACAAGACACGCAGCCGTGCGAACGACGCCGTTGTCGAGTCGCTCACTCAGGTACTCGATCAGTTCGAGATCGACGCGCAGGTCACCGGCTTCACGCGCGGCCCCACGGTGACACGTTACGAAGTCGAGCTCGGTCCCGCCGTCAAGGTCGAGCGTGTCACCGCGCTATCGAAGAACATCGCCTACGCCGTTGCCAGCGCCGATGTGCGCATCCTGTCGCCGATTCCCGGCAAGTCCGCAATCGGTATTGAGATCCCCAACCGCGACAAGGAGATTGTCTCCCTCGGCGACGTGCTGCGGTCACGCGTTGCTGCTGCGCAGCATCACCCGATGATGGTTGGCCTCGGCAAGGACGTCGAGGGCGGCTTCGTCTGCGCGAATCTCGCGAAGATGCCGCACGTCCTGGTCGCCGGCGCGACCGGATCAGGCAAGTCGTCCTGCATCAACTCGCTCATCTCGTCGATCCTGATGCGATCGACGCCCGATGAGGTACGCATGGTCCTCATCGACCCCAAGCGCGTCGAGCTCACGGCGTACGAAGGCATTCCGCACCTCATCACGCCGATCATCACCAGCCCGAAAAAGGCTGCCGATGCGCTGCAATGGGTCGTGCGCGAGATGGAACTGCGCTACGACGACCTTGCTGCCTCCGGCTTCCGACATGTCGATGACTTCAACAAGGCCGTACGCGACGGAGCACTCACGGCGCCGCCCGGCAGCGAGCGCACGTATGCGCCGTACCCATACCTCCTGGTCATTGTCGACGAGCTCGCCGACTTGATGATGGTCGCGCCTCGCGACGTTGAGGACGCGATCGTTCGCATCACGCAGTTGGCACGCGCCGCGGGCATTCACTTGGTGCTGGCGACGCAACGCCCCTCGGTCGACGTTGTTACCGGACTCATCAAGGCCAACGTCCCGTCCCGGCTGGCCTTCGCCACATCGTCGCTGGCCGACTCCCGGGTCATCCTCGATCAGGCCGGCGCAGAGAAGCTGGTCGGCCAGGGTGACGCGCTGTTCCTGCCGATGGGAGCCAGCAAGGCATTGCGGATCCAAGGTGCGTGGGTTACTGAGCAGGAGATCCACGCGGTCGTCGCGCACTGCAAGCAGCAGTTGCAACCCACCTACCGCGACGATGTCACCGCCGTGCAGGGGCAGAAGAAGGAGATCGACGAGGACATCGGCGACGATCTCGACGTGTTGTGTCAGGCCGTCGAGCTCGTCGTCACCACCCAGTTCGGATCGACGTCGATGCTGCAGCGCAAGCTGCGCGTCGGGTTCGCCAAGGCCGGTCGGCTGATGGACCTGATGGAGTCGCGTGGAATCGTCGGCCCCAGTGAGGGCTCCAAGGCCCGCGACGTCCTGATCAAGGCCGATGAGCTCGACAGCGTGCTCTTCACACTCCGCGGCGAGTGATACGGGCTCTTCACAGTTGAGGGTGTAGTCGCTGGTTGGATGGTGGCTGGCGCGTCGGTCCCGGGGTAGGTGTCGAGGTCTTCCGAGGATGGAGGTTCCTACGCCGCCCATCTGGAAGACCTCGACGTGCCTGACGCTACCTTCGGCTGCCCTGACCTGACCACGTTCTGCCGCCTGGATGAGCTCGGCCTGGTCGTGGTCGGCCAGCGGCTGGAGCCCGATCGCGCGGTCCTGGCATGCCGGGTCCTGGAGGCCGATGACGGCACCGAGGGCTGGTGCCGACGCTGCGGGTGTGCAGGAAGACCCGGGACACCGTCACGCGGGAGCTGGCGCACGAGCCGCTGGGCTGGCGACCGACCACCCTGCTGGTGACGCATCCGCCGGTACCGGTGCACCGGGTGTGGGCATGTGTGGCGCCAGGACACCAGCCGCGCGGCCGAGCCGCGGGCCAGGCTGTCGCGTCGTGGACTGGTAAGAACGACCCGCTCTACGTGCCCGACGAACCCTGCACACCGGTGCCGACCTGCTCATCGACAAGCAGGCCGCCCGACACACGGCCCTGTTCGCCATCGATGAGCACGTCGAGGTCGAGGCCACCTGGGGGCATCTACCAGCGATGATCGCCGCCTACCGGCACCCCGACCCAGCCGCGGGCCGCGAGCTGATGGTCAAGCTGATCGAGTCGCTCAGCGCCGGCGTCCCCAGGCCGCTGGTCGAGATCGCCAAGCTCGGCCGCACCCTGAGCAAGCGAGCCGCTGACGTACTGACCTACTTCGACCGGCCCGGCACCAGCAACGGTCCAACCGAAGCGATCAACGGCCGCCTGGAGCACCTGCGCGGGCTCCGCCCTGGCTTCCGCAACCTCGCCAACTACATCGCCCGATCCCTACTCGAGACAGGCGGATTCAGACCCCGACTACACCCTGCATTGGTGAAAGCCGCTCTCCTGGGGGTCGGCCAGATACGACGGAAAACCGACAACCAGTGATCTTGAATTGAACTTGCCGCAGGTGAGGTGCTGGGGCGGATCGGCGTCGGCTGCCCGACCAGGGACAACGATGCGCAAACGCAGCCGGAGGCCCGACCTTGTGTCACCGTTCGCAGTGGACTTCTTCGCATAACCCGCTCAGATCGGTCAACGGCGCACCCGATAGCGCAGGTGAAGCACCCGGTTGCCCTGAATCACCACGTCAGGATCCTCCAACAGGTGCTGCGCGTGGACCGACCCGAAGTAGCGCTTGCCGGACCCGAACACGACGGGTACGACGTCCATGCGCACCTCGTCGACCAGGCCCGCGGCAAGCACCTGGCCACCGACGTCACCGGCGGCGACCTCGACCATGCGGTCACCCGCAAGCTCCTGCGCCTTGGCCACGGCTGCCTCGACGCCGTCGACGAAGTGAAACGGCGCCTCGGGGTCCCAGCCCTCGGGCTTCGGCCGGTGCGTCACGACGACCACGTGGTCGATCCCGCCCGGAGGCTTCCCGTCCCAGCCGTCCGTCATGTCGAAGACGTGGCGGCCGACGAGTGTCGCCCCGATCTGGTCCCAGTACGGCCGGGTGTAGTCGTAGGACGTCTGCGACACCTTCACCTCGCCGCTCTCGTCCAACGGGACGTCACCGCTGGACAACCAGTCGAACAGCGGTCCGGGCTGGTCATTCTCGTCCGCGACGAAGCCGTCCACAGACACCGAGCTGTACAAGACCACCTGGCCCACGGGGCTCTCCTTTGCTTTGGGGTGCCCCCAAATTAGTGTGTCGTGAGCTGTCGCTCTTGTAAGAAATCACGGCCGGCAGCGGCCAGCTGTCCAGCGCGTGGCCGGGATGTTCGCGCAGGAACCGCCGCCGAACTTCGACGTACCGGGTCGGCGTGAGCCCGGTGAACGCCCGGAACTCGTGGCCGAAGTGGGCCTGGTCGAACTAACCTGCGCCACCGGCGAGGTCGCCCCAGTCGATCGGTCCGGGGGTTGATCGCGAACAGGGTGGCGGCGAAGCGGTAGATGCGGGCCAGCCGCTTCGGCGTGACGCCGATGAGCTCCTTGAAGCGCTGTGCCAGATGAGTGCTGCTGATACCGGCTGCCACCCTCAGGTCGCCGATCGCCACCGCCCCGCTGGTCGCCGCGAGTTCGACGACAATCGGCGCATCAGCGTCACCGAAGACACCTTGCATTGTGAAGAGCCGTGATACGTCGGCTACACCCTCCTCGCGGCCCGTCTACGCTGAAGCAATGCCTCGCTCTGTCGCGCTCGTCACCCTGGGGTGCGCGCGCAACGAGGTCGACTCCGAAGAGCTGGCCGGCCGTCTCGTCGACGGTGGCTGGCAGCTCACCGACGACGCGGCAACGGCCGACGCGGTCTTGGTCAATACCTGCGGCTTCATCGAGGCGGCGAAGAAGGACTCCATCGACACTCTGCTCGATGTCGCCAATGGCGCTCAGACCGTGGTCGCGGTCGGCTGCCTCGCGGAGCGGTACGGCGATCAGCTTGCTGCGGCGCTGCCCGAAGCCGACGCCGTGCTCGGCTTCGACTCGTATGCCGATATCGCCCAGACGCTGCGTTCCATCGCCGACGGCGACGTTCCTGCGCCGCACCAGCCCCGGGATCGGCGCGCGCTGCTTCCGATCACCCCGGTCCAGCGAGCGCGCTCCACGACGCTGACGCCCGGACATGGCGACCTCCCGCCAGGCGTCGCGCCGGCGTCGGGTCCACATACGCTGCGACGCCGGCTCCACGGCGGGCCGACAGCGCCGCTGAAGATTGCTTCCGGCTGCGACCGGCGGTGCTCGTTCTGCGCGATCCCGTCCTTTCGCGGCGCCTACCTATCCCGTCAACCAGATGAAATCGTCGCCGAGGCGGAGTGGCTGGTCGAGCACGGCGTGCGCGAACTCGTGCTCGTGAGCGAGAACAGCACCTCGTACGGGAAGGACCTCGGCGACGTACGGCTGCTCGAGCGCTTGCTGCCGCAGCTCGCTGCCCTTGTCGACCGGGTGCGCGTGAGCTACCTGCAACCGGCCGAGGTCCGTCCAACGCTGCTCGACGTCATGACGACGACGCCCGGCGTCGTTCCGTACTTCGACCTGTCCTTTCAGCACGCCAGCGGCCCGGTCCTGCGCCGGATGAGGCGCTTCGGCGACACCGACCGGTTCCTCGACTTGTTGGCGCAGGTACGTGGCCGGACGCCTACGGCCGGCGCGCGCTCCAACTTCATCGTCGGGTATCCCGGCGAGACCGACGCCGACGTCGCTGAGCTAGAACGGTTCTTGGTTGGGGCTCGGTTGGATGCCATTGGCGTCTTCGGCTACTCCGACGAGGAGGGCACCGAAGCGGCGACCGCCAACGGCAAGCTGCCGGAGGCGGAGATCCGTGTCCGGGTCGAGCACGTCACGGCGCTGGCCGAGGAGCTGACGGCGCAGCGAGCGGAGGATCGGGTCGGCGAGGACCTTCAGGTACTCGTCGAATCGGTTGACGACGGCGTAGCCGCCGAAGGGCGCGCGGCACACCAGGCCCCCGAGGTGGACGGCGCGACGACGCTGCCCGGCATTGCCGCCGCAGTCGGCAACATCGTCCACGCTCGCGTGATTGCGACGGACGGCGTCGACCTTGTCGGTGCCGTGCCGTGAATCAGCCCGCGGCGGTCAGTCGCTGGAATCTTGCGAACCAGCTGACCGTGCTGCGCCTGTTGCTCGTTCCGGTTCTCGCCTGGCTGCTCTACGAGATTGGCGCAGCGTCCGACGAGGTGCCGTGGAGCGTTGCCGCATTTCTGGTGTTCATCGGCGCATCGGCCACGGACAGCGTCGACGGCGAGATTGCGCGGCGTCGTGGGCTGATCACCAACTTCGGCATCGTGGCTGATCCCATCGCCGACAAGGCGCTGACCGGAACCGCCTTGATCGGTCTCAGCCTGCTCGGCGATCTGCCCTGGTGGGTCACCATCGCCTTCCTCGTCCGCGAATTCGGTGTCACTCTGCTGCGGTTTTGGGTCATCCGGCACGGCGTCATCCCCGCGAGTCGCGGGGGCAAGCTCAAGACGGTGCTGCAGGTGATCGCGATCGGGCTGTACCTGCTGCCACTTACCGGTCCACTCGCGACGAGTCGGGCCTGGGTGATGGGTGCCGCGCTCGTCGTCACGCTTGTTACCGGTGTGGACTACGTCGCGCGCGCTGTACGGCTTCGACGTACCGCGACTGCGTCGTCGTGACGTTCGCTTTCAACTGCATCATGGTGGGCACGATGACGACCATGCCTAACTTCGACGACGTCCTTTCCGCCTTGCGTGGCTCCTCCAGTGACCTTGCCCGAATCGCCGACAAGCTCGATGCCGACGCGATCCGCCAGCCCTCGTACGCCAGCGAATGGTCGATCGCGCAGGTCTACTCGCACATAGGAAGTGGTGCTGAGATCGGCCTCGCGACGGTGCGAGCTGCCCTCGGTGAGGGCCCGCCACCCGACAACGAGGCGATTTGGGATCGCTGGAACGAGTACTCGCCCGAGCAAATGGTGAGTGAGTCCGTGGCAGCGGATCAGCGATACGTCGCTTTCGCAGAGGCGGTTTCCCCTGCCACCCGAGAGAGCCTCAGCGTCGACTCGTACATGGGCCCGATCGACCTCGCCACCTGGCTGACCCTCCGGCTGCACGAGCATGCGCTACACGCATGGGATGTGCGCGTGGCGCTCGACCCGACCGCAACACTGAGGGCTGATGCAGTCCCGATCCTGCTAGACGGTCCGCTGCTCATGATCGGTGGCGCCATGGCCCGAGGGGACAAGCCCGCTCAGGGCCGCCTGGGGATCGACGTCGGCGATCCGGAGCGGCACCTGCTCCTGTCGATCGACGACGGCGTGGAGCTCGCCGCCGTCGAGGGTGACCCCGCCGACAGGACCTCGCGGCTCGTCATTCCCGCAGAGGCGCTGCTGCGCTTGACCGCGGGCCGGCTCGACTCCGACCACACCCCCGACAGCGTGCGATCGGAGGGGACGCCGACCCTCGACGACCTGCGGCGACTGTTCCCGGGCTACTGATCACATACGCCGCATGAGGATCGCGATCGTCAGTGTCGGCGACGAGCTTCTATCCGGGGACACCGTCGACACCAACTCCGCCTGGCTCGGCCAGACGTTCAGCGGCGTCGGCTTCACGGTCCTGCGCGTCATCGTCGTGCCCGACGACGTGGTTGCCATCAGCGATGCCATTCGCGTTGCCACTCCCGGCGCCGACGCGGTTCTCGTCCAGGGCGGGCTCGGCCCGACGTCCGATGACCTCAGCCGCGAAGGCATTGCCGCCGCTACCGGTGTGCGGTTGCGCCGGGACGCTGACATCGAGAAGCGCCTCCGGGCGTGGTACGCAGAGCGCAACCGCCCTGTCCTGGACATATCGCTGCGCATGGCAGACGTCCCCGATGGCGCCGACGTGCTGCCGAACCCGCGCGGCCAGGCACCCGGACTGCGCACGGTCTTGGACGGCTGCCTCATCTACGCCGTCCCCGGTGTTCCGCGCGAAATGCGGGCGCTCGTCACCGAGTCGGTGCTGCCTGACCTGATCGCTCGCGCGCCCACGCGACCGGATGTGCTCACTCAGACGCTGCGCATCGCCGTGCGCGGCGAGTCCGAAGTAGCGACGCTGGTTGCTGCAGGTGGGCCGACGCCGCCCGGGCTGCGCGTCGCGTACCTGGCCAGGCCCGGCGACGTCCGCCTGCGCGTCACGGGGCCGGCGAAGATCGAGGAGCCGTACGCCCAACAGTTGCGCACCCTGCTTGGCGAGCTCGTGTACGGCGAGGGAGACGACACGCTGGGCGTCGTCGTCCACCGGCTGCTCGCGGCCCAGGGGGCGACCCTCGCGGTCGCTGAATCGCTCACCGGTGGGCAGCTCGGCGAGACCCTGACCAGGATGGCCGGCTCCTCGGCGACGTTCGTCGGGGGAGTGGTGGCGTACGAAACGCGGCTCAAGACCATGCTGCTGGGCGTCGGCAGCGACGTGCTCGACCGGGAAGGTGCGGTTCACCCGGACGTGGCGCGACAGATGGCCGAGGGCGTGCGGCAGCGGCTTGGGAGCACGTACGGGCTGAGCACCACAGGAGTGGCCGGCCCCGAACCCGCAGACGGGCACGATGCCGGCACGGTCTACGTCGCCGTGGCGGGCCCGACGGGTACCGACGTTCGCTCTCTGCGCCTCGGTGGAGCGCGCGATCTGGTTCGTACCCTCACCGTCGTCCACGCGCTCGACCTGCTGCACGGGGTCCTCCGCGCCGGGAACAACCGGTAGGGATTACATGCTTACACTGGACGTGGAAAGCAGACCGAAGATAGCGGGTCGTGTCGTACCTGCCGGGTACCGTGGAGGCAAGGTCTCGACGCTGGCTATGAGAAGGGAGCGCCCCATGATCATGTTGCGTGGGCTGCTCGGGGGAGTGCTGCGCCGGCGTCGTCAGTGGCAGGGACGCACCCTGCGCGAGGTGTCCGCGGCCGCTCGGGTGTCCCTTGGATACCTCTCAGAAGTCGAGCGAGGGCAGAAGGAAGCCAGCAGCGAGCTGCTCGCGTCGATCTGCGATGCGCTCGACGTGCCGATGTCCCAGGTGCTCCGCGAGGTCAGCGACGAGCTGGCCCGAGTCGAGCTCGCCCGTGCCGACGGCTCCCGGCCGACTCTCGAGCGGGTGCCCAGCGTTGCGGGCGAACGTGCGCTCCCGGAGGTCGTGGCCGCCGCGTAGCCTCGCCTCGTGCCGGCCACTGACTACACCGCATCGGCTCCACCGATCCGGGCCGCCGGCACTCGATCTCGTGCAGGCAATGCGATGGCCCGCACCCGACTCGCGGTTCTCGAGGGCGCGGCTCGATCTCTGGCGTCCCAGGGCGTGCGCGGCACCACGATGACCGACATTGCGGCCACCGGTGGCGTGGCCAAGGGCACGCTGTACAACCACTTCCGGCGCCGCGAGGACGTGTTCGCCGCGTTGGCCGAACACGAGATCCGCGCTATCGGTGAGCTGGTCCGCGAGTCAGCCGACGACGATCTCGGCGCTGCTCTCGTCCTGGCAGCCCAGCGGATCAGCACGCATCCAGCAGTGCAGCGGATTGCCGCGTCCGAGCCCGAGCTCATCGGCGTGATGCTCGTGTCTTCGAATGGCGTTCGTCAGGTAGCTGAGGACGAGATCGCCGCGACCCTGCGGGCGTCTGGTCGTGATTCTTCGCCGCCGTACGTCGACGTCGTCCTGCGGTGGCTGGCGTCCTACCTGTCGCGGCCTGGCGACTCTCCCGCCGCCGGTGCCGCCGTCCTGGTCGCGGGCCTGCCGGACGAGCCCTAGCTCTCGGTCTGCGGTCCGCTCAACAGCGCCCACGTCTCGGTGAGATGAGCTAGCTGCTCCGCGTCGGCCGTCTTCGCGAGTTCGGCGATCCGGGCAAGAAGCGCGGCCCGTGCCTGACTGGCAGCGCGCTGCTCGTCACTGTCATTACTGGCTACCGCTGCATCGGGAACACCGAAGCGGTTAGCCAGCGAGCGCAGGGTGGTCGACAGGGAATCGTCCTGTGTGCCCGTGAAGCCGCGCACCAGGCGCAGCACATCTTCGGGCCCAATGTCCGACCGGCCACTCCGACCGCCTCGAATTGGCCGTGGCTTCATCGGAGTCTCCGACGTGCCCGACTTCACTTCATCGACCGGATCGACTGCCTCGTCCCACGCATCGCTCATGCAGCCATCCTGCCGCGGTGCAGAGGTATTTGAGGCTGGAGTCAGGGTTGGAATCAGGTGAAGATCAGGGTGCGTACTTCGTCCGCCCTGCCGGCCTCGGCGGCCGACGTCGGGTCGGCTCGGGTGCGGGGCCCGGCTGACAGCGCGGGCACCAGTAGCTCAGCCGTTGCCGTGGCGGCTCGCCCTGCTCGGCCATCAGGATGGTGGCTCCGCATCGCCGGCACGGCTTCCCGGCCCGCTCGAATACGTAGTGCCATTGGCCGCGCCGGGTGTCACCGGTGGTGACCTGCAGGTAGGTGTGCTTGTTCGCCTCGAGTAGTCGCTTCGTGAGATCGACCAATGCGGCCATGTCCTCGACGTCGCCGACTCGCGTCCACGGCGAGATCCCGCGGAGGAAGCACACTTCGGCTTTGTATACGTTGCCCGCGCCGGCCATGTTGCGCTGGTCGAGGATCGCCTCGCCGATCCCGCGGTCTGGATCAGCTGCCAGCCGTCGCAACGCCTCTGCGGCATCCCAATCCGGCCCGAGAAGGTCCGGTCCCAGATGCCCGACGACGCTGTCTTCCTCATCCGTGGCTAGTAGCTCGATGACCGGCAGCCGATACCCCACCGCCTGCCACTGTGCATTGGCGAGCACTGCCCGTACCTGCCAAGGTGGCCCGCCTCGCCACCGCTCCCCGTCTCGATACACATGCCACGAGCCATCCATCTTGAAATGCGTGTGCAGCGTCAGCGCACCCTCGATACGGGTGAGCAGATGCTTCCCCCGAGACGTCACGTTCTCGACGCTTCGGCCTGTGAGGTCGGTCGTAGCAAGCTGCGGCACCCGAAAATCGGTCGTCGTCAGGACTCGGCCTGCCAGAGCGTCGTCCATCCGCCGCCCCGCCAGCCACACTGTGTCTCCCTCGGGCACGCCGCCATTGTGCGTTGCCTGAGGTCGGCGACGACCCAACGAGGCGGCGCGGGATAGCTTCGCTGAAGAAGGTCAAGGACGGCCCGGATGGGCGAGCAGGAGGCGTCGTGTCGGACATGGGAACCCCGGCCGCAGCAGGCATCGGGGTCGCCGGCCGGCGGTCGCCGCGCGTGCACCGCGCCTGGCTGGTCGCTGCGGTCACGTTCCTCGTGCTCCTCGCGTCGGCCGCCTTCCGGTCGAGCCTGGGTGTCCTGCTGGTGCCGATCGAGGAAGACCTCGGCTGGACGCGCACGCAGACCTCGTTCGCCGTCTCGCTGAACCTGGTCGTCTACGGTATTGCCGCGCCGTTCGCCGCGGCGTTGCTCGAGCGCGTCGGTGTGCGCCGCACGGCCGTCGGGGCGCTACTGCTCGTCGCCGCTGGCTGCCTGGCGACCACCGTCATGACCGCGCCCTGGCAGCTGTCGGCGCTGTGGGGTGTCGTCATCGGTATCGCCACCGGCTCGATCGCCCTGGTGTTCGGCGCGATCGTCGCCAACCGGTGGTTCGTCGCGAGGCGGGGCCTGGTCATCGGCATCCTCGGCGCGGCGTGGGCGACTGGGCAGCTGGTGTTCTTGCCGCTGCTCGCCGTGGTCGTCGACGAGTTCGGCTGGCGGGCTGCGTCGGTCACGGTCGCGCTGGTGTGCGCCGCGCTGCTGCCGGTTGTGGCTCTGGTGTTGCGTGACCGCCCCGAGGATGTCGGCCTGCTGCCCTACGGCGGGGCGGCGGAGGAGGCAACCGTTGGCGACCCGCCGCCCAGCGCCCGGGCTGCCGTGGCCCACGCCGTCGTGGTGCTACGAGAGACGTTCTGGACCCGGCCGTTCCTGCTGCTCGCCGGGACGTTCTTCGTCTGCGGGTGGACGACCAACGGGATCATCAGCAGCCACTTCGTGCCCGCGGCGCACGACCACGGCATGCATGCGACGACCGCGGCCGGACTCCTCGCGGTGGTCGGCATCTTCGACATCGTCGGGACGATCGGCTCCGGTTGGCTCACCGACCGGGTCGACCCGCGTCTGCTGCTGGCTGTCTACTACGGCCTGCGCGGGCTCGCCCTGCTCGCGGTGCCGGCGCTACTCGGGCCGAGCGTTGAGCCGCCGCTGCTTGTGGTCGTCGCGCTCTTCGGGCTCGACTGGGTCGCCACCGTCCCGCCGACGGTCGCGCTGTGCCGCATGGCGTTCGGGCCGGAACGCGGCGGCATCGTCTTCGGCTGGGTCTTTGCGGCGCACATGATCGGAGCGGGCGTGGCCGCGGCGGCCAGCGGCGCGCTGCGGACGGCGTCGGGCGACTACACCTCGGCGTGGCTGCTGGCCGGCGCGCTGGCAGTGACCGCCGCCGCAGCCAGCCTGGTCTTGCCACGGTCCGGACAGGCCGCGGCCCAGCCGGCCTGAGCCGGGGGGAATGCGATGCAGACCTACGACATCAAGAAGGAACGCAAGGACCTCTACGCGCCCAAGCCCGGCAACTTCGAGTTCGTCGATGTGCCGGAGATGGGGTTTCTCATGGTCGATGGGCACGGTGACCCCAATACCTCTTCGGCCTACCGCGAGGACGTAGAGGCGCTCTACGCCACCGCCTACGCCGTTCGCGCCGTGGCCAAGACGAGGCTCGGCAGGGTGCACACCGTGGCGCCGCTCGAAGGACTGTGGTCAGCGCAGGACATGGAGGTCTTCCGCACCCGCGACAAGAGCGCCTGGGACTGGACGATGATGATCAGCCAACCCGAGTGGATCACTGTCGAGGTGGTCGATCTTGCACTGGCCGCCGCACAGAAGAAGCGGCTACCCGCACTCGGCCTCGTTCGGTTCGAGCGCTACGCCGAAGGCCGCAGCGTGCAGATCCTGCACCTCGGCCCGTACGACGACGAAGGCCCGACCCTCGCCCGCCTCCATGACGAGTTCCTCCCCGTCAACGGGCTCGTGCCGATCGGCCGCCATCACGAGATCTACCTCTCGGACGCGCGCAAGACCGAGCCCGCCAAGCTGAAGACCATCTTGCGCCAACCCGTCACTGACCGACCTTGACTCCGCTGCCTGGCCGAGCTCCGTCGCAGAGCCGCGATCCGTGCGGGCATCGCGCACCGCCCAGCCGAGCTCGAGCGTCGTCTCGCTGCCGAGATCGAAGCGAGTGAAGCCGCCGTGGCCAAGGAGGGACCCGTCCGACTGGCCGCGAGCCATCGACGTGCCGACCCCGTTCGCCCGTATCTGGCAGGCGATCCCGAAGGTCGTGTTCTCGACGACCCTCGACAACGTGCAGGGCAATGCCAGGCTTGCCACCGGCAGCGTGACCGATGAGCTGGCACGACTTGGTAAGACGTCGGTGGCCATGGTGGTGTCCGTCGGTGCGGCCGGGTTAGCGGCAACCCTCGTGCAGCAGGACCTGATCGACGAGTACCGGCAATTCGTCAATCCGGTCGTGGTGGGAGGGGGAACGCCCTTCTTCCCCGAACCCCCGGAACCGCTGAAGCTCGAGCTGGTCGAAGCCAAGACATTCGGCTCTCGAGTCGTCTACCTCCGCCACCGCAGGAGCACGGTCGAATGACGGTTGGCCGAGCCATGTGGACCGTCAGTTGTCGCGCGTCCGAGAGCGATCGAGCCAGTCGACGAGCAACGAGCCAAAGAGTTCGGGCCGTTCGTGCATGAGCGCATGACCCGCGTCCTCGATCACTGCAAGGGTGGAGTGCGGGTAGCGCTCGAGCAGGTCGCTGGCATCGATGTACCCGGCAACGCTGTCGCGCCGTCCCGCCACGATCAATGTCGGTCCCGGGAAGGTGTCCGACCCCACGTCGATCTTCCATTCGGTGGAGATGCGCCCTAGCGCGGCTTCGTCGACGAGCGTCGTGCCCGGCACGACATGCTCGCGGTAGCGGCGAGCAGTCGCCCGTGTGCGCACGACGAAGTACTCATCGAACCCTGCCCTCTGCGCAGGCTCGAGTTCGTCGTACGCGTCGACCTCCGTTCGAACCACGGTGGGTTCGGGCACATCTCGTGAGCGCTCACCGACTGGGCACACCAACGCCAGGCCGAGCACGCTTTCCGGTCGCCGTGCGGCCACTCCCCGGGCCACATATGCGCCGTAGGAGTGCCCGAGCAGCAGCACCGGCCCGTCGACCAGATGATCGATGAAGTGGTCGAGGAGCGTGACCACATCGTCGTTGCAGGTCACGCCGTCGGCCGTCGTGGCACCCATGCCGGGTAGATCCGGATAGATCCGCCGGTAGCCCTCGACGCGAGCAACAGCCTCGATCGCCGCCTCGATCTCGCGATGATCGACACCGGCGCCGTGAAGCGAAACAAGCGGCACACCGATGCCGTGCTCGACGTAGTGGACCACTACCTCGTTGATCCGGCGCTCCATATCGACACCGTAATGATCGTTGCGACGACGCGGTTGAGCGCGAGCGGTGACACCAGCGCGATGCCGCGGGATGCTTTCTGCGGCTGCATGAACATCGCTCGGTCAGGAACAGGGGCCATGAGATCTGAGGGGGCAGCGTGGAACCAGCCCGGTACGAAGGACGCGACGTCGAACCGGTCAAGAAGCTGTATCGCCGCCGGGGCGATCGAATGCTTGCTGGTGTGTGCGGCGGCCTGGCGGACTACTTCGGTGTCGACGTCACGCTGATCCGGGTCGTCTTCGTCGTCCTCGCCGTGATGGGCGGCGCCGGCCTTGTCATCTATCTGGCGATGTGGTTGCTCGTTCCGGAGGAACCACGGACGGTGGCTTAGCTGCGAGCGGACGACGCACTCGGTAGGCACATCAGGAGGGCGGCGGGTGCGACCTCGACGGTAAGCCGGTCGAGGGCCGGGCCTACGTCGCCATCATGTTCGACGGGATGAGGGATAGTGCCGCGAACATCCACCCGACGAGCACGAAAATTCTCGACGCGTACCTGTCCCCACCGGCCTCCGAACAGGAGGCGGGAGGCTACTTGAGCCCAGTCACCCAGGGTCCGGGCGCGGATGACGGCGACGTCGAGTAGGCCGTCGTCCGCGCGCGCTCCGGGGACAACATGGACGTCACCCTGGACCCGCCCGAGGTTGGCCACGAGTACGCAACTTGCCCGGCGTCGAATGGAAGGCGCTCCGTCCAGGCTGATGGTGAACCAGTCTTGGGGGTACCGCAGCGCCCTTCCCGCACTCAGTACGTAGGCGACCCAGCCATACCGCTGCTTGAGGGCGGGGCGTGCGCCGGCGAGCATGACCGCGTCGAACCCGAGACCAGCCATGATCAGGAAACGGTGTCGGTCGTGCACGCCGACGTCGATCCGTTCCCTGGGGCCCGTTAGGGCAAGCTCGACGCCGCGCGCGAGGTCATGGGGGACACCGAGGTTGCGCGCGACCAAGTTCCCGGTGCCCGCCGGCAGCACCGCCAACGGCACATCTGTGCCGGCAAGCGCCGTCGCACACGCCATGACCGTTCCGTCCCCGCCCGAGGCGACGACGACATCCGCACCGGACTCGGAGGCGCGGTCAGCCGCCCCCACTCCCGCGTCTGCGGCGTCGGTCTCGAACCAGCTGACCTGCGCTCCGGCGCGAGCAAACGCGGCCCGGATCGTCGCCTCGCGTTCCTGTGCCGGCCGACGACCACTCGTCGGATTGAAGACAACCGCCACCCGAACGGACGGTGGATGTGGGCTAGGCATCGGCAATCACGAGGAACGCGGATTGCTTGCCATGGCCGCCCCACTGATAGTCGCCGACCGGCTGGAGGACGATCCCGGATCCGGCCAGCAGGTCCTGGACAGTCGAGGTCGTCCACAGTGACCCGGCGGGGACCACGTCAGCTAGTGCGAGGGCGCTGGACACACCCGGCCCCACCACCCGTGATGCGTCCCTCTCGACCTCCGCAACGTGCAGGCCCAACGCGCTGTCGGCGTGCTGTCCCAACGCGCCGATGCCGGCGCGTATCGCAGTTGCAGGGCCATCGAACAGCACCACTGACCGATGATCAGGCCCCGTCCGGACCCGACCGCCAGCACGGCCAAGCGCAGTCAGCAAGCGGTCTGCCTCGATGCCAGATGGGGCCAGAATCGCTGCCAGGGCAAGTGCCGGCGGGGGCGGCTCCGGCCGCGCCGACAAAAAGGCCTCCACACAATCGAGGATCTGGTCCGGACTGCCCGACACGAAGTGATCTTCGCCGTCCAGCTCGACCAACGCCGCACCCGGAATGTGCTCGGCGAGGTACCGGCCCTCATCCACGCGAACTACCCGATCCCCCATGCGATGCAGCACGAGGGTCGGGACACGTATCGCGGGCAGCGCTTTCCGTACGTCAACAAGGGCGTTCATGTCCATCAAAGCTCGCAGTGTCGACGGTGTCGTCGCCGCTCGCGACCGCCGACCCCACCACGCGGTCATGGCGTCGTCGGCCGATGGGCAGCGAATGCGCATGTCCGCTTCCCAGTCCCATGTGGTGACCAGGTGCTCGGTGTAGTCCAAACGGTCCTCGGGTGTCTGCGCCCACGGGTGGTCGGGCGCCCACGTCCGTTTCGCGTAGGCGCCGTACAAGATCAGGCTCGATACCCGCTCAGGATGGGTGGCCGCACACAGCACCGACATCGGGCCGCCCTCGGAGTAACCAAACAGCACAGCACGTGTGGATCCGACGGTGTCCATCACAGCCAGGACGTCGTGCATGCGGGTCTCGAGATCGGGGACGCCAGCCGGGCGGTCGGACATTCCCGTGCCCCGCTTGTCGAAGCGGATGAGCCGGCCGAATGTGGCCAGCCGGGACAGAAACCGCGCGTGCCGCGGATCTCCCCAATCCTGCTCGAGGTGAGAGATGAAGCCGGGGATGAGCATGATGTCGACGTCCCCGTCGCCGGTGACTTGGTACGCGATGTTCAGCCCATCGCTGACGGTGTACTGCACGGGGGGCACGGCTGCGTCGGCAACCGTGGGCGGACTCGCTGCTTCCCGCGCGACACCATGCTCGGCAACATCGGCGACGAATCGATACCCGCGACCGTGCAGGGTGCGGATCATTCGCTGTGACTGGCCGTCGTCTCCGAGGGCACGGCGAGCCTGCTTGATGCGGCTTGTCACCGCGCTCTCGCTGACGAAGCGCCCATTCCACACCTCGTCCATCAACTCTTCCTTTGGTACGACGCGGTCGCGATGACGTACCAGATAGACGAGAACATCGAACGCCTGCGGCTCCATGGGCACCGGCGACGATCCGCGGCGCAGTTCGTAGGCGGCGAGGTCGAGCTCCCATCCTTCGAACGCGAACACCACGCGAGCAGCCTGCTGCCAGAGCACGACCCGCCACAAGTCCTCCACCGGGTCTCCACGCCACGGCCAAGGTTCGCGGCGACTTCGACGGCATCGTGAAGGCATGGCGCTTACCCCGACGGCCTCGGTTTCCACCCCAGACGTGGGATCCGGCGCAGCCCACGACCTGCTCGCCGTGTTGCCGAGCATCACGCCGTTCGGCGTCGCGCTCGGCATGAGCGCCACATCACTGCACGTCGGATCGGCCGCCACCGTCCTCGGGGCTGGCCTCATCTACGCCGGCAGCGCCCAGCTCACCGTCATGACGATGCTGTCCAGCGGGACCGGTCTTGTTGCCGTGATCGCAGCCGGGATCCTCGTCAACTCGCGGCTCCTGCTGTACGGTGCCGCGCTCGAGCCGCAGTTCAAGCAGCAGCGACTGTGGTTCCGATTGCTGGCAGCGCACTTCATCATCGATGCCACGTATATCGGGGCCATATCGCGCCCCGAATTGGAGAATCCGACCGCCTTCCGTCGCTACTGGTTGCGGATGGGATTCGGGCTGCTGGTCGTGTGGACTGCCGCTGTTTGGCTCGGTGTGCTCCTCGGGCCCGCGCTGCCGCACCTGCCGCATCTCGGCCTCGTCGGTTACGCCTTGTTCGCGGCGATGGTGGTTCCGCGACTCACCGAGCGCCCAGCCTTGGCCGCGGCGGCCGCCGCGGGGGCCACCGCGCTCGGCACCTGGTCGCTTCTCCCCAGCCTCGCCGTCCCTCTCGGTGCGGTTGCCGGGGTCGCTGCTGGAACCCTTCTTCAGCGGAGGTCGTCATGACCGAGATGGTTGCGCTGCTTGCGCTGGCCGTCGCCAGTTGGGTTCTGCGTATTGGCCTCGTCGTGATCGTCCCCGCTTCCCGACTGCCCGATGCCATCCGTTCCAGCCTCGACCACCTCGCCCCCGCCGTGCTCGCCGCGATCCTTGTGCTCGACCTCGCTGGGTCGGTGAGCGCGAGTGCGGGCGCCGTGGATGGCATCGCTACGCTCTGCGCGGCGGGCCTCATCGCGGTCGTTGCCTGGAGAACTCGCAATCTCGCCCTGACAGCGATCGTCGCCTTGGCCGCCGTGGTCATGCTCGACCTCATCCTGGCCTGAGATTCCGTCATAGCCGCGCAGGGAGTCACCATCGTCCCGGTGAGTGGTTCCCTCGTGCCATGGCGACCTCAACTCAGATGCCGGTGCGACGTCATCCGGTGCATTGACAGAAGCTTGTAACGAGACCAGGGTCGGTGCAGACGACTGTCGCATAGACCTCGGCTCGGGGTGCACGTCAGGGGCGGCGGCAGCAGGCGGTGGCGTGACATGCGGTGCGCATCGCCGAGTCGCGCCAAGGATCCGGGGGTCGTCAGTGATGCCGTTGCCGGAGTGGAAATGTGAGGGGCCGGAGGGCCCGGCGTGAGCGCCGCCCGGCCTGGTGAAGCCGCAGTAAGCACGACCGGGGCTCAATCGACCAGCGATGCCGTGCCCGTCACTGCACGGGCTGGTGGCCTGAAGCGCAGGCCGACTGGCGCTCCTCCACCTCTCCCGCGGCAGCTCGGCACTAGTGGCAAGGTGTGGCTGGGCCTCGGGGGGCTTCTCGTGTTGGCTCTCGTGGCCTTTATCTTGCGCGGTCAGCCGCTGGTGGCCGCCCAGTTCGAGACCTGGGTCCTCGTGTCAATCGCCTCGCTTCGGACCGACTGGCTCACCCCGGTGATGCGCGTCGTGGGCGCGATCGGCGCCGGCTGGTCAATCACGATCGTGGGTTGGGGCATGCTCGCCCTGCTGATCATCTTCCGGCGCTGGCGGCATTTGTTCACGTTCTTCGCCAGCCTGATCGTCGCGGGACTACTCGGCACCGTCGTCTACCTGGTGATACAGCGCCCCCGTCCGTACGGCGTAACCATCATTGGCAACTGGACTGCGTTCGCGGCGCCCTCGTTCCCGATTCTCACCCTCGCGGCCTGCCTCATCGGGTTCACCTATTCGATGGTGGTGCCGGGCCGGCCTCGTGACTGGGCGAAACTCGGCACCGGTGTCGTCATTGCCGTGGTGGCTTTCGCTCGCCTGTACCTCGCGGTCGACCACCCTTCCGACATCGTCTGGGCGATCGTCCTGGGAGTGACGATCCCGCTCGCGGCCTTCCGCTGGTTCACCCCGAACGAGACGTTCCCGGTGACGTACCGGCGTGGCAAGACAGCTCACCTGGACGTCACCGGGGCCAGAGGTGAGGCCATCAGGCGGGCGATCGCGGACCAACTGGGGCTGACGGTCCTCGAGGTCAAACCGATCGGGCTCGAGGCATCCGGCGGATCCACACCCCTGCGGCTGCGGATCGCCGGCGACCCCGACAGCTATGTCTTCGCCAAGCTGTACGCCAAGAGCCACGTGCGCGCGGACCGTTGGTACAAGCTTGGCCGGGTCATCCTCTACGGGGCGTTGGAGGACGAAGCCTCGTTCCAGACCGTTCGCCGGTTCGTGCAGTACGAGGACTACACCCTGCGACTCATGCAGGACATGAAGATCCCGGTGCCCGCGCCGTACGGGATCGTCGAGATCACGCCCGAACGCGAGTACTTGATCGTCATGGAGTTCTTCGAGGGCGCCGCGGAGATCAGCGAGGCGGAGGTGACCGACGAGATCATCGATGAGGGTCTGCTGCTCATCCGGAAGCTGTGGGACGCGGGCCTGGCCCACCGGGACATCAAGCCCGGCAACCTCATGGTCCGCGACGGCAGGGTGCTGCTCGTGGACGCCTTCTTCGTCCAGGTGCGGCCCTCGCCGTGGCGGCAGGCCGTTGACCTGGGCAACATGATGCTCGTCTTGGCGGTCAAGTCTGATCCGGACCGGGTCTACCGCCACGCGATGAAGTACTTCACCCCCACGGACATCGCGGAGGCGTTCGCAGCGACCCGCGGTGTCGCAAGCCCCACCCAGCTTCGGCTGGTGATGAAGCAGGACGGTCGTGACCTCGTCACGCAATTCCGTCGGCTGGCACCCGAGCGTCCCCCCATCGGCATCCAGCGATGGAGCGTACGGCGAGTGGCTCTGGCGGCCGGACTTGTCGTGTCCCTCGTCGCGGTCGTCGCTACCACGGTTTCCCTACTCACCCCGAGTGGGGACATGGAGATCCCGTTCTCGCCCACCTGCGAGCCGCAGTCGGTCACCGTCTTGATGGCGCAGTCGGTCCCCACGGCGACCGCGGTTCCCTGTATCGCGGCCCTCCCGACGGGATTGACCTTCGACGGGGCGACCGCGCGCAACGGCGAGGCGAGGTTCTGGCTGAGCTCGGATCGGGCTGGAGATGCAGCGGTCACCGTGACGTTCGCCGGCACATGCGACGCGGCCGCCTCGAGCGGCGGATCTGAACCGGACCGCTTCTCTCGTCTCCCCGGCGGATGCGTCACGTATGACTACTCCATCCCGGCTCGCGACGATCCGGAGATCACCGAGGCCATCGACGACGCCGTGGGCTTCCTCGCAAGGGACGATCTGGTGGCCTACGTCAAAGAAGAGACTGGCCTGGCCCTGTGTGGTGCCGGCGTCACCTGCCCGGGGATCCCGTAGCAGCTACAGAGTCATGCATGTGGTGTGACGAGCCCGGACTCGTAGGCGAGGACAACTGCCTGCACGCGATCGCGCAGCTTCAGGGTGGCGAGTAATTGCATCACTTGGATGCTCACCATGGTCGGGCTGAGATGTAGCTCGGCCGCGAGGTCAATGTCGCTCTTGCCTGCGGCGAGCAGTTCCAGAATGGTGCGTTCGCGGGCGGTCAGGCCAGCGAGCCGGTCAGCAAGGCCCGGGTGAGGGGTTTTGCGCGCGAATTGTTCGATGAGCCGTCGGGTGACTGAGGGCGACAGGAGCGCCTCTCCTTGGGCGACCACGCGGATGGCGTGGATGAGCTCGTCGGCCGGGGTGTTCTTGAGCAGGAAGCCACTGGCCCCGGAGCGCAGCGCCTGGAAGACGTACTCGTCGCGTTCGAAAGTGGTCAGGATCACCACCTTGGTGGCGAGGTCACGCTGCTGGCTGATGCGGCGGGTGGCTTCCAGCCCGTCAACGACCGGCATTTGAATGTCCATGAGCACGAGGTCGGGACGAAGGAGTTCGGTCGCCGCGGTCGCTTGCTCGCCGTCCTCGACGTCGCCTACCACCTCGATGTCGCTCTCGGTCTCCAGGATCATGCGCAGCCCTGTCCGTACCAGGGCGTCATCGTCGGCGAGGAGAACCTGAATCGTCATTGCTGGTCCAGCGGAAAGATCGCGTGCACCTCGTAGCCGCCACCCGGCCGTGGTCCCGCAGTCAGCCGACCGCCGTGCAGGGCGACCCGCTCGCGCATCCCGATCAGGCCGTGACCCACCTGCTTGTTGGGCACGGCAGTCTGACGCAGTCCGTCGTCGACCACTTCTACCTCGACTTCCCTCGGCCGGTACCTGACCCGTACGTGCGCAGCTGTAGCCCCCTCGGCATGCTTGACGGTGTTGGTCAGCGCTTCTTGCACCACCCGGTACGCGGACATGTCAATGCTGGTCGGTAGCACGCGCTCATTTCCTTCCACTCGCACATCAATGGAGAGGTTCGCCTCGCGCAATTGAGCTGTCAGGGCGTCAAGCTGGCGCAGGTTGGGTGGCGGAGCCAACTGGTTCGCGTCGCTCTCCTGGCGCAGGAAACCAAGCAGGCGGTGCATCTCACCCACGGCCTGGCGGCTGGAGTCCTCGATCGAGGTCAGGGCCGCATTCGCCTTGCCCCGGTCCTGGTCCATCGTCCGCCTGGCGGCGGCCGCCAGGACTCCGATCACGCTCACATGGTGGGCGACTACGTCGTGCAGCTCTCGGGCCAGCCGGGTGCGTTCTTCTGCGACCACCTGTCGTGCCATCGCTTGCTGTGCACGCTCTTGCTCCTCGCGTCGGCGGGCGGTGCTGTAGCCGAGGACCCAGGTGGCCAGCCAAATGGAAAGCACGCCGATGGGCGTGAATGGTTCGGTGGGAATCGTGGTGGCGAAGTACCCGGCGACACCGGCCACGATGATCGGCGGCCCCCAACGTGCCCGAGTCTGTGTCCCGTACAGGCCGAGGGAGTACGCGCCGAGCTGATTGGCGTAAGGAGAGAACACGCTGCCGATCCCCAGCAGCGACTCGAGGCACAGGGCCGCGGAACTCGTCACGAACGCTGTCAGGGGCACCCGCCGCCGCAACCAGACGCTTCCGGCCAGAACCAGGGTCAAGACCACAGAAGCAACCACGGACAGGCCGCCAGGCAACGGGTCCAACACCCGGTCCACAGTTACCGCCGCCATGAAGATCAGCGCGAGCCCGGCGTCGACGGCCGAAGCTGGCAGCCGACGCAGCCGCGCCAGCCTGCGGGTCAGCCCGTCGATGGCCACCGTCACCTCCTGCCCGGCGATGCGCCCCCGCTCGTGGAGATCATTCGGTGGTCGAAACCCCGCGCTCAACGATGGCCGGTTCGTCGACGGCACCGTAGGTCCAGTCGTAGATCACCGTGCTTCTGAAAACCAAGTCCTGTACGGATGCGTTGCGTCTGCTGACGAGAATCCACAGGAGCCCGGCCGGAAAGGCCAAGCAGAACACCGCACGCAGGAAAGCGATGATGGGACGCAGAGGTGTCCCGGCGCGACCCACCAGGCGTAAGCCAAGCACTTGCATCCCCACCGTGCGCCCGGCGATCGCCCAGCCCGCGGTGAGGTAGGCGATGGCGAGGCCCGTGGTGCCCACCTGCTCCAGCAGCCGCGAATTAGTCGCAGCAGTCAGGGGTGGGCCGGTGATGAGATATCGCGCGAGCGCGAGGATGACGAGAAGAACAACCCCGATCAGCGTGATCGCCACCAGATCGATGGCAGCGGCACTCACTCGAGACGCAAAGCCGGCTCGGTGACCGTGGAGGGCGACTGCCGTGGAGCGGGTGTGATGCTGCGTCATCAGCACGTCAGGGCAGTAAGGGCAGGCTGGCGGGCGGACTGGTGTCTCGACCCCCGGCTCGCAGCAGGAGGCGGTCGACGATGCGGCTCAAGAACTGGTCCGCACGTATCCCTTGAATGCGGACGGCGTCAACGGTCTCAGCGGCCATGGCACCGCTCGACTCGCGCACGATGAGACCGACATCGACCTCGTCGAGCACTTGCTCGGTGATGCTCGCCAGGTCGACCCGATTCACCACGGCATTCACGTCCAGGCGGGCGGCGACGGCATCGAGATCCAGCCGCGCGGCGACAGCATCGACATCGACCATGGCGATCACCTCGGCAGTGAGTCGCTGGAGGTCGACGCGATCCACGACGGCGTCGACGTCGAGGCGGGCGGCGATAGCGTCGAGATCCAGGCGGGTGGCGATGACATCAAGGTCCAGGCGATCGACGATGGCGTCGATGTCGACGCGAGCCACCACAGCGTCCAGGTCCACTCGGGCGACAACTGCGTCGAGGTCGACCTCCGCCAGCACGGCGTCGACGACAGCCCGAACCACCGCCTGACCTGTCGCGAACGTGATCTGTTGATTGCGGCGCTGCTCGGCCAGCCCGTTCTCGCTCAGGTTCTCGAGTCGACGGGCGATCCCCGCCCCCGGACCTCGCGCTGACGCCACTTCGAGCACCGCCGACACTGTCGTCGCCACCGGGCCGCCGATCGATGCTGCGGCATTGAAGAATCGCCGCTGCGCTTCCACGGCCAAGCCGGCAGTGCCGACGGCGACCCGCAGCAAGGTTTGCGTGGGTGGCGGTACGGCCGCATCCCGTGCGCCGACTTGTCGAGGACCGACAGCCGTACGCGTGGATGCCTCGAGGAGCTCCCGCAGGGCGAGCATCGCGAGTCCAGTCAGACCCAAGCCCAGACGGACAGCACTGCGCAGCGCATCGGCAGGAACGGGTGCCGCCGCAGGATCGACGAATCCGCCGGAGGTGTACGGCAAATCTCGCCCGTCGGTCCACACCGTGTCGTCATCGGCCCCCATGGAGGCCATCGTTGCAGCTAGGCGGGCCGCCGTCCTCACTCGTTGCGTATGAGCTCGTGCCGGTTACCCGCGGAGGCGAAGGCCGCGTGGGGTGGCGTGGAAACCAGCGGCGGAGAGGGCTTGGCCGAGGGCGCTGGTGAGAACGCCCTCGCCGTCGGCACGCTCGACGGTGAGCTTGCCGAGGTGACCTTCTCTGACAGCGAGAGCGAGGGCGTCGACCGCGGGTTGCAGGCGCTCGTCGCTCTCGTCGACAAAGGTCAGGAGCGATCGGCCGCCGCGTTCGACGTACAGGGCCAGGGCGCCACCCACGAGGACGACGAGAGCACCGGCCTTGCGGCCGGGCTTGTGGCCGGTGTCACCGGCGCGATCGGGCCAGGGGAGTGCGGCGCCGTAGGGGTTGGCCGGGTCGGTTGCGGCGAGCACCAGGGCGCGTGGACCTTCGTCCTCGCGGTGGCGGCGGGGCGATGCCGTCGGCCGGCGCTCTGAGGGGCTGACCGCCAAGGCGCGCATGCGGTCGACCGCGCCGGGGGCAGCGAACTGAGAAGCGCCGAGGCCTTCGACGAAGTAGCCGCGACGGATCCGACCGGTCTCCTCGATCGCAGCCAGCACGCGATAGGCGGCGGCGAAGCCGCCGGGAACCCGCTCGCTCGTGACGGAGCCGCGGGTCACGATCCCGTGCCGGTCGAGGAGTGTCTCGGCGACGGCTGCTGCGCGCCGGGTCTCGTCCGTCTCGGGTCCGGGAAGCAGCGACCAGCGACCGGCAACGGAGGGCGGGCCGGTGCGGCTGGGCATCGTGGGACGGCTCCGGCTGTAGCGCGTGCGCGGCTGCGCGGGCCTGGCTCGATGCGTGCCACGGCCGGTGCCGATGAGCGAGCGCAGCGGCGCCAGCGTGTCGTTGGTGACGAGGCCAGCCCACACGAGGTCCCAGACAGCAGACACGAGCGTCTGGTCGTCGAGAGAGCCGAGGCGATCGGACAGCGTCCGGAAGAACAGAGCCGCACCGCCAGACAGCTCCGTCAGCACTGCGTCGTGCAGCGGTGTGCTGGAGTACTCGGCTACTGGCGGAAGAAGCAGCGGCGCTGAGTCTGTCGGCAGCAGCGTGATCCAGCCGTCGTTGCCGGGCAGCGAGCCGCGGCCGGCCCAGACGACTTCGCCGGAGGAGCAGAGCTCGTCGAGCATCGCGGGGGAGTAGCCAGCAACCCGTGCCGGGAGCACCAGCTGCTCCAGAGCGGAGGCTGGCACCGACGCGCCCTGCAGCTGCTCGACGACGCGCAGCACGCCGTCAGGACCACGCAGCCCGCCGACGCCGACGTGCTGCCACGCCGGGAGGAAGCGGGCCAGGGCGACCGGCTCGACGGGCTCGACTTCCCGACGCAATGCCGCCAGGGACATGCGCCGCAGCCGGCGCAGCACCTCGGCGTCGCACCATTCAGTACCGAGGCCACCCGGTCGGAACTCGCCCTCGACAACACGTCCCGATGACGACAACCGTCGCAGCGTCTCCGTAGCTACGGCAACACCGACGCCGAAGCGAACAGCAACGTCGGCGGCATGGAACGGGCCATGCGTGCGGGCGTAGCGCGACACCAGGTCGCCGAGCGGATCCGCGACCAGCTCGAGGAATGCCTCGGGAATACCGACTGGCAGCGGCACTCCCAGCGCGTCGCGCAGCCGCCCAGCATCTTCGATGGCTGTCCAGCGCTCGTCACCTGCGATGCGGACCCGAATCGCGCGCCGCGCCTCCTCCAGGCCCGCGAGCCACTGTGGCGTTGCCCCCCGCTCCACCGCTTCTGCTGTCGACAGCGGGCCGAGTACGCGCAGCAGGTCGGCGACGTCCTCGGCATCGCGACAGCGACGATCCTCCGTCAGCCGTTGCAGCTCGCGCTCGAGCGTCTCCAGCGCCGAGGGGTCGAGTAGCTCTCGTAGCTCTGCCTGGCCCAGGAGTTCAGCGAGCAGACTCGTGTCCAGCGCCAAGGCCGCGGCCCGTCGCTCCGCCAGTGGGGAGTCGCCTTCGTACATGAAGGCACCGACGTAGCCGAAGAGCAGCGAGCGCGCGAACGGTGACGGCTGCGTCGTCTCGACTTCGACGAAGCGCACGCGACGCGACTCCAGGTCGCGCATCAACTCCACGAGCCCCGGAACGTCGAACACGTCCTGCAAACACTCGCGCATCGTCTCGAGCACGATCGGGAACGAGCCGTACTGGCTCGCCACCGACAGCAGCTGTGCCGAGCGCTGTCGCTGCTGCCACAACGGGGACCGTCGTCCCGGATTGCGCCGCGGCAGCAGCAGCGCCCGCGCCGCGCACTCGCGAAACCGCGACGCGAACAGCGCCGATCCGCCGACCTCCTCGGTGACGAGCGGCTCGATCTCGTCGGGCTCGAACACGGCTAGCTCCGCCGGGGGCGAATCCTCGGTGTCGGGCAACCGCAGCACGATTCCGTCGTCGGAGTGCATCGCCTGCACGTTGACGCCGTACCGCTCTCGCAGCCGCGCCGACAGCGCCAGCGCCCACGGGGCGTGCACCTGAGCGCCGAACGGTGAATGGATCGCGACTCGCCAGTCACCGAGCTCGTCGCGGAATCGCTCGACCAGGATGGTCCGGTCATCGGGGACGTGCCCGGTCGCTTCGCGCTGCTCGGTCAGGTAGGCCAGCAGGTTGTCCGTTGCCCACTCGTCGAGCCCGGCAGCCAGCACCCGCGACCGCGCGTGATCGGCAGATAGCTTGCCCAGCTCACGGACGAACGCGCCGAGCGCACGGCCGAGCTCGATCGGCCGGCCTGGAGCGTCACCGTGCCAGAAGGGCAGCCGACCAGGCATCCCGGGCGCGGGTGACACGAGCACGCGATCATGGGTGATGTCCTCGATCCGCCACGATGTCGACCCGAGGGTGAACACATCGCCGACGCGCGATTCGTACACCATCTCTTCATCGAGCTCGCCGACCCGCGAGGCCTTTTCGCCGACGAGGAACACGCCAAACAGCCCGCGATCGGGAATCGTGCCGCCGCTGGTCACCGCGAGCCGTTGCGCTCCCGGTCGACCGGTGATCATCCCCTCGACACGGTCCCAGACCAGGCGTGGGCGCAGCTCGGCGAACTCGTCGCTCGGGTAGCGACCGGCAAGCATGTCGAGCACCGCGTCGTAGGCGCTCTGTGGCAGCGTCGCGAACGGCGCAGCGCGACGCACGACCGTCAGCAGGTCGTCGACTGCCCAGGCGTCCATCGACACCATCGCGACGATCTGTTGTGCGAGGACATCGAGCGGGTTGCGGGGGAACCGGGTCGACTCGATGGCGCCATCGCGCATCCGCTCGACGACGACAGCGGTCTGGACGAGGTCGCCGCGGTACTTCGGGAACAGCACGCCGCGCGACACGGCGCCGACCTGGTGCCCGGCACGACCCACGCGCTGCAGACCACTGGCCACCGACGGCGGCGACTCGACCTGGACGACCAGATCGACCGCGCCCATGTCGATGCCGAGCTCCAAGCTCGACGTCGCCACGACCGCGGGGAGGCGTCCGGCCTTGAGCGCGTTCTCGATCTCTGCGCGCTGCTCCTTGGACACCGAGCCGTGGTGGGCGCGGGCGATCTCCTGACCCGGCGGCGCCCCTCGTGAGGAGCCCGCCTGGGCCATGACCGCCGCGGGGGTGAGCGAGCCAGCAGCCGGTAGCTCGTCTTCGGCTTCCCGCTCCCAGGCGATCTCATTGAGCCGAGCCGTCAGTCGCTCGGCGAGACGGCGGGAGTTCGCGAACACGATCGTCGATCGGTGGTCAGCGATCAGGTCGACTATGCGCTCCTCCACGTGCGGCCAGATCGAGATCCGCTGCTCGTTGCCGGCTGCTGACCCCTCCATCTCGCCGGTCGTCTCGCCGAGCAGCGACATGTCCTCGACTGGTACGACGACCTCGAGGTCGAACCTCTTCTCTGACCGAGGTTGGACCACCTGCACCGGTCGGGTCGCGCAGAGGAAGGTGGCGATCTCCTCGACCGGCCGTACGGTCGCCGACAACCCCACGCGCTGTGCGGGCTGATCGAGGAGCTCGTCGAGGCGTTCCAGTGAGAGGGCGAGGTGAGCGCCGCGCTTGGTCCCGGCGACCGCGTGGACCTCGTCGACGATGACCGTCTCGACGCCCCGCAGCGACTCTCGCGCCTGCGACGTCAGGATCAGGAACAGCGACTCGGGCGTCGTGATGAGGACGTCGGGCGGTCGCCGACCGAAGCGCCGGCGCTCTTCGGCTGAGGTGTCCCCGGACCGGACGCCGACGTCGATGTCGGGTTCGGGCAGGCCGAGCCGTACGGAGGCCTGCCGAATCCCGGTGAGAGGGGCGCGAAGGTTGCGCTCGACGTCGACGGCCAGCGCCTTGAGCGGCGAGACGTAGAGGATCCGGCACCGCCGCTGCGGATCCTCAACGGGTGGTGCCGTGGCCAGTCGATCGAGCGACCACAGGAAGGCTGCCAGCGTCTTGCCTGATCCGGTGGGAGCGACCACGAGTGCATCCTGAGCCTGACCAATCGCGTCCCATGCGCCCGCCTGCGCTGCCGTCGGGCCCGCGAAGGCGCCCTCGAACCAGGCCCGGGTCGCGGGAGAGAAGCGGTGTTGTTTTCCACCGGGCAGAGCTGGGACCACCTCGCCATCCTGCCTCGCCCCACCGACAGTTCCGGTTCGGCGTCGGTTGCTATGGCGCGAACAGATGCCTCGTCGATGTCGATGCCTACGATTCGAGCGACGTGATCGAGATCCGCGTCAGCGGCGAGCAGGGTGGCGCCGGTACGCAAGCGACGGCGGCGATCATGCAATCGACCATTCCGCGTGGTGGACCTCGGGCTCAGCTGGTCGCGAACGGCACGGCGATGCCGCTGTACAGGCAGAACCAGTAGATTGGTCCGTGACCGACGTGTCCGCAAGGATCACGCGACATCCGGCGGAACATCGGCCGGTGGCTCGTCGATCGACCGAGAGCCGCGCATCGATAAGGCCTCGTCGCGGGTCATTGGTTGCCCGACAAGAGCTCGCATGGCGGTCGCGTTGTCCACGGGTTCATCGCGCTCTCGTGGCCATCCGATATGCCCGTCACCGTTCCAGCGCGGAACCAGGTGCACGTGCACATGCGGTACGCGCTGACCGCTGGCCGCGCCGTTGTTCTGCCGCACGGTCAACCCGTCCGGAGCCAGCCTGTCGTGCAGCAGCGCAGCCACCGATCGCACTGTCTGCATCAGCGCGGCCGCGGTCGCGTCGTCGAGGTCCCAGACGCTTTCGTAGTGGGCACGCGGCATGACCAGGGTGTGGCCAAGTGACGCCGGACTGGCGTCCAACACAGCAACGCACGTCTCCGACGACGCCACTACATGAGCCGAGCTGAGATCACGCATCAGCACGCAAAAGGCGCAGCTGTCCTGTCGCTCTTGCACGCTGCAGATCGTGCCGGTCCGGCGGGCCGCGGAACAGTCGGATACTGAGGACCATGCGGCTCACCGACTTCTGGTCCCGGATGACGGAGCACTTCGGCGAGGGGTACGCGGAGTCGTACGCGCGCGATTTCGTCATCGCAGAGCTCGGGGACCGCACCGTTTCCCAGGCGCTCGAGCAGGGTGAAGACGCCAAGGACGTGTGGCGTGCGGTGTGCGCCGCGGAGGACGTGCCGGCGCGACTGCGATGAAGGAGGCGGTGCCTACGTCGACGGTGCAGGATCTCGCCGCCGTTCAGCGACGGACAGTTGGGGTGCTGTCGTTGAGCCAGGGGTTCGCTGCGGTCGGCGTGGCGAGCGGGATCGCCGTGGGCACGTTGCTCGCGGCCGAGGTGTCGCGATCAGAGGCGCTGGCGGGTCTGCCGCAGACCGGGACCGTCCTCGGTGCGGCGCTGGCCGCGGTGCCGTTGTCCCGGCTGATGGCTGCCCGGGGGCGCCGTACGGGCCTGGTGACCGGCTACGGGCTGGCCGTGGTCGGTGCCGTGGTGGTCATCGCGGCTGCCGTCCTCTCGGCGGGGGAGACACCGTCTACCGTCGCCTTCCCGCTGCTGCTGCTCGGCATGTTCCTCTTCGGCACTGCGACGGCAGCCGGCTTGCAAGCGCGCTTTGCAGCGATGGACCTCGCCGTACCCGAGCGCCGTGGCAGCGCGCTGTCCATCGTGGTGTGGTCGGGAACGATCGGCGCGGTGCTCGGACCGAACCTGGCCGAGCCCGGCGGCGTGGTTGCCGAGTGGCTGGGCCTGCCGGCGCTGGCCGGGCCGTTCGTGTTCTCGATCGTCGGGTTCCTCGTCAGTGTGACGGTGTTGTCGGTGCTGCTTCGCCCCGATCCCTTGCTGCTGGCTCGCCAATTGGCGGGCGTTCCTGTCGACGGCGATCCGGATCGCGTGGACTTCGGCGCGTACGTCGACGCCGCTGCGGGCGACGTTGGAGCTGATCGGTCGTACCCCTGCCGCCGTGCTCGGCCTACTCGCGGTGGCCGTCGCGCACACGGCAATGGTCGCGGTGATGGTGATGACGCCGATCCACATGGATCACGGCGGTGCGCAGCTGCGCGTCATCGGTCTCGTCATCAGCGTCCATGTGGCCGGCATGTACGCGTTCTCGCCCGTTGTCGGATGGCTCGTCGACGCTGCAGGTCGCGTCCGCATCATCGTCGCCGGCGCGATCCTGCTGCTGCTGTCCGCGGTCGTAGCGGGCCTTGCACCATCGCACGCGTCGGCCCAGCTCGGCGTCGGGCTGTTCCTCCTCGGCCTCGGCTGGTCGTGCTGCCTGGTGGCTGGCTCGACACTGCTGAGCGAGAGCGTGCCCGTCGAGGCCCGACCGGCAGTGCAGGGTGCCTCGGACCTCGTGATGGGACTGTGCGCAGCGGTCGGCGGAGCGCTCTCCGGTGTCGTGCTCGGCGCCTTTGGCTTCGGTCCCCTCAACCTGCTGGCTGCGATTCTCGTGGTAGGTCTCCTCGTGGCCGTGACCCTGTCGCGTGGCTCTCGGTCTGGGGCACTTCGCGGATCTTGAGACCTCGATGTCGCTCGGTCGGGCGATTGCTGTGTCGACGCGGTGTGTCGGTCCCTGCTCGAACACGTGTTCGGCTAATGTCCACAGGGTCACCTTGTCCACAGATGTGTGTCGAGCCGAGGGAGCTGTCGGTGCCGGCCTCTAGGTTCGATCGCACGATGGCACGCACACCACGACCCGACAGGGCGGTATCCATGGCAGCTCCGGCAGACCGCACCAAGGCGCTCGACAACGCACTGGCACAGATCGAGCGCTCTTTCGGCAAGGGCTCGGTCATGCGCCTCGGCGAGGAAGGACGAGCGCCGGTCGAGGTGATCCCGACCGGCGCCATCGCCCTCGATGTCGCACTCGGCATCGGCGGTCTGCCGCGCGGCCGGGTCGTCGAGATCTACGGACCCGAGGCCAGCGGCAAGACGACGGTTGCCTTGCACGCGGTCGCGAGCGCGCAGCACGCAGGCGGCATCGCGGCATTCATCGATGCCGAGCACGCTCTCGACCCCGAATATGCCAAGCGGCTCGGCGTCGACACCGACGCGCTGCTGGTGTCGCAACCCGACACGGGGGAGCAGGCGCTCGAGATCGCCGACATGCTCATCCGATCCGGTGCGCTCGACGTCATCGTCATCGACTCGGTCGCTGCGCTCGTCCCCCGGGCCGAGATCGAGGGCGAGATGGGCGACAGCCACGTTGGCCTGCAGGCCCGGTTGATGAGCCAGGCGCTACGCAAATTGACGGGCGCGTTGAATTCGTCGAGAACGACCGCGATATTCATCAATCAGTTGCGCGAAAAGGTCGGCGTGATGTTCGGGTGCCTCTCATACGGCACTCGTGTCACGCTGGCCGACGGATCGCAGGAGAAGATCGGGAAGATCGTCAATCAGCGCCTGCCCGTCGAGGTGCTGTCTTATGACCCCGATCTCGCGCGCATCGTCCCCAAGCGCGTCGTCAACTGGTTCGACAACGGCCGGACGGATGAGTTCCTTCAGATCACCGTTGCTCGTCCGTCAGGCAACGGAAGATCCCAACTCGCAGTCACGCGCAACCACCTGATCAGCACTCCCGCCGGTTGGCGAGAGGCAGGGGAGCTGCGAGTGGGTGACCGTGTCATGCTCTCGCAACCGCACCTGCTGAGCGATTTCCAATGGCAGGTCATCTTGGGCGGACTCATGGGTGATGGCTGCCTCTCACCGGCGCGTAACGGAATCGGCGCCCGATACCGGATGGGCCACGCGGCCAAGCAACACGACTACTTGCAGTGGAAGACGTCACTGCTCGCCAACCTGAAGCAGAGCCACACGAGCAATGCCAAAGGCGCCGAGTTCGTCGACGTTCAACCTCTGCCCGAGCTTGGTGAGCTACGAGACGCGGTCTACATCGCCGGGAAAAAGGTGCTGTCCTGGGAGTACCTCAAGGCGCTGACACCGCTGGCGCTGGCGATTTGGTACATGGACGACGGGGGTTTCACACTTCGCGCGAAGGGTGTGCAGGAACGCACGCGCGACGGCAGCGGGCGCAGTGACATCTGCATCGAAGCGATGAGTGAGGACTCTCGTCGGCGTCTCGTCGAGCATCTTGCGGGTGCATTCGATCTGCATCCGCGGCTCATCGCTCGGGCCGGCAAGGCCGTCCTCGTGTTTCCCGAGGACGAGACTGCCAAGCTGCACGAGCTGGTAGCGCCGTACGTTCATCCTTCAATGGACTACAAGTTGCTGCCGCGATTCCGCGGTCGATTCTCTGTTCAGCCGGAGTTCGTCGATGCGGTCCTCAAGCCCGTTCCAGCACGCGTTGTCGATATGCATGTCAAGCCTCCGACTCGGTCCATGCGGCGTTTCGACATCGAGGTGGAGGGTTCTCACAATTACCTCGCCGACGGAGTCATCGTTCACAACAGCCCGGAAACGACGACGGGCGGCCGGGCGCTGAAGTTCTACGCGTCGGTGCGGCTCGACGTTCGGCGCATCGAGACGCTCAAGGACGGCACCGACTCGGTCGGCAACCGCACCCGCGTCAAGGTGGTGAAGAACAAGATGGCTCCGCCGTTCAAGCAGGCGGAGTTCGACATCATCTACGGACATGGCATCAGCCGTGAGGGCGGGTTGATCGACATGGGCGTCGAGCACAGCATCGTGCGCAAGTCGGGCGCCTGGTACACCTACGAAGGCGACCAGCTCGGCCAGGGGAAGGAAAATTCGCGCGCATTCCTGCGTGACAACCCCGACCTCGCCGACGAGATCGAGAAGCGCATCAAGGAAAAACTCGGTATCGGGGCAAAGCTCGACGCCGAGGAGCCGTTGCCCGCGCCGATTGACTTCTAGGCGGT
This sequence comes from uncultured Actinomycetota bacterium, assembly GCA_963801015.1. Classification (GTDB taxonomy): domain Bacteria; phylum Actinomycetota; class Actinomycetes; order CAWDCV01; family CAWDCV01; genus CAWDCV01. Next base: position 387,603 of record CAWDCV010000004.1, on the reverse strand, counting down.
GGCGATAAGGGCGGCGGCTCGCTCCAAGGGCGTTGCCGCGGCACGCGAGGACGCCGAGCTTGCTGCGGACCCCGAGAGCGTCGCGCGGGCGGTGTGCCTGCGGATGTTGACTGGGGCGCCCAAGACGCGGGCGCAGCTGGCGGAGGCACTGCGCCGTCGCGGCGTACCCGACGAGGTCGCCGAGCGGGTGCTCGACCGGCTCGTCGATGTGCGGCTGGTCGACGACGGTGCGTTCGCCGAAGCATGGGTAGACACGCGACATCGCGGTCGTGGGCTCGCGCGGCGAGCGTTGCGCGCGGAGCTGCGCCAACGCGGCGTCGACGATGAGCTCGTCGGATCGGCGGTCGCGCGGATCGATGACGACGACGAGGCGGCAGCTGCGACGGCGCTAGTGGCGCGCCGGCTCGTGTCGACGCGGAATGTGCCGTACGACGCGCGGGTCCGTCGACTCGCCGGGATGCTGGCACGTAAGGGGTATCCGGGTGGGCTTGCGCTCCGGGTCGTGCGCGATGCCTTGCATGCGGAGCAGCGAAGCGACGTCGCCGATCGCAGCGAGCCGCGGGGGAGTCGCCGGGACGCTGCCGTCGAGGCGGAGCCATTCGATGCTGAGCCATTCGATGCTGAGCCATTCGATGCGGACTTCGATGAACCATTCAGGGCTGCGCTACTCGAGGTCGAGTCAGACGACGAGGACGGCTAGGTGCCGATCGGACCGACGCGCGTCGAGCGGTCATGCAGAAGTCAGCCGGCGGGCGAGATCGGTTCCTGTTTGCTTGTTCGTCGCGCCGTCTTGACCATTTCGTGACCTAAGTCTTAGCCTCAGGCTCATTGAGGGATCACCCCGCACTGCGGGTAGCGCTATACACGAACAGAACGAACGAGCCAACGAGTCCGGCCGAGGAGGCCGGTGACCTGCACGAACACGCAACATCCGCCGCGAAAACGGTTGCACAACGTTTCTTCCCGTCTCAGCGACGGCTATTTGGCGACCCCGTCGTCCGTGTGATCCCTCGAAGCGTGCCCGTGTGGGCTGATGAGGAGGGAGACGGCCGTGTTCGACGCAGGCGTCGTGGAACTAGTGGTCTTCGGTCTCCTCATCCTCGTTCTCGCCGGGGTCGTGCTCGCCCTCGTGACGGTACTGCGCCGTGCCCGGCCGCCTGCCGTGACGACGGACTCGTCGGGGCTCGTCCAGGATGAGCTCGAGGCCGCCCGGCGCGAAGCGGACAACATCCGGGAACGCGCGACCATTGAGGCCGCCGACATCGCGCAGAAGGCAGAGGCGTCTTCGGTTGCCGCCCAGCGCACCCGCCAGGAGGCCGAGGACGAGATCCGGGCACTCAAGGACGACGTGCGTGAGCTGCGCCTCGATCTCGAGCGACGCGAGCACCGGCTGGCCGAGCGCGAGGAGCGCCTCGACAGCGAGCAGAGCCGGGTCGAGGAGCGCGACCGCGAGCTGTTCGAAGTCGAGGCAGCTATCGACCGCAAGCGCGCCGAGCTGGAAGACGTTGAGGAGGAGCGACGCCTCATCCTTGAGCGCACCGCGGGGCTGACGGCGGGGCAAGCCAAGACTGAGCTGATCTCGGGCATCGAGAATCAGGCGAAGCGGGAAGCTGCGATCCTGATCCGCGACATCGAGCGAGAGGCGAACGAGCAGGGCGAGGAGCGAGCTCGCAAGATCATCACGCTTGCCATCCAACGATTGGCGAGCGAGCAGACGGCCGAGTCCGTGGTCGCGGTGCTGCACCTGCCGAGCGACGACATGAAGGGCCGGATCATTGGCCGCGAGGGCCGAAACATCCGAGCGTTCGAGGCGACGACTGGCGTCAACCTCATCATCGACGACACTCCGGAAGCTGTCCTTCTGTCCTGCTTCGATCCGGTCCGCCGCGAGGTTGCCCGGCTGACTCTCGAGTCGCTCGTCCTCGACGGCCGTATCCATCCGCATCGCATCGAGGAGGTCTACGACCGGAGTAAGACCGAGGTCGAGGCCCTGTGCGTGCGAGCCGGGGAGGACGCGCTCGTCGAGGTCGGGATCACCGACATGCATCCCGAGCTGGTCGCGCTGCTTGGTCGCTTGCGCTACCGCACGTCGTACGGCCAGAACGTCCTCAAGCACCTCGTCGAATCCGCGCACATCGCCGGCATGATGGCCAGCGAGCTTGGTCTCGACCGCACGCTGCTCAAGCGCTGCGCGCTGCTCCACGACATCGGCAAGGCGCTCACCCACGAGGTCGAGGGCAGCCACGCGCTCATTGGCGCAGAGATTGCCCGGCGGTACGGCGAGAACGAGGACGTCGTCCACGCCATTGAGGCCCACCACAACGAGGTCGAGGTCAAGACCGTCGAGGCCGTGTTGACGCAGGCGGCGGACGCCATCAGCGGCGGCCGACCCGGGGCTCGCCGCGAGTCGCTGGAGGCCTACGTCAAGAGGCTCGAGCGCCTCGAGGAGATCGCTCACAAACACGAGGGCGTCGAGAAGGTCTTCGCCATGCAGGCCGGTCGCGAGGTGCGCGTTATGGTCCAGCCGGACGCCATCGACGACATCCAGGCCCAGGTCCTCGCCCGCGACATCGCCAAGCAGGTCGAGGAGGAGCTGACCTACCCGGGGCAGATCCGCATCATGGTCGTCCGCGAGTCGAGAGCCACCGAGTTCGCTCGCTGATGTAATCGGCTCCCGCTTCGCAGGGAGCTGAGTCGCAGCTAGCCCTTGTCGGGGAACGAGTGGTGCTCGTGCACGACTACCCAGCGCTCGTCGTCCTTCCGCAGCCCGAGCGTGAGCCGTAGCCGGTTGTCCGGGTCTTTCTCGAGCTCCGCCGGCGTGCCACAACGCAACAGCGCGTGTGCGAAGGCCACGTCGCTCCCTGCCACGACGTCGAGCTCGACGATCTCAAAGGAAGCGCCCTTCGCCTGCCACTCGAAGAACGGCGGCCAGGTCGCGCGGTACGCCTCGATGCCGCGCACGCCGTTGTCGGGCGGCGGCACGTCGAACATCACGATGTCGTCGGCGTGATCGGCCAGGACGGTGTCCAGGTCGCCGCCGTGAACCGCTGCCGCCCAGCGCTCGATAAGCGTGTGGATCTCAGTTGTGTCGTCTGCCATGTCGCTGTCCTCCCTGGACATGCTTCTCGCTTCCCGATAGACCGCGTCGGGACGAGGAACTCATCGCGGCCCCGGAACAAGGTGCATCCACACCAGCACTACTGGCTCCTCGTCGGGGATGTCGACGCCGTCTGCCTCGCGCCAATAGCGGCGGTGCCCTTCGCGCCACTCCTCGATTGACGTATCGCCCTCGTTCTCGGCGGCCGCGAATTCCCACGGCACCGTGCCGAATGGCACCACCTCGGCGCGGTCCACCTCAACGAGAGCGAGCGGCTGCAGCTCGTCGTCGACGAGAACGAGCTGCTCGCCGACCTGCTCGAGTTCCTCTCCCTCGGCCTCGTATTCGGCAAGCCGTCCCGCCGTGGCCTTCTTCTCGCCGCGCAGCACCAAGTCGTTGAGCCACTCCCGCTGCTCGCCTGGCAGCCCGAGCTCGAGCGCTCGCAGCCCGTCGATGCGCGGCCACATCGGCTGGCTCACGTTCTGCTTCGGCGCTGGGCGAGTTGGGCGCCCACGCGCTCGATGAGTTCGTACGGCATGGGTTTGCTGAGAGGGAACTTCAACGTGCCCTTTGCGGCTGCGTACGGCGCCAGCTCCTCTTGAAGCGCAGAGTCGCTGGCCGGAATGGGGTACACGGAGATGTGGCGCTTCCACGCTGCGAAGTACACGACGTACGCGTCGCCGATCGTGATCGTCGGGATGCCGTAGCTGATCCTCTCCCCAGCGCCAGGGACAGCCAGGTGCAGCCGGCGACGGATCTCGTGCAGGATCGCTTGAACGTCTTCAGGAAAAGATTCGATGTACTCATCGACGGTCGTCACGCGGAGCCGACTCCGGACTCGACGCGCTGCGCTTCGAGGGCGCTGTCGGCCTCCTCTGGTTTGCCTGCGCGGCTGCGGCTGAGCCGGCGCTCGACGTACACCGCGAGCTTGCTGAGCAGGTAGTTGATAGCGATGAAGATGACCGCGACCAGCAAGTAGGTCTGGATCGGGTTTGCGAGGTTCTGCACGATGATGTTTCCAGTGCGCAGCAGCTCCTCGTAGCTGATGAACGCGCCCAGTGAGGTGTCCTTGAGGACGACAACGAGCTGGCTGATCAGCGCCGGCAGCATGATGCGGAACGCCTGCGGCAGCAGGATCAACCGCAGCGTCTGACCTCGGGTCAGGCCAACGGCGTACGCCGCCTCCGTCTGCCCCTTGGGCAGTGCGGCAACACCGGAACGGATGATCTCGGCGATGACCACCGAGTTGTACGCCGTCAAGCCGATGACGAGGTACCACATCAGCGGCAGGTCGACGCCAACCTCGGGCAGTACGCGGGAGGCGAAGAAGATGGCGATGACGACGGGGATTCCGCGCAGCAGCTCGATAACTCCAACGACGGCCCAGCGATACCATCGCGCCGCGGTGATGCGAGTCACGGCCAGCAGCGTCCCGATGACGAGCGAGAAGAGCATCGCGAGTGCGGCGGCCTTCAGCGTGTTCTGCAGGCCCTGCCATAGCAGTCGCCAGACTTGCGGAAACAGCGGATCGTTCGGGTCGAAGAGTGGCGCCCACAGCGCGGCCTCGAACTGGCCCTGTTCATCCAGGCGGCGATAGACCAGGTAGGCCACCGCGAGGAGGAGGACGAGCGCGACGAGGCTGCCGATCGTGATGCGTCGACGAGTCCGAGGCCCGGGTTCGTCGTAGAGAACTGCGCTCGTGGAGGTACTCATCTCGCGATCGCCACCCGCCGTTCGAGGACGCCGAGCGCCAATCCGGCGGGGATGGTGATGGCGAGATAGCCGATCGCAACACCGGTGAAGACGGGAAGCGCTGCGTAGCCCTGAGCGCTGGTCAACGTCGCGCCGGCGCTGAAAAGGTCACCACCGACGCCGAAAGCACCGACGATCGCCGAGTTCTTGATCATGGCGATGATCACGCTGCCCAGCGGCGGGACAACCGAGCGCAGTGCCTGCGGAAGGACCACGATCTGCAGCGACTGGCCGAACGTCATACCGATCGAGCGAGCCGCTTCGGCTTGCCCCGCCGACACAGCGTTGATGCCGCTGCGGATCGCTTCGCAGACAAACGCCGAGGTGTACAGGATGAGTCCGGTTACCCCGAACCACAGGTACTGGCCGTTGACGCCGATCTCCGGTAAGCCAAAGGCCACAAAGAACAGCACGACGGTCAGCGGGCAATTGCGGAAGACGTTTATCCACGACGTCCCGAACCACCGTAGCGGCGGCACCGGACTGACCCGGAATGCCGCCAGGATCGTGCCGAGAACGAGGGAGCCGATCGCGGCGTACAGGCAGATCTGGAGCGTCTTGAGGAACCCGTTCCAGTAGAGGTCGAAGTTGTCGATGAAGACGCTCACGTCAGGGCCTCCTCCGCAGCGGCAGGCCCGGGGCGTCGGATCTCAGGGAGCCCGACGCCCCGGGACGCGTCATGCGGCCGTCAGGTGCAGGGGGCAGCCGCCGGCAGTTCAGGTGTCTCTTCCTGCACCTTGCCTGCGGTTTCCTCCCACGCCGTGGCGTAGGCGCCGTCGTCGGACGCTGTTTGCAGTGTCTCGTTGATGAACTCGCAGAATGCGACGTCACCCTTGGTGATGCCGATGCCGTACGGCTCCTCGGTGAACGCCTCACCCACGAGCTCGAACTTGTCGGCGCTGGCGTCGATCAGCCCGAGCAGGATGACGTTGTCGGTCGTCACCGCGTCGACCTGGCCCGTACGCAACGCATCGGCGCACTTGGAGTAGACGTCGAACAGCACCAGCTGGTCAGGGCTGCCGAGGTACTGCTTGATGTTCTCGCTCGGCGTCGAACCCGTGACCGAGCACACCTTCGCGCCGTTGGTCTTGAACGAGTCCGGCCCGGTGATGTCCTTTGGGTTGTCTGCGAGGACCATGATGTCTTGGCCAGCCACGTAGTACGGGCCGGCGAAGGAGATCCGCTCCTTGCGCTTGTCGTTGATCGTGTACGTCGCGACGACCATGTCCGCGCGCTTCTGCTCGATGACCTCTTCACGAATCGCCGACGGGGTCTCGATGTAGTTGATGTTCTCCGGGCTGATGCCCATCGCGCCGGCGATGATCTTCGCGATTTCGACGTCGAAGCCCTGCGGCTTGCCATCCAAGCCCTTGAGGCCGAACAGCGGTTGGTCGAACTTCGTCCCAACCGTGATCGAGCCCTTCTCCGACAGCGTCGCCATCGTCGTGCCGGCCTCGAACGTCGGGGCCGACTCGACCTCGGTCTCGGGTTCAGCCGAGTCGTCGCTGCCACATGCCGCCAGCGTGAGCGACAGCGCTACCGCTGCAGCCGCCGCTGCGATCCTTCGTACCCGCATGTCGTACGCACCTTCCTTCGTGAGTTTCGTGCTGTACGCAACTGCCGTCAGTGGGTCAAGATCTTGGACAGGAAGTCCTTCGCGCGATCCGTCGACGGCGTCGTGAAGAACGTCTCGGGGACCTGCTCCTCGACGATCTGGCCGTCGGCCATGAAGACGACGCGATTGGCTGCACGCCGCGCAAAGCCCATTTCGTGGGTGATGACCACCATCGTCATGCCATCGCGAGCGAGCGACGTCATGACGTCGAGAACCTCGTTGATCATCTCGGGGTCGAGAGCAGACGTGGGCTCGTCGAACAACAGCACCTTGGGATCCATCGCCAACGCCCGCGCGATGGCCACCCGCTGCTGCTGGCCGCCGGATAATTGGGCTGGATACTTGGCGGCCTGGTTGCCGACGCCAACGCGGTCCAGCAACTCGCGGCCGCGCTTTTCTGCGGCCGCCTTGTTCATGCCGCGGACCTTCATGGGGCCGAGCGTTACGTTCTCGAGCACGGTCTTGTGGGCGAACAGATTGAACGACTGAAAGACCATGCCGACGTCGGAGCGCAGCCGAGCTAGCTCCTTGCCCTCCTCCGGCAGCGGCTTGCCGTCGACTTCGATGTTTCCCGAGCTGATCGTCTCGAGCCGGTTGATCGCCCGGCACAGCGTCGACTTGCCGGAGCCCGACGGGCCGATCACGACAACGACCTCGCCGCGGTGGACGGTGAGATCGATGTCCTGCAGGACGTGCAGATCACCGAAGTACTTGTTGACCTTCTCGAGCACGACGAGTGGCTCGCCGGTGGGCGGCGTGGCGTCTTTCCCCAACTCGCCCGGCTCGGAAGTCACTGTCACATCGGGCAAACTACCTGCCCGGCTGCTGGCGGAGTACCGCTGGGCCATCACGGTACGGATACGGCCGTACCCTGGCCTGAACATGCCCACCTACGAGATCCGCACTTACGGGTGCCAGATGAACGCGCACGACTCCGAGCGGCTCGCCGGCCTGCTCGAGGAGGCCGGGTACGCGCGCACGTCTGGACTGCCCGCTGGCGATGCAGATGACCCGCATGTGGTCGTCTTCAACACCTGTGCGGTCCGGGAGAACGCCGACAACCGGCTGTACGGCAACCTCGGCCACCTCGCGCCCGTCAAGGCGGCGCATCCTGGCATGCAGATCGCGGTGGGCGGCTGCCTGGCGCAGAAGGACCGCGGAGAGATCCTGCGACGTGCGCCGTGGGTCGACGTGGTCTTCGGCACGCACAACATCGGCTCGCTCCCGGCACTGCTGGAGCGGGCGCGGCACAACGCCGAGGCACAGCTGGAGATACTCGAATCGCTCGACGTCTTCCCCTCGACGCTCCCGACCCGCCGCGAGTCGCCGTACGCCGCCTGGGTCTCGATTGCGGTCGGCTGCAACAACACCTGCACGTTCTGCATCGTCCCTGCACTGCGCGGCAGGGAGAAGGATCGGCGTCCGGGAGAGATCCTGCGGGAGATCTCGGCGCTGGTCGACGACGGCGTCCTCGAGGTGACGCTGCTCGGGCAGAACGTCAACTCTTACGGCGCGGACTTCGGCGACCGGCTGGCATTCGGAAAGTTGCTGCGAGCGTGCGGCTCCATCGACGGGTTGGAACGGGTGCGGTTCACCTCGCCGCACCCCAAGGACTTCACGGACGACGTCATCGCGGCGATGGCCGAGACGCCGAACGCGATGCCGCAGCTGCATATGCCGCTGCAGTCGGGCTCGGATCGGGTGTTGCGCGCAATGCGCCGCTCGTACCGGCAGGACCGCTACCTCGGCATCCTTTCTCGGGTGCGCACGGCGATGCCGGATGCCGCGATCACTACCGACATCATCGTCGGGTTTCCTGGTGAGACCGAGGACGACTTCGAGCAGACGCTGCACGTCGTACGCGAGGCGCGCTTCGCCGGCGCCTACACGTTCCAGTATTCGAAGCGACCGGGCACCCCCGCGGCGTCACTGCCCGATCAGGTGCCGCGCGACGTGGTGCAGGAGCGGTACGGGCGGCTGGTCGCGCTCGTCGAGGATGTGGCCTGGGAGGAGAACAAGAAGCAGGTCGGTCGACGCGTCGACGTGCTCGTCGCCGAGGGGGAGGGGCGCAAAGACGCCACGACCCTGCGGTTGTCGGGGCGTGCTCCAGACAATCGGCTCGTCCACGTCACGCCGGGCGAAGCCGGCCCGCGGCCCGGCGACGTCGTCACGGTCGAGATCACGTATGCGGCGCCGCACCATCTCGTCGCCGACGGCGAGGTCGTGCAGGTGCGCCGTACCCGGGCCGGCGACGCCTGGGCCGCCCGCACAACGCCGGCGCGCCCTGGTGTCTCCCTTGGCATGCCGACGATGTCGCGCACTGCGGCTGGTCGGCGGGGTGCTAGCGGTTGAGGGACTCCTCGGCCTGAGCAAGCCAGCCACGTTGAGTCGCCAGCGTCTCCTCGATCCGCTCGACGTCGGCGGCGCGACCGTCGGTCCGGGCGCCGTCGAGCTGGCGCTCCAGCTTGGTGACCGACTCGCGGAGCCGGGTGACGAGCGGATTCGTCTCTGCGCTGGGACGGGATACGGCAGTGTCGGCGGCGACTCGGATCCGATCCTCAGCGGCGCGCAGTCGCGCATCGAGGCTCGCCATGGCCTCGCGCGGAACGCGGCCGGCCTTGTCCCACCGCTCGTGAATGTCGCGCATCGACCGACGCGCGCCCTCGAGGTCACGGCTCGGGTCGAGGGCCATCGCTTCGGCGAGCAGCGCCTCCTTGGCGGCCAGGTTGTTGCGTAGGCCCGCCTCTCGCTCGGCGAACACCGCAGAGCGGCGGGCGAAGAAGGCGTCCTGCGCAGCGCGGAACCGCTTCCACAGCGCCTCTTCGGAGTCGCGCTGCGCGCGCCCTGCCGCCTTCCACTCCTGCATGAGCTGCTTGAGCCGGTTGGCCGTCGTCTGCCACTCCGACGATTCGGCGAGCTGCTCGGCCTCGACGACGAGTTCCTCCTTGCGGGCCGCTGCCTCCTTGCGCTGCTGATCCAGGGTCGCGAAGTGCGCTCCCCGGTGACGCTCGAACGTGCTCCGCGCCGCGCGGATCCGCTTCCACAGCTCGTCGTCGGTGTGCCGATCGAGGCCGGGGACCGTTCGCCACGAATCGGCGATCTCCTTGAGCCGGTCGCCGGCTGACTTCCATTGCGTGCTCTCCGCGAGCTGCTCTGCTTCCTCGACCCAGCCCTGCTTGGTCTGCTGCGCCTGAACCCGAGCTTCCGCCCGCGCGGCCGACTCAGCCTCGATGCGTGCCTCTATCGCGCCGCACACACCATCAATCCGGCGAGCCAAGCCGTCCAGGTCACCTACGGCGTTGACCGTGTCGAGGGACTGCTTCAGCTTGCCAGCGCTGCGCAGCATGGCTCGCGCGTCGCCGGTGCGGGCGCGGGTGCGCTGCTCGAGCAACTCCACCTCGGTGACGAGAGCATCGAACCGGCGGGAGAAATGCTCGAGGCCCGAGCCTGGATCACCGGCATGCCACGAGCCGACGGCACGCTCGCCGGCGGACGTGCGCACGTACACCGTGCCGTCCTCGGCGACTCGGCCCCACTGGCTCACGTACTCATCCCATCACAGCGCACGGGTGTCGCGGGTAGCGTCCGGTCGTGCTCGTGTCAGCTGCGGTGTGCCCGCATCCGCCCCTCATGGTGCCCGAGCTTGCCGCGGGCGCGGCGACCGAGCTGGACGCGCTGCGCGCGGCGTGCGACGACGCTGTCCAGCGGATGGTGGACAGGGGGCCCGATCTGGTCGTTGCGGTAGGCCCCGATGTCAAGCGGTCCGGGATACGCGAATTCCCGGCTGACGCGTACGGCAGCTTCGCTGCGTACGGCGTCGATATCGGCGTCGGTTCGCCTTATCCCGGCCAGCAACTGTTACCGCTGTCCCTCAGCGTCGGTGCGTGGTTGCTGCGGCATTGCGCGTGGGACGGACGGCTGTTGTTCGTGGCCCTCGGCACCGACGTCGACCCGGACACCTGCCTGGGAATGGGCAAGCAGCTAGCGCAGCGCGCGGATCGAGTTGCGTTGCTCGTGCTGGGCGACGGCAGCGCGCGGCGCAGCGAGAAGGCACCCGGCTATGTGGACGCGCGCGCGGTTGCGTACGACTCGGAGATCAGACGCGCACTCGAGCTCGGTGACATGCCCGCGCTTGCAGTGCTGGACCCAGAGGTGTCCGCGGAGCTGCTCGTCGGTGGGCGAACCGTTTGGCAGGTGCTGGCCGGTGCAGCAGAGGGTCTCGATGTCGATGCGACCCTGTTGGCCGAGGAGTCCCCCTATGGGGTCGACTACTTCGTCGCGTCCTGGCTCGTGCGATGACGCGCGTGATCGCTGTCGTAGGTCCCACCGCGGCGGGAAAGTCCGACCTGGCCATCGAGCTGGCGCGAACCCTCGACGGCGATGTGATCAATGCCGACAGCATGCAGCTGTATCGGGGCATGGACATCGGCACCGCGAAGTTGCCGCGCGACCAGTGGTCCGGTGTGCCGCATCACCTGCTCGATGTCTGGGACGTCACGCAGACTGCGAGCGTCGCGGAGTACCAGCGGCTGGCACGTGACGCGATCGACAGGCTGCGCGCCGCTGGTCGAATACCGGTGCTCGCGGGCGGCTCCGGACTGTACGTGCGCGCCGCGCTCGACGATCTCGACTTCCCCGGCACCGATGCGGAGTTGCGTATGCAACTCGAGCGCGAGCTGGATGAGAAGGGCCCGGCTTCTCTGCACGACCGACTCGCGGCGGCAGATCCCGTTGCCGCACAGGCAATTCTGCCCAGCAACGGTCGACGCATCGTCCGCGCGCTCGAGGTGGTGCTGCTGACCGGAGAGCCGTTTGCCGCATCGCTGCCGTCGCCGCGGTACGTGGTCGACAACACGATTCAGATCGGTCTCAGCGTCCCGCGCGACCGACTCGATCAGCGCATCGATCACCGCGTGACGGTCATGTGGCAGGCCGGGTTCGTCGACGAGGTTCGTCGACTGGAAGCAGCGGGACTTCGCCAGGGGCGGACGGCGAGCCGAGCCCTGGGTTACGCGCAGGTGTTGCGCTTCCTCGCGGGTCAGGGAACCGAGGAGGAGGCGAAAGCGGAGACGGTTCGGGCGACACGACGGTTCGCGCGCCGACAGGACTCCTGGTTTCGACGCGATCCGCGTGTGACATGGCTGGCGTACGACCGGCCGGACCTACTCGATGCCGCAGTCGCTGTGGTGCGCAGCGCCGTACGCTCGTGAGCCGTGCGGTTCGTCAAGGGGCATGGGACCGGAAACGACTTCGTCGTGCTCGTCGATCCGGAGCGACGTGTCGACCTCACTCCCGATCTCGTCCGGCGCCTCTGCGACCGGCGCCGCGGCATCGGCGGTGACGGCGTCCTACGCGCGGTGCTCTCGGCGACGGACCCCGAGGGTTCGGTGATGTCCGATGCAGCGCGCTGGTTCATGGACTACCGCAACGCCGATGGCAGCGTCGCGGAGATGTGCGGGAACGGCATCCGCGTCTTCGCACGGTTTCTGGTGGACAGCTGGTACGAGCCGGCCGGTGAGCTGCGCATCGCAACTCGCGCAGGGGTGAAAACGACGAACGTCGACCCGATAGGCGACGTGACGGTTGACCTTGGCCCGGCAGAGCTGCTGCACGTGCCTGGCGCCCAGACCCACGTCGGATCACGCACCTGGCCGGTGACTGCCGTCGCGATGCCGAATCCGCATGCTGTGGCTTTCGTGGACGACCTGGCCGATGCCGGCGATCTCGCGTCTGCACCGGCAGTCTCGCCCTCGTCGGCCTTTCCTGACGGCGTCAACGTGGAGTTCGTCGTCGTCCGAGGCACCGCTCACGCCGCCATGCGCGTGCACGAGCGCGGGGTGGGGGAGACGGACTCCTGCGGAACGGGAGCGGCGGCGGCGATCGTCGCTACCCGGCGGCGGCTGGGAGCCGAGGCACCCGCGACCTGGCAGCTCGACGTTCGCGGCGGCACGCTTGCTGTCACCGAACGGGTCGACGGCTCGGTGGAACTGAGGGGTCCGGCCGTCCTCGTGGCCGCAGGTGAGCTGAGCGAATCCTGGCTGGCCGGGAAAGACTGACCACGTTTATTCAACCTACTGGTTGACAAGCCGGTTCTCTCCTCGCTAGTTTATCAACCGTTCGGTTGAATACTCGCGAGGAAGGGGATCGACATGGACGATCGCCTGTCGCGAGTGTTTGCCGCCCTCGCCGACCCGACCCGGCGCGACATCGTGGCCCGGCTCGCGGTCGGGGATGCGACGGTCGGCCAGCTGGCCGAGCCGTACGAGGTCTCGATCCAGGCCGTGTCGAAGCACCTCAGGGTCCTGGAGGACGCGGGTCTCGTGACTCGTACGCGCGACGCGCAGCGCCGGCCCTGCCATCTGGAAGCCGAGGTGTTCGACCTCATGACGAAGTGGATCGAGCGGTATCGCCAGCAGGCCGAGGAAAGGTTCCAGCGTCTCGACGAGGTCCTCGCCGAGATGAACGACGACCCCGCGAAGGGAGCACCATCATGACCAGCACGAGCAGCACGCACACGAACGAGACGAGAATCGAGGCCGACCCCAAGCTGCCGACGATTCGCATCACCCGCGAGTTCGACGCCCCGAAGGACCGCGTGTTCCGCGCGTGGACGGACCCGGAACTTGTCGCTCGCTGGCTGGGACCGAAGAGCACAACGATGCAGATCGACAGCTGGGACGCGCGAACCGGTGGCAACTACCGCTATGCGGCGCTGCAGGACGGTCAGGAAGTCGCGTCGTTCTACGGTTCTTTCCACGAGGTACGTCCGAGCGACCGGCTCGTGCAGACGTTCACCTGGGAAGGTGCGCCCGACGGCGTCTCTCTCGAGACCATGACGTTCGAGGACATCGGCGATGGCCGGACCCGTGTCACCGGTCTCTCGGTCGTCGACACCATCGAGACCCGCGACATGGTCGTGTCGAGTGGCATGGACACCGGCGTGATCGAGGGCTACGAGAAGCTCGACGCGCTCCTCGCTGAGGGCTAAGCACGACACGAAATGATCACGTATACGTGATCATTGAGGGCGATACGCGGTCTGTATGACGCGTATCGCCCTAACTCGTCGCGTATCGCAGCGGGTGAATCAGTCGGGACGCCGTCAGTGGGGCGCCGCCGACGTGGCCGTGGTGTGGCAGGCATCGCCATCGACGCCATCGTGCGACCGCAGCGACGGCGCCACGTCCAACGAGGGATTGCGGTCGAAGAAGCCGAACGGCTTGAGCCAGAAGGCAATGGTGTCGACCGGCATGATGGGCCAGTCCTCGACTCGGGTGATGTGGTGAATACCGAAGACGTACCAGAGGACAACGTCGACATCCTCGAGCGGTTCGTCGTCCGCGATCCACCGGGTCATTCCGCCGTCGGCGTCCGATTGCGTCGGGTACGCGCCGCACGGCCAACGTTCGTCCGGATGCTCGCGCGTCACCCAGAGCTGGTGGCCGATCACCGGCGCCCGCACGTACTGCGGTGTGGAAGCGTCCATCATCGGCGGGATGCACGCGGTTGGGACCAGTTTGTAAGCCACCGGATCGCCGTGCGAGTTCGGCCGCGAGGGATTGACGACCTTCCAGGCCCGCTGCGTCGACCAGTCGAAGTCGCGGCCCGATTCTGACTCGCTGCGTACGGGTATTGCCCGTGTCGTCACAGCGAGCCCGTACGGATTGTCCGGCGACAGCGGCGAGGCCAGGGAGTCCAGCTCGTACACGGTGTTCTGCTCACCGTCCACGTCGAGGTCGAGCCGCGCTACGAGGAAGTGCTGGTGGTACGGCGCATACGTGCGCGCGTCGACGAGCGTGCCGTATGGCGGCTGCTCAGCACCCTCGGCGAACGGCGTCGTCACCATGACGCCCGTCGCGCGGACCTCGCACTCGATGTTGCCGTCCTGGTAGAAGCGCCAGTAGATGAGGTACTCGTAGTTGGCGACCGTTACGTGACACGAGACAACGAGCCGCCGCGTCCGGCGTACCTCCGCCCCCGTTATCCCGTCGACGTGCTTCCACAAGACCGCGTTGTCCTCCTCGTGAATGCAGATGGCATTCGTGATCTCGTACGGCTCACCCCTTGTGTTGTGCAGCACGGCGTCGACATAGCGGATCTCGCCGAGGCAGTCGCAGCCGAGCTCGAGCGACGTCGTCATGAAGCCGAGGCCCCACTCGCCGATGTCGTAGGCCGTACGCCGGTAGTGGTCGAACGTCGGGTCGCGGTACGGCACGACCATCTCCGCAAACGACATCCGGTAGGCGATATCGCGACGCTCGCCCTGATCGTCGTACCGCACCTGGTAAATGACCGGACCTTCGCGGTAGTTGAACCCCAGGCGCATCGACCACCGCTGCCACCGCAACTCGCCGTCGTCGAGGGTGAACGAGACACCGTCCGGCTGAGTGATGTGCAACGGTGTGAGATCGTCACGCAGCTTCAGCGCCGGCACGAGATTGGGCGTGTACTCGCCCATCACGGGCGCCTCGTCGATGCTGCCGTTGTCGTCGATGTCGAGCAGCTGCATCGTGTTCATGTCGACGATCAGCTTGAGACCGGCCATCAGGTGGGCGTACGGGTTGCCGCCGGGCACCGAGCGGTACCACACGTCGCACCATCCGAGGCGGCGGTCCCGGTACTGCTCGGGCATCAGGGCCTTGCCGTACGTCCAGACGTCGAATAGCACCAGGTCGAGGTCGGTAACGCCACGTCGCGCCAACGCCTCCTTGACCTGGGGGTCGGCGCGCATCGCCTCGTCGCACTCGTGCCATTCGTCGACGGTGAAGTTCGGGACGGCGTTCGGCACCGCTGTCCACGATTCGACGGTGTTGCCGGTGAGGTCGACCACAGCTTCGTAGGTCATGCCATCGCTGCGATCCCAGAGCACGGCGAAGGACGTGCGCGGGACAGGTTCGCTCGGCGACCACGACTTCACGGCGGCCTTCGTAGGCTCCTGCAGTTCGATCGATGCAAAGCGGTAGGAGTCGGTGATGCCGCGCTCGCGGCGCAGGATCTCAGCCGTCTGCTGGAATTCGTCCGCGCTCAGCGGCTCGAGGGGATGCGATGCCATGGCGGCCCCTTCAGTCCTCGACCACGAGCGCAGGCGTGTCCTTGACCAGAGTTTCGCCGCGGAAGAACGCCGGATCTCTGCTGCGCTGCCACAGCATGAACAGCAGCCCGATGGCGATCAGCCCGAGACCGAGGACCAGGACCAGTCCGACGCCGAGAACACTTGCGCCGCTGCCGTAATCAGGGGAGGCGCTGTCGCGCAACGTGATGAAGAAGACCAGGGCGAGGCCGAGGCCGCCCAGCAGCGGAAAGAGCAGCTTATAGACGAAGTCGGACGCGCTGCGCGTCAGCTCCCGCCTGAAGTACCAGATGCAGGCGAACGCAACGAGCCCGTAGTAGAAGCAGATCATGATGCCCAGTGAGTAGATCGTGTCCGTGAGGACGTTCTCGCTGGCAAACGTCAGCACCGCGTAGAAGATCGCAGCGCCGACGCCGGCGGCCAACGTCGCAAAGGACGGCGTCTGAAAGCGCGGATGTACCGTCGCGAACCGCTGCGGAAAGGCGCGGTACGTACCCATCGCCAGCATGGTGCGTGACGACGGAAGAAACGTGGTGATGAGACTGGCGGCGCTCGATGCCAGGACGGCGAGGAGGAGGAACAGATTGAGCGGGCCGCCCAGCACGGGTTCGGCCAGCGCACCGAAAACGTTCTCCTCGATCTCCGGATTTCCGAGCCCCAGTCCTTCCTCACCCACACCGGCATACATCTGCGTCGCGATGGCGACGAGCAGGTAGGTCAGCAGGATCGACACCACGCAGAGCAGCGCCGCGCGGCCGGGCGTCGTGTCGCTGTCCTTTGATTCCTCGTTCACTGTGAGGCTGGTGTCCCATCCCCAGAAGGCGAAGATCGATCCGGACAAGCCAGCGATGAACGCCGACAGCGTCAGTCCGCTGGGACTGAACCACGACCACGAGAACGACAGGCCAGTGTCTGACGATCCGGACTTGGCCAGTGCGGCGACGGCGAAAACCACCAGGACAACCATCTGGAAGCCCACGAGGATGAACTGCACGCGCTCGGTGGTCGTAATGCCGCGGTACGCCACGAAGGTCGCGATGGCCAAGAATGCCAAGCACGTCACGACATTGACGAGGCGGTTCTCCCACAGCGTCGAGATGTTCTCACTGCCGGTGATCTCGCCAACGAACTGGTAGAAGAACTGCACGGCGACCCCGGCGAGATTCGACAGCACGATGACCGTCGCCAGAATCGCTGCCCAGCCGCCAATCCAGCCGACGTACGGGCCGAACGACTTCGTGGTCCAGGTGAACGACGTGCCGCAGTCAGGCGCCACCTTGTTGAGCTCGCGGTAGGCGTACGCCGCGAAGAACATCGGCAGGAAGCCGGCGATGATGACAACGGCCATCTTGTCGCTCGCCTCGGCGACGAGGATGCCGATGGTCGCCGTGAGCGCGTAGGCAGGCGCCACGGACGAGATCCCGAGGACCACGCCGCCGATCAACCCGACGGAGCCGGCGCGCAGCCCCTTCTCCTGGAGATCGGCTTCGGCCTGGTGTCGCGGATCATGGCTTTGCGGACCGCGGGTCGTTGTCATCGGCACCTCCCACACTCGGGGAGCAGGGAAGGTAACCGTAGTCGTCAAGGGTCGGCGTGCGCACGCGCTCGGCTGGCCAGATGGGGTGGACGGCCGGGGTCAGCTCGAGCTCCGCCGCTACGCGTCGCAACAGCATCGCAAGCTGGTGTTGCTCCCGCAGAAGCTATCGGCTCGACGCGAACCCGCCTCCCGGCGGATGCAGCCGACCGGCGCGGATCTCGTGACAGGGCTCCACGACGTGATCAGCCGCGACGACCTTCTCAGCGAGCCGCTTACGTCGACAACTAGTCGCTCGATCGCGGGCCGGCCCTTAGGCTGCTGCCGCCGACCGACGCGTAGGGACGAGGGCGATGGCTGAGAAGAAGCAGTTCCACAACATCATCGACGGCAAGGTGCAAGCCTCGGCCGACGGCGCCGCGATGGACGTCGTCAATCCCTCGACCGGCGAGGTGTACGCCACTGCACCGAACTCGTCCGCTGCTGACGTCGACGCTGCGTTCCAAGCCGCCGGCAAGGCATTCGAGAAGTGGCGCTGGTCGCTGCCGGCTGAGCGGCAGCGTGCGCTGCTCAAGCTCGCCGACGTCATCGAGGAGAACGCCGACGAGCTCATCGCCATCGAGTGCGAAAACACCGGCAAGCCGTTCGGCCTCACGAAGTCGGAGGAGATCCCTCCGATGGTCGATCAGATCCGGTTCTTCGCCGGCGCTGCGCGCGTTCTCGAGGGGAAGTCAGCGGGGGAGTACATGCGCGGCCACACCTCGTCGGTCCGCCGCGAGCCGATCGGGCCGGTGGGGCAGGTGGCACCGTGGAACTACCCGATGATGATGGCGGTCTGGAAGTTCGCTCCCGCGCTCGCCGCCGGCAACACCGTTGTCCTCAAGCCGTCCGACACGACGCCCGCGTCGTCGTTCTGGATGGTCGAGAAGATGCAGGAGATCTACCCGCCGGGCGTATGCAATCTCGTCTGCGGAGATCGGGATACCGGCGCCGCAATCGTCGAGCACCCGATCCCGCAGTTGGTGTCCATCACCGGATCGACGCGCGCCGGCATCGCCGTAGCCACGGCGGCGGCCAAGGACGTCAAGCGCAGCCACCTCGAGCTCGGCGGGAAGGCGCCCGTGCTCGTGTTCGACGACGTCGACATCGAGCAGGCGGTCGAGGGCATCACGACCGGCGGCTACTTCAACGGCGGCCAGGACTGCACTGCTGCGACCCGTGTGCTCAGCCAGGGCGGCGTGTACGACGACTTCCTCGCCGCGATGACCGAGTCGGTGCGCAGCACCAAGACGGGCTTTGACCCGGATGACGATGACATCCTGTACGGCGCGATCAACAACGAGAACCAACTCGAGCACGTCTCAGGCCTCGTCGACCGGGCGCCGGACCACTCCCGGGTGCTCGCCGGCGGACATCGGCAGGGCTCCCGGGGCTTCTTCTACGAGCCCACGCTCGTTGCCGATCTGGAGCAGGGCGATGAGCTCGTCACAACCGAGATTTTCGGCCCCGTCATCACCGCGCAGCGGTTCAGCGACGAGGACCAGGCGGTCGCGTTCGCCAACAGCTCGGAGTACGGGCTTGCCTCGTCGGTGTGGACGCGCAACGTCGACACTGCCGCACGGATGTCAGCACGCCTCGACTACGGCTGCGTGTGGATCAACTGCCACATTCCACTCGTCGCTGAGATGCCGCACGGCGGCTTCAAGCACTCGGGGTACGGCAAGGACCTGTCGATGTACGGCTTCGAGGACTACACGCGTGTCAAGCACGTGATGCACTACCACGGCTTCGAGGGCTGACGGCCTACTCCGCAGGCTTCGCTGCTGGTCGTCCGCTGAGCAGCGGCTGACCCGGGTCCCACGATGATGGGTCGGCCGCGTCGCGACGCCGCCGGGCCATCGCGCTCAGCGTTTCCAGGACGACGCGGTTCGCCAGGAACGCGGTGATCTCGGCATGGTCGTACGGCGGGCTGACCTCCACGACGTCAACGCCGACCACCGGCAGCTCCAGGTTGATCCGCCGCACCGCGTCCAGCAGCTGACGAGCGGTGATCCCGCCAGGCTCGGGTGTGCCGGTGCCCGGGGCGTGCGCCGGATCGCAGACGTCAACGTCCACGGACAAGAACACCCCATCGCAGTCGTCCATGGCGATGGTGAACGCCTCGGTCAGGCACTCGTCGAGCCCACGCTCACCGATCTCGGTCATCTCGTACGACCGCATCGAGACACCGGCCATCCAGTCGAGCGTGTCGGGCGGCGGCCAGTACCCGCGCAACCCGATCTGCAGGAAGCGGTCACCTCGCAGCGCTCCCGATTCGATGAGGCGGCGCATCGGTTGCCCGTGTCCCCACAGCGATCCGAACTCGATGTCGCCGGTGTCGGCGTGAGCATCGAAGTGGATCATCGAGATGCGACCATGTCCGAGGACGTTCGCTACACCCTTGGCATCCGGGTACGCAATCGAGTGGTCACCGCCGAGGGTGATGGGCACGGCGCCGGCCCGGGCAGCCTTTTCGACGGCGGCTTCGAGCGCGGGCAATGCGGCTTCGATGTCGCCGGAGTACATTTCCACGTCGCCGGCGTCCAGCACCCGCAGGTCGACCAGGCCGTCGGTGCGTAGCGCCAGGCTCGGTCGCGAGCCGTCATGCGACAGGTAGTCGGTGCTGCGGATGGCCTGCGGCCCGAAGCGCGCGCCGGGGCGGTTCGACGTACCGCCATCGAAGGGTGCACCGAGGATGACGACGTCTGCACCCTCGTACGTCGACGGGTCGTCGAGGTCGCAGCGGTCGATGCCGAGAAAGGTGATGTCGGGGCCGAACTGTGCGCCGTATCGACTCATAGGGCAACACCGTCCTCCTGACGCGTCAGCCGCGCCAGCGTTCCCAGGCGGCCTGTCGCGACGTACCCGCAACGTCGCCCACCTGGGCCCAGGACGACGCGCCCGCGAGCGCCCGTGCCGACTCACCCAGCGCCTCACCGAGGACCCGGGTCAGCTCGACGAGCTCAGCGAACGCCTGCGCATCGGAGCGGCGAGCCAGTGCCTCAACGCCGTCGTGAAGCATCCTTGCCACCTCGGCTGTCGACATCGCGTCGAGCTCAGCCTGCGTCGTCACGACAGCCCCAGCCGTACGGCGAAGTTCTCGTCAGGATCATCGAACGTGCGATGCCAGGCCGCGGTCGGCCACAGGTAGTCGACGGCGCCCTCAGTCGGGCGGTACACCGCCGTGTAAAGGGTTCCGAAGGCGTGCGCGTAATCAGTGCTGTAGAGCGGCGCGCGGAGGAAGGCCTCGGCGAGCTCGTCGGTATTGGGCTGCCGCTCGAGCAAGTCGCAGAGGAACCTCTGCCGCTCGACGCTGTGGAACCTCGCCGCGTGCGCCGGATCCTCAGGCCTGTTGCCCCGGTGATTCGTCGCGACACGCGCCGGCGTAACCAGCGGTGTGCTGCCAGGAGCAACGAAGGCGGTCGCCGCGTCGCCGCGAGCGTCGACCAGGGTGATGTTGTACGTCATCGAGACGGGGACCCGCTCGAGCGCTGCCACCGCTGACGACACCGAGTCGGCAACCTCCAGCACGTAGCGCACGACCAGGGGGATGCCAAAGCCGGGAGCCGAACCTCGGCGTCCACCGAATGCCAGCGACGCGACAAGGCCGTCCTCGTTCATGCCGTCCAGCAGCCCCCACAGGCAATCGCCCATGCCGATGACGCGACGTCCGGCGAAAGCACTGGAGTAGACGACGCGCTCGAACAGGTCCGGGCTGTAGTCGTAGTTGCGCACGAGGGCCGGTGTGGGGGAGTCCAGCACAGCCTGGGAACAACCCGGGAGAAACCGCGGCGGGTCCCACAGTGTCAGCATCCGGGCAGCGGTCTCGTCCGGTCCGGTGAGGTCGATGAGTCTTTCGCAGGTGGGGACGAGCTCGGGCATGTGCGTCGTCAACCGGGCCCGGCAGGTCTCGAGGTCCGGCCGGGCGCCGTCGCTGAGATACCAGCTGCGATACGCGGGCCACGTCGCATCGAACAGCTGCTGCCAGCGGGGTCCCGGCCGTGGTTCGCGGATACCGTACAGAGTGATGGGGTGGGTCACGCTGTCAAGGTTACCCTGACATGCAAGCGGGGAGTGTCCATGGACGAGGACGTCACCGGCACCGGTTCCCGTCAGACGCTGCAGGGCATTGCGGAGATACGCCACTTCTTCCGGACCAATGAGACGCCGATCTATTTCGTCGGCGCGACGCCGTTCAACCTGCTCGGGATCGATCGCTGGGTGCGCAACTTCCGCTATGTGACGTACTACGACGCCTGGGACGGCGAGCATCCGCACGTGATCACGCCGAGGGACAAGCCGTACGTCGAGTTCAGCAGCGGCGAGGAAATCAACAACTACTTGCTGCTGCATCCCGAGATGCGCGCCCGCATGGGTGGCGGTCCCGGTCGGCCCAAGGTCGCGATGGTCTTCTTTGACGAGGAGACCGAACTGATCTGCGACGAGCTCGGCTATGACCTGGTGTTGCCCCCAGCGTCGCTGCGTGAGCGCCTGGACTCGAAGATCGTCACCACTCAGCTCGGCAACGAGGCGGGAGCGCCCAGCGTGCCGAACGTGCTGGTATCCGTCGATTCATGGGAAACCCTGGTCCGTGTATCGACCGATGCCGGGCTCGGCACCGACCTCGTCGTGCAGACGCCGTACGGCGACTCGGGGAAGACGACGTTCTTCATCTCCTCGGAGGATGACTGGTCGAAGCACGCCGGGTCGATTCTGGGCGAGGACGCGAAGGTGATGAAGCGCATCAACCCGCGTCCCATCGCCGTCGAAGCGGTGCTGACGCGGCACGGAACGATCGTCGGTCCCTTCATGACCGAGCTCACCGGGTACTCCGAGCTGACGCCGTATTTGGGCGGCTGGTGCGGCAACGAGATGTTCCCGACCGTGCTATCAGCGGAGCACCGAACGACGGCTACCGACGTGGTACGTCGGCTCGGCGATCGACTCGGCCAGGAGGGGTATCGCGGTTTCTTCGAGGTCGACGTGCTCATCGATGTCGACACCGACGACGTGTACCTCGGTGAGCTCAATCCGCGCATCAGCGGTGCATCGTCCATCACCAACGTCACGGCCGGTGCGTACGCCGATATCCCGCTGTTCCTCTTCCACCTACTCGAGTTCATGGACGTCGACTTCGCCATCGACGTGGACGAGATCGATGCCCGCTGGGGCCTGCTCGCGGCAGAGGACCAGTGGAGCCAGATGGTCCTCAAGGAGACTGAGCCAATTACCGAGCGACTCGACGCGACGCCACGAACCGGGCAGTCACTCCTAGACGAGGAAGGGACGCTGCAGTTCCGGCGTGCAGCGCTCGACTGGCATCAGCTGCAGGACGAGTCGCACTGCTTCTTCTTGCGCATCTACGGTCCCGGTGACTACCGCTGGAAAGGCGCGGATCTCGGCGTCGTCGTGGTCAAGGGTCGCTTGCAGGAGGACGCGCCGGCCGATGCCGACGGTGGACCCTTGCAGCTGACCGAGCGCGCGCAGCGCCTGATTGCCGCGATCCGCTCCCAGTACGCCGGCACCCCTGTCGGCGCCGATGCGCAACCATCGGGGGTCGGCATCAAGTCCCGCTAACTGTCTCACCGATGGCGTCGACGGCCGCTAACGTGTCGAGGAAGTAGTCGAGGTTCTGCGGCTCCGGCCACGACGACAGCTTCACAACGACGAGGCGGCGCTCCTGCTCGACGTACACGCGCTGTCCGTGGATTCCCAGACCCAGCAACGCCCTGCGGTCGGGGTAGGGCACCCAGAACTGATTGCGATACATGCCGCCGTCGAACCAGTCACTGTTGGGGCTGGCGGCGAACACCTCGCGCGAATCCGGCCCGCCCGCGTACGTGTCGCCGAGCCACCACGTCGGAACAACCTGCTCCCCGGCGACGCGGCCGTCGTCCAGCAACATCTGCCCGAAGCGGCCGAGGTCGCGCAGCGTCGCACAGAGGCCGCCGTCGTGCATGACCGCGCCGGCCGGGTCGACGGCAGCGTCCATGTCCTGCTCGGGTCGCAGCTTCGACCACAGCAGCTCCGACAGCAGCAGCGGCATGCGCTGGTCTGCGGCACGCTCGCACACCCAGCCGAGCACGTCGGTTTCGCCGGATCGGTACGAGAACGCCCCGCCATGTGGACGGTCCTGCTCAAGGGAGGCGAGGAACTCGTACATGGAATGCGGCAGCTCATCGTCCCTGCGCGGCGCCCAGCCGATGACCTGTTCGAGCAGCCGCACTTCAGCGTCGAGGTCGAGATATGTCTCCGAGAAGCGCACCCCGGAGCGCATGTCGAGCAGGTGGCGCACGGTGGCTCCGGCGTACCCCGACGACGACAGCTCGGGCACGTACTCGGTGATGTGTGCGTCGACGTCGATCGCGTCACGGCCGACGAGGATCCCGGTCACGCAGCCGATCAGTGACTTGCTCACCGACATGAGCAGGTGCGTCTCGAGCGGATCCATGCCGCTCGGGTACTCCTCGATGACGACCTTGCCGTCATGCAGGACGAGGAAGCCGTCGGTGTACGTCGCGTCGAGGACGTCGCGCACAGTCCGCCGAGAGTCGGGGTAGACCTCGAGATCGAGGCTGAGTGGCTCACCGACTGACAGCGGTAGGGGCGGCCCTGGACCGCGTCCCACCCGAGCCGTCGGCATCACCTCGCGCAGGTGGCGAAACGTCCACCGGTTCTGTGGATGCTGTTGCCAGCCTTCGAGCGTCCACCGCTGTTCGCGCGGCGGTGGAAAGCCCGTCATGACCATGCGCGGCTACTCGTCCTCGGGCACCAGCACCGGCGTATCGTCGTTCAGGGTCTCGCCGTTGAAGAACGGCTTGCTCTCCTGCGTCATGTACCACGCGATCATCAGCACTACGCCGAGCAGCAGTGAACCGATGCCGAGCACGAAGGCGCCGCCGATGCCGAACAGCACGGTGTAGCCGTACTCCGGGTCGGTCATATCGATGGCGCTCTGGATGAACGCAGCCGTAAGCATGAGTCCGCCGAGCAGTGGGAGCAGGCCGAGGAAGAAGAAGTTGCGCGTCGACGTGAAGATCTGGCGGCGGAAATAGCGCACGCACGCGAATGCCACGATCGAGTAGTAGAAGGCGATGAACAGGCCGAGCGAGAGGATCGAGTCGGCCAGGAAGTTGTCGCTGACAATGGTCAGTCCGACGTAGTAGACGATCGAGACGACGCCCATGACAAGAGTCGAGACCGATGGCGTCTTGTAGACCGGGTGCACCTCGGAGAATCGCGAGGGCAGCGCCTTGTACGCACCCATCGCGAGCGTGCCGCGCGCGGTCGGCAGGATCGTCGTCTGCGTCGACGATGCCGCCGAGATGACGATCGCGAGCAGCAGGACCCACGCCCACGACCCGAGGACGGAATCGCCCAGCGCGGAGAAGACGTCTTCAGCATTCTCTTCGTTCGCGAGCCCGAGGTCGCTGTCGCCGGATCCTCCATACGCAAGCGCCGCGACGGCGACGAGGGTGTAGGTCCCCACCAGGATCACCGTCGAGACGACGGCTGCCCGACCAGGTGTCCGTTCGCTGTCCGTCGTCTCCTCGTTGATGGCGAGGCAGGTGTCCCAACCCCAGTAGATGAAGATCGCGAGCAGGATCGCTTCGGTGAAACCGCTCAACGAGTCGAAGCCGAACGGGTTGAACCAGCCCAGCGCCGGTGTCTCGTAACCCTCCGGCGCGGACCCGCCGTACACCTTGAATAGTGCAACGACGACGAACAGCAGCAGCGCCAGGTACTGGACCGCGAGCAGGACGTTCTGAACCCGGGCGCTGACGTCGATGCCACGCCAGCTGACGTACGTCATCAGCGCGATGAAGGCGACACCGGTCGCGGTCACCACGGCGGTGTTCTCGGCCAGGCTGTCGGCGCCGAAGGTCAGCCAGAGGTACTGTCCGGCCACCTGCGCCAGGTTCGCGAGCACAACAATTCCGGCGATCGCGACACCCCAACCGCCAAGCCAGCCGACGAAGGGACCGAACGCCTTCGTGCCCCAGGTGAAAGCGGTGCCGCAGTCGGGCACCGCACGATTCAGCTCGCGATAGGCAAAGGCCGTGAGCAGCATGGGGATGAAGGCCAGGACGATGGCAATCGGCGCCTGCGTACCGACTGCAATGACCATGAAGCCGAGCGTGGCCGCCAATGAGTATGCCGGCGCTGTCGACGCCAGCCCGATCACGATCGATTCGGTGAGCCCAATGGTGTTTGCCTTCAAGCCCTTGGCGTGAATATCGCCGGAGGTGTCTCTTGCCACGTCATGTCGCGCCATGCTGCCCACCTCTAGGATTCGAGCCCGATGGTTGCCGCATCGTTGCACATCACCATCGCTGGGGAGGATCGATGTCCGCTGCACCGTTGACCGTGTTGATGGTGGGCGCCGGGGGTGTCGGATCTGCTGCCGCGAAGATCGCCGCCCGACGCGACTTCTTCGAGCGGTACGTGGCCACGGACTACGACCTCGCGCGTGCAGAGCGTGTCGTCGACGAGCTTGGTGATGCTCGTTTCGTCGCTGCCCGTATCGATGCATCCTCTGCCGACGACGTCGCGGCCCTCGCCCGCGAGCACGGTGCGACGCATGTCTTCAACGCGGTCGATCCGCGGTTCGTCATGCCGATCTTCGATGGCGCGCTTGCTGCCGGAGCCGACTACCTCGACATGGCGATGTCGTTGTCGCACAAGCATCCAGATAAGCCGTACGAGCTGACCGGCGTGAAGCTGGGCGACGAGCAGTTTGCCCAGGCGGCGGAGTGGGAAGCGGCCGGTCGCCTGGCTCTCGTCGGCATTGGGGTGGAGCCGGGACTATCGGACGTTTTCGCGCGGTACGCCGCCGATGTCGACTTCGACGAGATCGACGAAGCGGGGGTACGCGACGGCGCGGATCTCGTTGTCCGCGGTGACGACGGCGAACCGATCTTCGCGCCATCGTTCTCCATCTGGACGACCATCGAGGAGTGCCTGAATCCGCCGGTGATCTGGGAGAAGGACCGGGGGTGGTTCACGACGCCGCCGTTCTCCGAACCCGAGGTGTTCGACTTTCCCGAGGGCATCGGTCCGGTCGAGTGCGTCAACGTCGAGCACGAGGAAGTGCTGCTCATCCCGCGCTGGGTCGATGCCCGGAGGGTGACGTTCAAATACGGCCTAGGTGAAGAGTTCATCTCCGTGCTGCAGACGCTGCACAAGATCGGACTCGACCGCACTGACAAGGTGCGCGTCGGCGGCGTCGAGGTGTCGCCACGTGACGTCGTCGCAGCATGCCTGCCCGACCCGGCGACGCTCGGCGATCGTATGACGGGTCGTACCTGCGCCGGCCTGTACGTCACGGGCCGTGGCAAGGACGGCCAGCCGCTCGCGAAGTACTACTTCCACGTCGTCGACAACGAGGAAACGATGCGGGAGTACGGCTCCCAGGCCGTCGTATGGCAGACCGCTATCAATCCCATCGTTGCTTTGGAACTGCTGGCGGCGGGTGTGTGGTCAGGTGTCGGCGTACTCGGCCCCGAGGCATTTGAGGCACAGCCGTTCCTCGACCTGCTCGTGGACTACGGCTCGCCGTGGGGCGTAGAGAACCGCACCGCCCAGCTGACGTCCGCCTAACCGACGCCGGGACGTCTTCCCGGCTGAATCGGGACGCCGGCGGTTGATTCCCGGGACGGTCGGCACCGATCGTCGCGCCATGACTGACTCGGTTGTTCTCTCGGTGAGCGGCGTCAGCAAGTCGTACAAGCGACGGGCCGTCCTCTCGGATGTGTCGTTCGAGGTCCGGCAGGGCGAAGCGCTCGCCGTCGTCGGCGAGAACGGTGCCGGCAAGACGACGCTGCTACGGATCTGCGCTGGTGCAGTCAGTGCCGACAGCGGCGATGTGGCGCGCGTTGCCAGCGTCGCGTACTGCCCGCAGGATGCCGGACTGATCGAGCAGCTGACCGCCAACGAGCATCTGCGGTACGTCGGCGTGGGTCTCGGCATGAGTCGCGACCAGGCGCTCGCGCGCGGGGCGTCGCTGCTGCGGTGGCTGAGATTCCCAGACGACGAGACGGCTCCGGTACGGGAGCTGTCCGGTGGAACTCGGCAGAAGCTCAACGTCGCATTGGCGCTGATGAACCCGACGCCGCTGATCCTTCTCGACGAGCCGTACCAGGGCTTCGATCGCGGGACGTACGAGAACTTCTGGGATCACGTCGCGACCTGGCGCCAGGAGGGAGCGGCAGTCGTGGTCGTCACGCACATGCTGGCCGAACTCCACCGCGTGGATTCCGTCCTCGAGCTTCGCGCCGGAGGAGATTGGGCGCTGCACGGCGTCGAGCAGGTGGCGGCATGAACCTGCATCGTCTCCTCACCGTCGCGGCCATGCATGGGCGCGACCTCAGCCGTCGGCGGCTGGCGCTCATCATCGTCACCCTGCTGCCACTTGCATTCTTTTTCTTCTACGAGCTGCAGCCGGCAGATCCGGCGACGGCGGCGCTGCCTCCTGCCGAACGTGCTGCAGCGGACATGTGGGTTGTGGCCACCGGCGCGATCGGCGTCGGCTGGTCCATCGCCGTCGCCGCACTGTTCGTGCTGATCGGGTCACGCCGGGCCGACCAATCGTTGCTCTTCGCCGGGTACCGGCCTACCGAATTGCTCATGGGGCGGGTGCTGACGGTATTGGGACTCGCTGCCGTGATCGCTCCACTGTCGGCGGTAGTGATCTGGTCGCAGCGCGATCTGCGCTTTGTTCCGTTGCTGGCGTCCATCGGATTGTCCGCTCTCGTCGCTGCGGCGATTGGCGTGCTGGCCGCAGCACTCGTACCGCGGGAGATGGAGGGCGTCCTTCTCATCATCGGCATCATCGGCGTTCAGATGACGGCGGAACCGTTGTCGTGGATGCCGCTGTGGGGCGGCGGCGAGTTGCTTGCCCGTTCCGCCGACCTTCCCGGCGCCGCCTCGGTAGGTGCGGCCGTTGCCCACTCCCTCATCGTCACCGCGCTCCTGCTGGGCGCGGGCGCCGCGCTGTGGTCTCGCCGTGTTCGGCTTCGGCCGCCCACGCGATTCCTTTCGGCCGCGGCGCACGTTAGGGAGATGTCCGCATGACCGAGCTGAGGCAGCTGTCGCGGGTCACCGGCTTTGCCGCCCTCGCCACGATTGTTCTGCTCTTTGTACCGATCGTTGCCGCATCCGGACAGGAACCGGCATTCGACGGTTCGGCGGCGGAGATCATGACGTTCCTGCATTCGGTGAGTTCGCCGCTGGCCGACTTCGGCAGGTTCGTGAGCGTGGTGGGGCTGCTGGCGTTCCTCTGGTTCGTCGTCGGACTCTCGATCGTGATGCGTGCCGCCGAAGGGCCGCTGGCCTGGCGATCGTCGATCGCTGCTGCCTCCGGGGTGGCACTGGTGGTTCTGATCCTCGGCGGAGCCTGGGACGCAGCGAGCCTTCGTGTCGATGACATCGACCCGGCCATCGCCCGCTACGCCTTTGATCTGGGCAACGCGTCGTTCGCGAACGGCTGGGTCGCGCTCGGCAGCTTCGCACTGTGCTCGGGACTGTCGATTCTCAACAGTGGCCTCTTCCGGCCCTGGCTCGGGTGGTGGGCGGTGGCCAGCGGGATCGGTCTCATTCTGAGTCGCGCAGTGTGGACGAGCGAGATCTGGTTCTTCCCGTACGCACTGTTCTGGATCTGGGTGATCGTTATCGCCGTCCTCCTGCTGCGCGGACGTGCGGTCGTCCCGTCCGCATCGCAGCTTGTGGGGAGGACATCATGAGGTCGACGTACCGCACCCTCGCGTACCTGATCGCTTTCGGTGTGGCCCTTCAGGCGGCGAGCGTAGCGCTGGGCTTCTTCACGATCCTGCACGAAGTAGAGGACGGCGGGATCTTCGCCACCGGCTATGACTACGAGAGCAACCTCGGGATCATGATCCATCGCTATGTCGGTCTCGGACTGATCCCGCTGTCGGCGCTCGTGTTGCTGGTGCTGTCGTTCTTCCTGGGCGCACCGGGCGCGCTTCGCTGGGCCGCAGCGGTGTTCGGCCTCGTCGTGCTGCAGATCGCGCTGGTCTTCGTCGCGTTCAGTGTCGCGTGGGGAGGGGCGTTGCACGGCTTCAACGCGCTCGCCGTGTTCCTGGCGGCACTGTGGGCCGGCCGCCGAATCGGCAAGGCGGCACCTGCTCGCGAAGCCACGAGGGCGACCGCAGCAGCGGCGCAGCTGCAATGAGCAGCACAGCAGGACCGGCGGCCCGCGAGATGCCGCTCATCCACCGGATCTTCCGGCGCCAGTTCGCCGAGGTGCAGGCGCTGGTGCAGGAGGTGCCAGCAGCCGACGCGACGCGGGTGGGCGCCGTCGCCGACCACCTCGAATTCCTCCTACACGGCCTGCATATGCACCACACCACGGAGGACGACCTGATCTGGCCGAAGCTTCTCGACCGCGCGGGTCTCGACGCACCGCTGGTAGAGCGAATGGAGGAGCAGCATCGGCAGATTGACACGTCGGTCGCCGAGGTGCGCACGGCAATGGCGTCGTGGCGCTCGGATCCGACGCCGGCGACGTCGGCGGCACTCTCCGACCGCATCGGCGAGTTCCTCATCGTCCTCGAAGGCCATCTCGATGAGGAGGAGCAAGTCGTCGTGCCGCTGATCGACCGCGACCTGACCGAGGCCGAGTGGCAGGAGGTCGCGGAGCGCGGGTTCAAGAAGTTCACACCGGCCGAGCGGTGGATCGCCACCGGGCTTATCGTCGAGATTGCGACGCCCGAGGAGGCGGCGATGATGTTCGGCACGCTGCCGCCGCCGGTGAAGGTGCTCTGGAACCTGATCGGCAAGCGCAAGTACCGCAGGTACATCAGGTCAGTCCGCGGCGCGCACGTGTGAACCGCAGGACGCCGTGAACAGGGCGGCCGGCGTCTGCTCCCTCGTGCTGGGTCTGGGCTTCGGCCTCCCCGGCCTGTACGGCGCGTGGTACTACGCGCGGCAGGGCGAGGTGTGGGCGTTCCTCGGCTTCCCGACGTACGGCGACGGGCCCTTCGAGCGCTGGGGATTCCCGACCAACGTCGCGCTGCTGCTCGGTTTCGTGGCCGTGTGCGCCGCCGAGGTCGTGATAGGTGTCCTGCTCTGGGGCGGGTCCACGATCGCCCCGTGGCTGGCGTTGGCCCTGCTGCCGGCCGAGCTCGTGTTCTGGATCGGCTTCGCGCTGCCGTTCGGACCGCTCCTGGGACTGGCGCGCACCGCGCTAGTGGTCGCCATCCTGTGGGTCTAGGTCACGGAGGACACGGCCTCCGCCACCATGTCGAAGCCTTCCTCGAGCAGATGCTCCGGCATCACGAGAGGCGGTAGGAAGCGGAGCACGTTGCCGTACGTGCCGCAGGTGAGGACGACGACGCCCTCGGCGTGGCAGTGCTTGGCAATCGCTGCTGCGACGTCGGGAGCTGGGTTCGTTGTTCCGGGCCGTACCAGCTCGATCGCCTGCATGGCTCCGCGGCCGCGAACGTCGCCGATGACGGGATTGTCGGCCTGCAGCGCTTGGAGGCGCTCACGCATGCGCTCGCCGAGCATCGTCGCGCGGTCGAGGAGGCCGTCCTCCTCGATGGTGCGCAGCGCACCGAGCGCTGCGGCACACGCCACCGGGTTGCCGCCATACGTTCCGCCGAGGCCACCCACATGTGCGGCGTCCATGAGCTCGGCGCGACCGGTGACCGCAGACAGCGGCAGCCCTCCGGCCAGGCCTTTCGCAATCGCGACGAGGTCAGGCTCGACGCCCTCGTGCTCGGTCGCGAACCAGCGTCCCGTACGACCGATGCCGGTCTGAATCTCGTCAGCGACGAAGACGACCCCGTTGTCGGTGCACCATGTCGACAGCGCCGGCAGGAATCCTTCAGCAGGAACGATGAATCCGCCTTCGCCCTGAATGGGCTCGACCACGATGCAAGCGATGCTGTCCGCACCGACTTCCTTCTCCATGCGCGAGATCGCGTACGCGGCGGCAGCTTCGCCCGAGCGGCCGTCGCGGAACGGGTACGACGTTGCGACCCGGTACACCTCGGGCGCGAACGGGCCGAAGGAGTGCTTGTAGGGCATGGACTTGGCGGTCAGTGCCATCGTCAAGTTCGTTCGGCCGTGATATCCATGCTCGACGACCACCACGGCCTGCCTCTTCGTGGCGGCACGCGCGATCTTTACCGCGTTCTCGACGGCTTCGGCTCCGGAGTTGAACAGCGCGGTGCGCTTGTCGAAGACGCCTGGCGTACGCCGATTGAGCTCTTCGGCGACGTCGACGTAACCCTCGTACGGCGTGATCATGAAGCAGGCGTGGGTGAATCGCTCTACCTGATCTTGCACGCCCTCGACGACGCGCGGCGCAGCATTCCCGACACTCGTGACCGCGATCCCTGACCCAAGGTCGATCAGCGAGTTGCCGTCGACGTCGATCAGCACGCCGCCGCCGGCGTCGACGATGAACGCGGGCAGCATCACACTGACGCCGCGCGCCACCGCCACCTCGCGCCGCGCGAACAGCTCTCGGGAACGAGGGCCAGGCACCTCGGTGGCGAGACGCCGTTCCTGCACGACACCGCTGATGATCTTCTCGTCGGCAATCGTCATGCTCAGCAGCGTAAGACTCGGCGGATGGGTCGCGCGTGAGTAGCGTGCGAGGCATGACCGTTACCGCAGACGCCGAACGAGACCTGCTGCGCGACACCCCGACCCAGCTGTGGATCGGCGGCAAGTGGCAAGCGGGCGGAAGGGGCACCTTCGAGGTGCACGATCCCAGCACCGGCAACGTGCTGACGGAGGTTGCCGACGCCGATCCCGCTGATGGTGATGCGGCGCTGGCGGCGGCTGCGGAGGCACAACGCGAGTGGGCGGCCACGCCGCCGCGCGACCGCGGCGAGATCCTGCGCTCGGCGTTCGAGTTGATCACGTCGCGCAAGGACGATTTCGCGTTGCTGATGACGCTCGAGATGGGCAAGCCACTCGCGGAGTCGGTGGCCGAGGTGACGTACGCCGCCGAATTCTTCCGCTGGTTTTCCGAGGAGGCCTGCCGGATCGAGGGTTCGTACAAGGTGGCGCCCAACGGTGCGTCGCGCTTGCTGACGATGCGCCAGCCGGTGGGTCCGTGCCTGTTCATCACGCCGTGGAACTTCCCGCTCGCGATGGGCACCCGGAAGATCGGGCCGGCGATCGCCGCTGGCTGCACGATGGTGATCAAGCCGGCGGCAGAGACGCCGCTTTCGATGCTGGCGCTTGCGCGGGTGCTCGACGAGGTCGGGCTGCCACCGGGTGTGCTCAACGTCGTTCCGACCCGGAAGTCGGGCGCGCTGATGGAGCCACTCATTCGTGATCCGCGCGCCCGAAAACTCTCGTTCACCGGCTCGACGTCGGTGGGGCAGAAGTTGGTCGAGCAGTCGGCGCAGCAGTTGCTGCGGCTGTCGATGGAACTCGGCGGCAATGCACCATTCCTGGTGTTCGCCGACGCCGACCTCGAAGCGGCAGTCGACGGCGCCATGCTCGCCAAGATGCGCAACATCGGTGAAGCGTGCACCGCGGCCAACCGCTTCCACGTCCACGAGTCGGTGGCGGATGACTTCGCCGAGCGACTATCGGAGCGAATGTCCGCGCTGAAGATCGGACGCGGGACCGAGGACGGCGTCCAGGTCGGTCCCCTCATCACGGCAGATGCGCGCGATGGTGTCGATGAGCTCGTGCAAGACGTCATCGACCGCGGCGGCGCGGTCCGTACCGGCGGAGCACGGCTCGACGGTCCCGGCTGGTTCTACCGCCCCACCGTGCTAACCGATGTCGATCCGGGGTCGCGCATCCTGCGTGAGGAAGTGTTCGGCCCGGTGGCGCCTATTGCAACGTTCTCGACGGACGACGGGGCGATCGCGGCCGCGAACGACACCGAGTTTGGGCTGGTGGCGTACGCCTACACGACCGACCTCGGCCGGGCACTGCGGGTCGCCGAAGGCATCGAGTCCGGAATGGTGGGGCTCAATACCGGCATCGTGTCCAACCCGGCCGCGCCGTTTGGTGGCGTGAAGGCTTCCGGGTACGGACGGGAGGGCGGGCGCGAGGGCATCGAGGAGTACCTCGAGGTCAAGTACGTCGGCATCGTCACTTGACGGTCGTCGGACTGGTTGCGTGGTGCGACTACGTGACCGAGGACGAGTACCGCCGCCGGCTCGAACGAGACTCGGCGCCGCTACCGGTGAGTGCAGGTCGTGATGGCGAGCCCAGCCCTGGCTGGGCGCCGATCAACGCGGAGGCGATCCCGGAGGCAATCGAGAGCTTCCCGCGTGGATTGTCCTTTCAAGTGCAGGAGTTCGCTCTGCTTTCTGATGGACGCCGCATCACGCTGCATGACGAGCGGGGGTACAGCACCTCGGGCCCTGAGGACCCGTGGCGGTTCCAGACGTCGGAGTCGATCGAGGCCGACGCGCGCACAACGGTGCTTCCGGACGACGACGACGGCGAGGAGCATCCCTGGGAGTGGCTGGTCGAGCTGCTGCAGGCGCAGGGCGTCGATGCATCCGTGGAGGAGCTCAAGCAGGTGCCGTACCGCGTCGAGCTCAGTCAGCGCCTACACGACAAGCTGCACTCCCAGGCGCCGTCGGCCTGAACTGGTTCGTACGCGCGCGACACGCCGAGCGTGTCGGACGTAACAGAACCAATCGATCAATCGTCTTCTATCCACCAGGGAGTGGGTGAGCGCGTCCAATGGTCTCGACGGCGGTCTCGATCGAGGCCACGTTGGCGCGCGGCATGTGTGACGTCCAGCGTGCGACCGGGTGTGACGAAGACGTCGTGTCCGTCGAAACGCACGACGATCAGGCCGGCGCGTTCCAAGCCATGCTCGCGGGCGTTGTCAGATCGGTGGCGGTCCGCCTGCCGATGGCCGCTGCCGTCGTACTCGATGATGAGACCCGCCTCCTCATCCAGGAGGTCAGGGCGGCCCAGGAGCAGCGCGGTGGACCGCTCGTACAAGGGAACGTTGACCTGGAGTTGACTGAAGCCGGCGAGCACGAAGATCAGCCGTAGCCGGGTCTCCATCGGAGATTCGGCGGCGGCGTTGGCGAGCGCCAACGCTCGTCGGACAGCCCGCACACCCTTCCATCGAGGCCGTTGCGCGATGTAGGCGTGGAGATCGCTTACGGAGAGCAGCCCTGAGTGCAACATGGCGTCCGCTGCGACCACGGCTTCAACCATTGGCCCACGTCGGAGCAGTTCGAAGGTGGTACGCACGGGGCTGGTGACGCGCACGCCGTCGACCTCGACGACATCGCTGCCAGACAGCTCGCTGCGGACGGTCGTCACACCCGGTCGCCGGATCCGAGTCCGATCCGCCGTGCGCGCGACGAGGATGTCGAGATGCACCTCGCCCTGCATGGTCCAGGCAACGCCGTCGAGGTCGGTGACGCCGAGAAGATAGGCCGCTGCCCAACCGCTAAGGACCGCATCGGCTGGGAGCGCGGCCGCGACCGCATGAGCGCGCAGCGCTGGATCTGTCGTTTCCGAGTCACCACCCCAAAGCCGGACGCCACGGGAGGGCAGTTGCCACAACGGGCCTCGTAGCTCGGCCGGCGAGACGCCGGCTGCACGCAGGTCGCGGAGCAGGACTGGACGACGCAGAAGGTCATCGGGCAGGGGCCGAAGCACGCGGGCAAGCGTGGCCCATATCGCCGGACGCGTGCTCGCAGCTGTCCACAAGCTTGCGAATGGTTCGTTGGTGTGCGACTCGCCCGGCGTGTTACGAGCTAAGGAACCAAACGATCGAGAGGTCCCCGGCTAGTCCTCGCTGCGGCCGCCAAGGTGCTGGGCGAGGAAGCGTTCGGCGGCGGCCTGGAAGCGCTCGCGGTTCGCCGGCTTGACGAGGCCGTGTCCCTCGTCCGGGAACAGCAGGTACTCGTGCTCGACACCCTTGTCTTTCAGCGCCTCGACGATCTGCTCCGCCTCCGCCTGCTTCACCCGCGGATCGTTCGCTCCCTGGCCCACGAGCACCGGGATGCGGATGTCGTCGACTCGGGACAGCGGTGAGCGGTCCCACAGCATGTCCTTCTCGGTCTCCGGATCCCCGATGCGCGTGTGGAATTGCGCGATCAGTGGCTGCCAGTACTCGGGCACCGACGCGATGAGCGTGAGCAGGTTCGACGGCCCACACAGGTCGACGGCGCATCGGAACACATCCGGGGTGAACGCTGCTCCGGCCAGCGCGGCGTAGCCGCCGTATGACCCGCCATAGATCGCGATGCGATCACGGTCGACCCAGCCGCGCTCGACGACATAGTCGACGGCGTCCAGCAGGTCGGTGTGCATCGCCCGACCCCACTCCTTGTCGCCGGCGTTCACGAAGTCCTTGCCGTAGCCGGTCGAGCCGCGGAAGTTGACTTGCACGCAGACGTACCCACGATTGGCGAACCACTGTGCCGCCAGGTCGAGACCCCATGCGTCACGGCCCCATGGTCCGCCGTGCACGAGCAGGACGGCAGGCAGGTTCTGGCGCTCCGTCTCCGGCGGGAACGTGACGTAGCCCTCCAGTCGCGAGCCGTCGCGCGCGTCGAGCGCGAAGCTCTCCATCGGCGCGAGCTGGTAGTCGTCGAGCTCGGGGCGGTGGCTGAACAGGAACCGCAGGTCGCCCGTCGCCCGGTCGTAGACGGAGTACCGCGTCGGCCCGTCGGACGGCCCGTCGGCGACCAGCCACAGCCGGTCGGTGCGCTCGGATCGGACGACGCCGAGCTCGCCGGTCGTCTTTCCGCGGAGTCGGACCAGGTCGTCGCGCAGCTCCGGATCGAGCACGTCGTACGTCTGGCGATCCTCGAGCACGGTCACGACCTGCGGCTCGAGCGTCTCCGGGTGAAGCCACACGCCGGACACGTCGTAGCGGTCGTTTTGCGCGAGCGTTTCCTCGGCGCCGCTTGCGAGGTCGCGCCGGATCAGTCGGGTGGTGTTGCTGTCGAGTGAGCTGAGCAGCAGCATCGCTTGGCCGTCACGCGTGAAGCCGAGGACGTCGGTGTTCGCGGAATCGGCTTGCGGGATCTCGAGGTACGGCGTCCACTCCCCGCTTTCGTCGCGCGTCAACAGCGTGACGCTGCCGTCGGCGTTCATGACGGCCCCGCCGCGTACCTGCAGGTCGCTGTCGACGAGCCAGTCGGCGAAGCCGGGATTGTCCTCGATCTTCTCCATTTCGCCGGTGGAGATATCGAGGCGGTAGACGTCGTGCAGCTGCGGGTTATCGGCGTTCAGACCGATGAGCATCGTGTGGGGATGCCAACGGTTGTGCCCGAGAATGCGCGCCTGGACCTCCTTGTCCGGAGTGAGCAGTCTCGTGTCGCCGGTGTGGAGGTCCAGCGCGTACACGCGCCACGACTCGTTGCCGTCGGTGTCCTGCAGGTACACGAGGTGCCGGTCGTCGTGGCAAAACGCGTAGGCCTGAATGCCTCGGTCGCGGTCGTGAGTCACTGGCTTGGCCGGCTCGCTGCCGTCGAGCGGACCCACCCAGACGTTGAGCACGTCTTCGTCGGGGGCGACGTACGCGAGCAGGGTGCCGTCGGGGGAGATGGAGGGGCTGATGCGGTCGGGATTGCCGAAGAGAACCCGGCGGGGAATGAGGGGTACGGGCACGCGCCCTACGTTATCCACGCTCGGCAACGCGGATGGGCGACGTGCCGCGTCGAGCAAATGCACGTGACCACTGACGCGTGGCCGTGCAACGATCGTAGGGATGACTGAACCCGCCCGCGACGTTGAACGCACTGATATGACTGCGC
Source organism: uncultured Actinomycetota bacterium (assembly GCA_963801015.1). Lineage (GTDB taxonomy): Bacteria > Actinomycetota > Actinomycetes > CAWDCV01 > CAWDCV01 > CAWDCV01. The sequence continues at coordinate 350,757 of CAWDCV010000004.1, read as the reverse complement.
TTCGCCACGACATCACCCTCGATCCCGACTCGTTCGACGACATCGACGTGCCGGAGGACGAGCAACTCGACCTGCGCGATCGTCAAGCGCTGCGTCGAGTCGCCGGCCTGTCCACCGAGCTCGTCGACGTCTCCGAGGTCGAGTACCGCGCTCTGCGTCTTGAGCGCGTCGTGCTCATCGGCGTCTGGACGTCCGGCTCCGTCGTCGATGCCGAGATCTCCCTGGTCGAGCTCGCGGCCCTGGCCGAGACGGCCGGGTCTCAGGTACTCGAAGGCCTGATCCAGCGGCGTCCCCGTCCGGACCCAGCGACGTACATCGGTTCGGGCAAGGCGCGTGAGCTGCGAGACATCGTGGTGTCGAGCGGCGCCGACACGGTGATCTGTGATGGTGAGCTGACGCCTGGCCAGCTCCGCCAGCTCGAGGACATCGTGAAGGTCAAGGTCATCGATCGGACGGCCCTGATCCTCGACATCTTCGCCCAGCACGCGCGCTCGCGAGAGGGCAAGGCCCAGGTCTCGCTGGCGCAGATGGAGTACATGCTCCCGCGCCTGCGCGGCTGGGGTGAATCACTGTCCCGGCAGGCCGGTGGTCGCGTGGCAGGGGGTGGCGGCATCGGCACCCGTGGCCCCGGTGAGACCAAGATCGAGACCGACAGACGCCGGATCCGGCAGCGCATGGCTCGGCTGCGCCGCGAGATCACGTCCATGAAGACCGCGCGCGACACCAAGCGAGCTGAGCGCTCTCGGAATGAGGTGCCATCGGTCGCGATTGCGGGATACACCAACGCGGGCAAGTCGTCGCTGCTCAACCGGCTGACGGGTGCGGGCGTCCTGGTTGAGGACGCGCTGTTCGCCACCCTGGACCCGACCGTGCGCCGGACGGCGACGCCCGAGGGGCGCGAGTTCACCATGACCGACACGGTGGGCTTCGTCCGGCACCTGCCGCATCAGCTCGTCGAGGCCTTCCGCTCAACGCTGGAAGAGGTCGCGGACGCCGACCTGATCCTGCATGTGGTCGACGGTTCGCACCCCGACCCGGAATCGCAGATTTCAGCGGTACGTGAGGTCATCGCTGATGTCGGCGCGGCGGCGGTGCCCGAGTTGATCGTCATCAACAAGGCCGACGTGGCCAATCCGGACGTCGTGGCTCGGTTGCGACGCCTCGAGCCGCGATCGGTCGTGGTCTCGGCTCGCAGTGGCCTGGGTCTTCCGGCTCTGCGTGCGGCAATCGCGGAGGCACTCCCGCGTCCGTCCGCTGAGGTAACAGTTCTGGTGCCCTACGACCGCGGCGACCTGGTGTCGCGGATCCACGACGCCGGCGAAGTCCTCGAGGAGACCCACAACGGCACGGGGACGCTCCTGCGCGCTCAGGTGTCGGAGGCTCTTGCGGCCGAGTTGGCGCCCTACTCCGTGGCAGCCGCGACCGCGGAGTAGTCCACAGACGGAGGTTGTCCACAGATCTGTGGTCGCGCGGTTTCTGTGCGTTACGCCTCCGCTACGATCCCGCGCATGTCAGCCCGGCGGCTCTCGCTCATCGCTGTCGCCGCGACGCTGGTCGCTCTCACTGTCGCCTGCAGTGGCGACTCCGACGATGGTCCGTTCGACGCTGCCGAGTGTCCCTTCGGATAGCGCACTCCCGTCTCCCATCAGCCATCAGCTACTCCGGTTGCAGCGGCAGCGAGACCACGCTTGATCCAGAATCGGCCGCGCGAGTGGAGGCGCTTGTCCGTGAGTGGTGGGCCAGCGTCGACGACGCAGCGCAGGCGGGCCAGCCGAGAACTCTGACCCCGCTGATATCTGCCGCACTGCTTCCTTGCGGCCGCTACCGTCGACGAATCACCGACTCGCGTCGAGAGCTGGCCAGCGAATCAGACGGCGGCGAACCGACGTGTCAAATCATGACCGTGCTCGGCGCAACACCGCTGCGCAAGACCGCCTCGTCGAGACGTCACAGTTGACATTGAGCCGCGTGAAGTCATCGATGAAGCCGAGGACGCAGTGGTTGGAGTCGTTCTGGCGGTCAACGGCATCAAAATACGTCTTCAACCTTGCGCAGGACGATGAGGGCAAATGGCTGGATTATTCAGACATAATCACAGCTGGCGGACTGGACGCGTACATCGTCCTATTCGGGCATCTGCTGGTGTCACTTCTCGTGCTCTACTCATCGTCGCCCGATCAGCCCCAGACCCGGTGTGGCCGCAGATTCGGTCGACGACTGTCCATCGAAGCCGATTGCGACGGCTACCGGGTACCGCTATGTCTTTGATGGCCATGTGTTTGCCAAGGCGCCGACGACCGGCACGCAGGAGGAGAACGGTCAGCAATACACGGTGAACTACACGCCGGTGTGCACGGGCAACCTTGCCGGCGGCCAGGTTGCTGGCGACACGCTCTGCGTCGGTGCCGCTGCCATGTGCCCGCCAGGCGAGGTGCGGCTGTGGCAGGTACTCACGGCCGTTCCGCAAGGAAACTCGCTGCCCCCGACACAAATCTGCGTCGGGGCAGACGATGTGGTTTCGCTTGCCGACTTGAGGGCGGCCATGCGCGAGCAGATGGAGGAGTTGCTGCCCAAGCCGGCGATCAGTCTCGCCCCGCCGAACGGTGGCCTGGTCAACCTGCCCCTCATCGTCAGCACGACGGAGCACGGCCAGGAGGGCTTTGACGTCACTGTCCCTCTGCCGGGGCGCGTCGACGCAACGGCCATGTCCTACGACTGGGCATTCAGCGATGGTGGCGCTGCGTCGGGAGCGGGTCGCAGTTATGAAGCGGGCATCACGCCACGTCAGGCGCCGAGCTACTACGTCACCCACACCTATCTCGATACCGGACCGGCCGGCGCCACCGTGACGGTCGTGTGGAACGGCACGTTCACGATCGGCGGTTACACCGTCGACCTGGAGCCGGTCACGTTCACGGCTGATTCGCAGTTTCCGATCTTTGAGGCACGCAGCCAGCTCATCGCCGGCGATCAGTAATCACCGCGCCACATCGGGGTCGTGAGACACGGCCGTCAACGCATTGACGCACGCCCGCACCGCAGGAACGCGAAGCAAATCCGGCGTGGTCACCGCCGACACCTCGCGGATGCTCGACGGCGTCACCGGACGCGTCGCGATGCCGGAATGATGCACCGTCCGCAGGATCATGTCCGAGATCAGCGCCACTCCCAGCCCCGATGCGATCAAGCCTTGCACCGCCACGTAGTCGTCGGTCGCATAGGCGACTGAGGGCGTGAAGCCGACCGACTCACATGCGGCCAGCAGATGACCGCGGCAGCGCGGGCACCCCGCGATCCACGTCTCCGACGCCAATGACGCAAGCGATACCTCCGCCGATGACGCCGCCGGATGGCCCGACGGCAGGGCTACCCGGAGTGGATCCGACAGCAGGGGCACCGCCACGAGGCCCTCGAGGTCGTCCTCCCCGCGGCCGAGGTCGGTGCCGGCGTACGAGAACGCAACGGCAACGTCGCACTCGCCGGCCCGCACCAGCGCCAATGACTCCGGGGGCTCTGCCTCGCTGAACGACACAGAGATACCCGGATGCGACACACGAAGCTGAGCCAACGCGTGCGGCACCAGGCTTGCGCTCGAACTCGGGAACGCCACCAGCCGGACCCGACCGGTCCGGAGCCCCGCGATCGCGGCGACCTCCTCTTCCGCCGTTGCCAACGTCGTCAGGACGGTTCCGGCGTGGCGCGACAGAACCGCACCGGCCTCGGTGAGTCGCACGGATCGACCGCTGCGTACGACCAGCGGGGTGCCGACCCGTCGCTCGAGTCGACGGATCTGCTGGCTGACGGCCGGCTGGCTATACCCCAGCTCGCGCGCCGCCCCGGAGAACGAACCGGTGTCTGCGATCGCCCGCACCATGCGCAACGCCGTCGCATCAAGCACGCCTAGAACCATAACGAGCGGTTATGGATGAGCCAAGAACTTGGCCCTGGTGTAATGAGATACGACCGGCCACCCTCAAACGTATGGTCGGCATGCTTGCTACGCAGTCCGCCCAGATGCCCGCGTCGGTTCGGGATCAATTCGCGGTACGTCCCGGCTACCTCAACGCCGCCAGCATGGGCGTCCCGCCGCGCAAGGCAGCCGCCGCCCTGAGCGAAGCTCTCCTCGACTGGCAGCTCGGCACGGCCACGCCGCCGAGCTACGACCCCACGATCGCGAGGGCTCGCAAGCTCTACGCGGACCTCGTGCACGTTCCCCTGAGTTGGGTGGCTATCGGCAGCCAGGTCTCCGTCTTCGCCGGCATGATCGCCAGCGCCCTTCCTGACGGTGCAGAGGTACTCACCGCCCATGGCGAGTTCACCTCGATGACGTTCCCCTTCCACGCCCACGCGCACCGGGGAGTGACGGTTCGGGCCGTGCCGCTGGAGCGGATCGCCGACGAGCTACGCCCCACGACGACGCTGGTCAGCGTGAGCCTGGTCCAGTCCGCCGACGGAGCAGTGGCCGACATGGATGCGATCGCCGCGGCGGCGCAACGTTGCGGCGCGAAGACATTCGTCGACACGACGCAGTCGAGTGGTTGGTTGCCGTACGACGCCTCCACGGCCGACTACACCGTGTGCGGTGGGTACAAGTGGCTGTGCCACCCCCGCGGCACGGCGTTCTTCACCGTACGGCCGGAGCTGCACGAACAGCTCGTGCCGTCGAACGCAGGCTGGTTCGCGGGTGACGACCCCTGGTCGTCGATCTATGTTCCCCAGCTCAGCTTGGCCGACGATGCCCGCCGCTTCGATGTCTCGCCCGCATGGCTGTCCTGGGTCGGCGCTGTTCCAGCACTCGAGCTGCTCACCGGGGTGGGCGTCGCGGCTATTTACCGGCACGACGTCGGACTGGCCAACGACTTTCGCAGGGGACTCGGGCTTCCGGACGGCAACAGCGCGGTCGTGTCGCTCCGTCGTAAGGACGCGCAGTGGCAGCTCGAGTCGGTTGGCTGTCGGGTCGCCGCACGTGCCGGAGCCGTCCGAGTGGCGTTCCACCTGTGGAACACCGCCGACGACGTCGAGCTCGCACTGCGCGGTCTGTGGATGGGAGCCTCCACGCGCACCTGATCAGCGGATAGCGTCCTCAGGGTGAGCGACCTGACCGAGCTACTGGCTGCGGCGGTGGCTGCGGTTGGAGGTGACGAGCGCCCGGGACAGGTCGCGATGGCCCAGGCCGTCCAGCACACGTTCGACAGCGACGACGATCAGCACCTGCTGATCCAGGCAGGAACGGGAACGGGCAAGTCGCTCGCCTACCTCGTTCCGGCGCTGGCCCGAAAGAAGCCGGTCGTCGTCGCTACGGCGACGCTGGCACTGCAAGCCCAGATCGTCGGCCGGGATCTGCCGCGCACCGTGGAGGCGCTCGAACCGCTCCTCGGTCGGACCCCGACGTACGCGATCTTGAAGGGGCGGAGCAACTACGCCTGCCTACACCGCGTCAATGAGGGCGTTCCCGACGAGCAGGGCGAGCTCGTCCACGTGACTCCGACCTCAGGACTCGGCCGCGAAGTGCGGCGACTGCACACGTGGGTGCGCAAGACGGAAACCGGTGACCGGGACGATCTCGACTTCGCCGCGAGCGACCGCGCCTGGGCGCAGGTATCGGTGTCGGCCCGCGAGTGCCTGGGTGCGAGCCGCTGCCGCTACGGGCAGGAGTGCTTTGCCGAGCAAGCGCGTGATGCTGCACGAGGCTCAGATGTGGTCGTCACCAACCACGCCCTGCTTGCCATCGATGCCCTCGAGAGCCGACACATCCTGCCCGAGCACGACGCGGTGGTCATCGATGAGGCGCACGAGTTGGTGGCTCGCGTCACCGGTGTGGCCACCGACGATCTCACCGCCTACGCCGTGGAGAAGGCTGCCCGCCGCTGCCGCCCGCACGTCGACGACGAGGCTGCCGACGCTCTCCTGGATGCCGGAGAGCACCTGCGCGAGACATTGGACGCCGCTTCGCCAGGCCGCATCGACTCCTGGCTTCCTGAGGTGGCAGCCGTGGTACGAGCAGTCAGAGACGCCGCGCACCGGGTGACCACGGCCTTCGCCGGCGAGCGCGAGCGTGGGGACGGCGACGACGAGGCGGTTCGTCGGCAGGCACGCGTCGACGTCGAGTCGGTGCTCGATGTCGCCGAGCGCCTGCTGTCCAGTGACGAGCACGACGTGGCGTGGATCGAGGAACGCGAGCGATTCGGCAACCGGCTCGTCGTCGCCCCGCTCAGCGTGGCTGGTCTCCTGCGCACCACCGTGTTCTCGGAGCGGTCGGTTGTGTTGACGTCCGCGACGCTGAAGCTCGGTGGATCATTCGACGCTTTGGCCGGGTCAATGGGACTCACCGGCAGCGACGCGCCTAGCTGGACCGGTATCGACGTCGGGAGCCCGTTCTCCTATGACGCGCAGGGCATCCTCTACGTCGCGCGCCACCTCCCGACTCCCGGACGGAACGGCATAGAGACGGCCACGCTCGACGAGCTCACCGACTTGGTCGCTGCTGCGGGTGGCCGCACGCTGGGGCTCTTCTCGTCACGGCGAGCCGCGGAGAAGGCGGCGGCAGACATACGAGAGCGACTCGACCTGCCCGTGCTCTGCCAGGGCGAGGATGCGATGGGGGAGCTGGTCCGGCGTTTCGCGGCCGAGCCGCGCTCCAGCCTGTTCGGGACGCTCGGACTGTGGCAGGGCGTCGACGTGCCGGGGCCCTCGCTCCAACTCGTCGTCATCGACCGGATCCCGTTCCCGCGACCCGACGATCCGCTGATGTCGGCGCGGCAACGCGCAGTGGACGAGGCAGGCGGGAATGGGTTCATGGCGGTAGCCGCCTCGCACGCGGCACTGCTTCTTGCGCAAGGCTCGGGGCGGCTCATCCGCACGTTGTCCGATCGAGGGGTGGTCGCGGTCCTGGATCCGCGGTTGGCGACCGCGCGTTACGGCCAGTTCCTGCGCGCGTCACTGCCGCCGTACTGGTACACGACCGACGCCACCCAGGTGCGCAAGTCCCTCGCCGCGATCGACGTCACCGAGGACTAACCGCCAGGACCCTCAGACCCGGCGCAACACGGCCACGACCCGGCCGAGAACGGTGGCTTCGTCGCCGGGGATTGGTTCGTACGCGGGATTGTGCGGCATCAGCCAGACATGACCCTCGCGACGCTTGTACGTCTTGACCGTCGCCTCGCCGTCGATGAGGGCCGCCACGATGTCGCCGTTGTCCGCGACCGGCTGCTGCCGGATGACGACCCAGTCGCCATCGCAGATGGCGGCGTCGACCATCGAGTCGCCAGCGACCCGCAAGAGGAACAGCGCACCATCACCCACCAGCGCGTGGGGGAGCGGGAAGACCTCCTCGATCGCCTCTTCGGCCAGGATCGGACCGCCGGCAGCGATGCGGCCGACCAGCGGAACGAAGGTGGGCGTCGGGCGGGCGTCACCGCTTCCGGTCTCGAGATCGTGCCGGGTCGACGCTGCCTCTTCGGGTGAGCGAACATCGACGGCGCGGGGCCGATTTGGGTCGCGACGCAGGAACCCCTTGCGCTCCAGCGCTGTCAGCTGGTGAGCCACGCTGCTCGTGCTGGTCAAGCCAACGGCTTCGCCGATTTCGCGCATGGACGGGGGATAGCCGCGGCGGTCGACCGATGCTCGGATGACGTCGAGGACCTTGCGCTGCCGTGGGGTGAGGCCGGATGCGTCAGGTGGACCGTCGGGGAAGTCCTTGACGTTGTCGAGCGGTGGTGCCGTCTCGGCATGCGCGGCCGCAGCCGTGCTGGATGACTGGTCCTGCATCCGGCTGCCGCGGGGTCGGCCGCCCCCGCGCGAGCTCGCCGCCATGGTGCCCCCTTCGACCCGATGATCTTTCTCGGAAGGTAGCCCTCCTTGCGCCCTTCTTCAAACACCTGTTCGAGCAAGTCTCGAAATTGTCGGCGGTTGGGTGTACAACTTCGTACGCGTGTTCGATCGAACGCATGTTCGGTCTGCTGGACGGGTAGGGGCATAGGCGAGGAGGCCACTGATGACGACCGATGCTGCGATACGGGCTCGGGTTGCGCGACGCAATGCTCGGCGGGGGCTTCGTCTGACCACGCGTGGCAGGGTTGTCCTCGTCTTGCTACTCGCTCTGCTTGCTGCCCTGGTGGCCGTCGGCATCGACGCGGCACGGAGCGCCGCAGCCACCGATGACGCCGCGACAGACACGTATGCGACGGTGATCGTGCAGCCCGGCGACACGCTGTGGGGGATGGCTCGCGAGCTAGCCCCGGGCGACGATCCGCGCGAGATCGTGCAGCGATTGCTTGACCTGAACGGCCTGACCAGCCCGATCATCGTCCCGGGCCAGGAGCTCGCGGTTCCCAATTTTTAGCTAGGTCGAGAGCCCGACGCTGAGTTGCCGAAATGGGCATGTCTCAACGGCGTGTCGAGGGTTGCAGTTGTCGGTCCTGCGACGTACGGTGGCACCACATCTAGTAGTTACAGAGATGTGATTCGTCCACAGGTAGTGGTTAATGATCCCGAGCTGGTCCACAGGATCTCCACAACCTGATCCACCGACCGGATGACACTGAGGGGGGTTGGCCGTGCACTGCCCGTTCTGCCGCCACCCGGACAGTCGGGTCGTGGACAGTCGCATCGTCGACGAGGGCGCGGCCATTCGCCGCCGTCGCTCATGTCCTCAGTGCGGGCGGCGGTTCACCACGGCGGAGACGGCGGCGCTCAACGTCCTCAAGCGGACCGGCGTCACCGAGCCCTTCAGCCGGACCAAGGTCGTGGCGGGACTCCGCAAGGCGTGCCAGGGGCGCCCAGTGACCGAGGCCCAGCTCGCGCTGCTGGCCCAGCAGGTCGAAGAGACCGTCCGTGCGACCGGACTCGCCGAGATCCCCTCCGATGAGGTGGGACTCGCGATCCTGCCGCCGCTGCGCCAGCTCGACGAGGTCGCGTACCTGCGATTCGCGTCGGTCTACCGCGGGTTCGAGTCCATGGCCGACTTCGAAACAGAGATCGCGATCCTGCGAGCCGAGCGTGACGCGGAAGGCCTCGAGAGCACGTCGGGGATACCAGGTACCGAAGCAAGCACTGACATCACGAGATGAAACGACGTCCGGGCGTTGGCGCGTGGCACCAGCGTGCAACCACCTCACGGGGAGTAGAGGGAGACAGCGGGATGACCGAAACGGTGGGCGGGTCGACGCAGAGCCAGGACTCTGGGCGCTCGCGCGGCATCACGATCGAGCGGATCTCCACCACGCCCGGGGTTCACCCGTACGACGAGGTGACGTGGGAGCGTCGCGACGTCGTGCAGTCGAACTGGAAGACCGGCGACACGATCTTCGAGCAAAAGGGCGTGGAGTTCCCCGACTTCTGGTCGGTCAATGCCTCGACCATCGTCACCACGAAGTACTTCCGCGGCGCCGTGGGTACGCCAGTTCGGGAGTGGAGCTTGAAGCAGCTCATCGATCGGGTGGTGCTGACCTACACCAAAGCCGGTAAGGATCACGGCTATTTCGCCACCGACGAGGACGCCGAGATCTTCGAGCACGAGCTCACGTGGGCGCTGCTGCACCAGGTCTTCGCCTACAACTCCCCGGTGTGGTTCAACGTCGGAACGTCATCGCCTCAGCAAGTTTCGGCGTGTCAGCCGTATGACGCGCTGGTGTCAACGCCGGCCGGTCTCATTCCGATTGGGCAGCTCGTAGATGACGATGCTGTCGGGACGAAGGTGTACGACGCGCACGGCTTAACGCGCATTGTCGCGACCAAGTTCAACGGTACGAAGGATGTCCTGCGCTTGCGGACCAAGGCGGGCTACACCCTTGATGTGACGGCTGATCATTTGGTGTGGAGGGTCTCAGGCCAGGGGACAGGATCGTTCATCCCCGCTGGCGAGCTGCGGGCGAACGATCAGTTGCAATGGCATCGTCGCGACGCCCATGGTGAAAACAGCATCGATCCTCGTGACATTCGTGAAGCTGCCCTTGCTGGGTGGATGCAGTCGGATGGCTTCGTCGGCCAGTATTCGACCGGCACAAATCGGTCGCTCACGCTCGAGGCTATGACCGTTACTCCGGCCGAGCTGGCGTGGGTTACGTCGGCTCTTGACGCGGTCTTTCCCGGCGCGCACCGACACGAACGGTTAGTCGTTACCCAGAGCAAGAAGCTGGACTGCAGGCGCACACGTCTCTACGGACAGCACCTGGAGCCCTTCATCGAGCGCTGGGGTCTGCGCGCCCGTGGTGTGGACATGGAGGTCCCTTCCCACTTGTTCACAGCGCCGCTTCCCGTTGTTACGGCCTACCTGCGGAGCATCTTCCAAGCGGAAGGCTTCGTCTCGGCTCGCGCGGCGTCCACGGTAGTGGAAGTGGACATGATCTCCGAGAAACTCATCCGCGGTATGCAGTCATTGTTGCTGCGCTATGGAATCTTCTCCCGGGTCGGCTACAAGAAGGACGTCCGTGCCGATCGCAAAGGCTGCTGGTCGCTACGCATCAATAGCGAAGGCGATCGCGACATCTTTCAAGCGGAGATTGGATTTATCGACCCCGAGAAGGCCGAGAAGCTGGCTCGTAGCTTCGACAAGCCTGGCCTTCCGTCACGGCCGGTGAAGGTGCTCGAGATAGCAAGCGTGGAGCACCTAGGCCCGTTGCCGGTGTATGACATACAGACGGAGTCGGGTGAGTACCTGTCTGGCAACCTTCGCGTGCACAACTGCTTCATCTTGTCGGTCGACGACACGATGGACTCGATCCTGAACTGGTACCGCGAGGAAGGCCTGATCTTTAAGGGTGGCTCGGGAGCAGGTCTCAACTTGTCCCGCATCCGCTCGTCCAAGGAATTGCTCTCGTCCGGGGGAACCGCCTCCGGCCCGGTGTCTTTCATGCGTGGGGCCGATGCGTCTGCGGGGACCATCAAGTCGGGTGGCGCCACGCGACGAGCGGCCAAGATGGTCGTGCTCGACATCGATCACCCCGATATCGGGGAGTTCGTCGAGACGAAGGCGCGCGAAGAGAACAAGATCCGTGCCCTTCGCGACGCCGGCTTCGACATGGACCTCGGCGGCGCCGACATCACCTCGGTTCAGTATCAAAACGCCAACAACTCCGTGCGGGTCACCGATGAGTTCATGCGTGCGGTTGAGAACGGCGGTTCCTTCGGCTTGAAGGCGCGTCAGAGCGGAGACGTGCTCGAGACGATCGATGCTCGCGACCTCTGGGCGAAGATCGCCACCGCCGCCTGGGAGTGCGCCGATCCCGGCGTTCAGTACGACGACACCATCAACGATTGGCACACCAACCCGGAGACCGGTCGAATCACCGCGTCTAATCCCTGCTCAGAATATATGTCGTTAGACAATTCATCCTGCAATTTGGCCTCGATCAATCTCTTGAAGTTCCTGCGGGACGACAACACCTTCGACAGCGAGCGGTTCCAGAAAGTCGTCGAGCTGGTCTTCACGTCGATGGACATCTCCATCTGCTTCGCCGACTTCCCCACACCGGCCATTACGGAGACGACGCGGGCCTACCGGCAGCTGGGGATCGGCTACGCCAACCTCGGTGCTCTCCTCATGGCAACCGGTCTCGCGTACGACAGTGAGGGCGGCCGGGCGCTATCGGCAGCAATCACCTCGCTCATGACCGGCGCCGCCTACAAGCGGTCTGCCGAGCTCGCCGGCATCGTCGGTCCCTACGACGGCTTCGGCCGCAACGCTGCGGCGCACCAGCGCGTCATGCGCAAGCACGCCGCAGCGAATGACTCGGTGCGCACGGTCACCGACGTCGACAAGCAGGTGCATGGTGCCGCGACGCAAGCATGGGGTGCGTGCCTGAGCATCGGGGACCAGAACGGTTGGCGCAACGCGCAGGCGTCGCTGCTCGCGCCCACCGGCACGATCGGCTTCATGATGGACTGCGACACGACCGGGGTGGAGCCGGACTTCTCGCTGGTGAAGTTCAAGAAGCTTGTCGGTGGCGGTTCCATGCAGATCGTCAACCAGACGATCCCGCGCGCGCTACGAAAGCTCGGGTACGCCGGCGAGACCATCGAGGCCATCGTCGAGCACATCGCGGCGCACGGGCACGTCATCGATGCTCCCGGGCTGAGGCCGGAGCACTACGAAATCTTCGACTGCGCGGTTGGCGATCGTGCCATCACCCCGATGGGTCACGTGCGGATGATGGCTGCCGTCCAGCCGTTCCTGTCCGGCGCCATCTCCAAGACGGTGAACATGCCGGAGACCACCACGGTCGACGAGGTGCAGGACGTCTACTTCCAAGGGTGGAAGCTCGGACTCAAGGCCTTGGCGATCTATCGCGACAACTGCAAGGTCGGCCAGCCGCTGTCGACGGAGAAGAAGGACAGCGCTCAGGCGACGGTCGAACCGCAGAAGGTTGTGGAGTACCGCCCGACGCGCAAGCGGCTGCCGAAGAAGCGTCCGGCGCAGATGACGTCGTTCGCCGTTGGTGGGGCCGAGGGCTACATGACGGCGTCGTCCTACCCCGACGACGGACTCGGCGAGATCTTCCTCAAGATGTCGAAGCAGGGCTCGACGTTGGCCGGCATGATGGACGCCTTCTCCATCGCCATCTCAATCGGGCTTCAGTACGGCGTCCCGCTGGAGACGTTCGTCTCGAAGTTCGTCAACATGCGCTTCGAACCGGCCGGCCTCACCGACGACCCGGACGTCCGCATGGCGCAGTCGATCATGGATTACGTGTTCCGGCGGCTCGCGCTCGACTACCTCGACTTCGACACGAGGGCGGCGTACGGCGTCTACTCGGCGGAGGAGCGCGCGCGGCAACTGGAGACGGGCTCGTACGAACCCGCGCCCGCCGACAATGGACTCGACGAGGACCTGGAGACGCTGGCACAAAGCGCACCGGTGACCAAGGCTCCGGCTGTCCGTCCCGCAGTGGTGTCGCCGGCTCCGACAGAGGTGCACTCGTCGGCGGAGCTGGTGGAAGCCATCACCGGGCACGCGTCCGACGCGCCGATGTGCTTCACCTGTGGCACGAAGATGCGGCCAGCCGGATCCTGCTACGTGTGTGAAGGATGTGGCAGCACCAGCGGCTGCAGCTAGAAAGACGCCGCTTCTGGGCCGGCTGCTACCGGGACAGGCGCTGGTAGCGCCGGACCGCGAGCGGCAGGAAGATCGCGGTGATGATGGCCGGCCACACGACCGCCATCAGCAGAGCGTGCTGCTCGATCCAGCTGTTTCCCAGCGGAAGCGGGTTGCCGAACAGTTCGCGGGCTGCGTTCGCGGTCGATGACACCGGGTTCCACATGGCGATCGTGCCGAGCCAGTCGGGCATCAGCGACGGGGGAGTGAACACGCTCGAGATCAGGGCGAACGGGAACGCTAAGGCGAACAGGTTGCCCGCTGCCTCCTGGTTGGGGACGATCAGCCCCAGGTAGACGCCGATCCAGATCAGTGCGAAGCGAAGCAGGAGCAGGAGTGCGAAGGCGGACAGCGTCGCCATCAGACTGCCGTCCGAGCGCCAGCCAATGATCAGTGCGATGACCGCGAGGACAAGCAGGTCTACGGCTGCGCCGAGGATGTCGGCCACCCCGCGACCGCTGACGACGGCCGAGCGAGACATAGGCATCGATCGGAAACGGTCGGTGACGCCCTTCTCCTTGTCGATCGCCATCGCCCAGGCCGTGTTCATGAAGCCGAAAGCCATCGTCATCGCGAACATCCCGGGCAAGGCAAAGGCTTTGTAGTCAGCCGCGCCGATGCTCATGCCGCTGCCGAAGACGTACACGAACAGCAGCACCGAGACGATGGGGAAGCCGAGCTGCCAGGCGATGATGCTCGGCTGTCGGACGTAGTAGAGCAGCCCGCGCCGGACCATCGTCCAGCAATCGGCGATCGCCCAGTACAGCCGCCGTTCTCCGGCGTCGACACCCAAGGTGGTCATGCGAGAACCTCCGTTGATTCTGAAGTCGTGTCGGCACGGCGTCCCGTCAACCGCAGGAATACCTCGTCGAGGGTGGGGCGGCGAAGGCCGATGTCCTCGACTCCGACACCGTCATCCTGGAGTTGCCGGGCCACGTAGGTCAGAGCACTCACCCGGTCGCTGACCCGACCACTCACCCGCCTGTTGTCGTCGTCGATCTCCGGCTCCCCGAGGCAGACGATGGCGACCGCCTTGGCCGCTGCCGGAAGGTCCGCTTCGTCGAGAACCACGACTTCGATGGAGTCGCCACCGATGGTGTCCTTGAGGTTCGCCGGCGTGTCGTCGGCGATGGTCCGGCCGGCGTCGATGAGGGCAATGCGGTCGGCGAGGCGATCCGCCTCTTCGAGGTACTGCGTCGTGAGCAGCACCGTGGTGCCCTGGGCGACCAGGCCGCGCACGGCGTCCCACACCTCGTTGCGGCTGCGCGGGTCCAACCCGGCCGTTGGTTCGTCGAGGAAGAGCACCTGTGGCGCGAGAATGAGGCTGGCTGCTAGGTCGAGGCGTCGACGCATGCCGCCGCTGTACTGCTTCACGCCCTTGTCGCCGGCGTCGGCGAGATCGAACTGGGCGAGCAGGTCGACGGCGCGCTGCTTGGCTCGCTTGGTGCCGAGGTGGAAGAGTCGCCCGAACATCTCCAGGTTCTGTCGACCGGTGAGGATCTCGTCCACGGCGGCGTACTGACCGGCGAGGCCAATCCGTCGCCGCACCTGCATCGGGTCGCGGACTACGTCGAAACCGGCGACGGTGGCACGACCCCCGTCGGGCTGGATCAGCGTCGACAGGATGCGTACGGCGGTCGTCTTGCCGGCGCCGTTCGGACCGAGAACCCCGTACACGGTTTGGTACGGGATCGCGAGATCGAACCCGTCGAGCGCCTTCGTTGCGCCGTAGCGCTTCTCGAGTCTCTCGGCGAGCACGGCGTGGTCATCGATGTTCAACGGCGTGTCCCTTCGCTAAACTGCGTCCACTGTACGCAGATATAGAGTACGCCGTACGCAGTCCTGCAAGCAAGCACATTACTGAGGCAGGCATGACGATCGAGCACAGCGGTAGCGGGGACGTCGACCGCAGCCTTGCCCTGCTGTGGGAGTGGGACGACCGGCGCAACCGCGGCCCCAAGCCCAAGCTGTCGCTGGATGACATCGTCGTGACGGCCATCGAGATCGCCGATGCCGACGGGCTCGAGGCCGTCTCCATGCGGCGGCTCGCGAATGCTCTCGGGGTCGGCACCATGTCGCTGTACCGGTACGTGCCGGGAAAGGCCGAGCTGCTCGACCTGATGCTCGACCGAGTGTTCGAGACCGATCCCACCTCGCCGAGAGCTCTCGACGACTGGCGCGGATTTCTCGAGGACATGGGCCACGCGATGTGGGAGCTCTATACCAGCCACGCCTGGCTCCCGCAGGTCGACCAGACGCGACCCGTGCTGGGACCGCGGGCACTCGCCGGTCTGGAGTTCGCCCTGCAGCACCTCACCGACCTGGCACTACCCGACGCCTACAAGATTCAGGCGATCAGCGCGATCGAGACCCTCGCTTCCGCAGCCGCTCGACTCCACAACAACGCCATCGCCGCCGAAAGGGACAGCGGTCGCACCGACGAAGAGTTCTGGCAGGCTCAGGAGCCGGTACTGATGAAGGCCATGAACAGTGGCCGCTTCCCGATGATGGCCAGTCTGGCCGAGGATGCGTTCGCCGGCGGTGGCGCAGAACTGTTCGAGTTCGGGCTACAACGACTGCTCGATGGGCTCGACGTCCTCGTCGAGCAGCGCGTCGCGAGTCCATAACCGTCCGCTGCGTGCTTGTGGTCCTGCGATGCGATGACGACGTTGCCTCATCGGTGGAAGGCGGCCATACGCTCCGCCTCCGTGTCGAGCTGGCGTTGCATCTGCTTGCTCAACCGGCCGAAGGGAGACAACTCGATCCGACCGTCGGCGTACTGCCAGGTGCCCGCGACTTGTCCGTCCACCAAGAACGTCGCGAACGAATGCGGCCGACGGTTGTTGAAGATTGTGGGCCGATGCTCCTCCGGCAGGATCTGCGTTCGCCGAGCATGGACGAGCAGCGTCGCATCCCAGTGGGGCAACAGACGCACCGGCGCGTCGACGTCCTCATCAGGCAGCGACGAGTCGCGGAGATCGAGGAGCTCGGTGCCGTCCTCGGCGTGATAGCGAGTGAGCTCGAGCGTGTCGAGGGCGGGCTGCAGCTCCCGCACGCCGAGTCCTGCCCAGTTCGCGACCTCTGCGGGCGAGGACGGACCGAACGCCGCGAGGTAGCGCCGGACCAGCAGCTGCACGCCGTCGGCAGGGGAGCCCTCCTCCGGGCCGACCCAATCCTCGGCCAGCGCAAACAGGTCGGCGGACCGGCGCTCCCAGGTGCCGGAGGGAGGCACTCGAACCAGGTCGATCCACGCCATCAAGGCGTTACGCAGGGTCGAGCTACCCGCGATGCGATCGAGGTCGCGCCGCCGCAGCGTGCCACCCTCGCATTCCCGTCGGACCACGTCGACCAGCCGCGTCATCTCCTGCTCGGTCACGACGTCTCGTGCGGCCCGAAGCCACCAGTTTCGGCGCGCCGCGCGAATCGCCAGCGCCGTTGGCCAGTAGTCGTCGCGTGACACCAGATGAATGGTGGAGCGCAGCAGCGTCGCTTGCACGATCTCGCGCCGTTGGAGTTGACGGGTCACGTCGTCGCGCTGCAGATCCTGGAGCCGCGACCACAACCCGACGTACATCGCGGGGGCGTACTGCGCCTGCAGGAACCCGATCCGTTCGAGGGCACGCGGGATCGGCAGCTGCGCGCGCTCGAGCAGAAGCTGCCGCGCGAGCAAGGCTCTGTTCAGCTGCCGCTGCGTGAGTCTGCCCGCCACATCGCTCATTGCGCGCACGTTAGCGCCTGGCCCCGACGCGTCCGGCTACCCTTGTCCCGTGCCCGCGTACGACTACCACTGCCGCACGTGCGACACCTCCTTCGAGGTCCGCCGCGGTGTGACCGACACCGCGATGTCGACACCGTGCCCCCGCGGACACGAGGACACGACCCGCGTCTTCACGGCGATCGCCCTCGGCGGTCGGGCTGGTTCGCCGGCTCCTGGCCGCGTCGCCGCATCATCCAACCCAGGCGCCGGATGCTGCGGAGGCGGCTGCTGCGGATGAGTCATCGAGCCGAACTCCGGCGCGAGCACACGGCAAGAGCGGCAGTTGACAGAGGTTGGCGAGGGAGGCGACCTGGTCATGCTGCGATCGCCTGGTCCACGCTGACCCACGTGGACTGACCGACGACCAGCAGGTCAACGATCGGCATCGCGCGCACGACAGAGCGCACGTGTGACAGCAGCCGGCGATCCTGCTCGCTGACTGTGCCGTCGACCCTCGCCACGACGAGCAGCACGCCGGTCACGTCGTCGTCGGTCAACTCGTCGAGGATCCACCCGAGGTTGGGACCAATCTCCTCGAGGTGTCTGCGACCGTCGTCAATGACCATGGCGACTTCGGGTGCGAACCCGCCGAGGAGGATGGCGACGATGGCGCCCTCATCAGTGCGGAGGTCGAGGCCAGACCGGACCTCGTCGGCAAGCCGGTCGTAATCGATGTCTGTCATGCAGGACAGCGTGCCCGCCCCGGCGCTCCCCGGACGGTCCTGCGCAGCATCTGTGGATGATTTTGGCGTGTGGACAACGTCTATCGCTCTCGACGCCGCAGCGTATCGGCCGTGAACGACGTAGTCGATGTCAGAGCTGCTCGATGGCGCGCTGGATACGTTTCTCAGACACAGGAAAGGCAGTACGGATGCCTTGCGCGAACAGGCTCACGCGCAGTTCCTCGAGCATCCAGCGGATCGCTGCGACGTCGTCGTCGCTCCGCCTATCCGGCGGAAGGGCAGCGACCGCGGACTGGTACGAATCCTGCACTCGCTGCCAGGTGGCCATGGCAGTGCGATCGCGGCCTGGTCGATCGGACAGCGCGTCGAGTCGGCGCTGCATCGCCTGCAAGTAGCGCTCGACATCGCGCAACCGAGATGCGCCGATCTCGCTGACGAAGCCGTCAAAGACGAGCTCGTTCAGCTGCTCCTGAAGATCGGTCAACGAGGGAAGCAGCGTCAGACTGCGTTCGGCGCCGATACGGCGTTCGAGATCGCCGGCTGCGGCAAGGATGCGCGCAACAGTGCTGACAACGTCATACGTGGCGTCGGGAAGTTCCGGTCGTACGAGCTCTCGCAACCGCTCGAAGCCCTCCCGATCGCGTACGACATCGCCATGCTGCGCCATGAGCCGATCGACAGCTGCGGCCGCGCAGTCGTCGAGAAGAGCGGGCACGCTCGAGTAGGGGTTGACTCCGAGCGCCATCTTGGTCCTGTTGTCGAGCCGAGCCACGACGCCGCGAATCGGTGACGGAAGGGTCAGCAGGATGAGCCGACGCACGCCGTCCCTTGTCGCTCGGCGTTGCTCGCTCTGCGTGGGCAGCACCCGAAGAGCCACCGTGGCGCCATCGTCGACGAGTGCCGGGAAGCCCTCGACGACGTGCCCATCGGTGTCGTGCTGCACGGTCGACGGCAAGATGTCGAACGTCCAGTCGGTCAGTCCTGACCGCTCCAGACCCGATGCGGCACGTGCCATCGTTCGCCGAATGCGTGGCTGCAATTGTTGCTTGAGTGCTTGGAGATCTTTGCCTTCAGCGACGGCGCGCCCGGACTCGTCCTCGATCCGGAACGTCATTCGCAGATGTGCGGGGACTCGCTCGACGTCCCACGCGCTATACGGAACCGTCACTCCCGTACGGCCGCGCAGCTCACGAGAGAGCGCGTCGACGAGAGGTTCATTGCTGTCATCTGGATGGACGCGTTCAAGGAGGTCGTGGGCGGTATCGGCAGCTGGTACGAAGGTGCGCCGCAGCGCCTTGGGCAATGAGCGCAGCAAGCCCGTCACGAGGTCGTGGCGCAGACCGGGAACCTGCCAGTCGAAGCCGTTGTCGGCCACCCGATTGAGCACGGGAAGCGGGATGTGGACCGTGACACCATCGGCTTCGCTCCCTGGCTCGAACTGGTAGGTGAGCGGGAACGTCAGGTCGCGCTGCTGCCAGCTGGTCGGATACTGCTCCTCGGTAACAGCTGCTGCCCCCTCGGTGAGCAGCATCTCTTTCTCAAAGCTCAGCAGGTCCGGCTGATCCCGACGGGCACGCTTCCACCAGGCGTCGAAATGCCGCGCACTCGTTACCTCGGGTGGCACGCGCCGGTCGTAGAAGTCGAACAGCGTGTCCTCATCGACGACGATGTCGCGCCGGCGGGCGCGGTGCTCGAGCTCCTGGGCCTCGAGGAGCAGGTCCCGATTCTCGTGCCAGAAGCGGTGGTGCGTGCGCCATTCACCTTCCACGAGTGCGTGGCGGATGAACAGCTCGCGCGACAAGTCGCGATCGATGGTGCCGTACGACACGAGGCGCGACGCGACGATTGGGACGCCGTACAGCGTGACCTTCTCGTACGCCATCGCTGCACCGCGGGTAGCCGACCAGTGCGGCTCGCTGTAGGTGCGTTTCACCAGGTGCTGTGCAAGCGGCTCGATCCACTCCGGTTCGATGCGCGCGTTGATGCGTCCCCATAGCCGTGACGTCTCGACCAGCTCGGCCGCCATCACCCAGCGAGGTGGCTTGCGGAACAACGCCGATCCGGGAAACAGCGCGAAGCGAGCTCCACGTGCGCCGACGTAGTCCAGCTTCTCGGTATCTCGCAGACCAACGTGCGACAGCAAACCGGACAGGACGCTGACGTGGACTCGCTGCGGCTCCGCCGGTTCGCGATTGAACGACAGCCCAAGAGACTTTGCGGCTTGGCGCAGCTGAGCCACGAGATCTTGCCATTCGCGAACGCGCAGATAGTGCAGGAACTCGGACCTGCAGAGCCGGCGGAAGGCGTTCGACGACAGCGCTCGCTGCTGCTCCTGCAGATACGCCCAGAGGTTGAGGAAACTGAGGAAGTCGGACGCAAGGTCGACGAACCGACGGTGCTTGTCGTCAGCTGCCTGCTGATGCTCGAGTGGTCGCTCACGAGGGTCCTGGATCGACAGGGCTGCAGCGATGACGAGAACGTCGGCTACGCAACCCTCGCGATCTGCTTCAACGATCATCCGTGCCAGCCGCGGGTCTACCGGCAGCAGAGCCAGTGCTCGACCGGTCGGCGTGAGCCGATGTCGCGCGGTGTCGCGCTCGGGCTCGAGAGCACCGAGTTCGTGCAGCAGGTCGATGCCGTCACGTACCTGACGGCGATCGGGCGGGTCAACGAACGGGAAGGCGGCAATGTCGCCGAGGTCGAGCGCCGTCATCTGCAGGAGGACTGATGCGAGGTTCGTGCGCTGAATCTCGGGATCGGTGAACTCCGGCCGTCCGGCGAAGTCCTCCTCGGAGTAGAGACGGATGCACACCCCGTCGGCGAGGCGTCCGCAGCGTCCTGTTCGCTGGTGGGCGCTCGCCTGACTGATGGGTTCGATAGGCAGGCGCTGCACCTTTAGCCGCGAGCTGTACCGCGAGATGCGTGCCATTCCCGGATCGACGACGTACCGGATGCCGGGAACGGTCAGGCTGGTTTCGGCCACATTGGTGGCCACAATGATCCGTCGGCCGCGGTGAGGTTGGAACACACGATGCTGTTCCGCCGACGACAAACGCGCGTACAACGGCAAGATCTCCGTGTCACGAAGCTGCTGTTTGCGCAGGGCATCGGCGGTGTCACGGATCTCCCGCTCACCGGAGAGGAACACGAGTACGTCGCCGGGGCCGGCCCGGGAGAGCTCCGCAATGGCGTCGCAGATGGCTCGGGTCTGATCGCGTGGCTCACCGGAATCGTCGTCCGCATCGTCGTCGACGATCGGCCGATAGCGGACCTCGACGGGAAACATCCGTCCGGACACTTCAATGATGGGCGCGTCGTCGAAGTGCCGGGAGAATCGGTCAGGGTCGATGGTGGCGGACGTGATGATGACCTTGAGATCCGGGCGTCGAGGCAGAAACTGCTTGAGATAGCCGAGCAGGAAGTCGATGTTGAGGCTGCGCTCATGCGCCTCGTCGATGATGATCGTGTCGTACGCCCGGAGCTCACGATCGCGCTGGATCTCGGCGAGCAGGATGCCGTCGGTCATCACCTTGATGAGCGTGTCGTCGCTCGAGCGGTCGGTGAAGCGCACCTTGAAGCCAACGACATCTCCGACGGACGTGTGCAGCTCCTCGGCGAGGCGATCGGCGACCGCTCGCGCTGCAATCCGTCGCGGTTGTGTGTGACCGATGGCGCCGCGTACACCGCGACCCAGCTCGAGGCAGATCTTCGGTAACTGTGTCGTCTTTCCCGAGCCCGTCTCCCCGGCCACGATCACCACCTGGGAGTCGCGGATCGCCGCAGCAATGTCGTCCTTGCGCTGGCTGACCGGAAGCTGTGGCGGGTACGTGATGGCTGGCACTGCCGCACGTCGGCGCGCGACACGCTGCGCCGCGTCATGGTCGACTGATTGCGACTCACGTGTTGGGTCAATCGGGGACACGGGCGACGACGGCATAGTCCTGAGTACCGAACAATCCCTTCGACAGTGCGCTGCGGACCGTCTCCGTGGTGGTGTCATCAACTCCGTCCAAGCGCAGCCCGGAAAGGTCGACGTCCTCCTTGGGGTGGATGCGACGTACCTCCATCGTCTCAAAACCGCTTGCCGAGACCAGAAACTCAGTGAGGGGAGGCGGCATGGGCCGATGATGCGTCGGGTCGAGGTAGAAGTTGCAGGCGCCCATCGTCAGGTTCGTGGGATCCGGTGTCTCGAGAATCAGGACACCGCCGGGGCGAAGCGCACGTCGGGCCGACTCGAGCATTGCGAGCAGCACATCAGTGGTCAGATGCTCGATGACATGGAACGCCGTGACCATATCTAGCGAGCCTTCGTCCAGCTGTAGCAGATGCCGAATGGCATCACCATGCACGGCGTTCAGGCCCTGCTGCTGCACCAGCTCGACCATGGTCACATCGAGATCGATCCCGTAGGCGTCGATGCCGCGCTCGCTCAGAAGTGCCAGCCACTCGCCCCGGCCCGGACCGATGTCGAGTACCTTGCGGCCAGTCTGGGCCGCCTCCGCATCTGGAAGGTAGACCTCGAGCCGCTGCCTGACGTCGGCCTCGGACCCGCGGAACCGATCGTGGAACGCACCGTGCAGCGCTGCAAAACCGGACGGTGTCGGCTGAGGAAGCGGCTGCACCGATAGCGTCTCGCGGTCGATGACCCTGACCGGCTGAGCGGGGGTACCGGCAACGACCGTGTACGGGGCCACGTCGCCCATGACGATTGCGCCGGCGGCGACGACAGCATGCTCGCCGATGTGACATGGACCGAGCACCGTGGCATTGGTCGACACCCAGACGCCGCGCTCGATGACGATGTCGCGTCCAGACTTGGGCACGCCGACTTGACGTTCGCGGTCGAAGGTCGTGATGTCATGCGTCCCCGTCAGGACCGAGACCCCGTGACCGAAGAAGACGTACTCCTTCAGGGTGATCTCACCGGACGACAGGTTGAACAGAGCGTCGTTGATGACGGCCGTCTCATCGAGATGCAGCTTGCGCTCGTCGCCATAGATGCGTGGGGTGACGATGAGGTCGTATGGCGTCAGGTGCGAGGCCTCGGCAAGGTGCTCGGCGAGAGCGTCCTTGACGCGTGCATCGACGAGCGGCGTGAGGACGCGTTCGATCCAGTCCTCGGGCGGAGTCGACATCGTCAGATCGGACTCGATACGCCCACGCCGCCCGAGGTTGTCGCGCCGTACCGCTCGATCTCCTGCTCCAGATCGAGCCGGCCGATGCGCTTGCGGGCCTCTCGTGCGGCATCGTCGAGCTGGTCGGCGGGGACGATCCAGGCGATCTCGAACTCCAAGCCGTCGGGGTCGCGGCCATAGAGGCTCTTCGTGGTGCCGTGGTCGCTCGCTCCCACGAGGGCGTCCGCATCGCTGAGTGCGGTGCGCAGCCGTGCCAGCTCGTCGAGGGTGTCGACCTCCCAGGCCAGGTGGTAGAGGCCAACCGTCGACCGCCCGGCCCCCGAAGGTCCCGCTCCCGCGCCCATCTCGAACAAGCCGAGGTCGTGGTCGTTCGTCGACCCGGCCGCCTGGAGGAACGCGGCTCCAACGAATCCTTCTGGGGTCATGTCGATACGTCTGAAGCCGAGTACGTCGCGGTAGAACGCGACGCTTCGCTCGACTGAAGAAACGAACAGAACCGCGTGGTTCAGGCGGGTGATGGGCATGGATCCACGGTAGTCGCGCGGCTCAGCGGTGGCTGGACGCGTCGTACGCGGCATCGCTGCGTGTCAGCTGATCGCCGCGCGGTTGCGGCTCGAAGACGTTGCCCTCATTCGGCTCGATGGGGTGTCGCGACAGCCCAGCAATCACGCATCAGCGGCCCCACCAGGAAGTCGTACACGGCGGGCACCGTGGCGAACCCGAGCTCGGTGATTCCATTTGCGAGGCCAACCGAACGGTCACGCTTACGTCGCGGATGGTCAATGGTGCGCAGGATGGCCCGGGCCACCTTCTCCGGCCGATCGATCGGTGGCGGTGGTCTCCCGATGCGTCCCGCGTAGCTGGCCGCCTGGGTGTAGATCGGGGTGTCGACGGCGCCGGGGGAGACCGTGCAGACGTTGATGTCGGCGTTGTCGCGCGTCTCGATCGCGAGAATGCGAGTCAGGCCGCGCAGGCCCCACTTGCTCGTGATGTAGGCACTCATGTACGGCGCGGCGATCTTTCCCAGCAGCGAGCCCACCAGAACCAACGTGCCGAAGCCTTGCCGTCGGAACTGGTGCAGTGTCGCGCGTGCAACGTTGGCGGAGCCGATGAGGTCGACCTCGACGACCCGGCGAAACACGTGCGCCGGAACATCCTCGAACTTTCCGTACGCCATGACTGCGGCGGTGTTCACCACGACGTCGACGTGTCCGAACCGCGCAACTGCCGCCTTGATGAGGGCCGCGACCGATTCCTCGTCTGCGATGTCGACGGTCACTATCAGGGTCTCTGTACCGGAGCACTCGGTCGCTACCTCGGCGAGGCTGTCCTCGCTGCGCGCAGCGAGCACGAGCTGGGTTCCTCGCTGCGCGAGTGCGTGAGCCGTGGCGCGACCGATGCCGCTGGACGCACCAACGACGACAGCGACGGTCACGGGGCGAGAACGACCTTGATGCAGCCGTCTTCCTTCTTCTGGAAGATCTCGTAGCCGAGGGGTGCATCGGACTAGCGGGATGCGGTGCGTCACGAGGTCGCCGGTGCCGAGCGGATCGGCGTCGTCCAGCAGCAGCGGCATGATCTCGTCGGTCCAGCGGCGCACGTGCGCCTGGCCCATGCGTACCTGCACGCCCTTGTCGAACAGTTCCATCATCGGCATCGGGTCCATCTCGCCGCCGTACACGCCGCTGATGGAGACTGTCCCGCCGCGCCGTACCGCCTTGATCGCGGTGTGCAGCGCGTCGAGTCGGTCGACGCCGAAGCGATCGGTCATCGTCTGGGCAACCTTGTCGGGCAGCATGCCGACGACTCGCTGAGCGAGTGTCGCTGTCTGCGAGCCGTGCGACTCCATGCCGACTGCATCGATAACGGCGTCGGGGCCGCGGCCGTCGACCATCTGATAG
The DNA here is from genome assembly GCA_963801015.1 of uncultured Actinomycetota bacterium. Lineage (GTDB taxonomy): Bacteria > Actinomycetota > Actinomycetes > CAWDCV01 > CAWDCV01 > CAWDCV01. Next base: position 326,188 of record CAWDCV010000004.1, on the reverse strand, counting down.
AGGTCCGCAGCGACGTCATCGTGCTCGTTCGTGTCGACGACCTCGACACCGTGACGCTTCGCCATGTCGAGCCGCTCGGGCACGCTGTCGACGCCGATGACGCGTCCGGCCCCACGGTTCAGGCCGATGCGGGCGCACATCTGGCCGATGGGGCCGAGGCCGATGACGGCGAGCGTCCCCCCGGGCGGCGTGTCGGCGTACGCAACGGCCTGCCACGAGGTCGAGATCACGTCGGAGAGGAACAGGTAGCGCTCATCCGGCCCCTCGTGCGGGACCTTGATCGGACCGAAGTGCGCCTGCGGGACGCGCAGGTACTCCGCCTGGCCTCCGGGCACCTGGCCGTACAGCGTCGTGTAGCCGAACAGCGCCGCGCCCTTGCCCTGCTCGCGCACCTGCGTGGTCTCGCACTGCGCGTACAGCTGCCGATCGCACATCCAGCAGTGGCCGCAGGCGATCCCGAACGGGACCACGACGCGGTCGCCGGGCTGGATGTGCGTGACCTCGGAGCCGACCTCCTCGACGATGCCCATCGGCTCGTGGCCGAGGACGTCGCCGGGCGTGAGGTACATGCCGAGCACTTCGTACAGGTGCAGGTCCGAGCCGCAGATCGCGGTCGACGTGATCCGCACGATGGCGTCGGTGGGTTGTTCGATCTTCGGGTCGGGGACCTCTTCGACGCGGACGTCGCGCTTGCCATGCCAGGTGAGTGCCTTCATGGCCGCTCCGTACCCCAGATCCGCGCCCCCTCACCCATCATGATGAATTCATGAGGACCACCTTGACGCTTGACTCGGACGTCGTCCGACTCATCAAGGACGCCGTTCGTCGGGAGCGGCGGTCATCGAAGGAAGTGATCAACGACGCGCTTCGACGAGCTCTCCGGACGGGGGAGTCAACGTCAGAGCCGTACCAGCTGACTCCTCACGAGTCTGCGCTACGTCCAGGTCTCGACCTGTCCGGGTTCAACAAGCTCGCGGACGAACTCGAGGACACAGAGATCCTCGCCGGCGATCACCCCCGTCATGGTCGTTGTTGACGCCAACCTCAGCCCTCTCGCAACGATCATGGACTCATTCATCGACAAGCCGTGCTCAGACGTCTGCCGAGGTTGATCCGTCCATGATCGTTACGGGAGAGGGTGCTAGCGGACGAGGTAGTCGCAGCGGACCAGGTGGTTGCCGAGGCGTTCCACCGGGATCGCCCGCGGGTCTGTGAACGGGCCGCACGCGCGGGCGGCGACGGGCTCGCCGGCGTCCGGCCGCGCCTGCGGCCGGAGCGGCGGTCAGCCCGAGGCCGACGAGCACGGCGACGGTCGCGCCGAACACAACGACTGCCTTCTTTGCGGAATCGGCCCGAGCTACTGACAGAGCTGGACATGGTCGCCTCCCAAGGCGAGCGGGTGTGGGTCCAGCCGTTGTCACATCGAGCGGTACCGCTTCTGCTCCGCGGCGGTATCAGCCGGGTATCAATGCCGTTGACCGGTCTCAGCTGTGAGCGGACAGTGACGACATGGGTATCGGGGTCCTGGGCCCGCTGACCGTCGATGGCAGTGCCGCGGGAATTGGTCCGCGAGACCGGGTGGTCCTGAGCGCGCTCGCGCTCCATCCCGGCGACGTCGTCAGCGCCGAGCGGCTGGCGGATGCTCTGTGGGGGGAGCATCCGCCAGCTTCTCGGGGCAAGATCGTCCAAGGCTGCATCGTTCGGCTCCGTCGAGAGGCTCGGGGCGTCGACGATCGAGACCACGACCCAGGGCTACCGCCTGGTCGTGTCGGGCGGCGACGTGGACGCGCAGCAGTTCGAACGGCTGCTCCGGCGGGCGCGCGAGCTGCTCACCCTTGGGTGAGCCGGAGCATGCCGCATTCGTCGCGGAGGAGGCGCTGGCGCTGTGGCGGGGACGTGCGCTCGTCGACCTCGAGGACTGGGAAGCCGGCCGCATCGAGGCCGGCCGCCTCGAGCAGATGCGCCTCGACGCCGAGGAGCTGCGCATCGACGCGGCGCTGCGAGCAGGTCGTTACCGGGAGGTCCTTTCCGAGGCGCAGGCGCTGGTCACTCGAGCGCCGCTGCGCGAACGCCGATGGGCGCTGCTTGCCCTGGCGGAGTACCAGGCCGGGCGGCCAGGCTGAGTCACTGCGCACCCTGCGCCAAGCGCGGACCATGCTGGCCAACGAGCTGGGGTTGGACCCCGGTCCAGATCTCGTCGCGCTGGAGCAGGCGATCCTGCGACAGGATCCGTCACTCCTTACCGAAGCGCTGCCCGAGCCCAGTGCCACCTGCCCGTACCAGGGTCTTCTTCCGTACGGAATCGACGACGCGGACAACTTCTTCGGGCGGGACGAGGACGTGTCCGCGTGCCTGCGTCGCCTGGCGGGCGCCGGTTCCCTGACCGTGGCGGGCCCGTCCGGAAGCGGGAAGTCATCGCTGGTACGGGCGGGTGTCGCGGCTGCGCTCCAGCGCGATGGCCGCCGCGTGGTCGATCGTGACCCCAGGCCTCCGCCCGCTGGATGCGCTCACCGCGGTCGCGAGCAACGGCGTCGCCGCCTTTACTCGTCGTGGACCAGTGCGAGGAAGCCATCACGCTGTGCGAGAGCGAGGACGAGCGAGCGCGGTTCTTCGCGGCCCTCGCTGCTCATACCAGCCGCGCTCCTGTCGTCATCGCCGTACGAGCGGATCATCTCGGCGCGTTCTCGGAGTACCCGGAGTTCGCCCAGCTCGTCGAGCGGAGCCTGTATCTGCTGCGTCCCCTCGGGGAGCAGGACCTGCGCGCCGCGATCGAGGGACCAGCTCGTCAGCACGGCCTCCTGCTCGAACCGGGGTTGGTCGATCTGCTGATCCGGGAGGCGGAAGGCGAGCCGGGTGCGCTGCCCCTGCTGTCGCACGCGCTGAGCCAGACCTGGGCCCGCCGCGAGGGGCGCACGCTGACGGTGGAGGGATATCGCGAGACGGGTGGCATCCGCGGTGCGGTGGCGCAGTCAGCCGAGCAGGTGTACGAGCAGGTTGCGCCGGAGCAGCGGGCGACGCTACGCGACCTGTTGCTCCGGTTGGTCACTCCCACGCCCGAGGGCGAGCCGGTACGAAGCCGGGTGCCGCTGCGAATGGTCGCGGCCAGCCCCGATCACGAGCGGCTCATCGGGCCTGCTGGTCAACGCTCGACTCGTAACGAGCGACGAGGGATGCGCTCGAGCTGTCCCACGAGGCGCTGATACGCGCCTGGCCTCGGTTGCAGACCTGGCTGGACGACGACGTGCAGGGGCAGCGCATCCTGCGGCACCTCAGCGTCGCTGCCGATACCTGGGACGGCATGGGCCAGCCGGACAGCGAGCTCTACCGCGGAACCCGACTCGCGCAGGCGTTGCAGTGGCAGCAGGCCACGCATCCCGACCTCAATGCCACGGAACGAGACTTCCTCGCTGCGAGTGGCCGGCTTGCGGAAGTCGAGCAGCGGACAGCCGAGGAGCGCGTGCGGCAGCAGGCCCGGGTTAACCGGCGGCTGCGCGGCCTGCTTGCGGGAGCGGGGTGCTCCTGGTCTGCGCGCTCATTGCCGGCCTGCTGGCAGTACGAGAGGCCGATCGGGCAGACGAGGCGGCGGTCGCCGCCGATGCGCGCCGCGTCGGTGCCCAGGCGCTGGTCGCCGAAGATCCGGACGACTCGCTGCTGCTCGCGGTTGAGGGTGTACGACTAGACGACTCCCGGGACACCCAGGCCAACCTGCTGGCGGCAATGTCGAGGACGCCCGCGCTGGTCGCGACTCTCCGCACCCGACGCGGGCATCATTTCCGCGGCAGTCAGTCCGGACAACCGCATGGTGGCGGTCACCCACTCCTGGGCCGACGTGGAATTCTTCGACATCGATACGAAGGAATCCCTGGGCCGCTATGACGAGCTGACGGCTGCGTCGCGCGTCGCCTTCCGGCCGGACGGCAAGCAGCTTGCTGTTGGCAACCAGCCGGATCCGGCTGAGCCGACGACATTCGATCCGACGCCGCTCCGGCTCGTCGATCCGACGACCTTCGCGGAGCAACCCGTCCAGCTGGGCGGTCAGCCGGAGCGGGCGTTCACCTATGCACCTGACTACAGCGCGGACGGGCGATTCCTCGCCGCCTCCTTCGGCATCGTTGTGGACCCTAATGCCGACGCGCTGTCTGAGCCGGAGTCGTCCCGACTCGTGGTGTGGGATGTGACGAAGCCGGAACAGCCCGTCACGAGCATCGATCTGCCCAACTTCAACTACTACCCGGCGCTGAGTCCGGACGGCAGTGTGGTCTACGTCGGTCACCTCGACCCCTCATCGGTCACCGCGTACGACGTTGCGTCCGGCCGTGAGCTGATGTCGTCCGCCCTGCCGGGATGGATACTCACCTTGAGTCCGGATGGCACTGTCCTCGCTGCCGGCGACGGAGCGGAGATCTCCCTGATCGACGCCGCAACCTTGCAGGAGCGCATCCGCCTTCGGCGCCACACCGGCAACCTGGGGGATGTCGAGTTTTCCGCCGACGGCGCACTCCTCGCATCGGGAGCGGATGACAACACCGCGTTGGTGTGGGACGTGGCCTCGGGCGAGATCCGTCAGGAACTGAACGGACACTCCGGAGGCGTCTGGGGTCTGGCCTTCACGTCGGACGGTTCGCTGGTGACCTCGTCGTTGGACGAGACCGTGCACTTCTGGGACATCGAGGGCACCCGCCGTTTCATCTCACGCAGCCCAAGCGCGCAGCCGCTCCCGATTGATGACGCATGGGCCTTTCCCAGCAATGATGTCATCGCCAATGCCCGATTGGAGATGCCCGATGCTCCAGGTCAGCCGGCCTCAGCAGTGCTCTTCCGTGACGTCGCAACTGGACGGGTGACCGCTCTCGACACCCGGCACGGTTCGGGGCATTGGTTTGCCTGGGGTCCAGACGGCCGTCGGTTTGCCAGCGTGGGATCCGACCAGTTCGTTCGGGTGTGGGATTGGCCAACCCTCCAGCTCGTCACCGAGCAACAGGTCTTGCAGGACGACGCGGTCGACGTTGACTTCACGCGGCGACGGAACCCGCTTGGTCGTGGCCGAGCGCGGGGGCCGCGTCCTCACCCTTGATGCCGAGAATCTGAAGCTCGCAAGCTCCGACCATTCGGCTCGACACAGAACTCAATGCCATAAAGGCCAGCCCAGACAACCGGACGGCCATTGTCTTCACGAGTGGCGATGACTACGTTTTAGTCGACATCGACGAGGGCCGCGTGCTGCGAAGGGGTGAAATAGATATCGGCCCGCTCCCTGGGGCGAATGGCGAGTTCTCGCCTGACGGCCGCCGCGTCGCCGTAACTGAGGGCAGACGGGTTCGAGTGACTCGACGTCGCATCGGGAGACTGGTTGGGACCGGCCTGTTCTCGCGCGTATCAGACCAATTAGCTATGCACCGGATGGATCTACCTTCGCCACCGGTGGGACAGATGGCGCCGTCAGCCTGTGGGACGGCAACACGGGTTCCCTGCTCGGCACGGTCGTGCCGGGCGCGCTCGAACCTGACCTGTGGGCGCATTTCCTGCCCGACGGCCACACCGTACTGATCGCGACTCATGGGCAGGCGACGTCTACACCTGGGACACCAGGCCGGAGCACTGGATCGACTTCGCCTGCCAGGTCGTGGGGCGAAACTTCACGACCGAGGAATGGAACTGCGGTCTTCGACGAATCGTCCCTACCGGAAGACGTGCCCGGACAATTGAGGCGTGCCCGAACTCCGTGGACCGGCTGCTGCTGCTGTGGACCGACCCGTTGCCGATCGCCTAGACGATCCCGAGGCTGACTTCCGGGCCGTCTATGCCGATCCGATCGTGTGAACGGCGTCTGAGATGTCCGTGGCACAGCTCGTTGAGCGGCAGCTTCGGTGCTGCAGGATGCCTTCGCCGATCTCTTTATGGACGTGCTCGACGTCGTCGAGACGGCGGACAGGCTGGTTCTCGCCTTCATCATGCGCGGTCGACACGTCGGCACTTTCGCCTCCGCGGTTGGCGATATCGCTCCAACGCACCGGGAGATCGAGGTTCGGACGATCGATGTGCTCACGGTCGAGGACGGGAAGATCACGCGGATCTGGGTCGTCGCGGACGATCTCGGCTTGCTGCGCCAGCTCGGCGCGCTGAGCTAGTCGGCCGCTGCCGCGACGGAGTGCGATGCCGCCCAGGCCGTACGCAGCGCATCAAGCATCACCTCGGCGGGCTGGGCGCCGGACACGCCGTACGTCCGATCAAGAACGAAGAACGGGACGCCGGAGATGCCGAGCGCGCGAGCCTTCTGCTCGTCGGAACGAACGTCGTCGGCTAGCTCGTTGGACAACAGCATCGACTGCACCTCGTTCCCGGCGAGCCCGAGCCCACCGGCAAGTTCGACGAGTGTCTCGAGGTCGGCGATGTTGCGGCCTTCGGTGAAGTACGCGCGCAGGAGGCGCTCCTTCATCGCGTCCTGCTGGCCGTACCGCCGTGAGAGGTGGATCAATCGGTGCGCGTCGAAGGAGTTCGTCGGTTGCGCGAGGTCAAAGTGGTACTCGAGCCCCTCACCGGCGGCGATGGCGGTGACACGATCCTGCAGCGAGTGCGCCTCTGCAACGTCCATGCCGTACTTGCCGGACAGGTGTTCGGCGAGGTTCCCCGAGCGGTGACGTGGAGTCGTGGGATCGAGTTCGAAGCTGCGCCACACGACTTCCACGTCCTCGCGATGCTCGAAGCGCGCGAGTGCGCTCTCGAAGCGGCGCTTGCCGATGTAGCACCAGGGGCAGACGACGTCGGACCAGATCTCTACCTGCATCACGACTGAGCCAACGCCGTGGTGATGACGGCTTCTTCCTCAGAATCAGGCGAGGTCGAACCGATCGAGGTTCATGACCTTGTCCCACGCAGCCACGAAGTCACGCACGAACTTCTCCTGCGCGTCGTCACCCGCGTAGACCTCCGAGATCGCTCGCAGCTGAGAGTCCGCGCCAAACACAAGGTCGACGGCGGTGGCGGTCCAGTTGACCTCGCCGGTGACGACATCGCGCCCCTCGTACACGTTCTCAGCCGAGACGGACGCCTTCCACTCGGTACTGGCATCGAGCAGATTTACGAAGAAGTCGTTGGTCAGCGTTGCCGGCCGACTGGTCAAGACACCGTGGCGTGCTTGGCCGACGTTGGCGTCAAGGGCCCGCAGGCCACCGACCAGCACCGCCATCTCGGGAGCCGTCAGCGTCAACATGAACGCCCGGTCCACCAGCAGCGTCTCCGGCGACAGCTTCTCGCCGGCTTGTAGATAGTTGCGGAACCCGTCGGCAGTCGGTTCCAGCACCGCGAACGACTCCACGTCGGTCTGCTCCTGCGAGGCGTCGGTTCGGCCCGGCGCAAACGGCACTGTGATGCTGTGCCCGGCATCCTTCGCTGCCTGCTCGACGGCGGCGCATCCGCCCAGGACGATCAGGTCGGCGAGCGAAATCCGCTTTCCGCCGGTCTGTGATCGGTCGAAGTCCTGCTGGATCTGCTCGAGGGTCTGCAGGACTGTGGCCAACTCGGCCGGGTTGTTGACCTCCCAGTCCTTCTGCGGCGCGAGGCGGATTCGCGCGCCGTTGGCACCGCCCCGCTTGTCCGTGCCGCGGAAACTCGCCGCCGCCGCCCATGCGGTGGAGACCAGCTGCGAGATGGACAGTCCCGAGTCGAGGACCGTGGCCTTGAGGGTTGCGATCTCCTCGTCGCCCACGAGGTCGTGGTCGACCTTCGGCACCGGGTCCTGCCACAGTTGCGGCTCGGGAACCCAGGGACCGAGATAGCGCGAAACCGGTCCCATGTCGCGATGCAGCAGCTTGTACCACGCCTTGGCGAAGGCTTCCGCGAGCTGATCGGGATTCTCGTGGAATCGCTTGGCGATCGGCCCGTAGATCGGGTCCACCTTCAGCGCGAGGTCCGACGTCAGCATCATCGGGGCGTGCCGCATCGACGGATCGTGGGCATCGGGCACCGTGTCCCGCGCAGCGGGATCCGTGGGAGTCCACTGTTTCGCGCCGGCGGGGCTCGTCGTCAGCTCCCAGTCGTACCTGAACAGGTTGTCCAGGTAGCCGTTGTCCCACCTCGTGGGCTCGTTGGTCCAGGCGCCTTCCAGCCCGCTGGTGAGCGTGTGGACGCCCTTCCCGCTGCCGAAGGTGTTCTTCCAGCCAATGCCCTGCTGCTCGATGGGCGCAGCCTCGGGCTCCGGACCGATGTACTGGGGATCAACCGCACCGTGGCATCTTGCCGACCGTGTGGCCGCCGACGATGAGCGCAACCGTCTCCTCGTCGTTCATCGCCATCCGGGCGAAGGTTGCACGGATGTCCCGAGCGGAAGCAAGCGGGTCCGGGTTGCCGTTGGGCCCTTCCGGGTTCACGTAGATCAAGCCCATCTGTACGGCGCCGAGCGCGCCGGACAGCTCCCGATCGCCGCTGTAGCGCTCGTCTCCGAGCCAGGTGTCCTCCGGTCCCCAGAAGATCTCCTCCGGCTCCCAGATGTCCTCTCGTCCGAACCCGAAGCCGAACGTCGTGAACCCCATCGACTCGTAGGCACAGTTGCCGGCGAAGACCAGGAGGTCAGCCCAGGAGATTTTGCGGCCGTACTTCTGCTTGACCGGCCACAGCAAACGGCGCGCCTTGTCCAGGCTCACGTTGTCGGGCCAGCTGTTGAGGGGAGCGAAGCGCTGAGCGCCGCTGCCGCCACCGCCCCGGCCGTCGGCGATGCGGTAGGTGCCCGCGGCGTGCCAGCTCATCCGGATGAAGAGGCCGCCGTAGTGGCCGTAGTCGGCTGGCCACCAGTCCTGCGACGTCGTCATCACGTCGACGATGTCGCGCTTCAGCGCGTCCAGGTCGAGGGTCTGCGAACTCTTCTGCATAGTTGAAGTCTTCGCCCATCGGATTGGACTGGGGTGACGGCTGGTGGAGGACCTGTAGCGGCAGCTGGTTGGGCCACCAATCGCGATTCGTCCTCGGCCGAGTCGGCTTGGTCGTGGGCGCCGGGATTACTGGGTTCTCGCTTTCGCTGCCGCGGTCAGACACGTCGGTCCTCCTCTTGTTGCGCTGTCTTCTGTTGATGGCTGGTAGCTCGTGACGTCGGCTTATCTGAAGCCGCGGCACATTCGGGGCATCGGCCCCAATAGATGACTTCGGCCTCGTCGATCTCGTAGCCGGAGTCATCGTTGGCTGTTAGGCACGGGGTGTAGCCGACCGCACAGTCGACATCGGCGATAGCGCCGCACGACCGACACACGACGTGGTGGTGGTTGTCCTCGACCCGGAGCTCGTAGCGGGCCACGGAGTCGCGCGGCTGGATGCGCCGTACCAGGCCGGCAGCAGTCAGTGCATGCAGTACGTCGTAGACGGCCTGGTGTGAGACGTCACCGAGAACCTCGCGTACGGCACGGATGATCGAGTACGTGTCGGCATGCGGGTGATCGTGCACGGCCGACAGCACCGCTTCTCGTGGCCGCGTCACACGCAGTGCAACCCCGCGCAGCATGTGCTCGAAGTTCGGCGGCGTTGTCATCCGCCGAAGTCTCGCTCATGTTCTTGAATGAATCAAAACAGCGGAGGCATCGGACGAGGGGGGTGTGGAGGCGATACGCGACGAGTTAGGGCGATACGCGTTCTGTACGACGCGTATCGCCCTCAATGATCACGTATACGTGATCATTTCGGTGGGGGGTTGGGCGGTGACGATGTCTGCGCGCAGCGGCAACAGCGCGGCGCCTACCTCGCGAGCTCCAACGATCGGTTCACGCGGCGTTCGTCAGGCGGAGTCGAGGGCCTCGGAGACGACCTCGCGGGCTTCCTTCTGTACCAAGGCGAGGTGGTCCGGCCCCCTGAAGCTTTCTGCGTAGATCTTGTAGACGTCCTCGGTTCCGGACGGGCGCGCCGCGAACCAGCTGGACTCGGTCACGACCTTGAGTCCACCAATGGGCGCACCGTTACCCGGCGCGGTCGTCAGTTTGTCGACGATCGGCTCGCCGGCGAGTTCGGTGGCTGTCACCTGGGATGGCGACAGTCGTGCCAGCACTGCCTTCTGCTCGCGCGTTGCTGGCGCGTCCACTCGGGCGTACGCGGGGTCGCCGAACCGCGATACCAGGGTCCGGTAGTGCTCGCCCGGCGTCAGCGCGGTGACCGCCGTGATCTCGGAGGCCAGCAGAGCAGAGCAGGATGCCGTCCTTGTCGGTCGTCCATACGCGGCCGTTGCGACGCAGGAACGATGCCCCAGCCGATTCTTCGCCGCCGAAGGCCACCGATCCGTCGAGCAAGCCCGGAACGAACCATTTGAAGCCCACCGGCACCTCGTCCAGCCGACGGCCCAGCGACGCCGCCACCTTGTCGATCATGGTCGAGCTGACCAGTGTCTTCCCGACCGCCGCATCGGCGGGCCAGCCGTCGCGGCGCGCGTATAGGTACTCGATGGCGACCGCGAGATAGTGGTTCGGATTCAGCAGCCCCGAGTCCGGCGTGACGATGCCGTGCCGGTCAGCATCGGCATCGTTGCCGGTCGAGATCTGGAACTCCGAACGCCGGTCGATCAGCGAGGCCATCGCGTACGGCGACGAGCAGTCCATGCGGATCTTGCCGTCCCAGTCCAGCGTCATGAATCGCCACGCCGGATCGACCAGCGGATTGACCACGGTCAGATCGAGACGGTGCCGCTCGGCAATGGCCCCCCAGTAGTCGACGCTCGCACCGCCGAGCGGATCGGCGCCGATGCGTACGCCGGCCTCGCGGATGGCGTCGATATCCACGACGTGAGGCAGGTCGTCGACGTAGGTCGCCATGTAGTCGTACGTCCGCGTTGTGTCCGCGGCGCGAGCACGCGCGAGCGGGATACGGCTTACGCCCGACAATCCCGACTCCAGGTAGCCGTTGGCGCGGTCCTGGATCCAGCCGGTGATGTCGCTGCCGGCCGGACCGCCGTCAGGCGGGTTGTACTTGAAGCCGCCATCGCGGGGCGGATTGTGCGACGGCGTGACGACGACGCCGTCCGCGCGGCGTGCGGGACCGTCCGCGTTGTACGTAAGGATCGCGTGCGACACCGCCGGCGTGGGGGTGTAGCGACCGCGGTTGTCGACCAGCACGGTGACGTTGTTGGCGGCGAACACCTCGAGCGCACTGACCCAGGCCGGCTCGGACAGGGCATGCGTGTCCTTGCCTAGATAGAGCGGTCCGTCGATCCCCTCACCCGAGCGGTAGTCGCAGATCGCCTGGCTGGTCGCGACGATGTGGTCCTCGTTGAACGCACGGTCGAAGGCCGATCCGCGATGGCCGGACGTGCCGAAGGCGACCCGCTGCTCGGCGATCGACGGATCGGGATGCTCGCTGTAGTACGCCGTGACGAGGGCGGCGACGTCGACCAGATCCGACGGCAACGCCGGCTGGCCGGCCCGGGCATCGACGGACATGCGCAACTCCCCACCTCAAGGGTTGACGCGGCCGATTCTCGCGTAGTCCACGACTGTTGACGACCGACGTAGAGCGATACATTCCGGACAGGACTCGTTACCGAGGGGAGTCGTCATGGCTACGACCGAACGATCCGGCAGCGGGTCGGCTGCCGACCTGTTCCCCACCAAGAACCTCGGCCGTCCCGAAGTCCGCGAGCTCCCGGCGGCGCCGGACAACACCACGAAGATCATCGGGCCAGGCATCGTTGCCGCCGGTGTTGGGCTCGCCTCTGGCGAGTTCATCCTCTACCCCTACATCGCCAGCCAGGTCGGCCTCGTCTTCGTGTGGGCCGCGCTCGTCGGCGTGGTGACGCAGTACTTCCTCAACATGGAGATCGAGCGCTACACCCTCGCCACCGGCGAGACGGCGCTTACCGGGTTCAGCCGGTATTGGCGGCACTGGGGCCTGGTGTTCGCCACCATGACGTACTTCGCGAACCTGTGGCCCGGCTGGGCAACGAGCTCTGCCACGCTGATCACCTACATGTTCGGTGGATCGCCGAAGTGGATCGCGATCGCGATGCTCATTGTCATCGGGCTGATCCTGACGCTCGCGCCCGTCGTATACGTGGCGCTCGAGCGCGTCCAGATGGTCAAGGTGGCGGCCGTCGTCCTCTTGATCATCGTCGCGGCGATCTTCGCGATCGGCGCGGAGGCGTGGGCCGACCTGCCACAGATCGTCACGCAGGCGACGATCCCGGCCGAGGAGCTCGGCTTCGCCGTGCTGCTGGGTGCGCTCGCCTTCGCAGGCGCGGGCGGCGGCCAGAACCTGTGCCAGAGCAACTGGATCCGAGACAAGGGCTTCGGCATGGGCTCGTATGTGCCGCGCATCACGAGCCCGGTGACCGGTGAGCCGGAGGCCGCGCCGAGTACGGGGTATGTCTTCGAGCCCACGCAGGAGAACATGAGCCGCTGGCAGCGGTGGTGGAAGTTTGCCAACACCGAGCAGCTATCCACGTTCGTGCTCATCACCTTCGTGACCATCACGTTCACGTCGCTCCTCGCTTATTCCACGGTGTACGGACTCCCTGACCTGCCCAACAGCATCGACTTCGTACAAGTCGAAGGAGAGGTGCTTCAGGAACGGGTCGGCGATTGGTTCGGCTACTTCTTCTGGTTCATCGGGGCTTTCTCGCTCTTCGCGGCCGCGCTCGGCATCGTCGACTACACCAGCCGGCTGGCGGCCGACGTGCTCAAGACGTCGTACCTCAAGGGACGCAACGAGAGCAGGCTCTACTTCATCCTCGTCTGGGGCCTCGTGGTCATCGGCATCCTCGTCCTGCTCGCCGGCTTCACCCAGCCGATCGTGCTGCTGGTCATCTCGGCCTGCGTGGGCGGCCTGATGATGTTCATGTACTCGATGCTGCTGCTCGTGCTCAACAGGCGGGTACTGTCCCGCGAGATTCGGCCCGCTTTGTTCCGCCAGGCAGCACTGATCTGGGCCTTCCTGCTGTTCGGCGTCCTGTCCGTTCTCACTCTGTGGCAGCAGATACCCAAACTGTGGGGTGCGGAATAGTTGCGTATGCAATGATGGTTGCAGCGGCATGACCCTGCTGAGGAGGCCGCCGTGCCCGCTGTGACCGTCGACGACATCACCGTCCTGCCCCGCATTCCCGCGCTAGACGTGGCCGCGACGCGGGTCCGTCCGGTTCGCTCGGTGACGAGCGCACCGAGCGGGTACGAAGGCGAGGGCTTTCCCGTCCGTCGTGCCTTCGCCGGCGTCGACCTGGCCGATCTCGACCCGTTCGTCCACATGGACCAGATGGGCGAGGTGGAGTACGCCCCCGGCGAGCCCAAGGGCACCCCATGGCATCCGCACCGCGGCTTCGAGACGGTGACGTACATCATCGACGGCGCCTTCGAACACGCTGACTCCAACGGAGGCGGCGGGCTCATCACGAACGGCGATACGCAGTGGATGACCGCGGGCGCCGGCATCCTGCACATCGAGAAGCCACCCGAGCGACTCGTCCTCAGCGGCGGGCTCTTTCACGGTGTCCAGCTGTGGGTGAACCTCCCGCGCTCGCTCAAATTCGCTCCGCCGCGCTATCAGGACCTGCGAGCCAAGCAGTCGGCGCTGCTGTCGTCTGACGATGGCGGGGCGCTCGTGCGCGTCATCGCCGGCGACGTCGCCGGCCACGAGGGCCCGGGGAGCACGCATACGCCGATGACCATGGTGCACGTGACGCTCAGCCCCGGTGCCGAGCTCACCGTGCCGTGGCGACCTGACTTCAATGCGCTGGCGTACGTACTCGCGGGCAACGCGACCGTCGGCACCGAGCGCCGCCCGGTCCGAACCGGGCAGCTCACCGTCTTCGGCCCTGGTGACGCGATCACGATTGGCGCCGCCACCGGTCAGGAGACTCGGGCGCCGGACGTCGACGTGCTGCTGCTCGGCGGTCGCCCGATCCAGGAGCCGGTGGCCTGGATGGGCCCGTTCGTCATGAACACCAAGTCCGAGGTCTTGCAGGCGTTCTCCGACTACCAGGCCGGGCGCCTGGGCAGCGTCCCGGCGGTTCACGGCGCGCCCACCTCGGTGGTGGAGTCGTCGTCGCCTTCCTCCTAAGCGGCCGAACTGCCCGCGCCGCCGTACGCTGGTCCAGGTGATCTCGGTAGCGCTCGCCCAGCGGCTGCGCGATGCCGGTCTGCGCTGGGATCCCGAGTCGGGCGACCGGTTCATGCTGCCCGGCCTGGACATGGACGACGAGATCTTCGTCCTCAGCAACATGGTCGTCGACGTCCACGATTTTCCCGGTGGTCGGTTCCTCGGCTTCAACGGCACTGTGGAGTGGGCCCTCGACAGCGTGCAGCAGGAGAGCGCGCTCTGGTTGCCGAACGAGTCCCAGCTGCGGGACCGGCTTGGCGGCACCTTCCTCCGTCTCGAGCGCGATGGCGAGGTGTACGAGGTCGTGCTCGACGTCGCCGGGCGCGAGGTGCGCGTCAGCGACAAAGTGCCGGCGGAAGCGTACGGCCGGGCGCTGCTCTACCTGGCGACGGGAGATTCGGCGGAGTCAGCTGCCTCGAACGGAGTCACTGCGAACTCGCAGCGATCAGTGAACCCCTGACTGGTCAGGCCCAGCGCGCTGTTGAACCGGGAGCGCTGATTCTCTACGGCAATCATCATCGTCAGTTCCACCAGCTGATCGTCGTCGAGATGTTGGCGTAGGTCGGCGACGAGATCGTCCGTCACCGCAGGCGGTGTCTCGCTCATCGATTCGGCGTACTCGAGGACGAGGCGCTCGACCTCGGTGAAGGCGTCGCTCTCGCGCCAGCGCGGTACGTCGCGCAGCTTGCGCTCGTTAATGCCGTGCCCGGCCGCCATCCAGGTGCCGAAGTCGATGCACCAAGCGCAGCCAATGGTCGCCGAGGATGCGAGGACCGCCAGGTCCTTGAGATCGCGAGGCAGACGATGCCAGCGCGCGAGCGACCGCTCGAAACTGATAGTCGTCCGCAACACAGGCTGGTTGTGCATCATGGCCAGGCCCGGCTGCGGGACGTCGCCGTACGTTCGCCGGGCATACCAGCGGCCAAGCCGGTTGAGCAGCGTGTCAGGCGGGTCGAGCGAGATGCGGGTCATGGGTTTCCTCCGCGAGAGTCCCATTGTGCGTTGTCACCCTTCGGACGACGCAGTGGCGCTCTGTGTGACATCTGGGAGGTCGACCTCGACGGTGAACCCTGTTCCCTCGTTCGGCAGGTGCAGACTGTCCCCGTCCACGCCGTGGAGGACGAGCTCGAAGGCACGGCGCGCGAACTCTGGGTAGCCATCGCCCTCGACATCGGCCTGCACGGTCAGCCGATTCGCGCGTCGCGTCACCGTGAACGTCGTGCGGTAGCGCGCCCCGTCGCCGGCAGCGAACGTGAGGCCGTCGTCCTCCTGCAGCATCGAGACGTACGTGCCGTCGCGCTCCGGCACGAACAGGTGCAGTTCGACAACGGACGGGTGATAGCCGGCCGTGGATGCGGGTGC
Source organism: uncultured Actinomycetota bacterium (assembly GCA_963801015.1). Taxonomy (GTDB): domain Bacteria; phylum Actinomycetota; class Actinomycetes; order CAWDCV01; family CAWDCV01; genus CAWDCV01. The sequence goes on along the minus strand of CAWDCV010000004.1, from coordinate 310,774 downwards.
ATCCGGCCAGAGGGGGATGACCGCACCGCCTCGCGCGTAGATGGGGATCCGCTCCATGGGCGTTGGTGCAACGACGTAGCGGCCGCCGCCGACCAGCTCACCGGTGTGCCAGTCGTACCAGCTGCCCGCGGGCAGGTAGACCTGGCGCGACGTGCTGCCGGGCGCGATAACGGGCGCGACCAGCAGGTCGCCGCCGAGCAGGTACTCGTCGTCGATGTCGCGCACTGTCGGGTCGTCCTGGTAATCGAAGACGAGCGGTCGCTGCACCGGTTCTCCGGTCTTCGCCGCCCCGAGGAACGCTGCGTACAGGTACGGCATCAGCCGGTACCGCAATCGGATCGCGTCCCGGACGATGCCCAGTACGACGTCGCCCCAGGCCCAGGCGTACTGGTCGACGTTGCCGAGCTCGGAGTGGTTGCGAAAGAACGGGGTCAGGGCGCCGTACTGCATCCACCGCAGATACAGCTCGGCATCGGAGTTGCCGGCGAACCCCCCGACGTCGGCCCCGACGAAGGCCTGCCCGGAGACGCCGAGTCCTGCCGCCATGGGCAGACTCACCCACAGGTGATCCCAACGCGACAGGTTGTCGCCCATCCAGTTGGCGGCGTAGCGCTGGATGCCGGCGAAGCCCGCACGCGACAGCACGAACGTCCGCTTGTCGGGCATGGCGTCGAGCAGACCCTCCTTGGTGCCCATCGCCATCAGCAGCGCGTACTGATTGTGGAAGCGCTCGTGCGAGTAGCGCCCCTTGTCGAAGCGCATCGCCTCGGACGGGATCCGGCCGGTGGCCGGCTCGTTCATGTCGTTCCAGATGCCAGCGAGCCCGGACTGCACATGAGTAGCGTTCAACACTCCCCACCAGGTGCGCGCCTCCTCAGTCGCGAAGTCTGGGAATGCTGTGTCGCCGGGCCACACCTGGCCGATGTAGACCGTGCCGCCCTCGGTACGGCACAGCAGGTCGAGTTCCATCGCCTGGTCGAACACCCAGTAGCCGGGTTCGTACTTCACGCCGGGATCGACGATTGTGATGACCCGAAAACCCTGCTCCGACAGTACTTTCAGCATCCCGTTGACATCCGGGAAGGCCTCGGTGTCCCAGGTGAAGACGCGGTACCCATCCATGTACTCGATGTCGAGCCACAGCGCGTCGCACGGGATGTCGTGGTCTCGGTGCCGGCGGGCGATCCGCTCGATGGCTTCCTGCGTGTAGTGGAACCAGCGGCACTGGTGATACCCCAGCGACCACAGCGGCGGCGGGTCGATGCGACCGGTGAGCCAGGTGTACGCCGCCAAGATCTCGCGCATCCCAGGACCGGCGAACACGTACTCGGTGTAGTGCCCGCCGAGGAACGTGATGCGGTACTCCTCGGCGGGGGAGAACTCGTACTCGCCGCGGTAGCCGTTGTCGACGAACGACGCGGCCATCGGCCCGGCGGGGTACGTGTGGTGGTAGAAGAACGGGATCGAGACGTAGTACGGGTCGAAATCGATGCTCATCCGATCCGGCCCGGATGTCGGGTCGAGTACATCGGTGTTCCATAGCGTGAAGTCGCGGCCCTTGCGGTTGCCCGGACCGGTCTTCTCACCGAGCCCGTAGAACGCGTCCTCCTGTCGGCAGCGGCGGCGGACCGTGAAGGCGTCGTTGAGAGTGGCGTACGCCCACGGCTGACCGTCGTCATCGAGTGCTGTTTCGACGACGACGCTGCCGTCGCTGCGATGCACGTCGAGTCGGAACGGGTCGAGCCCGAGCGTGACGACGAGTGCTGACGTCTTCAGCCGTACTGCGCTCTCATCCCGATCGATCTGGAACTGCACACGGTCGGCCAGCGGATCGACGCAGACTGCGTGCGTCGGCCGCGTATCGAACTCGCCGCCTCGGCTGATCGAGATCCGGACGATGTCGTCGCGAACGACGTCGATCCGCAGCTTCTCGTCGAGCAGCGCGGCCTGCAGCCCGTGCTCCGTCTCATCGACGGAAGACACGCGCTCGAATCGGCGAAAGTGGTCGGTCTGTCTCATGTTCCGAAGCTTCGCGCACGGGCCCTAGAGTCGGCGAGCGTGCGGGCACTCGAGGCGGTACGGAACTGGCCGGTCGACACCGTCGCCGTCGCGGTCGTGGCCGCTGACGGGCACGTGCTCGGGGAGTACGGCCCGCAGGAGCACGTCTTCGAGCTCGCCTCGGTGACGAAGCTGCTGACGGCATACGCCGCGCTGATTGCCGTCGAGGAGGGCGCCCTCGGCCTCGACGATCCGGCCGGCCCACCCGAGTCGACGGTGCGGCACCTGCTTGCGCACGCGTCCGGTGTGGCGCCGGACGCCCGGACAGCGGTCGCGAAGGGGGGGACGCGGCGCATCTACTCCAATGCTGGGTTCGAGATCCTCGCCGATGCCGTCGAGACCGCGACCGGCATGCCGTTCGCGGTCTACCTCGGCGCTGGCGTGCTGGAGCCGCTCGGCATGTCGAGCTCGCAACTCGCTGGATCGCCCGCTGTTGGCGCTCGGTCGAGCGTTGCCGACCTACGGCACTTCGTTGCTGAGCTTCAGCAACCCCGGCTGCTAGCGAGCGAGACCGTGCGTGCGGCGACCTCCGTGGCGTTTCCCGGGCTCGCGGGCGTGTTGCCGGGCTACGGGCGGCAGGACCCCAACGACTGGGGGCTCGGTTACGAGATCCGTGACGCCAAAGCACCGCACTGGACCGGGTCGCAGAGCTCACCGGAGACCTATGGGCACTTTGGCCGCAGCGGCACTTTCCTGTGGGTGGACCCGGTCGCCGGGTGTGGCTGCATCTGCCTCACGGACCGCGATTTCGGCGACTGGGCGGTCGAGGCATGGCCGCAACTGACGGACGCGATCCTCCGCGAGGTGTCGTAACCTACGATTACGTAACCTACGCAAGCGTAAGGAGCGAGCGATGCGACCCTGGACGCAGATCGAGCTGCTGTCGGAGTTGGAACCGGTCGTCGGTCGCGAACTGGACCGCCACCTGAGCGCGGCGCGCGACTGGTTCCCACACGAGTACGTCCCGTGGAGTGAGGGCAGCAACTTCGATGGCGTTCTTGACGGCGAAGCCTGGGACCCGTCGCAGTCACGAGTCAGCGAGGTCGCCCGCACCGCGCTCGTCGTCAATCTGCTGACCGAGGACAACCTGCCGAGCTACCACCGCGACATCTACGAGTCGTTCGGGACAGATGGTGCCTGGGGGACGTGGATCGGGCGCTGGACCGCCGAGGAGGGACGCCACGGCATCGCGATCCGCGATTATCTCTTGACCACGCGTGCCGTCGACCCCGTCGCACTCGAGCGGGAGCGAATGGTGCACATGACGCAGGGCTTCGTCAGCCCGTACGACCTCGACATGCTGCACACGGTTGCGTACGTCTCGTTCCAAGAACTTGCGACCCGCATCTCCCACCGCAACACCGGTCGCTTCACGCAAGACCCCGTGTGCGAGCAGTTGCTCTCGCGGATCGCGCAGGACGAGAACCTTCACATGGTCTTCTACCGCAACGTGCTGGCTTCGGCGCTCGAGCTCGCGCCGGACGAGACCATGCAGGCGATCTGGGACGTTGTCCGCACCTTCCAGATGCCCGGAAACACCATTGACGGCTTCACCCGGCGCTCGGTACAGATCGCCATGGCCGGCATCTACGACCTGCGGATCCACCGCGACGAGGTCCTCGCGCCGATCCTGCGGTCGTGGGGCGTCTGGGACCGCGCCGGGCTGTCCGGGTCGGGGGAGCAGGTACGCGAGCAGCTCGGGTCCTACTTCAACGAGCTCGACCAGCAAGCGAGTCGGTTCGAGGAGCGCCGTGCCGCCCGGCAGGCACGCACGGCCGCTCGATCATGAGCAAGCCGCTCGACGGAAAGGTCGCACTCGTCACCGGCGCATCGTCGGGCATCGGGTGGGCGACCGCCGTCGCCTTGGGCGCGGCGGGCGCTGATGTCGCGATAGCCGCACGCCGCGCGGATCGCCTCGAGGAGCTACACAAGCAGCTTGTTGAGGGCGGGGTACGGGCGGGTGTCCTCGACCTCGACGTCGCGTCGGAGGAGGCTTGCCGCGCCGCCGTGCAGGACTGCGTCGATGAGTTCGGCGCTCTCGACGTACTCGTCAACAACGCCGGAGTAATGCTGCTCGGCACCATCGAGGACGCAGACACCGAGGACTGGCGTCGGATGATGGACACCAACGTGCTCGGGCTGATGTACATGACGCACGCGGCGCTGCCGCATCTGCTGGCATCACGCGGCACCGTGGTGAACGTGTCCTCGGTCGCCGGCCGCATCGTGTCGAGGGGGTCGGGCGTCTACAACGCCAGCAAATGGGCGGTCAACGCCTTCAGCGAGTCGCTGCGCCAGGAGGTCACCGAGCGCGGCGTCCGTGTCGTCGTCGTCGAGCCAGGGATGGTCGCGACCGAGCTGCGCACCCACATCACACAAGCTGCTGCTCGGGAACGCTCCGAGGCACGGGCGCAGGCGATGCGTCAGCTGCAATCCGAGGACATCGCTGCAGCTGTCGTCTACGCGGCGACGCAGCCGGACCACGTCGCCGTGAACGAGATCCTCATCCGCCCGACGGATCAGCCCCAGTGAATCCCGGCAGGTAGCGGCGCAGCTCCGGACCGATGCGCACGGTCGCGTCGAGCTGGCACAGCACGCCGATGCACCCGAGCCACACGCGATGCGTGAACAAGTGCTCGGCGGGCATCGACAGCTGCAGTGCAACGGCGAAGTCTGGGTTGCGCGGGTCGTTGACGCGACCGAATTCTGCACGCAACCAATCGCGGGTGAAGTGAAAGACCTCGTGCCGCGCGGGTTCGGTGAACGGTGCGAGGTAGTCGGCCAGCTTGCGCGCGTCCACCGTGCGCTCGGGTGCAAGAAACCCTTCGTCCCGCAAGCCGCGCAAGATGTCCGCCTCGTCGCCGCGCATCAACACCGAGATGAGACGACCAAATGTGGTCGGCATCCCCTCGGGCATCTCGAGAGTGGAGCCGAAGTCGAGCACACCGAGCCGACCGTCCGGCGTGATGCGGAAGTTGCCGGGATGCGGGTCGCTGTGCAGCATGCGGGCACGCGTCGGCCCGCCGAGGACGAAGCGCTGATAGAGCAGGCCGGCGACATCGCGCTCGGCTTGGGGCGCATGCTGCGCCACCTGTGCGATCGGCGTGCCCGGAAGCCAGTCCGAGACGAGTACGCGAGGCGTTGCAGCGACGACGTCGGGGATGACCACCATGTTGTCGTCTGCGTACGCGGCCGCGAAGCGGCGTTGCGCTGCGGCCTCGTGCTCGTAGTCGAGTTCCTCGCTGAGTCGCACGCGTAGCTCGCGGATCAGCGGTGGCATCGCGAGCCCACGAGCGACGAGAGCCGTCAACCGCGACATTGCGGACAGCGTGACGAGATCGGTGGCGATGGCCTCGCGGATGTTCGGGTACTGCACTTTCACCGCGACGTCGCGACCGTCGCGCCACGTACCGCGGTGCACCTGTCCAATCGAAGCCGCAGCGGTCGGCTCCTCTCTCAAGGAGCGGAAGTTGCTGCGCCACCGCTGGCCCAGGTCCTCGCACAGCACCGACTCCACGGTGGTGAACGGCACCGGCGTGCCGTGTTCCTGCAAGCTGGTCAGCGTTTCGCGCCAGGTCTCCTCGGGATCCTGCGGGAACAGCATCTCCACCGTGGAGAGCAGCTGACCCGTCTTCAGCGCGCCGCCCTTGAGGTCAGCGAGAATGCGGCGGGTCCGCTCGGCGTTTCGCGCCCTGAGGCTGCGGCGTACGGCCTCGGGTTCTGCACCAGACAGCCGTCGCAGCCCACCCTCGAGCGACAGGGCGAGCGCCCCCAGCGGCAGTGCGAGCAGCCGCACCGTCCGCACCGCCCGCGCGCCGATCACGTGACGAGTCTGCCGCCCCTCCGAAATGATCACGTATACGTGATCACTTAGGGCGATACGCCCCTTCTAAAGGGCGTATCGTCCTAACTCGCCGCGTATCGCCAGCGGACTGGGTACAGCGGGGCGCCATCTCAGCTCTTCTTGCGCAGGGCGCTCGGCTTGTGCACCGCCTCGCCGCCGCTCTTGTCGCTCTTGACGAGGTACTGCGGATCATCCGTCGACGCCCGGACGGTCCGACCGGCCGCCTCGGTGTCCGAGGTGATCTTCTTGACGACTTTGCCGACAGCGGTGCCGCCGTGGCTGTCCCACTCGACCTTGTCGCCCTTCTTGACCTCTGCCATGGCCACATGATCGAACGCATCGGAGCACTCGGCGAGTCGACGTCAGGCCAGGCGCTCCAGCCCGATGGCCCGAGCGGCACTCTCGAGTGTGTCGAGGCCGAAAGCCTGCACCGGTCCCAGCACGCCCGGTGTCGATGTGCCGTACGCCGCGGCCTGCACGGCACCCCAGGCCAGCAGTTCCGCCGTCAGGTCGTATGGGCTGGGCCCCTGCAGGACCGTCCGACCGACGACGGCACCTACCTCGTCCAGCGCTTCGGCGACGGCAAGGGAGCGACTGCCGGCTCGTTGCTGCTCACCAGGACCGCCGGTCGACCCGCGCACAACCCGTCTCCCGACCTGCTCGATCACGGTGTTGGCACCGGGAACGCGGAGCAGCCCCGCCGCGAGCGGTGAGGCCGCGTAGACCAGCGGGCTGTACTTCCCCGCCCAGCCGAGGTACACGTCAACGTTGCGTAGGCCAGGGTGCAATGGGGCCAAGAAGAGGTGCTCCGAGCCGGCAATCGACACCGCCTGGCGCTGGCGATCAGCTACCTCGAAGGTGTGGATTCGCGCTCCGGGACGCTCGTCGCACAGCGTGCCGTCACGCCACGCATATCCCGAGTGCAGGAGAGCACCAGCCGCCGAGGCCGCCGTGCCCCCGCTGACGCCGCCTGCTCGGCCGCGCACGAAGTACCCGATCCGCACCGTGGTGGAGTCGGGTGCGTCGCGTAGAGCGAGAGCAGCGGCCAGGTTGCCGGGTACGAAGTCGTAGCCGAACGCCGGGATGAGCGACGCACCGGTCGCGGCGGCGTAGTCGCTCAGCTCACGGACGATGCGCCGGATAAAGGGAGGTTCCCCGGTCGAGTCGAGGTAGGTCGCGCCGGCGTCGCACGCGGCTAGTACCGCCGGCCAGCCGAATCGAAGGAAGGGGCCGACGGTTGCGACGAGAACGTCGTGCGGCTCGATGAGCGCGCGAAACGACGTGTCGTCCGACGCATCAGCCTCGACGACGTCGAGGCCGCCGCACTCGGCGGCAAGCGTCGAAAGTCGGTCCCGATTGCGGCCGGCGAGCACCGGTCGAATCTGTCGACGGACCAGCGCGCGCACGACGAGTTCACCGGTGAAACCGGTCGCTCCGAAGCACACGATTCGTCGGTGTGTGTCTGGCACATGCCGGACCGTACGCGTACGGCGACGGCCACCGGGTAGGCGGGCAGCATGACCACGCCCGAGGAACGAAACGTGCCGCTGCGAACCGGTTCGGAGACGCCCGTGGACCCCGAGGACCTGGCCATGGCGGAGGGCCTCGATCCGACGCCGGAGAACGTCGAGCGAATGCGCAAGCGGCTCGAGGAGAAGGGCAGTCGGGCGGTGGACGAGGCGACGCCCTGACCTGATGCGTCAGGTAGCAAGCACGGCCGCCAGCCACACCAGGATCATCGCGATGCCGGCGAACAGTTCGATCAGCACGCCGATACCGACGCCGACGATCGCGGCCATCGTCGAGCGGCCAGCGGGCGCAAGGGACCGCAATCTGACGTACTCGGCGAGCAGGATGCCGACCACGCCGCCGACGATGAAGCCGACCACCGGGATGACGAAGAAGCCCACGATCGCGCCCGCCAAACCGACCAGGAGCGTCGCGGTGGGGGCGCCTGACTTCTGTACGTTGCGGGCGGGGATGACGTACTTGAGCACGAACGACCCCGCGAGCAGCAGCGTGCTGATTCCTAGCACCAGCCAGCGCACGGTGCCGTCCTCGCTGATGGCCCACAGCAGGGTTGCGGCCCAGATCAGCAGCAGGCCGGGCAAGATCGGCACGAAGACGCCGATCAGCCCGACGAGCATCACCAGGCCGACAAGGACGGTGTTGTCCGGGCTCACTGCCGCGTCACCGGGGATGTGCCAACCTGCTCGGCCAGCGCCGCTTTCAGGCCGCGAGGGAAGTCGCGCGCGGCGGCCAGGTGGGCCGGCAGCAGCGACCGCTGGGCGTCGACGTCACCGGCGAACGCCTTGACGGCCAGCGCTGGCTCGAGATTGGCCGCGGCAAGGATCGCGCCGGTCGCGCCCAGCGGGCCGGCGAACGACAGCAGCGCGGACGAGCCGACGTACACCGCACCCTCGAACGCGTCCATCGTCTCCAGTAGTCGCTGCGGATCGCCGCTGGAGTCCTTCACCCCATCGACGGGCAAGTCGGCGAGCATGGCCACCGGGATACCGGGTGGTGACACGGCGGGAAAGTGGTACGCGAGGATAGGTACGCCACTCGCGGCCGCGGTGACTTCGGCGTAGTAGGCGCGAGGGTCCTCGACGCGTCGCGGTGACAGCACGAGGACGCCGTCCGCGCCCGCACCGGCCGCGGCCGCCGTGCGCCGGGCTGCTGCGCCAGCCCATGGCGCACCCGTTCCAGCCACAACGGGAACGTCCGGTGGGAGGGCTTGACGGACCCCGCGCAGGAGCGCGAGGCGCTCGTCGTCGTCGAGCGTGTCGGCCTCGCCGGTGCTTCCGGCGACCACCACGGCCGCCACGCCGGCCCCGATCAGCCGACGGGCATGGTCGGCCGTGGCCCCGATATCGACGGTGCCGGTGTCATCGAAGATCGTCACGAGGGCGACACCAACGCCGGTGAAGATCGGGGTGTTGCGGGTCACGGAGCCATTCTGCCCGGTTCCGACAGCAGGAATGTCGCACGCTCTGAGATGGACCCTTGACTCACCGTGGCTATTGGGTCAATGATCGCGCCCGGGGAGGGTCAACCTCGACGGCGCCACGGCGCCGGCCCCACGACTGGTTGCGCGGACGTGGTGCGAGGGACCCTCCCCGCCACGTATCGGCGCACGTGCGCCCAGCGTTACGGCGGCGCAGACTCGGGGCGTGCCCACGTTCGTCCGGCGTGCTGGCCGGCGGACCAACCTCGCGCTGCTGGCCCTGCTCGTGGTCGCCGGGACGACTGGCGGGCTCGGCTACGCCGTCGGGTCACCTCGAGCCGCCTCGGTCGCGATCACGCTCGCGCACGGTGCGGCCGGGCTGGCGTTGCTTCTCCTCGTGCCGTGGAAGTCGTTCGTCGTTCGGCGCTCGTGGCGTCGCAGTGGTGGGGCGCTGGGCGACCACGGAGACTCGCTGTTCCTCGGGATTCTCATTGCCTGCTGCTTGCTGGCCGGAATCGCACACGGGCTCGGCGGCTGGTCGCCGGTCTTCGGGGTCACCGCACTGCAGCTGCACGTCACGGCGGCACTCGTCGCGATCCCGTTCGTCGTGTTGCACGTGTTCAACCGCCCGCAGTCTCTGCGCCGCGCAGACCTGTCCCGGCGGACGGTGCTGCGCGCCCTGACGCTCGGCGCCGGGGGCGTGGCGGCGTACGGCCTCGTGCAGGGAACAGCGTTGGCTACCGGCCTCACCGGTGGCGTTCGCAGTCGAAGTGGCTCGACGCAGCGCGGTTCATTCGCACCGACTGACATGCCGGTCACCCAGTGGTTCACCGACACGGTCCCGGCGGAGGTGCCGAGCGGCTGGCGGCTGAACATCGTGGCCGGCCGGGAGCGCCGCGCGCTTTCGTACGAGGAGCTGTCCAGGCTCCCGACGCACGAGGTGACCGCGATGCTGGACTGCACCGGCGGCTGGTACGCGGAGCAACGCTGGCGTGGCGTACGACTGGATGCGCTCGTAGCTGCGCTGGATCCGGCGAGACCGTGGCGCAGCATCGACGTCATCTCGACGACTGGTTACAGACGGCGATTGCCGCGTGCCGACGCCGAGCACGCGCTGCTCGCGACCCATGCCGGCGGCGTGGCGTTGTCGGTCGGGCACGGCGCGCCGATCCGGCTCGTCGTACCTGGCCGGCGCGGCTTCTGGTGGGTGAAATGGGTTCAGCGCGTCGACCTCGTCGACGAGCCATGGTGGTGGCAGCCGCCGTACCCGCTGCAGTAGGTGCGACCCTGGCACGTGCGGTAGAGGTCGTGTCACGGTTGGATCAACACGGCTGAGTACGGCTGAACAGGGAGGCCGCCATGGGCAAGGACGTCGACGAGACCGTCTTCAGCCGCGAGGATCGCACCCGCTACCGGCAAAAGGTGCGGCGCTGCCTCGACACCTTCGAGCGGATGCTCGCCCAATCGCGGTTCGACGCCGATCGGCCGATGACGGGAACCGAGATCGAACTGAACCTCATCGACGACCAGGGCGATCCGGCGATGGCCAATGCTCGGGTGCTCAAAGCGATCGCCAACGCCGACTTCCAGACCGAGCTCGGCCAGTTCAACATCGAGATCAACATCCCGCCGCGGCGGCTGGCCGGCGACGCTGCCCTCGAACTCGAGCAGTCGATCCGCACGAGTCTGAACGATGCTGAGGCGCGCGCTCGAGAAGAGGGCGCTCACATGGTCATGATCGGCATCCTGCCGACGGTGACCGAGTCGCATCTCAATGCCGAGGCGTTGTCGGCCAACCCGCGCTACGCCCTGCTGAACGAGCAGATCTTCGCGGCTCGCGGCGAGGATCTGCACATCCAGATCGACGGCGTGGAGAGGTTGTCGACATACGCCGACACCATCGCGCCCGAGGCGGCGTGCACGAGCGTGCAGTTCCACCTGCAGGTTGCGCCGGCGTCGTTTGCCCGCGCCTGGAACGCGGCGCAGGCTATTGCCGGCGTCCAGGTGGCGCTCGGCGCGAACTCGCCGTTCTTCTTCGGCAAGGAGCTCTGGCGCGAGACGCGCATTGCCCTGTTCGAGCAGGCCACCGACACCCGACCGGAGGAGTTGAAGGCGCAGGGGGTGCGCCCGCGGGTGTGGTTCGGCGAGCGTTGGATCACGTCGATCTTCGACCTGTTCGAGGAGAACGTGCGGTACTTCCCAGCGCTGCTCCCGATCTCGGAGGACGAGGACCCGGTTGAGGTTCTCGATCGCGGCGACACCCCCGAGCTCGCTGAGCTTCGGCTGCACAACGGCACGATCTATCGCTGGAACCGGCCGATCTACGACGTCGTCCGCGGACGGCCGCACCTGCGGGTGGAGAACAGGATCCTGCCGGCCGGTCCCACGGTCGTCGACATCATGGCCAATGCCGCGTTCTACTACGGCCTGACGCGCTACCTCGCCGAGGAAGATCGATCGGTGTGGACGCAGCTGTCGTTCACGGCTGCGGAGGAGAACTTCCACGAGGGCGCGCGGCATGGCCTGGAGGCGAACGTGTACTGGCCCGGGCTGGGGACCGTCCCCGTCAGCGAGCTGGTGCTGCGTCGGCTCCTGCCGCTGGCCCACGAGGGTCTGGAGCGCTGGGAGGTGGCGCCGGAGGTTCGCGAGCGGCTGCTCGACATCATCGAGCAGCGCTGCCTCACCATGCAGAACGGTGCGACGTGGCAGGCGGCAACGTTCCACAAGCTGTTCGACGACGAGCACCTCGACCGCCACGAGGCGCTGCGGGAGATGACGAAGCGGTACGCAGAGCACATGCACTCCAACGAGCCGGCGCATACCTGGCCGCTCTGACCGCCGCACCTACGACTTGTCAGAACGTCACGCGGCCATGGCCGCGCCACGTTCTGACACGAGATTCGCGAGCGGGCGGTTACGGCTGTCAGGCGACCGCCGCGACGACGGCCAGGGCGACCTGCAGGGTCGCGATGCCGGTACGCGCGGCGTCGACGCGCAGCAGCCGGCGCAGCACGTCGCCGTCATAGCGCTGGACGAGGCGACCGTGTGCCGGGGCGGCGCCGAACAGTGTGAGCCCGAGCAAGGACGCAAGCAGCACCGCCGCCGCAATTCCCACGTCACGTCGGCCGACGGCGAGCAGCGTCGCCGTCGCAACGAGCAGCAATCCGAACAGCACCACCACGATTGGCGTGATGCGGCGCATGTGCGCCCGCTCGAACGCCGGGAACGCGTCCGGCGGCACGAGGTCGTACGAGCGGTACACGACCAGATGCACGAGCCACTGGAAGCCGGCATATGCCGACGCCGCGACGACGTACAAGGCCGTCGCGGCACTCACGGCACGGATGGTGGGCGGTATCCCAGCAATGAGCGCGTTAACGTCGATCCCGGTCCGGTGAGCTCGTCCAGTGCCGCATTCACGTGCTCGTCCGTCATGCGCAATCGACGAGCACCGTTGCCGCTCCCCAGCGCGGCGAGGAGTGCCGATCGACGCACGAGTTCCTTGACAAACGATGCCGTCACGCCCTCTGCACGGCGCAGGACGCGGTCTTCGTCGTCCAGGACGAGGTCGATTCCGCGCGCGTAGAGCGCAAGGAGCCGCCGACGTCCCTCCGCGTCAGGCACGTCGATCTCGACGGCCTGATCGACACGACCTGGTCGTTCGACGAGCGCCCGTTCCAACGTCTCCGCCCGGTTCGTCGTCAGCACGAAGGCGACGTCCGCATCCGGCTCCAGTCCGTCCATGCGCGCAACGCGTCGAACGCGCTCTGGACGTTCGCGTGCTCGAAGGGCGGATGGCGTTCTCGGACCACCGGGAGTTCCACGCTGGACGAACCCATGTGCTCGTCCACGCGAGCAACCAGCGGAGACGACCCGCTCGGACCGCCAAGCGTCCAGAGCCGCTCGAGGAACGTCTGGAACGTGCGCGCGAACCGACGCAGATCCTCCTCGGAGAGAGGCTCGCTCACGCCCGCGCCGCTGCCTCGTCGCTGACCCAGAGCTCGAGGAGCCCGCGGAAGTGTGCGATGAAGTGGTCGTGCTCGTGCGCCGGATACGTCGTCCTCACGGTGTCGATGAGCAGCTTGTCGAATTCGTCCGACGACACCCAGTCGAAGACGACCTCGTCGAGGTGACGCAACCGTGACGCGCAGAAGTCCTGGTAGCGGTTGGTCGTGAAGTAGTCGTCGGCAAGCCGGCGATACGCCTGGAGCTTCTCTTCGTACGTTAGGTCGTCGCGGTCGGCGACCTTGTACCACGGGTCGAGCTCGACGAACGGTCGCGGTGAGCGAGCTGTCGCGGTGCAGAACACCGCCCACCGCACCAACGCCTTCATTGCCCACGGGAAGTAGTAGTGCAGCGACGTCAGCGCAACATCGGGGCAGGCGTTCGCATAGTCGATCGGGTGGACGTCGTCGCCGCGCACCAGCGTCTCGCAGGAGTTGAACTCCCAGCGGAAGAACGCATTGACCACGCGTCCGATCGTCAACGTCTCCTCACCAACCGTGGGGGACAGGAAAGCATGGTCGACGGCGTACCGGTCGTGCATGGGCAGCTCCGGCCGGAACCGCATCACCATCGTCTCGGCGCCGATCGACAGCGACCGCGCGAAGACGTCGTAGCCCTCGATCGACTGCTGCAGATGCATGAGCCGCTGGCCGGACTCGTCGTATGCATGGTGCAGCTGCTGCGGTCCCGTTACCCGCGACACGCCCACCCAGGCGCCGCCGTCGTACGGCTTCATGAACAGCGGGTAGCCCATGCCCTCCGCGATTGCGTCGAGATCGAAGGGCTCGTTGTACTTCGCCGACGTGTACGCCCACTTGGCGTGATCGGGTGGGTTCTTGTACGGCACGAGCACCGTCGCCGGCACCTTGAGACCGAGCCGGATCATCGCGCAGTACGCGGCATGCTTCTCCAGCGCCTGGAACGTGAACGGGGAGTTCAGCAGGTAGACGTCGTCCATGAGTGCGACCTTCTTGAGCCACTCGCGCGGGTGGTAATACCAGTACGCGAGACGGTCGATCACCAGGTCGTGCCGCGGCGTGGAGCGCAGGTCGAACGGCTCGATGGTGAGCCGCTCGGTCGTGTATGAGTGCTGCGTGCCGGCGCCGTCGGTGACCGGGCCGAGCCGGCGCACGATCGACTCGAACGCTGTCGGCCAGTCTTCCTCCGTGCCGAGGAGAAGTCCGATCGAGTGGCTGATGGCTCCGTCCATCCGGGTCCCCTCCTGTTTTCTCAGCTCGCTCGCACCAAGTCACCCAGGTACGGGTGCAGGGCGTCGCGCCATGCCGTGTAGTTGTGTGCATCGCGATTCTCGTGCAGCGTCACGTCGTAGCCGAGCCGGCGCAGGTTCGCCGCCATCAGTCGGTTGTTGGCAAGGTTTTCCTCGACCGTGCCGCACGTCATCACCGTCGGCACCCCAGCCGCATCGTTCACGGTGCAGTGCGTCTCGAGGACGAACTCCGCCACCTGGTCGAACCGCCTAATGCCCTGCTCCTGCGGATCGAGATCGCGGGTGAAGAAAGATCCGGATTGCAAGAACAGCGCATCGAACGTCCCCGGGTGGCGACGCCCCGCATGCAGCATGCTGAGCGCGCCGAGGCTCGTGCCCACGCCGATGCGGCGCTTCGCCGGAATCATCGGCAGGACGCTCGCGACCAGGGTGTCGGCGTAGGCGTCGTTCGCGCCGTACCGATCGTTGCGGTCGGACCCCGGATCGAGCAGCAGCGCCCGAAGCGGCACATTCAGCCAGGACAGGTAGCGCGTGATCGACGCCAGCTCGTCGTACTCGGGTCCGTCGTGGACCACGAGAAGGGGCAGGTTGTCGTCGTCCGCGTCGATGCCTTCTGGCGCCCACAGCATCCCGCGCACGGGCTCCGTCAGGTTGTCCGCGTCGACGATCACTTCGCTGGCCAGTCCCGGCGCTGGTGCCGGTCCGTCGAGCCATGCCGGCTGCACGTAGTCTGCGGACTCGGCGACGGACTTGTCACCGAACACCCCCGGTGCGGTCAATGGGTTACCGGGGTCGAGGAACGTCTCGGTCCGCCCGTCGGCGCGGCGCACCTCGAGGAGGTACTCGATGCGATCCGCGCCCGTCGCGGGCAGCCGTAGTGTCCACACCGGCGTCTCGCCGTCGACGTCCTCCTCGGCCCGGACGAACTCGACGGCATCCGACGGCAGCCCGATGCCCTGGGACAGCCGCACGGAGGCAGCTGTGCCGTCGACGTCGCAGAAACGGAAGGTGACGCCGTCGTCGTCGACGAGCGGTCCGAGCACGGGGAAGTCGTTTTCGACCGTGGAATTGGCAGCGGCCATGGTGCGACGCACCCTAGTCGTCACCCGCCGAAAACATTCCCCGTTAGTGTCGTCCGAGCGACAACGAGGTCTCAAGGTCCGCGCAAAGGGGGTGGAGAGGTGGCGACTCCGGCGAGTGATCTGGACCGATACACCCGCGCCCTGCGGGGCTTCGGCGACCGAGTGCATGCGGTGAGAGACGACCAGTGGGGCGATCCGACACCGGACACAGAATGGGACGTCCGGCAGCTCGTCAACCACCTCGTGGTCGAGCAGCTGTGGGTGCCGCCGCTGATGGACGGCCGCACGATCGCCGAGGTCGGCGGCCGGTTCGACGGCGACCAGCTGGGCGACGATCCGCAACGGAGCTGGGACGAGGCCGCGGCGGCCGCACGGGATGCGTTCTCGGCGCCTGGGGCACTCGAGCGGACGGTGCACCTCTCGGCGGGCGATACCCCGGCCGAGGAGTATCTGCGGGAGATGACGATGGACCTGGTCGTCCATGGGTGGGACCTTGCGCGTGCACTCGGCGGTGACGAGCGGCTGCCGCCCGACCTCGTGGACTGGCTCTACCGAAGGTACGAGCCACAGGCGGACTCGTTGGCGTCGTGGGGAGTCTTCGGTCCTCGCGTGTCAGTGCCTGACGGTGCGGATCAGCAGACGAAGCTGCTCGCGATGTTCGGCCGCGACGCGCGGTAAGCCCGGTCTTACGTCACCCGATAGCCCTGCTCAGAGATCCACTCGTCCATCCGCCCCCACCACGCGAACAGCCAGTCGACCTGCGCCTCTGACTCATCCGGTACGACGGCCGCGGGCACGCGCCACCAGCAGGCCTGGACGTCGCTGTCCATGGGGATCCCACGCCAGATGTCCAGGACCGAGCTGAGTTGCTCCAGCCCGGTGTGCGCGACGAAGACGACATCCGCATCCGGCGCGGCGTCGACGGCGGCGAACGTGCCTCCCGGTCTCGGCGCGAGCAGGTGTGTCATTGCCTCTGCCTTCTCCGCCTCGTCCTCGTACCCCTTCATCCGCAACCGCTCGATGGCGCGTACCCGGCGTCGCCGGGTGAAGTTGCCACCCTCGGGGAAGATCACCAGGGCCTCGTCGCCGGACATGCCGCGCGCGAGATCGGCGATAGCCGCGGTGACCTGAGCGCCGGCCGTCGGATTCGGCGTGATGAACCGGCTCGGCAGGCGATGCAGCAGGATGTCGATGCTCGGGTCCAGCTGCAGGGTGTCCTTGAGGACGATGCGCGGTCGCCGCCCATACCCGCTGAGCAGCGAGTGCACCAGCAGGAATGAGTCCCCCGGTCCGGCGTGGCGAGACAGGACGAGCAACGGCGCGCGCTCCTCGTCTGCGCCCGCCGGAGCCGGACCGGTAATGGTGATCTGGAGTCGGAACAGGCGAACGGACAGCCAGTACACGCAGTCGAGGAACCAGCGCATCAGAGCAATGTGCGCCGTTCGATACCAGCCGCTGTCGCTGCGCCCTGCGCGGCTCAGTCCGAAACCGGAGGCGACCCAGAGGGCGAACAGGGCGAGGATGGCGAGCGCCTCCAGGACGAGCCAGGCCAGGCCGAAGCAGAGCAAGCGAAGCGGTCGCCAGCGACCGGGCAGCAGCGGCGACACAACCGCGGCCAGGATGAGCCAGATCGGAATCGTCGTGACCGCGAGGAACGCGAGCAGCACGACAGCCGGGGCGAGAACGATCCGTCGCACCCATCGAGGCGGCACCGGCAGGTTCATGGCGACTTTCTGAAGTCGTCTGCCAGGTAGCGGCGCGATGCGTCGTACGCCGAGCTGATGCGGCGGGCGACTTGAGAGAAGTCGCGGTATTTCAGGTTGGACAGGTCGTTGTAGCGCGGCGGGGTGACGTCACCACCCGGCATGACGTGGACGGTCACGCCGTCCGGCAGCGCGGCCATGTCACCCGCGAAACGATGCCGGCGTGCAATCTCGAATGCCACCAGCCCGACCTCCCACGGGCGCGTCGGCGCAGACAGCGGCCGTTCGACGCGGCCGACCTGGAGCACGTACACGTCGGTGGCTCCGAGCTCGACGGCGCGACCCACGGGGATGCTGTTGACGATCCCGCCGTCGAGGAAGTGTTCCCCGTCGATCTCGTACGGCGGAAGCAGCCCGGGCACGGCCGCTGAGGCGAGGACGGCGTCGATCAGCGGGCCCGAGGTGAACCAGTGCTCGCTGGCACTCTCGATGCTTGCTGCCACGCACTGGAACGGCACGGTGAGGTCCTCGATCAGCTGCACGGCCAGGGTGCGTTCCAGCAGCTTCTTCAGCGCGTCGTGTGAGTGCAGCGCGGTGCCGGTACGGGCCAGGGTGCTGATGCGCCCGAAGACGGATCCGCCGAAGACGTCGTCGCGGCCGATGTCCTGCCAGAGCTCGGTGAGCTGCCGGGCAGCCGCCGGCGATGGGTCCTGTGCGACGAGGCATCCGTTGATGGCGCCGACCGACGTGCCAAGGACCAGGTCGGGCCGTATCTCCTCGTCGAGGAGCGCCTGCAGCATGCCGACCTCGACCGCACCGAGATGCCCCCCGCCGCCCAGGACAAAGGCGATGCACGTCTCGGGCGAGGTCACTCGTGCATCGTGGCATGATCGCGCGATGGAGAGGGTGTCCTCGAACAGGCTGCACTTCACCGGCGACGAGGCGGCCGACGACCTGCTGAGCCGCGACCCGTTCGCCCTGCTCACGGGCATGCTGCTCGACCAGCACATGCAACAACGAAGAGGTCCCGCGTTCAGCCTGAGTGACCGCTGGACCTCCTCATACCACCGTGCGACCCGGCGGGCGGGGTGGCGGAGACGTCCGTCATACCGTTCGCAGGGCCACGGTAGGGGGCATCCGGGATGCTCGGACGGCGGGCAGTAGCCCGGCGAACGCGCCGATGAGGAGGGCCGAGGCGATGCCGCCGGTCCACGCCTCGGGGGGGATGACGATGGCCCAGTGCTTCGTGGTGGCGTAAATTGCGGTGGCCGTAGCGCCGGCCAGCACGCCGGCGACGCCGCCGATGGCGGCGAGCAGGATCGATTCGGTGGGGAACTGGGTGCGGATCTGACCCATTGTCGCTCCGAGGGCGCGCCGGAGGCCGATCTCGGAGCGGCGTTCGAGGACGGAGATGATCATGATGTTGGCGACGCCGACGGCACCGACGACCAGTGCCACGACGCCGAGACCGAGGAACAAGGTGTCGAAGGCCCCGGCCGCGGCTGCGCGGGCGGTGAGCACGTCGGACGGCTGGCTGATGGCGGCCTCGTACGGCGCCTCGGGATGCGCGGTCCGCGCCAGCAACGACTGCACCGCGGTTTCGCTGCCGGTGGCGGTGCGCAGGTAGATCGAGCTCGGCGGGCCTGCCATGGGTACGCCGTTGACCGCGGCTGTTGGACGTCTTCTATGCGTGATCCGCGCTGGTGCTTCTGGGGGGAGCCTGGCTGCCCCGCCGGCGAGGCTCTGTCCCGCCTCGACGGTCAGCATGTTCGTGCCGAGCCGATCGATCTCGGCGAGCAGCCCTGCCTGCGAGGAGGAGGACAACCCGAGGACTGCGACGATCGCCGCGGTCCCGATCGCGATGCCGAGTGCGGACAACGCGGCGCGCAGCGGTCGGGCGCGCAGCCCGATGCTCGCAACCCGCAACCCGTCCTTCGGGCTCAACCGACCGCCGGGGGGGGTCGACATCCACGAGCAGGGCAGTCGGCGAACCGGACGCGTCGTGGTGGTGCTGTCGCTGCGGCTGGCCGCGCCGCTATCCGACGAGCCTTTCGAACAGCCTCCGCCGATCAGGCCGAGGAGCACGACAAGAAGCGCGCCGCGCCGCACGCGGCGCAAGGCGGTTGATGCTGGTTCGCGGTGGGACATGGGTCGATCTGCGCAGGCGTCGTGTTGCCAGAGCGTCCGTGGTTTCCGATATGCCGGCGCTATGCGCCACCTCCTGCCCATCAAGGGCGTGCGGGAGTTGCACGTCGGCGACGAGTCCTTCACGGCCGACGTCACTTCCTGCCCCTGTCGAAGTCGGAGCGAATTCGGCCGTGTCACCCGCGTGCCGGGTCAGGACTGCATCCTCGGATCGTCCGTCGGGTCGGCGTACTTGGCGGGGCAGCGGTAGGCGCCGGCCTCGGGGCGCAATTCGTAGTGCCAGGGTTCGTTCCCGTAGATCTGGCACAGCCGGTAGTGGGCACCGTGCCGGGACAGCCACGCCGCGGCATCTGACCCGACGTCGACGGCGCCCCCCGTCACATGTGCAGACGTGGTGGGGGTGGCAACCCAGCGGGCGGCTTCCTCCTCGGAGCCGTACTCGGCGACCGCCTCGCGGAGCAGCTGTTCCTGGTACGCCGACGAACGCCATCCGCTGTTGACCGAGAACTCGACCCCGTCGTCAGCAGCATCCGTCGCGGCCCGACGAAGGGCACCGAGGAGGGCTGGATCGAGGTTGGCAACGGCCAGGACGTCACCGTCGAAGACCGTCGTGCCGTCAGGGACAGCACCGTCAGCCTCGCCGAGCGGACCATCGTGAACGCCGGGAAGAAGGTCGCCCGGGCGCTGCTCGACCAACCCCGCAGCCGTGGACAGCGTCGCTGCTGAGCTCGCCGGCGCCAGCGGCCGGGACGCCAGCGACCGGGGAGTCGGCGACAGAGACTGGAGGCCGAGCAGTGCGACGAGGGCGACCCCGGCCATGACGAGAGCGGAGTGGAAGGGCGATCGCGTACGGGCTGCGGACCGTTCTGGCCTGCCGTGCGACATGCGGCCACTCAAGGCAATGCGGTGTTGCCAGGACGTACGCTGTTTTCGATATGCCGACGACATGCCCCGGTTGGGAGCATCGAGAGCATGCGGGTGTTGATTGTCGAGGATGAGCTCTACCTGGCAGAAGCCATCCGCGATGGCCTACGCCTCGAGGCGATCGCCGCCGACATCGCAAGTGACGGCCACACGGCGTTGGAACTGCTCCGGATCAACGCCTACGACACAGCGGTCCTGGACCGAGACGTGCCCGGACCTACCGGTGACGAGATCGCCGAGCGCATCGTCTCCTCCGGCACCGGCACGCCGATCCTCATGCTCACCGCAGCCGACCGACTCGACGACAAGGCCAGCGGGTTCGAACTCGGAGCCGACGACTACCTCACCAAACCGTTCGAGCTCCGAGAGCTCAGTACTCCGCCTCCGAGCCCTCGACCGCAGGCGCGCCCACAACCGCCCGCCCGTGCGAGAGATCGCAGGCGTGCGACTGGATCCGTTCCGCCGGGAGGTCTACCGCGACGGCCACTACATCGCGCTCACCCGGAAACAGTTCGCCGTGCTCGAGGTCCTCGTCGCTGCCGAGGGCGGTGTCGTCAGCGCCGAAGAGCTCCTAGAGCGGGCGTGGGATGAGAACGCCAACCCGTTCACCAACGCGGTGCGCATCACCGTCTCTGGACTGCGCAAACGCCTCGGCGAGCCGTGGGTAATCGCCACCGTGGCCGGGCTCGGGTACCGCATCGACACCGGACAGGTCGAAGCGTGACGGCAGCGAGCGTGGAGAGGCCACCTGGTTGAGCGTTCGCCTCAAGCTCACGCTCACCTACGCCGGCGTCATCGTCCTCTCAGGAGGTGCGGTGCTGGCCGCCGTCTGGAGGATCGTGCTGCGTGACCTCCCCGACGTGGCAAGTCTCCCCGGCGGGTTGCTGGTGCGCTCCACTCTCCTGCGCAACTTCACGACGACCGCGGCCGTGGTGATGGCGTTCCTGGTGATGCTGGGCCTCCTCGCCGGTTGGTTGCTCGCCGGCCGGATTCTCGCCCCCCTCGCAAGGATTACCGACGCCACACGCACGGCCGCCACGGGATCACTGACCCACCGAATCCTGCTTGAGAACCGCAGAGACGAGTTCGGCGAGCTCGCCGACGCCTTCGACGCCATGCTCGCGCGACTCGAAACACACGTCGCCGAACAACAGAGGTTCGCCGCCAACGCCTCCCACGAACTGCGCACACCGCTGGCGGTCACGCAGACACTGCTCGACGTGGCCCGCAGCGACTCGGACCGCGACGACAGCGAGCTCCTCGAGCGCCTCCACGTCGTCAATGCCCGCGCGATCGACCTCACCGAGGCGTTGCTCCTGCTCAGCCGGGCCGGCCACCGGTCCTTCATTCCAGAGCCAGTGGACCTGTCCCTCTTGGCGGAAGACGCCGTGGAGTCGCTCCTCCCTCTCGCGGACCAGCACGGGGTCACCATCGACACCTCCGGAGACCTGACCCCCACGATCGGC
This sequence comes from uncultured Actinomycetota bacterium, assembly GCA_963801015.1. GTDB lineage: Bacteria > Actinomycetota > Actinomycetes > CAWDCV01 > CAWDCV01 > CAWDCV01. The sequence goes on along the minus strand of CAWDCV010000004.1, from coordinate 289,372 downwards.
TCTCACGCTCTGCTGCTGCAGCTGACCACAAACCTCGTGCACAACGCGATCATCCACAACCTGCCTGAGCGCGGCACCGTGTGGGTCACGACCGGGCTTCAACCCGGCAGTGCTGTGCTCGCAGTCGAGAACACCGGAGAGCAGCTCTCGCCACAGCTGGCCGCCACCCTCGTCGAGCCGCTTCATCGCGGCACGGAACGCGTACGCACCTCCCACGCGGGCGTTGGCCTCGGACTTGCGATCGTCAACAGCATCACCCAGGCACACGACGGAACCCTCACGCTCGCCGTTCCCCATGGAGCGAGCGTTCTCCGGTCCTTGGCGGCTGGCCCAGCGCCTCGACATAGCCACGCTGGACCCGCGTCAGGTCGCCGACATGGATCCGGATCGGTTTGCGGCGCTGATGGCCACTCCGCCGGCGGTGCACCGCTATCCGGGATCCATGGCTGGCCGGCTGCAAGCCCTGGCCCGGCACGTCAACGACACCTACGACGGCGATGCCGCCGCGCTGTGGATGACCGCCCGCAGCGGCCAGGAGCTGTTCGCGCGCCTCACTGCGCTGCCCGGATTCGGCGAGCAGAAGGCACGCATCTTCGTCGCCGTGCTCGGCAAACGTCTCGGCGTGCAGCCTGAGGGCTGGCGCGAGGCAGCCGGACCGTACGGCCAGGAGGGGTCGTACCGCTCGGTGGCGGACGTCCATGACGCCGACAGCCTGGCGCAGGTGCGTGCGTTCAAGCAGGCCGAAAAGGAAACCTCAAAAAAGAAGGCGAAGGGCTAGCTGTCGATTTCTTGGGCCCCCGCTCGTCGTAAGGGTGTCGGAACCAACCCACAAGCGGACAAAGACAAGGGAGGCACCAGATGACGACCTACGTGTACCTGCTCTACGGCGACGAGTCGCGATGGGACAACGCGTCGCAGGAGGTCTGGGACGCCGAGATGGCCAAGCACGGCGAGTTCAGCGCCTGGGTCGAGGCGCGGGGCTCGAAGATCCTCGGCGGTGAGGCGCTGGACCAGACCCGCACGGCAACCACGCTGCGCTTCGAGGACGGCAAGGACACCCTCGTCACCGACGGTCCGTTCGCCGAGGTCGCGGAGAACCTCGGTGGCTACTACGTCATCGAGTGCGCGGATCTCGATGAGGCGCTCGAGGTCGGCAAGCGGATGCCGATGACCGGCGGCGGCAGCGTCGAGATCCGTCCTGTCGTCCCCACCGGCGGGTCGTGACCGCACCCGGCGACGACGAGATCGTCGCCGCACAGATCGAGGCAGCGCACCGTCGCGAGTGGGCCCGGGTGGTCGCCGCGACGGTGCGCGTCGCCGGCGACCTGGACACCGCCGAGGAGTGCGCCGCCGAGGCGTACGTGTCTGCATTGCAGACCTGGGCCCAGCGTGGCGTCCCCGACAATCCCGGCGCCTGGCTCACCCGCACTGCCCAGCGCAAGGCGCTGGATCGGCGCCGCCGGGAGGACACCCTGCGGCGCAAGCTGCCCCTTCTCGAGATGGAGCAGCTCGCCGACGAGCGACCGGAGGAGCCATCTCGCGTGTACGACGAGCGGCTGCGCCTGGTCTTTCTGTGTGCTCACCCGGCACTGGCGCTCGATGCTCGCATCGCGTTGACGCTGCGGCTCGTGTGCGGCCTGACGACATCGCAGATCGCTCACGCGTTCCTCGTGCCGGAGCCGACGATGGCGGCGCGGCTGACCCGTGCGAAGAAGAAGATCCGCGCCGCTCGCATCCCGTTCCGAGTTCCGCCCGACGATCAGCTGCCCGAACGTCTGAACGGTGTCCTTGCGGTCGTCTACCTCGTGTTCACCACGGGGTACGCCAGCCGGGGAGACCACGAAGGCCGCGACCTCGCTCGCCGCGCCATCGATCTGGCTCGCCTGCTCAGTCAGCTGATGCCGGACGAGCCCGAGGCCGGCGGACTGCTCGCGCTGCTGCTGCTGACCGAGGCACGGTCGGCCGCTCGTTTCGACCCGTCGGGCCGGGTCGTCTTGCTCAGCGATCAGGACCGCAGCAGGTGGGATCAGGCCGCCATCGATGAGGGCCGCACGCTGGTCATGCGAGCGCTGCGTGGAACCACCGGCAGCGGCGGGCCTTATGCGCTTCAAGCGGCGATTGCGGCTGTCCACGCCGACGCGCAGCGGTGGGAGGACACTGACTGGGCGCAGATCGTCGCGCTGTATGCCGAGCTGATGCGGGTATGGCCGAGCCCGGTCGTGGCAGTCAATCGCGCCGCGGCCATTGCCATGGTCGAGGGACCAGCTGCAGGCCTCGCGTTGCTCGACGAGCTCACTGCTGACCCGCGCCTCGCGCCGTACCACTTGCTGCCGGCCGCCCGAGCCGACCTGCTGCGCCGACTCGGCAGGTCCAGCGAAGCCGTCGACGCGTACCGGAGTGCGCTTGCGGGGGCGACGACCGACGCCGACCGGACCTTTCTTGCAGAGCGGATCCGCGAGGCTTCTGACTCCTAGCCCCGCGGCACCGGGCTAGTGTCGAGGTGATGACCGCGTGGGATGAGCAGGCGTTAGCAGTCGCGTGGGGTACGTACCATCACGGCATGCCACCGTCGCCGAGGATCGTGCTCGTGCGTACGGACCGTGATGATCGCCATGTCACAATCGGTGCCTGTCGCGGTGGAGCCAGTCCGAGAGTTCGACGAGAGGTCGTTCGTGCCGGCAAGAACATCTCGCCCACTCCCGTTCCCGATCTCGTCGTCACCTCGCCGCAGCCAGGAGGGTGTCTCCGTCATGGTTGATTCCGCGGATGGTGCGCGCGGCGAAGGCAACGGCGATGGGTCGCGCCGCATCCTCGCGGCCACGTCAGCTGCGCGAACCGTGACGACGAAGCGGATCCCCGCGCGAACCAAGGCAAACACCGTGTCCGAGCCAGCGGCGGCACCCTCCGCGGAGGACATCGCCGACGCGGATGCCCTCGAAAGTGATGCGCTCGAAGTGGAGGCGCTCGAGGGAGAGGCGCCCGAGGGCGATCTGCTCGCGGTGGAAGCACTCGAGGGCGTGCCCGGCACCGAGGAGTTGGCCGCCCTCACCGTGATCGAGGACGAGCCGTCGCCTGAGGAAGTCGAGGCCGTCGCGACCGAGGTGCCCGCCGACGCCGTCGCCCCGGAGGAGGCCGAGGAGTTCGTCCTCACCGACGACGATGACGACGAGCCGGTTCAGCAGGTCACCGGCGCGGGCGCGACCGCCGACCCCGTTAAGGACTATCTCAAGCAGATCGGCAAGGTTGCGCTCCTCAACGCCGAGCAAGAGGTGGAGCTGGCCAAGCGGATCGAGGCCGGCCTGTTCTCCGAGGAGAAGATCAATTCCGGCGAGCGACTGCAGCTCAAGGTCCGGCGCGAGCTCGAGATCATCGCCGAGGACGGCCGCCGCGCGAAGAACCACCTGCTCGAGGCGAACCTGCGCCTCGTGGTGTCACTCGCCAAGCGCTACACCGGCCGCGGCATGCTCTTCCTCGACCTCATCCAGGAGGGCAACCTCGGGCTGATCCGCGCGGTCGAGAAGTTCGACTACACCAAGGGCTACAAGTTCTCCACGTACGCCACCTGGTGGATCCGTCAGGCGATCACCCGCGCCATGGCCGACCAGGCCCGCACCATCCGTATCCCGGTGCACATGGTCGAGGTCATCAACAAGCTGGCGCGCGTTCAGCGGCAGATGCTGCAGGATCTCGGCCGCGAGCCGACGCCGGAGGAGCTCGCCAAGGAACTCGACATGACGCCCGAGAAGGTCGTCGAGGTCCAGAAGTACGGCCGGGAGCCGATCTCACTGCACACCCCGCTCGGCGAGGACGGCGACAGCGAGTTCGGCGATCTGATCGAGGACTCCGAGGCCGTGGTGCCGGCCGACGCGGTGTCGTTCACGCTGCTGCAAGAGCAGTTGCACTCCGTGCTCGACACGCTGTCCGAGCGCGAGGCTGGCGTGGTGTCGATGCGGTTCGGTCTCACCGACGGCCAGCCCAAGACGCTCGACGAGATCGGCAAGGTGTACGGCGTGACGCGGGAGCGCATCCGACAGATCGAGTCGAAGACGATGTCGAAGCTGCGCCACCCGTCGCGCTCACAGGTGCTGCGCGACTACCTCGACTGACGCCGTCCCCTGGCGGGTTAGCGCTCCTCGGTCGACGCTGTCGCCGGTGTCTCGGCCAGCCGGCCGGTCTCGTCCTGGATGTCGACGGCGACCGCGCGCAGCTTGTCTTCGTACTTGCGAGCGTGGTGGGCGCAGAACAGGAGCTCGCCGCTGTCGAGCACGACCCGTACGTAGGCCGCGGCACCGCAACGGTCGCAGCGGTCCGCCGCGGAAAGCGGACGGGTCGGAGCGATGGTGCCGGTCACGATGCCTCTTCTCGTGGTCTGGTCGGGTCTGCTAGGTCAAACAGTCAATCAGCCTGTGTTCGTTCCCGCCCTCTCTGATGGGTTGGTTCGCCCTGGGCGTACCCCTTCCTCGACGGTACCGATTCCCCAGCTCAGCGCACTCACCTCTTGATGGTGACTCGCGATTGTGTCGTCCATGTCACAGCCGATGACTGACCTTTCCAGGACGGCGAGGCTCCCTCGGCAGGTCGCCACCGCCGAGTAGCCTGCAGGCGCCACCCAGAGCGGAGCCAGAGAAGGGAGTCATGGCGCTGTGACGGCTGAAGCCGCTCCACCGCTTGATGACGCCGGCGCCTTGATCGATATGGCAGCCCGCCACCTCGGCTACACCGCCCGCCACCTCTCCGTGCTGGAGGGGCTCGACGCGGTGCGCAAACGGCCCGGCATGTACATCGGCTCGACCGACGGGCGCGGCCTGACCCACTGCCTGTGGGAGATCATCGACAATGCCGTCGACGAGGCGCTGACCGGCTCCTGCTCGCGAATCGACGTGATCCTGCACGCCGACGGGTCGATCGACGTTCGCGACAACGGCCGCGGCATCCCCGTCGACAAGGAGCCCAAGACCGGACTCGCCGGGGTCGAGCTGGTGATGACTCGGCTGCATGCGGGGGGGAAGTTCGGCGGCGGGTCGTACGCCGTCTCCGGCGGCCTGCACGGCGTCGGCGCATCCGTCGTCAACGCGCTATCGGTCCGGCTCGATGTCGAGGTCGACCGGGAGGGTGCTACCCACGCCATCAGCTTCCGCCGTGGCGTTCCCGGCGTCTTCGACGGCGATGGCCCGGACGCGTCGTTCGAGCCCGCCTCTGGACTGCGCAAGACCAAGCGGGTCGCCAAGCGCGTGAGCGGCACCCGGGTACGTTTCTGGCCCGATCGGCAGGTCTTCCTGCGCGACGCCGGCCTGTCGCTGTCGGAGCTGCACGAGCGCGCGCGGCAGACCGCCTTCCTCGTTCCCGGGCTTTCCATCGCGGTGCGCGACGACCGTCCTGGCGCGGAGTCAGTCGAAGAGGTCTTCGCCTACGACGGCGGCATCAGCGAGTTCTGCGAGTTCCTCGCACCGGACCGAGCCCTGTCCGCCGTGCTGCGCTTGAAGGGCAGCGGCCACTTCCGCGAGACGATCCCGGTGCTCGACGATCAGGGGCACCTCGCTCCCGAGGAGGTGGAGCGCGAGCTGCACGTCGATATCGCGCTGCGCTGGGGCACGGAGTACGACACCACGGTCCGCTCCTTCGTCAACATCATCGCGACGTCCAAGGGCGGCACCCATCTCCAGGGCTTCGAGCGCGGCCTTGTCCGTGCTCTGAACGAGCAGCTACGTGCGACCAAGCTTTTGCGTGCCGGCGAAGATGCCGTGCTCAAGGAGGATGCGCTCGAGGGCTTGACGGCGGTCGTGACCGTACGACTTGCTGAGCCGCAGTTCGAGGGCCAGACCAAGGAGGTGCTCGGCACCTCCGCGGCCACCGGCATCGTGCAGCGCGTGGTCCAGCGCGAGCTGACGACGGCGCTGACATCCGGATCGCGGGCGGCTCGAGCGCAGGGCCGGCAGGTGCTCGAGAAGGTCGTGTCCGCGGCGCGGACGCGGATCGCCGCGCGCCAGCATCGCGAGACCCAGCGCAGAAAGAGTGCCCTGGAAGCGTCATCGCTGCCGGCCAAGCTCGCCGACTGCCGTAGCGAGGACGTCGACCGCTCGGAGCTGTTCATCGTCGAGGGCGACTCGGCGCTCGGCACCGCCAAGCTTGCGCGCAGCTCGGAGTTCCAGGCGCTGCTCCCGATCCGCGGGAAGATTCTCAACGTCCAGAAGTCGTCCGACGCCGACATGCTTCGCAATGCGGAGTGCGCCGCCATCCTGCAGGTCATCGGTGCGGGGTCCGGGCGCAGCTTCGACCTCGTCTCCGCGCGATACGGCAAGGTCATCCTGATGGCTGACGCCGACGTGGACGGCGCGCACATTCGCTGCCTGCTGCTGACGCTGTTCCACCGGTACATGCGGCCGATGGTCGACGCTGGCCGCGTCTTCGCTGCCGTACCCCCGCTGCACCGCATTGAGCTGACCAACCCCAAGAAGGGGGAGGAGCGGTACGTCTACACCTACAGCGATCCGCAACTGCATCGCACGCTTGCCGAGCTCGAGCGCAAGGGACGCCGGTGGAAGGAGCCGCCTCAGCGCTACAAGGGGCTCGGTGAGATGGATGCGGCGCAGCTGGCGGAGACCACGATGGATCCGCGGCGCCGGACGCTGCGTCGGGTGACCCTGGGCGATGTCGAGGCGGCGGAGCGGATGTTCGAGTTGCTCATGGGCAGCGACGTCGCGCCCCGCAAGGAGTTCATCGTCAGCAACGCCTACGACTTCGACCGCTCGCGCATCGACGCCTGATCAGGCTCGCCCAACGCCGCAGCCGGCCGTCGAATCGCCCTTCTGGGCACAGGGCGACGGAATCGGCGACGATGGCCAGAAGCAGGGCCCGCGGTTTACGGCCTCGTCACGTGGGAGTCTCGTGCCGACTGATCGGGAGAATCTGGTGTCCTCCGGCCGACGGAGGCTGGCGACTGGCACCTGGACAGAAGCCGGGGAGTCATTCCGAGCTGCCCTCGCCCTGGAGGAAACCGGCGAGGCCCTGCTGGGCCTCGGCGAGGCGCTGTGGTGGCTGGGGGAGACCCGCGAAGCGATTGCCTACCAAGAACGTGGGTTCGCCGCGTTCCTTCGCGAAGGTCATCCGGACCGGGCGGCGAATGCCGCGCTGTGGTTGTCCCTCGTCTATCGCCAACAGATCGGCAATACGGCCGCCTCTGACGGCTGGATCGCCCGCTTCGCCCGGCTCGTGGAGGAGTTCGAGTTAGAGCAGCTGCAGGGATGGCTCCTCGTCATCAAGGCGTTCAGCAGCGATGGCCCCGAAGCGGAGGAGACGTGGGCGCGTCAGGCGCACCAGCTGGGCCGGACCTCGGGGGATCAGGACCTGGAGTTCTGTGCCGCGAGCCAAGTCGGGGCTGCCCTCATCCGACAAGGCCGGATTGCCGAAGGCGTTACGTGGCTCGACGAGTCGATGGTCGGCGCCTTCAGCGGAGAAGGTGCCGCCCTCGACACGGTCGTCTGGACCAGCTGCAACATGATCATCTCCTGCACTCGCAGTGCCGAATTCGAGCGTGCCGTGCAGTGGATCCGCGCCGCGGACGCGTTCACTCGGCGCTACGGTTGCCCGTATCTGTTCAGCGAGTGCCGCACCTCGTATGGCGGCGTACTCCTCGCCATGGGCGACTGGGACCAAGCCGAACACGAGCTCCAAGCGGCGATCGAGCTATCCCAGGCCTCGGCCCCCGCGCATCGGCACAGGGCGTTGGCCACGCTGGCCGAGTTGAGGATGTCGCAGGGTCAGCTCGAAGAGGCGGAGCACCTTGTTAACAGTCTCGCCGATTCCGAAGCGGCCACGACGGTGTGGGCCCGGATCCACCTTGCCCTTGGTCGGTCCGCCCTCGCCGCTGCCACGCTGCGACGCAGGCTGGGGCTCATCGGGGAGGAGCGGCTAGAAAGCGCAGTGCTGCTCGAGTTGCTCGGAGAAGCAGAGATCGAGCAGGGCGAGTACCAGTCGGCCGTCAAGCGGGGCCGCTGGCTCGCCGAGCTGGGTGAGTCCTCCGGCAGCCGCCTCGCGCTCGCGCAAGGCCAGCGCCTCTGGGGGCGTGCCCTCGAGGCTGTAGGGGAGGTGACGCAGGCTCGCCTACACCTCGACGTGGCGTTGACGACATTCGTCCATCTGGAGATGCCGTTCGAGGTGGCTCGTACGCGCATGTTGTGCGCCCGCGTACTGGTAGACCAGGCCGCTGATGCGGCCGTCGCCGAAGCGCAGTTGGCCCTGGAGTCGTTCGAAGCCCTCGGTGCCGGCAGAGACGCTGATGCGGCTGCCGCGTTCCTGCGGCAGCTTGGTGTCAAAGCCGCTCGGACCGGACCGCGAGGAGTCGGGGCACTCACCAAGCGGGAACACCAGGTGCTGTCCTTGCTCGCTGAGGGACGGTCGAACCCCGAGATCGCGGACCGCCTGTACCTCAGTCGCAGGACAGTCGAGCACCACGTGGCGCATGTGCTGGCCAAGCTCGGTGTCCGCACCAGGGGCCAAGCTGTGGCCGAGGCGGCACGCCGTCACGGACGGGAATAGGTGATCTCACCGATGCCTGCGCCGTGTCCAGAGACGCAGGCTGCGGCCATGGTTTCCACAGTGGAGATGCCCACGCCCTCGGTCGATCGGACCCGCGCCGACGCCTTCGCCGCGCGGATGATCGCGGTCCTCAACGACGGGTGTCTGGCGTTGATGACCAGCATCGGTCATCGGGTCGGTTTGTTCGATGCACTCGCAGGCCTACCCCCTGCCACCAGCCAGCGCATCGCCGAGGCGGCCTGTCTGCAGGAGCGCTACGTCCGCGAATGGCTTGCCGCCATGGCCACCTCAGGGGTTATCGACTACGAGGCCGCGTCGGGCACGTATCGGCTGCCGCCCGAGCACGCGGCCTCGCTCACGCGTGCCGCTGGGCCGGGCAATCTCGCGGAGGTCATGCAGTTCATCCCCCTATTGGCAGCAATCGAGGAGCCGTTGATCGGCAGTTTCCGCGATGGTGGCGGAGTCCCGTACAGCCGGTACCGACAATTTCACCGGCTGATGGCCGAGGACAGCGCTGCGGTCCACGACATGGCGCTTCTCGACGAAATTGTGCCGCTCGTGCCCGGGCTAGCGGGCCGGCTGCGCGCAGGTGTCGACGTCGCGGATGTGGGCTGTGGCAGTGGCCATGCGATCAACCTGCTGGCCGCCGCGTTTCCAGCGAGTCGTTTCGTGGGCTACGACTTTTCGGAGGAGGCCATCGACGTGGCGAGGGGGGAGGCGGAAAGGATGAAGCTGCGCAACGCGACCTTTGAGCTGCGTGATGTCACCGACCTCGCCGCGTTCGACCGCTTCCACCTGATCACTGCGTTCGACGCCATCCACGATCAGGCCCACCCGGCACGAGTTCTCGCGGGCATCGCTCGGGCCCTTCGTGCCGACGGCATCTTTCTCATGGTGGACGTACAAGCCTCCAGCGCCCTCGAGGACAACCTCGATCACCCGCTGGGCACGTTCCTCTATACCGTCTCCACCATGCACTGCATGACGGTGTCACTGTCCCTCGACGGGGACGGGCTCGGCGCTGTTTGGGGAGAACAACGGGCTCGGCGCATGCTGGTCGAAGCCGGCTTCACCTCAGTCGAGACCGCCCACGTCGACGCCGACTTCCTGAATACGTACTACCTCGCCCGCAAGGGGCGGTAACGCCCGGCATTCCGACGTCTACCAGGCGGCGATGCTGTCGTGGTCGGGAGCGTCGATCGCGAAGTCCTGATGCGGTCCCGGGCTCACCGCCCACAGTGAGTAGCCCGTCGACACGAACAGCCAACCCGACTCCGACCATGACAGCCGCGGGCGGCCGACGCGGCCGATGGGTGGAAGGTCGAGGTGGCTGCTGATGCTGTCGGCGTACTGCGTGCCGGGCAGATGACCGATCACGACCGAGCGTCGGTCGGGCGCATCGCTCGTCGCCACCATGGCCGCCCAGTGTCGTCCATCGGGCGACAGGGTTGCCCGGCCGGTGAGCTGCCAGCCGTCGGGGAGTGCCTCGACAGTCGCGTTGACGGCGGTGGCCCGGTCGTAGGCCTGGAGCGGACACTGGTCGCATTCCTGCCAGAGCACACGAGTCTCGTCGGCGTCGTGGACGTGGCCCTGCTCGGCCAGCACCCTCGTCACCTCGCCGCGGATCGGGTCCCACTCCACGATGCGGTCGGGCGCTTCCTCGAACGGGACGCCGAGGAGCAGTGTGGAGGTTGACCCGGGCGCGACCAATCGGAGGTTGCGAGGGAGGGCGCGCGCCGCGAGCCGCTCGGTCCCGTCGACGCCCACCAGGCGAATCGTCCGACCGCCGTCGTTTGCCTGAGTAAGCCACACCGCGTCGGGAGTCGCGGCCAGGATCTGCGACGCCGTCCCGAGCGAGAGGGTCACGCCGCTGTCCTGAACGACGAACGCCTCGGAGTTGAGGCCGGGGCCAGCATTCGCGGGCCGCTCGGCGAGTACGACGGTGGAGTCGGCGACACGCAGGACGCCACCCGGGCGCGCACTTCCATACGAGAGCGGCAGGAACAGGGTGTGTATGTGGCCCGCGTCCACATCGAGAATCGACAGCTGGCGCCCGGTGAGAAGGACGTGCGCGCCGGTCTGCGTCGGTTCGCGCAGCGTCAGCGGCGACGGTTGGCTGGCCGTGGGTTCGGGTGCGGCGTCGCCGAGCGGAGCGGGAGTGGGCACCGTCTCGGACGGGCTGGATCCGGTGAGGTCGTCGATGAGCGTCGGGACGACGGCAATCGCCAACGCGATCGCGGCCACGCCGCCAACGAAGCGGGCGAGCAACGGCGAGCGCGCAGAATCGCGGTCGCGCTCGTTCTCGAGGACGTCCACTTCTGCTCCGTCGAGCCGACGATGTCGGTCGATCGACTGTAAGCAGCTATCTGACCCTTGTCACCGCACAAGCTGACGCCGACGCTGCCTCGCTTCCCGCTGTCGCGATCCTCACCTCACGAGGTCGAACTGTCGTGGGGCTCAGCCAGCTCCTCTGGATCCAGGCGGGCTTCGCGATGGCGGACCGAACGGTTCCAGAAATAGGTGATCACCCAGAGCACAATGCCAATTGCCAGCAGGTACATCGCGATCTCGTACTGCTGCTGCTGTTCTTCGCTGCGTGCCCACGGGCCCGCCAGGAACGCACAGGCGACGACACCGATGTACGGAAGCACGGTCGGCGCCTTGAAGTGCTTGTGCGCAACCGGTGGCCGGCGCCGAAGGACGATCAGCGAAATGTGAACCACCGTGAAGACGCACAAAAGAAGGAGCGCAGTCGTACCACCAAGAAGGGCAACGGCGGGAGCATCCGACTGGGTGACGACGAAGTAGATGAGCCCGAACGAGATGAGCGTCGTGAAGATGATTGCCGCGTACGGAGTGCGGCGAGTGCGATGTACCCGTCCAAGGATGGGCGGCAGCACATCTTGGCGCGCTAGACCATAGAGCAGCCGGCTAGCCATCAACATGTTGATCAGGGCAGTATTGGCAACGGCAAACATCGCGATAAATGGGAAGATCGTATCGAACGGCAGATCCGGTGCACCCGCTGCCACGACCTGGGTAAGTGCGGAGCCCTTTTCCGGATCTGACAGATCGCCGACCGGCACCAGCGCGACCGCGATAATCGAGATGAGCAGGTAGATCGTGCCAGTGATACCCAAGCCGGTGAGCATGATCCTCGGAAAATCGCGGATGGGATCCTTGCACTCCTCGGCCATGTTCACCGAGTCTTCGAACCCCACCATCGCAAAGAACGCAAGTGCGGTGGCCGTCGTGACGGCAATGAATGCACCCTTGCCCTCCGCGGACTCGAATACTGTTACCTCGGAGAAGTCCGCACGGCCTTGGGTAATTGCCCACAGGCCGATGAAGATGATGAGGAGCAAACCGGACAGCTCAATGCAGGTCAGTACGACGTTGGCCTTGACGCTCTCGCCGACGCCCCGGAGGTTGACCGCCGCGACCAGGGTCATGAAGGCGAGAGCAAGGAGCAGGATGCCGGTACTCCCCACCTCAATACCCAGATCAAAGGCGTCGTTGAGGAAGCCGGCAAAGGCATTAGCCGACGTCGAAGCCGAAGTGATTCCGGAAGACATGACCGCAAAGGCGACCAGGAACGTCACAAAGTGAATAGCAAAAGCCTTGTGCGCGTAAAGTGCAGCGCCCGCGGCCTGCGGGTAGCGGGTAACGAGCTCCAAGTATGAGAACGCAGTGATCGTCGCGACGAGGAAGGCAACCAGGAATGGCGCCCACGCCGCGCCACCAACTTCTCCCGCCACGGTTCCCGTCAGCGCATAGATACCGGTGCCAAGGATGTCACCGACAATGAATAGCAGCAGGAGGTTGCGGCCCATCACTCGATTGAGTTGATGCGAGCCGACCTCTTCAGCAGCCGCGACCGTATCGCTCATATGGGCCTGCCTTCCGGCGTGAGTGTCGGCCAACATCATTCCTCGACGTCGTCCCCCAACACAATGGGCTCGCCGCGCAACAGGGTGTGGGGGCGGGTCGACGACGTCGACCCGGCGGCGATCACGCCGTAGCGGGCGGTCCCGCGACCGCGGCCAGCGGCTGCGGCAGCGGGATGCCCGAGCCGTCCCGCTTCCCCTGCGCCGCGGGGAGGTCCAGCGGCACCCCATTCGGGGCCGCCGCGCGCAGAGGCACAGCACCGGCGTAGGCGAACAGCAGCTGATCCTCACCGCGCAGGAAGCGGTGGCAGCGCACCCCGCCAGTGGCGCGGCCCTTGGCCGGGTACTCGGAGTACGGGGCCACCTTGACCGTGCCGGGCTCGGTGCCCGGCAACGCCCCGCCGGAGCCGGCGATCGTCACGACGGCCGCATCGCTGGCCGCATCGACCGCGCCGAAGAACACGATCTCCGCTCCGGCAGACAGCCGTGCGCCAGCCATACCAGCGGCAGCGCGGCCCTGCGGGCGTACCGCTGAAGCAGGAAAGCGCAGCAGCTGCGCGTCGGACGACACGAACACCAGGTCCTCCGACCCGGAGGACAGCTCAACCGACCCCACCACCGAGTCGCCGGGGCGAAGGGCGATGAGCTCCCAGGTGGCGCGATTGGCCGGCGCATCGGGCAGCACGCGCTTGACGACACCCTGCGCCGTGCCGACCGCGAGCCCCGCGCCAGCCGTGCCGTCGAGAGACGCGAGGCCGCGTACCCGTTCGTTCGTGTCGAGCGCGAGGAACTCGGCAACCGGAGCGCCACCGGACAAGCTCGGCGCCGTCGCGGTCGGGGGAAGTGCAGGCAGGTCGAGCACGTCCAGGCGCAGCATGCGCCCGGCTGAGGTCACGACGCCGACCGTGCCACGGGCAGTCCCGCGAACCGCCGACACCACGACGTCGTGGCGGGTGCGGGCACCTTCGGCAGGGATCGGATCGTCGGTCATTGTCCGCGCGAGCAGGCCCGTCGATGACAGCAGCACCCAGCACGGGTCGTCGCTGACCTCGAGGGAAACGGCCGCTGCGGCGGGCTGCCCTGCAGACTCCAGCAGCACCGTGCGCCTGGGCGTTCCGAACTGCTTCGCGACCGCTGCGAGCTCGTCGGAGACCGTACGTCGCAACAGCTCCTCGGATTCGAGAATCTCGGTCAGCTCGGCGATCTCGCGCTGCAGCGTCTCGCGCTCCTGCTCGAGTTCGATCCGGGAGAACTTCGTCAGCCGCCGCAGCGGCATGTCGAGGATGTAGGTCGTCTGGACGTCGCTGAGATCGAAGACCTGCATCAATCGTTCGCGGGCTTGGGCGGTGTCGTCGCTCGACCGTATGACCGCGATGACCTCGTCGATATCGAGGATCGCGACCAGCAGCCCGTCGACCAGGTGCAGCCGCTCCTCGCGCTTGGCGCGCCGGAACTCCGTACGGCGTTGGACGACCTCGAGCCGGTGGTCGACGTAGACCTCGAGCAGTTCGCGCAGGCCGAGCGTGCTGGGTTGCCCCTCGACGAGCGCGACGTTGTTGATGCCGAACGAGTCCTCCATCGGCGTGAGGCGGTAGAGCTGCTCGAGCACCGCCTCGGGGACGAAGCCGGCCTTGATCTCGATCATGAGTCGTAGTCCAGATTCGAGATCGGTCAGATCCTTGAGATCGGCGATGCCTGCGAGCTTCTTTGCGCCGACGAGTTCCTTGATCCGGGCGATGACCTTCTCCGGCCCGACGCCGTAGGGCAGCTCGGACACCACGATGGCTTTGCGCCGTGGCGTGACGTTCTCGACCCTGGCGGTCGCGCGGGTGCGGAAAATACCCCGGCCCGTCTCGTACGCCTCCCGGATGCCGTCGAGACCGATGATCTTGCCGCCTGTCGGCAGGTCGGGGCCCGGCACAAAGCGCATCAGGTCGTCGAGCGTCGCGTCGGGGTGCTTCACGAGGTGCCGAGCTGCGGCGACGACCTCGACCAGGTTGTGCGGCGGCATGTTCGTGGCCATGCCGACGGCGATGCCCGCCGCACCATTGACGAGCAGGTTCGGGAACGCCGCGGGCAGCACGTCGGGCTCGGTTGACTGGTCGTCGTAGTTCGGGCGCACGTCGACGACGTCCTCGTCCAGCCCGTCAGTCATGAGCAGCGCGGCCGGTGCCATCCGGCACTCGGTGTACCGGTAGGCGGCCGGGCCGGAGTCGAGGGAGCCAAAGTTGCCATGCCCGTCGACCAGCGGCACGCGCATCGCGAACGGCTGCGCCATCCGGACGAGGGTGTCGTAGATGGCTCCATCGCCGTGCGGGTGCAGCTTGCCCATCACGTCGCCCACGACACGCGCGCATTTCACGTGGGCGCGATCGGGCCGCAGCCCCATCTCCGACATCTGGTAGAGGATCCGGCGATGGACAGGCTTCAGTCCGTCACGGGCATCCGGTAGCGCTCGGGAGTAAATAACGGAGTAGGCGTACTCGAGGAAGCTGCTCTGCATCTCCTCGGAGACATCGACGTCAACGATGTGCTCTTCGAAGTCCTCGGGTGGCGGAGTCGTTGAGGTACGGCGAGCCATGCGGCCCATTGTCGGCCGTCAGGTCGGCAGGGTGACGACGACGCGCGCTCCGGGAGACGCATCGGTGATCTCGACGGTGCCGGAATGCGTGCGCACGAGCTCGCGCACGATGGCGAGGCCCAGGCCGCTGCCGCCATCGTCGCGCCCGCGTCCCTCGTCCAGGCGAGTGAAACGCTCGAAGACCCGGTCGCGATCTTCGGCCGGAATGCCCGGACCGTCGTCGCTGACGGACAATACAGTGGTCGTAGGCGTCCGGGTCGTCTCGATACAGACCTCTGAGCGCGCGTGCCGAACGGCATTGTCGACGAGGTTCGCGACGATGCGGTGCAGGGCATCGGCATCACCACG
The DNA here is from genome assembly GCA_963801015.1 of uncultured Actinomycetota bacterium. GTDB lineage: Bacteria > Actinomycetota > Actinomycetes > CAWDCV01 > CAWDCV01 > CAWDCV01. The sequence goes on along the minus strand of CAWDCV010000004.1, from coordinate 274,021 downwards.
TACGGGAGCGGGGGAGTCGCCAGCGACCGTGACCTGCCCGTGCTGCGCGGCGACGGAGGACGCCAGCTCGTGGACGTCGACCGTCGTGACACGGCTCTCGGTGGCCCGCTCATCGAGGCGGGCCAGCAGGAGTAGGTCGTCGACCAGGCGTGACATCCGGGTCACGTCCGCCAGCGCGTCCTGCGCTGTCGCCTGCCAGGTCGTCTGCCTCGGGTGGCGAAGCGCGACCTCGAGTTCGGTACGGATGTTGGTCAGGGGGCTGCGCAGCTCGTGGGCAGCATCGGCGACGAACGTCCGCTGTCGCGCGGCTGCGGCCTCGAGCCGGGCGAGCATGTCGTTGAGGGTGGCCGCGAGCCGGCCGATCTCGTCGTCCGTTCCCGGGTCAGGCAAGCGTCGCGACTCCTGCGATCCACTGATCTCGGCCGCGCCGCGACGCAGTGCTTCGACCGGGCGGAGTGCCGAGCCGACGATGAACCAGCTCAGCACGGCGAGGGCCGCAGTGGCGACGACTCCGCCGATCGCGACCGCGACGCGCACCAGCGCAACCGTTCGTTGCTGATCGGCGACGGGAACCGCGACGAGAACCGTCTGCGGATCCGCCGACGATCCGGCTGGGACGCCCACAACGCGGTACGGATCACTGTCCCCGAGACGCGCCCCGGCAAGGGTGACTGCGTCACCCGCTTGCGCCGCTGACAACTCTGCCGGCTCGAGCAGGGCAACCAGGCGGTCGCCGCCGGGCGTTGCGGCGAGGACGCGGCCCTGTTCGTCGAGCACCTGAGCGACCGCAGAACCGAACGTCGGTAGCGGGTCGGCGAGGCGGCCGGTGTCTACCAGGGCGGCGATGTCCCCACCGCGCTGTCGCGCGGATTCGTCGAGGGATGCCAACAGCGAGCGATCGAGCGCGGCGACGAGCACAATTCCGGCCGCCGCCAGGCCGATGGCGACGACCAGGGCGGAGACCGCCGTCAGCCGTACCCGCAAGCTCTGCCTCGCGAGCGGCATCTCAACCGCCGTCGGCGGCGAGCCGGTATCCCGCGCCGCGCACCGTCTGTACGGCCCGGCGGCCGAACGGGATGTCGATCTTGCGCCGCAGGTAGCCGATGTAGACCTCGACGACGTTGGGATCGATCTCGTCGAGGCTGTTCCAGACGTGCTCGAGAAGGGCGCGCTTGGACACGACCTCGCCTCGCCTGCGCAGGAGGTAGTCGAGCAGCGAGAACTCGCGCGGCGTCAGCGAGATGTCCGATTCTCCGCGCCGCACGACGTGGGTCGCCGGATCGAGTTCGAGGTCACCTGCGCGCAGGATGGCCGGGCGTTCCGGTGCGCCGCGACGCAGCAAGGCGCGTAGCCGGGCGACTAGGACGACGTAGGAAAACGGCTTGGTGAGGTAGTCGTCGGCACCGACGTCGAGCCCGTCGGCCTGGTCGTACTCACCGTCCTTGGCCGAGAGTAGGAGGATGGGTACCCAGTTGTTGGCATTGCGCAGCCGCTCCACGACGCGGTAGCCCGACAGCTTCGGCAACATGATGTCGAGCACGACCGCGTCGTAGCCGCCGTCTCGGGCCAGGCGGAGCCCGCTCTCGCCGTCGTGGGCGAGGTCGACACCGAAACCTTCGGCTCGAAGCCCGCGCTCGAGGGCGTGGGCGAGCCGCACCTCGTCCTCGACCACGAGCACCCGCATGCCTCCCAGCCTGCCGCGTTCGCCGTCACTCGGCTGAGGGGGTCCCTCAGGCAGTCTCAGCATGTTCACAGGGGCGACGCGGCACAGTGGGAGCACGGAACAGTGTGTGGGAGGTCGGCCAATGTCGCGTCGCATCGCTCGGTGGGCAGTTCCCGCCGGGGTCGTTGCTGTCCTCGCTGGCAGTGTGGTGTTGGTTCCCGTCGTCGCGGGGGCCGATCCCAGCCTGCCGGAGCGGTCCGCCGCAGAGTTGCTCGCCGAGGTCGGCGAGGCTCAGGCGCAGCCGTTCTCCGGAACCGTCGTCGAGACGGCCGATCTGGGCTTCCCGGCGCTGCCGTCGAGCGGTGACAGCCCCAACCTCTCTGACCTGGTGACGGGCTCCAACACCGCGCGCATCTGGTACGCGTCGCCGGACAAGGCGCGGGTGGCCCTCCTGGGCACGCTCGCGGAGACCGACGTGATCCGCAACGGCAACGACGTGTGGGTATGGACAAGCGACAAGAACACGGCCCAGCACTTCGTGCTGCCGTCCGATGATGCTGATGAGCCTGCAGAAGCGCCCGCACCGAGCGTCGTCACGCCGTCGGAGGCAGCCGAGCAAGCGTTGGAAGCAGTCGACCCGACCACCCGTGTCACGGTCGACGGAACGTCGGAAGTCGCCGGGCGGCCGGTGTATGAGCTGGTGCTCGCGCCTCGGGACGAGCGTTCCCTCGTCGGCCAGGTGCGGCTCGCGGTCGATGCCGAGACGTCGATGCCGTTGCGCGTCCAGGTCTACGCCGCCGGCGCGACCGAGCCGGCATTCGAGACCGGCTTCACCTCGGTGTCGTTCTCGACGCCCGACGACTCCGTATTCGCGTTCTCGCCGCCGCCCGGTGCGGAGGTCGAGGAGAACGAGCTGGCCGCGAAGACGCGTCCCCGGCGGGACATCGTGCCCGACGACGTCCGCGCCGAGGATCAGCCGACCATCATCGGCGAGGGCTGGACATCCGTGGCCGTTCTGAAGGGTGTGGACGTGGCCGACCTGACGGCGGGCTCCGACCGAAGGAACGGCGCCGCTCAGACCCTGCTGCAGGCACTCAGTCCGGTCAGCGGCGCGTACGGCTCCGGGCGACTGCTCACCACCGACCTGGTGTCCGCGCTGCTTCTCGACGATGGCCGCCTGCTCGTGGGCGCCGTACCGCCGTCCGTGCTGGAGGAAGTCGCAGTCGATCCGCGCGCCGGCGGGTGAGCATGGCAGACCTAGTCACCTCGCCACAGCCGGTGCGTGAACGCACCGAGGTCGACGATGCTCCACTTGCGGTCGAGACGCACGGTTTGACCAAGCGCTTCGGCCGGCAGGTCGCGGTCGACCACATCGACCTCGTCGTCCCACGCGGATCGGTGTACGGATTCCTCGGTCCGAACGGCTCGGGTAAGACGACGACGATTCGCATGCTGCTCGGCCTGGTGTCGCCGACGGACGGTGAGCAGTCACTGCTCGGTCGGCCCATGCCGGCATCGTTCGCGACCGTCCTGCCGCGTGTTGGGGCGTTGATCGAGGGCCCGGCGTTCCACCCGTACCTGTCCGGCCGGGCCAACCTGGTCAGGCTCGATGCAGCGGATCGCACGGTGGATCCACGCTCCTGCAACCAGCGCGTCGATGCAGCGCTGGACCGCGTCGGGCTGGCGGCGGCTGCTCGCAAGCGCTACCGCGCGTACTCCCTGGGGATGCGGCAACGACTCGGGCTCGCGGCCGCGATGCTGCGACCGCGCGAGCTGCTCGTCCTCGACGAACCGACCAACGGGCTCGATCCGCAGGGGACCCGCGAGGTGCGCAGCCTGGTCCGAGATCTCGCCAGCGACGGCACGACGGTGTTCGTGTCGTCGCATCTGCTTGCCGAGGTCGAGCAGATGTGCACGCACGTCGGGGTGATGCGCACCGGTCGACTGGTGGCCCAGGGAACGCTGGAATCGTTGGGATCGACCACCTCTGCTCGGGTACGCGTTGACTCGTCGCACGCCCCGCAGGCCGCCGAGATCCTCGGCCGGTTGGGTCTCGTCGACATCCGGGTGGTCGATAACGAAGCCTCCGCCGAGCTCGGTTCGGCACGGCCCGAAGACGTGACGGAGGCACTCGTTCTCGGCGGCGTCCCGGTGCGTCAACTGCTGGTGGATCGACCGCATCTCGAGGAGTTGTTCGTGTCGCTCACGGGGGAGGGTTTCGATGTCGACGAGTGACGTGGTGATCTCGCCGGAGTTCGCCCCGTCCCGCGTCGGCCGGCTGCTGCGCTCGGAGCTGTCGCTGGTCTTCAAGCGCCGGCGGAACATTGCGTTGCTGGTCGCGCTGGCCTGCGCCCCGCTGCTCATCGGCATCGCGGTCGAGGTTGCTGCACCAAGCGAAGGCGGAGAGGGGCCACCGTTCCTCAGCCTCATTGCGCAGAACGGGCTGTTCCTGGCTTTCACTGCACTGGTGGTGTCGCTGCCGCTGTTCATGCCGCTCGCGGTGTCGGTGGTGTCGGGGGAGTCGGTGGCGGGCGAGGCGTCGATCGGAACGCTGCGCTACGTGCTGACTGTTCCGGTCAGCCGGCTCCGCCTGCTGCTCGTGAAGTACGCCGCGATCGCTGCCTACGCGCTCGTTGCCGCGCTGGTGGTCGCCGGCGTCGGCATCGTTGTCGGGTCGCTGCTGTTCCCTATCGGCCCGGTACCGCTGCTGTCGGGGGACGTGCTGCCGTATTCAACGGCGCTGGTGCGGGCGCTGCTCGTCGCCCTGTACGTGGGAGCGATGCTTGCCGGCGTCGCCGCGATCGGGCTGTTCATCTCGACGCTCACTGAAGTGCCGCTCGGCGCGATGGCCGCAACCGCGGCGGTGTGCGTGGTGGCGCAAATCCTGGATGCGATTCCGCAGCTGTCGTGGCTGCACGACTGGCTGTTCAGCCACTGGTGGCTCGCGTTCGGTGATCTGCTGCGCACCCCGGTGATTTACGACGACGTGGGTCGCGGCCTGCTGACGCAGGCGGCGTACATCGTCGTGTTCTTCTCCCTCGCCTGGGCCCGCTTCACCACTCGCGACGTCACGTCCTGAAGACGTCGGTTCTGGTCCCGGACGGGGGTGACAGCAGAAGAGGGCCCGGCCTCGAGGCCGGGCCCTCTCGCTGCGCGTCCGCGGATGTGATCAGACCGGACGGACGTTCTCGGCCTGCGGGCCCTTCGGGCCCTGCGTGATGTCGAACTCCACGCGCTGGTTCTCGTCGAGCGAACGGTAGCCATCGGCCGCGATCGCCGAGTAGTGCACGAAGACGTCCGCGCCGCCGCCATCCTGGGCGATGAAGCCGAAACCCTTCTCGCCGTTGAACCACTTCACTGTGCCTTGAGACACCTGTCTTGCTCCTCCTGTGCAGATGTCGGTGCCGGCGTGTGCCGACCCCGGGCTGCAGCTCAGGCGTCTTCGGTCGGATTGGGGTCCAAAACCAAGAAACGCCCGGCGGATCACACTCCGCGGACGTTTGACAAACATACGGCGAACTGCAACATGCAACCGTCCGGGAGATTAGCACAACTCACCTACGAGGCCTTCACAGCATGGGGTGGGACATGAGCGCGCAAGCCGAACGAGTCGCCGAGTTCCGCCGCCTGCACGCGTCTGGGTGCTTCGTCATGCCCAACCCGTGGGACGCGGGCAGCGCCCGTGCGCTGGCGCAGCTCGGCTTCCCCGCGCTCGCGACGACGAGTGCCGGGTTTGCGTGGACGCTGGGTCGTGCTGATGACCAGGTCACGCTCGATCAAGCGCTCCAGCATCTGCCTGCCATCGTGGACGCGGTGGAGCTGCCCGTGAACGCCGACTTCCGGGGTGGTTTCGCCGTTGACCCTCGCGAGGTTGGCGTCAACCTGACGTCGGCCGTCGCCACCGGAATCGCCGGGCTCTCTATCGAGGACTCCAGTGGGGATCCGGCGCAGCCGCTGTACGAGTTCGAGCTGTCGGTCGATCGGGTACGGGCCGCGCGCGAGGCGATCGACGCGAGCGGGACCGGCGTGGTCCTGACCGGTCGGTCCGAAGGATTCGTCGTGGGGCGTCCCGACATCGATGAGACGATCCGGCGGCTCCGCGCGTACGGGGAAGCCGGTGCCGACTGCCTCTACGCTCCGCGCATCTCGAGTGTCGAGCATGTTGTCGCGATCCTCGAAGCGGTGTCACCGAAACCGGTGAACCTGCTGATCAACGCCCCGTTCACCACAGTTGCGGAGGCGGCCGCACTCGGTGTGCGGCGCATCAGCGTGGGTGGCACGCTCGCGCGCGTCGCGTGGGGCGGGTTCCTGCAGGCAGCTCGCGAGATCGCGGACGAGGGGACGTTCTCCCGGTTCCAGGGGCTGCCCGACGTCGAAGCCCTGCTCACTCAATGAGCCAGCGACACGAGATGCCTGCCCTCTGGCCACCTTGCGATGAGCGGGCGACTTCGAGCGATCCGACTGCTCGCTCAAAGTTCGACGACCGGCATCAAGTCAGTCGGAGCGAGTGAAGTCAGCCACGCACGGCCGACCGCATCCAGCAACGGATGCCAATGTGGCGCCCCAGTGGTCAGGTTTGCATCCGTTGTTGGATGAGGGAGTCAGCCGGCCGAACAGGCGCTCGGCTCAAGACCCGGCGGTGTGACGGGCAATCCCTGGCCATGGGGCCCGCCGAATGCAGCGCGTGACGACGGCCGATGCGACACCCGCCGAGCAGCGGGATGACGATGCTGGCCAAAGCGTGGGCCAACCCATTCACCGGCCGCGGTGGGCGGCACCGTGACCGTGGCGGGCGGCGGCCAGGACTTCACAGTGAACGACTCGGCCAAGGTCATTTGCGGCAACGTGCAGACCGACAACGCGACCGTCTACATCATCGACGGGGTCCTGCTGCCGGCGAGCTGATCCGACCACACAGATCAATTTCGGGAGGGGGACCCGGGCTCGCGCGTGAAGCACGAGCGCTCTGCCAAGCCGACGGTGCTTCCTCCCTTGTTCGGGGTAACCGTGCCGGCCTGATCACCCGGATGTAGACGTCCCATCGCGGCCACTGTTACGTTATCGCCTCAAACGCGGATAACCATTATCAGCATCCTGAGGAGGCTTCGATGGTCAGCGGTCTCGTAGCAACGCGTCGCTACCTCGTACTCGTGATCGTGGTGTTCGCCGTGCTGCTCGGCACGACGACCGCGGTGATCGCACAGACGCGGGAACCTGCAGGCGTCGCTAGTCGCGGTGCCGGTGGGTCGAATTTCCAGGCGCAGGACCCGCTCAACACCCTCGCCCAATGGTCGCTGGGCTACGACTCCCGAGACAGCGCACTCATGCGCGATGCGTTCACTCAGGATGCCCGGTTCATCTACCGATCGCCGGCGTTCCCCGAGCCGTTGGAGTTCGAGGGCATCGACGCGGTGATGGGTCTGTTCGAGGACGCTCTGGCGAGTCAGACCGACCAGCGTCGGCATGCCATCTCGACACATCTGGTCGAACGCGTGAATAAGCGCACGGTCAAGATCACGTCCTACCTCACCTTGCTCGTGGCCGCGACTCCGTCCGCGCCGCCGGTGGTGCAGAGCATGGGCGTGTATCGGGACACCCTGGTGCTGGAGCGCGACGGTCAATGGCGCATCCAGGAGCGCGACCTCACCCTCGATACCTCGACCCCCTGAGCGCCCCTGGTCGACGACGGCGCTGGTCAATGACGCTGTGGGATCATGACGGCGTGACGTTGGACGATCTCGTCAGGCTGCGCCGAGCCCGCGACCGGATGGATCGCGACTACGCGGAGCCGCTAGACGTTCCGGCGATCGCGCGGGTTGCCCTCATGTCGCCGGGCCACTTCTCACGTACCTTTCGCGCGGCCTTCGGGGAGACGCCGTACAGCTACCTGATGACGCGACGCATCGAGCGGGCCAAGGCGCTGCTGCGCCGCGGTGACCTCACGGTGACCGACGTCTGCTTCGCGGTCGGCTGTACGTCGCTGGGATCGTTCAGCTCGCGCTTCACTGAGCTGGTCGGCGAGAGCCCGAGCGCCTACCGAGGCCGCCAACATGACGACGGCGCCGCCATCCCCGCCTGCGTCGCCAAGATTTACACGCGACCGGTCAGGAATGGAGAAGCAAAGCCTGCTCCCACGCCCGTAGCGTGACCGGCATGGATATCAAGGTTTCGCAGTGCTTCATCGCCGTCGACGATCACGACAAGGCGCTGGGCTTCTACCGGGACATCCTCGGCCTGGAGGTGCGCAACGACGTCGGGTTCGAAGGAATGCGTTGGGTGACTGTCGGTGCGCCGTCGCAGGATGTCGAGATCGTGCTCGAGCCGCCCGTTGGCGACCCGAACGCGTCCGACGCCGACAAGGAAGCTGCGGCAGAGTTGCTCGCAAAGGGCCTGCTGCGCGCCGTCATCTTCAAGACCGACGACTGCGACGCGACCTTCGAACGCATCCGCGCCGCAGGTGGCGAGGTGCTGCAGGAGCCGATCGACATGCCCTACGGCGTCCGCGACTGCGCGTTCCGCGATCCGGCAGGCAACATGCTGCGCTTCGCCCAGCCGCTCGAGCAGTGAGCAGCGCGACCTCAGCCTGACGCGGGAGCTCGACACGCCGCTCACGATTCCGTCAAGGATCGGCAAGCTCGGCGTTAATTCGCGAGACTCGACGGCAATGACGCTGCATCTGGCTCTCAAGATCGCGCTTGCCGCGGCACTGGGACTGGCGGTCGCGCAGGCGCTCGATCTGCCTTACCCGGAGTACGCCGTGCTGGCGGCCGCGACGGTCACCGACGTCCGTGCGGGCCCGTCCGCCCTGCTCGGCGTCCTGCGCATGGTGGGTTCGGCGGTCGGTATCGGCCTAGCCCTCCTCCTCGTCGAGGTGACCGGCGTATCGCCATGGTCGGTGGGATTTGCCAGCCTGATCGCGATCGGCACCTGCGTGCTTGTCCACAGTGCCGCAGCCGCGCGGCTGTCGATCATCGTCCTGGGCGTGGGGACCCTTGGGGTCGGTGACGGCGTCGAGGCATGGGCGGGTGGTCGCTTGCTCACGACGGCAGTCGGTGTCGTCGTCACGGTGGTCGTTAGCGCCGTACCTTGGCCGGCTCGCTTCGTCGATGCGTCGCTTGCACCCCTGCGACGCCTGAACTGGCCACGACGCGTGATCGGATCCGCGTCGCCCTCGGATCAGCACCGGCTGACCCGGGCCGGCATCGTGAGCGAGGAATAGGCGGGGTCCCCCTGGATGTCCAGCTGCAGGGCGGACGGGTAGGAGCGAGTTACTCGGTGTCGTCGTGCCGGCGGGCAAGCTCGAGGCGTTGCCGCGCGTCTGCGACAGCTTGGATCGCGTCGCGCTGCAGCGCCTGCGCCTCGGCGAGTCGGTTCTCGGCCGTCACCTTGTCTCGCCGCGCCTCCATGCGCTGAGCGTCCAGCCAGTCCAGCCGATCCGTCGCCGCTTCCAAGGCGGCTTGCGCATCCGCTAAGTCGTGCTCGCGCTGCCAGTGCGCGGACTCGGCGGCGGCCAGCTCGGCCGTGGCGCGCCGAACGGCTGGCTCCCGATCGGACGCTGCACGCGGTCTGCTGCTCTCCGCGGGCGCCTGCTGGCCGCCGGCAGTGCGTGACCGTCGCCGAGCTGCCAACTCGTCGTCCCCCGGGAGGTAGATCCACTCTGCCTCGTCCGTGACCGCACCGGGATCGGCGACGGCCAACGGCACCGGCGCGGCGTCAACCTGCGGACGCGGCCCGAACCCGTGGTGCGAGAGCGGTCGAACCAGCCGGCCCGACCGCACGGTGAAGGACCCGGCCAGATCGACCAGGGCGAATCGCAGCGTCGCGTCGACCTCCGACAGCACGCTGTCGGTGACGCGGACGCCGGCATCGGCGGCGTACGAGCGAGCTCGATCGAGCAGATCGGCGATTAGCTGACGGCGCTGCTCGGACAGCTGCCTCAGCTCACCGCCGTCCAGGCCCGTCTGCGCACCGCGCAGCTCGCGACCAAGAACAGACAGGCGTTTCATCGCGGCCGACTCGGTGCGCGCCAGCACATTGACGAGCCACGCGCTCTGCGTCGGCCGGCGCAGGCCCTGCAGTTTCTCCGCGAGCCCGCGATTGCCGGACGACCGAGCTTGCCGGACCAGATCGTTGCGCACGGAGATGAAGTCGTTAGGCGGCACGAGATACAGCTCGCCCACGATCTCGTCGAGCTCCGACGCAGCCATCCCAGTTCTCCTACCAGCCGTCCGGGCCAGCATGCAGACCCGACGTACAGGTTAAGGATCAGGAAGCGCGCGCGAAGTCAGCGGTCTCCACGACACCGTCGGGCAGCGACACGCAGCAGCCGCCCAGCACGGCGGCACAGTCGACGACCAAGGCGTGCCGCACCGGGTCAGCGAGCGCGCAGTCGTCCTCCGTGCAGTCGAGTGCTGCGTCGCGATGCGAGATCAGCGTCCCTCGGCACCGGTCGATGTCCGTGCCGTAGTCGGCGTCCGCGCTCATGCAGTCGTTGGTAGCAGCCCGCGCCGCTACCGGTCAGCATTTACACGGCGTGTTGCTAGACGCGCTTGCGTGGCGGAACTTCTTGCCGCTCCCGCGAGACAGTCTTGCGCGTCTTCTGAGGAGTTGGTGTCGCGACCGTCCGCGCGGGCTTGCGCTTGCGGCTGCCGTTCGCGGTCGTGGAGCGCTGCTTGGCGGCCTCGACACTCGCCTTCAAGGCCGCCAGCAGGTCGAGCGAGGCAGCCTCGCCCTGTGGGCCGCGTGCGACCGGCCGGCCGGTGGCCTTGGCGTCGATGAGGGCGGTCAGCGCGTCCCGGTGCGTGTCGCGATACCGGCCCGGGGTGAACTCCTGCTCGGACAGCGAGTCGATGAGTGCATCGGCCATCGCGAGTTCCTGGCGCGACGACGACTCGTCGCCAGCGAGGAACGGGAAGCTGGGAACGCGCACCTCGTCAGGCCAGAGCATGGTCACGAGCACGATCACGCTGTCCCGTACGCGCAGCACGGCGAGGATCTCGCGCTTGTTCAGCGTGACATTTGCCACCGCGAGCCTGCCGGAATCGCGCAGGGCGTCACGGAGCAGCAGGTAGGCCTTCGCGGCCTGCGGCTCCGGCTCCACGTAATAGCTGCGGTCGAAGTAGATCGGATCGATAGCCGCCACCGGCAGGAATGATGCAACGTCTATCGAGCGCATGGTCGCAGGCGGCAGCATCGCGAGATCGGTGTCGCTCAGGACCACCGTCTCCCCGGCTGCGGTCTCGTATCCGGTGCCAACTTCCTCGTATGGCACCTCGGCTCCGTCGAGTGAGCAGACGCGCTTGTACTGGACTCGACCGCCATCGCTGACGTGAATCTGCCGGGACGGAACGTTCTTGCTCTCGGTGGCGACGTACAGCCGGACCGGGATCGCGACCAGACCAAAGGAGACGGCGCCCTTCCAGACCACTCTCATCAATCGACCTCCTCCCACCGGTTGCCCCGGTGCAGCTACTCACCCCTCATTGTCACCGCCGGGATAGCTTTTCGACCATGGCAGCGCGCCACCAGTCGTCGCACGCGGGCTCTGTCGCGTTCGCCGCTGCCATCGGTGGAGTGGCCGGTGCCTGTCTGGCGGCTTCCCGAGGCCCGCGGGTCGCTGGCCTCGGGGCCATCACCGGAGCGGTCGCTCTCGCCACCGGCGAAGCGGTCGCCCGAGCAGTGCAGCGGCCGAACGAGATCCCGCCGCTGTGGCAGCGAATTGCGATGAGTGCAGCCCTGGTCGCTCCCCTCGGCTGGGTCTGCGAGCGGGTTGTCGGCCGACGGCCGGTCGCGGTCGGAGTGGCCACCGGCGCGTTGGCCGGCGCGTTGGGCGTTCGTCCGCAGAAGGTCGTCCTGGGTCCGCTCGTCGGTGCTGCCGTTGGGCGTGCATCTGCCGTGCGGCAACCAACCGTGCCGGCCTCGGTCGTCGCGAGCGTGACGATGTTGACGTACCGATCCCTCTCGGCCCTGCTCTTCCGCGACGCCCAAGTGACCCTGCTGGCCGAGCGGGTGCCCGCGGAGGAGCTGCCCTTCGTCGTCCCGCGAGAGGCGCGCAGTCGGTACGTCGGCACCGGATACGTCCGTGACCTCGCCGACGTGCTGGGTGGGAGCTACGTCGCCGACGCGCCGGACGCCGGAATCGTCGCTTCCTTGGATGAGCTCGCCGGACCGGACTTCGACCCCGCCGCCGTGCATCAGGACGTTCGGGAGTTCTACGAGCACACGACCCGTTTCCGGCTCGACATCGTGCCGAAGTGGCGGCTCTGGGTGCGACCGGGCTACCTGCTATACCGCACAGCTGTCGCACGACCGTTGGGACAAGCCAACGTCCCGATGAACCAGCGCAACGTGCAGCGCGGTGTACGCAGCCGGATCGACACGATCGCTCTTCCCGGCGATGACACGGTCGGCGTGCGCGGCTGGATCCGGTCGTACGCCGATACCGACGAGCCGATCTACGTCGGCATCTACACCACGTACCGACACGACGATCGCGGCTACGTCAGCGTGGGCTTCCCCGTACCGCAGGGCAGCTTCACCGCGACCCTCCTGCCGCGGTCCCGTCCGGGCGGTGGCTTGGTGCTCACGAGTCGCAGCACGCTCGACCATCCCGGCCACTACCTCGCGTACGTCGACCCCGAAACGCGGGCACTCACCGCATTGGCTGTCCATGGCTTCGCCGAGCAGCTCGACGTGTACATCGTGGACAACGAGCTGCGCGCGGAGCACGCGTTCTGGCTGTTTGGGCTGCCGTTCCTCGTGCTGCACTACCGCATGCATCGCAAGGGCGGGGGAGGCGATCTGTGATGAGCGAGTCACGCAGTTTTCTGAGCAGCATCACCGGTTCGTTCGCGACTCCTGCGGCGGAGAACCCAACCGTCGCCATGATGGAGGCAGCCTTCCGGCATCACGACCTCGACGCCCGCTACCTCAACTGTGAGGTGGCCGCTCCTGCCCTCGGTGAAGCGGTGCGGGGGGCGCGAGCGATGGGATGGGTGGGCTTCAACTGCTCACTCCCGCACAAGGTGGCCGTCGTCGCTCACCTGGATGGCCTGGGCGACTCAGCCGGCATCATCGGCGCCGTGAACTGCGTGGTCAGGCGTGGGGACGGGTTCATCGGTGAGAACACCGACGGGCAGGGCTTCCTGTCGTCGCTGCGCACGGTTGCCGACTTCGACGGGAAGCAACTCGTCTTACTCGGCGCGGGTGGTGCCGCGCGAGCCATCGCGGTCGAGACTGCACTCGCCGGCATCTCGTCGATCACCGTCGTGAACCGCGATCCTCAGCGGGGTGCCGAGCTCGTTCAGCTGATCCGAGAGCACACGCCTGCGCGCGCCGACCTGGTGCAGTGGGATGCTCCGTACGTCATTCCTGAAGCTGCCGACGTTCTCGTCAATGCGACATCGGTCGGGTTGTTCCCTGACGTGGACGCCCGGCTGAACGTCGATGTCACGAGTCTCCGACCGAGGCTGGTCGTGGCGGACGTCATTGGCAATCCGCCGTCGACGTCCTTGCTACGCGATGCAGCGTCGCGAGGAGCTACGACGCTCGATGGGCTCGGCATGCTCGTGAACCAGGGAGCGATCAGCATCGAGTACTGGCTCGACGTGTCGCCCGATCGGGACGTCATGCGGCGCGCGCTGGAGGACGCGGTCGGCTTGCGCCCCTCACGAATGCCTCACGACTCCGCAGACGACGGCATGACGGGGTAGACGCGCACTCCGTTGCGCTGCCAATTCCACACCGGCACCAAGCCTTGCTCCGCGGACAGGACGCGAACGAGCAGCCTCAACTGCATCTCGGGCGGTAGCCCAGTCGAATCCTCGGGTGCGACGAAGCGGCGCTCCGGCAGGGCGTCGCCGGTAGATCGCTCAGTACTCGAGAACGCCTTGAGCAAGTCGGTGGCCGTCCGGATGCCGACCTGGCGCAGCTGCATGCGGGCCGCTGCCCCCGGGCAGGAGCTCGCGTCTTCCTCACCGTCGCGCAGCCTGCGCGCGTCCGCACGGTCGGCGCGGTCGAGATGGATCAGCAGAAACGCCTGATCGATCCAGTCGACGAGCCGGCCCGGAGGAACCCGCGTGTGCAGGATGACGTCGACCAGGTTCATGGTCATGAGGTTCTGCATGTCCTCGACACCCTCTTCGGTGAGGCGCGCCTCGTACCACAGGTTCAGCCCGTCGAGCTGGTCCAGCGGGTACTCCGAGGTCAGTGGCGGGACGATCACCCGGAAGGTACGCGAGGTGATCCGCTGCACAATCTGCAGTCCGACCAGGGGGAAGAAGCCGATGAGGAAGGCCAACGCCAGTTCTGCCGCGACCATGGTGGGGGATGTTGCTCGCACCAGCTGATGCAGGACGGAGACGACGAGCAGCACCAGCACGATGCGCAGCACCGCGGTGGCGTACGCACTGGGTCGCAGGTCGGTCTGGAAGAAGCGGCGGACAAGCATTCCAGTGACGAACGCGTACGCGCCGAGGAAGCCGTACTTCAGCACATCCCAGACCCCGCTCGGTTCGACGAGGAAGGAGGTGTCCCAGAGCACCGCAGACCAGCCGACCGCGAGGACCGCGGTAGCGAGGAACAGCGGGAACAGCGACTCGGTGCTGACCACGAAGTTGTCATCAGAGCCGTCAGTGTCGCGATGTCCGTGGATCGGAGGCGCTTCAACGCTGGCCGGAACCTGGCGGCCGTAGTACGCCTCGAACTTCTGCCGGTAGATGTTCTCCTTCGACCGCCTCGCGGCCGGTGGGCCTGCGCTCCACGCCGCGTGGAAGTCGGAGCTGCCCGGAGGTTCCGGCAGGTGCCAAGGACGGTCGAGGCCCAGCCGGTGCAGCGTTAGTACGTATTCGTTCCACAGCGCGTGGGCGCGCATGCCGAGGAACCGGACGTACAGCCAGCCCGGGAGGAACGCCAGGCACCACAGAGCGAAGAGCTTGAGCGCGCCGGTCGCCCACGTGTTCGTCTCCTGCCAGCGCTGGTCACCGATGAAGCCCGCGGCCAGCACAGTGGAGAGAGCGGCGCCGCCGATGAGAGCGTTCATCCAAGCGGCAACCGCCTTTCGTCGCAGCCACTGTCGGGTGCGCTCACCGCGTAGCCACGCAGGAACCACAAACCTGCTACGTGCCTCGCTGGGCCGAATGCCGTCGGCCCCGAGACTGGTCGCTGTCGCGCTCACGCCGTGCCCCCGATCGTCGTGACTGCTTGACTTCGAAGACGTGCATGGGCCCACGCCTGATACGTCGGCGACGGTCCTAGCGTGGGATCGTGGGATCGTGGACAGCGGCGGAACCAGGCGTTCTTGTCCTGCCCTCCGGGCGACTGCTGCGCGGACGCGCACTGCGCGCAGCTACGCCCCCGGGACCTCGCCCCGAGTACGGGCTGTACCTGCTGGGTAGATCACCGCCCGCTGTGGGTTGGGAGTCCAACTGGCTGCGCTGGCCGGACTTCGGGCTACCTTGCGAGAGACTCGCCGCTCGAGGCGCGTTTCTCGACGTCTGGGAGCGCGCCGAGCATCAGCGCGTGGAAGTCGCCTGCGGCGGCGGCCGTGGTCGCACCGGCACGGCGCTGGCCTGCGTCGCCGTCGTCGACGGCGTCCCAGCAACGGATGCCGTCCAGTACGTGCGCGAGCACTACTCGCCGCACGCGGTGGAGACGCCGTGGCAGGGACGGTACGTGCGGCGGTTCGAGATCTTCGCCTAGGGAGAGTCAGTTCGGCGACGGCAGCGGGTTGGCTTGCAGAGCGGTCGCGACGGCGTACAGGTTGGCGGCCATCGTCCGGCCGGTCATCTCCGACCAGTCGTGACCACGGTCGGTCTCCAGGTACGAGGGGCCAGGGCCGGGGCCCATGTTCCAGTACGTCCAGGCCTGACCGGGGATCGTGAAGCCGACGTCGATCAACCCGCCGGCGATCTCACTGATGACGTGGTGCGCGCCGTCCTCGTTGCCGGTGACGACGACGCCCGCCACCTTGCTGTACGCGACGTAGGTGCCGTCGTCCCTCGTCTCAGAGATCATCGCGTCCATCCGTTCGAGGACGCGCTGGGCGATGCTGGACGGCTTGCCGAGCCAGGTGGGCGTCGCCATGACCAGGATCTCGCTGTCCAGGACCATGCGCTGCAGCTCGGGCCAGTCGTCCCCGTCGCCGAGATCAGTGTCGACACCGGGTGGCACGTTGCGGTCAACGACCCTGACGACGTCGACGCCCTTCTCTTGGAGGGCCGCGACCACGACATCGGCAAGGGCCTGGGTGTTCGAGGTAGCGGGCGATGGTTTGAGCGTGCAGTTCAGAAGGAGGGCGCGCATGCGTCCGGCGATACCCGCACCACGGGCCTCTAGTCGAGCGGCCATATCAAGCCGGTCGACCGCCAAGATGGGCAACGGCGCGAGCGGCGCAGCGATGGCCGGCGCCAAGGGCCTCGCCGGGGTCATCGCCGGCGAGCCACGACGGCAGGAAGCAGGCGGCGAAGGCGTCGCCCGCACCGGTGGTGTCGACTGCCATGGTGGGAACCGCCGGCACGTGAACCGGCGGCCGACTCGGTGCTGCGTACACCGCGCCGGATGCGCCGCACGTGACGACGACATCCCTGTACGACCGGGTCAGCTCGGCTGCTGCCACGCTCGGGTCGGATCGACCGGTCAGCAACTCCGCCTCCTCCACGTTGGCGAACAGCAGCCGAGCGTCGACCGTGAGCTCCAGGAACGTGGATGGGCCAACGCGGCGCAGCGGCGCTGCTGAGGCACACGTGACCGACGTCGATGCGCTTCGACGACGTGCCAGACTCAGCGCGTGCGTGGCGGCGTCCCTTGACCCGCTGAGCAAGGCGTACCCGGATACGTGCAGGTGCGAGGCAGCGTCGAGGTCGGCCAGCGCTTCGTCCACGTCCGGCACCGACACGGTCGCGTTCGCACCGACCTCCGGGAACATCGTCCGCTCCCCGTCGGGATGCACGAGCACGACGCACGTCCCCGTCGGCCGATGTGAATCCACGATCACGCGGGCGTCGACGCCGACTTCCCGAAGGGCGGCGATCGCCTGCCGGCCTGTCTCGTCGTCGCCGACTCGCCCGACGTACGCCGTGCGCGTCCCGCTGTCCGCCAGCCAGGCGGCGACATTCGCCGCGGAACCGCCGGCTCGAAGTGAGATCTGGGACGCGGTGTCGCTGCCATGTGCCGGCTCGTCGGAAAGCACCGTGATCACGTCGAGCATGACGTCACCCAGGACGACGACGAGCGGCTCGGTCACGCCGAGGCCCGAGCAACCGCGATCTGCGCCGCGAGCTCGGCGTTGCGCTCGATGATGCGCACGTTCGCGGCGAGGCTCGTGCCGCCCGTCTCTCGGTGGAACGCCGCCAGCAGGAACGGCGTCACGTCCTTGCCCGAAATGCTTGATCGGCTCGCGGCCGCAAGGGCCTCCGTGAGCACCCGGTCATGCAGAGAGGGGTCGACCTCTTCGCCTTCCGGAAGCGGGTTCGCGACGAGAATCGCCGCTGGCGGCAGACCGAGTTCACGCCGGGCACGCAGGACCGCGGCCACGTCCGCGGGGGAGTCGACGCGCCAGTCCAGGCGGTAGCCCGAGTCGGTCAGGTAGAAGCCAGGAAAGGCGTTCGTGCCGTAACCAAGCACGGCTATCCCGAGCGTCTCCAGCCGCTCGAGTGTGGCCGGCACGTCGAGGATTGACTTCACGCCCGCGCAGACGACGCAGATGGCGGTCCGCGCCAGAGCGACCAGATCGGCGGACTCGTCCCAGCTCTCATGCGCAAGCCGATGGACCCCACCGATTCCGCCGGTGGCGAAGACCTCGATGCCCGCTCGCGCCGCGACCACTGCCGTTGCCGCCACCGTCGTCGCTGCGGAACCTCCGGTGCCGACCAGCACGGGGAGGTCGCGCGCGCTCGCCTTGACGATGTCGTCGCGGCACGCAATTTCGGTCAGCTGGCTGTCGTCGAGCCCGACATGCACGGTGCCGTCGAGGACGGCGACGGTCGCCGGAGTTGCACCCCGCTCGCGTACGACCTGTTCCACGCGGCGAGCGACCGTGAGATTGTCGGGTCGGGGCAGGCCATGGCTGACGATCGTGCTCTCGAGCGCGACCACCCCCAGACCGGCGGCCACCGCATCGGCCACCTCCGGACGTATCGCGAGCGCGGTCACCGGCCTCACGCTAGTCAAGGACGAGAGGAGCGACATCGATGTCGGACGAACGGAAGACGCTGGAGCGTGCCTTCGAGGAGGCGACTGCCTTCCTCGACGGACTCGGCGAGCGGAGCGTGGCGCCACGTCTGGACGTCGACGGTGTCGTGGCGCTGTTCGACGCCGACCTGCCCATCGAGGGCGTGGATCCCCTCACCGTCGTCGACGAGCTCATCGCGGGCGCGGAGCCGGGGCTTGTCGCCATGCCATCCGGCAGGTTCTTCGGCTGGGTGATCGGCGGCGGCTTGCCCGCGGCCCTGGCCGCCGACTGGCTGACCTCCACCTGGGACCAGAACGCCGGCCTCCTCGCCTCGTCGCCCGCCGCTGCCGGCGTCGAGCGGGTGGCTGGAACATGGCTGCTCGACCTGCTCGGTCTGCCCGCTACGGCCGCGGTCGGCTTCGTGACCGGGGCGATGATGTCGAACTTCACGTGCCTTGCCGCCGCACGGCACGAGGTCCTGCGGCGGGTCGGATGGGACGTGGAGGAGGACGGCTTGGTTGGCGCGCCACCGATCATGGTGGTGGTCGGCGAGGAACGGCACGAGAGCGTAGACATCGCCCTTCGGTACCTCGGCATGGGCCCGGCCCGTAGCGTCATCGTGCCCGCGGACGATCAGGGCCGCCTCCGGCTGGACGCGTTGAAGAACACGCTTCGCACGGTCGGCACCGGGCCGCTGATCGTTGCTCTGCAGGCGGGCGACGTCCACAGCGGCGCGTTCGATCCATTGGGCGAGGCCATCGACGTGGCGCACGAGTACGGGGCCTGGGTGCACGTCGACGGCGCGTTTGGGCTGTGGGCGGCGGCGTCGTCACAGCTGCGCCACCTCACCACGGGAGTGGAGCGGGCCGACTCCTGGACGACGGACTCACACAAGACGCTCAACGTGCCGTACGACTCTGGTGTCGCGATCGTGCGCCATCCCGAGGCGCTGTACGCGTCCATGGGCATCCATGCCGCGTACCTCATCCAGGACGACCGGCCGGATCCGGTCGCAACCGTGCCCGAGATCTCTCGACGAGCTCGCGGTTTCGCGGTATGGGCGGCGCTGCGCTCCCTGGGTCGCTCTGGCGTCGCCCGCATGGTCGAGGGATTCTGTGAGCACGCCCGCCACTTCGCCGCCGGCCTCGAGGCGATGGACGGGGTACGGGTCGTCAACGACGTCGTCTACACGCAGGTGGTCGTGTCGTTCGGCGCGGACGAGGTCACCCGGGAGGTAGCCCGTCGCTTGCTCGCCGAGGGCACTGCATGGATGACCCCGTCGGTGTGGCACGGGCAGGCGGTCCTGCGAATCTCCGTCTCGAACTGGCGAACCACCGAAGCGGACGTGGACCGCTCGCTGGATGCCGTACGCCGCGTCCTGGAGGACGTCCGAGCCGGGACCTGAGACCGCGGCGGTTTAGGGACCGGAATTGGCGACAGGCGCGGTCCTCGACCTGACCTGCGGGGCGATCGTCGCCTGAGGGTGTTGGCCGAGGGTGCAAGGATGAGGAGCATGCCGGACATCGAAACCGGGTCGAAGAGCTTGCGGCTCGACATCGAGCGCAGCGGCTACTACCCCGTCCTTGTCGGTGAGGCCGTGGAGTCTGCGGTCGGGAACGAGCAGGTGGTGAACTACGTCGTCCACCAGGAGACGACGTTCGACGCCTCCGAGGTGCGGCGCCACGTCACGGTCCTCGTCCTGACGCCGTCGCGCTTCATCGTCGGTCACACCGACGAGCACGGACCCGACGAGACATCGTCGGTCTCCTATGCCACCACCTCGATCGAGGCGATCGGGTTGGATCGGATCGGCTCGGTGGTGGTCACCCGAGTCGTTTCCGAACCCGCCCGTCACGTGCGCGGTGCCGCCCCACGCGAAGTGACGTTGACCGTGGGGTGGGGCGCGATGAGCCGCATCGACCTCGAGCCGGCCGGTTGTTCCGACCCCAACTGCGACGCCGATCACGGCTACGTCGGCAGTGTGACCGCCGAGGACCTCACGCTGCGCGTGAGTGAGAACGCCGAGGGGCCGGAGGTCGTATCGCGGACCTTGCGGTTTGCTGCGGAGTTGTCCGCGGCAACGACACGCTCTCGCTGAGCAGTCGCCGCCTGTGGCCGACGGGGGAATGGACGATCGTCCACTCGCTGCCCTGCTGACGTCTGTTGCCGCCGGGCTTGGTATTGCTGGGTTCACCGACGACCTCGGTCTCCATCTCGACGCGCCGCGTGTCTGCGTTCTCCTTGTCGACGGGCTCGGCCTGCTGCAGCTGCGCGCCCGCGCCGAGGCCGCGCCGTTCCTCACGTCGCTGCTGGCCGCGCCGGAGTCGTCTTACCTGCGAGCGGGTTTCCCCTCCACGACCGCGACCAGCCTCACCTCGCTGGGCACTGGTCTCTTCGTCGGAAAGCATGGCGTCGTCGGGTATACCGCAGCGGTCCCCGGAGAGAACCGACTGGTCAACCTGCTGCGCTGGGATGGGGTCGATCCGCTGGCCTGGCAGCCGCACGAGACGGTCTCTGAGCGGGCCGCACGAGCCGGCCTTCCCGTTACTGCGGTCTCGTCACCGATGTACGAGAAGTCAGGTCTCACCCTGGCGAGCATGCGCGGGCTCGCCTACGTAGGCGCGGAGTCGGTGGGCGAGCGGGTAGCGACGGTGGCCGCAGCTCTGCGACACGACGACCGCGCACTCGTCTACGCGTACTACTCCGACCTCGACTCCACCGGGCATCGATGCGGGTGCATGTCCGACGCGTGGACGTATCAGCTCGCCCACGTGGATCTCTTCGTCGAGCAGCTCGCATCCGCATTGCCGCCCGACGCGGTGCTCCTGGTGACGGCCGATCACGGCATGGTCGACGTCAGCTGGGAGGCGCGGATCGACGCGGATGCAGACCTCGCTCTGCAGGACGGCGTTGCGCTTCTGGCCGGAGATGCGCGAGCCCGGTACGTCTACGCCCGTCCAGGCGCCGCCGCCGACGTGCTCGCGGCGTGGCGCGAGACGTTGGATACGCGGGCCGAGGTCGTCAGTCGCGAGGAGGCTGCCGACGCAGGATGGTTTGGGCACGACCTATCGACGGAAGCGCTGGCCCGCATCGGCGACGTGATAACTGCCTCGGCTCTCGACAGCGCTGTCATCGCGACCCGGCGCGAACCCAGCGAGTCGAAGATCATCGGCATGCACGGCGGCCGCACCGAGGACGAGGTCCTCGTCCCGCTGGCCGTGGCCCGTTCCTTCTAGCGGCTTGGCGACTCGCAGGTTCACCAGCCGACCTCCTCGCAGCCCTCGTGTGTGCTGGGCTCGACCTGCAGCGTTGCGTGCGCAATACCATGCCGGTCCTGCAGCGCGATACGGGCCGCGTCGAGAATGCCGTGAGCATCAGCGCCATCGCTGGTAACCAGGTGCGCTGTCGCAACGTGCATCCCTGAGGTCAGCGTCCAGATGTGCAGATCGTGCACGTTATCCACACCGGGTATCGCGCCCAGGTCGGCTTCGACGGTCGCCAAGTGCATGCCCGCGGGCACGTGCTGGGCCAGGACGGCGAATACCTGCCGTCCGAGTCCGAAGGCGCGGACCAGGACGAACGCACCGATTCCTAGGGCCACGAGGGTGTCCCACATCGGATTGCCGGTCCAGGCGATCAGCAATCCCGCGACCAACACGCCCAGCGAGCCGACCGCATCGCCGAGCACCTCGAGGTAGGCACCCTTGACGTTGAGGCTCTCGGCAGCACCGCGTCGGAGCAGCGCGAGGGACGTGAGGTTGACCACGAGACCGAGCGCGCCGACCACGAGCATCGTCGTCGACGCGATGTCCGGGTCGGCACCGATGCGCTGGATCGCCTCGACGATGACGAAGATCCCGACGCCGAGCATCATCAGGACGGCAAGACCCGACGCGAACACTTCAGCTCTGTACGACCCGAAGCTGCGCCGACCCGAGGTGTCCTTGCGTACCGCGATTCGGGTGGCGACCACACTCGCCCCGAGCGCGACGACATCGGTCGCCATGTGGCCGGCGTCGGCGATCAGCGCAAGCGATCCCGACAGCAACCCGGCAACGAGCTCCACCAGGAAGAACGTCGCGGTCAGGACGAACGCGATCGCGAGCCGTGATCGGTAGCGCCCGCCGACGTGCCCGGCCGCTCGGTCGCTGTGACCGTGCCCCATCAGGTCTCGGTCTGGTGACGCGCGTGCTCGCGCGACAGGTCGAGCAGCATCCGGACATGAGAGTCGGCGAGGCGGTAGTAGATCATGCGCCCGTCACGGCGAGTGGCGACGACTCCCGCCGCCCGGAGGAGGCGAAGGGCCTGCGACACGGTCGTCTCGGTGGCGCCGATCGTTGCGGCGATGTCGCACACGCACATCTCGCCGGCCTCGAGGACCGCGTAGAGGATGCGCGCTCGGGTCGGGTCACCGAGCAGCTTGAACAGGCTGGTCAACTGGACGATCTCGTGGCGCGCTGGGCTGGCGGCTCGGGCGGCATCGACCTTGTCCGGATGCACACACGGGACGTCGCATGCATCGAGATCGGTGACCCGCACTATCGCCACAGCACGCTCCATCTGAATATCTGATCAGATGAATGCTAGCGGGTGTACGGCGCACGGCATGGATGGCATGGATGGAGTCGCGTGGCTGCCTGCGGCGACATCACCGGTCGTGGAGATCGTCGTGGAACTCTTGCCGCAGCGCGCGCGGGATGTTGTTCGCGACGATCTACACGACCGTGATGACGTCGCGGAGCCGGCGTGTCGTGGAGATCGTCGTGCAACTTTTGCCGCAGCGCGCGCGGGATGTTGCTCGTGACGATCTACACGACCGGATGCCTCGCGGAGCCGGCGTCTCGTGAGATCGCGACTTTTGCGCAGCGGCCGGTCGCGATTAGACGACGGGCCTGCGGCGCCGAGCTGCGTCGTGAAGATCGTCGTGAAGATCGTCGTGGAGCGAGGGGACGGGTTAGACCACGATCCAGCTCGTCGCTACCGGGCCCGGCCGGTCGGGCGGCGAGTCTGACGGGCCGTCGGCGGAGCAGACGAAGCTGATCGGTCCCGCGGGAACATCGCTCACCGCGAAGCGGCCCAGCTCGTCCACGTCGACGTCGCGTACGCCCTCCGGGGAGTGCAGCGCAAGCCGGCGATGCTCGGCCGGGACGATCTGGCCAACCAGGCGTCGGCGAGCCCCCTGCGGCGACACCTCGACCTCCACGGTCAGCGATTCGCTCTCGAACGTGACAAGACGCGGCGCCCCGGTGCCCCGTATCCCGACCATCCCGGACACGGACGTGTCCTCGATGAGCTCCGCCAGTTCCGCGTCGAGGGTTGCGGCGGACAAACCCCAGCCGAGTGTCGCCCGCGCTGCCGCGAGCACGTCCTCCGGCACTGGATCGATCTCCGCGAACGTGGCACCGACGCGTGCCATGAGGTCGACGTCGCGGTCGGAGAGCTCACTCATGACGGCTCCTCACCACTCGCCGGTCTCGGACATGGCGCCATCGCTCACGAGCTGGCGGCGCAGATGCTCCAGGCAGCGCATGCGCGTGGGGCCGATGCTGCCGATCGGCATGTCCAGCGCCGCGGCTATCTCGGCGTAGCTCGCGTCCGGAGCAGCCGACAAGGCCCGCAGCAGGGTTTGACAGCGCTGCGACAGTCGCGTCAGGGCGAGCCACACCAGGCGCCGACTCTCGTCGGACAGCACCAGCCATTCCGGCGACTCGTCGGGGGAGACGGGAACCTCGGCGGCCGCATCGTCATTGGGCAGTTCACGACCAGCCCGCCGGATCACGCGTAGGCACTCGTGTCGCGTCGTGGTCGCCAGCCAGCCGCCGACGTGCTCGGGGTCGCGCAAGGAGCGCAGGTGCTCGACCAGTCGCAGCCACACCGTCTGGCTCACGTCCGCAGCGTCGGCGGGACCAAGGCGGTGCGATCGCGCAATTGACCAGACGAGGCCGCCGTACCGGGACACCAGCGCATCCCAGGCGACCTGGTCGCCGTCGCCGGCCGACGCCACCAGGGCGGCCACCGTCCCCGGTGCCGCCGCCGCCCGTGGCAGGGGCTCGATCACGGCCTGACCATACCGTCGCGGCACCCGGTGCGACCCGGCCGCGATCTGCAGCTCTGCGGATTGAACGGCGGCGGCGTGGGGCGGGGCGGAGCGTCCCCCACGATCGCTCCACCCCAGCCCCGCGCCCGCGGCCATCCCCTGCGTGGTCGCGCGCGCTCGCCGCGCCTGGCTGCTGAACTCCATGCCCCAACCTGACGTGTGGTGACGTGTCTCAGGGAAAGGAGTCAGCGG
The DNA here is from genome assembly GCA_963801015.1 of uncultured Actinomycetota bacterium. Lineage (GTDB taxonomy): Bacteria > Actinomycetota > Actinomycetes > CAWDCV01 > CAWDCV01 > CAWDCV01. Next base: position 249,901 of record CAWDCV010000004.1, on the reverse strand, counting down.
GGACGCGAGAAATACGCGTCCCGGGGGATTTCGTCCTGCTTGCTCCCGACTCGCGCTACTCGGCGGAGGTACGGCGGCCGAAGACGATGTCGTCCCACGACGGGACTGTCGCCCGCCGACCAGGACGGACTCCGTCAGCGAGCGCCTGCTTGTCGGTGTGGCCGACCATCCGCTCGCGCCGTGGTGCCGTCGTGCGGCGGGCCGCGCTGATCTCGATCGGCCGAGGGCTGTCCTCGTCGTCGCCGGCGGCGTCCTCGGCGTCCACTGCCGCGAGCCGCGGAACGAAGGGCCGCTCGCTGTCGTGCTTGCTGCCCTGCCCGGCAGGGTGGTCGGCGGCCGGCTCCGCCGGGGGTTCGGCGCCAATGACGTCCGCGAGCAAGGACACGTCGTCGGCGTCGGGCGCGCGCTCACCAGACAGCAGGCGTGCCTCGTCGTCCTCGGCGGACACGCTGCGCCCGGCGACGTCGTACAGCCAGGTGGCGGCCGTCGAGTCGTCGAGGCTGACCTGCACCAGCCAACGGCCGTCGTCGCGACGCCACGCGTCCCACGTCACAGTCTCGACGTCGACATCGCGCGCAACCAGTCGCTCGGTGACGATGTCGCCGAGGCGTGGCGGTGCTCCGTCCGCCGCCGGACGACGCACGACCGCACGGCGCGCCTCCCGAGCCATGTGCTCGCGCTCGGCGAGGACCGGGCCGGCGTAGCGGCGTACGCGTTCCATCGTGATGCCGGCGGAGGTCGCCACGGACTCAGCGCTCTCACCCGAGCGGATGCGTGCCTGAATATCGCGGGGTCGCAGTCCCGCGCTGAGCTCGATCTCGAGTTGACCCAGGCGCGCTCGGTCGCGTCGAGCAGCAGCTTCGAGCCGCTCGTCGATCGGGGTCGTGAAACGCGTTCCCTCTGGGGAGACGAACACCACCCGAGTCCCGTCGTCGTTGACGCCGACGAGTCGCAGTTCTTCCATGGTCAGCCTCCCGGCCGGTCTCGCGTGGTGGCTGCCGTCGAGTCTCGCCAATGCGCGGACGACCTTCCAGCACCCCGGCCGTGTGTCGGGCGACTGTTAACGATCGCCCCGGTTACGGGCCGAGCACCTGCCGGAGGTAATCGTTGGCGAACCGCCGATCCGGGTCGACCTCGTCGCGCATAGCGACAACCTCGGCAAAGCGTGGGTACAGGACCGCGAGGTCGCGCGCCGTCCGAGTGTGGAGCTTCCCCCAGTGCGGCCGGCCACCGTACGAGGTCATCAGCGTCTCGACGGCGCCGAAGTACTCGGCGTACGGAACGCGGTACGGAACGTGAGCGGCGATGTATCCGGTCGCGCGGCCGTACGCAGGCGACAGCCAGATGTCATCGGCCGGTGCAACGCGTACCTGGACCGGCAGGCTGACGAGCAGGCCGCGCTCGACCAGAGCGTCGAGCTCGCGCATGGCGGGCACCACAGCTTCTCGCGGCAGCGCCCATTCGGTCTCGACGAACCCAAAACGCCGCGTACTGGTGAGCACGCGATGCGCCACGTCGCTGTACGTGCGCCGAGGAAGCGCCCGTGTCGTCAGTCGATTCAGCGCGGGCACGGAGCGTGGGGCTGCCCGGCCGCAAGCGGTGATGGCTGCGAGAGCACCGTTCGCGAGCAGCTCGTCCTCGAACCACGCGCGCATCCGAGGCAGCGGTGTCGCCGGCCCGTCCACGCGGTTGTTGCGCTTGACCAGCGTTTGCCGGGTGTGCGGCCACCAGTGGACGTCGATGTGGTCGTTGTTGTGCACCAGCGCATCGAAATCGGCGAGGAGCGCATCGAGCAGCATGGGCCGTTCGTCGGCCTCGAGCAGGAACAACGGTTCCGTTCGCCACGTGACGGCGGTGACGATGCCGAACGCGCCGAGACCGATCAGCGCGGCGTGGAACAGCCGTGGCCGGTCCTGCTCGGAGCACCGCACAACCGAGCCGTCGGCGAGGACGAGCTCGAGGCCGGCCACTTGCTCGGCCAGTAAGGCGCTTCGGCGGCCACTGCCGTGTGTGCCCGTAGCAATCGCTCCGGCGACGGTCTGCGCGTCGATGTCGCCGAGGTTGACCAGCGCACGGCCGGCGTGCTCGAGCAACCCGTTGAGCTGCCCGAGTCTCATGCCGGACTCGACGGTCACCTCACCAGTGGTTGAGTCGACGTTGCGCAGGCCGGTCAGGCCCTCCGGACGGAGCTGGACGCCCTCTGTGACGGCGACGGCCGTGAACGAGTGCCCGGCGCCTACAGCCTTCACCGGCAGGTCGTCACGAGCTGCCGCACGGACGCTCGCAACCACGTCAGCCACGGACCGAGGAGTGAGGATCCGCGCCGGATGTGCGCGCTGGTTATGTCCCCAGTTCGTCCAGCGGGCAGTCACCCCGCGGACTCGACGAGGGCAGCCGTGGGTGGGCGAGTCCGGTCGGTGCCGGACTCATCGTCCTCAGATAACGCACCGTCCGCGGACCTGCGTGGGCGCAACCAGCGCCATCCAGCGATCACGATGATCGCCGTCGCGACACCAGCGCAAAGGGTGACGGCGTACCCGGCGTGAGCACCGGCTGCCTCAACCACGCGCCCGGCTAGCGACGATCCGATGGCGATCCCGAAGCCGACGCCGGTGGTCGCCCAGGTCAGCCCTTCGGTGAGCTGTCGCGCGGGAACCAGCGACTCGACCAAGCCGAAGGCCGCGACGATGGTCGGCGAGATGGACAGCCCAACGAGGAAGGCGAACGGGACCAGCAGCGGGATGCTCGGAATCAGGACAAGAAGCATCGACGACAGCGCAAGGATCAGCACGGCGACGAGGAAGCGGCGCTGCAGCGACGACCGCCATCGCATCGCGCCGTAGGCGAGTCCGGACACCATGCTGCCGATCGCGAACACCGCGAGTACGAGCCCCGCTGCCGCTGGGCTCCCCTCTTCGTCGGCAAACGCCACGGTGGCGACGTCGACGGAGCCAAAGATCGCGCCGAGCGCGAGGAAAGCCAGCGCCAGCACCCGGATGGCAGGGACCGCGATCGCCGAGCCGCCCTCGCCGCGGGGGTGGCCGCTCGGCTCGGGCTCGGTACGACGCTGCACGGCGAAGAGCAGCGTGCCGGTGCCGACGAACAGCATGGCCGCGCCGATGCCCGCAGCAGGGCTGACGGTGGTGGCGAGGATTGTCACGAGGACGGGACCGACGATGAAGATCAGCTCGTCGACGACCGACTCGAAGGAGTAGGCCGTGTGCAGCCGCGGCGTCCCGCTCACCAGGTAGGCCCACCGGGCCCGAACCAGCGACCCGATCTGGGGCGTCGCGATACCGGCGACGGCAGCAGCAAGGAACAGCGTCCACGACGGTCCGCCGAGCTGGGCGAGCAGGACGAGAGCCAGCAAGCCCGAGAGGTGAACCGCGAGCATGGGCACTGTGACGCGGGCCTGACCAAGCCGGTCGACCAGCCGGGCGAGCTGCGGAGAGGCAGCGGCCTGGATTACTGCGAACGTAGCCGCCACCGCGCCTGCGATTGCGTACGACCCGGTAGCCGCCTCGACCAGCAGCACGATCCCGATGTTGAGCATCGAGATCGGCAGCCGGGCCACGAACCCGGCGGCGGTGAACGCCTTGGAGCCAGGGGTGGTGAGCAGGGACCGGTAGGGGGCGAGCACGACAACACCTTCGAAAGACTTCAGGACGAACAACAGGACGGCGGTCCGGGCAGGCTACCGAGGGGCGCCCATGATCCTCGACTGAAAAGATTCGAGGGTGTACGACGCCGTGCTACTCGTGTCCTTCGGCGGACCCGAGGGACCCGATGACGTGATCCCCTTTCTCGAGAACGTGACCCGGGGGCGAGGCATTCCGCGCGAGCGTCTCGCTGAGGTCGGCGAGCACTACCAGCACTTCGGCGGCGTGAGCCCCATCAACGAGCAGAACCGAGCGCTGCTTTCGGCGATCCGCGACGACTTCGCTGCGGCCGGACTCGACCTGCCGGTGTATTGGGGCAACCGCAACTGGGATCCGTACCTCACCGACGCGGTGCGTGAGATGGCCGACGACGGCGTTCGCAGCGCACTGGCATTCGTGACCGCGGCTTACTCCTCGTACTCCGGCTGCCGGCAGTATCGCGAGGACCTGGCCGCCGCGCAGGCCGAGGTGGGGCAGCGGGCGCCGCATATCGACAAGATCCGGCACTACTTCAACAGCCCAGGATTCGTCGACCCGATGATCGAGAACAGCGTCGCCGCAATCGAGTCGCTCCCCTCAGAGTTCGCCGGCGGAGCACGCCTGGCGTTCACCACTCACTCCATCCCGCTGACGCAGGCAGAGACGAGCGGGCCGAATGGCGGCGCCTATGTGAGCCAACACCGTGAGGTGGCGCGCCTGGTCGCCGAAGGTGCGTCGCGCACCATCGGGCGTGAGGTCGGCTGGGACCTGGTGTACCAGTCGCGATCCGGGCCGCCGGGCCAGCCGTGGCTCGAGCCGGACATCGCCGACCACTTGCGGGCGGAGCGTGAGCGGGCGACACCGGCGGTGGTGATGGTGCCGATCGGCTTCGTCTCCGACCACATCGAGGTCGCTTGGGACCTGGATACTGAGGCGGTCGAAGTCGCGGACGAGATCGGCCTGCCGGTCGCGCGCGCCGCGACGGTCGGCACCGATCCTCGATTCGTCACGCTGGTGCGCGAGCTGGTCTGTGAGCGCATCGAGGAGCGGCCCGCCGCAGAGCGTCCCGCGCTGGGGTCGTTCGGGCCGAGCTGGGACGCCTGCCCGGCCCGCTGCTGCCCCAACCTGCGAGGGCCCCGACCCGCTGTTGCCGAGGAGGGCAGGTGACGGGCGGTGATCGCATCGGGTAGGACGGAACGCGTGACCGACACCTTCACCGACCTTCAGTCGTACGTCGCCCTGCCTCGCGTTGCCGGCCTGGCGCTGTCCCCGGATGGAGCCCGGCTGGTCACTACGGTCGGCACCCTCGATCCGGAACGGAAGAAGTTCGTCAGTGCACTGTGGGAGGTCGATCCGCGCGGCGAGCGACCCGCGCAGCGCTTGACCCGATCCGCACCCGGCGAGACCCACCCGGCGTTCCTGCCGAGCGGCGACGTGCTCTTCACGTCCAAGCGTCCGGACGCTGAGGTCAAGGAGCCGGACGAGGAGGTCGCCGCCCTCTGGCTGCTACCGGTAGGAGGCGGCGAGGCGCGGCAGATCGCCTCGCGGCCCGGCGGAATCGACGACTTCGCGGTCGCCAAGGACTCGGGCACCGTGGTCCTCACGGCACCGGTGCTATCCAGCGCGACGAGCTCCGAGGACGACAAGGAACGACGCAAGGCCCGCAAGGACGCCGACGTACACGCGGTGCTGCACGAGGGATACCCGGTGCGGTACTGGGACCACGACCTCGGCCCGGACGAGTTGCGCCTGTACGCCTCGGCGCCGCCGACGGGTGAGGGCAGGCTGGACGAGCCGCGCGATCTGACGCCGAAGCCTGGCCGGGCGCTGGACGACCAGCAGTACACGGTCGCGACGGACGGCTCGTACGTCGTCACCGGCTGGGTCGAGCCCGAACCCGGCGGCGACATCCGCGTCGACCTCGTCCGGATCGACACGGCGACGGGGGAGCGCAGCGTCGTCCTCACCGATTCGGCGTATGACTTCTACGCACCGGCGGTGTCGCCCGACGGCACTCGACTGGTGTGCCTGCGGGAGCGGCGGCCGGAGTACGACGAGCCCTTCGACGTGACGTTGATCCTCGTCGCCGCCGACGGATCATCGCGGGATCTGACACCTGACCTCGACCTGATGCCACAGGGAGCAGTGTGGTCAGCGGATGGGTCCGCGGTGTTCTTCTCCGCCTCCGAGCGTGGCCACCGACCGGCGTTCCGTGTCGATGTGGAGACCGCAGCGATCACCCGGCTGACTCGCAGTGGCGCGTTCGACTCGTTGCAACCGTCGCCGGACGGTAGCGACGTCTACGCGATCCGATCCGCGGTCGATGCCCCGCCCGCCCCCGTACGCCTGGATGCTCGGGCTAGCGACCAAGATGCGGAACTCCTGCGCGGACCGGTCGATGCGCCGGACCTGCCGGGCAGCCTCGTCGAGATCTCCGCGATAGCGGATGACGGTCAGGAGCTGCGGTCCTGGTTGGTGCTGCCCGCCGACGCGAGCGAGCAGCAGCCGGCGCCGCTGCTCCTGCTCATCCATGGCGGTCCCGAGTACAGCTGGATGGAGTGGAGCTGGCGCTGGTGCCCGTGGCTGTTCGCGGCACGCGGGTACGCCGCGCTGCTGCCGGATCCGGCGCTGTCGACGGGATACGGCGTCGACTTCCTCCGCCGTGGCTGGGCCGCGTGGGGCGACCGCCCGTACACCGATCTCATGACCATCACCGACGCCGCGGAGAAGCGCCCCGATATCGACGCGACGAGGACAGCGGCGCTCGGCGGCTCGTTCGGCGGGTACATGGCCAACTGGGTCGCCGGGCACACCGACCGGTTCCGCGCCATCGTCACGCATGCGAGCCTGTGGTCGCTCGAGCAGTTCGGTGCCACGACGGACGTCCCGTCGTACTGGGCGCGCCGGTTCGTCGACCCGGGCGGGGGAACCGAGCGCTACAGCGACAATTCCCCGGATCGCTTCGTCGAGTCGATCGCTACCCCCATGCTCGTCATCCACGGAGATCGTGATTACCGGGTGCCGATCGGCGAGGCCCTGCGGCTCTACTGGGACCTGGTACGGCACGGCAAGGACGCGCGCTTCCTCTACTTCCCGGACGAGAATCACTGGATCCTCAAGCCCGGCGACATCGTCGTCTGGTACGAGACCGTGCTCGCGTTCCTCGGCGAGTACGTGCTCGGTCGCGAGCCCGCGCGGTCCCGCCTGCTGTGAGCGCTATCCCCCCTCCGGAGGACCTGCTCGAGCTGGCCGTGGATGTGGCCCGGCAGGCGGGCGCACTGCTGATCGACCGGCGTCCGCCCGGTGAGCTGGAGTTCGGAACCAAGTCCACGCCGACCGACGTGGTCACGATCATGGACACCGCGGCCGAGCAGCTGATCGTCGACGCGCTCCTGAGTGAGCGTCCCGACGACGCGGTGCTCGGTGAGGAGGGTGTCGCCACGACCCGTTCGGGCGGCAGCGGCGTCCGCTGGGTGATCGACCCGATCGACGGCACTGTCAACTACCTGTACCGCCTGTCGCCATGGGCCGTGAGCATCGCCGCCGAGGTCGACGGGACGGTCGTCGCAGGGGTAGTACACAGTCCCGCGTTGCGCGAGACGTTCACCGCGTGGCGCGGCGGAGGCGCGTTCCTCGACGGTGAACGACTGCAGGTGAGCGCATCCCCGCCGCCGCCAGCGCGGGCGCTCGTCGCGACCGGGTTCGGCTACGAGTCGACGCGGCGGGCGAACCAGGCACACATCCTCGCCGCCCTGCTGCCGCGCGTCCGTGACGTCCGACGGCTCGGAGCGGCGTCGCTCGACCTGTGCTACGTCGGCGCGGGAAGGTACGACGCGTACTACGAGCGCGGGCTCAATCCCTGGGATCTCGCGGCAGGCGGGCTGGTGGCAGCGGAGGCCGGCGCGATCGTCGGCGGGCTGGGCGGGCGCCCAGCGGGCGGGGACCTGGTGATCGCCGCGCCGCCCGGACTGTACGAGCAGCTGCACGACCTGCTCGCGCCGTTGGCCCCCGACCGCGACTGAAGCGTCCGCGCCCCGGGGGTTAGGCGGAGACGCGGCGGCGGGAACCCCAGGCGTCACGCAGCGACACCTTTGCGCCCATCCGCAGCACAGCGCCCTCGTACAACCGCGCCCCGATGCCGATGAGAGCGAGCGACGCGAGCACCATGAGGACAACTGCGGTCAGGGACTGCCACAGAGGCACCTCCCCACCTGCGAGCAGCGCCGGTTGCGTCAGTGCGGAAAACGGCGGAACCACTGAGAGCACGGTCGACGCCGTGCTGTCCGGGCTCTGGGCGACGAAGATCGCGGCGAAGAAGCTGACGACGACGAGCATGGTGAGCGGCGTCGTGGCGTTCTGCATCTCCTCCTGCCGCGAGACGCGGGCCGCCGCCGCGGCGAACAGGCAGCTGTAGAAGAGGTACCCGAGCACGAACCAGCCGAGGACGAGAGCAGCGGGATAGATCGCATTCGCGTCGAGCTCGATCGTCCCCGTCAGCGAGGCGGCCACCAAGCCGATGACGGCGATGAGGACGAGCTGGAGCAGGCCGAGCAGGCCGATGCCGATCACCTTTCCCGCGAGCAGCGCCCGTGCCGGGATCGTTGACAGGAGCACCTCGACGACGCGGCTCGACTTCTCCTCGACCACGCCGAGGGCCACCCAGAACCCGTACCCGAGGATCTGCCCGTACAGCAGGATCGTGCCGACAAATGCGATGTTGGAACGGGTCTCGGCGTCATCGTCTGGAGGATCGATGGCGGAGACCGTCAGCGGGGGTACGTCCACCGCTTGCTGCACGTCGCCAGGGTCGATGCCGGCCTCGGTCAAGCGCTCTGCCGAGACCACCGCTCGGTGGGCGGTCTGGAGCACGTTCTCGAGCTGAGGGTCGAGCTCGTCCCGCACGATGACCTCGTCGTCGACGATGGCCGCGTTCAAGGTGCCGTCTTCTACCTGCTCTCTGGCCGCCCCCGCGTCATCGACGTTGCGTAGGCGGACGTCGACGTCGAATGCGGTCGCCTGTGCCTCTATCGCGGTGCGCTGGTCCTGTGCCCGTGACCCCGACACTGCCACCTCGTACGTCGGCTCGTCCCCGAAGCCCAGCAGGCTGGGCACGACCGCGACGCCGAGCAGGATCAGGGTCGTGATGACGGTCGATATGAGGAAGGACCGGTCCCGCAGACGCTCGGTGAACTCGCGGCTAGCGACGAGGCGTACCGCCCGCCACGTACTGGTTCGCTCATTCACGCCGCCACCACCTCGCGGAAGAGCTCGGACAGGCTCGGCTCGACCGGCCGGAACTCCCGCACTGCGCCGGCTGCACGCGCCCGATCCAGCAAGGCCTGGTCGTCTGCGCCGTCCGACAGCTCGACGACGGTCCCCGCGCCATCGTCGCTGACGATTCGGGCACCGGGCACGCCATCAACCCACCCCGGCGCGGCGTCGACGACGACGCGCACCTGCCGGCCACGCTTCCCTCGACCTCGAACGCGCAGCTCGGCGACCGTGCCGCTGGCCACCAGGCGGCCGCGCTGGATGATGCCGACCGCGTCGCACAGCCGCTCGACGAGCTCGAGCTGGTGGCTGGAGAAGACGACGGGAACGCCCTCGTCGACTCGGGCCTTGAGGGCGCGGGCGAGCGCGTCGACGCCGACCGGGTCGAGGCCGGAGAACGGTTCGTCGAGTACCAGCAGCTCGGGATCATGAACGAGAGCAGCAGCCAGCTGGACGCGCTGCTGGTTGCCCAGTGACAGGGCTTCCACCCGATCGTCAGCCCGATCAGCGACGCCGAGCTCCTCCATCCAGCGATTCGCGGAGTCGCTGGCATGGTCCGGATCGGCACCGTGCAGCTCGGCGAGGTACTCCAGGTGCCGGCGGACTCGCATCTTGGGGTAGAGGCCGCGCTCCTCCGGCATGTACCCGAAGCGGCGGCGGACCGCCGCATCGACGGGTCGGCCCTGCCACCGCACCTGCCCGGCGTCGGCTTCCAGCACGCCGAGCACAATGCGCATCGCGGTGGTCTTGCCCGCGCCGTTGGTCCCGACGAAACCGAACATCGTGCCGGGCTCGACAGCGAACGAGAGCCCGTCCAGAGCGACGACGTCGCCGTACCGCTTGCTCAATCCGTCGAGCTCGAGCACCCACATTCCCTTCGCTTGCTTTCGGCTCTTGATTTTGGGGGGAACACGGGGGGCAGCGCCCCCCGTGGGGTGGGTTCTGATTTTGGGGGGAACACGGGGGGCAGCGCCCCCCGTGGGGTGGGTTCTGATTTTGGGGGGAACACGGGGGGCAGCGCCCCCCGTGGGTGGTTCCGTCTCGACCTCTGAAGGGATGTCAGCTACCGTTCCCCGGCGTTCTCCACGCGCCCGGGGGCGTCGACGCGACGGAGCGCCGGAAATCGTGCACAATTCCCTGTCTCGCAGCGGGCACAACGACGGCACGTTTGGCGTTAGACCGCCTGCAACACCCCGATCTGACTACCCCAGCCCAACGGAGGGGGGCTTCTATGGCGACCGACTACGACACTCCACGCAAGACCGACGACGACCTTAACGAAGACAGCATCGAGGAGCTCAAGGCCCGCCGCGTTGACAAGGCCGCCAGCTCGATCGACGTCGACGAGGCAGAGCTTGCCGAGTCGCTCGAGCTGCCCGGCGCTGACCTGTCCAACGAGGAGCTCAGCGTCCGCGTCCTGCCTCGGCAGGCCGACGAATTCACCTGCTCGCGCTGCTTCCTGGTGCACCACCGCAGCCAGCTGGCCCGTGAAGACGGGGCCGCGCTGATCTGCCGGGAGTGCGCGGCCTGACCTATGGGTACTCCTGTCCAGCCAGCTGCCCCGTCGCCGGCTCCCGACGACGGCGCGCAGTCTCGCCAGCAGGTCGCCGAGCTGGTCGCGCGGCTGTCGTCGGAGGAGATGGACGCCTCCACTCGTCGCCGGCTACTCGCGAAGCTGTCCGCGGCCGTCGCCAACAGCGCGCGGACTGCGGGCGGCGTAGCCGTGCTCGGTGGGCGGTGGCTGGTCGACCTGTTCGTCGACGTCGCCCCGCGCATCCCTGTCCGCGACGCCGAGACGCTGCGCGATCACTATGACGGCCTGACCGGCGAGGCACTCGCGGACCAACTCGTCGTGACAGCCGGCCGGGCAACGGCGCTGGTAGGCGCGGCCGGTGGGGCGCTGGCTGCGGTCGAGTGGGCGGTGCCGCCCACGCTGCTGTCGATGCCCATTCAGGTCGCGACGGAGACCCTCGTCGTCGCCGCCATCGAGACGAAACTCGTCGCCGAGTTGTCCGAGGCGTACGACGTCGGCGTAGCGGGCAGCGGCACCCAGCGCGGCCTGGCCTACGTGCAGTCGTGGGCGGAGCGGCGTGGCGTTGATCCGCTGAACCCGCTGACGTTCTCGCACGGATTGTCGGGCGTCGCGAAACGATCGCTGCGTAACCGTCTGCTGGCCCGATCCGGGCGCATGCTCACGACGTACGGACCGTTCCTCACCGGAGCCGTGGTCGGCGCGACGGTCAACCGCAGCGAGACGCGCAAGCTGGGCGACAAGGTGCGCGCCGACCTACGCCGTCGCGCGGGAACGAGCACTGCGACCCGCTAGCGCGCCGCCTGGGCTCGGGTGAGCGCAGCCGCGAGCTTTTCTGGGCGGCGACTCGACACGAACCAATACGGTGCCGGGCTGGCAGCGTCGACCGTCCGCACGTACACGCCCCCGGGCACGTATCCGCGCACGAGCACGTGCGCCCGCGCATCTGCCTCGGGTCCGAGCAGCCGGCGCCGCCCCGCCTCGTCGACGGCCCGCACTTCGCCGATCGCGTCGGCAGGCAGCGTCGTCCGTCCCGCGTGCAGGCCGGCCTCATCCACGCGGATTCGCGCCGCGCCGTACCGCCACACACCGAGGATGAGCAAGACGGTCAGCGTGCCGCCGACGCCGACCGCGAGCCCGAGCGGCGTCCAGACCAGGTAGACGACGAACACTGCGAACACGAGCAGGCCGCCCGCAAGCCACCACCACCACGGCACGCGCAGTCGTTCCTCGTATCCGGCCACCGCTCCACCCTAGGAGCAGCACCTGACTGCGCGGGTAGGGTCGTCGGCCGTGACCCGCCCGCCCTCGCTCGCGCCGCCCGAAGGCGCGGTGCTCCCCGAGCGTCACCACCAAGCGCCGGCGCCGGGTCAGCCCATGGCGTCGCACTACCGGCTGTGCTTCGGCTGCGGACCGGACCATCCGACGGGGCTGCACATCCGGGTCGAGGCCGGCGAAGGGCTGTCGGTAGTCGGCCGATTCACGGTGACGCACGATCACCAGGGCGCGCCTGGTCTGGCCCACGGCGGCGTGCTGTCACTCGCCTTCGACGAAGTCCTCGGCTACCTGACCGTTCTCATCGGACGGCCAGCGGTCACCGCCCGGCTGCAGACCTCGTTCACGCGCCCGGTCCCCGTCGGCAGCACCCTCTACATCGCCGCCCACGTCACGGGCATGTCGAGGCGCAAGCTGTACACCATGGCCGAGGGACGGCTGAACGCCCCGGACGGGCCGGTCGGTGCCAGCGCGAGTGCGTTGTTCGTCACCGTCCCCCTGGAGCACTTCGTGCAGCATGGCCGCCGCGAGGACATCGACCGCGTGGTCGCCGATCCCGACAGCGTCACGATCAGTTCGACGTTCGAGGTCAACCCGTGAACCCCCTCGAGATCCAGGTACGCCGCCTCGACCCCGGCGTGCCGCTGCCCGCGTACGCGCACCCCGGCGACGCGGGTGCCGATCTCGTCACCACAGTTGACGTGGACCTGGCACCGGGTGAGCGCGCGCTCGTTCCGACCGGACTCGCCATTGCGCTGCCCGAGGGGTACGCCGCGTTCGTCCATCCGCGTTCCGGACTCGCGAGCCGGCTCGGCGTTGGGATCGTCAACGCACCCGGAACCATCGACGCCGGGTACCGCGGCGAGCTCAAGGTGGTGCTCGTCAATCATGACTCCAAGGAGCCGGTGTCGTTTCAGCGCGGCGATCGCATCGCTCAGCTGGTGATCCAGCGCGTCGAGCATGCCGCGTTCCGAGAGGTTGACGTCCTGCCCGAGTCCGCGCGGAATATCGGCGGGTACGGCTCCACCGGAGGCTTCCGCGACCGTTCCGTCGTGGAGGGTGCCTGATGCCGTTCCGCCGCCGCCGCGGCACCCACGCCCACAGCGCTGCTCCAAGCGATGAGGCCGTCGAGCTCGACGCTCCCGCGGTCCCCGAGGACCGTCCCGACGGCCCGTACGACGTCACCGAGGTCGACGACGCCAGCGGCCTGCTGGACCTCGGGGGTATCCGCGTGCGCGGCGTCGAAGGGATGGAGCTGCGCGTCGACGTAGCGCAGGAGCGCGTCGCCGCCGCCACCGCGGTCGTCGGCGCCGGGGCCGTGCAGATCCAGCCGTTCGCCGCGCCGCGCACAACCGGCATCTGGGACGACGTACGCGCCGAGATCCTGTCCAGCGTGACCGCCGCTGGCGGCCACGCGGAGGAGGTCGACGGTCCCTTCGGAGTCGAGATCAAGGCCGACGTGCTGGCCACTGTCGATGGCAAGCAGTCCCGTCAGCGCGCGAGATTCGTCGGTGTCGATGGTCCCCGCTGGTTGCTACGTGGTGTGTTCACCGGCGGCGCTGTCGATGACCCGGTCGTCGCTGCGCCGCTCGAGCAGGTGTTCCGCAGCGTCGTCGTCGTCCGCGGTGATGCGCCGATGCCGCCGCGCGAGCCGATCGAGTTGCGCCTGCCCGCCGCTGGAGTTGCTGGGGCGCAGGCGACACCGCCCAATCCTCGCGGATCTTGAGACCTCAGTGCGCAGGAACCGCGGCAGGAACCGCTGTAGCGTCTCAAGATCCACAATGAACCCAGCTATTCTGGATGGATGGCTTCTCGCCGAGCACCGGCCACGGAAACCCGCCGCCGTGGCCGTTTCGCGCGTGCGTTTCGCCGGCTCACCTCCGACGACACCGAGCTCGAGGCAGAGGGGCTTCGCGAAGACGTCGAGGAGGAGGGCGCCACGCCCGTCGCCTTCTGCTGTGACCGCGAGAGAGTCAAGGTCGTCGGAACCCTGCGTTCGGTGACACTGCGGCCTCGGGCCGGTGTCCCCGCGCTCGAGGCGGAGCTGTGGGATGGCACGGCCGGCGTCAACCTCATCTGGCTCGGGCGGCGGCAGATCCCCGGCATCGAACCTGGTCGACGCCTGTCCGTCGAGGGCCTGGTCCAGGTCATGGACGATGCACGGGTGATCTTCAATCCGCGGTACGTGCTGAAGCCCGCGGGCGCCGAGTGACCGAGCCCCCACGTCCAGCGCAAGTCAGCGAGAACGCGCTGCTCGACGCGCTCGGGGGTCGGCGCGGCCTGGTCGATACGGCGCTGCCGGGCATCGTGTTCGTCGTCGCCTTCCTCGCCAGCGGGCGCGAGCTCAACCTGGCACTCATTGCAGCGATCGCCACAGGCGCGGTGCTGCTCGTCGTCCGGCTGCTGCGTCGCGACACGATCCAGTACACGCTGTCCGGTTTCGTCGGTGTGATCATCGCGGCCGTGGTCGCGCGAACGACCGGTCGAGCGGAGGACTACTTCCTGCCAGGTCTGCTGCTGAACGTGGGGCTCGCGTTCACCTACCTGGTGTCGATTCTCGTCCGGTGGCCGGCCATCGGCGTGATCGTCGGGCCCATCACCGGCGAGGGCATGTCCTGGCGGCAGGATCCGCCACGTCGCGCCGCGTACACGCGGGCCACCTGGGTGTTCTTCGCGGGTCAGTGCCTGCGGGCCGCGATCCAGACACCACTATGGCTCGCCGGCGCCTTGGGTGCGCTGGCCGCGAGCAAGCTCGTACTCGGCTGGCCGCTGCTGCTCCTTCAGGTGTGGATCGCCTACCGCCTGCTGCGACATGTACCCCTGTCCGGCCCAGCGACTGCCGAACCAGAGGCAGAAACCGTAGAGCGTCAGTCCTGACGCTCGTGATGCGGGTGGTGGTGCGGCGAGAGCATGTCCTCGAGCTGGCCCTCCACGTCCTCGGTGGTCACGAACAGCAGCTCGTCGCCTGATTCGAGCGGGTCGTCCTGACTCGGGACGATGACGCGCCCCTCGCGCAGCAGCGTCACCAGCGCCGTGTCCGGCGGCCAGACCACGTCACCCACGCGCGTGCCGACGACGGGGGAGTCGAGGGGCAGCGTCAGCTCGACGAGGTTCGCCTGGCCCTGCCGGAACGTCATCAGCCGGACCAGGTCGCCGACCGTGACCGCCTCCTCGACGAGCGCGGTCAGCATCCGCGGGGTCGATACGGAGACGTCCACGCCCCACGCCTCGCTGAACAGCCACTCGTTGCGCGGGTTGTTCACACGCGCCACCGTCCGCGGGACGCCGTACTCGGTCTTGGCGAGCAGGCTGAAGACCAGGTTGACCTTGTCGTCGCCGGTGGCGGCTACCACGACGTCGCACTGTTCGAGGGATGCCTCGGCGAGAGAAGACAGCTCGCAGGCGTCGGCGAGAAGCCACTCGGCATCGGGCACGCTGTCGACCTTGATCGCGGACGGATCTCGATCGATGAGCAGCACCTCATGCTCGTTGCCCAGCAGCTCGCGGGCGATCGATCGCCCAACCTGACCGGCACCCGCGATGGCGACACGCATCAGTCTTCACCCACCGGACCGCGTTCGAGGACCGCCTCGATCCGGGCCTGGTCAGCGGTCCGCATCATGACGTTGACGAGGTCACCGTCTTGGATGACCGTTTCCTCATCGGGCAGCAGACCCTCTCCGTACCGGATGAGGAACGCCACTCGGGCGCCGGATTCCTCCTCCACGCGGCTCACGCGCTGCCCGATCCAGCTGGTGCCGACGTGCACCTCGGCAAGCCGTACGGTTCCCGTGGCGTCGCGCCACAGCGACTGGCTTCCCTCCGGCAGCATCCGGCGAATCATCTGGTCGGCGGTCCAGCGCACAGTCGCGACCGTGGAGATTCCCAGTCGCTGATAGACCTCGGCACGCCCCGGGTCGTAGATGCGGGCGACGACGTTCTCTACGCCGAAGGTCTCGCGGGCGACACGCGCGGAGATGATGTTGGAATTGTCGCCGCTGCTCACCGCGGCGAAGGCGTGCGCCTCGGCGATGCCGGCCTCGGTGAGCACCGAACGGTCGAACCCGACGCCGGTGACGCGCCGACCGCGGAAGTCCGCGCCGAGCCGCCGGAACGCCTCCTGGTTCTGGTCGATCACGGCGACGGAGTAGCTCTTGGCCTCGAGCCGATGGGCCAGTTCGGAGCCGACCCGACCACATCCCATGATCACGATGTGCACGTCCTAGACGCTACAGGCACGTCCGCGTGGAAGGCAGCGCACGACCGATTGCGCGCCTACGATTCGCAGCGTGCCGATGCTGACGGATCTGCCGAAGCGGATCCTGCTCGGGCGAGCCATGCGCAGCGACACGCTGTCCGAGCAGCTGCTGCCCAAGCGCATCGCGCTTCCGGTGTTCGCCAGCGATGCCATGTCGTCGGTCGCGTACGCCACCCAGGAGATCCTCATCGTGCTCTCCCTGGGCGGCCTGGCGTACTTCACGCTGGCGCCGTGGGCCGGCCTGGCCGTGATCGTCGTCATGGTCACAGTCGTCGCGGCGTACCGGCAGAACGTGCACGCGTATCCCTCGGGTGGTGGCGACTACGAGGTGGCTACGGTCAACCTCGGGCGCAACTTCGGCGTTGTCGTCGCGGCGGCACTGCTCGTCGACTACGTGCTCACGGTCGCGGTCTCGGTGTCCGCGGGCGTGGCGAACCTTGCCTCCACGCCGCTGCTGCAGGTGCTCGGCCGGAATCCGGTGCAGTCGACACTCGGGATCGTCGCGATCGTTGTGCTGCTCAACCTGCGAGGCTTGCGCGAGAGCGGCATGGCCTTCGCCATCCCGACGTACGCCTTCATCCTCGGCATCGTCGGCATGATCGTGGTAGGCGTATTCCGGTTGTTGACAGGGACGGAGCTGGCGGCCGCATCGAGCGCGTACGAGATCGAACCGGAGCTGGACCAGCTCGGCACTCTCGGCATCGTCTTCCTCGGGCTCCGCGCGTTCGCTTCCGGTTGCACAGCGCTGACCGGCGTCGAAGCGATCAGCAACGGCGTTCCAGCGTTCCGCAAGCCGAAGTCGAAGAATGCCGCCACCACGCTCGCGCTGATGGGCGGCATCGCGGTGACGATGTTCGCTGGTGTGACGTTCCTGGCTCTGCGGGCGGACGTCCACATCACCGAGAACAACGCAGATCTCATCGGCTTCACTGGGGATCAGCAGCCGACGGTCATCGCCCAGATTGCGGCAACGGTCTTCGGCAGCAACACCAACCTGCTCTTCTACTACGTCCAGTTCGTGACGGCGATCATTCTCGTACTCGCAGCCAATACGGCGTTCAACGGGTTCCCGGTGCTGGCATCGATCCTGGCGCAGGACCGGTATCTGCCACGGCAGCTACACACGCGAGGAGACCGGCTCGTCTACAGCAACGGCATCCTGCTGCTTGCCGCTTTCGCCGGCTTGCTGATCTGGGGCTTCAACGCCAACCCGACGCAGCTCATCCAGCTCTACATCGTCGGCGTCTTCGTCTCGTTCACCTGCAGCCAGGGTGGCATGGTCCGGCACTGGAACCGCCTGCTCCGCGCGCAGACGGACTCGGCCGAACGCCGCACGACGCATCGGCGCCGGCTCATCAGCGGCTTCGCGTTCCTCTTGACCGGCACCGTGCTCGTGGTCGTGCTCATTACGAAGTTCACCGCTGGGGCGTGGATCGCGATCGTTGCGATGGTCGTTCTGTGGTTCCTCATGCAGGGCATCCGGCGGCACTACGAGCGGGTCACGGCCGAGCTGGCCGTCACCGACGAGGACGAAGCGACGATGCTGCCGTCGCGTACGCACGCCATTGTCTTGGTGTCGAAGATCCACAAGCCCACGCTGCGCGCCATCTCGTACGCGCGGGCGTCGCGCCCCTCGACCCTGACTGCTTTGACCGTCAAGGTCGACGACGAGGAAACGCGAGCGCTGCAGGAGGAGTGGGACCGGCGCGGCATCCCGATTCCGTTGACCGTCATCGATTCCCCGTTCCGCGAGATCACCCGACCCATCCTGAAATACGTGCGAGGCGTGCGCCGGCAGAGCCCGCGCGATGTCGTCAACGTCTACATCCCTGAGTATGTCGTGGGGCACTGGTGGGAGAACCTGCTGCATAACCAGAGCGCGCTACGCCTCAAGGGGCGGCTGCTGTTCACGCCCGGTGTGATGGTCACGAACGTGCCGTGGCAGCTGCGGTCGTCCGCGGCGGCAGCGGCGCGTCCGGAAGCTTCGGTGCCCGGCATGATCCGCCGCAGTCGCGTGACGTACGACGGGATGGGGGACGGCACCCGTAGTCGCCAGCGGACGGATACGCGAACCTGACGCCCGGACTACGCTCGCCCTCCGCGGCCACCAACGAAGGGAGCTCGCCATGGCGCTCGGTGTGTACTCCGAGGTGGGCAAGCTCCGCCAGGTGATCCTGCACCGTCCTGGTCTCGAGCTGACGAGATTGTCACCGACCAACGTCAGCGAGCTGCTGTTCGACGACATCCCCTGGGCCAAGCGGGCGCGCGAGGAACACGATGCGTTCGCGCAGGAGCTGCGCGACAAGGGCGTCAAGGTGCACCTGTTCGCCAATCTTCTTGCCGACGTGCTCGAGGATCCTGCCGCGCGGACGTGGATCCTCGACCGGACGTTCACGGAAGACACGGTCGGCCAGACCCTCGTGCGCCCGCTGCGACAGCTCGCCGAAGTCGAGGAGAGCGAGCGGCTGGCCGAGCTCTTGATCGGCGGCATCCTGAAGAGCGATCTCTCCGCTCTCAAGGCCAACAGCCTGCGCTGGGAGCTCATGCACCGCGACGACTTTCTGCTGGCGCCGCTGCCGAATCACCTGTTCCAGCGTGACAATTCCGCGTGGGTGTTCGGTGGCGTCAGCATCAACCCGATGGCGCGCGAGGCGCGCGTCCGGGAGTCGATTCACAGCACCGCCATCTACAAGTTCCACCCGCTCTTCGCTAAGCACGACTTCGAGATCTGGTACGGCGGCGACGACAGTCGCCATCAGCCGGCGACCGTCGAGGGCGGCGACATCCACGTCCTCGGCAACGGTGCCCTGATGGTCGGCATGAGCGAACGCACGACCGCGATGGGCGTTGAGAACCTGGCGCGCGGCATCTTCTCGCGCGGGGGCGCAACGAAGATCATTGCAATTGAGCTGCCGCACTCCCGAGCGATGATGCACCTCGACACCGTCATGACGATGATCGATTGCGACACGTTCGTCATGTATCCGTATCTCCACACGAAGCTGCGATCGTGGACGGTGTTGCCGGCCACCTCGGCCAGCGATCCCGACGAGCCGCAGGAGCTGGAAGTCGTCGAGAACGCCGATCTATTCGACACCATCGGCCAGACGCTCGGGCTGGCGAAGGTCAATGTCCTGAAGACGAACGAGGACGTTCGTGCAGCGCAGCGCGAGCAATGGGACGACGGAAACAACTTCCTCGCCATCGAGCCCGGCGTCATCGTCGGCTACGAGCGCAATCTCACGACGAACACGTTCCTGCGCAAGCACGGCATCGAGGTCATCACCATCGCCGGCAGCGAGCTCGGCCGCGGGCGCGGTGGACCACGCTGCATGAGCTGTCCCATCGAACGCGATCCGGCCTAGGGAGCACGACGTCGTGAGCGTCAACCTGCGCAACCGCAACTTCCTCAAGGAGTTGGACTTCACCCCGCAGGAGTTCCACTTCCTGCTCGATCTCTCGCGCGACCTCAAGCGTGCCAAGTACGCGGGCACGGAGCGGCAACGCCTACGCGGTAAGAACATCGCGCTGATCTTCGAGAAGACCTCGACGCGTACCCGGTGCGCCTTCGAGGTTGCGGCGTACGACCAGGGAGCGCATGTCACGTACCTCGATCCCGCTGGATCGCAGCTCGGGCACAAGGAGTCGACCAAGGACACCGCGCGCGTGCTCGGCCGCTACTACGACGGCATCGAGTACCGCGGCTCGGCGCAGGAGCAGATCGAGGTCCTCGGTCGGCACGCCGGCGTCCCGGTGTGGAACGGCCTCACAGACGAGTGGCATCCGACGCAGATGCTGGCCGACTTCCTCACCATGACCGAGCATTCGACGAAGCCGTTGCGCGAGGTCGCGTTTGCGTTCCTCGGCGACGCGCGCAACAACGTCGGTAACTCGCTGCTCGTGACCGGCGCGATGTTCGGCTGCGACGTTCGCATGGTGGGGCCGAAGAAGCAGTGGAACTCCGATGCCGTCGTCAAGGCGGCCCGAGAGATTGCCGATCGAACGGGCGCCAAGGTGCTGCAGACCGAGGACGTCGACGAGGGCGTGCAGGGCGTCGACTTTCTCTCCACCGACGTCTGGGTATCGCTGGGCGAACCCAAGGACGTGTGGGACGAGCGCATCGAGCTGCTCCGCCCGTACCAGGTGTCGATGGACACCATCCGGCGTACGGGGAACCCGGGGGTCCGCGTCCTGCACTGTCTGCCGGCATTTCACGATCGCAACACCAGCGTCGGCGAGGAGATCTACGAGCGCACCGGCTTGGAGGGCCTCGAGGTGACCGACGAGGTGTTCGAGTCCGAGCACTCCATCGTGTTCGACCAGGCGGAGAATCGCATGCACACCATCAAGGCGATCCTCGTCGCGACACTAGGAGATTGAGTGCGCATCGTCGCGGCACTCGGTGGCAACGCCCTGCTCCAGCGCGGGCAGAAGCCAGACGCCAGCATTCAGGTGGCGAACGTCCGCAAGGCGGTAGCTGCACTCGCGCCCATCGCCGCCGAGCACGAGCTCGTCGTGACGCACGGGAACGGGCCGCAGGTCGGAGTGCTTGCCCTGCAGAGCGCGTCGGACCCGCACCTCACCACGCCGTACCCGTTCGACGTCCTCGGCGCACAGACGCAGGGGATGATCGGCTACTGGCTGCTGCAGGGGTTGCAGAACGCACTGCCAGGTCGTCAGGTCGCAGCGCTCATCAACCAGACATTGGTGTCCGCCGCCGATCCCGCGTTCGACGACCCGACGAAGTTCGTGGGCGAGGTGTACGACGAGGCGACGGCTCGTCAGCTGGCCGCCGAGCGGGGCTGGACGGTCAAGCAGGACGGTCCGCATTGGCGCCGGGTCGTGCCGTCACCTCGGCCGCAGCGGGTGGTGGAGACCCGACTGATCCGCCTGCTGCTGAACTCGGGTGCGATCGTGGTGTCGGCCGGCGGCGGGGGAGTGCCAGCCATCCGCAACCAGAGGGGCGAGCTGCAGGGCGTCGAAGCCGTCGTGGACAAGGACCTCACGGCAGCACTGCTCGCGGAGGCGCTCGAGGCGGACGTCCTGTTGCTGCTGACGGACGTGCCGCGGGTGCTGCGCAACTACGGCACGCCGGACCAGACCGAGATCGCCAACACGACACCCGCGCAGCTGCGAGCCATGGACTTTGCCGCCGGCTCCATGCGCCCAAAGGTGGAAGCCGTCACGCGCTTCGCCGAGCTCACCGGCGACATGGGCGCCATCGGCGCCCTCGAGGATGTAGCCGAGATCCTTGCCGGCAAGGCGGGCACCATCGTGACTCCCAGCGGCCGCTGGCCCCTCGACAACGGGGCAGACTTCACTCGCTCCGGCTGACTTCATGTCTATGTGCGCACTTTGAGCGAGCCGTCGCATCAATCAAAGTCGCCCGCTCATCGCGAGGTTCGCGGAATGCATCGATCTTGCGTCCGCTTCCCTCATCTTCTCGTCACCTCCCTGCCGTTGTGATCACCGAAATCAGCACAAACAGACACAAATATGATGACAACGGCAGGGAGGTGACGAGAACCTGAGGGAAGTCGTTCCTGTCGGAGCTTTTGCTGGCGCGCGGGACGCGTTGGCAGCTCGCGCAGCTGAGGTTCTTAGCTGGCGTCCAGGTCACGTAGGGCGTAGATGCATGCGTCGATGTCGCCGTCGAGGGCGTGGACCGCGGTCACGACGCGCAGGTAGCCGGATCCTTCGAACTCGTCCAGGCGGGCCCAGTGCGCCGGCAGGTCGGCCGACTCGAAGACCAGAACGTCGACTGACGCGCCTTCGGGGTCGAGGACTAGTCCAGGAAAGCCGAGGTGGGCACCCCAGCCTGCAGCGACGACTGTTCCGTAGACCTGGCCCTCGAACCAGCGACCCTCGAGTCCGTCGAGCTGATGAGCATGGGGACGGCCGGGTGCCAGCGTGCCGTACACCGCCAGACGGTTGTTGGAGTCCACGATTCTCCATGCTGCCAGGCCAACTGAGCTCGACAAGTATCTTGATGTCGAGATAGTTTTGGTGCTGTTTGCTTTGGACGGCTTGTCGGCACCCGGTGGCAAGATGGCGTCACCGCGTCGTCAGCGTCGACTCGAGGGGAGCCCCATCCGTGAGCGCCGAGAGCACCACGACCAGCCGACCGAGCGGGCCCGACAGTTTCGCCAGCCGCAGCATGCTCCAGGTCGGCGACAGTGAGTACGAGATCTTCCGGCTCGACGCCGTCGAGGGCAGCGCTCGCCTTCCGTACAGCCTCAAGATCCTGCTCGAGAATCTGCTGCGCACCGAGGACGGCGTCAACATCACCGCCGACCATATTCGCGCCCTTAGCGCGTGGGATCCGACCGCCGAACCCAGTGAAGAGATCCAGTTCACGCCAGCGCGCGTGCTCATGCAGGACTTCACCGGCGTCCCCGCTGTCGTCGACCTGGCCACGATGCGCGAGGCGATGAGTGACCTTGGCGGTGATCCCGACCGGATCAATCCGCTGGCCCCCGCAGAGCTCGTCATCGACCACTCCGTCATCGCCGACGTCTTCGGCGCCCCAGACGCCTTCGAGCGCAACGTTGACATCGAGTACCAGCGCAACCGCGAGCGCTATCAGTTCTTGCGCTGGGGGCAGAAGGCGTTCGACGACTTCCGGGTCGTACCTCCGGGCACCGGCATCGTGCACCAGGTGAACATCGAATACCTCGCCCGCGTCGTCTTCACCAGGGAAGCGGACGAAGTCACCCAGGCCTACCCCGACACCCTCGTCGGCACTGACTCGCACACCACGATGGTGAACGGACTCGGCGTCCTCGGGTGGGGTGTTGGCGGCATCGAGGCTGAGGCGGCGATGCTCGGGCAGCCGGTGTCGATGCTGATTCCGCGCGTCGTCGGCTTCGAGCTGCACGGCGAACTGCCCGAGGGTGCCACGGCCACCGACCTCGTGCTCACCATCACCGAGATGCTGCGCAAGCACGGCGTCGTCGGGAAGTTCGTGGAGTTCTTCGGCGACGGCGTGACCGCGGTGCCACTCGCGAACCGCGCGACGATCGGCAACATGAGCCCCGAGTTCGGCTCGACTTGCGCGATCTTCCCCATCGACGAGGAGACGCTGCGCTACCTGCGATTCACGGGTCGCCCGGACGATCAGGTCGCGCTCGTCGAGGCATACGCCAAAGAACAGGGGCTGTGGCACGATCCGTCGGTCGCGCCGGCCTACTCCGAGACGCTGCAACTCGACCTCGGCAGCGTGGTGCCGTCGATCGCGGGACCCAAGCGCCCGCAGGATCGGGTGGCCCTGTCTGATGCCAAGGCGTCCTTCCGTACGGCGCTGCGCGACTACGTCGACGACGATGGCGACGGCCTCAAGACGTCGATGGACCTGGGAGTCGCCGAGACGTTCCCGGCAAGCGACCCGGTGGCCGTCGACTCCAATCACGACCTTGTCGCCGCCGGCGACGAGGAGCTGCCGCCTGACGCGTCCAGCGGCCGCAGCTCGGACGCCCGCGCGAGCAACCCCGCGACTGTGCTGCTCGAAGACGGCACCCAGACCGAGGTCGACCACGGCAGCGTCGTCATCGCCGCCATCACCTCCTGCACCAACACGTCCAATCCGTCGGTCATGGTCGGTGCCGCGCTGCTGGCGAAGAAGGCCGTGGAGCGCGGTCTCGACCGCAAACCGTGGGTGAAGACCACGCTTGCTCCAGGCTCGAAGGTCGTCATGGACTACTACGACCGCGCCGGGCTCACGCCATACCTGGAGAAGCTGGGCTTCCATCTCGTCGGGTACGGCTGCACGACGTGTATTGGCAACTCCGGGCCCCTGTCCGAGGGTGTCTCGGCCGGCGTGAACGACAACGACCTCGCGGTGGTCTCCGTGCTGTCGGGCAACCGCAACTTCGAGGGGCGCATTCAGCCCGACGTCAAGATGAACTACCTCGCGTCGCCGCCACTTGTCGTCGCTTACGCGCTGGCTGGCTCGATGGACGTCGACCTGACCACCGAACCGCTCGGCCAGGACTCCGAAGGCAACGACATCCTTCTCGCAGACATTTGGCCGACACCGCAGGAAGTGCAGGAAACGATCGACAGCGCCGTGTCGTCGGAGATGTTCACCACCGACTACGCCGACGTTTTCACCGGTGACGAGCGGTGGCGTTCGCTGCCCGTTCCGGAGAGCGGCGCCTTCGCGTGGGACGACGACTCCACCTACGTGCGCAAGCCGCCGTACTTCGACGACATGCCAGCCGAGCCGACCCCCGTCGACGACATCGAGGGCGCTCGCGTGCTCGCCAAGCTGGGCGACAGCGTCACGACCGACCACATCTCCCCGGCCGGGTCGATCAAGGCAGACTCGCCGGCCGGGCGCTACCTCACCGAGCACGGCGTCGAGCGGCGTGACTTCAACTCGTACGGCTCTCGACGCGGCAACCATGAGGTGATGATCCGCGGCACCTTCGCCAACATCCGGTTGCGCAACCTCCTGGCGCCCGGCACCGAGGGCGGCGTGACGCGCGATTTCACCGCCGGCGGCGACGTCACCACGATCTACGAGGCTGCGCAGAACTATGCGGCAGCAGGCACGCCGCTCGTCGTCCTCGCCGGCAAGGAGTACGGCTCCGGCTCGTCGCGCGACTGGGCGGCCAAGGGAACGGCGCTGCTCGGCGTGCGTGCTGTGATCGCCGAATCGTACGAGCGCATCCACCGCTCCAACCTCATCGGGCTCGGCGTGCTGCCGCTGCAGTACGCCGACGGCGAGACCGCCGACTCCATCGGACTCGCTGGCGAGGAGACGTTCTCCATCACGGGAATCACGGAGCTCAACGAGGGACGCACTCCGCGCACCGTGCGCGTGCGTGCCGACGACATCGAGTTCGACGCGGTCGTGCGCATCGATACACCGGGCGAGGCGGACTACTACCGCCACGGCGGCATCATGCAGTACGTGCTGAGGTCGCTGCTCGCCGCCAGCTGAACGTGGCGGAGCTCGTCACCCCGCCGGGCTGGCCGGCGGACGTCCGACCCCCTGGCGCACCCGATTGGGAGCGCACCGCGGTCAGCTGGCTGCTCGACCTGTGCCCTCCGGATTACCGAGCACACGAGGTGTTGCGTCGCTATCCGGTGGTGCTTGCCCGCTTCGCCGCCGAGCACGTGAGCTCAGGAGCCGAGGCAGCACGCCGGGGTCTGGGGACCGTGCGGTCAGACCTGCGCGATGTCGTCCCCGCCGATGTCGTCGACGCAGCGATCGCGGCCTACGAGCGCGAGGGTGCCCGGCTGGCACGGACCGCGCGGGCCGTCCGGCTGGTCGAGGAGGCGCTGCGCGGCAGGCGGTTCAGCGCGAAGCTGTGACAGCGCCGGCGAGCACTCCGACCGGATCGGCGAGCAGCTCCTGCCAGGCCAGTTCGGCGGCTCCGATCAGCACGGCATCCGCGCCGAGGGCGGGAACGGTGACGCGTACCTGAGCGCCCGGCGCGGTCAGCGTTGCGTCGCTCATGGCCGCCCGGACCCGCGCATCGGCGACAGAGAACAGATCGGCCAGCAATCCGCCGAGGATCACGACCTGCGGGTTGAGCAGGTTCGCGATCGTGGCCAGGCCTAGCCCGAGAGCCTGTCCCGGCAGGTCCACCAACGCTGCGGACGCCGATGGCAGGTCGGCCATGAGCTGGACTAGATCGTCCGCTGCCGTTCCCGGGACGCCCAGTGACCGAGCGACGGCGTCGGCTCCCACTTCGGTCTCCCAGCAGCCGTGGGCACCGCAGCGGCAGCGCCGGCCGCCGGAACTCACGATCATGTGGCCGAGTTCTCCGGCGTAGCCACCGGCTCCGAGCATGGGGTGCCCGCCGAGAATCAGCCCTCCACCGACGCCTTCCCTGCCCAGAATGAAGACGACGTCATCGACGTCTCGAGCGGCGCCGCGGACATGCTCGGCAAGAGCTCCGAGGTCGGCATCGTTGCCGATGCTGATCCGCAGTCCGGGCAGTCGCTGGTCGAGTAGCTCCCCGAGGGGTGCGTCCTGCCACCCGAGGTTGGGAGCGAACCGCACGTTGCCGTCACTGCGACGCACCAAACCGGGTACGGCAATTCCGAGGCCGATCACGTATCGAGCGGGAGATGACGTGTCGAGCAGCTCCCGAACGGTGGCGGCGAGCTGGTCGGCCACCGCGGCCGGCGTCGGATCGGCGATCTCGCCAGAATGGCGGGCCAGAACGCGACCGCCAAGCCCGACGAGGGCGATCGCCGCCCGCCGGACCCCGACGTCGGCGGCAAGCACCTGAACCGATTCCGTGCAGGCGTGCACTGTCGGAGAGGGCCGCCCTGCCCACGGCTGCGGGCGGCCCTCGAGGCGCTCTTCACGGACCAGGCCCAGCGTCACGAGCTCGGCCACCAACGCCGCGATCGTGCTGCGATTCAGGCCCAGCCGGCCGGTGAGCTCCGCGCGTCGCAGCGCTCCTAGGACGTGGACGTGCCATAGGACGGTCGCGAGGTTGTGCCGGCGGACGTCCTGGCTCGCCGCAATCGTCTGGCGAGACCGGGCGGCCGTCGGGATCGGGCTAGGCGCCGGCGGCACCATCCCGAGTCATCGTCCGGTTGCTGCGGCTCGTCGTCGTGACAGCGCGTCGACGACGGCAGCGAGCAGCAGGACCAGGCCGGTGATGATGAACTGGATTTCCGCTCGCTGCGTGATCAGCGGGAGCCCGTTGGCAATCACTGCAATGACGAGGCCACCGATGATGGCGTCGAGCACCCGGCCCTTCCCGCCGAAGAGCGACGTTCCGCCGATCACGGCGGCACCAACCGCGTACAGCAGTGTTTGCGCACCGCCGGTGCTAGGCGAGACTGAGTTATCACGGGACGCGAGCAGGATGCCGCCGCACGCCGCAAGCGTCGACCCGATCATGAAGCAAGCGACCTTGATCCGACCTACGTTGATGCCGGCGCGACGCGCTGCCTCCGCGTTGCCCCCGACGGCGTACACGTGTCGACCGAACGAGGTCTTGCTCAGGATGAATGTCAGCACGACGACAAACAGAATCGCGATCGGAACAATCGATGGCACGCCCCGAAGTGATCTCAACACCGGGTTGATGCTGCGCTCCCCGTTGAACAGCAGCACAACGGCGCCGAGCAGCACGGCGAGGACGACAACCCTCAGCATCGGGATCAGCGGTGACCCAGCGGGCAGCCCAGCCGCCCGGCGTCGCCGAATCCCCAGTAGGACGACCGCCGCGTAGCCGCCGACGACCAGCAGCCACATCACCCATCCCTGGATGGGGGTGAGGTTGCTGTTCATAACTCTCAAGATCGACTCGTCGCGGATCGGGATCGTGCCCCCAGTACCGATCACCGCGAGCAGCACTCCCTGCAGGGCCAGGAAAAAGGCGAGCGTGACCACGAAAGACGGGATCCCAAGACCCGCGACCAGCAAACCGATCAGCAGGCCGACAAGCGTCCCCACGAGGAGGGCGGCGATCAGCGCGAGCACCCACGCCCACCCCTGCTGGGTGAGAAGGACCGCCAGCACGGCAGCCGACACACCAGCGGTAAATCCAGCGGACAGGTCGATCTCGCCGAGGAGGAGCACGAAGACCAGGCCCATCGCGATGAAGATGATCGCGGCGCTCTGATTCAGCAGGTTGGCCCAGTTGAGTCTCGTCGCGAACGTGTCCGGGCGTAGCGCGGTGAAGAGAATCACCAGCACAACGAACCCAAGGACGGCCGGCAGTGCACCCACGTCACCGCCGCGGACCTTGGCGATGTAGTCGTTGAAGGCGCTGCGCAGCGTTGCTCCGGCAGGCTCTTGCTCGACGGGTCCCGGCGTCCCCCCACCGACGACGTCCTGCGTGGTGGTCGTCATAGCATTGCCTCCTTCGCCACCTGAGCAGGTAGGCCGAGGTTGCCGCTGCGTCCTGCGGTGATCAGCTCGACGATCTGCCCGTGCGTGACGTCATCGGCTCGTACGTGGGCCACGAGTTGACCCAAGTACAACGCGGCGATCGTGTCGGACACCTGCTTGACGTCGTTCATGTTGTGCGAGATCAAGATGACGGCGAGACCGCTGTCCGCCAGCCGCCGTACCAGGTTGAGCACCTGCTCCGTCTGGGCCACACCGAGAGCCGCCGTCGGTTCGTCCAGGATGACCAGCTTGCTGTTCCACAGCACCGCGCGAGCGATAGCGACCGTCTGTCGCTGTCCACCGGACAGTCGCGACACGTGGGTGCGCACCGATTTCAGCGTTCGCACCGACAGGCCCTTGAGAGTCTCGGTAGCGCGCTGCTCCATTGCCGTCTCGTTGAGGATGATGCCCTCTTTGAGCTCGCGGCCAAGGAACATGTTGTGGACGACGTCAAGGTTGTCGCAGAGAGCCAGGTCCTGGTAGACGACCTCGATGCCCAGAGCGCTCGCATCCTTGGGCGAGTGGACCGAGACCTCCCGGCCCTCGAACAGGTACTCGCCCCCGGCGTCGAAGGAATACGTCCCAGCGATCCCTTTCACCAACGTGGTCTTGCCGGCGCCGTTGTCGCCGACGAGTGCGGTGACTTTGCCCTGGTAGCAGTCGAAATCCACCCCCTTGAGCACGTGGACGGCGCCGAAGGTCTTGTGGATGCCGCGCAGGCTGAGCAACGGCTCCTCGTCGGCCGGCGGACGCGGCTGCGCGCCGGGCTCCACGGTCGTCACCACATCGGTTGTCATGAGCCGACCTCCGTCCGCGAGCACACAACCGGAGCGCAGTGGACGGCGGTCGGCGGGGTGGTCGTCATGAGGGTCTCCTGTCTTGGACGCCATGGAGCTGACATGCAGTGCTCACGCCGGCCGGGTGCCGAGGTCGTGGACCCCTGCACCCGGCCGTGACGTCAAACCTTTTCCAGATCAGCCGCTCGTTACGAGATGCCGTTAGCGGTGCAGGCCTGCTGCAGTTCCGGCGTGGTGCAGACCTTCTCCTTGGTGGTGTAACCGTCGGCGATCACGTCCTTGACGTTCTCCTTGGTGATGCCCTGGGGCTCGAGGAGCACGGACTTGACCTCCTCGCCGGTCTCGGTGTCCTCGATCGTGCCGGTGGCGAGGGCGTCAGCAGCATCCGTGTCGCCCGTGGCGAGCGCGATGCCCAGCTCAGCAGCGGCATCCGCCTCCTTCGCGACCGCCTTGTACACGGTGTTGCATTGGCTGCCGAGGAGAACGCGCTGCAGGCCCTCATCCGTGGCGTCCTGACCGCTGACCGGGATCTGTCCGCTGAGACCATTGCGCTCGAGGACCGAAGCCACTGCGCCGCCAAGTCCATCGTTGGCCGCGGCCACCGCCACGAAGGCGCCCTGCTGAGCGGTGAAGATCTGCTCGAAGATCGTGCCAGCCTGGGTGTTGTTCCAGTCCGGCACGGCCTGGTCGGCGGCAATGGTGTAACCAGCGTCGGTCAGAACCTTCTCGTAGCCCTGCTTGAACAGCGTCGCATTGTTATCGGTCGGCGACCCGTTGAGCAGGACCACGCCCCCGGTCGTCGTGCCGGACGCCTGGAGGCACGACAGCAAACCTTCACCGATGGTCTCCCCGACCCTGACGTTGTCGAAGGAGACGTAGTACGAGGCGCCGCCGCCGAGGGTGAGCCGGTCGTAGTCGATGACCGGGATGCCGACGTCGTTGGCCTTGCGGATGACCGCGCTTCCGGTTTCGTTGTCCAGGTTCGTGATGATGAGAACGCTGACGCCGGAGGCGATCATGCCGTCGGCGATGGTCTGGAACCTCGCCTTGTCGCCTTGCGCGTTCTGGATGTCGGCCTCGACTCCAGCGGCCTCGAACGCCTCTTGCAGCAGCGGGCGGTCCGCCGTCTCCCAGCGTGCGGATGACGCCGTGTCCGGAAGGATCACGCCGACCTTGCCGACCTCGGCCGCGGTTTCGCCGCCGCCTCCGCCGCTGTCCGTGTCGCCGCCGTCGTCGCCACCGCATGCAGTGAGGACGAGGACGCTAGCGGCGCTCGCCGCGACCATTCCCAGGAGTTTCCTGCGCATGTGTACCGGTCCCTTCCTGAGGACCGGCGAGGTACCGGTCCCGGTTACCAGACGCCCGCAGACCCGGGCGCTTCTCGCACGACATCCCGCCGGCTTCATTGCCTGAAGAGGTGCCTGCTGAAATAAGTTGTGGCGGGCAACTTAAGCGCTCATGACCGATCGGCGCTACACCGACACCGACACAGCGCTGTCACATCTCGGTAACGCACCCACTGTGCTCCCCAACGCCAATCGCCCGGATGGGGGACGTGGGTATCGGCCCGCGCCGCTAGCCTGGATGGGCAGCTCGCCAGGCGCACCGTTCGGACGAGGAGGGGTTGTGGCACTGCTCGAGACCATCGGCGGTCCCGACGATCTCAAACGGCTCGATCCCACCCAGCTCGAGCCGTTGGCACTGGAGATCCGCAACTTCCTCGTCACGTCGGTCGCCCGCACCGGCGGTCACCTCGGACCGAACCTCGGTGCCGTCGAGCTGACCGTCGCCCTGCACCGGGTATTCGACTCGCCGCGAGACCGGATCCTGTGGGACACCGGTCACCAGGCGTACGTCCACAAGATCCTCACTGGCCGGCAGAGCGGGTTCTCGACGCTGCGCCAGCAGGGTGGCCTGTCCGGCTACCCGAATCGGAGCGAGTCCGACCACGACGTGATCGAGAACAGCCACGCCTCGACAGCCCTGTCGTATGCCGATGGCCTCGCCAAGGCCTGGGAGCTGCAAGGGTTGCTGGACGACCGGCACGTGGTCGCCATCGTCGGCGATGGATCACTCACCGGCGGCATGGCCTGGGAGGCCCTGAACAACATCTCCGCCGCCAAAGACCGCCCCCTGATCATCGTCGTCAACGACAACGAGCGGTCGTACAGCCCGACGATCGGCGGCCTGGCCAACCACCTGGCGACGCTGCGGACGACGCGCGGGTACGAGCGCTTCCTCGAGTGGGGAAAGCAGGTGCTGGGACGTACACCGGTCGTGGGGCAGCCGCTGTACGACACGCTGCACGGCGTCAAGAAGGGGCTCAAGGACATCGTTGCCCCGCAGGGGTTGTTCGAGGACCTTGGCCTGAAGTACGTCGGTCCGGTTGACGGGCACGACGTTCCTGCGATCGAGACAGCGCTGCGCCAGGCCAAGCAGTACCGCGGGCCGGTCATCGTTCACTGCATTACCGCCAAGGGCCTCGGGTACGGACCGGCAGAGGGCGACGAAGCCGACCGCTTCCACACGGTCAGCGTCATCGACCCGGTGACGGGTCGACCGATGAGCGTGGCGCCGCGCGATTGGACGGGCGTCTTCTCCGACGAGATGGTGAAGATCGCTGACGAGCGGCCCGACATCGTCGGGATCACTGCCGCCATGCTGCATCCCGTCGGGCTCGATGCCATGGCGCGCCGCTTCCCCGACCGCGTCTTCGATGTCGGCATCGCCGAGCAGCATGCCGTGACCTCAGCTGCGGGTCTCGCCCTCGGTGGGCTGCATCCGGTCGTGGCGATCTACGCGACGTTCCTCAACCGTGCCTTCGACCAGCTGCTGATGGACGTCGCGCTGCATCGCGCCGGTGTGACGTTCGTACTGGACCGCGCCGGGGTGACCGGGCCGGACGGACCGAGCCACCACGGCATGTGGGACATGTCGCTCCTGCAGCTCGTTCCCGGGCTGCGGCTGGCCGCTCCTCGCGACGCGGCCTCGCTGGTGCAGGAACTGCGCGAAGCGATCAAGGTCGAGGACGCGCCGACGGTGGTCCGCTTCCCCCGCGGACCGGTAGGCGAGGACATCCCTGCGGTCGCGAATGATGGCGGATGCGACATCCTGCGCCGCAGCGGTGACGAGGACGTGCTCCTCGTGTCGATCGGGCCGCTCGCCGGCGTTTGTCTCGAGGTGGCGGACCGACTGGTCGACCAGGGCCTGGGTGTCACGGTGGTGGACCCCCGATGGGTCAAACCCGTTCCCCCCGCGCTTGCGTCGATGGCTGGCCGGCATCGGCTGGTCGTCACGATCGAAGACAACGGCCGGGTCGGCGGCGCGGGTGCGGCGATCGCTCAATATCTGGCCGACCAGGACATCCCCACCCCGGTACGTGTGGCGGGTATTCCGCCTCGGTTCCACGACCACGGCTCACGCTCGCAGGTGCTGGCCGCGGCCGGGCTGGCCGCGCAGGACCTCGCCCGCGAGGTGGTGACGTGGGCGTCACGCCTGCACGAGTCGTCACCGGCGCCGGCGCAGCCCACCAATCCCCGGTCCGGCGGCTAAGGCTGCGGGCTTAGCTACTCGTCGCGTCGAGGTGCTGTAGCAGGTCGTGGGCGGCGAGCTCGACGTCCTTGTGGCGCCACTCGGACGCTCGATACACGCAGGCAATCAGTCCCGTTCGATGGATGCGGCGGAAGTCGCCGTACACGAACGCGTACCTGGCCTTGGTTTCATCCGTCGCACCGTCCGTGAGGCCGAGGTGCCAGTCGGCATAGTCGCCCCATGGGTGCGACTCGAGGTAGGCGTTCTCGTCGGCAGCGCTGGGCTGCACTTCTCCCCAGTCGCTGTCGAGCACGTACTGCCGAGCGTCAATGAGTCGACGCGCACGTGCGACGGCGCGGTCGTTCAGTGAGTACGAAGCCATGACGACATCATCCTCGTCCCTACGATGCCAGTCATGGACGTGACCGTCGTGGAGGTCAGTCCGCGCGACGGATTGCAGAACGAGAGCGCGATCCTTTCGACGGACGACAAGGTCGAACTCATCACCCAACTCGTCGCCGCCCGGGCAAGGCGCATCGAAGCCGTCTCCTTCGCGCACCCGAAGCTGGTCCCCGCGATGGCCGACGCAGAAGCAGTCATGGAGCGGGTGCCGCGAGCCGACGGGGTCGCGTACATCGGTCTGGTGCTCAACCGGCGTGGTCTCGATCGCGCTCTCGCGACCGGTGTCGACGAGGTGAACGTCGTGGTCGGCGTCACCGACACGTTCAGCCAGCGCAATCAGAACATGTCGACCGACGAGGCCATGCACGTGGCCACGGAGGTCATTTCCGAAGCCAAGAGGCACGGGCTTGCGACCACGCTGACGCTGTCCGTGGCCTTCGGCTGCCCGTTCGAGGGGGAGGTCAGCTCCGACCGGGTCGTCGCGCTGGCCGCTGAGGGTGCTGCAACTGGCGTCGACGAGCTCTGCCTCGGTGACACGATTGGCGTCGGCGTGCCATTGCAGGTGCGCGAGTTCACCCGGCGGCTGAGAGCCGAGGTCGGGGAGCGGCCGGCCCTTCGGTACCACTTCCACAACACCCGGAACACCGGGTACGCCAACGCGTTCGCCGCCGTCCTCGACGGCGTCACCGTTCTGGACGCGAGTGCCGGAGGCATCGGAGGGTGCCCGTTCGCACCACGAGCGACTGGAAATATCGCTACCGAAGACCTCGTCTACCTGCTCGAACGGATGGGGCTAAAGACCGGAATCGACATGCAGGCGCTGTTCCCGACGGCAGCATTCCTTGCGAGCCGGCTCGGCCACGATGTCCCCGCGCTGCTGCCGCGGGCCGGAGCGTTTCCTTCGTGATCGCGTGGGACACGACTCGCGTTCCGGTGCGCGGTGGTTTCCTGCACCTGACTCGCTGGCCGGGTCGGACGATCAACGCACCCGTGGTGCTGGCTGTGCACGGCATCACAGCCAACAGCCGATCGTGGGACGTCGTTGCGCGCTCACTGAACGGCGCCGTCACGCTGCTCGCGCCGGATCTGCGTGGTCGCGGGCTCAGTGGCACGCTCCCGGAGCCGTACGGCATCAACGCCCACGTCGACGACCTGCTCGCCGTCCTCAACCACGAGGGCGTGGATCGCGCGACGATCGTCGGTCACTCGATGGGTGCCTTCGTCGCTTGCGTGCTGGCCGCTCGTCATCCAGGCCGGGTCGCCGCCATGGTGCTCGTCGACGGCGGCGTCTCTTTCCCCGTTCCGCCCAACCTGGATGGCGACGCCGCCCTCTATGCAGTCATCGGACCGGCTCTCACTCGGTTGCAGATGACGTTCGAAAGCCGGCGGGCGTACCGGGAGTTCTGGCAGCGCCATTCCGCCTTTCGGGATGACTGGTCGCCCGACATTGATGCCTACGTCCAGTACGACCTAACCGGCTCGCCGGGAGATCTGCGATCGTCATGCAGCCCCGAGGCAGTTCGCATTGATGGGCACGAGGTCCTGTTCGAGCCGCAGATCGCCTCCGCCATTCGCGAGCTTCGCTGTGGGGCGGTGCTGCTCTGGGCCGAACGCGGGATGCAGGGCGAGCCGCACGGGTTCTACGACGACGAGCGGCTCGCGGCGGCCAAGCTCCCTGCTGGAGTGCGCACGCGACGAATGGACGATGTGAACCACTACACCGCACTCCTCAGTCGCCGGGGTGCCGACGCCGTGGCCGGAGAAGTCATCACATGTGCGGCGTCGACGCCTGTCGACGGTGATCCACCACCCTCGGCAAACGCCTTGTAGCAGCAAGTTGGTCGGGAGGACACTGGCCGCAGGACACAGGGGGAGGCCGTGTGGGCGGTGAGGTGCGTTCGAACACGACTGACCTCGAGGCAGCGGAACTGAAGCGAGCGCTTCGGGACGCCCGAGAACAGTTGACAGCCACCAAAGACGTACTCAGCGCCCTTGGTCGCTCTTCCTCGGATGCCGATGCCGTTCTCGACACTCTGGTCGCGAGCGCACTTCGGCTCTGTCGGGGCGACGTTGCGCAGATTCATCTCATCCACGGCGATGTCTATCAGCTGGCCGCGTCCTCGGGCCGGCCCCCGCCTCAGGGGTACCAGGAACACATCTCTCGATACCCATTCAAGCTTGACCGCGGGTCACTCATCGGTCGAGTTGGGCTCGATGCACGCGCGCAACAGATCCCCGACGTTCTCGCCGACCCGGGCTATATGCGCCATGACGTTCAACGCCTGAGCGGCTTCCGAAGCATCGTGGGAGCGCCGATGCTGTTCGACGGGGACGTGTTGGGTGTCTTGACGGTCTGGAGGAGTGAGGTCGACCCGTTCGATTCTCGGGCCATCGATCTACTCACCAACTTCGCGACCCAAGCGGCGATCGGCATCCGAACGGTGGGCCTGGTGCGCGATCTGCATGCCCGAGGCGTGGAGCTTGGGGGAAAGGTCGACCAGCTCGAGGCGCTGGGGGCAATCGGTGCGGCGGTGAACTCCAGTCTGGATCTCGACGAGGTCCTGTCGATGATCGTCATGCACGCCGTTCAGATGTCGGGCACGGATGGCGGGTCGATCATGGAGTTCGACGAAGCGGTCCAGGAGTTTCATGTTCGAGCCGCTTACGGAACGAGCCAGCAGCTCCTGGACGACCTTCGGAACGCCCGTATCGGCCTCGGTAGCACGCTGGTGGGCAGGGCGGCGACCGAGGGGCGCCCGCTCGTGGTGCCCGACTTAGACGGTCAGCTGCTCGACGCACATACTGAACGGCTGTATTCCGCCGGTTGGCGGTCGATCCTCGCGGTACCCATATTGCGCGACGGGCGAATCGTCGGGGTACTGGTCGTCCGGCGCAAGACGGCGGGCGGCTACTCCGGCGACATCATGGACGTGTTGGAGACTTTCGCCGGCCAAAGTGCGGTGGCGATTCTCAACGCTCGGCTGTATCGCGAGCTGGAGCTCAAGAGTGCGGAACTCGAGGTGGCCAGCCGACACAAGTCTGAGTTTCTCGCCAGCATGTCGCATGAGTTACGGACACCGCTCAACGCCGTCATCGGCTTCTCAGAGGTGCTGCTGGAGCGGATGTTCGGGGACCTCAACGAACGTCAGGAGGAGTACCTCCACGACATTCTGAGTTCCGGCCAACATCTACTCGACCTGCTCAACGACATCCTCGATCTCTCGAAGGTCGAGGCCGGCCGGATGGAACTCGATCGATCGTTCTTCCCGGTCCAGCAGGCCATCGACTATGGCATTGCGATGGTCCGTGAGCGGGCTGCGCAGCACGACATCGACATCGCCTGCGACATCGCCCCGGACGTGGGCGATGTGCATGCGGACGAGCTTCGCTTCCGCCAAGTCCTGCTCAATCTGCTCACCAACGCCGTGAAGTTCACCCCCGATGGCGGAACCGTCACCATTGGAGCAAGGACAGACGGCGCCGAGGTAACTCTCGCCGTGACGGATACGGGCATCGGCATTGCGCCCGAGGACCGCGCCCGTATCTTCGAGTCCTTCCAGCAGGGCACTCGCGCCGCACGCCGACAGGAAGGGACGGGGCTGGGTCTCACTTTGTCCCGACGCATCGTCGATCTGCATTCCGGCCGAATGTGGCTCGACAGCGAAGTGGGCGTCGGCAGCACGTTTGGATTCGCGGTTCCGGCCGCCCCGGCGACATTTCCCGTCCGGACATCGGTGGGACGGTCAACTGGGCGCCCAGCGATCCTGGTCGTC
This sequence comes from uncultured Actinomycetota bacterium, assembly GCA_963801015.1. Taxonomy (GTDB): domain Bacteria; phylum Actinomycetota; class Actinomycetes; order CAWDCV01; family CAWDCV01; genus CAWDCV01. Next base: position 213,562 of record CAWDCV010000004.1, on the reverse strand, counting down.
GAGGACGATCCACACTCGCTGGACCTGCTGATGCTCTATCTCGACGGCCTCGACATGGACATCGTGGGTACCACGACGGGAGAGGAGGGGTTGGCCGTCATTCGCGAACTCCTTCCACGCGCCGTCATTCTCGACCTGCGATTGCCGGGAATGGACGGATGGGAGTTGCTACGCACAATTCGCGGCGATCCTGGCCTCGCAGATGTCCCTGTGATCGTGGTTTCGGTCGTCGATGACAGACCCAGGGGTCTCGCTCTCGGAGCCGCGGTCTACCTCGTCAAGCCAGTGACCCGCGATGAGATCCTGACGGCGCTCGAGACCGTCCATGCAACACCGCTCGCGCAGACTGCTTCATCTGCGAAACCGCGACCGGACGTGTCATGAATGCCACCCGAGTACTCGTCGTCGAGGACAACGAGCGCAATTTGAAACTCGTTCGCGACGTGTTGCAGTACGCCGGTTACGAGATCATCGAAGCCAGGACCGGGGAGGAAGGCGTCGAGCTGGCGCAGTCCCGATCGCCGGACGTGATTCTCATGGACCTTCAGCTTCCCGACATCGATGGCATGGAAGCACTGCGACGCATTCGGAAGAGTCCCGTCACGGCAGATGTCCCGGTGGTCGCTGTGACCGCGTTCGCGATGCAGGACGACCGCGCCCGCGTCTTCGATGCGGGTTTCGACGGCTACCTGGAGAAACCACTCAGCGTGCGAGAGCTGCCTGCTCAGGTGCAGCAGTTCCTCACAGCCAGAAGGTCGCCCCCATGAGCGACGCAGGTACCGTCCTCATCGTCGACGATCTACGGCAAAACGTTCGACTGCTCGAAGCGGTGCTGAATCCGCACGGCTACCGCACGATCGCCGCTGGCTCTGGTGAGGAAGCCCTGGCGCTGCTGGCTGTCGAAACGCCCGATCTCGTTCTCCTCGACATCGTGATGCCGGGAATCGACGGCTACCAGGTCTGCCGCCAGATCAGGGAAGATTCGTCTACCGCGTTCCTGCCGATCGTCATGATCACGGCAAGCGGGAACCAGGAAAAGCTGCACGCCATCGAAGCCGGCGCGGACGACTTCGTAACGAAACCCTTCGTTCACCCCGAACTTCTCGCGCGCGTCCGTTCGCTGGTTCGGATCCGTCGATATCAGCGCACCATTCAGCAGCAAGCCTTGGAGCTCAGCGCCTGGAACACCGAGCTCGAGCGACGGGTACAAAACCAGGTGGCCGAGCTGCAACGCGTCGGACGGCTTCGGCGATTCCTCTCACCACAGCTCGCCGACCTCGTGATGAATTCGGGGAACGAAGCCTTCTTGAACAGCCATCGGCGAGAGATTGTCGTCGTGTTCTGCGATCTCCGGCGCTTCACGTCGTTCGCCGAGTCGAGCGAGCCGGAGGAGGTCATGGGCGTGCTCGGCGACTACCACGAGGCCCTCGGAAAGTTGATCTTCCAGTTCGAAGGAACGCTCGAGCGATTCACCGGGGATGGGTTGATGGTGTTCTTCAATGATCCGATTCCCTGCGAGGACGCACCCCATCGGGCTATTCGGATGGCCGTTGCCATGCGAGAGCGCATCCTCGACCTGGCTTCAGGGTGGACGCGCCGCGGTCACGATCTCGGCTTCGGTGCCGGTATCGCCCAGGGCTATGCGACTCTCGGCCGGATCGGATTCGAAGGACGCTTCGACTACGCCGCTATCGGCACCGTCACCAACCTCGCCGCGCGATTGTGTGCGGAAGCCGTGGATGGCCAGATTCTGGTGACGCAGCGCGTGCTTGCCGGCTCGGAGGGCATCGCCGTCACCGACTCATTGGGCGAGCTCATGCTGCGTGGGTTCGCCCGTGGCGTTCGCGCCTTCAACGTCACCGGCTTGAGGGCGGCCGGGGTGACGACGTGATTCTCCAGCGGGACGAGGACTTCACCCCGCTGGTCGAGCTCGACGACGCCGAGCGGTACGAGCGGTTCGACCGGCTACAGCAACGCATGAGCGATGTGTGGGCGCAGATGGGGCGTCACGGCCGGGGCGAGTCCGTGGTCGTCATTCCTTCGGTCGACCTCCCGGGGGACAGCGCCGGCTCTCTCACTCAGGCGTTCGAGGAGCGCTTTCTCTTCCTGCTGTTGTTGCTGCGCCAACCCAAGCTCCGGCTGATCTACGTCACATCCATGCCGGTTCTGCCTGCGATTACCGAGTACTACCTGGCGTTGCTTCCCGGGGTCATTCCGAGTCACGCCTGGCGTCGGTTGTCGATGGTGTCGATCGGCGACTCGTCGGCGCGGCCGTTGAGCCAGAAGTTGCTCGAGCGACCACGCCTGTTGCGACGCATCGGTGAACTGATCCCTGATCGATCGAGGTCACACCTCGTGCCGTACAACACCACCTCGCTCGAGCGGGATGTTGCGCTGGCTCTCGGAATTCCGATGTACGGAGCCGATCCAAGGCTATTCGCGTTCGGTACCAAGACCGGATGTCGACGCTTGTTCGCGGAGGAGGGCGTCCCTCATCCCGTGGGTGTGGAGGACCTGCACACCGAGGACGATCTGATCGCCGCTGCACGGCAGATCCGTGCCTGGCGGCCGTCCACGGGCGCGGCCATCGTCAAGCTCAACGAAGGTATCTCCGGTCGAGGCAACGCGCTGCTCTCTCTTGACAGGTTGCCCGATCCGGGAACTGCCGAGGAGCACGACGAGTTGGCTCAGCGGCTGCGCGGCATGCAGTTCGAGGATCCTGACACCAGTTATCAGGCGTTCATGACGACGCTCAGCGAGCGGGGCGGCATCATCGAAGAGCGCATCGCTGGGGCACAGCTGCGGAGCCCGAGTGTTCAACTACGCGTGACTCCAGCGGGGGACGTGGAACTGCTCTCGACCCACGATCAGTTGCTCGGCGGACCGAGTGGCCAGAGCTATCTCGGGTGTCGCTGTCCGGCCGATTTCGCCTACGCTCCCGCGATCACCGCCTTGGCGGCAAAGATCGGTGCTCGGCTTGCGCGGGAAGGGGTGTTGGGGCGATTCGCGCTCGACTTCGTCGTCGTCCAGAACGCAGCGGGGAACTGGACGCCCTATGCGATCGAAGTCAACCTGCGCAAGGGTGGCACGACCCACCCCTTCCTGACGCTGCAGTTCCTGACCGACGGTCGGTATGACCCGGTGACCGGGCTGTTCCTCACTCCCAGCGGCCGCGAGAAGCACCTGGTTGCAACCGATCACCTGGAATCCCCGCTCTTGTGTGGCCTCAGCGTCGAGGACCTGTTCGACATCGTCGCTACGCACGATCTTCACTTCGACCAGTCTCGGCAGGTGGGGGTGGTTTTCCACATGATCAGCTGCCTCACCGAACACGGCCGGGTCGGTCTCACCGCAGTGGGCGACACTCCGGCCGAGGCGGAGACGATTCGCCGCCGCGCCGAACGGGTTCTCCATACCGAGGCGCGAGCCGCGCTGGACGAAAGGCTGCTCGTGCCTTGAGCCCGGCGGCCTCACCGTCAGTGGGCGGTCCAGCCGCCGTCGATCGGGATGGACGCTCCGGTCACGAAAGAGGCCGCGGGTGAGCACAGATACGCCGCGAGCTCTGCGACCTCGGTGGGCTCGACCAGTCGCTTGAGCGCGGACCGTTCCAGCAGGATCTGCTCGATCACATCCGCTTCGGGGATGTCGTGAACCTGCGCCTGCGCCGCGATCTGGCTCTCGACCAGTGGCGTGCGCACATAACCGGGATCGATGCAGTTGGACGTCACCCCGTGCGCGGCGCCCTCCAGCGCGACGACCTTGGACAAGCCCTCCAGGCCGTGCTTCGCGCTGACGTACGCCGCCTTATATGCCGACGCCCGGAGTCCGTGCACGGAGGAGATGTTGATGACGCGTCCCCAACCGCGGGCGTACATCGTTGGCAGAGCGGCGCGAATCAGCAGGAAGGGCGCTTCGAGCATGACGCGCAGGATGAGCGAGAACCGCTCTGGCGGGAACTGTTCTATCGGCGCCACGTGCTGGAGGCCGGCGTTGTTCACCAGGATGTCGACGTCGAGAGCGAGCTCGGCCACGGTGCCGATGTCTGACAGGTCGAGAACGATCGGCTCGCCGCCGACCTCGTCCGCTACCGATGTCGCCCGGCGTTCGTCGATGTCCAGCACGATGACGGCAGCTTGCGCTGCGGCCAGGCGCATCGCACATGCCCGTCCGATGCCGCTCCCCGCTCCAGTGACGAGCGCTCGGCGACCGGCGAGGTCCAGAGTGGGTGCTATCACCACTCCCATCCTGCCCGGTGACGAGTGCTCGTCTCACGCCAGCTGCAGTGCGCGCTCGGGGGCTCGGAGGGCGGCGACCAGCTCCTCCCGCTCGGTGCGGACCTCGTCGGCGTTGCGATGAGTCGCGACCTGCACCGCGTCGAGGAGGATGGGTACCTCTCGCGAGAGGTCTCTGCTCGCCGTGTCGGCCAGGAACGAGCGGCGGAGGAAGGTGAAGTCGGCACCGAGGCGCGCGAGCTCGGCAATGAGCAAGCGGCAGGGGAGTGGCCAACCCGCGTCGAGACGGGTCAAGCCGGCCACGCCGAACGGCACGTGCTCCACGTCCGCGCGCACCCGGTCGGTTCCGTCGACGAGTGGTTCGAACAGCTGCGACGAGCCGCGGGCGATACGCAGGTCGCTGAGCCCGACGTAGATGCGGCTGAGCGGTCGGGTCGCAAGCCCGGCTGCTGCGACGGCTGGCAGCGTCTCGATGAGGATGCCGACACCGCAGCGCCCGTTCACGAGGTCGAGCGTGCGATCGACGTGCTCGACCTTCGCAACCATGGGCAACAGCAGCTCGTTCGCCCGCGAGTGACGGCGTCCTCGACCTCGCCGGCCTTCCACGGGCCGTGGGCGTTGATGCGGCAGAGGACGCGTTCCGCCGCGGCGTGGCGGACCCTGCTCAGGTCCGCAGGCGTGTCCCGGTTAATCCGCGTGTCATGGCTGCGACGGCGGCGGGACTTGCCGCGCAGCTCCCAATCCACGACGACGCCAGCGACTCCCGGCCGCGACGACATCGCGAACGTACTCGGGCGAAACGGAGAAGACGAAGAGCTGCACGATGACAGCTTAGGGTGGCCTTACTTTAGTTGGGAGTGGGGCGACGCTGGCCAGTCCGGGCGGCAAGAAGCGCCGGCCCGTGGCCCGCTCCGAGACCCCGGTGCGGTCGAGGTAGGGCGTGATGCCGCCGAGGTGGAACGGCCAGCCGGCACCCAGGAGCAAGCAGAGGTCGACGTCCTGCGGCGCCGCGACGACGCCCTCGTCGAGCATCAGTCGGATCTCCCGTGCCAGTGCGACGAGGGCGCGCTCGCGTACCTCGTCAGGACGTGACGGCCGGTCGCCCTGCTCGAACAGCGCTGTGACGTCCGGGTCCACGCGTTGACCGTTGTCCCAGCTGTAGATCCCCGACTTCCCGGCTGCAACCAGGCGGCGCAGGTTGTCGGACACGGCGAAGCGATCCGGAAAGGCCTCGTGCAGCGTCTCCGCGGTGTGCAGCGCAATCGCGGGTCCGACGAGTTGCAGCAGCACGAACGGCGCCATGGGCAGTCCGAGCGGAGCTAGTGCCTCGTCGGCCACCTCGATGGACGTTCCCTCGTCGACCGCCGCCGTCACTTCGCCGAGGAAGCGAGTCAGGAGACGGTTGACCACGAACGCGGGGGCGTCCGTGACGAGGACACACGATTTCTTCAGCGTCGCCCCGACAGAGAAGGCCGTGGCCAGGGTCGCGTCGTCGGTGTGTTCCGCCCGTACCACCTCGAGCAAGGGCATCACTGCGACCGGGTTGAAGAAGTGCATCCCGACGACGCGTTCGGGATGCTGCAGCGACGCAGACATTTCGCTGACGGATAGGGACGACGTATTGGTCGCGAGCACAGCGGTCGGCGCGATGACCTGCTCAAGCTCGGCGAACACCTGCTGCTTGACCTTCAGCTCCTCGAAGACCGCCTCGATCACCAGGTCGGCATCGGCCAGCGTGTCCGTGGACACCGATCCCGACACCTGCGCGGTGAGTCGGCGCGCCGTGTCAGGGGAGATGCGGCCCCGCCGACGCAGCTTGTCGATCTCTGCGTGCACCCACCCCAATCCCTTGTCCACGCGGGCTTGATCGAGGTCGGTCAAGACGACCGGCACGTCGAGGCGACGCACGAACAGCAACCCCAGCTGCGAGGCCATCAGCCCCGCTCCGACGATGCCAACCTTCGTGATCGTCTTGGCCAGCGCCTTGTCAGGGGCGCCGGCAGGCCGCTTGGCGCGCTTCTGCACCAGGTCGAAGGCGTACAGGCCGCTGCGCAGCTCATCGCCAAGAATCAGGTCGGCGAGCACGTGGTCCTCGGCGGCGAAGCCCTCGTCGCGGCTGCGGGTGCGGGCTCGATCGAGCAGCTCGAGAGCCCGGTACGGCGCGGGAGCCGCACCGTGCACCTTCGCGTCGGCAGCTGCGCGTCCGCGCGCGATCGCGGTGTCCCACGCATCACCGCGATCGATGGCGGGCCGTTCGACATCGACGTCGCCGCGCAGGACGCGGGCCGTCCACAGCATGGATTGCGCGAGGAAGTCCGCCGGCTCGAACAGCGCGTCGGCGAGGCCGAGCTCGTACGCCTGCGAACCGGTGAGCTGCGTGTTGTTGGCGAGCGCGTTCTCCACGATCACCGTGACCGCGCGGTCGGGACCCACGAGATTCGGCAGCAGCTGCGTGCCACCCCAGCCCGGGACGAGTCCGAGGAAGACCTCGGGCAGCGACACCGCACGGACAGATGTCGAGATGGTGCGGTAGGTGCAGTGCAGCGCCACCTCGAGCCCGCCGCCCATGGCGGCACCGTTCACGTACGCGAATGTCGGCACCCGCAGCTCGCCGAGGCGCCGGAACACAGCGTGCCCGGTGCGACCGACGGCCAGCGCCTCGTCCCGACTGGTGATGCGCGGAACCACGGACAGGTCAGCGCCCACCGCGAAGATGTAGGGCTTCCCAGTGATGCCGACGGCGACAACGTCGTCGTCGATGCTGTCGATCGCTGCATCGAGCGCGGCCAGCCCGGCCGGCCCGAGGGTGCTCGGTCGCGTATGGTCACGACCGTTGTCGAGCGTCAGCAACGCTGCCCGACCAGCCTGGAGCGGGAGGTCGACGTACCGGACACGCGTCGATGTGACGACCTCGTCCGGGAACGCCATCAGGCTGCCCTTTCCTCGCCGGCGAAGGGGTTCTCCCAGACGACGGAGCCGCCCATGCCGAGACCGACGCACATCGTCGTCAGCCCGTACCGGACGTCGGGATGCTCCTCGAAGTGGCGGGCGAGTTGTGTCATGAGTCGGACGCCAGATGACGCGAGGGGATGCCCAATCGCGATGGCGCCGCCCCAGGGGTTGACGCGTGGGTCGTCGTCCTGAATACCGAAGTGATCGAGAAAGGCCAGCACCTGGACGGCGAATGCCTCGTTGATCTCGATCAGGCCGATGTCGTCGATTGACAAGCCGGTCTGACGAAGCACCCGCTCGGTCGCGGGGATCGGACCGACTCCCATGACCTCTGGCTCGACTCCCGCAAAGGAGTAGCCCACCAGGCGCATGCGGGCGGCCAGCCCCAGCTCGCGGGCCACGTCCTCGGCGGCAACGAGGCATCCGGTCGCGCCGTCGTTGAGCCCAGCCGCGTTGCCGGCGGTCACGTGGCCGTGCGGCCGGAATGGCGTACGCAGGCCGGACAGCCCCTCGACCGTCGTTCCTGGTCGCGGCTGCTCGTCCTGAGTCGCTAGCCCCCAGCCCTGCTCGACGGATCGCAGCGCTACGGGGACCAGGTCCTGCTGAACCTTCCCATCTGCGTAGGCCTTTGCCAGCCGCTCCTGACTGAGGACGGCGAACCCGTCGGCGCGGGATCGAGTCACCTGCGGGTAGCGGTCGTGCAGGTTCTCCGCGGTGGAGCCCATGACCATCGCTGAGGTGTCGACGAGCCGCTCGGCCAGGAACCGTGGGTTGGGGTCGATGCCCTCACCCATCGGGTGATGGCCCATGTGCTCGACGCCGCCCGCGATCGCCACGTCGTACGCGCCGAAGGCAATGCCCGAGGCGGTCGTCGTCACTGCTGTCATGGCGCCGGCACACATCCGGTCGATGGCGTATCCCGGCACCGAGGATGGCAGGCCCGCGAGGAGCGCGGCGGAGCGTCCGATGGTGAGACCCTGGTCTCCGCTCTGTGTGGTCGCGGCGATGGCGACATCGTCGACACGGTCTGCTGGCAGCTGCGGATTGCGCCGCAGTAGCTCGCGAATGACGGCGACGACCATGTCGTCGGCACGCGTCTCGGCGTAGAGGCCGGTCGGGCCCGCCTTGCCGAACGGTGTCCGCACGCCGTCGACGAAGACGACCTCCCGCAGAGCACGAGCCACCAGATCCTCCTCGAGATGGGGATACGCGAGCCATGCTACTCACCGGTAACAACCGTCCGCGCGGATGCGATACGCGGCGAGTTACGGCGATACGCCTCCTGCAGAACGCGTATCACCCTGAATGATCACGTATACGTGATCATTTGGGCCCGCGCGGAGAGCGGCGCTCAGAGGTGCTTCGTGGCCTCGCGGTAGGACAGCGGGCTGAGCCGGTCGGCGTGCCGGTCGACGAAGGCGCGTACCCAGGCCGGATCTTGCCGCGCGAAGTCGCGTAGCGCCCAGCCGATCGCCTTGCGGATGAAGAACTCCCGGTCAGCAGAAGTTGGGCTCGAGACAGTCCTCGAGCAGGTCGCGATCGACCGCTTCGTGGGCCCCGAGCTGGCACAGGATCGCGGTGCGCCGTCGCCAGAGGTCGCCATCTGTCGCCCATGCACGTATCACCGGCGCCACTCGTTCGCGTGCGGCACGCAGGATCGGTCCGACGCGCCGAGCGGCGATCTCGTCGACGTAGTCCCACCATGCGCCGGTCACGATCAGGTCCTCGTACAGCGGCAGCGTCTCGGGTCGCTGGTGCACGCGGTAGAGGCGGTGACCCGTCAAGTCGATCGCGGCGTACCGCTCCTCGCGAAACTGGGCGCCCTGCCAGAGCTCACCGACGGTGGCTGACCACACCGCCTCGCTCGGAAGCGGATGCGATGCGAAAACCTCGCGCAGGACGCGCACCCTCTCCGGCTTCTGTACGCCGCGAAACGGCAGCGCGGACTTCATGTACGCCTGCATGCCGATCGCCTTGTCCGGGTCGGCTGCGGACGCGAGCGCGGCGCGCACGTCCGACACGATGATCTTGTCAGCCCGCGACGCTGCAGTCGGCACGCGAGCAACGCTAACGTTGCGCGCAATATGACCTTGCCCCCACCCGAGCCTGCTTCCTCGCCCTCATCGGACTCCTTCGACCTGGTCGTTCTCGGGGCCGGTGTGTCCGGGCTGGCGGCCGCGTGGAAGGCGACCCAGCGAGGATTGTCCGTCGCCGTCGTCGAGCGCGACGACGAGGTCGGTGGCGCCGCAGCGAGTTTCGACATCGCCGGCGTCCGGGTAGATCAGGGCAGCCACCGGCTGTATCCGACGACGCCGCAGCGGATCCTCGCGGACGTCCAGGAGTTGCTGGGAGACGACCTACAGCTGCGCCGGCGTAATGGCCGGCTGCGCATTGCCGGCACCTGGGTCGGCTTCCCGCTCCACGCGAGCGAGCTCGCTCGCGCGCTACCGGGGAACCTGATCGCAGCAGCCGCTCGGGACGCCGCGCTCGCACCGACCAGGCGCTCGCATCACACGTCGTACGCCGATGCCCTGCGCGCCGGCCTCGGGCCAGCGCTGTACGAGGCGATGTGGGCGCCGTACGCGCTCAAGCTGTGGGGACTGCCGGGCGATCAGCTCTCCGCAGAACAGGCCCGCGTCCGGGTCGGGGCTGACACACCGTGGAAGGTCGCGGCCCGGCTGCTGCGGGGGCGGCGCGGCGGATCCGGGCAGGGACGCACGTTTTACTACCCGCGGCGCGGCTTCGGGCAGCTGCCCACCGCCCTGGCCGACGCAGCAGCGGATGCTGGCGCGCAGATCCGGCTGCTGCAGCAGGTGGAACGCGTCGACCTGCACGGCAATGCGGTGACCGTCTCGATGTCGAACGGCGAGTCGATACAGGCGTGGCAGACGTTCTCGACACTGCCGCTGCCGCAGATCGCCCGGATCACCCGGCCGGCACCAGCGCTGGCCGACATCGAAGCCGCGCACCGGCTGCGCTACCGCGCGGTCGTGCTGGTCTACCTGGTGCACGAGGGCGGCCGGTGGACGCCGTACGACGCGCACTACCTGCCTGGGGCCGAGACCCCGGTCACCCGCATCTCCGAGCCGACGAACTACCGCGAGTCCGCCGACGATCCGCCGGACCGCTCAGTGATCTGCGCAGAAATTGCTTGCTGGCGCGGCGATCGGATCTGGAACGCCACGGAGTACGCGCTCGCCGACCTGGTCGAGGGGACCTTGCGCGCAGAAGACCTTCCGGCAGTGCGGCGAAGCGACGTGGTGGTCCGGCGGATGCCGAACGTCTACCCCGTTTATCAGCTCGGTTACGAGAACCACCTGGCCGGTCTCGACAGCTGGGCGACCAACCTGCCCGGAGTGACGACCTTGGGCCGGCTCGGTCTGTTCGCGCACGACAACACCCATCACGCCATGGACATGGCCTACGAAGCCGTCGATGCACTTCGCCCTGACCATCGCTTCGACACCCTCGCCTGGGCGGCCGCGCGCCAGCGATTCGCCGATCATGTCGTCGAGGACTAACCCTCCGACATGAGTGTCCTGGTGAGCACCGGCCTCGGCCTGCCCGCCGAGGACTGGGACGCCGTCGGTCAAGCTCTCGCTCGACTGAACCCGGTGGGGCCGTTCGTCGTGGTCGATCGCCTCGGTCCGCGTGCAGTGGATCCGGCAGCTGTACGGCGGGGTGGGCTATTGCCGCCTGCGCAAGTAGACCGGCTGACCGCCGCCGCAGCGGCCGTCGGTGCGCCGCCGCCGTACGTGATCGCCGGCCACAGTCTCGGTGGGCTCTATGCGGAAGCGTTCGCTCGGCTGCGGCCGTACGACGTCTCGGGCATCGTCCTCGTCGACGCTGACCTGCCGCCCCGAGCGCCGCACTCGCCGCGCTTGCTGCTCGGGCGCCCGACCTGGCTCGCTGCCGGCGAAGCGTCGGCTTCGTCGTCGGTGCTTCGAACACGCGGAGTGAGTGCCGCCGGGCCGGCGCTGCGTCGCGCGATGGTCTGGGCTGGGACGGTCGGCGCGGTCGACCCGCTGACACCTGCGCGGCGACGCGAGTTGTACGAGGACCCGCGCACTCTCGTCGGGATGCTCGACGAGCACCTGATCTACCGCGATCTCGGGCGCGCGCTGGCGGGTCTTGCACGTGACCACCCGCTGCCCGACGTTCCCATCAGTCTGATCGCGGCCGCGCGCTGGGGTCGGCCGCTGCGCATCCGCAACGTGTCCTGGATACGAGATGAGAGCCAGCGGGCGAGCTCACTGCGGGCCGACCTGGTCGTGGCAGACAACGCTGCACACCTGGTGATGCTGGACGAGCCGGATCTCGTCGCTGCGACGATCGCGAAGGTCGCGTCACCCTAGGACGACGTGTCGGACTTCATGCTGACCCGCTCCAGTGCAGCAGCGAGCGGAAAGGCAGTCAGGTCGACCTGCCAACGCCGAGCACCACCCGCGCGCAGGAACTCAGCGACCGCGTCGACGCCGAGGTCTGACGGTGGCGACCAGGCGAGCCGGCGCACAGTGTCCGGCGACAGCATGTTCTCGGCCGGCAGCCGGTGCTCGTCGGCGAGCGTCGCTACCACGACGCGCACCGAGGCGAGCCGCTCGGCAGCTGCAGGGTTGCGTTCGCCCCACGTGCGGGCAGGCGGCGGGCCGCCAGCACCGGGCGCAGCTGGCGAGGGAAGCTGTGTGTCGGACAACGCCTGCGCCTGCGCGACCGCTGCCCACCAGGTGTCGAGCAGTCGCCGCGTGCCACGCCCGCGGAATGTCGGAATCTCGCCGAGCTCAGCTAGCGACGTCGGGCTCGCCAGCGCCGCCTCGACCATCGCCTCGTCGGCCAGCACGCGCCGGGGGGACAGGTCGCGCTGCCGGGCGAGCTGATCGCGTTGCTCCCATAGCGCGCGAACGATGGCGAGCCCGCGTCGCCGTCGTACCCGGTGCAGACCCGAGGTGCGCCGCCACGGATCGGTTCGCGGCTCGGCCGGCGGAGACGCGACGACGTGAGCGAACTCCTCCTCGGCCCACTGCCGCTTGCCCTGCTCGCGTAGCTGTCCGTCCAACACGTCACGCAGCTCGATGAGGATCTCCACGTCGAGCGCGGCATAGCGCAGCCACGGCTCCGGCAGCGGTCGGGTCGACCAGTCGACGGCCGAGTGGCCCTTCTCCAGGGTGAGACCGAGCGCCTCCTCGACCATGGTGGCGAGCCCGACCCGAGGGTAGCCGAGCAGCCGACCGGCGAGTTCGGTGTCGAAGAGCTGTCGCGGGCGCAGGCCGAGGGGCGCCAGGCTGGGCAGGTCCTGCCCGGCGGCGTGCAGTACCCATTCCGCATCCGCGATGGCCGCGCCCAGAGCCGACAGGTCTGGACAGGCGATGGGGTCGACGATCGCGCTGCCCGCCTCCGCCCGGCGCAGCTGGACCAGGTACGCGCGTTGCCCGTACCGGTATCCGGACGCACGCTCGGCATCGACCGCCACCGGGCCGTGACCGCTACGGAACCGCTCGATCACGCTGCCCAGAGCATCAGCCGACGCAGTCACGTCCGGGACCCCGTCCCGAGGGGCGAGTAGGGGCACCGGTGGCGGCGTCTGCGCGGGTTCGCTCACCTGTGGTGCTGCTCGCCGCGGGAGCGCGGCCGCCGTCGCGACGGCATCGCGACGACGCCGGTCGGCAGCGGCGGCAGGCCGGCCGTCGTGCAGAGCAGATCGATCCACCCGGCCAGGTGCGCGGACAGGTCCAGGGTGGTGCTCGGGCGCTGGACCGGTGTCCAGGATGCGCGCACCTCGATCTCCGCCGACGGCGGCCGATCAGCCATCTCCCCGAAGCTCTGCGACGCAACCCGGGTGACGGTGCCGCTCGCCGCCGTGTGATCCGCCTCACGGCCGGCGAGTGCCTCGGCGAGCCAGGTCCACCCGACCTCAGGAAGCAGCGGGTCGGCGGCGATCTCGGGTTCAAGCTCGGCCCGGACGTAGCTCACCAGCCGATAGGTCCCGCGCCAGCCGTCGTGCCCGGCCGGGTCGTGGAGCAGAACGAGGCGCCCGGTGGCTAGCACGGTTCCTGATTCGTCGACGACGTCGGCGGTCAGCGCGTGCGCGTATGGCGCCAGGCGCTGAGGCGCGGGCGTGATGTCGATGACCACCTCGGGCCGGACCCGATCGGGCCGCAAAGTCTCCACGGCCCGCCGGAAATCCTCCGGCAGTGCCGCCGGCTCGCCACGGGCCGCCATGCTCGGCAGCGTACGGCGACTCTCCTGCTCCGGCGCGCGACGCGCCCGATGATCGCTGGCGATCAGGCGACGGATGAACGAGTGGCCGGCCACTGGGGAAAGGCCACGAGGAGCGCCTCACCGCAGTCGGTACAGATCAGCTCAGGACAGTCGCCGCCGTGTCCCTCGGCGCAGTCGGGCACCTCGAACTCGCGCACGTCGCCACACCCGCCGCACCAGCGCAGCAGGTCGGACGCATCGCGAAAGCGCGCCTCCACACCTCGACGGTGACACGCAGAGGCGCCCCCACACGGGAGGCTGCGCGGCGTGTCCCGACATGGTTGCCGTGGAAGGATCGAGCGGTGACAGCTACAGGTGTCGACGACTCGCCGTTCGTGCGTAGCTGCCGACGCCTGCCGGTGCCGTACACGCCGGTCTGGTTCATGCGGCAGGCGGGCCGTTCACTGCCGGAGTACCGGCGCATCCGCGAGGCCGTGCCGATGCTCGAGTCGTGCATGCGGCCGGAGTTGATCACCGAGATCACGTTGCAGCCGGTGCGCCGCCACGGCGTCGATGCGGCGATTCTCTTCAGCGACATCGTGGTTCCTCTCAAGGCCATCGGCGTCGACGTCGAGATTGTGACCGGAGTCGGTCCGGTGATCGCCAAGCCCATCGCCAGCTGGTCCGACCTCGACAGGCTGCGGCCGCTCGAGGCCGACGACGTCAGCTATGTCACCAGCGCGGTACGCGATCTGGTTGCCGAACTCGGCTCCACCCCGCTGATCGGGTTCGCGGGCGCGCCGTACACGCTGGCGTCGTACCTCATCGAGGGCGGACCGTCGAAGACACACGAACGGACCAAGGCGCTGATGTACGCCGAGCCGCAGTTGTGGAGCGCACTGCTCGAACGACTGGCCGGTATCACCGCCGCGTTCCTGCGTGTCCAGGTGCTCGCCGGGGCCGCCGCCATCCAGCTGTTCGACTCGTGGGCGGGGGAGCTGGCGCTCTCGGAGTATCGACGCAGCGTCTTTCCCCACAGCGCTGCGGTGCTCTCACAACTGCGCGACCTCGGTGTCCCGCGCATCCACTTCGGGGTCGGGACTGGTGAACTGCTCGCGGCCATGGGGGAGGCGGGGGCCGACGTGGTCGGGGTCGACTGGCGCGTGCCGCTGGACGAGGCCGCGCGCCGGGTCGGACCCGGACGGGCCCTGCAGGGGAATCTCGACCCGGCAATCGTGTTCGCGCCGTGGCACGTCGTAGCCGATTCGACACGCGACGTTCTCGCTGCGGGGCGGGCCGCCGAGGGCCACATCTTCAACCTGGGGCACGGTGTTCTCCCAGCAACAGATCCCGACGTCCTGACACGCGTGGTGGACCTGGTACACGAGCAGCAGCACCGCTAGCCTCCGGCTTCGTGTCCGGGAGGCGCACCCTCGCCGCATGGCTGCCGCTCGTCCTCGGCGCTGGTGCCCTGGTCACGAGTGCGTTCAGTCCGTGGCAGGACGGTGTGTCGGGGCTCGACCTCCGAGTGGGATATCTGTGGCAGTCCGCTGGTCCTACGGCGTCGTCATCCGTGGGGTCCGTCGGCGCTGCGCTGATCGTGCTGGCGGCGTCGGCGCTGCTCGGAGGTGTGCTGCGGTTTCGGTTTCTGACAGCGATGTCGGGACTGGTCGCGCTCGTCGTCCCGACGATGTACGTCGTGCACGAAGCCATGCTCGTTGAGCCTGCGGAGTTCACGGCAGCGGACGTCCTGTCGGGCCCGTGGGCGGCGGCGGCAGGAGGGTTGCTCATCCTGGCGGCGGCCCTGGTCCCCCTCCGGCGCGAACCGGACCAGGTGCCCATCAGCCGCCTCAGTTAGCACCAGCGCGATCAGGCGTCGGGCGACGAGGATGCTGCCGCGGGGGCGGCAGGCGGTCGGCGAGCTGAGCGGCGGCGCAGCAGCAACCACAGCGGTACGGCGATCAGCAGCGTGAGCACGGTGAACGGCAGCAGGCCACCGATGATCGTCAACGCTACGGCGGTTGCGGACTGCAACCCCCGCCAGCCGGCCTCCAAGCCCGGCAGGAAACCGAGATTGTCCTCCGCAGGCAAGGGCGCCGAGGTGGCGGTGAAGGTGACCGTCACCGTTGACAGGTCGACCGAGTCGTCGAGGGCACGTTGGCGCGCTTCGAGTGCCTCCAGCTCGGCTTCCCGGCGGGGCGATCTCGGTCTCGAGCGCCAGGATGTCGGTGATCGTCGTGGCTTGGTCCAGCCGGCTGCGGAACGTCTCGATGACGCGTTACGCCGAGGTGACGCGGCTCTCGACGTCGGCGACCTCCGCGGTCACGTCCTGAGACGACTGCGTCAGCTGGACGCGCGTCCCGAGATCCTCCAGGTCGCGGATCACCGGCCAGAACTGGTCGGGTGGCACGCGCGGGACCAGCCGTGCGCTTCCGGTGGCGGTGGTCTCCCCGGCGCGTTCCGCGTTGGCCACCGTGCCGCCCGCGGTTGCCGTGACCTGTTCCGCTTGCGCGACGGCGTCGTCGACGTCGCCGACGCGAACCGCCAGATCGGCGATGTAGACGAGAGCTCGCTCGGCCGGGACGACGGCTGCCGCGGGATCGGCCGCTGACCCGGCCCCCGCCCCCGAGGCCTCCTGTGGCGCTGCGCCGCCCACGGCTTCGTCCTGACCGCCCACATCGCTGTCGCTGATCCCGGCACCGCTACCACAGGCCGCGAGGCTTCCGACCAAGGCAGCCATGATCGCGATACGTCCGACTCCTCCAGTGCGCATGAACTCCCCCTCGTCGTTGCATTCCCCGTGACAGTCCGACGGCAGGCAGTCCGAGTGCGGTTCCGCGTTCTGGACACGGGACGATTCCGATCCGGTATCGGTCTGACAGGCTGATCACCGTGCCGTCCGACCAGTCCCGGCCGAGCGTCGTCATCGTCGGCGCCGGTATCGCCGGTGCGGCGGCCGCCTGGTTCCTGACCCGCGGCGATGCTCCGCCTCAGGTCACGGTGATCGACGGCGCTGATTCCGTCGGCGGGAAGCTGCGCGTCGGCGAGGTCGCCGGGCTCACCGTCGACCTAGGCGCAGAGTCGATGCTTGCCCGACGACCGGAAGCGGTGGAGCTGGCGCGCGCGGTCGGCCTGGCTGATCAGCTCGTCGCCCCGACGACCGCGGCCGCGTCGCTGTGGACACGTGGCGCGCTGCGGCCGATTCCTGCCGGCACCGTCATGGGTGTGCCGGCCGACCTGGGCGCGCTCGGCGCCAGCGGCGTGCTCTCCTGGACCGGTCTGGCCCGCATTCCGCTGGACTACCTGCTTCCGGCCGAGCCGCTGGTCGACGATGTGACGGTCGGGGCGTACGTAGAGAGTCGCGTGGGCCGCGAAGTGGTCGACCGGCTCGTCGACCCGCTACTCGGCGGTGTCTATGCCGGATCCGCCGACCGGCTGTCGCTCGCGGCGACCCTTCCTCAGTTGGCAGAGATCGCGCGTGAGGGGCAGCCGCTGCTTCGGGGCGCAGCTGGCATTGCTGCAATGTCGGCGCAGCAGGGAGCCGTGTTCAACGGACTGGTCGGCGGTGTCGGCCAGCTGCCCGCGGCCATCCTCGACGCCAGCGGTGCACACGTGCGGAGGTCGACCACCGCCAGGGAGCTGTGCCGGACGAGCTCAGGGTGGCGGCTCACCCTCGGCTCGACCCGGTCGCCCGAGCAGCTCGACGCTGACGCGATCGTGCTCGCGGTTCCCGCCCGACCGGCGGCACGGCTGCTGGAGCAGGAGGTGCCCCTGGCCGCCGCGGAACTCGCCGACATCGACTACGCCAGCGTCGCGGTGGTCACGCTGGCGTACCGCCGCCCTGCAATCGCCGGTCGGCTCCACGGCAGTGGCTTCCTCGTCCCGCCGGTGGAGCGACGACTGATCAAGGCGACCACGTACTCCTCCGCGAAGTGGGCCTGGCTGGATGCTTCGTCGCCCGACGTAGTGCTCGTGCGGTGCTCAGTCGGCCGGTACGGCGAGGAAGAGGACTTGCAGCGCGATGACGACGACCTGATCGCGGCCGTGGCCGACGAGTTCAGCGAGGCCACCGGCGCGGCGGAGAACCCTGTCGACTCGCGTGTCACGCGCTGGGGCGGCGCCCTGCCGCAGTACGCCGTGGGACACAACCAGCGCGTGTCGCGCGTGCTGACCGCGATCGACGCGGCACCGGGCCTGGCTGTGTGCGGAGCGGCGTACGACGGGGTGGGGATCCCGGCGTGCATCGCCGGCGGTGAGTCGGCGGCGCTGCGTATTCTGCGACATCTGCGCGACGCGCGACAATGAGCTCATGTCCGACGATCGTGCGGCCCGACCGAAGGCACGCGACCTCAACACCCTGATCCGCTACACGATGTGGTCGGTGTTTCGCGTCGAGACGCCGCTGCAGGAGGACCGTACCGCTGCGACCGCCGAGCTCGAGCAGCTGCTCGAGCAGCTCGCTGCAAAGGACATCGTCGTCCGCGGAACGTACGACGTGTCCGGGCTGCGCGCGGACGCGGACCTCATGATCTGGTGGCATGCCCCAAACGCTGACGACCTGCAGGAGGCGTACGGCCGGTTCCGGCGTACCGCTGTCGGTCGTGCGTGCGCGCCGGTGTGGTCGGTGCTGGCGCTGCACCGACCGGCCGAGTTCAACAAGAGCCACGTCCCCGCGTTCCTGGCCGACGAGGAGCCCAGGGCGTATGTGTGCGTCTACCCGTTCGTGCGGTCGTACGAGTGGTACCTGCTGCCCGAGCAGGAGCGCCGGGCGATGCTCGCGGAGCACGGGATGATGGCGCGCGACTACCCCGACGTACGCGCGAACACCGTGTCGTCATTCGCGCTCGGGGACTACGAGTGGATCCTCGCGTTCGAAGCCGACGAGCTCTACCGCATCATCGACCTGATGCGTCACCTGCGCGGCTCGACGGCCCGGCGCCACGTCCGCGAGGAGGTGCCGTTCTACACCGGTCGCCGCAAGCCCATTGCCGAGCTGATCTCTGGACTGCCCTGAGCCGTGTGTGATCACGTGGTGGGTCCCGCCTGCGATCGATGCGGGTTGCGAGGTCTCTGATGAGGAAGGACCGTTCTGCAGCCGTTAGGGATGCGCGAGTGGGGTTTGGTGCGCACCCCGCCGCGGCGGCGAGGATGGGTCCGACCCCCGAAGCGGGAAGCAGGAGTCGACGCGATGACGAAGTATCTGATCTCGTTCCCGAGTGGTGCCATGGTCTTTCCCGACGAGGATCTGCAGGAAGTTTCGGATGCGGCGCACGCGGTGGTGGAGGAGGCGAAGGACGCCGGCGTCTGGGTGTTCGGCGGCGGCATCGACGAGAGCACTCCGCCTGTGATGGTCGACGGGGATGGCTGAATCACAGGTCAGGCACGAAGCGGAAAATGCTGACGCCCATCGCCATCTCTTCGACTCCATGTTGATCTTGTCGACGATCTCTTGAATGTGCTCCTGGTGGGAGGTCTGCGATGACACGTACCAGGACTCGCCAGCCGAATCTCTTGATCAACGGGGCCTAGGTCGCGGGCTCGAGGGTGATGCTGATCGAGTTGATGCAGTAGCGCTGACCGGTCGGCTGGTCGGGTGCGTCGTCGAAGACATGGCCGAGGTGCGAGCCGCAGTTCTTGCAGCGCACCTCGGTGCGGGCCATGCCAAAGCTGCGGTCCGTCAGCAGCTCGACCGCATCGCTGTCGGCCGGGTCGTAGAACGACGGCCAGCCACAGTGCGAGTCGAACTTGGTGTCCGAGCGGAACAGCTCCGCGCCACAAGCTCGGCAGCGGTAGACGCCCTCCGTCTTGGTGTCGACGTACTCACCGGTGAACGGGCGCTCGGTACCCGCCTGCCGCAACACGGCGTACTCCTCGGGTGTGAGCCGCTCGCGCCACTCGGCGTCGGACTTCTGCACCTGGTAGGACGTCATGCGGGCGAGCCTATGTCGGACACCCGGGTACGGTGCCGGGGTGGCTGCTGCGAAGACGCCCGCCGTCGAGCTCGAGGTAGGAGAGCACACCGTCCGCGTCACCAACCCGGACAAGGTCTACTTTCCGAACCGGAAGGAGACCAAGCTCGACCTCGTCCAGTACTACCTGTCGGTCGGCGACGGCATCACCCGGGCGCTGTGGCAGCGCCCGACCAACCTGCAGCGCTTCCCTGAAGGCGTCGAGGGCGAGGAGATCTACCAGAAGCGGTTCCCCCAGTACGCCCCGGATTGGCTCGACACCGTCCGCGTCACGTTCCCGAGCGGCCGGCACGCTGACGCGCTCTGCGTCACCCATCTGGCGGCCGTTGCCTGGGCGGCCAATCTCGGCACCGTGACGTTCCACCCATGGCACACGCGAGCCACCGATGTGGACCATCCCGACGAGCTGCGCATCGACCTCGACCCTCAGCCCGGCACCGGCTTCGACCAGGCGCGTACTGCGGCGCTGGAGACGGTGCGGCCGATGTTGGACGAGCTGGGCTATGTCGGCTATCCGAAGACGTCCGGCAACCGAGGCATTCACGTCTACCTCCGCATCGAGCCGCGATGGACGTTCACCGAGGTACGCCGCGCTGCCATCGCATTCGCGCGCGAGATCGAGCGCCGCGTACCCGATCTCGTCACGACCGCGTGGTGGAAGGAGGAGCGCGGCGAACGGGTATTCGTCGACTTCAACCAAAATGCCCGCGACCGCACGATCGCGTCGGCGTACAGCGTGCGGCGACGACCAGACGCGACGGTCTCCGCCCCGCTGACGTGGGACGAGCTGCCGTCGGCGCAGCCCGAGGACTTCACCATCGTGACCATGCCGTCGCGGTTCGCTGAGCTCGGCGACGTGCACGCCTCGATCGACGACGTGCAGCACTCGATCGAACCGCTGCTCGAGTGGTACGCCCGCGACGAGCGCGATCGCGGCCTCGGCGACATGCCGTACCCGCCGAACTACCCAAAGATGCCCGGCGAGCCGAAGCGCGTGCAGCCCTCCAAGGATCGGGACCGCAAAGCCGTTCCGTGACGCTGCGCGCAGGGCTGGCGGGGGGACCCGTTGCTGCTCGATGCGATACGCGACGAGTGAGGGCGATACGCCTCCTACAACAGGCGTATCGCCCTCAATGATCACGTAAACGTGATCATTTGGGTCTGCACGCGGGCGACCCGGCAGGATGGGGGCGTGCAGCTGCCTGTGATGCCGCCCGTGCGGCCGATGCTCGCGAAATCGGTCGCCAAGATCCCGCCGAACATGCACTACGAAGCGAAGTGGGACGGCTTCCGCGCGATCGTGTTCCGCGACGGTGACGACGTGGAGATCGGCAGCCGTAACGAACGGCCGATGACGCGGTACTTTCCCGAGCTCGTCGAGGCGTTCCGAAGCGAGCTCCCAGAGCGCGTGGTTGTCGACGGCGAGATCATCATCGTGACCGGCGAGCGACTCGATTTCGACGCGCTGCTCAACCGAATCCATCCCGCCAAGTCCCGGGTCGACATGCTCGCCGAGCAGACGCCGGCCTCGTTCGTCGCGTTCGACATCCTTGCGCTGGACGACGACTCCCTCCTCGAGACCCCCTTCATCGAACGTCGTGAACGACTGGTGGATGCACTGCGCACATCCAAGCCGCCTGTTCATGTCACGCCTTCCACGACGTCGCTGGATGAAGCGCAGGGGTGGTTTGGCGAGTACGAGGGCGCTGGGCTCGACGGCGTCATCGCCAAGCCGGGGGATGTGGCGTACCGCCCCGACGTGCGAGCCATGTACAAGGTCAAACACGAGCGCACCGCCGATTGCGTGGTGGCCGGCTTCCGGTGGCACAAGACCGGCGGCGTCATTGGCTCCCTGCTGCTCGGGCTCTACCGCACCGACGGATCGTTGCAGCACGTCGGTGTATCGGCGTCGTTCCCCATGGCTCGGCGCACCGAGCTCGTCGAAGAGCTCGCGCCGTACCGCATGGACGACTTCAGCGGACACCCGTGGGGGGAGTGGGCCGAAGCGCAGGCCCACGAGGCGGGCCGCCTGCCCGGGGCGGTCAGCCGTTGGAACGCAAAGAAGGATCTGTCGTGGGTGCCGATACGGCCTGAGCTCGTCGTCGAGGTCGCGTACGACCACATGGAGGGCACAAGGTTTCGACACACCGCGCAGTTCCGGCGCTGGCGCCCGGACCGCGATCCGCAGTCATGCACCTACGACCAGCTGGAAGAGCCGGTGAACTACGACCTACGGGAGATCCTGCGTGCGGGTTCGACGCAGTGACGCGCTGGCGGCGCTGCTAAGCGTCACCGGTACAACGCACTTTCTCTCCCCGAGGATGTACGCACGAATCGTGCCGAAGTGGCTCGGCAATCCCTATCCCTACGTGTACGTCAGCGGTGCTGCTGAGCTGGCGTGCGCGGCCGGTCTGCTGTCACGGCGCACGCGTGGCAAAGCGGGTTGGGCAGCGGCTGCGCTGTTCGTCGTCGTCTTCCCGGCCAACGTGCAGATGGCAGTCGATGCACGGCGCGAACCGGCGTGGTATCGCGCGGCGACGTACGCCCGGTTGCCACTGCAGCTACCGCTGGTGTGGTGGGCGGTCTCCGTCGGCCGTCAGGCGCGGACGTAACGCGTGAACAGCACGCCGCTGTCCTCGAGCAGCGAGCGCAGCGTCATCGAGGCCTGCACGTCATCGCCCGCGACGATGCGCGGCGCGGTTCCCGCTGTGATCAGGGGCGAGAGGCTGAGACAAAGCTCGTCGAGCAACCCCGCCTGCACGAGATCGCCCAGCAGGTGCGGACCACCCTCACACAGCACCCGGCGAAGTCCACGGTCGCGAAGCGCCGACATGGCCGCTCCGAGATCGACGTGCTGCTCCCCGGCAACAACGACGTCGGCGACATCCGAGAGCCGCTCCAACCGCGTCGCATCAGCTGCCGCGCTCGTCACCACAATCGGTCGAGAATCACGGAACAGAGCACTGCTCAGGTCGAGATCGAGACTTTGGGTAACGATGGCGATCGGTACGTCGGCAGGCTGATCGCGGCTGGCGCGCAGCGGTGCGTACTCCGCTCGAATCCGCCCCGGCCCGTATCCCTCGGCCCGCGCCGTCCCCGCACCCACGAGCACGACGTCGGCCTGAGCACGCAGCAGCGCGAAAATCTGCTTGTCCGGCGGGCTGGACAGTCCACCGGAATGGCCGTCGACACTGCCGGCTCCGTCGATGCTGCTGACCATGTTTGCGCGTACCCATGGCCGGTCCAGGCGGTGCGGGTAGGCATAGACGGTCGCCAAGTCGAGCGCGGCGGCATTGGCATGGCCTGGTGGAAACAGCTGGCGCACGTCAGATTCCTGCAGGTGAGGCAACGCGGACGATGGCGACGGACTCTGCTGGCAACTCCACGGTCGCTTCCGCGCAAGCAACATCGGCATCGGAGGAAAGCAGCAGCTCCACGACTGCCCCGGTCACCGCGATCGACTGCCGTCGTCCGGCAAGGTTGCAGACGACGCGCAGCGCGTCCCGACTGACGACGAGCCAACGCTGCTCCTCGTCGAAGCTCACTGCGACGCGGTGCAGGCGTGGCTCTGTCAGGTCCGCCTCCCGTCGGCGGAGGGCAATGAGCGCGGCGTACCACGACAGGGTTGCCGCGTGCGGCTGGCGATCCAGCTCCTCCCAGTCGAGTGTCGAGCGGGCAACCGTCTCCGGGCTCTGCGGATCGGGAACGTCGAGACGTCCCAGCCGTGCTCGGCGAACTCGCGCCGCCGCCCCTCACTGATCGCCCGGGCGAGCGCCGGCTTCGGGGAATGACGAGAAGAACTGCCACGGTGTCGACGCTGCCCACTCTTCGCCCATGAACAGCATCGGCGTGAAAGGCGCGGTGAGCATCAAGGCGGCGCCGATGCGTAGCAGGCCGTCCGACAGCGTCACAGATATGCGATCGCCAACGGCCCGGTTGCCGATCTGGTCGTGAGTCTGCACGAAGCCGACGAAGCGGTACCCCGGCAATCGTTCGACATCTACCGGGCGCCCAGTGTCGCCGTCGACGGAACGACGACCAGGTTCCGTCGTGAACGAAGACCGCGTCATCGCCTTAGGCGAACGTCGCCAGGCTGCCGAAGTCGGCGTAGTAGCCTTTCTCCTCACCGGTCAGCATGGCGTGCAGCGCGTGATGGAAGTCGTCGCTCCACTGCGCCGCCATCCGTAGCCGCCTGCCTCCCTCGCCGTGACGTAGCCGGCGTCGTTGAGATCCGACTCGGCCACGAGGGACAGCGGCCGGCCGAGTGCGGTGGACAGTGCGTCGACTTCGCCGGCGAGCTCGTCGAGCAGATGCGCTAGCCGTGCCGTCCACGAGCGCGTGCACGGCGTCCAGCCGCAGCCCGTCGACGTGGAAGTCGCGCAGCCACGACAGTGCGTTGTCGATGACCAAGCGCCGCACCTCGTTGGAGCCGTCATCGTCCAGGTTGACGGCGGCGCCCCACGGCGTGTGGTGCTTGTCGGTGAAGTACGGCCCGAAGCGCGGCAGGTAGTTCCCGCGGGTCCCAGGTGGTTGTAGACGACGTCGAGCACGACGCCGAGACCGCGGGCGTGGCAGGCGTCGACGAAGCGCTTGAATCGCGTCCGGGCCGCCGTACGGCTCGTGCACGGCGAACAGGCTGACGCCGTCGTACCCCCAGCCCTGCGTGCCGGCGAAGGCGGCGACCGGCATCACTTCGACGAGGTCGACGCCGAGATCGAACGAGATGGTCGAGATGTTGGATCGCGGCGTCGAGCGTCCTGCTCGGCTGTGAACGTGCCGATGTGCATCTCGTAGACCACGCTGCCGGCTAGCCGTACGCCACGCCACCGGCATCGCTCCACTCGAACAGCTCGTGGTCGTAGACCAGCGGCTCGCCGCGTGCACGCCGTGCGGCTGCCAGCGCGAGCGGGGGTCGGGCAGCGGCCCGTCGTCATCGAGAACGAATGCATAGTCGTCGTCGTGCTCGATCGGGAGGTCTGCAATCCACCAGCCCGCGCGTACATCGGGGTGCAGCCGATGACGTGCGTCGCGTGTCTCGACGTTGACAACGCTGGCACCCGGTGCCCATACCGACAGCGTCGTCACAGTTGGCCTGACAGGATGCGCTGATGCACGAGGTGAGCCTTCCATGAAATCGGCGCGCGATCAGCGATCTGCTGCGACTTCCCGAGGGTGCAGTCGACTTGGGATCGATGGACACCCGCGCGACGCCGGGGGCGCCTGGAGACAAGGCGACGACGACATCGAAGTTCGAAGCGCTCGGGGTCCGGCTCTCCGAGCTCCAGGAACGTCTGTACGCGGAGGGCCGCTCCGGCGAGCGGCGCAGCGTTCTCGTCGTTCTGCAGGGCATGGACACCTCCGGGAAGGGCGGCACCATCAAGCACGCGATGGGGTTTGTCGATCCGCAGGGCGTGTCGATCAAGGCGTTTGGGCCACCGACTCGCGAAGAGCTGTCTCACGACTTCCTCTGGCGTATCCGCGCAGCGCTGCCACGGCCAGGCATCATCGGCATCTTCGATCGATCTCAGTACGAGGACGTGCTCATCGTCCGCGTTCATGACCTCGTGCCTCGGTCGGTGTGGAGCCGTCGCTATGCGACCATCAACCGCTTCGAGAGCCGCCTGGTCGAACGGGGCGTCCGCATCATCAAGGTGTTCCTGCACATCTCGCTGGAGGAGCAACGTGAACGGTTGCTCGCCCGCCTGGACGATCCGACGAAGCACTGGAAGTTCAATCCGCGCGATCTCGATGAGCGGCTGCTCTGGTACGACTACCGCGGGGCGTACGAAGCAGCGCTCGAGCGCTGCAATACCGCAGCGGCCCCCTGGTACGTCGTGCCCGCCGACCGCAAGTGGTACCGCAACTGGGCGATCTCGCAGCTGCTCGTCGAGCAGCTCGAGGACATGGACCCGCAGTGGCCGGCCGCCGACTTCGACGTCGACGCAGCTCGCACCCGCCTGCTCACCGAACAGATCGGCTAGGAGAGCTCATCGCGGACGAGAAGTGCGACCGGAAAGCCGTCGAGCAGGTCTGCTATCGCAACGTCACCGCTGAACGTGGCACCGGTGAAGCAGTGCCGGAACGCTCCCGCGGGAAGTGACAGCGTCGTTGCTTGCCAGCCACCGATGCGCTCGAGCGACACCGTCAGCCGAGGCACCGCTGTCACGACTGCTCCAGCACGGGCGAACGCGACGAGATGGTCCCTGGCCAGCCCGTCGGCGTACAGCGGCACGTAGTCGCCCTCGACCCCGAACCATTCCGGGTACTGCCGGCGCAGCCGAAGCGCCGTCGACGTGACAACCATCTTTTTCGCGTCGTCGCTAGCGACGTCGGGTGAGGCCAGCAGCTGTCGTCGCCGCAGGTAATCGACCGACCGGCGATTGTCGGGATCGACAAGCGAAAGGTCGGCGATCTCTGTCCCCTGATAGACGTCAGGAACCCCTGGCATCGTCAGCTGGAGCAACTTCTGTCCCAGTGCATTGGCCGCGGCGATCGGAGCAAGTTTCGAGACGAAGTCGCCGACGTCCGCGATCAGCTCGCTGTCGGTGAGAACGCTCGTGGCAAAGGCGCGAAGGGCGTCCTCGTAATCTGAGTTCGGCTCGGTCCACACGGTGTGCAGCTTCGCTTCGCGCGCGGCCTTGAGCACGTAGGTGTCCATCCGCTCGACGCCGATGGGCCACGCGCCGACGAGCGTCTGCCAGAACAGGTACTCCGTCGTCGCATCCGCCCAGCCTTGAGCGTTGCGGTAAGGCTGGGCTCGCGCTCTCCATCTCGTGACCGCCTCTCCCCAGGCGTCGGGCAGCTCTGTCAGCGCGTACAGCCGGGCTCGAACGTCCTCGCTCCGCTTGGTGTCGTGCGTCGACAGCGTGGTCATGGCATACGGCCATTCCCGCTGGCGATGCAGCGCCGCCTCGTGAAAGTCGGCGACGCTGGATCCGAAGCTGCTCGGTGCCCCACCGACCTCGTTGAGCGCGACGAACCGGTTCCAGCGGTAGAACGCGGTGTCCTCGACACCCTTGGCCATGACGGGTCCGCAAGTTTGCTGAAAGCGCACGACGAACTCGTCGAGCAGCGGTGATCGGCCGCGCTGCCCGAGCGCGAGCTCGCGCAGATGCAGCAACGCCACGGCATCGCCGCCGCGCACCGTACGCGAGGCTCGCTCGACAGCGAGATCGACCTGTGCGACGGCCACGTCCGAGGGCTCCGTGCCGGGGACGACGTACGCGCGATAGACAGGAAACGCGACGAGCATCTCCTCCAGTGCCGTTCGCCACGACCGCCGCGTGACGTCTCGCAGCACCAGGTCCTCGCGACCGACGCGCAGCAGCACCTCAACCAGCCGGCACACCTCCGCCGCCAGCAAGCGGGAAACGACATCGCGCTTGGACTGCGTGGCAACCGCAGTGAAGTCGGAAGGATCATTGGTCAGGGACGCGTAGAGCGAGGTCAGCGAAGATTCAGCGGCCGGATCGACGAAGACACCACCAACTACGTGCAGCGCGTCGTATCCGGTCGTTCCGGCGCAGCTCCAGTCGGGAAGCCGCTCCTCGGCTTCAAGGATCTTCTCTACGACGACCCAGCAGCCACCGGTTCGCTCATGCAGCGTCTCGACATACGCCGCTGGATCGTGCAGCCCATCGGGATGGTCGATGCGCAACCCATCGACGGCACCGCCATTCACCAGGTCAAGCAGCAGCTCATGGGTGGCGTCGAAGACTCCGGGTTCCTCGACGCGAACGGCGATCAGCGACGCAACGTCGAAGAAGCGGCGGTAGTTGAGCTCCTCGACACCGACCCGCCAGTCGGCGAGCCGGTAGTGCTGCGCTTGCACCTGCGCCGACCGCGCCAAGTCGCTTGTGCCCGCGGCCAGCGGGAACTCGTGGTTGTAGTAGCGCAGTGTCGACCCGTCGACGAGCAGCTCACCGGCATCGACGGCGTCGCCGATCGACGACCCCAGGACGGGCATCAGGATGCGTTGCTCCTGCGCGTTCCAGTCGATGTCGAACCAGGCAGCGCCGGGGGACTCGCGACCGTCGCGAAGCACCGTCCAGAGCCGCCCGTTCAGTCGTTCTGGCGCCGGGATGGCCATGTGATTGGGAACAACGTCGACGATGACCCCGAGACCGTGCTGACGCAGCGTCGACACCATGGCGGCGAACCCATCCGCTCCACCCAGCTCGTCGCTGAGCCTGGCGTGATCGACGACGTCGTAGCCGTGGGTCGATCCGGGTACTGCTTGCAGCACCGGCGACAAGTACGCGTGGGACACGCCGAGGTCGGCGAGGTAGTCGGCTAACGCCGCGACGTCGGCGAAGCCGAACGCGGACGACAGCTGCATCCGGTACGTCGAGCGAGGGGCAGCGTGCCCGTTCGCGGGAAGGTGCGACGGCACTGTTCAGCCAACGCGGCGAAATACCAGCAACGACCGGGCCTCGACGTCGACGGTCCCGCCCGCCTTGCACAGCGGCCGATCGGCAACGAGCGGTGCTGCGGTGTCCAGCGCAACCTCCCAGAGCTCGCCGTACTTCTTCGGCGGCAGCGTGAAGACGGTGTCGTCGTAGTGGGCGTTGAACAGCAGCAGAAAGGAATCGTCCCGCACGCGGGTGCCGCGCGCATCGGGCTCGGAGATCGCGTCACCGTTGAGGAACATCCCCATCGACAGCGCATGACCGCCGCTCCAGTCGGCGTTTGCCATGTCGTCGCCGGAGGGTGTCAGCCACTGGATGTCGGTGAGGCCGTCTGGGCTGCCGTAGATGGGACGGCCGCGGAAGAACCGCCGCCGACGGAACACCGGATGCTCCGCGCGCAGCCGAGTCACAGCCTGGGTGAACTCGCGAAGCGTCCAGTGCTCTCGCACGTCGGCCCAGTCGACCCAGGTGATCTCGTTGTCCTGGCAGTACCCGTTGTTGTTCCCGCGCTGCGTACGGCCGAGCTCGTCGCCGTGGGACAGCATGGGAACGCCCTGCGACAGGAACAGCGTGGCGATGAAGTTGCGCTTCTGCTGCTCGCGCAGCGCAACGACCTCGAGATCGTCGCTGGGTCCCTCGACGCCGCAATTCCACGAGCGATTGTGCGACTCACCGTCGCGGTTGCCCTCACCGTTGGCTTCGTTGTGCTTCTGGTCGTACGACACCAGGTCGTGCAGCGTGAAGCCGTCGTGAGCGGTGACGAAGTTGATGGAGGCGTGCGGGCGCCGGCCGTCGTCCTTGTAGAGGTCGCTTGACCCGGTCAGCCGGAAAGCGAACTCGCCCAGCGACCAGGGCTCGCCGCGCCAGAAATCGCGCACGCAGTCGCGGTACTTTCCGTTCCACTCGGTCCACAGCGGCGGGAAGCCGCCGACCTGGTAGCCGCCCTCACCCAGATCCCAGGGCTCGGCAATGAGCTTCACCTGCGACACGACCGGGTCCTGCTGCACGAGGTCGAAGAATGCGGACAGGCGATCGACTTCGTGGAACTGGCGGGCCAGCGATGCGGCGAGGTCGAAGCGGAACCCGTCCACGTGCATCTCGAGCACCCAGTACCGCAGTGAATCCATGATGAGCTGCAACACGTGCGGGTGCCGCATCAGCAGCGTGTTCCCCGTGCCGGTCGTGTCGTAGTAGTGCTCGGGGTCGCCGTCGACGAGCCGGTAGTAGGCGGTGTTGTCGATACCGCGGAAGCACAGGGTGGGGCCCAGCTCGTTGCCCTCGGCGGTGTGGTTGTAGACGACGTCGAGGATGACCTCGATGCCGGCTTCGTGCAGCGCGCGCACCATCCACTTGAACTCGAGCACCTGCTCGCCGCGTTGCCCCGCCGATGCGTACGTGTTGTGGGGGGAGAAGAAGCCAATCGTGTTGTAGCCCCAGTAGTTCGACAGCCCGCGCTCGACGAGCAGGCTGTCCTGGACGAACTGGTGTACCGGCATCAGCTCGACAGCGGTGACGCCCAGCTTCTTGAGGTGGTCGATCATCACCGGGTGCGCGAGCCCGGCGTAGGTGCCGCGGACGTCTTCGGGGATATCAGGGTGCTGGATCGTCAGGCCCTTGACGTGCGCCTCGTAGATGACCGTCTCGTGGTACGGCGTGCGCGGGTGGCGGTCGTTCTGCCAGTCGAAGAACGGGTTGACGACCACCGACTTCATCATGTGCGGAGCGCTGTCCTCGTCGTTGCGACGTGAGCGGTCCCGGAAGTCATAGCTGAAGACCGACGGGTGCCAGTCCACCTGGCCCTCGATCGCCTTGGCGTATGGGTCGAGCAGCAGCTTCGACGGGTTGCAGCGTTGCCCGCGCGCCGGGACGTACGGGCCGTGGACGCGGAAGCCGTACCGCTGGCCGGGCTGGACTCGTGGGACATACCCGTGCCAGACGAAGCCGTCCATCTCGGGCAGCTCGACGCGCGTCTCGGTGCCCTCCTCGTCGAACAGGCAAAGCTCGACGTGCGCGGCTGCCTCGGAGAACACCGCGAAGTTCGTGCCGGCCCCGTCGAAGCTCGCACCCAACGGGTACGGCGTGCCGGGCCAGATCTCCATGACCGTTCCATCTTCCCGGCAACAGGCGCACAAACCGAATCGTGAGGCCGGTGAGGTCGGGCGATACGTGGTGAGTTAGGACGATACGCGCCCTGTATGACGCGTATCGCCCTCAATGATCACGTATACGTGATCATTTCGGCTGGGGGTGGCGGCGGGGCGATGAGGGGGCGAGCAGCCCCACGACGTCGCCGACGACGATCACCGCTGGCGGCTGGACGCCCCGCTCGGCGGCGCGCACGGCGATCGTGTCGAGGTCGCCGATCGTCGTGCGTTGCGTGGGGGAGTAGCCCGATTCGACGATGGCCACCGGCGTCGCGGGTGGCCGGCCGTGCAGCACCAGCTGGCGAGCGAGCAGCTCAATTCGGGCAACCGCCATGAGCAGTACGAGGGTCCCGTCCGTCGCCGCCAGCGTCGCCCAGTCGAGATCCTCGTCATGCCCGGACAGCACGGTCACCTGGGAGGCCAGGCCGCGGTGCGTGACGGGGATACCCGCTGCAGCCGGTACGGCGAATGCGCTCGTCACACCGGGGACCACCTCGCAGGGCACTCCCCCTTCGCGGCAGGCGCGCAGCTCCTCGAATCCCCGCCCGAGGACGAACGGATCCCCGCCCTTGAGCCGCACGACCCGCTGGCCCGCGTGCGCTCGCTCGACGAGCAGTGCGTTGATCTCCTCCTGGGTAAGGGTGTGGGCGTGCGCCGCCTTGCCGGCCTCGATGACCTCGACGGCGGGGTCGAGCTCGTCCAGCAGCGTCCGGGGAGCGAGCCGATCCACGACGACGACGTCGGCCTCAGCGAGCAGGTGCCGTCCGCGGGTGGTGATGAGTCCCGGGTCGCCAGGCCCCCCGCCGATGAGCGCGACTCGCCCCTGACTGGCGGCGCGCCGCGGCCGGACCGGCAGCCGGCCGGTGTCGAGGAGCAGCTGGATGGCGTCGCGAATCGCAGCGGCTCGGCGTGGATCGCCGCCGCCCCCGACCGCGACGGTGACGTCGCCGGCCCGAGCAACGGCCGGGGTCCACGCGGAGGAGGAGCTCGCGTCGTCGGCACGGATGCACCAGACGCGTGCGCGCTCCGCGGCCGCGGCGACAGCCGCATCCGTCGTCGGGTCGCCTGTACAGGTGTGGACGAGCCAGGCACCCTCGAGGTCGCCCTCGGCGTACTCGCGGGGTATCCACCGCACGCCGTCCACCCCCGCGGCGAGGTCCTCGCACAGCCATGGCGCAACCACGTCGACGAAAGCGCCCGCGGTCAGCAGCCCGGCAACGCGACGGGTCGCGACCGGCCCCCCGCCCACGACCACGACCCGCCGCCCGGCGACGTCGAGCGTGAGCGAATAAGAAGGACCAGTCACGGCCGGGACAACAGCCCTCGCGTCCGCAGCACCCGACGCTCGAGGGGACGGAATGCGACCGCGTCGACGATCATGCCCACCACCAGGATGAGGATGACCGTCAAGATGACGAGGTCCATGGCGGCGAGATCGCGGCCGCGCTGCAGCAGCTGACCGAAGCCGACGCCGAGCTGCGGCGATGCCGCGATGATCTCAGCGGCCATCAGCGAGCGCCACGCGAACGCCCAGCCCTGCTTGAGCCCCGCGAGGTAGCCCGGGAACGCCGCCGGCAGCAGCACGTGCCGAGCCGAGGTGAGACCGGTGGCACCAAGCACCTGTCCCACGCGCAGGTACAGCGGCGGAACCTGGTCGAGGCCGGACACCAGGCCGGATGCGATCGAGGGCACCGCGCCCATGAGGATGACGAAGTACATCGTCGCGTCGGTGAGACCGAACCACAGGATGGCGACGGGCACCCAGGCGACCGACGGCAGGCTCTGCAGGGCGCTCAGGATCGGTCCGACCGCGGCGCGGACGAAGCGAACCCGCGCGACGAGCAGGCCGAGCGGCGTCGCGACCACGATGGCGGCGAGGAAGCCGAGGATGCCGCGGCTCATGCTGGTCCAGATGGCCTGCTGCACCACTCCGTCGCTCCAGGCCGCGGTGAACGTGTTCCACACGTCGATCGGCCACGGGACCGCGTACCGCGGCTTGAGCCCGGACCAGGCGACCAGCTGCCAGCCGAGGAGGACGACAGCGATCGCGATGACCGGGGGAAGGACCGTACGCCGCAGCCGCGTGCCGATGCTGACGTGGGTACGCGTGTCGAGCGAGAGGGCGTCGAGCCCCGCCTCCAGCGAGGCGAGATCGTCGGGGCTCCGCGTGCCGGTTTCAGTCTGCATGGCGACGGATCTCCTGACGAAGGTGCTCGGTGATCTCCGCGGACAGCGCCGAGACACCCGGGGATTCGAGGCGCCGCTCGCCCTCGATCTCGACCGGCCACTCCTGCACGATGCGACCCGGCCGCGAGGACATGAGCAGCACGCGCTGACCTAGCCGGACCGCCTCACGCACGTTGTGCGTGACGAAGATGATCGAGATCTGAGTCTTCGCCCAGATGCGCATCAGCTCCTCGTGCAGCACGTCGCGGGTGATGGCATCCAGCGCGGCGAACGGCTCGTCCATGAGCAGGACGTGTCGTTCCTGGGCCAGCGCCCGGGCGAGCGCGACGCGCTGGCGCATGCCGCCGGACAGCTCGTGCGGGCGAGTGCCGTACGCGTCGCCGAGGCGCACCAGCTCCAACAGCCGGCACGCCTCCGCGCGACGTTCCTGTCGCGCCACGCCGCGCAGCTGGAGTGCGAGCTCGACGTTGCGTCCGGCGGTGAGCCACGGGTACAGCGCAGGCTCCTGGAACATCAGCCCGGCACCACTGCCATTCAGATGGACAGTGCCACTGCTGGCCGGTTCAAGCCCCGCGACGATATTCAGCAGCGTCGACTTGCCACACCCCGATGCGCCGAGCAGCGACACGAACTCGCCGTCCTGCACGTCGAGGGAAACGCGATCCAGGACGAGCGCGCTCGCGTCGCCGAAGGTCTTGCTCACCCGGTCCAGGCGGACGGCCGGGCCGGGTGAGCTCGCCACCGGAACACCGGTGGTGTCGACAGCTTGCATGGTCATAGGTGATAACACGGTTAACCTGAGCCGCTGGCGCCCAGGCCTCCGTCGCTCACCGCGGCGATTCCGCGCGACTCGAGAATCTCGTTGAGCGCAGCGAGGTCGTAAATTCCACGCAGCTCAGGCTTCTCGATCAGACCGGCGTCGGCGGCGTCCGCAGCTGACTTTTCTAGGCTGCTCGCGATCGGGTCGAAGGTGATCGTGAGGTTGTCCCAGGCACGGTCGATGACCTCCTGCGGCAGGGGCTTGCCCGCCAGCTCGGCGATCTTTGCGTTGACGTCGGTCTTGGCCTGGTCCTGGTTCTCGTCGATCCACTGGGTGGCTTCGACGTGACCTTCGAGCAGGGCCTGCACCGTCCCCGGGTATTCATCGAGGAACTCGGTGCGGACGATCAGGTGCGTGGTCACGAACTGACCCTCGGGCCACAGCGTCGCCTCGTCGACGAGTACCTTCGCGCCGGCTTCGAGCACGAGGCGCGACGCCCACGGTTCGGGCAACCAGGCGCCCTGGATCTCGCCGTCACGGAACAGCTGCAACGTGGTGGCGTTCTCCGTCGGGGAGATGGTGACGTCGCCGCCACCCTCGACCGAGGTCTCCAGGCCCTCTTCCTTCAGCCACGCGCGCAGCGCAACGTCCTGGGTGTTGCCGAGCTGCGGCGTGGCAAGCGTCGTGCCGCGCAGATCCTCTGCGCTGTTTATCTCGGGTTTCACCACGAGTGCCGCGCCCCCCGACGTGGTCCCGGCAATGATGCGAATGGCTTCACCGTTGCTCTTGGCGAAGGCGTTGATCGCCGGGTTGGGGCCGATGTAGCTCGCATCCAGGCTCTCGCCGAGCAGCGCCTCGATCGCGGACGGACCGGCGTTGAACACCTGCGTCGTGAGCTTGGTGTCACCGAGGCTGGTGGTGAAGAAGCCCTCGGTCACCCCGACCAGGGGGGTGGCGTGGGTGACGTTGGCGAAGAACCCCAGCCGCAGCTCCTGCGCCGCTGCCGGCTCGCTTTCTGCGCCGGATTGCTGCGCGGGCTCGTCGCTGTCGGACCCGCAGGCGGCCGTCAAAGCCAGCAGTGCGGCGGTGGCGGCGAGGGCCACGAAGCGAGGGCGGCGTAAGGACACGATGGAACTCCTGACGTGCTGCCGGAAAATGTCAACCAAGCGTATAGGCAAAGTGGGCTTTGGTGATGGCACTTCGGTTAAATCTCCCTGCTGCATGTGGGGCGAGATCGGAGCTGGCTCAGGGTGATCTGTGCGGACTTATCCGTTGATGCCGCATTCGGTCTTGCTCGTCCCAGCCCAGCGGCCGGCCCGCGCATCTTCGCCCGGGGCGATTCGGCGGGTGCAGGGGCCACAGCCGATCGACGCATAACCGTCGGACAGCAGCGGGTTGACAAGCACGTCGTTGCGAGCGATGTAGGCGTCAACATCGGCCTGCGTCCACCGCGCCAGCGGATTGACCTTGACCTTCCCACGCTTGTGGTCCCAGCCGACGACGGGCGCGGTGGCTCGGGTCGGTGACTCCTCGCGGCGCAGGCCACTGGCCCAGGCGTCATAGTCGCGCAATGCACGGTCGAGCGGCGCGACCTTGCGCATTGCGCAGCAGCGGTCGGGATCGCGATCGTGCAACCGCGGGCCGTACACCCGGTCCTGCTCGGCGACGGTGAGGACCGGTTGGATGTCGAGGACGCGAACCGGGTAGGAGGCCGCGACCGCGTCCCTCGTCACGATCGTCTCGACGAAGTGGTAGCCGGTGTCGACGAAGAGCAGGTCGATGCCCGGCTGCACGCGGCTGGCCAGGTGGGCGAGCACGGTGTCGCCCATGGACGCGGCGATCGCGAAGCGGCTGCCGAAGGTGTCGCTTGCCCAGCGCAGCACGTCCTCGGCCGAGGCGTCCTCCAGCTCCGCGTTGGCGTCACTCGCCAACTGCTCCATGCAGATCACGGCGGTCATGCCTTCACCGCCACTCCGACGAAGCGGAGCGTGAAGACTCTGGTGCAGGAACCGCAGTGCCAGCTGGCGTGGCTCTCCTCGTGCGGGCGCAGGTCCTCGTCGCCGCAGTAGGGGCAGTAAAAGGGCGTTGCTCTCGACTCGCTCACTGCAGGTCGCCCTCCTCTGCTCTGTGCACCCATTCGGCAAATGACTCGCGGCCGTCGCGCTGCTCGTCGTAGCGGCGAACGACTCGCTCGACGTAGTCGGGCAGCTCGTCGGCGGTCACCTTGAGGCCGCGCAGCTTCCGCCCGAAGCTGTTGGTGACCCCGAGCGAGCCGCCGAGGTGCACCTGGAACCCGTCGCCGTCGTCGACGACCATGCCCTTCAAGCCGATGTCGGCTACCTGGAAGCGGGCGCACGAGTTCGGGCAGCCGTTGACGTGGATCGCGAGCGGCTCATCGAACGTCGGCAGTCGCTTCTCCAACTCGTCGACGAGCGCCGCACCGCGGGCCTTGGTTTCGACAATCGCGAGCTTGCAGAACTCGATGCCCGTGCAGGCCATCGTCTGCCGCCGGAACGTCGACGGCCGTGCCTGCAGATCGAGCAGCTCGAGATCAGCGACGAGTCCGTCGACCTCGGTCGGCCGTACGTCGAGGACCACTAGCTTCTGCTCGGCCGTGGTGCGTACACGGGCGGAGCCATGCGCCTCGGCGACATCGGCGACCTGCTGGAGCAGCGTGCCCGAGACCCGGCCCACCCTCGGCGCGACGCCGACGTAGAAACGCCCGTCGCGCTGCGGGTGAATGCCCACGTGATCGCGGCGCTCGTACGGCGGTGCCCCTGGTGGTGGTCCGTCCAGAAGCGGACGGCCGAGGTACTCCTCCTCGAGCACGTGCCGAAAGCGCTCGGCGCCCCAGTCGGCGACGAGGAACTTGATCCGGGCGCGGGTGCGCAGCCGCCGGTACCCGTAATCGCGGAACACGCCGACGATGCCAGCCCAGACGTCGGGCACCTCCCCGATGGGCGCCCAACCCCCCAAGCGCTGGGCGACCATCGGGTTGGTGGACAGCCCCCCGCCGACCCACACGTCGAATCCGGGACCGTGCTCGGGGTGGTGCACGCCAACAAACGAGACGTCGTTGACCTCGTGCCAGACATCTTGGTGCGGCGAGCCGGAGATCGCCGTCTTGAACTTGCGCGGCAGATTCGAGAACGCCGGGTCGCCGATGAACCGGCGGTGGATTTCTTCGATGGCCGGCGTTCCGTCGATGATTTCGTCGGCGGCGATGCCGGCCACCGGACTGCCGAGGATGACGCGCGGGGTGTCGCCGCACGCCTCGGCTGTGCTGAGGCCGACCCCTTCCAACCGCTCCCAGATCGCCGGGACGTCCTCGATGCGTATCCAGTGCAGCTGGACGTTCTGCCGGTCGGTCAGGTCGGCGGTGTCTCGCGCGTACGTGCTCGCGACCTCACCGACGGCGCGCAGCTGCCCCGTCGTCAGCTGCCCACCGTCGATCCGTACGCGCAGCATGAAGTACTCGTCGTCGAGCTCCCACGGCTCGAGTACCGCGGTCTTGCCGCCTTCGATGCCGGGGCGCCGCTGGGTGTAGAGACCCCACCAGCGCAGCCGTCCCCGCAGGTCAGCGGGGTCGATCGAGGCAAAGCCGCGGTGGGCGTAGATCGTCTCGACACGGCGTCGGACGTTGAGGCCGTCGTCGTCCTTCTTGACCTGTTCGTTCGCATTGAGCGGCTCGTGATGACCGAGCGCCCACTGGCCCTGGCCCTTGTTTCTCCCGCGCTGGGGCCCGCTGGGTGGCGCGGTGCGGGTGGGGGCTGCCATGGAGGCGCTCTCCTGCCGGGACGAGCAGGACGCGCGTCGCGTCACCGGCGCGTGTCATGGCGGGCAAGCCGCTGGATGCGCGGGGACGGACCACGCGTCGCCGCTGAGGGGAAGGGCGGGCGGGGTCAGGCGCGCCGACAGACTGCGCTGTACACGCGACCGAAGTCGACGTGCAGTCGCCACACGAGCAGTGGCGAGATCGCAGGCATGACCATGACGGTACGGAGGGGAGACGCGACGTGTCCACGTGTGTCCGCATGATGGACGCGCGTCTCACCAGAAGAGACACGGAATCGAGGAAATGCAGGCGACGCCGGGGGGTCGGGCTGCTTACGATCCCGGCGAATGGCGTCGAACAGTGAACCCACAACGCCTGCGGACGACCTGGCCGCTCTCGGCTGGAGCGATGAGCTGGCGGCGATGTTCGCTGCCGTCGCGCATCCCGATGATGTTGCGGCCCGGGTGGCCCGGGTCGACACCGGCGTCGTGACGGCTCTCACGAGGTCGGGCCCGGTCCGCGCGTCGTGGGGCGCGAGCGTCTTGGCCGCAGCGGCTGCGGACGCGTCGGCTGCGCCGAGCACGGGGGATTGGGTGACGCTACGACACTGGCCCGATCAGCGGGCCACGGTCGAGGCCGTCCTGACCCGCCGGACGATCTTGCGACGGGCGGTCGCGTCGGGGCGCAGTGAGATTCAGATTCTCGCCACCAACGTCGACGTGGTGCTCGTCGTCATCTCGCTCGCGGTCGAACCTGACCTGGGGCGCGTTGAACGCTTGGTCGCGCTCGCGTGGGAAAGCGGCGCACAGCCGGTTCTCGTCTTGACCAAGGCCGACCTGGTCGGGGATGCGGAGCTCGTTGCGCAGGATGTGGCACAGGTCGCCCCGGGCACGCCGGTTCACGTCGTCGGCGTGCCGACCGGAGTTGGCATGTCGGCTCTAACGCCGTACCTGAGTCGTGGCACGACAGTGGCGCTCATCGGCCCGTCGGGAGTGGGCAAGTCGACGCTGGCCAACGCCCTGGTAGGCGCCGACATACTGCGGATCGGGGCTACGCGCGCAGATGGCAAGGGTCGGCACGTGACGGTGACGCGCGACCTGGTGATGCTGCCGACAGGCGGGGTGCTGATCGACACCCCGGGCCTGCGTGGCGTCGGGCTGCTTGAGGGCGGGCTGGAGACGGCGTTTCCGGAGATCGTTGCGTTGTCGAGGCAGTGTCGGTTCGCCGACTGCACGCACGTGCGCGAGCCCGGCTGTGCTGTGCTGGCCGCCGTGGCCGCGGGCGACGTACCTGCGCGTCGCCTCGAGAGCTGGCGCAAGCTGCAGGCCGAGGCGCAGCAGATGGCGGTGCGGTCGAACGCGCGGCTGCGTGCGGAGCAGGCGCGCCAGCGAGCGCTGTCGAAGTCGGTGCGCAGGGCCGAGGTTCCGCGACCCTGACGCAGCGTCGTCCCGGGGGTCGCTCGAGGGGTACGGTCGCTTGCAGCGCCGCTACTCGCCCCGGGGGCCGACGTGGTGTTCCTGGACCGTACCGACGCGGGCCGTCGGCTCGCGGAGATGGTGCGCACGCATCCGCTAGCCGATCCCGTCGTGCTGGCGTTGCCGCGTGGCGGGGTGCCCGTAGGCATCGAGGTCGCTCGCGCCGTGTCCGCCGACTTCGACGTGTTCGTCGCGCGCAAGGTCGGCGCTCCCGGCCGAGCCGAACTCGGGGTCGGTGCGATCGCGGAAGCGCGATCCAGCTCCGATGAGCCGACAGTGTGGCTCGACCACTCCTTGCTGCGACGGCTCGGCCTGGTTGCGGGTGACGTGGCCGGCACCGTGGCAGCCGAGACCGAGGAGCTGCATCGGCGGGTCCGGGTGTATCGCGGTGACCGGCCGCCGATTCCGGTCGCCGATCGCAGCGTGATACTCGTCGACGACGGGATCGCGACGGGTGGAACGGTGCGGGCCTCGCTGCGCGCGCTCAGCACGTCGGGAGCGCGGCGCGTCGTGCTCGGTGTGCCCGTCGGACCGCTCGACGTGCTGACGTCGCTGAGCCAGGAGTGCGATGAGGTGCTGGCGCTGGAGGCACCGCGCAATTTCCGCGCGGTGGGTGCGTGGTACCGCGTATTCGATCAGCTCACCGACGAGACCGTGATCGCGCTACTGAACGAGACGGTCGGGTGAGTTGGGGAGGGCGATCGTGGGCGTGAAGGCGTGAAGGCGGTCGTCTACGACCGGTATGGATCCCCCGATGTGCTTCACGTCGAGGATGTCCCAGTCCCCTCGCCTGTCGCGGGCCAGGTCCGAGTGAAGGTTGCCTCGACGTCGGTCAACCTGAGCGACTGGGAGTGTCTGAGCGGATCACCCGCGTACGCGCGTATCGGCGGTTTGCGGGTGCCAGCTCGTCGAACCCTGGGCTCGGATATCGCCGGCGTTGTCGATGACCTGGGGGCTGGTGTGACCCGGTTCCGCCCCGGAGACGAGGTGTACGGCGACAACCTCGCGCTTAAAGGGGGCTTCGCGGAGTACGCGGTTATGCCGGAGTCCTCACTTGCCCACAAGCCGGCCACGCTCTCGTTCGCTGAGGCCTCAACCATCCCGCAGGCGGGCGCGATCGCTCTGCAGGGCACGCACGGGGCCCTGGTGGGCAGCAGGGTGCTGATCAATGGCGGGGGCGGAGGGTCCGGATCCTTCGCGATCCAGCTCGCCAAGCGGCTCGGAGCTCATGTCACGGGAGTCGACAATTCCGCCAAGCAGGACTTCATGCGGTACGTGGGCGCCGACGACTCGATCGACTACCGCCGGATCGACTTCACAGCGGCGATTCAACCGTACGACCTGATCCTGGACCTGGTGGCGCACCGGTCGGTGTTCGCCTACCGGCGTGCGTTGGCACCCGGTGGGACGTATCGCTGCGTAGGTGGATCGGTGCGCTCGCTGCTGCGCGTACTCGTGGTGGGCGCGGTGGTCGGGCGGTTCAGCGGCCGCTCCATAGGGGTGCTCGCTGTCAAGGAGGGCCCGGCGCACTTTACGCCACTCGCCGACTTATGCGTTGCCGGGGACGTCAGCATCCACATCGACCGTACGTTCGCCCTCGACGAGGTTCCCGCCGCACTGGCTCGTGTCGGAGAGGGTCGCGCCCTCGGCAAAGTTGTTGTCGAAATTTCCTGAATTGGGGTGGGCGATACTGGGATTGAACCAGTGACCCCTACCGTGTCAAGGTAGTGCTCTCCCACTGAGCTAATCGCCCCAAGTGCGCCTGCTGGACGTGCGAGGCGGAGGCGGGAATCGAACCCGCGTACAGGGCTTTGCAGGCCCTTGCCTATGCCACTCGGCCACTCCGCCGGGCCGAGGCACCTGACGGGAGCCGATCGGCACCTCCGAGCGGACGACGGGATTCGAACCCGCGACCCTCACCTTGGCAAGGTGATGCTCTACCAACTGAGCCACGTCCGCGCGCCACCGGGAAACGTCCCGAGGTGCGAGTCGAAACTGTAACTCATGCCAATGCGCCCTCCAAAGGCTCGGTGATGACGGAGCGACCTGCGGCGGTGGGCTGGGCGCGGTCCGGATCGCAGGCCGGCGACTCGTAGGGTGACCCCGTGGCGACGGTGTGGATCGACGGCGAGCTGGTCGACGAGAGGACCGCATC
This sequence comes from uncultured Actinomycetota bacterium, assembly GCA_963801015.1. Lineage (GTDB taxonomy): Bacteria > Actinomycetota > Actinomycetes > CAWDCV01 > CAWDCV01 > CAWDCV01. The sequence continues at coordinate 173,310 of CAWDCV010000004.1, read as the reverse complement.
GGTATCGGTGTTCGATCACGGGTTCACGGTGGGCGATGGCATCTTCGAGACCTTGCGCGTCACGCGCGGTCGTCCGTTTGCGCTCACTCGGCACCTCGTTCGCCTCGCGCGCTCGGCGCGCGGCATCGGGCTACCGGAACCGGACACCGACCTGATCCGCGACGGATGCCGAGCTGTCCTCGAGGCCTCCCCGCTGCCGGGTGACGCGCGCCTGCGCATCACTTACACCGGCGGGCTCGCCCCACCCGGTTCCGGTCGCGGCGGCGCCTCGCCGACGATGGTCATCGCCGTCTCCCCGCTGGATCCCTGGCCGCCGACGGCTGCCGTCACCACCGTCTCCTGGCCACGTAATGAGCGCAGCGCTGTCGCCGGGCTCAAGACCACGTCGTACGCGGAGAACGTCGTCGCGCTCGCGTACGCCGCCGAGCGTGACGCATCGGAAGCGCTCATGCCGAACACACACGGCCAGCTGTGTGAGGGCACCGGCAGCAACGTTTTCGTCGTCATGGACGGCGTCCTGACGACACCGCCACTGTCGTCGGGGTGCTTGGCCGGCGTGACGCGCGAGCTGGTCCTCGAGTGGTGCGGTGCCGAAGAGCGCGAGCTGCCTATGGAGGCCCTGCTCACGGCCGACGAGGTCTTCCTGACGTCATCGACGCGCAACGTCCAGCCAGTCGAGCGCGTGGACGATCACGACGTACCGCAGGCTCCTGGGGACATCACCAAGCGCATCCAGGAAGTGTTCCTGGAGAACAGCAACGCTGACCTCGATCCCTAGGGCGGGTCTTCGCCCTAGGCGTCCTGCGCCAGCAGCCGGGCAATGGCTGTCTCCACGTCCACGTGCCGCGACTCGTCGCCAGCTGCGACCAGCTCATAGGTGCGATCGACGAAGCTGGCGACTTCCGCAGACGGCGCTGCCAGCACCGCGCGACCGTCGGGCGACGTCAACGCGATCAAGACGATATGCGCGCCGCGCGGCCAAACGCAGACGTCGCCCTCACCGACGGGTCGATCCACGCCGGACGCGAGCAGGTCGCGCGCGAAGACCCACTCCACCGCTTCGTCGCCTGCGAGGAACGTGGCCCGCACGGCGTAAGGATCGCGGGCGTCGTATGCCAGCCGGGCGGGCACCGGCAGGGACGCGTCACCGGGGACGACGAGCTGGAGCTCGACCTCGTGGGTCACCCTGCTAGGTACAGCTGTCGTCATCGAGGTGCCTCCGTCGTGGCACGGGCGCGCCGGTCGTGAGTCGTCCCCACGGCTTCGGGATTCCCCCTGACGCTCCATCGAATCCCAGCGCGGGAGACGTGTGGACGGCGGCCCAGATAACGGTGAGGGGTCCCTGTAACCTTTGACCATCGTCCCGGGCGATTGGCTCAGCGGGAGAGCGCCTCGTTCACACCGAGGAGGTCACTGGTTCGATCCCAGTATCGCCCACCCGGTATCGCCCACCCGGTATCGCCCACCAGTGCCCTTGCCTTATCAACTGCCTCTTGATTGCCTATCGACGTCCCCTGAGCACGAGCATCGTCAGCGGAGTCATCGAAACCTTCCGCACGGCGGAGCGGGCCGCGGTGCGTATCTGTTCTCGTCGTTCAACGGGCTCGTCATGGAGCCACGGAGCGACGTGGGCCATGCCGAGGCGCCAGCCGACCAGCGCGTCCACGCCCAGGTGGCTGATGTCGACCTCGAGCCGATCGATGGTGACGCCGGCGAGCCAGACGCCTGCAGCGAGCTCCGCCAGTGCAGTACGGCTGCCGACCTGCTCCTCGCCTGCCGACTTCAGGGCGAGGTACCAGTCCGGTGGCCGATAGCCGTACCCGGTGAGTACGTCATCCACGGCAACCTTCGCCGGATGACTGGGTACGCCAGAACCAGCGGGGAACGCGGTGGCCAGCACGGTGCCACCGGGCTTGGTGATGCGGACCAACTCGGTCAGGCCATGTCTGGCATCGTCGAGGTGACTGAGCACGAATCCCGCCACGGTGAGGTCGACACAGTCATCGCGCAGTGGCAATGCCGTCACATCGCCGACCACTGCCATCGGACGTTCGGCGCGGTCATGTCGCAGCATGGCCTCGGAGATGTCGACCTCCACCACGGTGAGGCGCCGAAGCCGCAACTGCCGAGCGAACGCTGCGGTGCCGGCACCGGCGTCCACGGCCCACGAACCCGGAGCAGGCGGAAGCTGCGCCACCGCCGCCTCGGCCAGTGCGCGATAGACCAGGTCAGGCCCGGCGGCCCAGTCCCTCGGTGAGCCGTATGCCGGTGCCGTCATTGCAGCAGGCGTCGACCGACCGGAAGGACGCGTGTCGTCCACCAGGTCAGCTCCGCCGGATTCGTCGTCTTGGACCAGCCGAGCTGGACGAAGGCGCCCAGCAGACTCAGCTCGAGTTGCCGATCCCACCACGGGGTCGTGGCGACGCCGCGGCGCTCCAGGCTGGACCGATAGGCAGCCATGGTGTCCTCTTTCGATTCGGGCAAGCGGTCGCAATTGACCGCGAGGTACCACCCGAGGTCCGTGCACCCGGCGCTGCGACCTGACCAGGCCCAGTCGAGCAGGACGGTACGGCCGTCGGGATGCGATCCGAGATTCCCGAACTTCCAGTCCCCGTGCACGAGCGTGGAGGGCGTCTGAGCGAGCGCCTTGACCAGGGGCATCGGATCGGTGGCCAGCGCCAGCGCGACCTCGTAGGCCGGGGAAGCCGCTTGCTGCAACTGGGCCCACCCCGCCGGGATGGCGCGGGGGACAGGGTCGTCATGATGTGCGGCCGCCTCGCGTGCTGACATCGCGGGTGTCAGCCCCGTATAGGCCACGTCCGGCGGCGCAAGTCCGTAGGAGTCGCCGAAGTCCCAGAATGCGGCGTGCAGCGCTCCCATGTGATCGAGGAAGCGGCGGTGTTGTGCAAAGTCGATCGTGGCTGTCCCAGTCGGAACGAGAGTGGATCCGATATCCCGCATCAAGATCGCCGCTCGGCCTGAGTCCCGGTCGAACGACGCCCCGACCAGGGCATGGTCGAGCACGTCCGGGAGCCACTCGAACAAACCGGCCTGCCACATGACGACCACCCTCGGCGGTGCGCCGTGAAGACCGTCGCCGAACGCTCGCATGATCCAGTCGATGTCCCTCCCGAGGTGCTTGAGCACATAGGTCACGCCGGCAATGACGACCGACTCGAACGGTGATCCGGACAGGGAGTCGGCGTTCTTGTCGAATGGCTTGCGAGTGAACCCGGCGCCGTCCGCCACGGCAGCCACCAGCAGCTCCGCCGATCCGTACACCTCGGGCATGATCGGCATCCTCCCCGACGGCGTAACACCATCACGAGCTGGTTTCGCCCGGCGTGGAACCTGCCCCGGTGGGGTATTCATGGCCGGTGGCCACGCTCGTCCTCGGTCCCGTGCTCCGGCATCTCGATGCCCGCCGCGCGACCGTCTGGGTCGAGACCGACGCCCCCTGTGAGGTCGAGGTGCTGGGGTGCCGCGACCGCACGTTCAGCGTCGACGGGCACCACTACGCTCTCGTCGTCGTCGATGGTCTCGAGCCGGGAATCACTCGCACGTACGAGGTGCACCTCGACGGCCAGCGCGCCTGGCCGCTGCCTGAGTCCACCATGCCGCCGAGCGTGCTTCGACCGCCACGACCGGGTGACCCGTTCGAGTTGGTCTTCGGCTCCTGCCGGGTGACTGGTCCGCACGAGGTGCTGCCCACCTCCACCCGCGGCTTCGGCCGGCGATCTCAGGACGTCGACGCATTGCACGCCCTGGGGGTACGGATGCGCGAGCAGCCGCCTGATCGCTGGCCGGATGCGCTGCTGCTCCTTGGCGACCAGATCTACGCCGACGACGTCCCGCCGGAGACCGAGAAGTTCATCGCCGAGCGCGGCCGTGAGCACGGCGCCCCTCCTGACGAAGTAGCGGACTTCGAGGAGTACACCCAGCTCTATCGCGAGGCGTGGTCGGATCCGGTGGTCCGCTGGGTGCTCTCCACTGTTCCCGTCTCGATGATCTTCGATGACCACGACGTACGCGATGACTGGAACACCTCGGACGCCTGGGTAGCGCACATACGCCGCAAGCCCTGGTGGGACAGGCGCATTGTCGGGGGCCTGGTGAGTTACTGGGTCTACCAGCACATCGGCAACCTGTCTCCTGAGGACCTCCTCGACGACGATCGGTACGTCGCGGTCCGCGACGCCGGGGACGGCACCGAGATCCTGCAGGAGTACGCGCGGCGCGCCGACCGCGAGACTGCAGGTGTGCGCTGGAGTTATCTGCGCGACTTCGGGCGGGCTCGGCTGATCGTGATCGACGCCCGGTGCGGGCGAGTCCTTGCCCCACCTTCTCAGCGCCGGATGATCGACGACGAGGAGTTCAGTTGGCTCGAGGAACATGCCGCTGCTGACGTCGACCACGTGCTCCTCGCCACGACGCTGCCCTACGTGCTGCCTCCTGCCCTGCATCACCTCGAGGCGTGGAACGAGGCGGTCTGTGCTGGCCGGTGGGGCGCTCGCGCCGCCCGGATCAGCGAACGGATCCGGCAGGGACTGGATCTCGAGCACTGGGCGTCGTTCGAGAACTCGTTCACCCGACTGGCGAAGCTGCTCCGAACCTTGGCCACCGGACGGTCCGGCCTTGCACCCGCGTCAATCGTGGTTCTCTCTGGCGACGTGCATCATGCGTATGTCTCGCGCGTGCACGACTCGACGGGCAGCGAAGGGTGGGAAAGCGCGGTGTATCAACTGGTGTCCTCGCCGTTGCGCCATCCCATGCCTAGGGCGATGCAATGGATCTATCGGGTGATGGTCAGCCTGCCCTTCACCCGCCTGACCCGTCGGCTTGCGCTGCAGGCCGGCGTTGAGGAGCCGCAGATCACCTGGCGGATGGACGAGGGCCCGTGGTTCGACAACCAGATTGCGACGCTGGTCCTGGACGGGCGCCGGGCGACGTTCCGGCTCGAGCGCTCGTTCCTCGACGACGGCCATGCGCGCTTGGAGACGCTGCTGGAGAAACCACTCACCGGTGACCGCGACTGGCCGTCGGTTATTGCGGGGACCCGGGAGTCGGCTGCTCGCTAGCATCGGCAGTCTTATCCGTTCGCGTCCTTGGAGCCTGTCGTGCTGTTCGCCGACGACCGGTCGATCGTTGCCGCACGTGTCAACGGCGTGCCTCGCGATCTGACGTACGTCGTCGAGGACGGCGACACGGTGGAACCGATCGCGATCGAGTCGCCGGAGGGCCGCGCGATCCTGCGTCACTCCACCGCCCACGTCCTGGCGCAGGCGGTGCAAGACCTGTTCCCCAAGGCGAAGCTCGGCATCGGGCCGCCGATCGAGAGCGGGTTCTACTACGACTTCGACGTGCCGCAGCCGTTTCACCCCGAGGACCTGGACCGCATCGAGAAGCGGATGCGAGAGATCGTCAAGGAGGGGCAGACCTTCTCGCGTCGCGTCGTCAGCGATGACGAGGCCCGCGCGGAGCTGGCCGACGAGCCGTACAAGCTCGAACTCATCGATCTCAAGGGCGGCGCGGCCGATGGCGCCGATGTCGAGGTGGGCGGCGGCGAGCTGACCATCTACGACAACCTGCGCCGCGACGGGTCGCTGGCATGGAAGGACCTTTGCCGCGGCCCGCACCTGCCCACCACCCGGCACATTCCCGCCTTCCGGCTGATGCGCACCGGCGGCGCGTACTGGCGAGGGAGCGAGCAAAACCCGCAGTTGCAGCGCATCTACGGCACCGCATGGGAGTCGCGAGAGGCGCTCAAGGATTACCTGACTTTCCTCGAGGAGGCCGACAAGCGCGATCACCGCAAGATCGGCGCCGACCTCGACCTGTTCTCGTTCCCGGACGAGATCGGTTCCGGGCTCGCCGTCTTCCACCCCAAGGGCGGCGTCATCCGGCGGGAGATGGAGAACTACTCGCGGCAGCGGCACGAGGAGGCCGGCTACTCCTTCGTCAACTCCCCGCACATCACCAAGGAAGACCTGTTCCAGACTTCCGGCCATCTGCAGTGGTTCGCCGACGGCATGTTCCCGCCCATGGAGATGGAGGGCAGCCGGTACTACCTCAAGCCGATGAACTGCCCGTTCCATATCCTCATCTACCGCTCTCGCGGACGGTCCTACCGCGAGTTACCGCTGCGGCTGTTCGAGTTCGGCACCGTCTACCGGTACGAGAAGTCCGGCGTCGTGCACGGGCTGACCAGAGTGCGCGGCCTGACCATGGATGACGCGCACATCTTCTGCACCAAGGACCAAATGGCGGGGGAGCTGCAGGACCTGCTCCGGTTCGTCCTCGACCTGCTGGGCGACTACGGCCTCACCGACTTCTTCCTGGAGTTGTCGACTCGCGACGAGTCGGACAAGTTCGTCGGCTCGGATGCGGAGTGGGAGGAGGCGACCGCTGCACTGCGGGTCGCCGCCGAGTCGTCCGGACTCGACCTGGTCCCGGATCCCGGCGGTGCGGCGTTCTACGGGCCGAAGATCTCGGTGCAGGCGCGTGATGCCATCGGCCGGACCTGGCAGATGTCCACCATCCAGGTCGACTTCCAGCTGCCGCAGCGCTTCGACCTCGAGTACCAGGCGTCCGACGGCTCTCGGCAGCGTCCGATCATGATCCACCGCGCCCTGTTCGGGTCGATCGAGCGGTTCTTCGGTGTTCTCACCGAGCACTACGCGGGCGCGTTCCCGCCCTGGCTCGCGCCGGTGCAGGTGGTGGCGATCCCAATCTCCGACGCGCACGTGCCGTATCTCGGAGCAGTCGCGGACCGGCTGCGCGAGCAGGGGGTACGCGTCGAGGTCGACACCAGCGACGACCGCATGCAGAAGAAGATTCGTACCGCCCAGAAGCAGAAGGTGCCCTACATGCTGCTGGCGGGGGACAACGACGTCGCGGTGGACGGTGTGTCCTTCCGTTACCGCAGCGGCGAGCAGCGCAACGGTGTACCGGTGGACGACGCCATCGACGAGATCGTCGCGGCTATCCGCACTCGGGCACAGGTGTGACGTCGCAGGACGTCCAGGACGGCGTCGGCGATCCGGACGCGTTCCAGCGGCTGTGGTCGCCGCACCGGATGGCGTACATCAAGGGCGAGGGCAAGCCGTCGACGTCAGACGCCGGCGACGGTTGCCCGTTCTGCCGCATACCGACACTGCCTGACGATGAGGGGTTGATCGTCCACCGCGGGATGCTCGTCTACGCGGTGCTCAACCTGTATCCGTACAACGCCGGCCACCTCATGATCGTCCCGTTTCGACACATCGCCGACTACACCGAGCTCACCGCCGACGAGGCCGCCGAGCTGACGGTGCTGACCCAGCAGTCGCTGCAAACGCTGCGGTCTGCGTCGGGCGCACAGGGCTTCAACATGGGGTTCAACTTGGGCACGGTCGCGGGGGCGGGCATCGCGGCACACCTACACCAGCACGTCGTTCCTCGCTGGGGAGGCGACACGAACATGATGCCGATCGTTGGCCACACCCGCGTCCTGCCGCAGCTGCTCCAGGACACCCGCGCCATGCTTGCGGAGGCGTGGCCGACCTGATCCAGGTCGCGAAGATCGTCGGTGCGTGCAACGTCTGGCTAAGTTCCCAGTCGGAACCGGAGGCGTGCGATGAAGATCTCGCTCTACAAGCTGTACAAGAGTGTGGGAACCAGCCTGTGGCTGATCCCCGTGCTCTGCGTCCTCATCGGTGCTCTGATCTCGTTCGCCACGATCGCCATCGACCGGGCGAACGACTACCAGCTCATTCCGCCGTCGCTCATCGGCGGACCTGACGCGGCACTGGGAATCCTCACAACGGTAGCCACGTCGATGGTCAGCCTGACGGCGCTCGTCCTGACCATCGTGCTGGTGGTGGTCCAGCTGGCGATGGGACAGTTCTCCCCGCGCATCGTCCAGCGGCTGTTGCGGGACCGCCCGAGCCAGCTGGCGATCGGGCTGTTTGTCGCGACCTTTGTGCACACCCTGCTGGCGCTACGGGAGGTCGAGCCGGGGGCTCCGGGCGAGCCAGGTCAGGTGCCAGGAGTCGCCGTTGTCGCAACCTTCGTGCTGGCGCTGGCAAGCATTGCCACCCTCGTCATGTACGTCCACCACGTCGGCCAAGCGCTGCGAGTCTCGGCGCTGGTCGAGCTCGCCGGGTCGGATACCCGCAAGCTGCTGGACAAGATGTATCCCGACCCGGGCACTCCGACGGTTGGGCAAGAGAGCCGCGACCAGGTGACGGCCAAGAAGTCCGGAGTTGTCACAACGATCGCTCACGACGAGCTGGTCAAGATCGCCCGCAAAGCCGATTGCGTGCTGGAGCTGATGCCGGCGCTCGGTGAATACGTGCCCGCCGGCAGCACTTTGTTCAAGGTGCGTGGTGATGCCGACCGTCTCGAAAGGAAGGCTGCGCGCAGGTGCGTGATCCTCAGACTGGAGCGCACCCTGGACCAGGATGTGGGCTACGGTCTGCGGCTGCTTGTCGACGTCGCGGAGCGATCGCTTTCGGAGTCTCCCTGGCAGGACCCGACCACCGCAGTCCAGGCGGTCGATCGACTGCACGACTGTCTGCGCCAGCTCGTCCGCCGACCGTTCCCGGACGGTCGGCACCATGATGAGGAAGGCGAACTGCGGTTCATCGAGCGGGTCATGACGTGGGATGACTACGTGCACCTTGCCTTCGACGAGATCCGCCTCGCCGGGGCCGGCTCACCTCCGGTCGCGAGACGGCTGGAGGACACGTTGAGGGATTTGCGCGCGATTGCACCCGATCACCGCCGCGCGGTCCTGGACGAACAGCTCGAGCTGCTGGCGTCCGGGGCGGCCGATGCTTTCGGCTCTCAGGCAGAGACGCTGATGGGCGCGAACGCCCACGGTCACAGCATCGGCGATGCCGGCGGCGGCGGAGACCAACTCGAGTCCCCAGCAGACGCACCCCTTCGCAGCGGAGTCGGCGGTTAGCTGACGCCGATTGATCACCGCGGGCAGGTAGGTGCGCGACGAATTCGCGTTGACGTGTACCGGCCAACTCGTCGGACCAGCTCGGGGATGCGTTCCAGCGGGACGAACGCCAGCAGGCAGACGGCCGTCGGCAGGAAGTGGATCCTGATCGCGAGCCACGTGGCGAGGTGGAAGCAGCCGAAAAACAGCAGGCCCGCCGCGAGCGGGCGACCGCGCAGGACGAGCAGCAGCGGCGACAGCACCTCTGCCATGAGCACGCCCCACTGCGACACCCGCAGTAGCTGCGGGTAGTCCAGCAGCATCTTGCCGATGCCGGTGCCGCGGCGGCTCATCGCCCAGGTGAACGTGGCGCCGTTGGCCCAGCCCCAGCCACCCCAGCGCATCTTCGCCCACGCCGACAGGAAGTACGTCGCCACCGTGGCCACCTGGATGCAGCGGATCGCGAATCCGGCGGCCTCGCTCGCCATGCGGTCGCGGAAGCCCGCCGCTCCCGCCGTCGGCAGTACCCACACGGCGACGAGCAGCGCCAGCTTGTCGTGATCGATCTTGCCGTACGACATCGCGATGAGCTGCCAGTCGAGGTAAGCGAGCGCCACCGTCCAGCCCGCCACGCGCGGCAGCCGGCCCGTTGCCGCGACTGCGGCCGACACCAGGAGCACGATCTGCAGCGTGTGCACCCACACGGGTGTCGGCGCCGGATGACCGAGCAGCCGGGGGAGCAGCACTGGCTGGTACAGCTCGGCGGGTACGGAACCGTGTGGCACGACGTTGACGAGGAGCGTCGCGTCGTAGATGACGAACAGGTACAGCAGCGTGCGCAGCCAGGCGATCCTCGCCACCGGGAGCGGCGTGAGCAACCACCGCCGCCAGGCGCTCATGGGACGTCCCAGACGGCGAGCGTCTCCACTCGGACGTCGCCGAGCGCACTATCGACGAGCTCGGTGACCTTCTGCCGCAGGTAGAGCCGTTCGTATTGCGGCTGCCCGGGATTCCTGTCCTGCTGAGCCTGGGCGACGGCTTGCAGCAGGGATGGGTCAGCGACGATCTTCGTGAGCTGACCCTCGATCTCGGCCCGCTTGATCCCGACGCCATCGAGGCTGAGCGGCACCCGCACCAGGTCGCCGTCGTCGGTGTCGGCCTCGATGAACGTCGAGCGGATTTCACCGTTGGGGTCGACGGAGAACGCGTACTGCACGAGCGGGCCGAACGGGAACATGTCGTCGGTACCGCGCACCGTGCCGTACAGCAGGATGCCGAGGCCCGCCGACACAGCCGCGAGTCGCACCAGCGCCCCTCGGCGCGTCACGCGACGGACCGGTAGGTCGCTCACTGCACGACGGGTGCTCGCGCCCGCGCCCGCTGTGCTCTCCAGTGAGACAGCCGACGGGGGACGACCTCGAGTGGTAGGAACGCCGCGAGGCACAGCACGTGCGGTAGGAAGATGATCGTGATCCCGGCGTAGGTGGCGACGTGGAAGCCCACGAGGAAGACGACGAGCCGCGTCCGCCACTTCGCGTTGGCGAACAGCAGCACCGGTGACGCCAACTCGAACGCGACGATGAACCACTGCCCAGCCTGCAGGGTCCACGGCATGCCGAGCAGCGGCTCGGCGAGGAACGTCCCGCGACGGAGCACTGCTCGAGCGAGGGTCGCGCTATTCACCCACTCGATGCCGCCGAAGCGCAGCTTCGCGAACGCAGCGAGGAAGTAGGTGAGGACGACCGCGATCTGCACCATCCGCAGCGCCCAGCCAGCGGCTTCGGATTCCGTGCGGTCGGACCAGCGAGCACGTCCGACCGTGGCAAGCACGGCGAGAGCGACGAGGAACGCGAAGCGGTCGTGGTCGACCTTGCCGTACGAGAACGCGATGACCATCCACTCGAAGTAGAGGACGAAGACCACCGTCCCCAGCAGTCGCGGCGCCCGACCCGTCGCCGCCAGCAGCGCGGCGCCGACGAGCAGCCACTGGCACGCGAGCACCAGCGTGTGCGTCGGTGTCGGCAGCGGCAGGAGCCGGCCCACGAAGAGCGGCTGGTAGAACGCCGGATCCGCGTACGCGTGATAGGTGCCCATGGTGCGCGTGACGAGCACGTCGAGCGGGATGAACAGGTAGACGAGAAGCCGGAACACGGCCAACCGGTCGAGCGGCGCCGCAGCGAAGAGCCACGAGCGCGTCGCCGCCCAGGCAGTCACCGTTCGCTCCACTCCGCGATCACGGACTCGCGGATGTCCGTCGGTTCCCGATCGACGAGGGCGTACTGCCGCCGTACGAGGCGCATTCCGGACCATGGCTCGTCGTCGGGTTGCAGGCGCGCGTGCGTCGCCGCGAGCTTGCCGAGCAGGTCGGGCGACGCGACGAAGCGCGGGAGCTGCCCCTCGACCTCGGCCGGGTTCATCCCGACGTTGTCAGGTGTGAGCGACGCGCGCCGCCACCCGTCCGACTCGGTGTACGACTCGATGCGCACGACGTTGACCGGACCGTCAGGCGCATTGCTGGTCGAGTACATGCGAAACGGGCCGAACGGGAAGTGATCGTCCTGACCCCACGCCGTCCCCGCGACGATCAGCGCGAGCCCGATAGCGGTGGCGGCGACGCGGACTCCCACGCCGGCTGCCGTCAGCGTCGCCCGCTCGCGCATGTCGAGGAGGCTACGTGAGCTGTTCCACCGTGACAGCATGTCGCCACATCCACTGTGAGGGCGGGCGGAGAGCTGGTGACACGAGGCGCTCGACTACCGAAGGCGGGACTGGCTGCCCTCGCCCTCGTATGCGTCGTCGCGGCCAGTACGTCCGCGGGCGGACCTGCGCCCCGACGGGTGACGACCACGCCGGCGCCCATGCCGATGGCCGGGATCATCGGCTCGTTCGCATCGCCGCAGGCCGTTCGTGCGCTGGGCGTCGCCGAGGCCGCCGACGCCGCTTACCTCGGGAACAGCAGTGTGCTGCGACGTGAGGACGGCAGTCTCGACGCCGGCCCGGTCAGCGGCGTCAATGCTGCGGCCGAGGCGGCTTCGGCTGCTCGCTGGCTCAAGGCTGGGCTGGTCCCCGGAGCGACGCCGGCCGAGCGGTCGATGGCCCAGCGCGCGCTTCTCGACCTGCGTCTGCTGCTGCGCCCCGGAGGCGCTGCCGTCGCGGCCTGGCACCCGTACTGGCGACATGTGTGGCCGCGCGACGCGTCCTGGGTAGTCGCTGCCCTGTCGATGGCGGATCATCGCGACGACGCGCTATCCGTGCTGAAGTTCCTGCAGGGCGTGCAGTCGCAAGACGGGACGTGGGAGGCGCGCTACCTGCTCACCGGCGACGGTCCGGTGGCCGACGGACGGGCGGCGCAGCTCGATGCGAACGGCTGGGTGCCGTGGGCCGTCTGGACCTGGTACGTCAGCGGGACGCAGTCGCAGTCGGTGCTGGACCGGTCCACCCTGGCCCGCCTGTGGCCCATGGTGCGCAGGGCGGCCGACACGGCGTCGGGATCGATCGGCCAGCGCGGACTCCCACCCCCCGGCCCCGACTACTGGGAGTCCCGCACCGATCAGGTCACGCTCGGCACGGCGGCACCGCTACTGGTCGGCCTACGCTCTTCCGCTGCTCTCGCAGCGGTGCTGGGGTACGACCGCGACGCAGCGCGCTGGTCGGCGTCGGCGCGCCGGCTCGACGCGGGCATCGCAGGCGCCTTCGCGCCGCTGGGCTACCCGCGGGCACCCGAACCGGGCAGCGGTGCCGACGCTGCGGTGACATTCCTGGCGCCGCCATTTGCCGCGCCGACCCCTGACGTGCAGAGAGCGGTCCGCGCCACGGCGCTCAAGCTACGCGGCCCGAATGGTGGCGTCGTGCCCGGCGAGGACTGGCGGCACGGACGTGACACGACCTGGACGCCGCAGACTGCCTTCTTCGCCCTTGCGGCGGCATCGTCTGGCGACCAGGCCAGCGCCGACCGCTGGCTGAGCTGGCTTGCCGCACACCGCACGTCGCTGGGGTCGCTGCCGGAGAAGGTCGACCGCGTTGGCGCCCCCGCGTCGGTGGCGCCACTGGGCTGGACCGCCGCAATCGTCCTGCTGGCGCTCACTGCACAGGAGCGCCCGCTGCCCATCCCACCAGCCACCTAGCTGGTGACTTGTCCGCACATGGTGCACCCCTGGCGTCACCACGTGCGGACAACTCGCGAGAAGGGGCGGACGGGGCGTTACTTCTCGTCTGCGGCTGACTCCTGGACCTTCGCCGCGACGTGAGCGGGCATCGGCTCGTGCCGCGAGTACGACCGGGAGAAGGTTCCCGTGCCGTGGGACAGAGACCGCAAGTCGATCGCGTACCGCGACAGCTCCAGCTCGGGCACCTCGGTTCGGATGAGCGTGCGCCCCACGCCGACCGGCTCGGTGCCGAGCACACGGCCGCGACGCGACGACATGTCGCTCATGACCGCGCCGACGTACTCGTCGGCCACCAGCACCGACACCTCGGCGACCGGCTCGAGCAGCGAGACCGACCCGGACGACGCCGCCTCGCGCAGGGCCAGCGCGCCCGCGGTCTGGAATGCCATGTCGGAGGAGTCGACGCTGTGCGCCTTGCCGTCGACGAGCGTCACGCGGAAGTCGACCACCGGGTAGCCGGCGCTGACCCCCTTGTCCATCTGGGCGCGTACGCCCTTCTCGACCGAGGGAATGAACTGCCGAGGTACGGCGCCGCCTACGACCTTGTCGACGAACTCGAAGCCAGCGCCCGACGGCAGAGGTTCGACCTCGATGTCGCAGATGGCGTACTGGCCATGACCGCCCGACTGCTTGACGTGCCGCCCGCGTGCCGTGGCCTTGCCAGCGAACGTCTCCCGCAGGGCAACCTTGTACGGCACGGTATCGACCTCGACGCCGTACCGGTTCTTCAACCGGTCGAGGACGACGTCGACGTGAGCCTCACCCATGCACCACAGCACGAGCTGGTGGGTCTCCGGGTTGTGGTCGAGCCGCAGCGTCGGATCCTCGGCGACCACGCGGGACAGCGCCTGCGACAGCTTGTCCTCGTCGGCCTTCGACCTGGCCCGGATCGCGATGGGTAGCAGCGGGTCCGGCATCACCCACGCCTCCATCAGCAGCGGGTCATCCTTGTCGGAGAGCGTGTCGCCGGTCTCGGCCCGGGTCAGCTTGGCAACCGCGCAGATGTCTCCCGCGACGGCCATCTGCACGGGGCGTTGCTGCTTGCCCAGCGGAGAGGTGAGCGCGCCGACGCGTTCGTCGACGTCATGGTCTTCGTGCCCGGCGATGTGACCCGAGACGTGCACCGTGATGTCGGGTCGCAACGTCCCGGAGAAGATGCGCACGAGGGAGATGCGTCCGACGTACGGGTCCGTGGTGGTCTTGACGATCTCGGCCACGAGTGGGCCCGCGGGGTCGCAGCGCAGTGGTCCGCGCGGCTTGCCGTCGGGCGCCGTGACCGGAGGGACCTCGTGTTCGAGCGGCGACGGGAAGGCCTGCGTGACAACCTCGAGGACCTCGGCGGTGCCGAGGCCGTTCGTCGTGGCGGCTGCCAGGACGGGGTAGAACGAGCCGCGCGCGACGGCCTTCTCTAGGTCCTCGATCAGTACCTTTGCGTCGATGTCCTCGCCCTCGAGGTAGCGGTCCATCAGGGACTCGTCCTCGGACTCGGCGATGATCCCCTCGATCAGGGCGTTCCTGGCGTCGGTGATCAGCGGCAAGTGCTCGGCGTCGGGTTCGCGTTCGACGCGCGTGCCGCCGCTGTAGTCGTAGATCCGCTGGGACAGCAGCCCGATCAACCCGGCTGCGGTGCCATCGTCGCCGTGCAGCGGTAGGTACAGCGGCTGCACGCCGTCGCCGAAGACCCGCTGGCAGACCGCGATCGACTCGTCGAAGTCCGCACGCTGATGGTCGAGCTTCGTCACGACGACGGCACGGGGCATGCCGACGGCCGCGCACTCCTCCCACAGCATCTGCGTGTTGCCGTCGATGCCATCGACGGAGCTGACCACGAACAGGGCGGCATCGGCGGCGCGCAGGCCGGCACGCAGATCACCGACGAAGTCGGCGTACCCCGGCGCGTCGAGCAGATTGACCTTGATGCCGTCGTGCTCGAGCGGAGCGACCGACAGGGAGACCGAACGCTGTTGGCGCGCCTCGGCTTCGTCGAAGTCGCTGACCGTCGAGCCATCCTCGACCCGGCCGGCGCGAGGGATCGTCCCGGCCGCGACGAGGAGCGACTCGACGAGTGTCGTCTTCCCCGCCCCGGTGTGGCCGACCAGCACCACGTTGCGGACCTTCTCGGGCTGGTCGACCGTCGGTGCCCTGCCGGCGGCTCCCGCGCCACCCGACTTGTCTGCCATGGCTCTCGCCTCCCTGGTGCGGACCGAAGTGTCGAGCCTCCCTCTATCGCAGAGCCGGCACAAGGGGCAGCGCGCACCCACCAGGCGAAACGGGAGGGGCTGACGGGGCCGCCGCTAGCATGTGACCGCGTCAGGGGGACGCAGGCAGATCGGACGGCGATGCTGACCCGCTACGCGCGCGCTGCGACCCGGCGCATTCTCACCCCGCTGGCGCGCGGCCTGTTGCGCATCGGTGTTGGCCCCGACCTGGTCACGTTCATCGGAACGCTCGGCGTGTGCGTGGGCGCGCTTGCGTTCTACCCGCGCGGCAGCTTCTTCCCGGGCAGCGTTGTCATCACCCTGTTCGTTCTCCTCGACACCGTCGATGGCACCATGGCCCGCCTGACCGGTCGGCGATCATCGTGGGGAGCTTTCCTCGACTCGACACTCGACCGGGTGGCCGACGGTGCGATCTTCGGAGGGCTGGCGCTGTGGTACGCCGGACGCGGCCACGACCTGATCCTCTGCGCCGTCGCGATCTGGTGCCTGGTCTCCGGAGCCGTCGTGCCGTACGCCAAGGCGCGTGCGGAAAGTCTCGGCATGACCGCTGACGTGGGCATTGCGGAGCGTGCCGACCGCCTCACGCTCATCCTCGTGTGCACGGGCCTGTCCGGGCTCGGCGTGCCCTACCTGCGCGAAGCCGGCCTGTGGCTGCTCGCCGTGGCAGCGACGGTGACCGTCGTCCAGCGCATGGTGGTCGTTCGGCGGCAGGCAATGGCGCAGGAGGCGGCGCCGTAATGATGGCGAGGGCGAGCCTGACGGATCCGGCTTTTGGGCTTGGCTGGGCCGCCGTACGCCGGTTGCCCGAACCGGTCGCGTACGGGCTCTTCCAGCAGATCGCCGACGGTATGTGGCGGCGCCAGCGCGGTGGCGTCGGGCAGCTGCGCGCCAACCTGCGCCGGGTAGTCGGCGACGCTGTGGATGAACCGACTCTCGACAAGCTGACCCGCGACGGGATGCGCTCCTACCTGCGGTACTGGTGCGAGGTGTTCCGGCTGCCCACGTGGTCGGCGGACGATCTGGTGCAGCGCACCGTCGGCCACGACGAGGAGCTCCTTCGAGACGCCGCAGCCTCCGGCGATGGACTCGTCGCCGTCCTTCCGCACATGGGCAACTGGGACCAGGCGGGGGCCTGGATCGCGGCCACCGGAGTTCCGTTCACGACCGTCGCAGAACGCCTTCGACCAGAGTCCCTGTTCGACCGGTTCGTTGCCTACCGCGAGTCCCTTGGCATGGAGGTGCTGCCGCTGACCGGCGGCGACTCACCGTTCCTCACGCTGCGCCGGCGGCTGGGCGAAGGTCGCATGATCTGCCTGCTCGGTGACCGTGACCTCACCGCGAACGGGGCCGAGGTGTCGTTCTTCGGCACGCCGGCGCGGATGCCCGCCGGACCGGCCGCGCTCGCACTGACGGCCGGATCGCCGCTGATGCCCGTGTCGCTGTGGTACGAGGGGCCGGTCATGCACATTCGCATGCATCCGTACGTGCAACCGCCCAGCTCGGGGACCCGCAACGAGAAGATTGCGGCGATGACCCAGGGTGTCGCCGACGTGTTCGCGACGGCAATCGCCCAGCATCCGAGCGATTGGCACATGCTGCAGCGGCTCTGGGTCAGCGATCTCGATCCGAAGCGGCTGCCGGCGCCGGCCGCCGAATCGGCGACGGGCTAGGTCGGGCATGCGCGTCGGCATCGTCTGCCCGTACGCCTGGGACGTCCCAGGCGGCGTTCAGGCGCACGTGCGGGACCTGACTGTTGCGCTGCTTCGTCGCGGGCACGAGGTCTCGGTCATGGCGCCGGCAGACGAAGACGCGCCGCTGCCGCACTACGTCGTCCCGGCCGGCCGCGCCGTGCCGGTGCCGTACAACGGCTCGGTTGCCCGGCTCACGTTCGGCCTGGTGTCCAACACGCGGGTGCGTCGGTGGCTACGTGAGGGTGAGTTCGACGTGCTGCACGTGCACGAGCCCGCATCTCCGAGCCTGTCGATGCTCGCCTGCTGGGCCGCCGAGGGCCCGATCGTGGGGACGTTCCATACCTCGATGCAGCGGTCGCGCGCCATGAGCGCCGCGTACACGATCTTGCAGCCGGTGCTGGAGAAGATCAGTGCACGCATCACGGTGTCCGAGGACGCGCGCCGCACCCTCGTCGAGCATCTTGGCGGCGATGCAGTGCTGATCCCCAACGGGGTGGCGATCCGGAGCTTCGCGGCCGCGACGCCCATGCCGGGGTGGCCGGGTCCGGGTGGCGCGCTCGGCTTTCTCGGGCGCATCGACGAACCGCGCAAGGGGCTGGACGTCCTCCTGGATGCGTTGCCGGGCGTTGCTGCGCACCATCCGGGCGTCCGCCTGCTCGTAGCGGGTCCGGGCGATGTCGAGGAGGCTACGAAGCGGATGTCGCCGCTGGTGCGCGAACGGGTCACGTTCCTCGGCATGGTCGACGAGACCGACAAGGCGCGGGCCCTGGCGTCGGTCGACGTGTTCGTCGCGCCCAACACCGGTGGCGAGAGCTTCGGCATCGTTCTGCTGGAGGCGATGGCCGCGGGAGCGCCCGTACTCGCCAGCGATCTCGAAGCCTTCCGCCGCGTCCTCGACGACGGGCGGGCGGGTGCCATGTTCCCGGTCGAGAACGTGTCGGCGCTGGCGGACTGTGCGGTGTCGCTGCTCCGTAGTCCAGAGCAACGCTCGCTCCTGCGCAGCGGTGCGCGGGAGGTCGTGCGGCGGTACGACTGGGACACGATCGCGGGCGATGTCATCGCGGTGTACGAGATGGTTACGCGCGGCGCGCCGGCCGTCCGCGAGGACGAATCGACTCCGGGCGTCGCACCGATCGGTTGGCGGGCCCGGCTGGAGAGCCGACTCGGTCGCTAGCGCCACTAGTGTCGCGGTTCGTGGACGGCATGGGCACGCTCCTGCCCGTCCTTGCGATCGTCGTGCTCGTTGCCTGGTACCTCAGCTGGACGGCGACGCGACTCGACCGGCTGCACGGCCGAGTCGAGGCGGCTCGGGCCACGCTGGATGCACAGCTGCTGCGTCGGGCATCGGCGGCGCAGGATCTCGCGACGTCCGGGTTGCTCGACCCGGCGAGCAGCGTCTTGCTCGTGGATGCGGCGGAGACCGCGCGGGCGGCTGACGCCGACTCGCGCGAGCTCGCGGAGAGCGATCTCACCCGGGCACTGCGGGCTGCGCTGTCCGACGGGGCGTCGGTGTCGGCGGTCCGGTCGACGCCGGGCGGCCAGCAGTTGCTGGACGATCTGTCCGCGGCGAGCCAGCGGGTCGAGCTGGCGCGGCGTTTCCACAACGACGCAGTCCGGGCGACGCGCGCGGTGCGGCGCAAGCGCACGGTGCGCTACCTCCGCCTGGCCGGACGCGCCCCGATCCCACCGACCATCGAGATCGACGACACCTCTCCAGCCGCGCTGACGCGGTGAGAGGCGCTCGCCGCTCTCCGGATCGTGTAGATCGTCGTGTAAGCGTTCGCGTGTGGCGTTGTGCTGGGCTTTCACGACGATCTACACGACCCATCGACGCCGTTAGCTGTCGTCGTCGCGCCGCCGCCAGATCGTGTAATGCGAGACACGGGGTTTCCCGCGGCATGTCGCCGAGTTAGGCATCACACGGTGGGGCAGCGCCGCCTTCTAGGGTCTGGGCATGATCGCGCCCCCGGTCCGCCGACTCGCCGTCCTGCTGGCGATGTCGGCGACGCTGCTCGCCGCGTGCGCGAACGAGTCGACGCGGCAGCCGAGCCCCTCGCCGACGCGATCCAGCTCCACCCCGACCGCAACGCCAACGCCAACGCAGACTGTCGCGCCGACTCCGCCACCGCCGCCCGTCCTCATCTCGCCGCTGACGGGGCTGCCCATCGATGCTGTCCGCCCGGTCCTTGTCGTGAAGGTCGACAACACTCGCGCGGCTCGACCCCAGGCAGGCGTGTCGTCGGCCGACGTCGTTTACGTGGAGGAGGTCGAGAGCGGCCTCACCCGGCTCGCCACAGTCTTCTCCTCGACGCTGCCCGGCTCGGTCGGACCGATCCGCAGTGCCCGTACTACTGACATCGAGCTGTTCGCCCAGTACGGCCCGATCACGATCGCGTACTCCGGAGCCAACGACGGCGTGCAGGAGGAGTTGGATCGGTCCGGGCTCCTGCTGCTCAGCGACGACCTCGGTGCGCCCGGCTTCGCCCGAGAACGTGGTCGGCTCGCGGTCTACAACCTGATGGGCGACCCCGCCGCCTTCACCGCAGCGCTGCCGTCACGCCATGCTCCCGACATCGGCTTCCGGTTCGGTCCCGCGCCGCCGGGAGGTAAGCCGATC
Source organism: uncultured Actinomycetota bacterium (assembly GCA_963801015.1). Taxonomy (GTDB): domain Bacteria; phylum Actinomycetota; class Actinomycetes; order CAWDCV01; family CAWDCV01; genus CAWDCV01. The sequence continues at coordinate 153,691 of CAWDCV010000004.1, read as the reverse complement.
GGCAGCATCACGGCCTCGTATCCCCGCGCGTCGATCGGCGCGTCCTGGGATCCCGGCAGCGGCCGCTGGCTGATGTCGCTCGACGGCCGCGCCGCGCCGGCCGCCGAAGGCGGCCAGCTGTCCGCTGCCACCGTGGTCGTGCAGTACGTCGACGTCGAGGACTCCGGATACGTCGACGTTGCCGGTTCGCCAACGCCGCTCGTCCGTACGGTCGGCAGCGGTCCGGCCGTCGTCCTGCGTGACGGTGTCGGCTACGACGCCACCTGGAGTCGCCCATTTCCGCTCACCCGGACGAGCTTCTCGGGCGCCAACAAGCTGCCCATTCCCTTCGCCCCTGGACCGGTGTGGGTGCTCCTCGTGAACAAGGCCAATCCGATCGCCGTCTCGCCCTAGGTGCTGCGAGCCCGGCGTAACATGGATCGACGTGACGAGCACTGATCTGCCCACCGACATCGCCGCGTCCAGCCCCGCTGACCAGCACGCCACCGGCACGGCCCGGGTCAAGCGCGGCATGGCCGAGATGCTCAAGGGTGGCGTCATCATGGACGTCGTCACTCCCGAGCAGGCGCGCATCGCCGAGGACGCCGGCGCCGTCGCCGTCATGGCGCTGGAGCGGGTTCCGGCCGACATCCGCGCCCAGGGTGGCGTCTCGCGAATGAGCGACCCGGACATGATCGACGGCATCATCGCCACCGTCTCCATCCCGGTCATGGCGAAGGCGCGCATCGGGCACTTCGTCGAGGCGCAGGTGCTGCAGGCACTCGGCGTCGACTACGTCGACGAGTCCGAGGTGCTGACGCCCGCCGACTACGCCCACCACATCGACAAGTGGCAGTTCACGGTCCCCTTCGTCTGCGGCGCTACCACCCTCGGAGAGGCGCTGCGGCGCCTTGCCGAGGGCGCCGCGATGATCCGATCCAAGGGCGAGGCCGGCACCGGCGATGTGTCCAACGCCGTCACCCACATGCGGACGATCCGCGCGGAGATCCGTCGCCTGACCACGCTCGCCGAGGATGAGCTGTACGTCGCCGCCAAGGAACTGCAGGCACCGTACGAGCTGGTCGTCGAGGTCGCTCGCCGCGGCAGCCTGCCCGTCGTCCTGTTCACGGCCGGCGGTATCGCCACCCCCGCCGACGCGGCCATGATGATGCAACTCGGCGCGGACGGCGTGTTCGTCGGCTCCGGCATCTTCAAGTCCGGCGACCCGGCGGCGCGCGCCGCCGCCATCGTCAAGGCCACCACCTTCTTCGATGACCCGGACGTGCTGGCCAAGGTCTCCCGTGGCCTGGGTGAGGCGATGGTCGGCATCAACGTCGACGACGTGCCGGTCGACCACCGGCTCGCGACCCGCGGCTGGTGACCGGAAGTAGCTCGCCTCGCATCGGGGTCCTTGCGCTACAGGGCGACGTACGTGAGCACCTGCGGGCGCTTGAAGCGGTCGGTGCGCGTGGCGTCCCCGTACGTCGAACGACGGAGCTCGCCGGCTGCGACGGCCTGATCCTCCCTGGCGGGGAGTCGACCACGATCGTCAATTTGGCAACCGCGTTCGACCTGCTCGAACCGCTGCGATCGGCGATCAAGGAGGGATTGCCGACCTACGGCTCCTGCGCCGGCATGATCCTGCTCGCCGATCGCCTCGTCGACGCGCCGTCGGGGCAACCGACGATCGGTGGCCTCGACGTCACGGTTCGGCGCAACGCCTTCGGACGCCAGGTCGACTCGTTCGAAACCGACCTCGAGTTTCCGGTGCTCCCCGGCCCGCCGATGCACGCGGTCTTCATCCGGGCGCCGTGGGTCGAGTCAGCGGGCCCCGAGGTGCAGGTGCTGGCCCGCGTCGACGCGGCAGCCCACTCGCCGGCCGCCGGTAAGATCGTGGCCGCCCGTCAGGGCCACCTTCTCGCGACCTCGTTCCACCCGGAGCTCACCGGTGACGCGCGCGTGCACGCGCTGTTCGTCGAGATGGTGCAGCACATCTCGGAAGGAGGGTGATCGCTCGTGAGCGGCCACTCCAAATGGGCTACCACCAAGCACAAGAAGGCAGTCGTCGACGCCCGACGTGGCAAGTTGTTCGCGAAGCTGATCAAGAACGTCGAGGTCGCGGCGCGCACCGGAGGCGGCGACCCGGGGGGCAACCCCACCCTGTACGACGCGATCCAGAAGGCCAAGAAGAGCTCGGTCCCGAACGAGAACATCGACCGCGCCGTCAAGCGCGGGAGCGGCGCCGACTCCGGCGGCGTGGAATACCAGTCGATCACCTACGAGGGGTACGGCCCCGGCGGCGTCGCCGTACTCGTCGAGTGCCTCACCGACAACCGCAACCGAGCGGCGTCAGAGGTGCGGACCGCGATGACACGCAACGGCGGCTCGATGGCCGATCCCGGATCCGTGGCGTACCTGTTTCATCGCAAGGGGCTCATCGTCGTGCCGAAGAGCGATGGCGTCGAGGAGGACGATGTCCTCACTGCCGTACTCGATGCGGGCGCGGAGGATGTCGAGGACGACGGAGCGATCTTCGAGGTGGTGACCGAGACCGCCGATCTCGTCGCGGTGCGCACGGCGCTTCAGCAAGCCGGCATCGACTACGACTCGGCCGAGCCCACCTTCCTCCCGAGCGTGACCGTGCCACTCGACGAGGACGGCGCGCGTCGTATCTTCCGGCTGGTCGAGGCACTCGAGGACAGCGACGACGTGCAAAACGTCTATGCCAACTACGACGTCACCGACGAGGTCATGGAGAGAGTCGGCTGACTCTGCACCCCGCCGACCTGCGTCGACTGCGCTCCAGTTGTGTGCTCGCGACGGAGGTCGGCTCGCAACGGCGCGTCCTCCCGCGCCCCCGCGCTGCTGTCGCGTAGCGTCCCGAACAGGTGTTCGGACATCGGGCGGAGCTGCGACGAACAGGAGGCGGGACGTGCGCGTGCTCGGCGTCGACCCCGGCCTGACCCGATGTGGGCTCGGAGCGGTCGAGGGCGAACCCGGACGGCAGCTACGACTCATCGATGTCGGCACCGTCCGTACCCAGGCCGATGCCTCGCTCGGCGACCGTCTCGTGCAGCTGGAAAGCGAGCTCGAGGAGTGGCTGGATCGGCTTCGCCCGGATGCGGTGGCCGTGGAGCGGGTGTTCAGCCAGCACAACGTGTCCACCGTCATGGGCACCGCCCAGGCCAGCGGTGTCGCCGTGCTGTGCGCGGCCAGACGCCGGCTGCCGGTCGCGCTGCACACACCCAGCGAGGTCAAGGCCGCCGTCAGCGGCAGCGGTAAGGCCGGCAAGGAACAGGTGGCGCACATGGTCACCCGACTACTGCGGTTGAGCGATCCGCCGCGACCAGTGGACGCCACCGACGCGCTCGCGCTGGCGATCTGCTCGGTGTGGCGTGGGGGTGCGAGCCGCCGGATTGACGCCGCCATCGCCGCCTTGTCCGTCGAGGGCAGCCGATGATTGCGTTCGTGACCGGTCGGGTAGCCCAGCTGGCTCCCGACGGCGTCGTCATCGAGGTTGGTGGCGTCGGCCTGTCGTTGCAGTGCGCTCCCGGCACGCTGGCGGCGCTACGGGTCGGGGAGACAACCCAGCTTCCGACGTCGCTCGTCGTCCGCGAGGACTCGCTCACGCTGTACGGGTTCCTCGACGAGGACGAGAAGACTGTGTTCGAGCTCCTGCAGACGGCCAGCGGTGTGGGTCCACGGCTCGCCCAGGCCATGCTTGCCGTGCACTCGCCGGACGCCCTGCGGCACGCGGTCGCGGGCGAAGACCTCGCTGCTCTCACTCTCGTCCCCGGTATCGGGCGCAAGGGCGCGCAGCGCATCGTGCTCGAGCTCAAGGATCGGCTCGGTGCGCCGACCGGGCTCGGTTCCCGAGCGCCGGCGGCCGTCCCAGCGTCAGACGGCGTCGGGCCGGCCTGGCGGGAGCAGGTACGCGGCGCCTTGCTCGGACTCGGCTGGTCGAGCAAGGAAGCAGATTTGGCTGTCGATACCGTGGCCCGCGACGCGGATACGGATGTCGATGCTGATGCTGCTTCAGAGCGGCCCGACATCGCCGCCCTGCTGCGGGCCGCGCTGAAGACGCTGAACCGCGCATGACCCGAGCATCCTCAGACGATCTCCATCGCATCGTCGACGGCACTCCCGATCCGGACGAGCAGGCGGTCGAGGCCGCGCTTCGCCCCCGGCGACTGGACGAATTCGTCGGGCAGGAGCGGGTCCGCGAGCAGCTCTCCCTCGTCCTCGAGGCGGCCCGCCGTCGTGGCCGGCCGCCCGACCATGTCCTGCTCAGTGGGCCGCCGGGGCTGGGTAAGACGACGCTGGCCATGATCATGTCAGCCGAGCTCAGCGCGCCGCTGCGCATCACCAGCGGCCCGGCCATCCAGCACGCTGGCGACCTGGCGGCGCTGCTGTCGTCGCTCAGCGAGGGCGATGTGCTGTTCCTCGACGAGATCCACCGTGTGGCGCGGCCTGCGGAGGAAATGCTCTACATGGCGATGGAGGACTACCGCGTCGATGTCGTCGTCGGCAAGGGCCCTGGCGCGGTGGCGATTCCGCTGGAAATCCCGGCCTTCACACTGGTGGGCGCCACGACGCGAGCGGGGTTGCTCCCCGGACCACTGCGCGACCGGTTCGGCTTCACGGCGCACATGGACTTCTACGAACCGGCCGAGCTCGTGCAGATTCTCACGCGATCAGCCCGGCTGCTCGGCGTGACGCTGCTGCCTGATGGCGCCGATGAGATCTCTGGCCGCTCGCGCGGCACGCCCCGGATCGCCAACCGGCTGCTGCGCCGGGTGCGCGACTACGCGCAGGTCAAGGGCGACGGAACAGTCGACCGCGAGGTGGCGCGCGCAGGTCTGCGCGTCTACGAGGTCGACGAGCAAGGGCTCGACCGCCTCGACAGAGCCGTGCTCGATGCACTGCTCCGACTCTTCAACGGCGGACCGGTGGGGCTGTCCACCCTCGCGGTCGCCGTCGGCGAGGAGCCCGAGACGGTCGAGGAGGTCGCTGAGCCATTCCTCGTCCGCTGCGGGCTGCTGGCTCGCACACCGCGCGGCCGGATCGCCACCGCGGCCGCCTGGCGCCACCTCGGTCTCACTCCACCGCACGGGCTGGCCGGCGCCGCCGGGCCAAGCCTCTTCGACCTCGACGCCGAGACCTGATTCGCGCACGGCCGCGCCCTGGCCCCCACCTGCCGCGGCACCAGAGCCCGAAATGATCACGTATACGTGATCATTTCGGGCGATACGCCCGTTGGAGAAGGCGTAACGCCCTAACTCGAGGCGCATCGGGATCGGATTGATGCGGCGCGGTGACATCCGGACGGGGCTGCTCGTTGACGATCCGTACCCTTGCCTAGACTCCGCGGGGCTACGACGAGCACGTTCTCGATCGGAGCACACCCGCACCCAGACCTCGGAGGGATTCCCGGCCGTGGAAGGTATTGCCTCGCTGTTTCCGCTGATCCTCATTTTCGTCGTCTTCTACTTTCTCGTCATCCGACGCGGCCAGCGTCAGCAGCAGCAGGTCCGCGACGTCCAACGGTCGATCACGGTGGGCCAGCAGGTGATGACGACGGCCGGGCTTTACGCGACCGTCTCCGCCTTGGAGGACGACACGGTGGTGCTGGAGATCGCACCGGGCGTCAACGTGCGCTATGCCCGAGCGGCGGTCGCCCGCGTCATCGAGCCGGTTCCCGACATTGAGTCAATCACCGACGCGACGACGCCGGAGCCCGCTCCCGACACCACCCCGGACACGCGTCCCGACCGTCCCTGACCCAACGAGCGAACCGACACTCCGGGCCGGCGCAGCGACGCGCACCCGCCCGGACGAGGAGAGACCGACACCGTGGCCCAGCAGCCGAAGCGGGCACCCCGCCCCGGCCGGACGCTCGCCGTCCTGGCGGTAGTCATCGCGGCGATGTACGCCGTGATGTTCCTGACCGATAACACCCGTCCGCGACTGGGCCTCGACCTGCAGGGCGGGACGAGCGTCATCCTTCAGCCGCGCCTGGCCGAGGGCGAAGGGGACGTACCCCAGAGCAGCCTCACCGAGGCCGTCGACATCATCCGGCAGCGCGTCAACGGGCTGGGCGTCACCGAGGCCGACGTGCAGACGCAGGGCCCCAACATCGTCGTCTCCGTTCCGGGCGCCACGTCACGGGAGGCCGTCGAGCTCGTCGCGTCGACGGCTGAGCTGACGTTCCGGCCGGTGCTGCAGGTTGCTGCCGGCGCGCCCGTGCCGGTTCCGACGGCGACACCCGAAGCAAGCGCCGAGCCCGGGGCCACACCGAGCTCCACCGCAGTCACGCCCGCACCTGGGGAGACGCCGGCCGCGACGCCGTCGACGGCAACGAGCGGCCGTGCGGTGCCACCGGCGCTCCTCGCCCAACCGACGACGCCGGCAGCGCAGCCGACTGCCCCCGCCGCCGACCCCAGCGCGACGACCGGGCCGAGCGCTCCGCCCTCGGCGACGGTGACTCCCGAGCTCCAGGCGGAGTTCGACGCCCTCGACTGCACCCGGCCGGAAAACCGGCAGGGCGGCGGCACCCAGGACCCCGCGGCGCGTGCTCATCACCTGCGACCAGGAGGGCACGGCGAAATACCTGCTCGCCCCGGTCGCGGTCGAGGGAGCCAGGATCAGCGACGCGGACTCCGGAGTCCGCCAGGGCACCACCACGTGGGTCGTCACGCTGCAGTTCGACGGCGAAGGCACCCAGCAGTTCACCGAGGTCACCAGCGAGCTCGCCACGCAGCAGCCACCGCTCAACCAGTTCGCGATCGTTCTCGATGGCATCGTCGTCTCTGCACCGGCGGTCAACGAGGCCATTCCGGGTGGCAGTGCCGAGATCACCGGCGACTTCACACAGCAGGAGGCGAGCGACCTCGCCAACGTGCTGCGGTACGGCGCGCTGCCGCTCACATTCGACCAGGGCGAGGTCAACACGATCTCGCCATCGGTCGGCCGCGATCAGCTCAACAAGGGCCTGCTCGCCGGGTTCATCGGCCTCGGCCTCGTCGTCATCTACGCGTTCCTGTTCTACCGCGCCCTGGGCCTCGTCAGTGTGCTGAGCCTCGCGGTCGCCGGGCTGATCACCTACGCCTCGGTGGTGCTGCTCGGCGCGGCGATCGGCTTCACCCTGATCCTCGCCGGCGTCATCGGCCTGATCGTGTCGATCGGCATCACCGCCGACTCGTTCATCGTCTATTTCGAGCGAATGCGCGACGAGATTCGCGAGGGGCGGTCGATCCGGGCCGCAGTCGAGCGCGCCTGGCCGCGGGCTCGGCGAACCATCGTCGTCGCCGACCTGGTGACGTTCTTCGGCGGCGTCATCCTCTACTTCGTCGCCATCGGACGGGTCCAAAACTTCGCGTTCACGCTGGCCTTGACCACGGTCATCGACATCATCGTCGTGTTCTTCTTCACCAAGCCGCTGGTCATCGCTGCTCGTCCGTACCGAGTTCTTCGGGCAAGGCCATCCGCTGTCCGGGCTCAATCCCCGGCACATCGGTGCCGAGTCCGCGGCGCCCCGCTGGCGGGGCAGCGGGCCAGGACGGGTGCCCGTGGGCACCGCCACCAGGGGGGAGTCCTGATGTCGCGGATGGGTCGCCTCGGGCACGATCTCTACACCGGCAAGACCTCCTTCAACTTCGTCGGCCGCAGGCGGCTCTGGTACGCCATCTCGGGGCTGATCCTGCTGGTCGCCGTGCTTGCGCTGGTGTTCCGCGGTCTGAACTTCGGCATCGAGTTCCGCGGCGGTGCGGAGTTCCGGGTGCCGAACGCGCAGTGCTCGGTTGAGGAGGCGCGCACCGCTACAACCAACGTGGTGTCGGGCGAAACGATCGTCCAGGAGCTCGGCAACGGCGAGATCCGGGTGCAGACGCCCGCGCTCGAGGGCGCGCAGTCCACCGAGATCATCGACGCGCTCGCCGCCGGATGCGGCGTCGACACGGCCGAGATCAGCAGTCAGGTCATCGGTCCGTCGTGGGGCGAGGAGGTCACCAACCGCGCGCTGCTCGGGCTCGGCATCTTCCTCGTGTTCGTCGTGCTCTTCATCAGCCTCGCGTTCGAATTCAAGATGGCAATCGCGGCAATCGTGGCGCTGCTGCACGACATCGTCATCACCGTTGGGGTCTACGCAGTCGTGGGCTTCGACGTCACGCCGGCCACCGTGATCGGCCTCCTGACGATTCTCGGGTACTCGTTGTATGACACGGTCGTCGTCTTCGACTCGATCCGCGAAAACACCGCGGGGCTGACGAGCGGCAGCCGGCAGACGTACAGCGAGGCGGCCAACTTCTCGGTCAATCAGACACTCGTACGCTCCATCAACACGTCGGTGACGGCACTGCTGCCGATCGGGGCGATCCTGTTCGTCGGTGCCTACCTGCTAGGGGCAGGGACACTCAAGGACCTCTCCCTCGTGCTGTTCGTCGGCATCGTGGCCAGTACCTACTCGAGCATTTTCATCGCCACGCCGCTGCTCGCCGACCTCAAGGAGCGCGAGCCTGCCATGCAAGCACTGGCTCGACGCGTGGCAGGTCGACGCAGCGGTACGCAACCGACACGGCCGGCGCGTGGCGAGGCTCAGTCACGCCGGTCGAGTACGCAGGCGGCCGGCGACACGGCACCGACGAACGGGTTCGCGGCGGGCGCGACACTCGCGGATACGGCGACGTCTGACGACGGCACCGAGCCCGAGCCCGAGTCTCAGCCTTCGGCTTCGCGGCGTCCCGCGCCCGCGCCGGCCGGACGCCCGTCGGGGCCTGGCGGCCAGCGGCGGCAGCCGCAGCGTCGGCCGGGCGGCCGCCCGAGTGGGAAGAAACGGCGCTGATGCGCACCGCGGAGCAGCGCGCAGATCGGTCGGGTCGGCAGGGTCGTCCCGGGCCGCTGGACCTGATGGCGCTGCTGCGCTCCCGCATCCGCGACGTTCCCGATTGGCCCAGCCGGGGCGTGTTGTTCAAGGACATCACCCCGCTGCTCGCCGATCCGGTGGCATTCGGCGGCGTGGTTGACGAGATTGTCGCGTACTGGGGCCGCGGGACCCTGGACAAGGTCGTCGGGATCGAGGCCCGCGGTTTCCTGCTCGCGGCGCCAGTGGCCTACCACTTCGGTGCAGGCATCGTGCCGGTGCGCAAGCTCGGCAAGTTGCCGGTCTCGACCTACGCGACGGCGTACGACCTGGAGTACGGCCAAGCGACTCTCGAGGTCCACCAGGACGCCTTCCAGCACGGCGACCGCGTCGTCATCGTCGACGACGTGCTCGCCACCGGGGGAACGGCCGCCGCCACCATCGACCTCGTCGAGCGTGCGGGCGGCGACGTGATCGGAGTCTCGGTCCTCATGGAGCTCCAAGCCCTGGGCGGTCGCAGCAAACTCGGGGGGCGACCGCTGCACGCACTGCTCACCGTCTGACGACCGCGGAATAACCGCGCGCCACGCCCGCCTGAATGCGGCGCGTACTGAGAGCGTTTTCGTAGCTGTCTAGACTGGACCATTCGCATGACCCGGAGGGAGTGCGTTTGGCCGAGCCGCCGACGACCCGGGGCACGGTGGACGCCGACCCCGAGGTTTCGTCTGCGCCGACTGAGGCCGCCGCCGTCGAGCACGCGATGCCCGCGCAGACCGCCAACGGCAGCCAGCCTGCCAGCCCCGACGACACGCAACCCCTGCCGGTTCTTGTCTTTGAGGCCGACGACCCATCGGCGGCATCGCACACTGCACCGCCGTCGGGGGGCGTGCGGGCACGACTCGCTCGGTTTGCCAACCAGCGCAGCAGTAGCAATCCGGTCCTCGAACCGCTAATCAAGACCGTCCGCAGCACTCACCCCAAGGCCGACCTGCGCGTCGTCGAGCGGGCGTACGACACCGCGGAGCGCTTCCACGAGGGCCAGAAGCGTCGTAGCGGCGACCCATACATCACCCATCCGCTCGCGGTCGCGACGATCCTCGCCGAGCTCGGGATGACGCCGCCGACGCTGTGCGCCGCGCTGCTGCACGACACCGTTGAGGACACGCCGTACACGCTCAACCAGCTGCGGCAGGATTTCGGCGACGAGGTCGCGCATCTCGTCGACGGGGTGACCAAGCTCGACAAGGTCAAGTACGGCGCCGCCGCGCAGGCCGAGACCGTCCGCAAGATGGTTGTGGCGATGGCCCGCGACATCCGCGTCCTCGTCATCAAGCTCGCCGACCGGCTGCACAACATGCGGACGCTGAGGTACGTCTCGGCGACCAGCGCCGAGCGCACCGCGCGGGAGACGTTGGAGATCTTCGCGCCGCTCGCGCACCGCCTCGGCATGAACACGCTGAAGTGGGAGCTCGAAGACCTTGCGTTCGCCGCGCTCTACCCGAAGATGTACGACGAGATTGTCCGGCTCGTTGCGGAGCGGGCGCCGAGTCGTGACGAGTACCTCGCGCAGGTGATCGAGCAGGTCGACGGCGACCTGCGGATGGCCAAGATCAAGGCATCAGTGAAGGGCCGCCCGAAGCACTACTACTCGATCTACCAGAAGATGATCGTTCGCGGCCGCGACTTCACCGACATCTACGACCTCGTCGGCATTCGCATCCTCGTCGAGTCGGTTCGTGACTGCTACGCGGTGCTCGGCACTATCCACGCGCGCTGGAACCCGGTCCCGGGGCGCTTCAAAGACTTCATCGCGATGCCGAAGTTCAACATGTACCAGTCGCTGCACACGACGGTTATCGGACCCGGCGGAAAGCCCGTGGAGCTGCAGATCCGGACGACCGCGATGCACAACCGCGCGGAATACGGCATCGCGGCGCATTGGAAATACAAGGAGGATCCGTCCAAGACCGGACCCCGTCCGGTACCCACGGCCCCCGACTCCAGCGGCAACGACATGGCCTGGCTGCGGCAGCTGCTCGACTGGCAGAAAGAGACCGAGGACCCGGGGGAGTTCCTCGAATCGCTGCGCTTCGACCTCAACACGACTGAGGTCTTCGTGTTCACGCCCAAGGGCGACGTGATCTCGCTGCCGTCCGGGGCAACGCCGGTTGACTTCGCGTACGCCGTCCACACCGAGGTGGGGCATCGCTGCATCGGCGCGCGCGTGAACGGCCGCCTAGTCCCCCTCGAGAGCCACCTCGACAACGGCGACCTGGTCGAGATCTTCACGTCGAAGGCGCCGGGAGCGGCGCCGAGCCGTGACTGGCTGACGTTCGTCCAGAGTGCGCGCGCTCGCAACAAGATCCGCGCGTGGTTCTCCAAGGAGCGTCGTGAGGAGGCGATCGAGAAGGGCAAGGACGCGATCGCGCGGCTCATGCGCAAGCAGAACCTGCCGCTGCAGCGGCTGCTCGGGGGCGACTCTCTCATGGGGCTCGCCCAGGAGATGCGCTATGCCGACATCTCCGCGCTCTACGCCGCGGTCGGCGAAGGCCACGTCTCGGCCCAGAACATTGTCGCCCGTCTGGTGCAATCTCTCGGCGGCGAGGATGGGGCAACCGAGGAGATCGCCGAAGCAACCACACCGACGCGCAATCGCAAGCGCATCCGTACGACCGTCGATCCCGGCGTAGTCGTCAAGGGCGCCAGCGACGTATGGGTGAAGCTCGCGAAGTGCTGCACGCCAGTGCCTGGCGACTCGATCGTGGGCTTCGTCACCCGCGGCAGTGGTGTGTCCGTCCACCGCTCCGACTGCCCGAACGTCGGCTCACTCTCGGCCGAGGTCGATCGGATGGTCGAGGTGGAATGGTCACCCTCGGCCAGCTCGGTGTTCCTCGTCGCCATCCAGGTCGAAGCCCTCGACCGCAGCCGCCTGCTCTCCGACGTCACCCGTGTGCTGTCCGACCAGCACGTGAACATCCTGTCCGCGTCCGTCACGACGACCCGAGACCGAATCGCGCTCAGCAGGTTCACGTTCGAGATGGGCGATCCCAAGCACCTCGGTCACGTACTGCGCGCGGTGCGCGGCGTCGAGGGCGTGTTCGACGCCTATCGGATCACGAGCGGCAACACCAACTAACGTTCGCCATCCCCCAAACGGGGAGCGGCGTCATGCGGTCGGGGTGATGGCGACGCTCGTGATGTCAATGGGCAGGACCGGCTTGCCGCCGCCAGCGGGATTGCTCCCGTCGTCGCCCGCGGCGCCGACGCGCTGCAGCACGTCGAGCCCGGCGGTGATCGTCCCGAACGGCGTGTAGTCGGGACTCAGCTGGGTGTCGGTGAACACGAGGAAGAACTGCGAACCGTTGGTGTTCGGCCCGCTGTTCGCCATCGCGACGGTGCCGGCCGGGTACGTGGCCTCGGTGAGGTTCTCGTCGGGGAAGCTGTAGCCGGGACCCCCGCTGCCGGTCCCCGTGGGGTCGCCGCACTGGAGGATGCCGAACGACGCGCTGTTGGACACGCGCGGGCACGGGGTGCCGTCGTAGAAGCCCTGCTCGGCGAGGTAGCGGAACGAGTACGACGCGCAGGGGGCGACGTCGGTGCGGGCCTGGAACGTCACGTCGCCCTGGGTCGTCGTCAGCGTCGCACTGTACGGCTGCGCGGCGACGGCAGCGTCGAACACGGGCAGCGCCAGCGGCCGCGACGCTTCGCCGGCCTCGGTGTACGCGCACTCCTGCGGCACGGCGGGATCCGCGGACGGAGTCGTGGGCGTCGTGGGGTCAGGAGACGCGCTATCCGTAGGCGCGGCAGCAGCGTCGTCTGCGGGCTCGTCGCGGTTCAGGAGCACGGTGAGCGTCCCGATGCCGAGGATCACGACGAGAACCGACGCGGCCGCCGCGATGATGCTCGCTCGGCGGCGAGACGCGCTGCGCTCCGCTCGGGCTGCCTGCTGACGCTCGTACTTCGCCCGCGCAAGCTCTCGCTCCCGCTTGCTCGTGCTGGCCACGCATGTCCTCCTGCTGCTGCTCGTTCGGAAGTCGCCGAGTGTAGGGGCGGCGCGGAACTCGTTCGCTGGCCGCCCCGCCACCTCGGTACGGTTGAGTGAGGCCCTTTGTTCGCAAGGCCCTCACCGGAAGGCAGGACGCTCGTGCTCGTCGTCGGGTTCCCCGCGGCTGCCTTTGCCACGAACTGCTGGGTCGTCGCCCCCGCCACAGGCGAGGAGTGCGTGGTCGTCGATCCCGGTATCGGTGTCGAAGCACAGCTCGATGACGTGCTGCGGGAGAACCGGCTCCGCCCGGTCGCGGTCCTGCTGACCCACGGCCACCTCGACCACGTGTTCGCGGTGGCTCCGGTCTGCGGCGCCCGCGACGTCCCGGCGTACCTGCATCCCACGGACGATTGGCTGCTGGCTGACCCGTTCATCGGCCTCGGCGCGCAGACGAAGGCGATGGTCGAGGCCGCCGGCCTCGAGTACACCGAGCCGGACGACGTTCGCCCGCTCGAGGACGGCGGCAGGCTGCATCTGGCCGGCCTCGACCTCGTGGTCGATCACGCACCGGGCCACACGCCCGGCTCGGTGCTCTTCCGTGTGCCCGGCGACGACGCGGAACGGTGCCTGTCCGGGGACGTCCTGTTTGCCGGCAGCATCGGGCGGACTGATCTCCCCGGCGGCGACCCGGAGGCCATGTCACGCAGCCTCGTCACAAAGATCCTGCCGCTCGCGGATGACACCGTCGTCCTGCCCGGCCACGGACCGACAACCACGATCGGAAAGGAGCGGGCCACCAACCCCTTCCTTCTCGGACACGTGCGAATGGCGGGCCGCCGGTGACGCCTTTCCGGGCTCCTAAGGGCACCTTCGATCTGATGCCGCCACGAGCCGATCAGGTGCTGGCCGTACGCGACGCCCTCACGGCGCCGTCGCGCCGCGCCGGCTACGACTACGTCGAGACGCCGATCTTCGAGGACACCGCACTCTTCGTCCGCGGTGTCGGTGAGTCCACCGACGTCGTCACGAAGGAGATGTACACCTTCGACGACCGCGGGGGCCGCTCGCTGACGCTGCGACCCGAGGGAACCGCGCCGGTGTTGAGGGCCGTCCTCGAGCACGGTCTGCAGACGGGCTCGTTGCCCGTGAAGCTGTGGTACTCCGGCACCTACCTGCGGTACGAGCGCCCACAAGCGGGCCGTTACCGGCACTTCTGGCAGGTGGGCGCGGAGGCCCTCGGCACCGAGGATGCCGCCCTTGACGCCGAGCTGATCGTGCTCGCCGTGGACGGGTTCGCGGCGCTTGGCCTGCAGCGGGTCCGGCTCCTCCTGAACTCCCTCGGCGACCCCACCTGCCGACCCGCGTACAAGGCCGCCCTGCAGGAGTTCCTCCGCGGGCTCGACCTCGACGAGGACACCAGGCGTCGGGTGGAGATCAACCCGCTGCGCGTGCTCGACGACAAGCGACCCGAGGTCCGACGCCAGCTCGGGGGCGCGCCGCTCATCGTCGATTCGCTGTGCGCGGAGTGCAAGGCGCACCACGACGCTGTCCGCGAGCTGCTGACCGATGTGGGCGTGTCCTGGGAGGACGACCCGCGCCTGGTCCGCGGTCTCGACTACTACACGCGGACGACGTTCGAATTCGTCCACGACGGTCTCGGCTCACAGTCGGCGGTCGGTGGCGGCGGTCGGTACGACGGCCTGTCGGAGGACATTGGCGGACCGCCGCTGCCCGGGGTCGGCTGGGCGCTCGGCGTCGATCGCACGATGCTCGCCCTCGACGCCGAGGGCGTGACACCCCCGACGACGCGGCGTCTGGACGTCTTCGCGGTTCCGATCGGCGACGAGGCACGGCGGCTGCTGTTCGAGACGGTGGTGGCGCTACGTCGCCGCGGGATCGCTGCTGACCTGGCGTACGGCAGCAGAGGACTCAAGGGTGCGATGCGAGCGGCGGATCGATCGGGCGCTGCCTACGCGTTGGTGGTGGGTGAGCGAGATCTGCAGGCCGGAATCGCCCAGCTCAAGGATTTGAGCACGGGCGACCAGACCGCCGTTGCCCTGACCGAACTCGTCGACCACCTGCAGGAGAGATTTCCGTGATCCGCACGCACCAGGCCGGCACGCTGCGCGCGCAGCACGCCGGCGACACTGTCACGCTCGCCGGCTGGGTTGCCCGCCGACGCGACCACGGCGGTGTTGCCTTCCTCGACCTGCGGGACGCCTCCGGGATCGTCCAGGTCGTCGTCCGCGATCCCGATGTCGCGCGGGGTATTCGCAACGAGTTCTGTGTCACCGTCGCCGGCCTGGTGTCGACGCGGCCGCGTGGCAACGAGAACGCGGCGCTGCCGACCGGCGAGGTGGAGGTGGTAGCGAGCGATGTCGCCGTGCTCTCCGAAGCGGCCCCGCTGCCCTTCCCGATCGAGGACGACGTCGAGGTCGGCGAGGAAACCCGGCTGCGATACCGCTACCTCGATCTGCGGCGCAGCGGCCCGGCGGCGGCGATCCGGATGCGCAGCCTCGTCAACCGCATCGCTCGCGACGTGTTGTCAGACGCCGGTTTCATCGAGGTGGAAACACCGACCCTCACCCGATCGACGCCCGAGGGTGCGCGCGATTTTCTCGTGCCGGTACGCCTTCAGCCCGGCAGCTGGTACGCCCTGCCACAGTCGCCTCAGCTGTTCAAGCAGCTGCTCATGGTTGCGGGGCTGGAGCGCTACTTCCAGATCGCCCGCTGCTACCGCGACGAGGACTTCCGCGCCGACCGGCAGCCGGAGTTCACCCAGCTCGACATCGAGATGTCGTTCGTCGAGCAGGAGGACGTCATCGAGGTCGGCGAGGCAGTCGTCCGCCGCCTGTGGGGAGAGGTCCTCCAGCATGAGATCGGGCCGATCCCGCGGATGAGGTACGCCGAGGCGATGTCCCGGTACGGCTCCGACAAACCAGACCTGCGCTTCGGCGTGGAGCTCGTCGACCTCACCGAGTACTTCGCGTCGACGCCATTTCGCGTCTTCCAACCGGGACCGGGTGGCCATGTCGGCGCCGTCGTCATGCCCGGCGGCGCGTCCCAGACCCGCAAGGAACTGGACGGCTGGACCGACTGGGCCCGAGCCCGCGGCGCCCGCGGGCTGGCCTACGTGCTCTTCGGCGAGGACGGCGCCCTCGGCGGCCCGGTGGCGAAGAACCTCTCCGAGGACGAGCGAGCCGGGCTGCTGAGGGCGGTCGGCGCCGCTCCCGGCGACTGCGCGTTCTTCGCGGCCGGTCGCCGCGACGACGCACTCGCGCTGCTCGGTGCTACTCGGCTGGAGATCGGTCGCCGCTGCGGGCTGATCGACCCGGCGCGGTGGGAGTTCCTCTGGATCGTCGATGCCCCGATGTTCGAGCAGGACGACGAGGGCAGCTGGACCGCCGTACACCATCCCTTCACCTCGCCGAACGGCGAGTGGATCGACAAGTTCGACGACGAGCCGGGCGAGGCGCTCGCCTACGCGTACGACATCGTCTGCAACGGCAACGAGATCGGCGGCGGATCGATCCGTATTCACCAAGCTGAGGTCCAGTCACGTGTGTTCGACGTGCTGGGGATCAGCAAGGAGCAGGCCGAGGACAAGTTCGGCTTCTTGCTAGAGGCGTTCCAGTTCGGGCCGCCCCCGCACGGCGGGATCGCGTTCGGCTGGGATCGCATCTGCATGCTGTTGACCGGGGCCGGCTCGCTGCGCGACGTCATCGCATTCCCCAAGACCGGCGGCGGCTACGACCCGCTGACCGGCGCGCCAACCCCGATCACGCCCGAGCAGCGGCGAGATGCCGGTGTCGACGCCAAGCCCCCGGCGGACCGCCGCGCGCCGCTCCCGAACGAACCCGGCGGCGAGGTCATCCCCGACGAGCGGCGTTGACCCGGCTGGTGGTCCGCTCGGAAGCGGCAGGTGACGCGGCTGACGTCCGAGACGTCCACATCACCGCGTTCGAGTCGCCGGCCGAGGCCGATCTGGTTGACGTACTGCGTCGGGACGGGCTCGCGGTCGTAGGAACGGTTGCCGAAGTCGATGGCAGGGTCGTCGCGCACGCCCTCCTGGGGCGCATCACCATCGGGGGTGCGCCGGCGCTCGCGTTGGCTCCGGTCGCCGTGTCGCCCGATTATCAGCGTCGGGGCCTGGGCACCATGGTCGTCCGGGCCGCAATCGAGGAGGCGACGCTGCTCGGCGAGCGGCTGATCGTCGTGCTCGGCGATCCCAGGTACTACGCCCGGTTCGGCTTCGGTTCAGCCGCCGACGCAGGAGTGACCACTCCGTGGACCGGGCCGGCGCTGCAGGTGCTGGCGTTGCAGGCGTACGACGGGGGAGCCCGCGGTGAAGCCGTCTACCCGGCGCCCTATCTCGCCGTCGGCTAGCCCGACTTCCGCGCTGGGTTGTCGGTGGGCGGCGCTATCGTCGCGATCGTGGAGCCGACCAGCCTGTTCGACGCTGCCGCAGAAGATGCGGTACGTGCGGGCGCGCCTCTCGCCGTCCGGATGCGCCCACGCAGCCTGGACGAGATCGTCGGTCAATCCCACCTGCTCGTCGACGGGTCACCGCTGCGCCGCCTGGTCGCGAACAGCGGGACCGGCGACAGTGCCGTCGCGGTCCCGCCCTCGGTGATCCTCTGGGGACCGCCGGGAACGGGCAAGACGACGCTGGCTTACTTGCTCAGCAGCGCCACGGGCCGTCGCTTCGTCGAGCTCTCAGCGGTGACGGCCGGCGTGAAGGAGGTGCGCGAGGTCATCGCAGCCGCGCGCCGGGAGCTCGGCATGTCGGGCCAGCGCACCGTCCTGTTCATCGACGAGGTACACCGATTCTCCAAGACCCAGCAGGACGCACTCCTGCCAGCGGTCGAGAACCGCTGGGTCACGCTGGTCGCCGCGACGACCGAGAACCCGTACTTCAGCGTCATCTCGCCGCTGCTGTCGCGGTCGCTGCTGCTCACCCTGGAGCCGCTGACCGACGACGATGTTCGGGTGCTCGTCGACCGCGCGCTCACCGAGCCGCGCGGGCTGGCTGGCCGCTTGAAGCTCACGACAGAAGCCGAGGAACACCTGCTCCGCATGGCCGGCGGTGACGCCCGCCGAGCCCTAACCGCCCTGGAAGCGGGCGCGGGCGCCGCGCTCGACGCCGACATGGACGAGCTGGACGTCGACACGCTCGAGACGGCGATCGACCAGGCAGCGGTGCGCTACGACCGCACGGGTGACCAGCATTACGACGTCGCCAGCGCCTTCATCAAGTCGGTCCGCGGAAGCGATGTCGACGCCGCGCTGCACTATCTCGCGCGCATGGTCGTGGCGGGGGAGGATCCGCGCTTCATCGCGCGACGCCTCGTGATCCTCGCCAGCGAGGACATCGGCATGGCTGATCCCACCTCGCTACAGATCGCCGTCGCTGCCGCCGAGGCGGTCGCGTTCATTGGCATGCCAGAGGGGCAGATCGTGCTCGCGCAGGCGGTCATCCACCTGTCGCTGGCACCGAAGTCGAACGCCGTGGTCACTGCGATCGGCGCGGCTGTCCAGGACGTCAAGGCAGGCCTGGTCGGCACCGTGCCGGCTCACCTGCGCGACGCCCACTACACCGGCGCGACCAAGCTCGGGCACGGGACCCGGTACCGCTACGCCCACGACTTCCCGAACGGGATCGTCGCGCAGCAGTACGCCCCCGATCCCGTGCACGGGCGGGAGTATTACCGGCCGACGCAGCACGGGGCCGAAGCCCGCGCCGCCGAGGTGGTCGACCGCACCCGGTCGGTGTTGCGCGGGGAAGAGGAGAACGAATGACGGCCCTCGAGACGCTGGTGAAGATCGGTCCGCAGCTGGCCGCAGATCTCCGCTTCGTTGGCATCGACAGCGCTGCGAGCCTGCGCGACGTCGGCGCACAAGACGCCGCGCAGCGTCTCGAGGACGCGGGGTTGCGCGACTGCACCCATGCCCGGCGTGCGCTCCAGGGTGCAATCGATGGCACCCGCTGGACGCAGACGTCCTAGGGCGACACCAGCACGATGCCGTCCTCGTCGGAGTAGAGCTCGTCGCCGGGGCTGAACGTCACCCCGCCGAGGTCGACCGGAACGTCGACGTGGCCGGCTCCGGTCTTGGCGCTCTTGCGTGGGTTCGAACCAAGGGCCTTCACCGCCAGATCCAGCGAACCGATGGCGACGACATCGCGGATCGCCCCGTGCACGATGAGTCCGTCCCAGCCGTTGTCGACGGCCAGGCCGGCGATGATGTCGCCGACGAGGGCGGTGTGGACGGAGCCGCCGCCGTCGATGACGAGCACCGCGCCGTTTCCCGGCTCCGACAGCAGCTTCCTGACGAGCGCGTTGTCCTCGTGGACGCGGACGGTCCGCACTCGACCGACACCTCGGGAGCGGCCTCCGTACGAACGGAATTGCACGTCACACGAGCGGGCCCGGTCGCCGAGCTCGTCGACGAGATCGGCGGTGCCGAGGGAACCCCGAGCGAATCCGTCCGACCAGTGCAGCTCGTCGGTCACGACCGGCTCCTCTCGGCGGGTAGCCGCTCGACGACGGCTTCGGTGAACTCTGCCGTGCTGGCGTCGCCCCGGAGGTCTCGGGTTCGGATTCCGCCGCTGAGCGCCGCGTCCACGGCTGCATCGATGGAGTCTCCTGCAGCCGTGAGCCGGGGGTCGCTCTGCTTGTCGCCGAGCCAGCGCAGCAGCATCGCTGCGGACAGCAGCAGCCCGATGGGATTCGCGACGCCCTGGCCGGCGATGTCAGGCGCTGACCCGTGCGCGGCCTGGGCCATGGCGTGATCGGTACCAGCATTCAGTGACCCGGCCAATCCGAGACTTCCAGACAGCTCTCCGGCCAGGTCCGAGAGGATGTCGCCGAACATGTTCTCGGCGACGACAACGTCGAAGGTGTCACCCCGACGAACCAGATGCGCCGTCATGGCGTCGATGTGGAAGTCGTCCACGGTCACGCCGGGGTACGCGGCAGCGACGTCGCGGCACACCTGCAGGAACAGCCCGGACGACCGGCGCAGGATGTTGGCCTTGTGCACGATGGTGAGCCGCCGCCGACGTCGCATCGCCATCCGACATGCCTCGTGCGCTGCCCGCTCGATCGCCCGCCGGGTGAAGACGCCGACGGCCAGTGCGACGTCGGCGGTCGGCATCAGCTCACCGGTTCCGACGTACATGTTGCGGTCGGTGTAGAACCCCTCCGTGTTCTCCCTGACGACGACGAGATCCATCCGTGGGCTGACCGCGGGTACCGCAGGGTGCGCCCGCGCGGGCCGAATGTTGGCGTACAGATCGAAGTACGTACGGAGCTCGCCACTGGGGTTGCGGCGCTCCCGGTATTCCTCGGGATAGTTTGCCGAGTCGTGCGGACCCAACACGAAGCCGTCGCACGACGCGAGCGCGCTCTTCGTCTCAGCCGGGATCGGATCGCCGTACGAAGCGATCGCATCGAATCCGATGGGTGCCTCGACCCAATCGATCGACACGAGTGCGTCTCGGCAGGCAGCGTCCATGACGGTGTGAGTGGCCGAGGAGATCTCCGGTCCGATGCCGTCGCCGGCCGCCAGTCCGATCCGATACGTCGTCAAGGCGCGGCCTCCGCGACGATCAAGGTCCCGAAGCGATTGACCTGCTCGCTCAGGGCGCGCTCGGCCACTGTCCGCCATGCAGCGAAGTGCTCTGTCCGCTTGTGTGCCTCGAAGGCTGCGGCATCGTCGTAGATCTCGTACAGCGCGAACCGATGCTCATCCCCGTCGAGCTCGACCACGTCGAAGCGTGTGCATCCGGGCTCGTCGCGTACGGACGCTGCCGCATTCGCGGCGATGGCCGACCGGAACTCGTCCACGGCGTCAGCGTGGACCGTCAGCGACACGATCAGAACGAACACGGAAGGGTCCTCCTCGAGGTCGTCATCAGGACAGGGAGAACGGCACGTCGAGCTCCCGGGCGAGCTCGCGAAGCTCGGCTACGGTGCGCGCGGGCAGCACGAGCCCATTGCGTCGCTGCCGACTCTCGGCGCGGTCCTCGAGCTCGCCCGGAACGACGACGCCGGCCGAGCCTGGGGCTGCGGGGACCTCATGGACCTCGTGGATCAAGCGCCGTAGTCGCTCCTCGAACTCCGCCGGCTCGGCCACGGCAGGGATCGATATCGCGATGACCAGATGACCGCACCCGCTGCGCCCCGTTGGCTCGTACGGACCGCGTACATCGCGACCGAAGGCGCTGCCCGTGAGCACCCCGGACAGGACGTCAATCAACAGCGAGATGGCGTAGCCCTTGTGGCCGGCCATCGGCTGCACGAAACCGTCGATCGCGGCGGCCGCGTCGGTGGTGGGGACGCCGTTCGTATCGAGAGCCCAGCTGTCGGGAATGGGCTCACCGCGCTGCGCGGCCAGGTAGATCTTGCCGCGGGCAACGGCGGTGTTGGCGATGTCCGTCACGACTTCGGTGTCGTCGTACGGGGCCGCGATCGACCAGGGATTGGTGCCGACGACCTTCTCTCGGCCGCCCCACGGAGCCATGGCCGGGCTTGCGTTGGTTGTCAGTATGGCGACGCAGCCCAGGCGCGCCGCCCGACGCGTGAAGTAGGCGGCGGTGCCGAAGTGGCCCGAGTTCCTGATGAGTACGGCGCCGATGCCGTGCGCGTGCGCCCGCCGCACTGCATCGTCGGTGGCGGCCGCGGCGAGCACCTGGCCGACGCCGTCATGCCCGTCCCAGAGCGTGAGCGGACCGGTGTCGACCAGGGTCTCGGGCTGTGTGACAGCCCGCATCGCGCCGGACCGGAGCCGGGCGGCGTACCACGGCAAGCGCAGGACGCCATGCGACTGATGCCCCCACAGGTCGGCGACGACGAGCGAGTCGGCGACGAGTGTGGCATCGCTCTCGGGTAGGCCGAGTGTCTCGAGGATCCTGGTGACGAGGGCGGTGAGCCGAGCCGGATCGATCGGGGCAGTGACGTCGGCGGGGTGCACCGTCATTCCAGCCGGTTGGCAGTCGCGCCGCGATCGGCCTCAGACAGGTGCTCGAACGTTTCACCGGTGGCAACAACTGTTCGGGTGACGTCGCGCCCGCCGTACACCCAGTAGATCCTCATTCGGCCATCGCCACGGTTGGCGAAGCGGTGCGGGATGTCCGCGGGTACCCAGGTGGCGTCGCCAGCCACCAGGGCGTGCTCCTCGTCCCCGATGGTGGCTGTCGCCTCCCCCTCCAGGATGAGCACGCTTTCCTCGACATTGTGGGTGTGCAGCGGGATGCCCGTGCCCGGCGCGAACTCCGTCACGCCGGTCGTCACCCGGTTGCTCTCGGCGTTCCAGCGGCCGACGTACGGCAGGGTCCGCACGCCGTTGCCTCGGTCGAAGGGTTCGATGGTGTCGGGATGGAGCACGAGAGATTGCTCGGCCATGCGCACCTCCTCGGGCGGCGATCGGCGTGGGATTGCGGTACGCCTCGAGTCCAGGCGATACGCCCTCTACAGCAGGCGTATCGCCCGAAATGATCACGTATACGTGATCATTTGGGTGGGGGCGGGCGCGGGTCGGCGGGTTCCGGATCATCGCGGTCAGGTCCCCGCTGGGTCGGACGTGCCCCGACGGCCAGCGCTGCCTGCTCTTCTTCCTCCTCGTGGTGGTGGGTCTCTTCGAGGACGTGCACCGCCTCAGCGAAGACCGACTCGTGCTCCGCGGGCTTGCCGCGCGTGCCGCCGATGCGCGCGGGCAGGACGCGCCGCAGGAGCGGCCACAGCAAGACGATGGCGACGATGATGTACACCGTGATGGAGAACGGGGTGTTGACCAGGCCGCTCAGGTCACCCTGACTGGCCTGGAGCGCCAACCTGCCTTGCCGTTCCGCTTCCGGGCCGAGGATGACGCCGATGATGGCCGGCACGATGGGGAGACCGAACCGCCGCATGACGAAGCCCAGCACTCCGACGATCAAGAGCAGGTAGAGGTCGAACGAGGAGCCGTTGACCGCGTACGCCCCCAGGCTGGCGAAGAACAAAATTCCGGCATAGAGGTACGGCCGGGGGATCAGCAGCAGCCTGGCCCAGACCGGTGCCAGCGGCAGGTTGAGAACGAGCAGGATCGTGTTGCCGATGAACAGACTGGCGAGCAGACCCCAGACGAGCTCGGGCTCGTTCTGCAGGAGCAGCGGGCCCGGTTGGATGCCGTACTGCCGGAAGGCCGCGAGCAGGACAGCGGCGGTCGCCGTCACCGGAAGACCTAACGTCAGCAGCGGGACGAAGCCGCCAGCGGCCGACGCGTTGTTCGTTGCCTCCGGGCCAGCAACGCCTTCGATCGCACCCTTGCCGAACTCCTCGGGATGCTTGGACAGCCGCTTTTCCGTCACATACGAAAGGAAGGTCGGGATCTCGGCACCGCCGGCCGGGATGGCACCGAACGGGAAGCCGATCGCCGTCCCCCGTAGCCACGGTTTCCAGGATCGGGCCCAGTCATGGCGACCCATGTTGGCTCGACCCACCGGGATGACCTCGGCCGGACGCCGACGCAGTCGTGCCGCCACCCACAGCGCCTCGCCGACGGCGAACAGACCCACCGCCACCACGACGAGGTCGATGCCGTCGTTGAGCTCCGGGATGCCGAACGTCAACCGCTGCTGACCACTGATGAGATCGATCCCAACGAGACCAATAGTCAGTCCGAGCAGCAACGAGGCGTATCCACGAACGCGGGACGCGCCGAGCACGGAGGTCACGGCGATGAAGGCCAGGACCATGATGGCGAAGTAGTCGGGAGCACCTACCTGGACGGCCAGCTCGACGATCACTGGCGCCAGCAGCACCACGAGGAGGGTGCCGATGGTGCCGGCGACGAACGAGCCGAGTGCCGCGGTGGCGAGGGCCTGCGCCGCTCGGCCCCGTTTGGCCATCTGGTTGCCCTCGATCGCCGTCACGACCGAGGCGCTCTCGCCGGGCGTATTGAGCAGGATCGACGTCGTCGACCCGCCGTACATGCCGCCGTAGTAGATGCCGCCGAACATGACGAAGGCACTGACGGGGTCCAGGTTGTACGTCACCGGGAGCAGCAGTGCGACGGCCATCGCCGGGCCGATCCCCGGCAACACACCGATGGCCGTGCCCAGCAGGACGCCGACGAATGCCCAGACGAGGTGCTGCGGTTGCAGCGCGATCGCGAAGCCGTTGAGGAGATCGGTGATCGCGTCCATCACAGGATCCCGGTGAGTACGCCGACGGGCAGGTTGACCCCGAGACCGAGGTCGAACAGGTACCACGACCCGAAGGACAGGGCGATCGCGATGACCGCGTCTCGGATCACGTGACGACTGCCGAGCGCGAACGCGGAGAGGAAGAACAAGATCGCGCCGGAGATCGGCCATCCCAGCGTCTCGATGAATAGTGCGTTCGCCAGGAACGCAATGGCGAGCAACCCCATCGTCATCCAGTCGCTGCGCTGGGACAGATCGACGTCCTCAGAACCCTCTGGCTCGCCACGTCCACCACGCAGGATGTTGACGCCCAGCATGATCGACACAAAGACCAGGAGGCCGCCGACGAGGAACGGCACGACCTTGGGACCGATGACTCCGGTCTGGGCCAGGTTCTCCGAGATCCGGGTCCCACCGATGATGACGGCGAGCCCGAGCACGCAGAGGAAGGCGGCCACGCCGAGTTCGGCGCGGCCCCCTCTCTCCCGCAGGGCGAGTGCGTGCGGCTGCGCCGAGCCGTCAGGCGCCGCGCTGCTCATGCCAGACCCAGTTCCTTCAGCACGTCGCCGACTCGCTGGTTCTCCGACTCCATGAACGAACCGAACTCGTCGCCGGTCATGAAGGCGTCAGTCCAGCCGTTCTCCTCGAGCGCGGCCTGCCACTCCTCGGACTCGTGCATCTGTGTCATGATCTCGACCCACTGCTCGGCTCGGGCGTCGTCAATCCCCGGAGGTGCTACGACACCGCGCCAGTTGGAGAAGACGAGATCGATGCCCTCTTCCTTGAGCGTCGGAGCGTCGACGCCCTCGGCGGGTTCCTCGCTCGTTACAGCGAGAATGCGCACGTCACCCGTCTTGGCCTGCTCGGCGACCTCGCCAACACCGGTTGCACCGAACGCCACCTTGTTGCCCAGCAGCCCGGCGAGCAGCTCACCGCCGCCGTCGTACGCCAGGTAGTTGACGGACGTGGGCTCCACGCCGACGGCCTCGGCGAGCAGCATCGGCGTCAGGTAGTCGGGACCGCCGGGAGACGAGGCACCACCGACGGTGACGCCGCCCGGATCGGCCTTCCAGGCGGTCACGAGGTCGTCGAGGGTCTGGTACGGCGAACTGCCGGGCACGACGATCGCCTCGGCTTCCTCGATGAGCCGGGCGACGGGCACCGTGTCGGACAGCGTGGCCTCTGCCTTGTTCGTGTAGACACTGCCGACCACACCGAGCCCCATCTGCATGAGTAGGTCGGCGTCGCCTTCTTCGTTCACCAGGCGCTGCAGGCCGACCGTGCCGCCTGCACCCTCGACATTGGTCACCTCGACGTTGCTCGCGGCGCCGGTGTCCTCGAGCACCTTTGCCCACGCCCGCGCCGTGACGTCGTACCCGCTGCCGGGCGAGTTGGGAACCAGCACCGAGAGGTTCTCGACCGGACCGGCCTCCTCGCTGCTGTCAGTTCCCGTTTCCCGTTCGGCCGTGGTTCCGCAGCCGGTGACCAGGAGCACACTGAGGCCGGCGGCGCCGACTGACGCGCGCGTCCACCATGATCGCTGCCACATCGCTGTCGTCCCTTCTGTAGATATCGCGCATGCAGGTGTCGCCGGAACGAGTCCGGCAGGTGTCCATGGTGTTGACTGCATGTGACGCGTGTCACTGTTCCGGCCGCAGTGACACTTGTGGTCCTTGTGGTCTCAGGTGGTCTCAAGTGGCCACGTGTTGGCACGTTGGCCAGCGCGAAGGAGCGCGCGGTGCGACAACGTCTCTCACGACAGCGGCTCTCGCTCACCGGGCAGCTGCTCGTCCTCCAGTTGGCCATCGTCGTCATCGTGGTGATCGGCGTGGTCTTCGTGACGCTCGCCCGCGAGACCGCGCGCTTCCGTGATCTCGAGGGAAACCGGGCCACCGCTGCTGCCGAGACGCTGGCCGCCTCACGGATCACGCGAGATGCCATCGTCGTCCCGGATCTGCGGTCGGCACTCGATGCGCTCGCCGAGGGTGCCCGCAGTTCCTCGGGAGCTACCTACGCCGTCGTCGCGGACGTCAGCGGATCGACGGTGACCGAGAACGTTCCGGATCTGGCCGCGACCGACGACCTCCCATCGAGTCCGGCCCTGACCGCAGGGCGGGCGTGGCTCGGCACGGTCGACGAGGGCGGCAGCTTCTCCGTCGTGGCCCACGCCCCGGTGCTGGCAGACGAGGAGACGGTGCTGCTCGGGGGAGCGCGGGTGGGCGACGTGATCGGCGTTGTCATTGTCGGCCGGTCGGCGCCCACGCTGCTCGGCAGCTTGGCGGGAGCCGCGCCGACTCTGGTGACCTATCTGGGCGTCGCCGGCCTCGTCGGAGTCGTCGGCTCGGTGCTCGTGGCGCGGCGCGTACGCCGGCAGACACTCGGCCTGGATCCCGACGAGATCGTCGGTCTCGTCGAGCATCGCGAGGCAGTGCTGCACGCGATCCGCGAAGGCATCATCGCGCTCGACCTGCGGCGCCGCGTCACTATCGCGAACGACGAGGCACTTCAGCTGCTTGGGCTACCGGTGGAAGCCGTCGGGCAACCGCTGGATGCGTTGCGGCTCGACGCGGACCTCGTCCAGGCGCTGACGCACACCACGGACCACCGCGACCAGGCCGTGCCGGTCGACGGCAGACTGCTCATCCTCAACAGCCTCCCCGTCCACCAGCGCGGGCAGCGCATCGGCAGTGTCACGACCCTGCGTGATCGCACCGAGCTGATGGCGCTGCAACGCGAGCTTGACGTCACCCAGCACGCCACCGACACGCTGCGGGCGCAGGCACACGAGTTCAGCAACCGACTGCACACCATCTCGGGGCTGATCGAGCTCGAGGAGTTCACCGAGGTCGTCGCGTATGTGCAGCGCCTCGATGCGCGCAACTCACGGTTCACCGATGAGATCGTCGAACGGGTAGCCGATCCGGCCGTCGCCGCGCTGCTCATCGCGAAGGGGACTCAGGCCGACGAGCGAGACGTACGCCTGATCATCTCGCCGGACACACACCTCGATCGGATCGACGAGGCGCTGTCCACCGACGTTGCGACCGTCGTCGGCAACCTCATAGACAATGCCTTCGACGCTGTCGCCGGCGTCGACGACGATCGCCAGGTGGACGTTCAGGTAGTCGACAACGCCGCTGGTGTACGGATCGTGATCCGCGACAATGGCTGCGGCATCGCTCCCGACGCGCTCGACAACGTGTTCCAGCGGGGCTTCTCGACCAAGGATCCGCGTGCCGATACAGCGGGGCAGCGTGGCATCGGACTGTCGCTCGTCCGCCTCGTCTGCCGACGGCGTGGCGGCACCATCTCGGTGCACAACGACGGGGGAGCAGTGTTCACCGCGACGCTGCCGGAGCAGCACGATCACCCCTCAGAGCAGCCCGGTTCGCCCCGTGTCGATGCGCACCCGGCCGTGGCGCCGCAATGACCGATTCGCCCATTCGCGTGCTCGTCGTCGACGACGACTTCATGGTGGCCCGCGTGCACGCGGGCTTCGTGAATCGCATCACTGGCTTCACTGCGGTGGGCATGGCCCACACCGGGGGCGCCGCGCTCCAGGCCGTGGAGGAGCTCGCCCCTGACCTGGTCCTCCTCGACATCTACCTGCCGGACATCACCGGCCTCGACGTGCTCCATCGGCTGCGTTCGACAGCACCGGACGTCGACGTCCTCGTCGTAAGCGCCGCCCGCGACATCGAGAGCGTGCAGCAGGCGATGCGGGGCGGGGTCGTGCACTACCTCGTCAAGCCGTTCGACGCCGACAGCCTGAGGCAGCGGCTCGAGGAGTACGCGAGCCAGCGGCACCGGCTAACCCAACTGACCGAAGCGCGGCAGGAGGACCTCGACACGCTCTTCGGCGCCACGGCCGGATCCGTCCGGATCGCTATGCCCAAGGGCCTGACCGCGGAGACAGCCGAGCTGGTGCGCACGACACTTGTCACGTCCGGGACCGAAGGACTCTCGGCTACCGAGTGCGCCGAGGCGACCGGGTTGGCCCGCGTGAGCGCCCGGCGCTATCTCGAGTTCTTCGTCGACGCCGGCCGCGCAGACGTGCGGCCGAGGTATGGCGCCACCGGCCGGCCTGAGCGGCGATTCCGCTGGCGCGGCGATCTCGATTGACCGCGGGCCGGACGGCTGATCAGGCCGGAACTTCTGCCGGGTAGGGTCGGTGGATTCGCGCGAGGGGTAGTGCGCGACGTCTCGAGGGAGTCCCAGCATGCTGAGCGGTGGGCAGGTCGCCGTCCTGATCGTGGCAGTGTTCTTCGCGATCCTGATGGCCCTCCTCGCCGCCTTTCTGATCTACCTGGCTTCGGTCCTGCGGCAGACGTCGCGGCTGGTCGAGACCATGTCTCGCGAGACGCTGCCGTTGCTCGAAGAGGCGGCGGCGACGGTCGCTGCGACCCAGGCACAGCTCGGCCGCGTCGACGAGGTCACGACGAACGTGCACGCCCTGGCGGCGAACGCGTCCGCCCTCGCCGAGCTGACAGCGGCGACGGTGGCCCGGCCGATGGTGCGCGTCGCCGCGTTGAGCTTCGGCGTGCGGCGGGCGCTGTCGCCGGCTCGGCGGCATGACATCGAGCGCCGGGTTCGGGCCGAGGTACGCGCGCAGCGGTCTGGACGGACGCTGCCCCACCGGGGAGTCTGACGTGCGTCGGCTGTTTTGGATGACGGTCGGCGCGACCGTCGGCATCGTCGCGATGCGCAAGGCGACCCGTACCGTCCAAGCGATCTCGCCCAGTGGCCTCGGGGAGCGGCTGACCACGCTCGGCATCACCGCGCGCGTGCTCGCCGACGAGGTGCGCCTCGGCATGGCCGAGCGCGAGGCGGAGCTGCGCGGTGCGCTGAGTGTTCCTGCGCTGTCGTCGGCACAGGCGCGACCCCAATTGACAAGTGGCACCGAGGCGACGACTTCCGTGGGTGCCGCGCGGCACGCGCTGCGCTCCGCGGAGGGTGGTGAGGTCTGATGGAGTCGATGTCGTCGGCGGACATCCGTCGCCGGTTCCTCGGCTTCTTCGAGAACCGTCGCCACACGGTGCTCCCGTCCACTCCTCTCGTGGACAACGACCCCGACCTGCTGTTCGTCGTGGCTGGCATGCAGCCCTTCAAGCCGTACTTCTCCGGCGCCGCGAAGGCGCCCTGGGAGCGGGCGGTCAGCGTGCAGAAGTGCCTGCGGACCTACGACATCGAGAACGTCGGCCAAACCGCTCGGCACGCGACGTTCTTCCAGATGTGCGGCAACTTCTCCTTCGGTGACTACTTCAAGGAGACAGCGATTCCGCTGGCCTGGGAGCTCGTCACCAAGCCTGTGTCGGAAGGCGGTTTCGGGCTGCCGAAGGACCGCCTCTGGGTAACGGTCTTCGAGACCGACGACGAGGCGTACGACATCTGGCGCAAGGCTGCGCTGGTGCCGCCCGAGCGCATCCAGCGGCGTGGCATGGACGACAACTACTGGTCGATGGGTGTGCCGGGTCCCTGCGGCCCCTGCTCCGAGATCTACTACGACCGCGGCGTCGACTACGGGAAGGAGGGCGGCCCGGTCGTCGACGAGGAGCGCTACCTGGAGATTTGGAACCTCGTCTTCATCCAGAACCTGCGCGGTCCATCGACCGGGCCGGGCAAGTCGGACTACGAGATCCTCGGTGAGCTCCCGACAAAGAACATCGACACCGGTCTCGGACTCGAGCGACTCGCGACGATCCTGCAGGACGTCGACAACCTCTACGAGATCGACACCACGCGGATGATCCTCGATCGGGCGTCCGATCTCACCGGCAAGCCGTACGGCGAACAGCATCGTGA
Source organism: uncultured Actinomycetota bacterium (assembly GCA_963801015.1). Classification (GTDB taxonomy): domain Bacteria; phylum Actinomycetota; class Actinomycetes; order CAWDCV01; family CAWDCV01; genus CAWDCV01. Next base: position 123,883 of record CAWDCV010000004.1, on the reverse strand, counting down.
CGACGTCTCGCTGCGCATCGTCGCCGACCACGTTCGCTCGTCGGTGATGCTCATCGGCGACGGCGTGACGCCGGGCAATGAGGGACGCGGGTACGTGCTGCGTCGCCTGCTGCGCCGCGTCATCCGCAACATGCGGATGTTGGGCGCCCAGCAGCCCACGATGGGGGAGCTTGTCGACGCGACCATCGAGGCCATGGGTCCCCAGTACCCCGAGCTGATCACCGAGTCGTCCCGCATTCACGAGGTCGCGCAGGCCGAGGAGAGGGCGTTCCTCTCCACGCTGCGCACGGGCACCACGCTGTTCGAGAGCGCGGCCGCCGAGGTGCGTGACGCCGGCGGCACCGAACTGTCGGGCGAGCGGGCGTTTCAGTTGCACGACACCTACGGCTTCCCGATTGACATCACCCTCGAGATGGCGGCGGAGCAGGGCCTCACGGTCGACGAGCAGGGTTTCCGCCGTTTGATGGGTGAGCAGCGTGCTCGGGCCAAGGCGGACGCGCAGGCGCGCAAGACCGGCGCCGCCAGCCTCGGTGGTTACCGTGACGTGGCCCAAGAGACCGGTCAGACCGAGTTCACCGGCTACGACGAGGTGCGGACGTCCGGGCAGGTGCGCGGGATCCTGCGCGACGGCGAGCCCGCGCCGGCCGCGGTCGAGGGCGACGAGGTCGAGATCGTCCTCGACCGGACGCCTTTCTACGCCGAGGGCGGCGGTCAGCTCGCCGACCACGGCGTCATCCAGCTCGCGAACGGCGCCTACGCCGACGTGCTCGACGTGCAGTCGCCGGTGCCCGGGCTGATCGTCCACCGCGCGCGCATCGTGTCCGGAGAAGTGACGCCCGGCCTTGACGCGCAGAGCGAGGTCGACGTCGACCGCCGGCGATCGATCTCCCGCGCGCATACCGCGACCCACATGGTTCACAAGGCGTTCCGGGAGGCGCTTGGCGAGAGTGCGACCCAGGCCGGGTCGGAGAACGCACCGGGACGGTTCCGCTTCGACTTCTCGGCGACGAGCGCGGTGCCGCCGTCGGTTCTGCGCGACGTGGAGCAGCGGGTCAACGTGCTTCTCGCCGAGGACCTGCCGGTGCACGCCGAGATCATGGGCATCGAGCAGGCTCAACAGGCAGGCGCCATGGCGCTCTTCGGAGAGAAGTACGGCGATCGCGTACGCGTCGTGTCGGTCGGCGACTGGGCGCGCGAGCTGTGCGGTGGCACGCACGCTCTGCACTCGGGTCAGCTCGGCCTGGTCAAGTTGCTGGGGGAATCGTCCATCGGCGCCGGGGTGCGTCGGGTCGAGGCTCTGGTCGGCGTCGACGCCTACACCTACCTGGCGCGTGAACACACGTTGGTCGCTCAGTTGACGGAGGCACTCAAGGCGCGTCCTGAGGAGCTTCCCGAGCGAGTCGCCGGCATCGTCTCCCGACTGCGTGACGCCGAGCGAGAGATCGAGCGACTGCGCGCCGGGCAGGTGCTGCAAGCAGCTGCGGGACTCGCTGCGGCGCCAAGCGACGTCTTCGGCGTGGCGCTCGTTGCACACCAGGCAGCGGAGGGCACCACCGCGGACGACCTGCGCAAGCTCGCGCTCGACGTACGAAACCGCCTGAGCGGTCGTCCCGCCGTGGTTGCGGTGGCGTCCGTCGTCAATGAGCGCCCAGTGGTCGTGGTAACTGTCAACGACGAGGCTCGCGGCTGGGGCCTCAAGGCGGGCGAACTGGTTCGCGCCGCCGCAGCCACGCTGGGCGGCGGAGGCGGGGGCAAGGACGACATTGCCCAGGGCGGCGGCTCCGACGCCAGCCAGGTCGAGGAGGCCCTCCGACAGGTCGAGTACGCCGTCGGCAAGCGCGTCACGGGAGACGCCTAGGCCGGCCCGCTGTTGGGGGTCGACCTCGGATCGGTACGCATCGGCATAGCCGGCAGCGATCCAGAGGGCACGCTGGCGTACCCCGTCGAGACCATTCGTCGGGACGCGGTACGCCACCGCGACCTTGACCGGATTGCCGCCTTGGTGTCCGAGCGCGGCGTCGTCGAGGTCGTCGTCGGTCTGCCCCGGTCGATGTCGGGTGGCGAGGGTCTCGCGGCCGCCGCCGCGCGGGCGTGGGCGGCCCGGCTCGCCGTGCGGATCGCGCCAGTTCCCCTACGGTTGGTGGACGAGCGGCTCAGCACCCTGAGCGCTCAGCGAGATATGCGACACTCGGGCATGTCGGACCGCAAGGGACGCGCCGTCGTGGACCAAGCCGCGGCGGTCGTCATACTGCAAAGTGCGTTGGACGCTGCGCGGGAGGGGAAGAGAGCCGGAATCGTGGTTCCACCCTCGATCGACGAACGACCCAAAGGGAGTCCATGAGCCACCGCTTGGTTCTGGAACGCACATCGGATGAGCGTGTCGAGCGCAAGCGGCGCCGGCGTCGCAGCGGCATCGCCATCCTGCTGTCGTTCCTTCTCATCGGGGGATTGGTCACGGGGGCGTTCTTCGGGCTGCGCACAGCGCTCGGTGGGCTCCTCCCGGGGGCGGCGCCTGACTACACCGGTGAAGGCTCGGGATCGACGCTGGTCGAGGTGACCAGCGGTCAGACGTCGCGCAGCATCGGCGCCACGCTCGAGGAGGCCGGCGTCGTCAAGAGCGCGGACGCCTTCGCGGAGGCAGCCCGCGACGATGCTCGTTCGCTGACCATCCAGCCAGGGTTCTACACCCTGCGGCTGGAAATGAAGGCCTCGTCGGCGCTCGCCCTGCTGCTCGACCCCGCATCTCGCGCCGAGGGCAAGGTGACCCTTCAGGAGGGACTCCGGCTCAGTAGTTCCCTACAGGTCATCTCCGAGAGCACCCAGATCCCGCTCGCCGACCTGGAGGCGGCCAGCCAGGACGTCGCATCCCTCGGGCTACCGACCTGGGCCGGCAACAACGCCGAGGGCTTCATCTTCCCCGCGACGTACCCGGTGCCGCCGAACGCCACTGCGCAGGCCGTGCTCCGCCAGACGACGGAGCGGTTTGCGGAGGCGGCGCAGACCGTGCAGCTCGAGCAACGGGCGCAAAATCTCGGCTACACGCCGTACGAGATCCTCATCATCGCCAGCCTCATCCAGGCCGAAGGCATCGAGGCCGACTTCGGCAAGGTGGCGCGGGTCATCTACAACAGGCTCGATGACGGGATGGCGCTGCAGGTCGATGCGACGGTCAACTACGCGCTCAACAAGAGCGAGCTCGGCTTGACCTCCGAGGACCTGGAGGTCGACTCGCCCTACAACACCTACCAGGTCAAGGGGTTGCCGCCAACACCAATCAACGCGCCGGGCGAAGCCGCGCTCGATGCGGCGCTCAGTCCTGAAGCCGGCGACTGGATCTACTACATCACCGTCGACCCCGGCGGCACCGGCGAGACGCGCTTCACCGCCAACTACGAGGAGTTCCTCCGCTGGAAGGCGGAGTACCAGCAAAACAACTGAGGCGCATCGCGACTTGTCCGAACGACATGACGCTATGGCGTCATGTGATGTCTCAGGACATCGGTGACACTTTCTGTCTCGGGACTTGGGTGACACTACGGCTGCGTTGGTAGTGGCTGGTAGCGGCGTCGCCGGTCGATGGTGAGGGTTCGGATGAGCTGGTTGCCGATGAAGATGGTGACGTCGTCGCCGGCGCGGATGACGGTGGTGGTGGCGCCGTGGTGGCGGCGGCCGAGCCCGATTTCGGTGTTGTCGACGCCGATGGCGCCGTGGGGGCCGACGACGGGGTGGCTGATACGGATGGGTGGGGGTAGCGGCGTGAACGCGGGCCCGGTCTTCTCGGCGAGGGCGTAGGTCTGCTGCGGGGTGCGCATGTGCAGGGCTTGGTGGCGGCGGTCGTTGTAGATGCTGCGGTAGCGGTCGAGGAGGGCCTGCAGCTCGGCCAGGTTGTGGGGCACGGGTTGCTTGGCGAGCCAGCGTTCGGTGGTGGCGTGCGCGCGTTCGTTTTTCCCGCAGGTCTGCGGGTGTTTGCGGGTGGAGGTGATGGGATGCACCCCGAGCCCGCGCAGGTTCGTTTCGAACTGCGCTTCCCAGCCGCGGCGGGCGCCGGAGAACGCGGTGCCGTTGTCGGTGAGCACCTGCGCGGGTAGCCCGTAGGCGGTGGCGGCGGTGGTGAACGCCGCCCACACGTCGACGCCGTTCTCGCTGGCCGCGGCCCGGCAGCACAGATCCAGCCGGGAGTGGTCGTCGAGGAGTTGGATCACCGTCGCCGGGCGCCCGTCGGCGAGGGCGACCTCGAACCCGTCGATCTGCCACAACTCGTTCGCCCGCGGCCGGGTGAACCGCCGAGACCGGGTTGAGCGGGGCCGTTTGCGCGGCGCCGGGACGATCATCCCGCGGCGGGTCAGCACCCGATGGATCGTCACCCGCGACGGTGGCGCCGGCAGCGCCCCGGTGTCGACCAGATCCCAATAGATCGAGATCGGGCCGTTGTCCAACCCCTGATCGGCCAGCCGCTTGCGGGCCAACACAATCGCGTCCTCGACGTCGGCCCGGGTGAGGTTCGGCGGCGCATGCGGGCGGCGAGACCGCAGCCGCAGCCCGTCCAGACCCTCAGCGCGGTAACGGGCCAAGAACTTGTAGAACGTCTTCCGCGACACCCCCGCCACCCGACACGCGGCCGCAACGTTCACCGCCTCCCCCTGCGCCTTCGCCGCGATCGCCGCGATCAGCCTCGGCTCCACCGTGCCACCGTCTCTGGCCATCCCCGAACCGTGCGGGCACGACCGGCCAGGCGTCACCGATGTCCTGAGACATCAACGTGTTACCGATCTGATGAGACTCGACATGACGCTATGGCGTCACCACGTTCGGACAACTCGCCGGGAACGTGGCCCTACTTGTGGACGACGCCACCGCGAGCGTTACTGCGTGCGGTACAACGTGCAGGGTGACCGTCGTGCTCGTTCTCGGCTGCGCGCTGCTCGGCATGGTCGTTGGCGCCCTCCTCGAGCCGATCGTCAGCGAGGTGCCTGCCGGTGCCCGGCCGAGCTTGCGCTCACGTGCGACAAAGCTGGCTGACGACCGCCCGGCAAACCGGAGGACCATCCTCGCCCTGACCACTGCCGCCGTTTTCGGTGCCCTGGCGTGGGCCATCGGCCCCACGGCCGCGCTGCCTGCCTTCCTCTTCCTCGGCGCCGTCGGCGTCGCGCTCGGCGCTATCGACCTCGAGCATCACCGGCTGCCGAACGCGCTGACGCTCCCGTCGTACGTCATCGGCGCTGCTCTCCTCGCAGTCGCCGTGCCGCTCAGCGATAGCGCGACGTGGGACACCTACCTGCGCGCCCTGCTTGGGTGCGCCGCACTTTTCGCGTTCTACTTCGTCCTGGCGCTGATCTATCCCGCCGGTATGGGCTTCGGCGACGTCAAGCTCGCCGGTGTGCTCGGCCTCTACCTCGGCTGGCTGGGCTGGGGGGCCCTCGTCGTGGGCGCTTTCCTCGGCTTCCTGCTCGGCGCTGTAGTGGGCCTAGCACTCATGGGGACGCGTCGCATGACGCGCAAGTCTCGCATCCCGTTCGGCCCGTTCATGCTGGTCGGCGCATTGCTCGCCATTGTCTTCGGCGAGGCAATCGCAGCTGCCTACGTCGGATCGATCACGACGTAGTGCGTGCAAGGATCGGGACATGCTGCGCTGGTTGACCGCCGGGGAGTCGCACGGTCCTGCCCTGGTCGCGATCCTCGAGGGTCTGCCGGCCGGCGTGCGTACCTCCACCGGCGAGATCGCCGCGGCGCTGGCTCGGCGACGGCTCGGGTACGGGCGCGGCGCCCGCATGTCGTTCGAGCAGGACGAGGTCGAACTGCTTGGCGGGGTACGGCACGGGATGACGCAGGGTGGGCCAGTCGCAGTGCGCGTCGGCAACACCGAGTGGCCGAAGTGGCAGGTCGTCATGTCGCCGGATCCGGTCGACGCCAGCGAGCTGGAGGGCCAGGCACGCAATGCACCCCTGACCCGACCGAGGCCGGGACACGCCGACCTCGCCGGCATGCAGAAGTACGGCTTCGACGACGCGCGCCCGGTTCTCGAGCGAGCCAGCGCCCGTGAGACCGCCGCACGGGTCGCGCTCGGGACCGTCGCGGCGGCCTTTCTCACCCAGAGCACCGGGGCCAGCGTGCTGAGCCATGTCGTGAGTCTCGGCACCGTACAGGCGCCGGCCGGCGTTGTGCCCCGGCCCGAGGATCGCGACCTTATCGACGAGGACCCGGTCCGCTGCTTCGATTCCGAGACCTCCGCACTCATGGTCAAGGAGGTGGATGCCGCCCGTGCCGAGGGTGACACCCTCGGCGGCGTGGTCGAGGTCGTCGTCCACGGCCTACCTCCCGGCCTGGGCAGTTCGGTTCACTGGGATCGACGGCTTGACGGCCGCCTCGCCGGCGCACTCATGGGCATCCAGGCCATCAAGGCGGTCGAGATCGGAGACGGGTTCGAGCTCGCGCATGAGCGCGGTTCGGTCGCCCACGACGAGATCGTCGGCACGCCAGAGGGTCTGCGCCGGATGACCGGTCGGTCGGGCGGTACCGAAGGCGGCATGAGCACCGGTGAGGTGCTGCGCGCGCGGGCCGCGATGAAGCCGATCTCCACCGTGCCGCGAGCCCTGCGGACGGTCGACATCGCCACGGGCGAGGCGGCGACAGCGATTCATCAGCGCTCGGACGTGTGCGCCGTCCCCGCCGCTGCAGTCGTGGCCGAGGCGATGGTCGCGCTCGTCTTGGCTGACGCGGTGCTCGAGAAGTTCGGCGGTGACTCGATCGAGGAGACCGCGCGGAATGTACGTGGCTACCTCGACGCTCTCGTGGTCCGCTGATGCCGCCGGTCCTCGTCGTCGTCGGCCCGCCCGGCGCCGGGAAGTCCACGGTCGGCGGCCTGCTCGCCCGGCGGCTCGATGTCGGTTTCCGCGACACCGACGCCGACATCGAGACCACGGCGGGCATGCCGGTGTCCGACATCTTCGTAGAGCTCGGCGAGCCAACATTTCGCGACCTCGAGCGGACAGCGGTGGCCACGGCACTCGCCGACCACGACGGTGTGCTCGCCCTCGGTGGCGGCGCCATCCTCGACCCTGGGACCCGCGCCCTGCTCCAGGACCACACCGTGGTCTTCCTCGACGTCGGCCTCGCCGACGCCGTACGCCGGGTCGGCTTGGCACGCGATCGTCCGCTGCTGATTGCGAACCCGCGGGCCCAGCTGATGCGGCTGCTCGAGGCGCGCCGACCGCTGTACGAGGAGGTGGCCGCCGTCACCGTCGCCACCGACGGCCGAACGCCCAACGACATTGCGGACGAGGTCCTGGCTCATGCTCGCGCCTGAGGTACGCCACGCGCCGACGCGGATCCGGGTCGGCGGCGAGGCACCGTACGACGTCATCGTGGGTGCGGACGTGACCACCGAGCTTCCCGGACTGCTCGGGCCGAGCGTGCTGCGCGTCGCGGTCATCCACCCGGCGGCTCTCATCGCCTCTGCCAGGCCGCTGGTGAACGAGCTCACGGCGCACGGTTACCGCGTCACGACCATCGAGGTGCCGGAGGCGGAGGACGCGAAGGACGTCGCGGTTGCTGCGCGGGCGTGGGCTGCGCTCGGCCGTGCCGGCTTCACCCGCAGCGACGCTGTTGTCGGGGTCGGCGGCGGCTCGACAACGGACCTCGCCGGATTCGTCGCAGCGACGTGGCTGCGCGGTGTCCGGGTCATCCTGGTACCCACCACGCTGCTCGGCATGGTCGATGCGGCGGTCGGCGGCAAGACCGGCATCAACACCGCCGAGGGCAAGAACCTCGTCGGAGCGTTCCACCCTCCGGCGGGCGTGCTCTGCGACGTTGCCACGCTCGCAACGCTGTCCCATGTCGAGTACGTCAGCGGCTTGGCCGAGGTCGTGAAGGCTGGATTCATCGCCGATCCCGCGATCCTCGATCTCATCGAGAACGAGCCCGCGGCCGCGGTCGACTCGTCCTCGACCGTCGCGCGCGAGCTCATCGAGCGCGCCATCCGGGTCAAGGCGGCCGTCGTCGCGGGCGACCTGCGGGAACAGGGTCGCCGGGAGATCCTCAACTACGGCCACACGCTCGGGCACGCGATCGAGAAGGTCGAGCACTACCGCTGGCGCCATGGCAACGCCGTGTCCGTGGGACTGATCTTCGCCGCCGAGCTCGGTCGACTGGCGGGCCGCCTCGACGACGTCACCGCCGAGCGGCACCGTGCGATTCTCCAGCAGCTGGGACTGCCCACGACGTATACCGGTGCTGCCTGGGCCACCCTGCTCGACGCCATGCAGGTCGACAAGAAGGCCCGCGCCGACCGGCTGAGGTTCATCGTGCTCGACGGGCTCGCGCGCCCCCGGCTGCTGGAAGCCCCCGACCCGGCGCTGCTCGCTGAGGCCCACACGCGCATCGCGCGGCCGTGAGCGCACCTGCTGACCGACGGGACCGGCTGCGCGCCGAGCTCCCGTCGCTTGGCGTCGAGGCAGCGTTGATCACTCGACTCGTCAACGTCCGCTACCTGACCGGGCTGGCGAGTTCCAACACTGCGCTCCTCATCAGCTTCGACGGCACCGACCTGCTCGCCACCGATGGGCGCTACGCCACGCTCGCAGGAGAAGTCGCCGGTGATCTCGAACTCGTCGTCGAGCGCTCGGTGGCCACGGTCCTCGCCGAGCGGGCCGTCGCCACCGGCTGCCGCACGATGGCTGTTGAGACCCACGACGTGAGTGTCGACCTGCACCAGGCGTTGCAGCAGGTGGCGCCCCAGGTGCGGTGGTCCTCCTTGCACCACGCAGTCGAGCGCCTGCGAACGACCAAGGACGCCGCGGAGATCGAGCTCCTCCGGCACGCGTGCGCCATTACCGACCGCGCCTTCGCCGAGGTCGTCCCCGTGCTCCGGCCTGGGCTCAGCGAGCGCATGATCGCGCGACTGCTGGAGAGCGCGATGATCGACGCAGGCGCCGACGCCCCCGCGTTCGAGACCATCGTCGCGGCCGGGCCGAGCGGCGCGCTGCCCCACCACCGGCCCAGCGACCGGCTCGTCGAGCGCGGTGAGCTCGTCACGATGGACTTCGGCGCTCGTTATCGCGGCTACCACGCCGACATGACACGAACCGTCGCGGTCGGCCCACCGCCAGGGTGGGTGGCGGACGTGTATGCCCTGGTACGCGAGGCGCAGCGCGCCGGTCGTACCGCGAGCCGTCCCGGCGTCGACGCCAGGGAGCTGGACACGGCCGCCCGTACCGTCATCGCCGATGCCGGTCAGGCGGCGTACTTCCCGCACGGACTTGGGCACGGCGTCGGCCTGGAGGTCCACGAGGCACCACTGATCGGCTACCGCGCGACGGGTACCATCGAGGCTCGCACGCCGCTCACCATCGAGCCCGGCATCTACCTTCCGGGTCGCGGTGGCGTACGCATCGAGGACACTCTCGTCGTGCACAACGGCGAGCCCGACCTGCTGACCCACTCGCCGCGGGATCTGCTGGTCCTCGGCTAGATCGCACGAACTCGAACGACCTCGAAAGATTGGGACATCGGCGTGGCCAGCACGAACGATCTGAAGAACGGCATGACGCTCAACCTCGACGGTCAGCTGTGGAGCGTCGTGGACTTCCAGCACGTCAAGCCGGGCAAGGGCGGAGCCTTCGTCCGGACGCGGCTGAAGAGCGTGCTGTCCGGCAAGGTGGTCGACAAGACGTTCAACGCCGGCGTCAAGGTCGACGTTGCGACCGTCGACCGGAGGCCGATGCAGTACCTCTACCGCGAGTCCGACGACTTCGTCTTCATGGACAACGACACCTACGACCAGCTGCATGTCCCCGCGGCCACGGTGGGCGGGATGGCCGACTACCTGCTCGAAGGGCAGGAGGCGACCGTTGCCTGGCACGAGGGGACGGCGCTGTACGTCGAGCTGCCGGCGTCGGTCGAGCTCGTCATCGAGTACACCGAGCCTGGCCTGCAGGGCGACCGATCGACGGGCGGCACCAAGCCGGCGCGGCTCGAGACCGGTGCGACGGTGCAGGTGCCGCTGTTCATCACAGCGGGGGAGAAGATCAAGGTCGACACTCGCGACGGCAGCTACCTGGGCCGAGTCACGTAGGTGAGCGCCCGGAGCAAAGCGCGCAAGCGCGCGCTCGACATCCTCTTCGAGGCCGACCTTCGGGGGGCGCCGTCGCTCGACGTGCTCGCCGCACACGCGGCGGCGCGCACCCGGGAAGGGCAGCCGCCGCTCAACGAGCACGTCGCCGTCCTGGTGGAAGGCGTGACCGCCAACAGGGAACGCATCGACGAGCTGCTGTCCACCTACGCCGTCGGGTGGACGCTCGAGCGGATGCCCGCGGTGGACCGCAATCTGCTGCGTATCGGCACCTACGAGCTGCTCTGGCTGGACGACGTGCCGGACGCGGTTGCCATCGACGAGGCGGTCGAGCTTGCGACCTCCCTCTCGACCGACGACTCGCCGAGCTTCGTCAACGGGCTGCTGGCGCGGCTACTGGAGCTGAAGCCGACCTTGTCCCGCTGACGTCGGGAGCGTGACCACCAGCTGGGCACCGGCGTCGTATCCCTGATCGACAACGATCGTGCCGCCGTGCCGAGTCACGATCTCGCGGGCGATCGCGAGGCCGAGACCGACGCCGCCATCCGCTCGAGCAGGATCCAGCCGGGTGAAGCGCTCGAACACGCGCTCCGCCTCGCTCCGCGGGATCCCGGGACCGTCGTCGGTCACCGTGAGGACGGCGTGCCCGTTCGATTCCGCGATGCCGAAGGCGACGGTAGTTCGGGCGTGCCGGGTCGCGTTGTCGGCGAGGTTGCGCACCGCCCGGATCAGTCCATCCGCATCGCCCTCCAGCTGGGCTGCGGACAGCTGGCTGAGGTCCACGCGCAGCAGGCCGCGGGCGCGTATGCGCTCGGCCTCGGCGAGCACGACGTCGTCGAGGTCGACCAGAGACGGGGTTGCTGGCGCGATCCCGTCGGAGCGGGCGAGTTGCAGCAGGTCGTCCACGAGTTGCTGCAGGCGTTCAATCTCGTCGAGCACGCTGCGATGGGTGCGCCACGGATCGCTGCCGTCGGGATGAGCAAGGTCCACCTCCAGCTCGCTGCGTATTCGCGCGAGCGGGCCGCGCAGCTCATGCGAGGCATCGGCGACGAAGCGCAGCTGACGCTGGTTGGCGACCTCGACCGGGCGCAGGGTACGACCCACTACCCACCACACGACGGCTGCCAGCGCCACAAGGGCTAAGGGGGTGGTGAGTAGCAGCGACCGGATCAGCGCCGCAATGCTTGCATCGACGTCGTCGAGCGCGACGCCGACGATGAGTCGTGCCGGCCCGCCGGTGGCATCGACGTCGGTAACCAGCACGCGGAACCGCCCCTCGGAATGCGGGGCCCCGTCGAGAGTGCCAGTACCGCCGGCGAGAACCGTCAGCGGCCGTTCCCCGGCAACGTTCGCGGTCGAGGCCACAACGGATCTGTCGGCGACCACCTGAACGGCAGTGTCGTCATCGCCTCCGACCTGGATGGGCTGCGGGACGCGGTCGCTGGTCTCCAGGTCGCCCGCGACGCCCGCCGCGATCGCCCGGGCTGCGTCGTCGACGTCCTCGATGAGCGCAGCCCGCTGGACGACGACGAGTGTCACCCCGGCAATCGCGAGGACGACGGCCAGAGCCGCCGTGGCGAGAGCGGTCACCCTCAGCCGCACCGCAGCCGTGCCGCTCATGACTGGTCCACGATCCGGTACCCGGCGCCGCGCAGGGTGTCGATCGTCGTCCGGCCGTACGGCTCGTCGAGCTTGCGTCGCAGCCGCCGCACGTACACCTCGACGATGTTGGGGTCGCCGTCGAAACCGATGTCCCAGACGCCGTCGAGGATCGCCTGCTTCGACAGCACCTGTCCGCGGCGGCGGACGAGGAACTCGAGCACCTCGAACTCGCGGGCGGTCAGCGACACCTCGCTGTCGCCACGCCAGACTCGGCGACGGATGGGGTCGAGTCGCAGATCACCGACGGACACTGGCGCGGGCGAGCCGCCGCGCGTGCGTCGCAGCAGCGCCCGGATGTGGGACACCAGCACGGCGAACGAGAACGGCTTCGTCAGGTAGTCGTCCGCTCCGGTGTCCAGCGCCTCGGCCTCGTCGAGCGCCCCGTCCTTTGCTGTCAGCATGAGGATCGGCGTCCAGTCCTCGGCGCGACGCAGGTCGCGGCACACCTCGAACCCGTTCCGGCCCGGCAGCAGAATGTCCAGGACGATCAGGTCATACGTGCCCTCCCTGGCCCGCCACAGACCTTCGACGCCGTCAGCGGCCACCTCGACCGTGAAGCCCTCTGCGGTCAGCCCGCGTCGGACGGACGCCGCGAGCTTGGCGTCGTCGTCGACCAGCAGCAGCTTCACCGACGTCCTCCCACCGCACAGTGTCGCCGGGCACCTGAACGCGCGCTGAACAGGTCGGGAGACGCGGTCAGGAGCGGTTCAGCCGCGGTGGGGACGGTTGACGTCATGCAGCGCGCCATAGCTGCCCTGTCCCTGCTCTGCGTAGCAGCCTCCGTAGTGTCCGCGTGTGGCGCGGATGACGTGATCGACCCCGGGGACGGCGGTCACTACGCCCCGACCCTCGATCCCGCGGACTTCGTCGACACCATCGATAATCCCTACCTTCCGCTCCGCTCGGGCTCGCGCTGGGTCTATGAGGGCACGTCCGGCGGGGAGGCCGAGCGGATCGAGGTCGTCGTCACAGAGGAGCGGCGAACGATCCTGGGGATCTCGGCGACGGTCGTTCGCGACACCGTCAGCGTCAACGAGGGCGTCGTGGAGGACACCTTCGACTGGTACGCCCAGGATCGAGACGGCAACGTGTGGTACCTGGGCGAAGCCAGCCGCGACATCGAGAACGGTGCCGTCGTGAGTACGGCCGGCTCCTGGGAAGCGGGCGTTGACGGGGCGTACCCCGGCCTCGTCATGAGGGCGTCGCCCACGGTCGGCGACGCCTACCGGCAGGAGTACTACCGGGGCGAGGCCGAGGACCTCGCCGAGGTGATCGAGGTTGGCGCGGATCGCGTCGTCACCCAGGAGTGGAATCCGCTGGAGCCCGACGTGGTCGAACGCAAGACGTACGAGCGTGGCGTCGGCCTCGTCGGCGAGGAGAAGGTCCGCGGCGGCGACGGCACCATCGAGCTCGTGTCATATACGCCGGGCTGACGCGCCGTAAGGGCTGCGGGCGTCGTGTAGATCGTCGTGAAGAAGGCCGCGCTCGGACTCGTGCAAACGTTCACGACGATCTACACGACCGACGCGATGATCGTCATGCAGGTCGTCGTGTAGATCGTCGTGAAGAAGGCCGCGCTCGGGCTCGGCAAACGTTCACGACGATCTACACGACCGACGCGATGATCGTCATGCAGGTCGTCGTGAAGATTGCCGTGAATGAGGCCGCGCTCAGACTCGTGCGAAACGTTCACGACGATCTACACGGCACGTATCAAGATTGCCGTGAAGATCGTCGTGGAACGTTGGGCGGGCGTGTGCGTCAGCGCAGCGTCTGCTCCTGCTGCTCGGCGGCGCGGCGGGCGTCCGGGTTGAGCACGCCCCAGGTGATCAGTTGCTCGGTGAGCACGCTCGGTGACTCGTCGTAGATCACGGCCAGCGTCCGCAGGTCGTCCTGGCGGATCGACAGCACCTTGCCGTTGTAGTCGCCACGCTGGCTCTGGATGGCGGCGACATAGCGGGTCAGCGGGCCGGCCTGCTCGTCGGATACCTGCTGGAGCGCCTCGAGATCGATGACGATGCTGGGCGGCGGTTCGGCCGCGGCGTTGGGTGAGCCGTCGGGGAGGAGCTCGGCGACGGGGACGCCGTAAAACTGCGCGAGTTCGGACAGTTTCTGCACCGTGACAGCACGATCGCCACGCTCGTAGGAGCCGACGACGACGGCCTTCCACCGTCCCTTGGACTTCTGCTCGACCCCGTGCAGGGACAGCCCCTGCTGTGTCCGGATCGAGCGCAACCGGACACCGAGTGCCTTTGCGTAGTCGTTCGCCATGTGCCTTTCCCCACCCACCGGGTGTGACGCGTCGAGGAGGCCCAGGAGCGGCCAAACGGGAGGTGCCTGAGAGGAACGGCGCCCCCGACCGGCCGTAACTCTCTGCAGCCGCTCCGGGGCTGCGATTACTTTCCGTAACGTAGATCGGCGTTGTTCCATCGTCAAGCGCTTCTGCACAACTCGTGTCACATCACACCGCAGATCCGGGCCAAAATCGGGTCGGCGCGCCGAGCCGCCCATGCCACCGGCGCTGCTAGCGTGCGAGCAGGCCAGACGTCCTTTAACGACCCGTCCCGTGAGGCGGGGAAGGAGGTCTCCGGTGATGGAGTCCGCCCGCACGACCCAGCCCAATCCGCTGTCGAACGAGTCTCGAGCACTGCTCGACGATGCCGACATCGGCCGCGCCATTACCCGTGTCGCCCACGAGATCGTCGAGCGCACCAAGGGCGCCGATGACATCGTCATCCTCGGCATCCCGACCCGCGGCGTCGCGCTGGCCCGCCGCCTCGCCAGCCGGATCGAAGGCATCGAGGGACACCCCGTCCCCGCGGGCTCTCTCGACGTGACGATGTACCGCGACGATCTCCGTTTACGCCCGGCCCGCCCGCTCGACCACACCGACATCCCGCCCGGCGGCGTCGATGGGCGGATCGTGGTGATCGTCGACGATGTTCTGTTCTCCGGCCGGACGGTGCGGGCAGCGCTGGACGCCCTCAACGACCTCGGTCGGCCGCGTGCGGTGCAGCTCGCCGTGCTCGTCGACCGCGGGCATCGAGAGCTGCCCATTCGGGCGGACTACGTCGGGAAGAACCTGCCAACCTCCCTGCACGAGACCGTGCGCGTGCTGGTGACCGAGCACGACGGCCAGGATGCGGTCCTCCTGGAGCAGGACGGCCGCTCATGAAGCGCCATCTGCTGTCCGCCGCCGACCTCGACCGCCAGGAAGCCCTGCTCGTCCTCGACACGGCCGCCGAGCTGGCCAGCCTGCTCGATCGGGCGGACCGCTCGGTCAAGAAGCTGCCGACGCTGCGCGGCCGTACCGTCGTCAACCTGTTCTTCGAGGACTCGACTCGGACCCGGATCTCCTTCGAAGCCGCGGCCAAGCGGCTGTCGGCCGACGTCATCAACTTCTCCGCCAAGGGGTCGAGCGTCTCGAAGGGCGAGAGCCTCAAGGACACCGCGCTGACGCTCGAGGCCATGGGCGCCGACGCCGTCGTCGTGCGCCACGCCGCGAGCGGTGCCCCGCATCGGCTGGCGGCCAGCGGATGGCTGCGCGGCAGCGTGGTCAACGCCGGCGACGGCACGCATGAGCATCCCACTCAGGCGCTGTTGGACGCCTTCACGATGCGCGCCCACCTGGGCAGTCTCGATGGCCGGCGGGTCACCATCGTCGGGGACGTCCTGCACAGCAGGGTCGCTCGCAGCAATGTGCTGCTACTCGCCACGCTCGGCGCTGACGTCACCCTGGTGGCCCCGCCGACACTGCTACCGGTCGGGGTAGCTGCCTGGCCATGCGCTACGTCGTACGACCTCGATGAGGTGCTGCCGAAGAGCGATGTCGTGATGGCGTTGCGCGTACAGCGCGAGCGAATGAACCTGTCCGGCGGCGGATTCTTCCCCAGCGCGCGGGAGTACAGCAGGCGGTACGGCCTGGACGGTCGCCGGCTCGGTGTGCTGAGTGAGGACGCCATCGTCATGCATCCGGGGCCGATGAACCGCGGCCTTGAGATCAGCGCCGAGGTCGCCGACAGCGCCCGGTCGACGATCGTCGAGCAGGTCGCGAACGGCGTGAGCGTGCGGATGGCGGTGCTGTACCTGCTGCTTGCTGGCGCCCTGCCCACAGACGACTCGGGCGACGGGGGTGCGCGATGACCGACTACCTCGTCGTCGGAGCCACGCTGCCCGACGGGACGGCAGCCGATCTGCACCTGCGGGACGGTCGCATCGCCGATATGGGCAGGCTGGGAAAACTGCGGGCCGAGCGGGTCGACGCTGACGGCCTGCTCGTCCTCCCCGGCCTCGTCGACCTGCACACTCACCTGCGCGAGCCTGGTCGAGAGGACGCCGAGACGGTCGCGACCGGAACCGCCGCCGCGGCGCTTGGCGGATTCACGGCCGTTCACGCGATGGCCAATACTGATCCCGTCGCGGACACCGCCGGCGTCGTCGAGCAGGTCTGGCGGCTCGGTCGAGAGGCCGGCCACTGCGACGTACGGCCCGTTGGTGCGGTGACGGTAGGGCTGCGCGGTGAACGGCTGGCCGAGCTCGGCGCGATGGCCGACTCGGCTGCGGCGGTGCGGGTGTTCTCCGACGACGGCGTGTGTGTCTCCGACGCGGTGCTGATGCGCAGGTCGCTGGAGTACGTCAAGGCCTTCGACGGCGTCATTGCCCAGCATGCGCAGGAGCCGCGGCTCACCGAGGGCGCCCAGATGAACGAGGGGGAGCTGTCCGGCATCCTCGGCCTGCCCGGGTGGCCGGCGGTGGCGGAGGAAGCAGTCATCGCCCGGGACGTCCTGCTCGCCGGTCATGTCGGCTCTCGGCTGCACGTCTGCCACGTCTCCACTGCCGGCTCGGTCGAGCTGCTTCGCTGGGCGAAGAGCAAGGGCATCGACGTGACCGCCGAGGTGACGCCGCACCATCTGCTCCTCACCGACGACCAGGCCCGGACGTACGACCCGATCTTCAAGGTCAACCCACCGCTGCGGACGGCCGAGGACGCCCGCGCACTCCGCGCGGCACTGGCCGACGGCACGATCGATTGCGTCGCTACAGACCACGCCCCCCATGCGGTCGAGGACAAGGAGAGCGAGTGGGCGGAGGCGGCCTTCGGCATGGTTGGGCTCGAGACCGCGCTGTCCATCGTGCAGCAGGTCATGGTCGACGAGGGCTTGCTCGACTGGGCCGGCGTCGCCGATCGGATGTCCGCGCGGCCGGCTCGTATCGGCCGGGTCTCGGGTAATGGCGGGCCGCTCGCCGTCGGAAGCCCGGCGAACCTCACCCTCGTCGACCCTGCGGCGCGCTGGACCGTTGATCCAGCGTCCCTGGCCTCGCGCAGCCGCAACACGCCCTACGCCGGCATGACCCTGCCGGGTCGGGTCGTCGCCACCTTCCTTCGCGGTACGCCGACCGTCCTCGACGGGAAGCTCGCGTGAAGGCGCTCCTCGTCCTCGAGGATGGCCGTACCTTTCGCGGCGAATCGTACGGCGCCGAGGGTGAAACGTTCGGCGAAGCGGTGTTCAGCACGGCGACCACCGGCTACCAAGAGACGATCACCGACCCCTCGTACCACCGCCAGGTCGTCGTGCAGACTGCGCCGCACATTGGCAACACCGGCGTCAACGACGAGGACCCGGAATCGTCGAGGATCTGGGTCGCCGGCTACGTCGTGCGTAATCCCTCGCCGCGCCCATCGTCGTGGCGCTCGCGCCGCACGCTCGACGAGGAACTGAACGCGCAGGGCATCGTCGGTGTGTCCGGCGTCGACACGCGAGCACTGACCCGTCATCTGCGTGAGCGGGGCGCCATGCGGGTGGGGATCTCCACGGTGGAGCGCGACCCAGACCGATTGCTTGACCGCGTGCTCGCCAGTCCCCAGATGGTCGGCGCCGACTTGTGCGGCGAGGTCTCGACCGCGCAGCCGTACGTCGTCCCCGCACAGGGGCAGCGGCGCTTCACGGTCGCGGCGCTTGACCTCGGCATCAAGGCCATGACCCCTCGCCGAATGAGCGAGCGCGGAATGCAGGTGCATGTGCTGCCAGCCTCGTCAACGGGAGATGAGCTGCTCGCCGCCGATCCGGATGGGGTCTTCGTCTCGAACGGGCCCGGTGACCCAGCGACCGCCGATGCAGCCGTTCGCGCCCTGCAGACGGTTCTCGGCGCGCGGGTTCCGGTGTTCGGCATCTGCTTCGGCAACCAGGTGCTCGGCCGCGCCCTGGGCTTCGGCACGTACAAGTTGCGGTACGGCCACCGCGGCATCAACCAGCCCGTACAGGACCGCGCTACCGGGCGCGTGGCGGTGACCGCGCACAATCACGGATTCGCAGTTGACGCACCGCTCGACCATCCCAGCGAAACTCCTTTCGGCCGGGTCGAGGTCTCGCACGTGTGCCTCAACGACGACGTCGTCGAGGGGCTGCGCTGCCTCGACGTGCCGGCGTTCTCGGTGCAGTACCACCCAGAGGCCGCGGCCGGTCCACACGACGCCGCCGGTCTGTTCGACCGGTTCGCGGATCTCATGAAGCGGGGGGCGCGCTGATGCCGCGCCGCGCCGACCTGCGCAGCGTCCTCGTCATCGGCTCCGGTCCCATCGTGATTGGCCAGGCCTGCGAGTTCGACTACTCCGGTACGCAGGCCTGCCGGGTGTTGCGCGCCGAGGGCCTGCGCGTCACGCTCGTCAACAGCAACCCGGCGACGATCATGACTGACCCGGAGTACGCGGACGCGACCTACATCGAGCCGATTACGCCCGCGGTCGTCACCCAGGTGATCGCCCGCGAGCGACCGGACGCCTTGCTCGCCACCCTGGGCGGGCAGACGGCGCTCAACACGGCGGTTGCGCTGCACGAGCTGGGCGTGCTGCAGGAGTACGGAGTCGAGCTGATCGGCGCATCCTTTGACGCCATCCAGGCGGGAGAGAACCGCGAGCGGTTCAAGGAGATCGTCGCGTCCATCGGCGCCGAGACCGCGCGGTCGGCCATCGCGCACGACCTGGACGGCTGCTTCGCGGCGGCAACGGAGCTCGGCTATCCCGTCGTCGTCCGGCCATCGTTCACGATGGGCGGCGCCGGCTCCGGGCTGGCGTACGACGAGAGCGACCTGCGCCGCATCGCGGGTGTTGGCCTGCGCGCCAGCCCGACCACGCAGGTGCTGCTCGAAGAGTCGATCCTCGGCTGGAAGGAGTTCGAACTCGAGCTCATGCGCGATCGCAACGACAACGTCGTGGTGGTCTGCTCCATCGAGAACCTCGACCCGATGGGCGTCGCACACCGGCGACAGCATCACCGTCGCGCCAGCCATGACGCTGACCGATCGCGAGTACCAACACATGCGCGACGTCGCGATCGACGTCATCCGCGCCGTCGGCGTCGACACCGGAGGGTGCAACATCCAGTTCGCGGTGGATCCGCAGACTGGCCGGCTCGTCGTCATCGAGATGAATCCGCGCGTCTCCCGGTCGAGCGCGCTCGCGTCCAAGGCCACCGGCTTCCCGATTGCGAAGATCGCGGCAAAGCTCGCAGTCGGCTACACCCTCGACGAGATCCCCAACGACATCACCCGGGTCACGCCGGCGTCGTTCGAGCCGACGCTCGACTACGTCGTAGTCAAGGTGCCGCGGTTCGCGTTCGAGAAGTTCCCCGCCGCCGATCCGACGCTCACCACCCACATGAAATCGGTCGGCGAAGCCATGGCCATCGGTCGATCGTTCCCCGAGGCGCTGCAAAAGGCGCTGCGATCGGTGGAGAAGTCCGATGCGCCGTTCTCCTGGGCGTCGCCGCTCGGCGAACCGCAGTCCCTGGTGCTCGAGGCGTCGCTGCCCCGCGACGGGCGCCTCGGCATCGTGCAGCAGGCGCTACGCGCTGGCGCGACGGTCGAGGAGCTCGCCGACGCCACGGGCATCGATCCCTGGTTCCTGGCCCAGCTGGAGCTGGTCAACGAAGCCGCGGAGCAGCTGCGGAGTGCGCGCGAGCTGACCCCCGATCTGCTGCGCGCCGCGAAGCGACTGGGCTTCTCGGATCGCCAGATCGGGGAGATCCGGCGTCTCGACGAGGCCGTGGTCCGCGAGCTACGCCATGCGCTCGGTGTGCGGCCGGTCTACAAGACCGTCGACACCTGCGCGGCGGAGTTTGCCGCGTTGACGCCGTACCTCTACTCCGCGTACGACGACGAGACCGAGGTACCACCCGGGGACGGGCGCCCGAAGGTGCTGGTGCTCGGCAGCGGTCCCAACCGCATCGGTCAGGGGATCGAGTTCGACTATTCCTGCGTGCACGCGGTGACGACGCTGCGCGAGGCCGGCTTCGAGACCGTCATGCTCAACTGCAACCCGGAGACGGTGTCGACCGACTACGACACCAGCGATCGGCTGTACTTCGAGCCGCTCACCCTCGAGGACGTGCTCGAGGTCGTGCACGCCGAGCAGGAGTCCGGCGAGGTTGCCGGAGTCATCGTTCAGCTCGGCGGCCAGACCCCACTCGGCCTCGCGCAGCGACTCAAGGACGCCGGTGTGCCCGTGGTAGGGACATCGCCTGAGGCGATCCATCTCGCGGAGGAGCGCGGCGCGTTCGGCAGGGTTCTTGCGGCGGCGGGCCTACCTGCGCCGCGACATGGCACCGCGTCGTCGTACGAGCAGGCGCAGTCGATCGCCGACGAGATCGGCTACCCCGTCCTAGTGCGTCCCTCGTACGTGCTCGGAGGACGCGGCATGGAGATCGTCTACGACGACGAGATGCTGCGGACGTACATCGAGCGGGCGACGGCCATCAGTCCCGAGCATCCGGTCCTGGTCGACCGCTTCCTCGACGACGCGGTGGAGATCGATGTCGATGCTCTGTTCGACGGGGGAGAGCTGTACCTCGGCGGGGTGATGGAGCACATCGAGGAGGCCGGCATCCACTCCGGAGACTCGGCGTGCACGCTGCCCGCAATGACGCTTGGCCGGGCGGACCTGCTGCGCATCCGGTCGTCGACCGAGGCGATCGCCCGCGGCATCGGCGTCTGCGGCCTACTGAACGTGCAATACGCGCTCGTCGCCGATGTGCTGTACGTCCTGGAGGCCAACCCGCGCGCGTCGCGGACGGTGCCGTTCGTTTCCAAGGCGACGGCTGTGCCGCTCGCCAAGGCCGCGGCGCGCGTCATGCTCGGCGCCACCATCGCGCAGCTGCGGGCGGAGGGCATGCTGCCCGCCGTCGGCGACGGCGCCACCCTGCCGCTGGACGCCCCCATCTCGGTCAAGGAGGCGGTCCTGCCGTGGAACCGGTTCCGTACCGCCGACGGTCAGGGCGTCGAATCGTTGCTCGGGCCAGAGATGCGGTCGACAGGTGAGGTCATGGGCATCGACGCCGACTTCGGCGCGGCGTTCGCCAAGTCCCAGACGGCGGCGTACGGCTCGCTGCCCGCGAGCGGCGTCGCGTTTGTGTCGGTCGCGAATCGCGACAAGCGAGCGATGGTGTTCCCGGTCAAGCGACTGGCCGATCTGGGCTTCGACATCCTCGCCACCGAGGGCACCGCGGAGGTGCTGCGACGGCACGGCGTCCGCGCGCGGATCGCGCGCAAGCACAGCGCCGGCCCAGGTGAAGACGGGGAGCCGACGATCGTGGAGCAGATCCTGGCGGGCGACGTCGACCTCATCGTCAACACCCCGTTCGGCGTCGGGCCGCGTATCGACGGCTACGAGATCCGTACGGCCGCCGTCACCCGCGGCATCCCGTGTATCACCACCGTGCAGGGGCTGGCCGCCGCCGTGCAGGGCATCGAGGCGAGCCGACGCGGCGAGATCGCCGTGCGGTCGCTGCAGGAGCACTCGGCTGCTCTGAACGCAGCCCGTCGCGGCTCTTCCCCCCAACTACGGATGGAGGTCTGACCCTCTGCTGGTCGAAACCGGATCCGTTGTTGGAGGTGGCGTCGCGCGATCATGGGGTCGTCGCTGGGCGCTCCTGGAGGACCCAGGTGTTGCCGTCGGGGTCGGCGAAGAAGACAAATGCGTTCCACGGCCCGCCCCGCCCGTCGACGAGCTTTGCGCCCTCGTAGTGCCGTATCGGAGTCACGTCGACGCCCCGCTCGATGAGCTGAGCGCGGGCGGCGTCGATGTCGCTCACCACCATCTGCAGCCCCTGGACAGAACCCGGCGGCGTGCTGATGTGCGCCCCCAGCATCACCGAGCATGCCGATCCCGGCGGCGTCAGCTGCACGAAGCGCATGTCGTCGCCGACCGTGTCGTCGAGGTCGACCACGAAGCCGAGCTGCTCGGCGTAGAAGCGCTTTGCGCGGTCAATGTCCGCCACTGGCAGCGGGACGACCTCAAGCTTCCAGTCCACGACTCTCCCCGTCGGTAGGCTTCGAGCCATCGTGACAGGCCCTGTTCAGGTTCGCGGCGAGGTCCTCTCCGTCAAGCGCGCCGGCGCCTATGTCCTGCTCACGTTGCTGGTTCCCGGGATCGCCGCGCAGACCCGACCCGGTCATTTTGCGGCATTAGCCGTTGGCGACGACCCGTCTGCGATGCTGCTGCGCCGGGCGTTCTCGATCTACCGCTCGGAGGAGCGCGGGGTCTACGGCGGCACGCTGGAGATTGTGTTCGCCGTCCACGGTGCCGGGACTGCATGGCTGGCCAACCGCCGGGCCGGGGACACCGTCGACGTCGTCGCGCCGCTCGGTCGCCCCTTTGCTCTTCCGCGCGACCCCACCGCCTGCGTGCTGGTTGGCGGCGGGTACGGCGCCGCGCCGCTGCTGTCCCTTGCCGATGCGCTGCGCGGCCGGGGCTGCCGCGTGCACGCCGTGCTCGGTGCGGGCACCGAGCAGCGCCTGTTCGGCGCGCTGGAGATGCGCCGACGATCCGACACGCTGGTGCTCACCACCGAGGATGGCTCGACCGGCCATCTTGGCCGGGTTACCGACGTGCTTCCCGCCGTCCTCACCCGCACCGGCAGCGACGTCGTCTACGCCTGCGGGCCGATGGGCATGCTCGCGAGCGTCACCGATGTGGCCGGGCAGCACGGCGCGGTCGTTCAGGCCGCCGTCGAGGAGTCCATGGCCTGCGGCATCGGCGTGTGCATGACCTGCGTCCTGCCGGTCATCGGCGACGACGGCCGCACGCGCATGGTCCGGTCCTGCGTCGAGGGTCCGGTCTTCCGGGGCGACCGGGTGCGCTGGGCGGACGTGGGCACGATCCCCGCCGATACGGTCGGCGTCGGCTCATGACTGATCTCCATACCCGCGTCGCCGGCGTGGATCTGCCGAATCCGATTCTCACGGCCTCCGGATGCGCCGCGGCCGGCCGCGAGCTGCAGCAGTTCTTCGACGTCGCGGAGCTCGGTGCGGTCGTGACCAAGTCGATCCTGCTCGACCCTCGCGCCGGCCGGCCGACACCGCGTATGGCCGAGACGGCCAGCGGCATGCTCAACTCGATCGGCTTGCAAGGGCCGGGCGTCGAGGCGTTCGTCGCGCACGACTTGCCATGGCTCGTCGAACGCGGCGCGCGCGCGATCGTCTCGATCGCGGGCGGCAGTGTGCAGGACTACTACCGTCTCGCGCAGCGGCTGTCTGACGTCCCCGGAATCAGTGCCCTCGAGGTCAACATCTCCTGCCCCAACGTCGAGGATCGCGGGCACGTGTTCGCCTGCCACGCGGACTCTGCAGCGTCGGTCATCTCCGCCGTACGCCGAGCAACGGACCCTGCCGTCCCCGTCCTCGCCAAGCTGTCGCCTGACGTGACCGACATCGTCGAGATCGCGACCGCGGTGGTCGACGCGGGCGCCGACGGCCTGTCGATGATCAACACCCTGCTGGGCATGGCCATCGACCCGATCACCCTCCGGCCGGTGCTTGCCGGGGTCACCGGCGGGCTGTCCGGCCCAGCCATCCGTCCGGTAGCCGTCCGCTGCATCTGGCAGGTGCATGCCGCCCTGCCCATGGTTTCGATCGTCGGCATGGGCGGCGTCCGCACTGGCCGCGACGCGCTCGAGCTCGTCCTCGCCGGCGCGTCCGCGATATCGGTGGGAACCGCGATCTTCAGCGACCCGCATGCGCCGGTACGCATCCTGCGCGAGCTCGAGGCCGCGCTGACCGAGCGGGGATTCGCCCGGTTCGCCGACGCGATCGGCTACGCCCACCGCCCCCCGGACGCCGTCGCGCCTGCTGAGCTCCACGCCCGCGCGGCCCACCCCCTCGACACGGCACGCCCGGACGAGCAGCGCGAGGACGCCTACCCGTGACAGGGCGTGCGCCGATCGCCGTTGCGCTCGACACCCCTGATCTGGCGACGGCCACCGCGTGGGCCGCTGCTGTCGCCCCCTACGTGAGCACGCTCAAGGTCGGTCTAGAGCTGTTCGATCGGTACGGTCATCGCGGCGTGACCGCCGTCCGAGCGGCGGCCCCGTCGGCGCGGCTCTTCCTGGACGTCAAGCTCCACGACATCCCGGCCACCGTCGCCGGGGCGGCTCGAGCACTGGCTCCGCTGGAGCCGGAGCTCGTCACCGTCCACTGCCTCGGCGGGCCGGCCATGATCGAAGCCGCGGTCGACGCCCTCCCCGCGACTCGAATCGCAGGCGTCACCGTGCTCACCTCGATGTCCGCAGCCGATCTCGACGCTGTCGGCATCGCCGGCGTACCTCTCGACGCGGTTCGCAGGCTCGCCGGGCTGGCGGTTGATGCTGGCGCTCGGGCCCTGGTCTGCTCGCCGCAGGAGGTGGCCGCGGTCCGCGCCGAGGTCGGACCTGACGTCGTGCTCATCACACCCGGCGTACGACCGGCAAGATCGGCAAGCGACGACCAGGCACGCATCGCGACCCCGCAACAGGCCCTCGCCGACGGCGCCGACCTGCTTGTGATCGGGCGGCCGATCACCGCAGCATCCGATCCCGGCGCTGCCGCGGTAGCGATCGCGGCGACGCTGGCCGGCTGACGGAACGCAGCAGACGTGGCAGGGTGCCCGCATGCGCAAGTACGTCATCATGGGCATCCAGGGCAGCGGCAAGGGCACGCAGGCGAAGATGCTCTGCGAGGACCTCGACCTGGTGCACATCAGCGTCGGCGACATCTTCCGCTGGAACGTCGCCAGCCACACCAAGCTCGGCGCCCAGGTGCGGCGCATCATCGCCTCCGGGCAGCTGGTCGACGACGACCTGGTGGACCAGGTCGTTCGTGAGCGCCTAGACCGCCATGACTGGAACTTCGGCTTCGTCGTCGACGGGTTCCCGCGCAACGCCGCGCAGGCCGAATTCTTCCTCGAGTCGTTCGACATCGACGGGGTCATCCACCTCGAGATGCCGGACAGTGAGGTGCGCCGGCGCGTGCTGGCCCGCCGGCTCTGCTCGCAGTGCGGTCTCGACTACAACCTGATGGCGTCCCGACCCCAGGTCGAGAATGCCTGCGACGCCTGCGGCGGCGAGCTGGTCAGCCGTCCCGACGACACCGAGGAGGCGCTGGAGATCCGGCTGACCGACTACGCCGAGAAGACCAAGCCCGTCCTCGACCTGTTCCGCCGCAAGGAGTATGTCGCCAGCATCGACGCGACGCAGTCCCCGCGTACGGTGCAGCAGACGATCCGCGAGGCATTCAACCTGCCGGCGATGCAGGAGTCCGTGGAGGAGATCGCCGAGGTCGCGCAGCGGGCTGACGCTGCTGCCGGCGAACTCATCGACCGCGACCGGTCTTCTCCTGCAGTCGTTCGATGAGCTCGGAGGCCTCGGCCTTGGTGAGGTTGTCGGGTAGGTCCTCGCCGGCCTCGCGGGCCAGCGTCTCGAGGTAGCTGCGCTGCGGACCCGTGAGCGGCTCGTCTCCGGTCACCCAGTCCGCGGGGTCCTTCTCGGCATTCTGGGTGAGGTCACTGCCCTGAGGGTCGGCGTTCGACGGGGTTGTCATGACGCCAGCTGTACCCGCCAAGCTGCCCGCCCACGCCCGCGACGTTGCTCCTGGCGTACCGGACTCGCTAGGTTCCCTCCCCAGCGCCCTGAGCAGCGTTGCACGACAGACTCGATCGACGGCACGAGGTGACCTCGCGTGGCACTACCGCCCCTGACACCCGAACAGCGTGCTGCCGCGCTCCAGAAAGCGGCCGAGGCACGCCGTGAACGCGCCGAGGTGAAGAACCGCCTCAAGCACTCGGGCGCGTCGTTCGCGTCCGTCCTGGACGAAGGCCAGAAGAACGACGTCATCGGCAAGATGAAGGTGTCGGCGCTGCTGGAGTCCATGCCGGGAGTCGGCAAGGTACGAGCCAAGCAGTTGATGGAACGGCTCGGTATCGCCGAGACCCGACGCGTGCGCGGCCTCGGCGCCAAGCAGGTGGAGGCGCTCAAGCGCGAGTTCGGTGGGGCGTGACGATTCCCGTCTGACCGTCCTGTCGGGACCGTCGGGGGTTGGCAAGAGCACCGTCATCGCCTACCTGCGGCGGCAGCATCCTGAGGTCTGGGTGTCGGTGTCCGTGACGACCCGCTTCCCACGCCCCGGAGAGATCGAGGGCGTGCACTACCACTTCGTCGACGAGGGCACGTTCGATGCGCTTATCCGCGGTGGCGACCTGCTGGAGTGGGCGGAGTTCGCGGGTTACCGGTACGGCACGCCGCGTCGTCCGGTTCTGTCTCACCTCGAAGCGGGCACTCCCACGCTGCTGGAGATCGATCTGCAGGGAGCCCGCCAGGTGCGGGCCGCGATGCCGGACGCCCTCCAGGTCTTCCTGACCCCGCCCTCGTGGCCGGAGCTCGTGCGGCGGCTAACCGGCCGCGGTACCGAACCCACCGAGGTGATCAACCGACGGCTCGCGGTGGCGCGCGAAGAGCTCGCCGCCGAGTCGGAGTTCGACATCACCCTGGTCAACTCGTCCGTCCAGGAGGTTGCGGAGCGGTTGGTAACCTTGATGCGTTCCGCCCCGGCTCCCTCTTGAGCCCACCACCCCTTCTCCGTTCGGAGGCTGACGCGTGTCCGGCACTATTGCTGCTCCCGAGGGCATCACCAACCCGCCCATCGACGAGCTGCTCGAGACCTCCGACTCCAAGTACTCCCTCGTCCTCTACGCCGCTAAGCGCGCCCGCCAGATCAACGCCTACTACTCCCAGCTCGGTGAGGGGCTGCTCGAGTACGTCGGGCCGCTGGTCGAGACGCACGTGCACGAGAAGCCGCTGTCGATTGCGCTGCGCGAGATCAACGAGGGCCTGCTGACGTCGGAGCCGACCGAGCCCCCGGAGTAGAGGGGCGAGGCTCCTCGCTCCTCGATCGCGATGTCCGCCCCCGCCGCTCGGGTCGTGCTGGGCGTCGCCGGGGGGATCGCGGCCTACAAGGCGTGTGAACTGCTGCGCCAACTCACCGAGAGCGGTCACACGGTTCGCGTCATCCCCACGGCGAGCGCGCTGCGCTTCGTCGGTGCCGCCACCTGGGCGGCGCTGTCCGGACAGCCGGTAACCACCGAGGTCTGGGACGACGTCCACGAAGTGCCGCACGTTCGCCTCGGCCGAGAGGCCGACCTGGTGGTGGTCGCTCCTGCGACAGCCGACCTGCTCGCCAAGGCTGCTGGCGGCCACGCCGACGATCTGCTGACATCGACGCTGCTCACCGCGCGATGCCCGATCGTCTACGCCCCCGCCATGCACACCGAGATGTGGCAACACCAAGCGACGCAGGCGAACGTGGCAACCCTGAGAAGCCGCGGCGCACTGGTCGTCGAACCGGCAGTGGGGCGGTTGACCGGTTCCGATAGCGGGCCTGGCCGGCTGCCCGAACCCGATGAGCTCGCGGAGCTCGTGCAGCGTGTCCTCGCGCGCGGGGCGGTCGAGCTGCCTCTCGATCTCACGGGCCGTCATGTCGTCGTTTCGGCTGGCGGGACACGCGAGCATCTCGACCCGGTGCGCTTCCTCGGCAACCGATCGTCGGGCCGGCAGGGATACGCGTTCGCGGCAACGGCCGTCGCCCGCGGCGCCGACGTGACCCTGGTGAGCGCAAACGTCGCGCTGCCCGACCCGGCCGGCGCGAAGCTGACGCGCGTCGTCTCCACCGACGACCTGCGCGCGGCGATGCTGGCGGTCGCCGGCGACGCCGACGCGATCGTCATGGCTGCCGCGCCGGCCGACTTCCGTCCCCGCTCGACCCGTACCACCAAGATCAAGAAGACCGGCGCGGCACCTGAGCCGATCGAGCTGGAGGTGACCCCCGACGTTCTCGTGGAGCTGTCCACGCACCGCAGTCGGCCGGGACAGGTCGTCGTCGGCTTCGCCGCCGAGACCGGCGACGAGACGTCGGACGCGCTGACGTACGCCCGCGAAAAGCTCGCCCGCAAAGGCTGCGACCTGCTGGTCGTCAACGAGGTGGGGGAGGGTCGAGCATTCGAGTCCACCCGCAACACCGCTGTCGTGCTTGGCGCCGACGGCTCGCGCGTCGATATCCCCGACGCTCCCAAGGAGGCGCTCGCCGACGTGGTGTGGGATCTGGTGATCCAGCGCCTGCCCGTGGGGAACGGGCCGGACTGACCTCGCGCCCTCGCTACACTCGCCCGGACGTCCAGGCAGATGTGGACATCCAAGCCGCTGAGGGAGATTCGTGAGCCGTCGCCTGTTCACCTCGGAGTCCGTGACCGAGGGTCACCCGGACAAGATCGCTGACCAGATCAGCGACGCGATCCTCGACTCGTTGCTCAAGGAAGATGCGACGAGCCGCGTCGCGGTAGAAACGCTCATCACCACCGGCCAGGTGCACGTGGCCGGTGAGGTGACCACCGAGGCGTACGCGGATATCCCGACGATCGTCCGCGAGAAGATCCTCGACATCGGATACGACTCGTCGAAGAAGGGCTTCGACGGCGCCTCCTGTGGCGTGTCGGTGTCCATCGGCTCGCAGTCGCCGGACATCGCCCAGGGCGTCGACGACGCGTTCGAACACCGCGAGGACGACCCGGACGCCGAGGAAGACGAGCTCGACCGCCAGGGTGCGGGCGACCAGGGCCTCATGTTCGGCTACGCGTCGGACGAGACGCCCGAGCTCATGCCGCTCCCGATCACGCTGGCGCATCGGCTCGCGGCGCGGCTGGCCGAGGTGCGCAAGCAGGGACTCGTCCCGTACCTGCGTCCCGACGGCAAGACCCAGGTGACGATCGAGTACGACAAGGACCGGGCCGTTCGTCTCGACACCGTTGTCGTCTCGACACAGCACGCTGCTGACATCGACCTCAAGACGCTGCTCGCTCCCGACATCCAGGAGCACGTCGTCGACAAGGTCGTGGAGAACTTCGACATCGACACCTCCGACTACCGGCTGCTCGTCAACCCCACCGGCCGGTTCGAGATCGGCGGCCCGATGGGCGATGCCGGCCTGACCGGACGCAAGATCATCATCGACACGTACGGCGGCATGGCCCGGCACGGCGGCGGCGCATTTTCCGGAAAGGACCCTTCAAAGGTCGACCGGTCGGCGGCGTACGCCATGCGCTGGGTAGCGAAGAACGTCGTCGCGGCCGGCTTGGCGCGGCGCTGCGAGGTGCAGGTCGCCTACGCCATCGGCAAGGCGCACCCTGTCGGCCTGTTCGTCGAGACCTTCGGGACCGAGACCGTCCCCGTGCTGACGATTCAGGATGCGGTGACCGAGGTATTCGACCTCCGCCCGGCGGCGATCATCCGCGACCTCGACCTGCTGCGGCCGATCTACTCCCAGACCGCGGCGTACGGCCACTTCGGTCGCAACGAGCCCGACTTCACGTGGGAGCGCGCTAGCCGCGTCGACGCCCTGCGCGCCGCCACCGGTCTCTAGCCCACGTCCCCTGAGGCGATACGCGCCGACTTAGGGCGATACGCGTCCTAGAGAGCGCGTATCGCCCTCAATGATCACGTATACGTGATCATTTGGATCGGGGCTGTGGACGGGGGATGAGCGGCGTCGGCGTTTCCTGGTAGGACGGGGGCGTGACGTCGCCGCCCACCGAGCAGTTGTCGCTGGTGCGGTCGCAACTGCGCGACGTCAGCGCCCGGACACCTGACCCGGCCGCCACAGCGGTAAATCAGCCGGTCGCCAGGGTCGCCGTCGACGTCCCGCTCGCCCACCTCGACCGACCGTTCGACTACGCCGTTCCCGCCTCGCTCGCCGACGCCGCGGTCGCCGGCGTCCGCGTCCGCGTCCGCTTCGCGGGTCGGCTCGTCGACGGCTACCTGCTCGAACGGGTCGACGAGAGCACCCACGACACCAAGCTGGCACCGCTCGCCCGCGTCATCAGCCCCGAGCCCGTCCTCAGCGAGGAAATCGCCCGCGTTGCTCGCGCCGTCGCCGATCGCTACGCGGGCACGCTCGCCGACGTCCTGCGCCTGGCCATCCCGCCACGTCACGCACGCGTCGAGGCCGAGCCGAGAGCACCCGCACCGGCATCGACAGCTCTCGACCGAAGACTCGACGGATGGGATGACTACGAGCACGGCGACACGTTCCTTGCTGCCCTCGGTGCCGGCGAGACCCCTCGCGCCGTCTGGACGGCACTGTCCGGTGCCGACTGGCCGAGCCTGCTCGCAGCAGCTGCGGCCGCAACGCCCAGGGGCGTCCTCATCGTGGTCCCCGATCGCCGCGACGTCGCTCGTATCGGAGCCGCGCTCGATCAGGCGCACATTCCCCCTGCCGTGCTCACTGCGGACGTCGGCCCCGCCGAGCGCTACCGGCGGTGGCTGTCGATACGTCGCGGGCAGCACCGCGTCGTCGTCGGTACCCGGGCAGCCATCTTCGCCCCCGTCCACGATCTCGGTCTCGTCGTCGTCTGGGACGACGGCGACGACCTGCACGCCGAGCCTCGGGCGCCCTACCCCCACGTCCGGGAAGTTGCCGCCATCCGTGCCACGGAGGCCGACGCAGCGGTCCTGATCGGCGGCTACGCCCGCACCGCCGAGGGCGCGAACCTGGTTGCCACAGGGTGGGCACGCAGCATTGCCGCGTCGCGCAGCAGCATGCGACGTGCGGCCCCACTGGTCCGCGTGACGGGCGACGAGGACGCCACGCGTGACCCGGCCGCCCACTCCGCTCGGCTGCCGTCCCTCGCGCTCGACACGGTCCGGTCCGGGCTCGATCACGGGCCCGTTCTCGTCCAGGTACCGCGGCGGGGCTACCTGCCCGGACTTGCCTGCGCGACGTGTCGGGCTCCGGCGCGCTGCGTGATCTGCGCTGGTCCGCTGGCCCTGGCCGCCGGCGATTCGACAGCCATCTGCCGCTGGTGCGCGACTGTCGCCACCGATTGGCGATGTCCCACCTGTGGCGCCGCACGGTTCCGGTCGCGGATTGTCGGCGCTCGCCGCACCGCCGAGGAACTCGGCCGCGCCTTTCCCCGCATTCCGGTCCGCACCTCTGGCGGAGCCACCGTCCTCGACGCGATTGGACCCGAGCCCGCCCTGGTCGTCGCCACCCCTGGCGCCGAGCCACTGCCCCCGCCACCGGGGTATGCCGCCGCGCTGCTGCTCGACGCGTGGGCGCTGCTGTCTCGACCCGACCTTCGCGCTGCAGAGGAGGCGCTGCGGCGATGGCTCACCGCGACCGCCCTCGTGCGACCTGGAACCCAGGGCGGCCGGGTCGTGCTGCTCGGTGAAGCTGGGCTGCAAGCGGTGCAGGCCCTGGTTCGCGCCGACCCCGACGGGTTCGCCGACCGCGAGCTTGCCGAGCGTGCTGCACTCGCGTTCCCCCCCGTCGCGAGATTGGCCGCCCTCGAGGGGGCTTCGGCGGACGTTGCCAATCTGCTTGCCGCGACAGCGCTTCCCACCAGCGCGCAGGTCCTCGGACCGGTGCCGATCACCCGCGACCACACCGGTGACTCAGCGACCTCGCGCACCGTTGTCCGGGTTCCTCGTGCCGACGGCCGGCAGCTGGCCACCGCCCTCCAGGCTGCTCAAGGCGTCCGTAGCGCGCGCAAGATCGGCGGTCCTGTACGCGTCGCCATCGATCCCATCGCGCTGGGCTGACGACCGCCGCCAGTTGCCACGACCGAGCCTTAGGTCCTCCCTAGACTGTGCGGGTCCTCATGCTGGCAAGGGAGTGCGCGTGGCGATCCAGCCGATTCGCTTGTTCGGCGATCCGGTGCTGCGCGTCCCCGCCGAGCCGGTTCGCGATTTCGACCGCGAGCTGCGCACCTTGGTCCGCGACCTCACCGACACGATGGTCGACGCACCCGGAGTCGGGCTCGCCGCACCGCAGCTCGGCGTCGGGCTGCGCGTCTTCACCTATCACGTCGATGACGAGCTCGGGCACCTCGTCAACCCCGAGCTCGACCTTTCCGGGGAGGAGCAGGAGGACGACGAAGGGTGCCTGTCCTTTCCCGGCCTGGCGTTCCCGTGCCGACGCGCGCTGCGTGTGGTGGCCCGCGGGATGAACATGTACGGCGATCCGGTCACGATCGAGGGCAGCGATCTGCTGGCTCGTTGCGTGCAGCACGAGACCGATCATCTCAACGGCATCCTCTTCATCGACCGTCTCGATCGTGAGCAGCGCAAGCTGGCGCTCAAGGCAATCCGGGAGGCCGAGTGGGCGGGCATGGCGGCACCCGTGGTCCGTAACTCCCCGCACGCAATGTTCGGCAAGGCGCTCTAGCCGCGTGCGCCTGGTCTTCGCTGGCACACCTCAGGTCGCTGTCCCCGCACTCGACGCACTGCTCGCCTCCCGGCACGAGGTCGTGGCCGTCGTCACCCGTCCCGACGCTCCGGCCGGACGAGGCCGCCGTGCTGCGCGGAGTCCGATCGCGACCCGCGCTGACGACACCGGCGTCCCGGTCATGACGCCTGAGCGGGTCCGCGATCCTGCCTTCCTCGATGCGCTTACCGAGCTCGCTCCCGACTGCTGCCCGGTGGTGGCGTACGGGGCGCTCGTTCCTCCGGTGGCGCTCGCTATCCCGCCGCACGGCTGGATCAACCTGCACTTCAGCTTGCTCCCCGCCTGGCGCGGGGCCGCACCGGTGCAGCACGCAGTCCTACACGGCGACGACGTCACCGGTGCCACCACGTTCCGCCTGGATGAGGGTTTGGACACCGGACCGGTGTACGGCGTCGTGACCGAGCCGATCGCGGCCAGCGACACTAGTGGCGCGTTGCTGGACCGGCTCGCTCGCTCGGGCGCCGGACTCCTCGTGGCCACCCTGGACGGGATCGAGGCCGGCACGCTGCAACCGGTTCCGCAGCCCGTCGAGGGGGTCAGCCTGGCCCCGAAGATCACCGTCGAGGATGCGCGAGTCGCATGGACCGATCCTGCGATCGCCGTTGACCGGCGCATCCGCGCGTGCACCCCGCAGCCGGGAGCCTGGACGACGTTCCGCGGGGAACGCATCAGGGTCTTTCCCGTCCGCCACGCCGCCGACGACATGACCGGATACCCGGGGGAGCTGCGCGTCGAGCGAGCACGCGTCCTCGTCTCGACCGCGACCACCGCGGTCGAGCTGTCCGACGTCCAGTCGGCGGGCAAGCGCGCCATACCCGCGCCCGATTGGGCCCGCGGCGTGCGTATCGCCGCCGGCGAGCGCCTGGTGTGAGGCCGGTGACTCGCCGGCCCGGAGCCACGCCCGGCGGACCCCGGCGGCCGCCGCCCCGGCGGGCGCATCCCGACCCGGCTCGACAGACGGCATACGACGCCATCCGAGCGGTCGCGGAGCGGGACGCCTACGCCAACCTGGTCTTGCCGAGCCTGCTGCGGGAACGCCGGCTCGTGTCCCGTGACGCCGCCTTCGCCACCGAGCTGACCTACGGCACGCTGCGCTTTCGCGGGACGTACGACGCGGTGCTGCAGGCGGTTGTCGATCGGCCGCTCGACGACGTCGACCCGCCGGTCCTCGACGTGCTTCGCCTGGGCGCCCACCAGCTGCTGCGGACCCGCGTCCCGACCCACGCGGCGGTGTCCGCCACCGTAGAGCTAGCCCGGGCCGTCGTCGGCGAAGGCCGGTCCCGTTTCGTCAACGCTGTGCTGCGCCGTGTCGCGGCTCGCGCACTCGACGGCTGGCTGGCCGAGCTCGCGCCATCGGAGGACGCGATCGGGCACCTCGCCATGACTCAGGCCCACCCGCGGTGGGTCGTGTCCGCGTTCCGCGATGCGCTGGGAGGCTCGCTGCCGGACACGGCTGCCGCGCTCGCCGCCGACAACGTCCCGGCGGAAGTGTCCCTGGTCGCCCGCCCAGGCCGGTCCACCGTGGATGAGCTTCTCGCCGTGGGTGCCACTCCCGGCCGCTGGTCCCCGTATGCCGCGACTTTGCCCGAGGGCGATCCCGGCGCCATCCCGGCGATTCGGGAGGGGCGGGCCGGTGTGCAGGACGAGGGCAGCCAACTCGTCGCTTTGGCCCTTGCCGCCGCTCCCCTAGACGGTGGCGACGACCGCCGCTGGCTCGATCTGTGCGCCGGGCCCGGCGGCAAGGCGGCGCTGCTCGGCGCCCTCGCTCAAGAACGCGGCGCGCACCTGCTGGCCGCGGAGCTGCAACCCCACCGAGCGCGTCTCGTGGCGCACGCGGTCGCCGACACTGCCTGGACCGTGGTCGCGGACGGGCGGCGGCCCGCGTGGTCGAGCGGAACCTTCGACCGGGTCCTCCTCGATGCACCCTGCACCGGCCTCGGTGCGCTGCGCCGCCGTCCCGAGGCGAGGTGGCGACGCCAGCCGTCCGACCTGCCCGGTCTCGGGGTGCTGCAACGCGCGCTGCTGGAATCAGCGTTAGCCGCGGTGCGGCCCGGCGGTGTCGTCGCCTACGTCACGTGCTCCCCGCACATCGCCGAGACGCGCGCCGTGGTCGGCGACGCGATGAAGGCTTTCGGCGCGGAGCAGCTCGACGCCCGGCCGTTCCTTCCCGGTGTCCCGCAGCTCGGAGATGGTCCGCACGTTCAGCTGTGGCCGCATCGGCACGGCACCGACGCCATGTACCTCGCGCTGCTTCGGCCGGAAACCCGGCGCTAGCCTCCGATCATGAGTGTCCAGATCAGTCCGAGCATCCTGTCCGCCAACTTCGCTCGGTTGGCGGACGAGGCCGAGGCGGTCGACGACGTCGCCGACTGGTTGCACGTGGACGTCATGGACAACCACTTCGTTCCCAACCTCACGATCGGTCTGCCGGTCGTCGAACTCCTCCAGGCGGAGACGTCCTTGCCGCTGGACTGCCACTTGATGATCGAGAACCCGGACCGGTGGGCGCCGGGCTACGCCGAGGCCGGCGCCAAGAGCGTCACTTTTCACGCCGAGGCCGCGGCTGCTCCGATCCGGCTGGCCCGAGAGATTCGCTCGGCTGGTGCGCGGGCCGGCCTTGCCGTACGGCCGGCGACACCGGTGGAGCCGTACGCCGACCTGCTCCCCGAGATCGACATGTTGCTGATCATGACCGTCGAACCTGGTTTCGGCGGGCAGGGGTTCCTCGATGTGGTGTTGCCCAAGATTCGTCGCGCTCGACAGCTGATCGGACCCGAGGACGCGATCTGGCTGCAGGTGGACGGCGGCATCACCGTCGAGACCATCGCCCAGTGCGCCGATGCCGGTGCCGACGTCTTCGTCGCCGGCAACTCCGTGTACGGCCAGGACGATCCCGCCGAGGCGGTCGAGATGCTGCGGGACGCTGCGCACCGAGCGACAGCAGCGGCGGACTGGACCCACCGCTCCGTGGCAGACTTGCACTGAACACGCGACACCACGCGCGCTCCGGGGTCGGTGAAATTCCGAACCGGCGGTGACAGTCCGCGACCCGGTCGGCAGCCCGTAGGCAACCGAGCGGTGGACCCGGTGAAACTCCGGGACCGACGGTGAGAGTCCGGATGGGAGGAAGCGCGCAGCGACGTCGCCGTGCGACGCGCTGCCGATGCAGCGCGTTCCGGTGACGCTGCTGGCCGACCCCGGAGCATGCGTCCGCGACGGACGACCGAAGGACACGGCAGTGGCCAGCCCAGCGGAGCTCGACGCCATGCGGCGGGCGATCACGCTTGCGGCGCGCGGAGCCGCGAGCACACGTCCCAATCCCGCGGTGGGCTGCGTGCTCCTCGGTCCGGACGGATCGATCATCGGCGAGGGCTGGCACGAGGTGGCTGGGGGCCCGCATGCCGAGGTGGTGGCGCTGCGCAGCGCGGGAGCCAACACCCACGGTGCGACGGTCGTGGTGACCCTCGAGCCCTGCCGGCTGGCGGGTCGCACCGGGCCGTGCACCGAGGCGCTGCGCGCGGCCGGTATCTCCCGCGTCGTCTACGCCGTCGACGATCCCACTGCGAACGGAGGTGGGAGCGCTGAGCTGCGCGCGGCCGGAGTCGAGGTCGAGTCCGGCGTCCTCGCGGCCGAAGCCGAGGGGGGCAACCGGCGCTGGCTGACCGCGGCCCGGCAGGGCAGGGCGTTCGTCACCTGGAAGTACGCCGCCACCCTCGACGGGCGGGTCGCTGCTGCGGACGGCACCAGCCGGTGGATCACCGGCACGCAGGCCCGCGCCGACGTGCACCGGCTGCGTGGGGAGTCGGACGCCGTGATCGTGGGCATTGGCACGGTGCTGGCCGACGATCCGCACCTCACGACACGTCACCCCGACGGGTCCCTGGCGGACGTCCAGCCATTGCGGGTCGTCGTCGACTCGACCGGCCGTACGCCTGCGGGCGCCCGGGTGTGCGATGACGCCGCTGAGACCTGGATCGCCACTGCGGCCGACGTGGGAGGCGCCGACGGCGGAGTCGACCTCGCATCGCTCGTCGCCTGCCTGCTCGACCGCGGTCGTCAGGTCGCGCTGCTCGAGGGCGGTCCCACGCTCGCCGGTGGCTTCGTCCGCGCCGGCCTCGTCGACCGGATCGTTGGCTACTTGGCGCCGAGCCTGCTGGGTGCTGGGCCGCCAGCGCTCGGGGACGCTGGCATCTCGACACTGCCCGCTGCGTTGCGGCTGGCCGTCGACGACGTGGCACAGATCGGAGCGGATGTGCGCATCGTGGCGCGCCCGGACCGAAGCGAGGAGACGTAGCCATGTTCACCGGAATCATCGAAGAGCTGGGCGAGGTGGTGGGTCTCGACCCGCTTCCGGACGCTGCCCGACTTCGCCTGCATGCTCCCGGGGTGATGTCCGACCTCCACGTCGGCGACTCGATCGCCGTCGACGGCGTCTGCCTGACCGTGGCCGATCTCGCCGACTCCGACTTCCTCGTCGATGTGATGGGGGAGACGCTGCGCAGGTCCACCCTCGGTGCGGTGACACCGGCAGGCCAGGTCAACCTTGAACGCGCGGCACGCGTCGACGGCCGGCTCGGCGGTCACGTCGTCCAGGGCCACGTCGACGGCACGGGCGCCGTGGTCGCGCGCACCTCATCGACGCACTGGGATGACGTGGAGATCTCACTGCCGCCGTCGCTCGCCAGATACGTGGTGGAGAAGGGATCGATTGCCGTCGACGGCATCTCTCTCACCGTCACCGCGGTCGCGGACACCAGCTTCTCCGTGGGGCTCATTCCGACGACGTTGGAACGGACGACGATCGGCCGAAAGCAGGTCGGTGACCCGGTCAATCTCGAGGTGGACGTGCTTGCGAAGTACGTCGAACGACTGCTGGAGGCTCGATCATGACTGGTTCGCTGGATCCCATCGAGCGGGCGATCGCTGACGTCCGCGCCGGGCGCGCTGTCGTGGTCGTCGACGACGAGGATCGCGAGAACGAGGGCGACCTGATCTTCGCCGCAAGCAAGGCCACCCCGCAGCTGCTGGCGTTCACCATCCGGCACACCAGCGGGGTGATCTGCGTGCCGATGGAAGGGCGCGACCTCGACCGGCTCAAGCTGCCCCCCATGACCCTGGTCAACGAGGAGCGACGAGGGACCGCGTACACCGTGTCGGTTGACGCCAGGGACCGCATCACCACCGGCATCTCCGCGGCCGACCGCGCCCACACGATCCGCGTCCTCGTCGACTCAGCGACGGAGGCGTACGAGCTCACCCGTCCCGGCCACGTCTTCCCGCTCCGGGCGCTCCCGGGCGGCGTCCTGCGCCGGTCGGGCCACACCGAAGCCGCGGTCGACCTGGCGCGGCTGGCCGACCTACCGCCGGCCGGCGTCCTGTGCGAAATCGTCAACGACGACGGCACGATGGCCCGTCTGCCTGAGCTGCGCGCCTTCGCCGACCGGCACGGCC
Organism: uncultured Actinomycetota bacterium; assembly: GCA_963801015.1. Lineage (GTDB taxonomy): Bacteria > Actinomycetota > Actinomycetes > CAWDCV01 > CAWDCV01 > CAWDCV01. Next base: position 86,130 of record CAWDCV010000004.1, on the reverse strand, counting down.
TCGCGCTGGTGTCCATCGCCGACCTCATTGCGTACCGCCGCAAAACCGAACGGCACGTGACACGCGTCGTTGAAACTCGGCTGCCCACTGCTCACGGCACCTGGCGTGCCATTGGTTTCCGCAGCAGCGTCGATGGCAGCGAGCACGTGGCACTCGTCCTGGGTGACATCGGCGACGGGACGGATGTTCTCGTCCGCGCACACTCCGAGTGCCTCACCGGCGACGTGTTCGCCTCCCGCCGCTGCGATTGCGGGCCGCAACTGGACGCCGCCATGGCGCGCATTGCCGGCGAGGGGCGGGGCGTTGTGCTGTACCTGCGCGGTCACGAAGGCCGCGGTATCGGGCTGATCCAGAAGTTGCAGGCTTACCACCTGCAGGACCTCGGCGCCGACACAGTGGATGCCAATCTGGAGCTCGGGTATCCACCCGACGCACGCGACTACGGCATCGGCGCGCAAATCCTCGGTGACCTGGGAATCCAGTCGATGCGGCTGCTCACCAACAACCCGGCCAAGCATGCGGGGATGGAGGGCTTCGGCCTCACCGTCATCGGACGTGAGGCGCTGCCGACGCGACCGACGCCGGACAACCTGCATTACCTGCGCACCAAGCGTGACCGCATGGGTCACGACTTGCCATACCTCGACCGCCCCGTCCCTGAGGGGAGTCCCACGTGAGCGGCATCGGTGTGCCTCCCGACGACGTGCCAGCGGTCATCCGGGCCGGCAGCCCCCACCTGCGGGTCGGCGTCGTCGCGGCCCGATGGCACCCGGACCTCGTCGATGGGTTGGTCGCAGGCGCCATTCGCGCACTGCACCGACGCGGCATCGAGGAGCCCACGCTCGTCCGGGTCCCCGGCACATTCGAGCTTGCGGTGGCGGCGCGCGTGCTGTGCGACCAGTCGTACGACGCCGTCGTCGCTCTCGGCGTCGTCATTCGCGGAGACACGCCGCATTTCGAGTACGTCTGCCAGGCGGCCACCGTCGGCCTGACCGCGGTTGCGACCGACACCGGCGTGCCCATCGGCTTCGGCGTGCTGACGTGCGACGACGAGGAGCAGGCCCTCGACCGCTGTGGCCTGGCCGGGATCGGCCGAGGACAAGGGTGGCGAGGCGGCGGCCGCCGCCGTAGCGACGGCGTTGACCATCCGCTCGGTGCGGAAGGCAGAAGCGTGAAGACGTTCGACGCCCTGTTCGCAGAGCTATCGACCAAGGCCAGCACCCGCGCGACGGGGTCGGGGACGGTGGCGGCGCTGGACGCGGGGACGCACACCATCGGGAAGAAGGTGATCGAAGAGGCGGCCGAGGCGTGGATGGCCGCCGAGCACGAGTCGGCCGAGCGCACCGCCGAGGAAATCTCCCAGCTGCTCTACCACGTCCAGGTCCTCATGCTGGCGCGCGGCCTCACCCTCGAGGACGTGTACAAGCACCTCTAGGAGGTGTGACCCCGCCGGTACCCTCGAGCGCGTGCTGCGCATCGCCGTTCCCAACAAGGGGTCGCTCGCCGACCCATCAGCGGAGATGCTGCGTGAAGCCGGCTACCGGCAACGCTCCGAGCAGCGCGAGCTGGTGTTGCACGACCTGGAAAATCAGGCGGAGTTCTTCTACCTGCGTCCGCGCGACATCGCCGTCTACGTGGGCTCAGGTCGCCTCGACGTCGGCATCACCGGCCGCGACCTGCTCCTCGACAGCGGTGCCGCCGCGGACGAGATCCTGCCGCTTGGTTTCGCGCGGTCGACGTTCCGTTTCGCCACGCATCCAGGCACGGCGAACGACGTGCGCGACTTCGCCGGGCGGCGGATCGCCTCGGCGTACCCCGGCCTGGTGGCCAAGCACCTCGCCGACCAAGGCGTCGACGCGGAAGTGACCCGGCTGGACGGCGCCGTTGAGACCGCCGTCAGGCTCGGCGTCGCCGACGTGATCGCTGACGTGGTCGAGACCGGCGCGACGCTGCGCCACGCGGGCCTGGAGATCGTCGGGGAGCCGATTCTCGAGTCGGAAGCGGTGCTGATCCGGCATGCGGGCGAGCCGATGACCCGCGAGGTGACCCAGCTGGTCCGCCGGCTGCAGGGCGTTCTCGTGGCCCGCCGCTACGTGATGATGGACTACGACATCCGCGCCGAGTCGGTGGAGGCGGGTTGCCTCATCACGCCTGGCATCGAGTCGCCGACGATCTCGCCGCTGCAGACGCCCGGCTGGGTCGCGGTCCGGGCGATGGTGCCGCGCACGGATACCAACCGGGTGATGGACGAGCTGTGGGACATCGGCGCCCGCGGCATCATCGTGACCGACATCCACGCCTGCCGGCTCTGACACCCCGCTGGTCGTGAGCAATGACGGGACACCACTGCGTCCTCTGCCGGTGACGTGGCGGCCACGGCGGACGCGCCTCGTGGCGTACGGAACGGCGGCGGTCGTCGTCGCCGTTTCGGTCGTTCTCGCGGTCGCACTGCCCGGAGGAAGCGGCGGCTTCCGGCTCATCGATCGGGTTGGCTTGATCCTGTTCGGCCTGGGGGTGGCGGCGCTCCTGCACGTTCTGGCACGCCCGCGTGTCCGAGCGAATAGTGACGGAGTGACCGTCGTCAACGTGTTTCGTCGGCGTCAGCTGGAGTGGGCGGAGATCCTGGAAGTGACCCTGCGTGAGGGCGATCCGTGGGTCTACCTCGATCTCACCGACGGCAGCGTCTTGGGGGCGATGGGCCTGCAGGCTGCTGATGGCGAGCGCGGCCGGGCGATGGCGCGAGAGTTGCGCGCCCTCGTACGCAGCCACACTCAGACCTCGCGCAACGACTGACACAATGCGGGCATGGCCGATCGCGTGCTCGTCATCTCCGGTCCCGACGACTCCTACCAGGTCCACCGGCAGGACGCACTGCTCGCCGACCAGGAGGCCGCGCTGCAGGAACGCCGCCTCGAGGTCCGGCACGAGCATGACGAGAAGTTCTCTGCCGTGCTTGTCGGCCTCGACGGCACGGAGAAGAAGCGCTGGACGGGACCCGTCGATCCACGCGAGCTCTACGCGATCGTCGACGAGATGCCGATGCGGCAGCAGGAGACTGGCGAGAGCTAAAGAAAAGTACGTCCCTCGCCGCGATACGTGGGCACGATCTCGGTGACGGCGAGGTCCTCGTCACCGTCCAGGAGATGGAGCACGTCCACGTGCTCGCACAGTTCTCCCGCCTTCGCGTGGCGGAACCAGACCCGGTCACCGATGCGCAGTTGGTCGGCGGCTCGCCCGCGCACGGGGGTCTGCACCTCGCCCGCCCCCTCCGCCGGCAGCAGCCGCAAGCCGCGCGGCAGCGCCGGCTGCGGCAACCGGTCCGCGGCCGCCGGACCGCTGGCGACAAAGCCGCCGCCGAGGACGGTGGCGATGCCGGGAGCGGGGCGGCGGACGACCGGCAATGCCCACAGCGCTGCCGGCTCTGGCCGAAAGGCGCGATAGCCGTCGAACAACGTGGGCGCGAACAGTCCAGATCCCGCGGTCACCTCCGTCACGACGCCGTCGGCGACCGTCTGTTCGACACTCCCGGTCCCGCCTCCGTTGACGAACGCGAGATCGGCGAAGCGCCGGATGGCATCGACGGTCTCTGCTCGGCGCGCGGTGAGCTCGCGAATCGAGCGCGCCTGGATCGCGCGCACCGCTCGTCCGTACAGCGGGCGGCCTGAAGGGGCATCACCGACGCCAGCCACCTGTGCCTCGTACGCCATCAGCCCGACCAGCTCGAAGCCGGGACGATCGGCGATGTGCTGCGCGAGGCGTACGACGTCGGCGGGGGCGTGCAATGGTGATCGTCGAACCCCGACATGCAGCCGACCATTCAGTGGACGCCACGATGCGTCGAGGTCGATGCACACCCGCAGGTTCCGACGCTGGGCAGGTGGCGACTGGGCGTCGATGAGGTCGAGCTGCGCGACATCGTCGACCATCAGCGTGACGGCGGCCGCCAGCTCGCCGGAGACGGCAAGCGCTCCGATGGCGGCGCGGTCAGCGGTTGGGTATGCCACGAGGGCGTCGGAGCTCACGCCGGACCCGACCAGCCAGCTGGCTTCGGGAAGCGTGGGAGTCATCACGCCCGCGTATCCCGGCCGCGCGAGCACATCCCTGAGCAGCGCGCGGCACCGAACGGACTTGCTGGCGACTCGGATCGGCGTGCCGGCTGCGCGCTGGACGAGGTCGGCCGCATTGTGGCGCCACGACTGCAGCAGGACGACGGCGAATGGCGGGTCGAGATCGGCCGTCGCGGCATCGAGGCGGCTGCGGTCCACGCGCCGCACGCTACCGATCGACGCCCGGACTAGGGTCGGCCGATGACAGGCCGGGCTCTCGTCACGTCCTCCGGCGACTTCTCCGACGACGACGGTACGGCCGATCCACGCCTCGAGGCTGCGCTTGCACGGATCAATGGGTTAGCGGAGGTCTCCGCAGCCCTGCTCGACGCTCGGCTGCTCGTCCCGATTCTGGCGACCCCGCTGTCGGTCGAGCACGGGGCGGATCTAGCACTCGTGACCGTCATCGGACGTGACGGCCGCCGGGCGCTGCCGGCCTTCACCAGTCTCGACACCCTGGGCCGGTGGCGCGCGGATGCGCGGCCGGTGCCCGTGCAGGCCTCGCTGGCGGCCGCGGCGACGTACGACGAGGAGGCTGTTGCGCTCGTCTTGGATCTCGCCGGACCGATCCCGCACACGATCAGTGGCAGCCGGCTGGCCGCGCTCGCCGAAGATCGGGCGTGGCAGCCGGCCTATGCCGATGAGCAGGTGGCAGAGGTGGTAGGCGGGCATCTGCTCGCCATCGCCGGCGCGACAGTCACGGGACACATCCGTCCATCGGAGCACGCCGATGCGATGGTGCTGCTGGTGCCGGACGCTGATCTCGATCCTTTGCGTGTCGAGGGCATCGCGCGCGTCCTCGCGGCACGATTGGCAGCAGACGCGGTGCTGCGCGCTCGCCTCGACGCCGGTCTGGACCTCGCGGTCGTGGGCTCAGCGGAGCAGGTCGTGGAGCGCGGCGTCGACGAGCTTCGCTGAGGCTGCCGCGGCGCCGGCAGGCACCCGAGATGGCGTGCGTCCGGCGTGGACGACGTCGAACGCGGCTCGTACGGCTGGGGTGAGGAAGCGGGACAGCTGGGCGAGATTGTGAATGTCGTCCCGCCCGCGCGGGCGGTGGTGATAGCGCAACGGCGCGTACACCTGAAGGAGCCGTCGTGCCCTGGTGAGCGCGACGTAGAACAGCCGCAGCTCCTCCTCGACGCCCGCCGGGGTCGACAGCGACATGTCGGAGGGGAAGTTGCCGTCCGCTGCGTGCAGGACGTGCACGCTGTCCCACTCGAGCCCCTTGGCGGAGTGAGCGGTAGAGATCACCAGGTAGTCGTCGTCGATGGCGGGCGGACCGGCGAGATCACCGGTTGCTGCCGGCGCTTCGAGCACCAGATCGGCAGCGACGTCGCTGAGCCGGCCGGCTTCGGCCGCGGCGGTCACCAGCTGGTCGAGATCGGCGAGCCGCGCCGCGGCGTCGGCGTATCGGGCGGCGATCAGGGGCGTCATCGCGTCGCGGAGCCGCTGTGCTTGCAGGCCTGTCGACTCGTCCGGCAGGGGACGTATCGCGGCAAGGAGCGCGTCCGCAGTGGGTCGCGCCGGCTCGGGAAGGATCTGTACGGCGCGCGGCCAGTGTTCGAGCGGCGCCGGATCGCCGGGGACGCCGAGCGCCGCGATGACCCGACGGGCGGTGGCCGGCCCGACCCCGTCGAGCCGGGGGAGCAAGCGGAACCAGCTGGTCTCGTCGCTGGGGTTGTCGGCCAGCCGAAACGCACACACCAGGTCCTTGACGTGGGCCGCCTCGAGGAAGCGCATGCCGCCGTACTTGACGTAGGGGATCCGGCGCAGTCCGAGTTCCAGCTCGAGCAGGTCGCTGTGGTGGGCGGCGCGGACGAGGACGGCTTGGTCACGCAACCGGACGCCGCGCTCGTACTCGGCGAGAATGCGCGTGCACACCTCCTCCGTCTGCCGCTGCTCGTCGGCGCAGATCACCAGTTGCGGCGGCGTGCGACCGGTGGCGATCGCGCGCAGCGTCTTGACGTGGCGTTCCTTGGCCTGCGCGGCCACCAGGTTGGTGACGTCGAGGATGGGCTGGGTCGAGCGATAGTTGCGTTCGAGGGTCACCGTTCGCGCGCCGGGGAAGACGTCGCCGAAGTCGAGGATGTGCCGAGGGTCGGCCGACCGGAACCCGTAGATCGCCTGGGCGTCGTCGCCGACGACGGTGACCCGGTCGTCACGGGCGCGCAGGCCGCGCACGATGTCGACCTGCAGAGCGTTGACGTCCTGGTATTCATCGACGAGGACGTGGTCGATGTCGTCGCCGAGGACCGGGCCGAGCACGTCGTCGCGCACGGCCGCTCGCCAGAGCAGCAGCAAGTCGTCGAAGTCAAGGAGTCCGCAGGCGCGCTTGCGTTCGACGAATGTCCGCAGGATGGCCGCGACGTCCTCCGCGTCCGTCGCGCACCACGGGGCGACATCGGGAAGCACCTCGGAGACCGTCCGCTGCGCGTTGACCGCGCGGCTGTAGACATCGAGGAGGGTCGACGCGCGGGGGAACCGCCGGCCCTTGGCGGCGATGCCGGCGTCCTGGCGGACGAAATCCAGCAGGTCAACCGCATCGGACGGGTCGAGCACGCCGAAGCCCTCCGGCAGACCGAGGGCAGCGGCGTGCGTCCGCAGGACTCCGAGGCCGATGGCGTGGAACGTGCCGCCGCGAACGCGCGACGATCGACGTCCGTCGGCGAGCAGTGTCTGGGTGCGGCTGACCATCTCGCGCGCGGCGCGCCGGGTGAATGTGAGGAGCAAGATCCGCTCGGCGGGAACGCCCTCGGCAACGAGCCAGGCCAGCCGACTGGTCAGCGTCGTTGTCTTGCCCGTGCCGGCACCGGCAAGGACGAGCAGCGGCCCGCCATCATGAGTGACGGCAGCGCGCTGCTCGTCGTTGAGACGATCCAGCCAGTCGAACACGCGTTCGACGCTAGCCGCCCTTCCGCAACGATCATGGACTTACGGGAACGACACGCCGACCCGTCGTGCCTGAAACTCCGTGATCGTTTCAGTACTGGGCTCGCAGCTGGTCACAACTGGTTCCGCCGGTACGCAACACGTCGGAGGCGCGTACACGAAGAACCAGCTGGCGTACCGGGAAGCGGGTGAGCGCGCCACCAGGAATCTCCAGACGGTCGGCGGTGTTCTGTTCGGTGACGGGGCAGCAGCTTCCTGCTACCCTGCTCGACCGACCGACTTCGATCGTCCACGCGGGCGATCAGGGTCCGCAAGCGGAGGCTCCAGCACATCGTCCTCCCACCCGATCGACTTCCGGGTCGACGGGTACGGTCTGGGCACCGACGGCGATCACACGCCCGAGGTTGGCCCGCGTTGGAGCCTCGCATGCGTGTCGTGCGGGGCTCTTCTCATGAGGGTTCGTGAGAGGCCTGCACGACCGGCCAGCCGTTCCATCCCACTCTCTTTGGAGGCCCCATCAGCGCCGAGCTCCGCATCAACGACCGGATCCGCGTGCCCGAGGTACGCCTGGTCGGCCCGAACGGCGAGCAGGTCGGCATCGTCGCCATCGGCGACGCGCTGCGCCTGGCTCAGGAATCCGATCTCGACCTGGTCGAGGTCGCACCCACGGCCCGTCCGCCGGTCTGCAAGCTCATGGACTACGGCAAGTTCAAGTACGAATCGGCCATGAAGGCCCGTGACGCCCGCAAGAACCAGGCGCACACGGTCATCAAGGAGATGAAGCTCCGGCCGAAGATCGACCCGCACGACTACCAGACCAAGAAGGGTCACGTCGAGCGGTTCCTCGCTCAAGGAGACAAGGTCAAGATCACGATCATGTTCCGTGGTCGCGAGCAGAGCCGCCCCGAGCTCGGGTTCCGGCTGCTGCAGCGGCTCGCGGAGGACGTCCAGGAGCTGGGGTACGTCGAGGCGCACCCCAAGCAGGACGGCCGCAACATGATCATGGTGCTGGGCCCGCACAAGAAGAAGGCCGAGGCACGCGCCGAGCGGGCCGCGGACCGGGTGCGGCAGCAGGCCGAGGCCGCCACCGCAACCGCTACCGAAGGTTCGCGCCGTACCGGCTGAGCCCCAGACGCTGGACCCCAGCGGAAGAGACAGGAGACGACGGCAGTCATGCCGAAGAACAAGACGCACAGCGGTGCGAAGAAGCGCATCCGCATCACCGGTGCCGGCAAGCTGATGCGCGAGCAGGCCAACCGCCGCCACCTGTTCGAGAAGAAGTCCTCGCGGCGCACCCGCAGGCTGGCGCTCGACGTCACGCTGTCCCCGGCCGACCGCAAGAAGGCCAAGCGCATGCTCGGCGTCTGATCGAGCCACCAACCTGACTTTGTACGAGCTGCAGTAGCAGCCTTTGAAGGAGCACCCACGTGGCACGCGTGAAGCGGGCAGTCAATGCCCAGAAGAAGCGCCGAGTCGTCCTCGAGCAGGCCAGCGGCTATCGCGGACAGCGCTCGCGCCTGTACCGCAAGGCCAAGGAGCAGGTCACCCATTCCCTGGTGTACGCCTACCGGGACCGCAAGAAGCGCAAGGGCGACTTTCGCCAGCTATGGATTCAGCGCATCAATGCCGCGGCGCGCAGCAACGGCATGACCTACAACCGGTTCATCCAGGGCCTCAAGGCCGCTGGCGTCGAGCTCGACCGCAAGGTGCTCGCCGACCTGGCCGTAAACGATGCGCCAGCATTTGCCGCGCTCGTCGAGGTTGCCCGCGCCTCCTTGCCCGCGCGCGAAGCGGCCTAACGCCACCAGGTCTGTCCGCCGACACCACCGCGTCATGGCGAGTTCGCAGCTGACCTCCATCCGGTCGCCGCGCGTCGCGGCAGCCCGCCGCCTCGCCAAGCGAGCCTTCCGGTCGGCGGACGGTCGCTTCCTCGCCGAGGGACCGCAGGCCATACGCGAGGCTGCCGCATCTCCCGGCGTTCTCATCGAGGTCTTCAGCACGGCGGAGGCGGCGCAGCGCCACGCAGACCTCCTCGCCGCTTGCCGGCAGGCCGGCGTCCCGGTCGCCCTCGTCAGCGGCGAGGTGATGGCGAGCATCGCGCAGACCGTCACTCCGCAGGGACTCGCGGCGGTGTGTCATCGCCTCGACGTCACCATCGACCAGGCCCTGGCCAAGCCACCCCGATTGGTCACCGTCCTGGTCGATCCCCGCGACCCGGGCAACACCGGCACCGTCATCCGCACCGCCGACGCGGCTGGTGCCGATTCCATCGTCCTCACCGGCGGCTCCGTCGACCCCTACAACGGCAAGTGCGTGCGCGCCACGGCCGGCAGCATCTTCCACGTTCCGCTCGTGGTCGCGGGCCCCGTCGAGCCGGCGGTCGATCGGCTACGCGAGGCAAGGCTCTGGATCCTGGCCGCCGACGGCGCAGGCGACGTCGACCTCGACACCGCGCTGGACAGTGGGAGCCTCGAGCGACCCACCGCGTGGCTGTTTGGCAACGAGGCGTGGGGGCTACCCGACACGGTCCGGTCGCTCGCCGACGCCGTGATCCGGATCCCGATCCACGGCCGCGCCGAGAGTCTCAACCTGGCCGCCGCAGCTGCGGTCTGCCTGTACGCCTCCGCGCGCGCCCACCGGTCCGCTGGGTCAGCTGCCCTTCCCTAGACTCGCCGAATTCACCGCTGCAAAGGATGAGCCCGATGTCCGCGCCCAACCGGTCGTACGACCCCGTCGAGGTCACGCCGTTGCACCCCGACGAGGTGGCGCGCATGACAGACGAGGCGCTGGCAGACATCGCCGCGGCGTCGGACCTCGACCTCCTGCACACGGTCAAAGTGGCTCACGACGGTGACCGCTCACCCCTTGCCCTCGCCAACCGTGAGATCGGCGCTCTGCCGCCAGCCGCGCGAGCCGAGGCGGGCAAGCGCGTCGGAGCCGCCCGTGGCGCCGTTCGAGCCGCGATCGAGGCGCGCCGCGAGGTCCTCGAGGCTGAGCGCGATGCCCGCGTCCTGGTCGAGGAAGCCGTCGACGTGACGCTTCCCTGGGACCGCGAGCCGCGCGGCGCCCAGCACCCACTGACCCTGATTCGAGACCGCGTCGCCGACGTCTTCGTAGCGATGGGGTGGGAGGTGGCCGAAGGCCCCGAGGTCGAGGCGGAGTGGTTCAACTTCGACGCGCTGAACTTCATCCCTGACCACCCGGCGCGCACCATGCAGGACACGTTCTTCGTCGGCGCGCCCGACGCGGGGCTGGTCCTGCGGACGCACACCTCGCCGGTGCAGATCCGCGCGCTGCTGTCGAGGCCGCTGCCCGTCTACGTCGTTGCTCCCGGCCGCACGTTCCGGACCGACGAGCTCGACGCCACCCACACACCCGTCTTCAGCCAGGTCGAGGGCCTCGCCGTCGACACCGGCATCACCATGGCCGACCTCAAGGGGACGCTCGACCACTTCGCGGCCGCCATGTTCGGCGCGGGCCTCACCACCCGGCTGCGCCCGTCCTACTTCCCCTTCACCGAGCCGTCCGCCGAGGTCGACCTGCTCTGCTTCGTCTGCCGCGGCACGTCCGTCGGCAACCCCGATGCGCCGTGCCGCACGTGTGGTTCCGAGGGCTGGATCGAGTGGGGCGGCTGCGGCATGGTCAACCCGCGCGTGCTCGTCGCCTGCGGCATCGACCCGGAGAGGTACCGCGGGTTCGCTTTCGGCATGGGTCTCGAGCGCACGCTGATGTTCCAGCACGGCATCACCGACATGCGCGACATGGTCGAGGGTGACGTCCGCTTCACTCTTGCCCTCGGTCAGGAGTCCTGATGCGGGCGCCGCTGTCGTGGCTGCGCGACTACGTTGACCTACCACCCGACGAGGACGCGCGCGCCGTCGCCGCCCGCTTAGTGCGCGCCGGACTCGAGGTCGAGAAGGTCGAGACACCCGGGCACGACGTCTCGGGTCCGGTGGTGGTCGGTCGCGTCCTCGACTTCACTGAGGAGACGCACAGCAACGGTCGAACGATCCGCTGGTGTCAGGTACGTGTCGGCGACGACGACGTACGCGGCATCGTCTGCGGCGCCCGCAACTTCTCGGTAGGCGACGACGTGGTCGTGGCACTGCCCGGCTCCGTGCTCGCCGGCGGATTCGAGATCTCCGCCCGCAAGACCTACGGCCACGTGTCTGACGGCATGATCTGCTCGGCGCGCGAGCTGGGCCTCGGCGACGACCACACCGGCATCCTGGTTCTGCCTACTCCGGTCGATGCGCCACTGGGATCGGATGCGCTCCCGCTGCTCGGTGTGCGCGATGCCGTCTTCGACATCTCTGTCACGCCAGATCGCGGATACTGCCTGTCGATGCGCGGCATCGCCCGCGAAGCGGCCACGGCGTACGGCCTGCCGCTGCGTGACCCAGCTGACATCCCTGTGCCAGACCTGCCTGCCGGCTACCCGGTGATCCTTGACGATCCGCTCGGATGCGACCGTTTCGTCGCGCGGACGGTCACCGGCATCGACCCGTCTGCGACCTCGCCGCTGTGGATGCGCCGGCGTCTCGGGCTTGCCGGCATGCGGCCCATCTCGCTCGTCGTTGACGTCACCAACTACGTGATGCTCGAGACCGGTCAGCCCATCCACGCGTACGACCGAACGCAGCTCAGCGGCCCGCTGCGGGCTCGCCGAGCCGCCATCGGCGAGACGCTGCAGACTCTCGACGGTGTGACGCGGCCCCTTGATTCGGACGATCTGCTGATTGCCGACGACTCCGGTCCACTCGGGCTCGCCGGCATCATGGGCGGCGGCAGTACGGAGATCTCACCCCTGACAGCTGAGATCGTCGTCGAAGCGGCGCACTTCGACGCGATCACGATTGCTCGATCGAGCCGTCGTCACCGCCTGTCCACTGAGGCCTCACGCCGGTTCGAGCGTGGCGTCGACCCCGCTCTCCCCGAGCGGGCGACGCAACGCGTGGCCGAGCTGCTGGGCGAGCTGGCCGGAGCCAGCGCCGAAGTCGACGCAACGATCGTCGGAGTGGTGCCGCTCGCTCCGCAGATCCGGATGGCCGCCAGCTATCCGGGCGACGTCGCCGGCCGTGACATCGCTCCCGAGCGCGTCGTCGAGCACCTGATCGCGGTCGGCTGTGGAGTCGATGCAGCGGATTTGCTGGTGGTGACGCCACCCTCGTGGCGGCCGGACCTGCTCAACCCGGCGGATCTCGTCGAGGAAGTCCTTCGTCTGGAGGGGTACGACTCGATCCCGTCGACCTTGCCCGTCGCCCCGGCGGGGCGTGGGTACACCCGCGACCAGCGGCTGCGCCGCGTTGTCGGCCGGGCGCTGGCCGGCGCCGGGTTCGCTGAGGCGCCCAGCTACCCGTTCGTCGGACGTGCCGCGTGGGATGCCCTCGGCATCGACGCCTCCGATGCCCGACGACACACGGTGCGCGTGGTCAATCCGATGTCCGACGAAGAGCCGGAGCTGCGGACCACGCTGCTGCCAGGAATGCTGCGGACACTGCAGCGCAACGTCAGCCGAGGGTTTCCCGATCTTGCGCTGTTCGAAGCCGGCGTGGTCTTCCTGCCCCGCGATGGTCAATCGCCGCGCGGCGCCCCGTGTTGCCGTCGACAGGCGGCCCGATCCGGAGCAGCTGGCGGCCCTCGATGCAGCGCTGCCGGACCAGCCGTGGCACATCGCGGTGGCGCTCTGCGGTGCGTGGCAGCCGCCGGGCTGGTGGGGCCCCGCGCGAGCAGTCAGCTGGGCCGACGCTGTCGAGGCGGTGCGCACCACCGGTCGCAGCGTTGGTGTCGCGCTGCGGACCCGCGCGGACGACCTGGCGCCCTGGCATCCCGGCCGGTGCGCGGCGATCCTGCCTCCAGGCAGCGACACCGTCATCGGCCATGCGGGCGAGTTGCACCCGCGGGTTATCGCCGCCCTTGGTCTCCCGGCTCGAACGTGTGCGGCGGAGGTCGACCTGTCGGCGATCTTGATCGCAGCGGCGGCTGAGGACGTCGACGGCGCCCCAATCGTCAGTCCGTATCCGTTGGCCAAGGAGGATGTCGCGCTCGTCGTCGACGCGATGACGCCGGCCGCAGAGGTCGAGGCGGCGCTGCGGGACGGCGCGGGGGAGCTGCTCGAGTCGCTGCGGCTCTTCGACATGTACGCCGGCGCGCAGGTGCCGCCGGGTCACCGGTCGCTGGCCTATGCGCTGCGCTTCCGCGCACCCGACCGAACGCTGACCCTCGATGAGGTGTCGGCCGCACGCGACCAGGCCGTCGCCGAGGCCGGCCGGCGGACCGGCGCCGTCCTCCGCTCCGCCTAACCCCCGCCCCCGACACACCTTCCCGAAATGATCACGTATACGTGATCATTTCGGTCAATACGCCTTCTGTAGGAGGCGTATCGCCCGGACTCGTCGCGTATCGCGTCACAGGGACGCGACGTCGAGCTGGCATGATTTCGCGGCGCAATGCATACTCATGCGGTGGGGATGCGAGCTGCAGTCGCGGGCGCCAGCGGCTACGCCGGCGGTGAGCTGCTGCGTCTTCTCGGCACGCATCCGGAGCTCGAGATCGGGCCGATCTGCGCCGCGTCGCACGCAGGCGCCCGCGTCGGTGATGTCCATCCGCACCTGACGTCCCTTGCGGACGAGGTCCTGCTACCGACCGACGCCGGCGCGCTGGCTGACGTCGACGTGGCCTTTCTCGCTCTCCCGCACGGGCGGAGCGCGGCCGTGGCGCGGGAACTTCCCGACCACGCAGTGATCGTCGATCTGGGCGCGGATCACCGGCTCCACGACGCCAATGACTGGCGCTCGTACTACGGCGGTGAGCACGCCGGCACCTGGACGTACGGGCTGCCGGAGCTCCCCTCGGCTCGTGACGTGCTGCGCGGGGCACGCCGCGTCGCCAACCCGGGCTGCTACGCCACCGCTGTGGCGCTGGGGCTTGCGCCACTCCTCGCCGCCGCACTCGTGCAACCGGATGACATCGTCGTCGTCGCCGCGTCGGGGACGTCCGGCGCGGGGCGCGGCCCGACGACGAGCCTGCTCGCCACCGAGGTGATGGGGTCGCTGTCCGCATACAAGGTGGGCGGCACCCATCAACACATCCCCGAGATGGAGCAGACGCTGACCGCCGCCGCACGCTCCGCGGTCACGCTGTCTTTCACACCGATCCTCGCTCCGATGCCCCGCGGGATCCTGGCCACCTGCACCGCACGGTTGAGCGATCACGTCGACACTGATGACGTGCGGGCGGTCATGGCCGACGACTATGCCGACGAGCCGTTCGTGCACACGCTGCCCGACGGCAGGTGGCCATCGACCGCCGCCACCCTGGGCAGCAACTCGGCCCACATCCAGGTCGCTGCTGATCGCCACGCCGGCCGTGCTGTCGTGGTGGTCGCGCTCGACAATCTGGGCAAGGGCGCTGCTGGTCAAGCGGTTCAGAACGCCAATCTCGCCCTCGGTCTCCCGGAGACCGTTGGACTTCCCGTTCACGGTGTCGCGCCATGAGCGTGACTGCTGCTGCCGGCTTCCGCGCCGCCGGCGTCACCGCGGGCCTCAAGCCCAGCGGGCGTCCGGACGTCGCCCTCGTCGTGAACGACGGTCCGGCCTTCGCGGCCGCGTGCGTGTTCACCGCCAACCGGTGCGTGGCCCACCCGGTCGTCTGGAGTCGCGAGGTCGTGAAGGACGGGCAGCTGCGCGCTGTCGTCCTCAACTCCGGCGGCGCGAACTGCTACACCGGACCCGATGGTTTCCTGACCACGCACCGCTCCGCCGAGCTCGCCGGCTCCCTGCTCGACGCGGGTGCAATCGACGTCGCGGTCTGCTCGACCGGCCTCATCGGCGACACACTCGACGAGACTGCCCTTTTGGCGGGCATCGAGCTCGCATACGAGTCCCTGTCCGCCGGTGGCGGGGACGCGGCCGCCGAGGCGATTCTCACCACCGACACCCACTCCAAGCAGGCGGTGGCCCACGGCGACGGGTGGGTGATCGGCGGCATGGCCAAGGGCGCTGGCATGCTCGCGCCATCTCTCGCGACGATGCTGGTCGTCCTCACGACCGACGCGGCTGTGAATTCGACTACGTGCGACGAGTCGTTGCGAGCCGCTGCAGCGGCGACATTCGACCGGCTCGACTCCGATGGCTGTATGTCGACCAACGACACTGTGGCCCTGCTGGCGAGCGGCGCGTCGGCCGTCACACCAAGAGCTGCCGAATTCACTGCGGCACTCACGGCGGTCTGCCGCAAACTGGCGATGCAGCTCCTCGCCGACGCCGAAGGATCGGCTCACGACATCGCGATCGTTGTCCGTGGCGCCGCTAGCGAGGACGATGCTGTCGAGGTTGCCCGCTCGGTGGCTCGCAGCAACCTCCTCAAATGCGCCGTCAGCGGTGAGGACCCGAACTGGGGACGGGTTCTCGCCGCTGTCGGGACCACCCAGGCCACCTTTGACCCGGTCGACGTCGACGTCAGCTTCAACGGTGTCCACGTCTGTCGCGCCGGGTCGCCCCATGAGCCACGTGAGCTGGTGCGCTTCGACGGCCGGGACGTCCGCATCGACGTCGATCTCAACGTCGGCTCGGCCGAAGCGACGATCTGGACCAACGACCTCACCGCGGCGTACGTGCACGAGAATTCGGCGTACGCCACATGACGCTCGCCCCCACCGCTCTCGCGAAAGCAGCCACGCTCGTCGAGGCGCTGCCGTGGCTGCAGCGCTTCTCCGGCTGCACGGTCGTCGTGAAGTACGGCGGGCACGCGATGGCCGACGAGATACTGCGCGCGGCATTCGCCGAGGACGTCGTCTTCCTTCGCTACGCCGGATTGCGTCCCGTCGTCGTCCACGGCGGCGGCCCGCAGATCACCAACCAGCTCGACCGCATGGGCGTGGAGACGGTCTTCGCGGGCGGCCTGAGGGTCACGACGCCGGAAACGATGGACGTCGTCCGGATGGTGCTCGTCGGATCTGTACAGCGTGACATTGTCGGTCTGGTGAATCGGCACGGCCCGTTCGCCATCGGCCTGTCCGGCGAGGACGCGAACCTGTTCACCGCCGAGCGGCGCGGCGCCGTGGTCGACGGCGAACACGTCGACATCGGCCTCGTGGGCGATGTCGTCGAGGTGTCGCCGGGAGCCGTCCGAGCACTGCTCGATGACGGCCGCATCCCCGTGGTGTCGTCGGTAGCCCTCGACGCCGACGGCCAGGTCTACAACGTCAACGCCGACACCGCTGCAGCTGCCTTGGCGGTGTCGCTGGACGCCGAGAAGCTCGTCGTCCTCACCGACGTCGAGGGGCTGTACGCCGATTGGCCATCGACCGATGAGGTCATCAGCCAAGTCAGCACCGAGCAGCTGGAGGCGATGCTGCCGTCACTGTCCAGCGGAATGGTGCCCAAGATGGAGGCGTGCCTTCGCGCCGTACGTGGGGGTGTTCCGAGCGCACACGTTCTCGACGGCCGCGTCCCGCACGCCTTGCTGCTCGAGGTCTTCACCGACGAAGGAGTGGGAACGATGGTGCTTCCATGAAGACCGCCGAGCTCCAGGCACGGCACGCCGCCGCACTGATGCCGACCTACGGAACGCCGCCCCTCGCGCTCGTGCGCGGGCAGGGCTGCACGGTGTGGGACGCCGACGGGCGGGCGTACCTCGACCTCATCGGTGGCATCGCCGTCAGCTCACTCGGCCACGCGCACCCGGCGCTGGTCGAGGCAGTGGCCCGCCAGGTCGCCACGATCGCGCACACCAGCAACCTTGTGGTCAACGGGCCGTCCGTCGCGCTGGCCGAACGCCTATTGCAGCTGCTCGGCAACGACGGTCGGGTGTTCTTCTGCAACAGCGGCACCGAGGCCAACGAGGCGGCGTTCAAGCTCGTCCGTCGCCATCAGGGACCTGACCGCACCTACGTCGTCGCCGCCGAGAAGAGCTTTCACGGTCGGACCATGGGCTCGCTAGCCATGACCGGCAAGTCGGCTATCCGCGATCCGTACCGGCCGTTCGCGACCGAGGCGCGGTTCGTTCCGTACGGCGATACCGGCGCCCTCGAGGACGCTGTCGGTGAGCACTGCGCGGCGCTCTTTCTCGAACCCACCCTCGGCGAGGGCGGCATCGTGCCGGCGCCCGACGGCTACCTGCGCGCTGCCCGCCAGGTGTGCGACGACGCCGGCGCACTGCTCGTGCTCGACGAGGTGCAGAGCGGCGTCGGCCGCACGGGTGCCTGGTTCCAGCACCACCACGAGGACGTCGTTCCCGACGTGGTCACTCTCGCCAAGGGACTCGGCGGTGGCCTGCCGATCGGAGCATGCATCGGGATCGGCCCGTACGGCAGCACCTTCGACAAGGGCGACCACGCCAGCACGTTCGGCGGCAACCCGGTCGCGTGCGCCGCCGCACTCGCCGTGCTGGACACCATTGAGCGTGAGGGCCTGCTCGACAATGCCGTCAAGGTGGGAGACCGGCTCGCCTCTGCTGCCCAGATCGACTCCCCGCTGCTCACGGGTGTACGCGGTCGCGGCCTCTGGGTGGCCCTCGCGCTGAACGGCCCGGCGGCAGCCACAGTAGAAGCCGTCGCTCGAGATGCCGGGTTTCTCGTCAACGCCGTTCAGCCCGATGCCGTACGGCTGGCGCCCCCGCTCGTCCTCACCCTCGATGAGGCCGACTCGTTCCTCGCCGCCCTGCCTGCGATCCTCGACCGGGCGGAGGCGTCGTGACCGTCGTCCCGCAGACCCGGGCCGCGCGGCACGCCCGTATCGTCGACCTGCTAGGCCGGATGCGGGTGCGTTCCCAGGGTGAGCTGGCCCGGCTCCTGGCCGACGACGGCTTCGCGGTGACGCAGACGACGCTGTCGCGCGACCTCGAAGAACTTGCGGCGGTCAAAATCCGAGACCGCGGCGGTGCACTCGTTTACGCCGTTCCCGCGGAAGGCGGCGACGCGACGCCCAGGCTGGCTCCCGCCGAGTCGCGCTGGGGTGACGCGCGGCTTGCTCGGCTCGCCGGCGAGGTGCTCGTCGCCGCCGACGCATCCGCGAATCTGGTGGTGCTACGCACTCCGCCCGGAGCGGCACAGTTCCTCGCGTCGGCCATCGACCATGCCGCCCTACCCGATCTGCTCGGCACCATTGCCGGCGACGACACCGTCCTGCTGGTGTGCCGCGATCCGGCCGGCGGCCCAGATGTCGCGTCCTCCTTCCTGTCCCTGGCTCAGCACAATCGTGTTCCGGTACCCACCCCCGCCGAGGAGTCCTCGTGAGTGAGCGCGTCGTTCTTGCCTATTCCGGAGGCCTCGATACCTCCGTCGCCATCGGCTGGATCGCCGACCAGACCGGAGCCGAAGTCGTCGCCGTCGCTGCCGACGTGGGCCAGGGCGGCGAGGATCTCGAGGTCATCCGCGAGCGCGCGCTGGCCTGCGGTGCGGTCGAGTCGGAGGTCGTCGACCTGCGTGAGGAGTTCGCGTCTGACTACTGCCTGCCGGCGCTCAAGGCCAACGCCCTTTACATGGACCGCTACCCGCTGGTCTCGGCGCTGTCTCGCCCGGTCATCGTCCGCCATCTCGCTGCGGCGGCGCGCAAGCACGGCGCGACGATGGTGGCGCATGGCTGCACTGGGAAGGGCAACGACCAGGTCCGCTTCGAGGTCGGCCTTGGCGCGCTCGCCCCCGATCTCGAGGTGCTCGCCCCGGTCCGCGACTGCGACATGACTCGCGACAAGGCGATCGCGTTCGCGGAGGAGAAGGGGCTGCCGATCGATCAGTCGAAGAAGTCGCCGTACTCCATCGATCAGAACGTCTGGGGGCGAGCGGTCGAGACCGGCTTCCTCGAGGACGTCTGGAACGCGCCGATCGAGGACGTCTACTCCTACACCGACGACCCCGCTGTGCCGCGGGAGCCGGACGAGGTGGTCGTGACGTTCGTCGACGGGGTACCGACGGCCATCGACGGCCAGCCGGTCACGATGCTGCAGGCGATCGAGGAGCTGAACGCGCGGGCGGGGGCACAGGGAGTCGGCCGACTCGACCTGGTCGAGGATCGGCTGGTCGGCATCAAGAGCCGCGAGGTGTACGAAGCGCCGGGCGCCATCGCACTGATCACGGCGCACCAGGAGCTCGAGAACGTCACTGTCGAGCGCGACCTCGCCCGCTTCAAGCGGCAGGTCGAGCAGCGCTGGACCGAGCTCGTGTACGACGGGTTGTGGTTCTCGCCGCTGAAACGGTCGCTGGACGCGTTCCTCGACTCAGCTTCCGCGCACGTGTCCGGAGACGTCCGGCTCCGCCTGCACGGTGGCCGTGCCGTGGTCACCGGTCGCCGCAGTGAGGCGTCGTTGTACGACTACGACCTCGCCACCTACGACTCCGAGGACACCTTCGACCAGGCGCTGGCCAAGGGCTTCGTCGAGCTGTGGGGCCTGCCCAGCAAGATCGCGGCGAAGCGCGACCTCCGGTTGGGCGGCACGCCCGGGTGACACATCGGCTCTGGGGTGGCCGGTTTGCCGCGTCCGCGGCCGACGAGGTCGCCGGGCTGTCCGCCTCGGTCCACTTCGACTGGCGGCTCGCGCCCTACGACCTGGCCGCGTCCCGGGCGCACGCGCGCGTGCTGCACCGCGCCCACCTGCTCGACGACGGCGAGCTCGAAGCGCTGCTCGGCGGACTGGACGCGCTCGAGGCCGACGTGCGGCAAGGAACGTTCACCCCGACCGTCGCGGATGAGGACGTGCACACTGCACTGGAGCGCGGTCTCGTCGAGCGTCTCGGGGCGCTCGGCGGCAAGCTACGAGCAGGTCGCAGTCGCAACGACCAGGTCGCCACCGACCTTCGGCTCTACCTGCGCGACGCTGCCCGCCAGGTGGTCGCGGCCATCGTGCACCTCGAGGAAGCCGTGCTCGCACAAGCCGAGCTGCACGTGGCCACCGCAGCGCCGGGCTTCACGCACCTGCAGCACGCCCAGCCGGTGTCCTTCGGTCACGAGCTCGCCAAGCACGTGCACGCCCTGTCACGCGATGTCGATCGACTGCGCGACTGGGACCGGCGCGCGGCCGTGTCACCGCTCGGCGCAGGGGCACTCGCCGGATCGTCCCTGCCGCTCGATCCCGAGTCGGTGGCGATCGAGCTCGGGTTCGATACGGCGTTCGCCAACTCCATCGACGCCGTGAGCGACCGTGACTTCGTCGCCGAGTTCCTCTTCGCCACGGCCGTGATCGGGGTGCACCTGTCGCGGCTCGGCGAGGAGGTGTGCCTGTGGTCGTCGCAGGAGTTCCGCTGGGCGACGCTCGACGACGCCTACTCCACCGGCTCGTCGATCATGCCGCAGAAGAAGAACCCCGACGTCGCCGAGCTGGCCCGCGGGAAGTCCGGTCGCCTCATCGGTGATCTCGTCAGCGTCCTCACGACTCTCAAGGGCCTGCCGTTCGCGTACAACCGCGACCTGCAGGAGGACAAGGAGCCGGTCTTCGACGCGATCGATACCTTGCTCCTCGTGCTCCCGCCGCTGGCAGGCATGTGTGCGAACGCTGATCTTCGACACCGAGCGGATGGCGGCAACCGCTGCCGACGGGCACGCCCTCGCCACCGACGTCGCCGAATGGCTGGTTCGGCAGGGCGTGCCGTTCCGCGAGGCGCACGAGATCGCCGGCTCCTGCGTCCGCAGGTGCGACGAGCTCGGGGTCGAGCTCTGGGAGCTGTCCGACGACGATCTTGCCGACGTCTCGTCCGCACTGACGCCCGCCGTGCGATCGGTCCTCACGGTCCGCGGCGCACTCGACGCACGGGCGGCGCCCGGCGGCACTGCACCGGTTCGGGTCGAGGAGCAGCTCGTGAGGCTACGCGAGGACCTTGACGAACAGCGGGCCTGGGCCACGGTGACCGAGCTTGGCTCGCTGATACCTCGCGACTTCTTCGATCGTCCCGTCCTCGATGTCGCTCCCGACTTGCTCGGACGGGTGATCGAGCATCGCAGCCTCCAGCCGGACGAGCCGCCCGTGGCCGTGCGCCTCACCGAGGTCGAGGCGTACGACGGCGAAGACGATCCCGGCTCGCACGCGTTCCGCGGGCCGTACGCCGCGCACGGCGGTGATGTTCGGACCACCGGGTCACCTCTACGTCTACTTCACCTACGGCATGCACTGGTGCGCCAACGTCGTGTGCGGCCCGAGTCCGGCCGCGCCTCGGCGGTGCTGCTGCGGGCGGGCGTGGTCGTAGCCGGGAGTGAGCTGGCGCAGGCTCGCCGGCCATCGGCCCAGCCGGCCCGACGACCTCGCCCGCGGGCCGGCGCGGCTGACCACCGCGCTGGGTATTCGACGGCGCCCAGAACGGTGCCGATGGCTGCGACCCGGACAGCCCGCTGCGGCTGTTCACCGGTGCGCCGGTCCCGCGCTCGCAGGTGTCTTCCGGACCACGAACCGGCGTCGCTGGCGACGGAGCGGACTTCCCGTGGCGGTTCTGGCTTGCCGACGATCCCTCGGTCAGCCCCTACCGACCGCACATGATTCATAGGCGAAGATTGGCGTTGTGACGGAGGCGACCGACCGAGCAGCCATCCTCGACGACCTGCACTGGCGCGGGCTGATCGCGCAGACCACCGACTGAGGACGCGCTGCGCGCCGCGTTCGCTGCCGGTCCGGTGACGTTCTACTGCGGCTTCGACCCGACCGCACCAAGCCTGCACATCGGCAACCTGGTGCAGATCCTGACCATGCGGCGGCTGCAGCTAGCCGGGCACCGGCCGCTCGCCCTGGTCGGCGGAGCGACCGGGCTGATCGGCGACCCCAGCGGCAAGAGCGCCGAGCGGGCGCTGAACGCCGGCGAGACCGTTGCCGACTGGGTACGACGGATCCGCGCGCAGATCGAGCCATTCCTCGACTTCGAGCGGCGAGTACGCCGCGCGCATGGTCGAACAACCTCGACTGGACCGGACCGCTGTCGGCGATCGACCTGCTGCGCGACGTCGGCAAGCACTTCCGGTGAACCGGATGCTCGATCGCGGAGTCCGTCCGCGCCCGGCTGGACGGCGGGCGGCATCGTCTACACCGAGTTCAGCTACCAGCTGCTGCAGGCGCACGACTCCTCGAGCTGTACCAGCGCTACGGCTGCACGCTGCAGATCGGCGGCAGCGACCAGTGGGGCAACATCACCGCCGGCGTCGACCTCATCCGCCGGGTCGACCGGCGATCACGTGCACGCCCTTGCCACTCCGCTGTCACCAAGGCCGACGGCACGAAGTTCGGCAAGACCGAGTCGGGGACGGTCTGGCTCGACCCGCATTGACGTCGCCGTACGCCTTCTACCAGTTCTGGCTCAACGCCGACGACCGCGACGTCGTGCCGCTACCTGAAGGTCTTCACTTCCGGACCCGGGAGGAGATCGAGGAGCTGGAGAAGGCGACCGCCGAGCGGCCGGCGGCGCGGCCGGCGCAGCGCGCCCTCGCCGCGGAGTCACCGCGCTGGTGCACGGACGGACGAGTGCGCCGCGGGTCGTGGCGGCGAGCCGGGCGCTGTTCGGCAGGGGAGCCTCGAATCGCTCGACGAGCGAACCCTCGCCGCAGCGCTGACCGAGACGCCGCACGCCACCCTGCCGGCAGGCCAGCCGCTGCCAGCGGTGGTGGAGCTGCTGGCTCTGACCGGTCTGTCGCCGAGCCGATCGGCGGCGCGTCGGGCGGTGGCCGAGGGCGGCGCTACCTCAACAACGCGCGGGTCGACCGACCCCGATGCCGGTCCCGCCAGCAGGCAGACTTCCTGCACGGTCGCTGGCTCGTGCTGCGCCGCGGCAAGCGCGCGATTGCCGGCGTCGGAAGTCGCGCGCCTGACACGCCCGATAGGGCGGATTTGCATCGTCTCGTAGCGCTGACGTAACGTTGCGTCTCGCCGCCCGATAGGGAGTAGCGGACACCGTTGGTGGACGGTCTCGCGGACGGCTTCCTCGAACACTTCGATCTCGCAGGCAGCCGCCTGCGGCGGTCGCTTGTGCGCGCGGGGAGAGCGGAATACCCAGCCGACCCTCGGCCGTTGACAAGTGACGGAAGACCAGGGTACAGTTGGGGGGTTGCCCCGAGACCGGACGAAAGATCCTTCTCGTCGGTGCGCGTCCGCTCCTTGAGAACTCAACAGCGTGCCGAAAGTCAATGCCAAAGTTCAACCCCCGGAGCGCGGGTGGCCTCGTGCCGACCGCGTTCGGGTTCCTTGAGACGAAAGAGATTCGGTGGGTGCTCACCCTTGCCAGGGTGGGTGCTCGAGTGCCGGATCGCTTCGTGTTGTCAGCTCCTTCGTCGCGTCTCGATGCGACGAGGTCAGCCATAGACATCTACGGAGAGTTTGATCCTGGCTCAGGACGAACGCTGGCGGCGTGCTTAACACATGCAAGTCGAACGGTGAACCGGCCTTCGGGGGGGATCAGTGGCGAACGGGTGAGTAACACGTGGGCAACCTGCCCCTAGCTCTGGGATAACCCCGGGAAACCGGGGCTAATACCGGATACGACTGCCGCGGGCATCCGTGGTGGTGGAAAGTTTTTCGGCTAGGGATGGGCCCGCGGCCTATCAGCTTGTTGGTGGGGTAATGGCCTACCAAGGCGACGACGGGTAGCCGGCCTGAGAGGGCGACCGGCCACACTGGGACTGAGACACGGCCCAGACTCCTACGGGAGGCAGCAGTGGGGAATATTGCGCAATGGGCGAAAGCCTGACGCAGCGACGCCGCGTGAGGGATGAAGGCCTTCGGGTTGTAAACCTCTTTCAGCAGGGACGAAGCGAAAGTGACGGTACCTGCAGAAGAAGCACCGGCTAACTACGTGCCAGCAGCCGCGGTAATACGTAGGGTGCAAGCGTTGTCCGGAATTATTGGGCGTAAAGAGCTCGTAGGCGGTCTGTCGCGTCGGATGTGAAAACCCGGGGCTCAACCCCGGGCCTGCATTCGATACGGGCAGACTAGAGTGTCGGTAGGGGAGACTGGAATTCCTGGTGTAGCGGTGAAATGCGCAGATATCAGGAGGAACACCGGTGGCGAAGGCGGGTCTCTGGGCCGATACTGACGCTGAGGAGCGAAAGCGTGGGGAGCGAACAGGATTAGATACCCTGGTAGTCCACGCCGTAAACGTTGGGCGCTAGGTGTGGGGGACCTTCCACGTTCTCCGTGCCGCAGCTAACGCATTAAGCGCCCCGCCTGGGGAGTACGGCCGCAAGGCTAAAACTCAAAGGAATTGACGGGGGCCCGCACAAGCGGCGGAGCATGTGGCTTAATTCGATGCAACGCGAAGAACCTTACCAAGGCTTGACATACAGCGGAAATCTCGGCAGAGATGTGGGGTCCGCAAGGGCCGTGTACAGGTGGTGCATGGTTGTCGTCAGCTCGTGTCGTGAGATGTTGGGTTAAGTCCCGCAACGAGCGCAACCCTCGTTCTATGTTGCCAGCGGGTAATGCCGGGGACTCATAGGAGACTGCCGGGGTCAACTCGGAGGAAGGTGGGGATGACGTCAAATCATCATGCCCCTTATGTCTTGGGCTGCACACATGCTACAATGGCCGGTACAAAGGGCTGCGATACCGCAAGGTGGAGCGAATCCCAAAAAGCCGGTCTCAGTTCGGATTGGGGTCTGCAACTCGACCCCATGAAGTCGGAGTCGCTAGTAATCGCAGATCAGCAACGCTGCGGTGAATACGTTCCCGGGCCTTGTACACACCGCCCGTCACGTCACGAAAGTCGGTAACACCCGAAGCCGGTGGCCCAACCCTTGTGGAGGGAGCCGTCGAAGGTGGGATCGGCGATTGGGACGAAGTCGTAACAAGGTAGCCGTACCGGAAGGTGCGGCTGGATCACCTCCTTTCTAAGGAGCACCTGGCGCGGTCGACCTCTCGGGTCGGTCGTCCAGAGCCATGCTCGCGGACATTCGTCTCCGGCGATGGTGCTCATGGGTGGAACATTGACTAGTTGGCAGGCCTCGACGGCCGACTCGTCTAGTACAGCTGCTTGCGGCAGCAGGAACGTGGGACCGGGTCGGGACGGTCTGCCTCGGCACGCTGTTGGGTCCTGAGGGAACGGGCGCTCGCTCGACCTCGGCCTTCCGCGGCCGCGCCTCGGCGCGGACTGTCACGGCGTCCGGGACGCGATCCTGCGTCGAACGGCCTGCACTGCGGGCGGCACGCGACGAGTCCGGATCTGGTCACCCGCCCGTACCTTGAGAACTGCACAGTGGACGCGAGCATCTTTTTTGTGGCCAAGTTATTAAGGGCGCACGGTGGATGCCTTGGCACCAGGAGCCGATGAAGGACGTAGGAGGCTGCGATAAGCCTCGGGGAGCTGCCAACCGAGCTGTGATCCGAGGATTTCCGAATGGGGAAACCCGGCAGGAGTCATGTCCTGTCACCCTCACCTGAACACATAGGGTGAGCGGAGGGAACGTGGGGAAGTGAAACATCTCAGTACCCACAGGAAGAGAAAACAACCGTGATTCCGTGAGTAGTGGCGAGCGAAAGCGGAAGAGGCTAAACCGATCACGTGTGATAGCCGGCAGGCGTTGCGTGATCGGGGTCGTGGGACCGTCCAGCTGGTTCTGCCGAACTGGCAGGGAGTAAGAAATCGTCGTGATAGTCGAAGGCCCTGGGAAAGGGCCGGCACAGAGGGTGACACCCCCGTAGACGAAATCGTCAGCGACTCCCGAGACGGGATCCCAAGTAGCACGGAGCCCGAGAAATTCCGTGTGAATCTGGCGGGACCACCCGCTAAGCCTAAATACTCCCTGGTGACCGATAGCGGACTAGTACCGTGAGGGAAAGGTGAAAAGTACCCCGGGAGGGGAGTGAAATAGTACCTGAAACCGTGTGCCTACAAGCCGTGGGAGCGTCGTCTTGCCTTCGGGCAAGGCCGTGACCGCGTGCCTTTTGAAGAATGAGCCTGCGAGTTAGCGGTGTGTGGCGAGGTTAACCCGTGTGGGGAAGCCGTAGCGAAAGCGAGTCCGAATAGGGCGATTGAGTCGCATGCTCTAGACCCGAAGCGGAGTGATCTACCCATGGCCAGGGTGAAGCGCGGGTAAGACCGCGTGGAGGCCCGAACCCACCAGGGTTGAAAACCTGGGGGATGAGCTGTGGGTAGGGGTGAAAGGCCAATCAAACTCCGTGATAGCTGGTTCTCCCCGAAATGCATTTAGGTGCAGCGTCGCGTGTTTCTTGCCGGAGGTAGAGCACTGGATGGTCTAGGGGGCCTACAAGCTTACCGAAATCAGCCAAACTCCGAATGCCGGTAAGTGAGAGCGCGGCAGTGAGACTGCGGGGGATAAGCTCCGTAGTCGAGAGGGAAACAGCCCAGATCACCGGCTAAGGCCCCTAAGCGTGTGCTAAGTGGGAAAGGATGTGGAGTCGCACAGACAACCAGGAGGTTGGCTTAGAAGCAGCCACCCTTGAAAGAGTGCGTAATAGCTCACTGGTCAAGTGATTCCGCGCCGACAATGTAGCGGGGCTCAAGCACACCGCCGAAGCCGTGGCATTCACACTGATAGCCAGGCACGCTTACGTGTCCAGGCGTGTGGATGGGTAGGGGAGCGTCGTGTGGCGAGTGAAGCGGCGGAGTGACCCAGCCGTGGACGCCACACGAGTGAGAATGCAGGCATGAGTAGCGAAAGACGGGTGAGAAACCCGTCCGCCGAATGACCAAGGGTTCCTGGGCCAGGCTAATCCGCCCAGGGTAAGTCGGGACCTAAGGCGAGGCCGACAGGCGTAGTCGATGGACAACGGGTTGATATTCCCGTACCCGCTATGACGCGCCCATGCCGAACCCAGTGATGCTAAGCGCCCGAAGCCGGCGAGCTCTTCGGAGCGAGGCTGGTGGAGCGCGCGACCCGAGCTGGTAGTAGGCAAGCGATGGGGTGACGCAGGAAGGTAGTCCAACCCGGGCGATGGTTGTCCCGGGGTAAGGGTGTAGGGCGAGACGTAGGCAAATCCGCGTCTCACATAGCCTGAGACCTGATGCCGAGCCGATTGAGGCGAAGTGGATGATCCTATGCTGCCGAGAAAAGCCTCTAGCGAGTGTCATGGCGGCCCGTACCCCAAACCGACTCAGGTGGTCAGGTAGAGAATACCAAGGCGATCGAGTGAACTATGGTTAAGGAACTCGGCAAAATGCCCCCGTAACTTCGGGAGAAGGGGGGCCGCGGACGGTGTAGGGACTTGCTCCCGAAGCGGCGTGCGGCCGCAGAGACCAGGGGGAAGCGACTGTTTACTAAAAACACAGGTCCGTGCGAAGTCGCAAGACGATGTATACGGACTGACGCCTGCCCGGTGCTGGAACGTTAAGGGGACCGGTTAGGCGCTTCGGCGTCGAAGCTGAGAACTTAAGCGCCAGTAAACGGCGGTGGTAACTATAACCATCCTAAGGTAGCGAAATTCCTTGTCGGGTAAGTTCCGACCTGCACGAATGGCGTAACGACTTCCCGACTGTCTCAACCACAGACTCGGCGAAATTGCACTACGAGTAAAGATGCTCGTTACGCGCGGCAGGACGGAAAGACCCCGGGACCTTTACTACAGCTTGATATTGGTGTTCGGTACGGCTTGTGTAGGATAGGTGGGAGACTGTGAAGCTCGGCACGCCAGTGTCGGTGGAGTCAACGTTGAAATACCACTCTGGTCGTTCTGGATGTCTAACCTAGGTCCGTGATCCGGATCAGGGACAGTGTCTGGTGGGTAGTTTAACTGGGGCGGTTGCCTCCTAAAATGTAACGGAGGCGCCCAAAGGTTCCCTCAGCCTGGTTGGCAATCAGGTGTCGAGTGCAAGTGCACAAGGGAGCTTGACTGTGAGACAGACATGTCGAGCAGGGGCGAAAGCTGGGACTAGTGATCCGGCGGTGGCTTGTGGAAGCGCCGTCGCTCAACGGATAAAAGGTACCCCGGGGATAACAGGCTGATCTTCCCCAAGAGTCCATATCGACGGGATGGTTTGGCACCTCGATGTCGGCTCGTCGCATCCTGGGGCTGGAGTAGGTCCCAAGGGTTGGGCTGTTCGCCCATTAAAGCGGTACGCGAGCTGGGTTTAGAACGTCGTGAGACAGTTCGGTCCCTATCCGCCGCGCGCGCAGGAGACTTGAGAAGGGCTGTCCCTAGTACGAGAGGACCGGGACGGACGAACCTCTGGTGTGCCAGTTGTTCCGCCAGGAGCACGGCTGGTTGGCTACGTTCGGAAGGGATAACCGCTGAAAGCATCTAAGCGGGAAGCTCGCTTCAAGATGAGGTCTCCCACAGGGTTAACCTGGTAAGGCCCCCAGTAGACGACTGGGTTGATAGGCCGGAAGTGGAAGCGCGGCAACGCGTGGAGCTGACCGGTACTAATAGGCCGAGGACTTGACCACATTCTCATTGATTGCGAGTTGCTACGCGTCCACTGTGCGGTTCCCGAGATACGGTCGGGAGCCCGAGCCGACATCTCCATAGAGTTTCGGCGGCCATAGCGAGGGGAAACGCCCGGTCCCATTCCGAACCCGGAAGCTAAGCCTCTCAGCGCCGATGGTACTGCGCGGGGGACCGCGTGGGAGAGTAGGACGCCGCCGGACATTCGTGCCATGAGGGCCACCCCATACGGGGTGGCCCTCATGTGCGTGCAGGCCCGACGATCTCCCGGCAGGAGGCTGCCCATGCCCGCGCAGAATGATCCGCGCCGCCCCCGCGCGTCGACAGGATCGACGCCGGCGTCGGTGCGTCCTCAGCGCGGGGACCGGGTGCGCGACCAGCCCGCTGGTTCGCGCGCGCGTCGACCAGCCAGCGCTCGCCTCGCCATCCCCGACGACGTGACTGGATCGGAACTCGACGGCGACGTGCGCCGCCAGCTGCGCACGCTGCCGACAGATCTGGCGACCAAGGTCGCCCGGCACTTGGTCATGGCTGGGCAACTGCTCGACGACGACCCGGATACTGCCTACGCCCACGCCGCCGAAGCGCGGCGGCTAGCCAGCCGTGTTCCCGCGGTTCGCGAGGCCGCTGGCCTGTCCGCGTATGCCGCCGGCAGGTTCGCCGACGCGTTGACGGAGCTACGTGCTGCCACCCGGATGTCCGGTCGCCCCGATCTGCTGCCTCTGATCGCCGACGCCGAGCGCGGCGTCGGCCGACCGGAGCGCGCGCTGTCACTCGCTGCCAGCGAGGAGGCGCGGTCGCTGACGACGGATGGCCGCGTCGAGATGGCCATCGTGGCCTCCGGTGCGCGCCGTGACCTGGGCCAACCAGATGCGGCCGTCGTCGCCTTGCAGATCCCCGAGCTACGCCGCGAGCAACGGGAGCCGTGGTTCGCCCGGCTGGCTTACGCCTACGCCGAGGCCCTGGAGATGGTGGGTCGCAGCGACGAGGCGCTCAGCTGGCTTCGCCGTGCCGTGGACGCCGACCGGGACGGGTCGACCGGCGCGGCAGAACGCTGGGAAGAACTGCATGGCGTGACGCTCGCCGAGGAGTCGGATCCGTCGTAGCCGCTGCCGGGATCGACCTGCGCAGGTTGTCCACAGTTGCGCTGTTGGTGGAGTTGTCCACAGATTCGCCGCGAGGCATCTCCCGGGCCGTCGGGGCCGAGAAGCTGGTCTCACGGATTACTGCTTCAGGAGGCTCCATGTCTCGACGTGCCACTGCTGTCGGCACCACCACCTCCGCGGCCGCATTGACGACCGGAGAATCGCCGGCTCACGAGAACAGCATCATTCTGGTCGGCACCATGGCGAGCTCCGCCCTCGATCGAGAGTTGCCGAGCGGAGACGTGCTCGCGACGTGGCGGATGGTGGTCCGACGACCCCCGCCGAGTCGGCGGCCGCCCGACGGCGCACGCGTCACCAGCATCGACACCATCGACTGTGCGTCCTGGCGAGCCGATGTCCGGCGCGCGGTCGCCGGCTGGTCCGAGGGCGATCTGGTGCGCATCGAGGGAAGCCTGCGGCGACGGTTCTGGCGAAGCGCCTCGGGAACGGCCAGCCGGTGCGAGGTCGAGGTGATGAAGGCCCGGCGAGTGTCGAGGGCCGAGCCGTGATCGCACGCCCGCTCAGCCCTCCCCGAGCGTGCGCATCACCAGGCCATCACGCGGTTTGGGTCCGAACGCCGTGGACTTGCGCGGCATTGTCCGCCCCGACTGGGCCACGGCCACCACCTGCTCGACCGTCGGCGGACGAAGCACGATCGCGACTCCGCCGGTCTCGGCTGCGAGCCTGATTGCGGTGTCGACGTTGTGGACGTAGCGCACGTCCTGGTCGCCGCCGACCTTGTCGGGAGTGCCGGTGTCGTCGGTGTCGGTGTCGTCGGTCTTGGTGTCGTCGGTGTCGGTGTCGGTGCCGGTGCCGGTGCCGGTGTCGTGAGTACCGCCGTCATCGGCGTCACTGTCCGACCTGTTTCGCCAGCGCTGCGCCAGCAGGACCGCGGTGAGGAACTCCGCTGCGGCCGTGTCGCGGTACTCCGGATCGACGATGGTCAGCAGGGCCACCCGGCGTCCGTCCACGATGGCCATCGCCGCATCTGCCGGTGCCGGTGTGGCGGATCTGGTGACGTCGCTGATCATGTCCTGGCTTCTCATGTTGTGGTGCCGCAGTCGCGCGAGGACATCGCCAGGCTCACGGAGGAGGGTCACCTCAACCTGCGGGCCGGCGTCGCGCAGCGCTGACTCGAACGACAAGCCAGGAACAACACGGGTGATCGAGCCGAGGTCCGGCGGGGTCTGGGCGGTGTCAACAAGGAGGGCGAGCGCGCGATCCCATGGACCAGGTCCGTCGCGTCGACGACGTTCCTGCTGGTAGCGCAGGTAGGCGGTGTAGCGGTGATGGCCATCGGCAATCAATGCCTGCCGCGGACGCAGGTCGTCGGCGATGGTCGCAAGTTGATTCGCATCGGTGATCGTCCACAGTCGATGCGTGACGCCGTCGCTTGTCGTCGTCGTGAGCACGGGTGCTACTGAGGCGATCACGCTCTCGACGATCGTTGCAGTGTCGCCGCCGCCGCCGTCGTAGACGAGAAAGATCGGCTCCAGGTTGGCGCGCGTGGCGGTCAGCAGCGCGAGCCGATCCTCGACGGGATCCGGCATGACGTCCTCGTGGGGAAGGATTACGCGCCGCTCAGGTCCGCTCAGCGTGAGCGCGCCGAGAATGCCGCGCTGCCGGCATCCGTCCCGCTCCTGCACCTGCTCGAGCACGTAGATGGCCGGGTCGGGGTCGCGACGCAGGGTTCCATCGGCGATCCATGCGCGCAGCGTCTGGGCGGCGTGCTCGTACGGCCCTTCGGGCCCGCAGTCGTCCTCGCGGGGAAGGATGAGCCGAATGATGTTGTGCGGATCTGCAGACGCAAGGGTGCGCGCCTCGGATTCCTCGACGACGTCGTAGGGAGGTGACGTCACCGCGGCCAGGCTCGACACCCGCGCGGGGTCGTACCGCAGTGCGCGAAACGGCGACACGATGAGGCCGTCGCTGTCTCCTTCTCCGCGTGCAGTGGTGGAGGCGGCAGAAGGCACGCCGGGCATCGTATGTTCGCAGCATGCGAGGAGGCCGACGAGCGGAGATGGCATGAGCGCTGAGCGTGATGACGGGCTCTCGATTCCCGGCCCGGATCCCTCGCCCGGCGGAGACGTCTACGACTGGTACCAGCGTGGTTTGGACCTGCTGAAGAGCGGCAGCCCGGAGGCGGCTGCCCAGCTGCTGGTCCGTGCCGCCTCTGCCCAACCGTCGTCGCCCAGCATTCGAGAAGCCTTGGCTCGAGCTCAGTTCGACGCGGGTCGCTACGCGGAGGCGGCCGATACGTTCCGCGGCATCGTCGACGACGACCCGGCCGACCATTACGCCCGCTTCGGGTGGGGCATGGCGTCGATGCGGCTCGGAAACGTCGAAGCGGCCGTCGAGCAACTCGCACTTGCCGCGGCCATGCGTCCCGATCAGGAGCACTACGTCTCCGCGCTGCGCAGCGCGCGCGCCACGCTGCGGGCGCTTCGAGACGCATGAACGCGGGTCGGCTCATCGACGACTACGACGGCGTCCTGCTCGATCTCGATGGCGTCGTCTACGTCGGTCCACATGCCGTGACCGGCGCGCCGGAGACGATCTCCGTGCTTCGTCAGGCCGGCACGGGCGTCGTTTTCGTCACCAACAACGCCGCCCGTACCCCCCATCAGGTGGCGTCGGCCCTCACCGAGATCGGCGTTCCCGCAGTGCCCTCGGATGTCGTCACCGCGGCCCAAGCGGCGGCTCGCCTGCTCGCCGAGCGGGTGCCCGCGGGGTCGGCCGTGCTCGTGGTCGGGGGTGCCGGACTGCGCGCAGCACTCGAGGAGTACGGACTCCGTCCGGTCGCTACGGCCGACGATTCGCCGATCGCGGTTATCCAGGGCTGGTCCCCGGATCTGGCCTGGCCGCTGCTGGCCGAGGGATGCGTCGCCATCGCCCGTGGCCTGCCGTGGGTGGCGTCCAACACCGATGCGACGATCCCCACCGCCCGCGGCCTCGCGCCGGGCAGCGGGGCATTCGTCGACGCCATTGCTGGCGCGACCCGCCGGCGTCCGGTGGTGGCGGGCAAGCCAGAACCCCCGCTGCTCGAGTACGCCGTGGAACGTGTGCACGCGACTCGGCCGCTGTTCGTCGGCGACCGGCTCGACACCGACATCGCCGGTGCCATCCGCGTTCGCATGGACAGCCTGCTGGTCCTCAGCGGGGTGTCCCAACCGATGGACCTTCTCCGTGCGGATGCGACCGCACGACCGACGCACGTGTCGCTGGACCTGCGCGGGCTGCTCGCCCCGGCCCCCGTGATCGAGATGGATGGGCACCGAGCCCGGTGTGGCGGCTGGACGGTGTCGGTCGGACCACCCCTCGAGTTCGAGGGAGCCGGCGATCCGATCGACGGCCTGCACGCGCTGTGCTGTATGGCCTGGGCCGCAGCGGATCTGCGCCAGGTTGCGTCGGCAGAGTTGGAGACCGCGCTGGATCGGATTGGCCTTGCGGCCTCCTGACCGCGAGCCGCGATAGCGTGGCGTCGGCGCTGGACAGCCGCGCTGTGCCCTTGACGGACGCACTGAGAAGCACGAGAGCAAGGACGAGGTCGGACATGGTGCTCGACGCGCTGCGGGCCTATCTCCAGCTGGCGAGCGGGGTCACCGAGGAGTCTCGTCAGCGGGCGGTGGCGGCGGCGCGGTCGGTGCTCGCCCAGACCCCCAGCGTCGACACGGGCGCGACCGGGCAGTTGCAGCAACAGGTCGCCGCGCTCGCCGAGGACTTGGTCGTCACCAGCCGGGCCAACCGCGAGCTGCTGCTTGGGCTCATTCGTACCGAGGTGGAGCGGACGCTCTCGCGGCTGGGGATCGCGTCGGCCGATGAGGTCGACACGCTTCGGCGCAGCGTGGAGCGACTCGAACGCCTCATACGCGAGCAGCGATCGCCGACTGGCGACGCAGCAGCTGCAAGGCCGGCGCCGCGGAAGCGGGTCACAACGAAGACTGCCGCCGCCGCACCGTCGACGTCGACCAAAGCCGGTTCGGTGACCAAAACTGCCGGCGCAACCGTCGAGAGCGGCATGGAGCGGCCACGTGCGAGGCGGGCCTCGCGGCCTGCCGAATCGGCGGCCTCCACAGGTCCGGCACGCCGGGCGGCAGCAGCAGCGCCGAAGAAGTCGGCGGCCGAGACTAGGACGGCCAAGACGCCGACGTCTGAGACGAAGACGTCTGAGACGCCGACGTCTGAGACTCCGACGTCTGAGGACACGACGTGACGGATGCGTCCGACCCGCAGGTTCCCGACGCCGTCCGGGAGGTGTCGCCGACACCCACCGGCGAGCCACGCGTCGATGCCGCCCTTAAGCGGCTCCAGGACATCACTGCTGCACCTGTCGACGAGCACGTGGCCATCTACGACGACGTGCACCGGCGCCTGCAGGATGCGCTCGCCGACCTCGACGAGAGCTGAGCGGTGCCCCGAAGGAGCCGGCTCGACGCCGAGCTGGTGCGACGTGGCCTGGCCCGCTCCCGCGACGAGGCATCCTTGCTCGTCACCGCGGGCCGTGTTCGCATCGGCGGCACGGTTGCCAGCAAGGCTGCGACCAATGTGACCGCCGATGCAGCGATCGTCGTGGCGGAGTCCGACGATGCGCCGCGCTACGTCTCTCGTGGCGGGCACAAACTCGCCGGCGCACTCGACGCTTTCCAGGCAGCCGGACTCGTGGTCGAGGGCCGGCGCTGCCTCGATGCGGGCGCATCGACCGGCGGCTTCACCGACGTGCTGATACGACGCGGCGCGGCGCATGTCGTGGCGGTGGACGTCGGGTACGGACAGCTGGCCTGGTCGTTGCGGACCGACCCGCGAGTCAAGGTCGTCGACCGGACAAACGTCCGTGATCTGACGCCGGATCTCGTCGGCGGGCGCGTCGACCTCCTCGTCGCGGACCTGTCGTTCATCTCGCTCACCCTGGTTTTGCCCGCCCTGCTTGGCTGCGTCGAGGAGGACGGAGACCTCGTCCTCATGGTCAAGCCGCAGTTCGAGGTGGGGCGGGAACGGTTGGGCCCGGGCGGCGTGGTTCGCGATCCGCTCGCGCGGTTCGACGCGGTACGCGCCGTCGCGCAGCGAGCCATCGACCTGGGGCTTGGCGTCCACGGCGTCGTGGCTAGCCCGCTGCCCGGCCCATCGGGCAACGTCGAGTACTTCCTGTGGCTGTCCCCACGGTTGCCCGGGGACGAGCTAGATCTGGAGAGCGCCGTGCTGCGCGCCGTCGAGGAGGGTCCACGGTGACGCGTCGCGTCCTCCTCGTCGCGCACACCGGCCGGCCAGCCGCCGAGCGCAGCGCGCAGCTCGTGGCGAGCCGCCTGGACAACGCGGGCATCATCGTGCGGTGCCTCGAGGACGAGGGCAAGCAGCTCGGCCTGCCGGACGTGGAGCTCGTCCCCGCCGGCCCTGAGGCCAGCAGCGATTGCGAGCTGGTCATCGTTCTCGGTGGCGACGGGACGTTGTTGCGCGGGGCCGAGCTCGCCCATCCGACCGGAACACCGGTGCTCGGCGTGAACCTCGGCCGGGTCGGATTCCTCGCGGAGGCCGAGCGCGATGACCTCACATCCACCGTCGAGCGGGTCGTGGAGCGCAGTTACGACGTCGAGGAGCGGATGACGATCGACGTCACCGTGTCCGCCGACGGCCGTACGGTCTCCGGCTGGGCCCTCAATGAGGCAGCCGTTGAGAAGGGCGCCCGCGAGCGGATGCTCGAGGTGGTCGTCGAGGTCGACGGCCGACCGCTGTCGCGCTGGGGGTGCGACGGGGTTGTGCTGGCCACCCCAACGGGCTCCACGGCGTACGCCTTCTCCGCCGGTGGCCCGGTGGTCTGGCCCGAGGTCGAGGCGCTGCTGCTCGTCCCGCTCAGCGCGCATGCGCTATTTGCCCGACCGCTCGTCACGTCCCCGGATTCAGTGTTGGCGGTCGAGGTTCTGCCGCAGCGCAGCGGGGCCGTGCTCTGGTGTGATGGCCGCCGGTCGGTCGACCTGCCGCCGGGGGCCCGGGTGGAGGTTCGGCGAGGCGCTCGCCCGGTCCGATTGGCTCGACTCCATCGGGCCGCATTCACCAGTCGCCTGGTGGCGAAGTTCGCGTTGCCCGTGCAGGGCTGGCGTGGTCGGGCGGACACCGAGGAGGACTGAGCAGCGGTGCTCGAGGAGATGCAGATCCGCGGCCTCGGTGTGATCGACGAGGCGGTTGTGGAGTTGTCACCCGGCTTCACCGTCGTCACCGGAGAGACCGGCGCCGGCAAGACGATGATCGTCACCGGTCTCGGTTTGCTCTTCGGTGGTCGCTCCGATATCGGCCTGGTGCGCGCGGACGGCGGCCGCGCGATCGTCGAGGGTCGCCTTGCCATCGAGCCCGACGGTGCGGCGGCGGCACGAGCCATCGAGGCAGGCGCCGAACTCGACGACGGTGTCCTGCTGCTCAGTCGTACCGTCGGCGCGGACGGTCGCTCGCGGGCGAACGTTGGCGGCCGCTCGGTCCCGGTGTCGGTGCTCGGCGAGTTGGGCGAATCCCTGGTCGCGGTGCACGGGCAGGCCGACCAGCAGCGCTTGCTGTCACCCTCCCGCCAGCGGATCGCCCTGGACCGGTACGCCGGGTCCGCCGTGGCAGGGCCACTGGCGAGCTACCGGACCTCGTACGAGCGGCTGCGCGAGACCACTGCGCTGCTCGTGGAGCTGACCACGCGCAGCCGCGAGCGCCTGCAGGAGGCCGATGCCCTGCAGTACGGGCTCAAGGACATCGAGGCCGTCGAGCCGAAGCCGGGCGAGGACGTCGCGCTCACGACGGAGGCACAGCGACTCAGCCATGCCGACGCGCTGCGCGCCGCCGCCGAGACCGCGCACAGCGCCCTGATCATCGATCCTGAGGCCGGCGGGAGTGACGCAATCACGCTGGTGGGACTCGCTCGTCGCGCAGTCGATGACGCAGGCACCCACGATCCCGAGCTGGCTGCGCTCGCGGACCGGTTGGCCGAGGCGGGCTACCTGCTGTCCGACATCGCTGCCGATCTCGCGTCGTATGCCGCAGGAGTCGATACCGATCCACGCCGCTTGGCGGCAGTCGAGGAGCGGCGAGCGGCCTTGCAGCTGCTCACCCGCAAGTACGGCGACAGCGTGGAAGACGTGCTGGCCTGGGCCCGATCTGCGTCGGCTCGGCTGGACGAGATGACAAGCGACGACGACCGCGTCGCGGACCTCACCGCTGAGCGTGCGCGTCTGCTCACCGAGCTTGCCGAGCGTGCCGGCCAGATCAGCGACGCTCGCCAGGCTGCGGCGAAGCGATTCTCCGCGGCGGTGACCATCGAGCTGCGCTCGCTCGCCATGCCACTGGCGCGAGCTGTCCGTCTCGGTCACGCAGCGGATCGATGCCGACGGACTCGAGGTCGCCGGCCGCTCGGTCGCCTTCGGCCCGCACGGCATCGACGATGTGGAGCTCCTGCTGGCGGCGCATCCCGGCGCACCGGCGCGACCACTGCAGCGGGGAGCGTCCGGTGGCGAGCTGTCCCGCGTGATGCTGGCCGTCGAGGTCGTCTTCGCCGGCGCGGACCCGGTCCCCACGTTCGTCTTCGACGAGGTGGACGCCGGTGTCGGTGGGGCCGCAGCCGTCGAAGTCGGTCGCCGGCTCGCTCGGCTGGCGCGATCCGCGCAAGTGCTCGTCGTCACCCACTTGCCGCAGGTCGCAGCGTTCGCCGACGCGCACCTGGTCGTCTCCAAGTCCAGCGACGGGCACGTCGCCCGCAGCGGGGTGATCCGGCTCGACGACGACGGCCGCATCGGCGAGATCTCGCGCATGCTCGCCGGCCTGGCCGACTCGGCGTTGGCCCGCGCACACGCCGACGAGCTCCTGGCCACGGCCACAGCGGAGAAGGCAACTGCGGACAAGAC
This sequence comes from uncultured Actinomycetota bacterium, assembly GCA_963801015.1. GTDB lineage: Bacteria > Actinomycetota > Actinomycetes > CAWDCV01 > CAWDCV01 > CAWDCV01. Next base: position 48,819 of record CAWDCV010000004.1, on the reverse strand, counting down.
CACCCCTACTCCGCGTTCCTGAGACATCGCCGCGGGCCTGCGTGGTTGCGGTGTGGCGATCTTCCCCTCTGGCAGGATGGAAGAGATGAGATTGCCCTCCCTGCGACGCAACCGGCAACAGCCCCTGCCGGGCGTGACCGGGACTGTCCGTCTCGACCGCCGAACGAAGAATCTCACCAAGCGGCTGCGACCCGGCGACATCGCGGTCGTGGACCATCTGGATATCGACCGGGTGAGCGCGGAGGCGCTGGTTGCCTGTCGTGTCGCCGCCGTCATCAACGTAGCGCCGAGCATCAGCGGGCGTTATCCCAACCTTGGCCCGGAGATCCTGGTCGGAGCCGGCGTCCCGCTGCTCGACATCCCGGCCCCGCCCGAGAGCCGCGATCCGGACGACCCTGCTCAGCGAGCCAGCGCCGATCGCAGCGACGTCGATGACGTCAACCTCTTCGCCGCCGTACGTGAGGGCGAGTCACTACGCGTCGACAACAACGCCGTCTATCGCGACGAACAGCTGCTCGCTCGCGGGACGCTGCTCACCAAGGAGACCGTGCAGGAGGCGATGGACGAGGCGCGCGCGGGCCTGTCCATCCAGCTCGAGGCGTTCGCGGGCAACACCATGGAGTACCTGCGGCAGGAACGCGACCTGCTCCTCGACGGCGTCGGCGTCCCCGAGATCCGTACGTCACTCGAAGGGCGGCAGGTCCTCATCGTCGTTCGCGGCTACCACTACCGCGAGGACCTCGCGACGCTTCGGCCCTACCTTCGCGAGTACCGGCCGGTAATGATCGGGGTTGACGGCGGCGCCGATGCGCTCCTCGAGGCTGGCTACCGGCCCAACATCATCGTCGGCGACATGGACTCCGTCTCCGACGCCGCACTGGCGAGCGGTGCCGAACTCGTCGTACACGCCTACCGCGACGGTCGCGCACCCGGCCTGGAGCGGCTCGAGCGACTCGGACTGCCGACCGTCGTCTTCCCCGCTACCGGGACCAGCGAGGACGTCGCGATGCTGCTCGCGGACGATAAGGGCGCGGACCTCATCGTCGCGGTCGGCGGCCACTACACGATCGGGGAGTTCCTCGACAAGGGCCGCGCCGGCATGGCCAGTACCTTTCTGACCCGGCTGCGGGTAGGCAGCAAGCTCGTCGACGCCAAGGGCGTCAGCCGGCTGTATCGCAGCCGCATCTCCACGTCCTCACTGTTCCTGCTCGTGGCTGCGACACTCGTCACGCTGATCGTTGCGGTGCTGGTCTCGCCGGTCGGTCGCGCGTACGTCGACATCCTCGGCGACCTGTGGGGCGACTTCTGGTTCTGGGTTCAGGGGATCTTCTGACGTGATCGACTTTCGCTATCACCTCGTTTCCATCGTCGCCGTGTTCCTCGCGCTCGCGGTCGGCATCGTGCTCGGCTCGACGATGCTGCGCGAACCGATCAGCAGGAACCTCGACGAGCAAGTCAGTGCACTGACCCAGGACAAGGAGGACTTGCGGACGCAGGTGCGCGAACTCGAGGCGCGCATCGAGTACGACGACGCGGTCGTCGACCAGATCGCACCTCCTCTGGTCAGCGGCCGACTGGCGGGGGAGTCCGTGGTGATCGTGGCGCTGCCGGGTGCCCAGAGCGAGACCGTCGACGCGGTGGCCCAATCGGTCGAGGACAGCGGTGCCACGATCACCGGTCGGATCACGGTGCAGCCCTCGTTTGTCGATCCCGAGCAAACCTCGGTGCTCGACGCCCTCGTCGCGCGGGTGCCGCCGCCGGGGCTCGACCTGTCGAGCGACGAGACACCCACCGCATACGACCGGGCCGGTGCGGTGCTTGCGGATTCGCTGGTGACGAGTGACCTGGCTGCAGTTGGCGAGGAATACCAGCCCGGATCCACCGTCCTGCTGGCGCTGACCGAAGGTGGCTTTGTCGACATCGACGGGACGCCATCGCAGCGTGCCGGGCTAGCCGTGATCATCGGCGGGTCGGTGCCGGAGCAGGTGACCGAGCAGACCGACGCCGACAACGACGCCCTGGTGCGCTTGACCGGTCAACTCGACGCCCGCGGACGCGGCACCGTCGTGGGTGGTCCGCCAACCGCGTCCACCGAGGGCGGGTTTCTCGCCGCTGTGGTGAATGGCGGTGAACGCAGCGAGGGCGTGTCCACCGTCAACACGGCCAACAGTGCGGCGGGCCAGTTCACCGTGAACTTGGCACTGCTGGAGCAGCTGGCTGGCGGTTCAGGCAATTACGGTTTCGGGGAAGGGACCGACGCGCCACTCCCGCAGGTGCCGGTTTCCGTTCCGTGATCGCGTCGCCTCGAGGCTTGCTCGCGCGCGCAGTCGCGGCCGGCGCAGCCGCGAGTACGGCGCGTGCGGCCTACGCGATGCTGACCCGCCAGCTCGATGGGTCCTCGCGCTGGAACCGCATCAATCACCGCGGCGAGCCGGTCACCCTGTTCGAGGGGCCAGCGCTCGTGATCGGATCCGCGGTGGGGGTCGCGCTGGCTCCAGGGCTCCCCACGCGGCTACGGACGGCCGGAGTCGTCGCTGCGCTGGGATGCGGTGCCCTGGGGGCGTACGACGATCTAGCCGGCTCGGGGGACACCCGCGGACTGCGTGGTCATCTGCGCGCACTGCTGTCGGGCGAGGTGACGACGGGGGCGGTCAAGGTGCTCGGTATCGGCAGCACCGGCGTCGTCGCCGCCGCCCTCGCCGGCCGTCCGGTCGCGAACCCCATTGCTCGGAGGACGGCGGTGCTGACGGTTGCGCCGGACGTGCTGCTGGGCGGCGCGGTCGTCGCGTCGCTCGCCAACCTGGTCAACCTGTTCGACCTCCGTCCGGGCCGCGCGATCAAGGTCGGCGTCCTGCTCGGCGGGCCTGCAGTGGTCCAACCCGGCCCGGCCGGCGTCATCGCCGCCGCACCGCTCGGCGCAGCTGCCGCACTGGCACAAGACGACCTGGGCGAACGCTCGATGCTCGGCGACAGCGGCGCCAACGCGCTCGGGGCGCTGATCGGGGTTGCGGTGCTGGCTCGGTACGACCGGATCGGTCGGCTCGCCCACCTCATCGCCGCGACCGCGCTCACGCTGGCGAGTGAGAAGGTGAGCTTTACCCGCGTCATCGAGCAGACTCCCGTGCTGCAACGCCTCGACGCTTTCGGTCGACGTCCATCTGGATCGGTGGGACCGCCTCCGTGAGCAACACCCTCCGGCGCGCGGCCGGGGGGCTTGCCGCTGCCGCCGCGCTGATCAGCGCGGTGACGATCCTGTCGCGCATCGTCGGGTTCGGGCGAACGTTCGTGCTTGCGCAGGCCGTCGGCACGAGCTGCCTGTCGCAGGCGTACCTCACCGCAACCGCTCTCCCGACCGTCATCTTCGAGGTCGTTGCTGGCGGGGCGCTCGCCAGCATGGTCGTTCCGGTGCTGGCCGGTGCTGTCGCGGGCGGTCGCCTCGACGAAGGCCGTCAGACGGCGTCGGCGCTGCTCACCTGGGCCATCCTCCTGCTCGTCCCCGTAGCCGTCGCCGCCCTGCTACTCGCCCGGCCATTGATGTCGCTGCTCGTGGGCGGGAGTCGCGGCTGCGACCGGACCGACGTCGTTCAGGTTGCCGCATCAATTTTCGCGATCCTGGCTCCCGGCATCGTGCTGTACGGGATCGCGGTCGTCTGCGGTGGCATCCTGCAAGCGCAGCATCGTTTCCTTGCACCGGCGCTCGCCCCGCTGGTGTCGAGTCTCGTCGTGGTATCCGCTTATTTGGTGTTCTGGGGGACCTACGACGGCGACCTGGACGATCTCAGCCAGCTGACTCGCGGCGCGTTGCTCGTCCTCGCCGTCGGCACGCTGCTCGGAGTCGTTGTCCTTGCCACGACAACAGCGGTGCCTGCCGCTGGTTTCCGACTACGTCCACAGCTGCGTTTCCCGCCTGGCATCGCATCCCGGGTGCGCATCCTCGCGCTCGCGGGTCTCGGCGGGTTCGTTGCGCAGCAACTGACCATGCTGCTCGCCGTTGCGCTCGCGAATCGCTACGGCGAGAACGGGTCGCTCGCCGTCTACACGTTCACCTGGGCCGTCTACCTGCTGCCATATGCCGTCCTCGCGGTGCCGATCGCGACCAGTGCCTTCCCCCGATTAGCGGGCAGCGCCGAGCAAGACGTGCAATATGCCAGCACCGCGGCCACGACCACCCGGATCGTGGTCCTCGTCTCGATGCTCGGCGCCGCGCTTCTGGTCGCCACCGCGATCCCGCTGTCCCGCGTCTTCATCGGGCAGGTACCCGGTGGCACCCCGCCGGAGCGGATGGCCTGGGCGCTGGCAGCCTTCGCTCCAGGGCTGGTCGGCTTCTCCATCGTCGCGCACGTGGGGCGGGCGCTGTATGCACGCGGAAGTGGTCGGGCAGCGACCGTCGCCATCGTCGTCGGCTGGGCGACGGCGATGGCAGCTGATCTCGCGTTTGCGACATCGCTACCTGCGCGGTGGACCGTTGTCGGACTCGGTCTCGGAAACGCGATCGGCATGACGGTCGCCGCGAGCCTGCTGCTGCTGGCCCTGCGCCGGGAGACCGATGGCGGCGGGTTGGTCAACCTCCCCAGGGCGGCCGCCGGCGGCGCTGCGGCCGCCCTCGTCGGCGCGAGTGCCGGATTCGGCGTGGCCCAATGGTTTGGCCCGGCCGGATCCGTGCTCAGCTTCGGGCAGGCCGTCGTGGTCGGGCTGGTCACGCTCGCCGTGTTCGGTGCCGTGGCCCTGCTGCTCGATGGAGGAGACCTGCGGCGGCTGCTCACGAGACTGCGACGGAGCGAGGTGCGCCCGTGAGAATCGTCCTCGTCCTGGCGACGAGCACCGGCGGCATCGGACAGCATGTCCGCTCACTTGCCGCTGGGCTGACGAAGCACGGCGACGACGTCCTTGTCGCCGGACCGCTGCAGACACAGCACCAGTTCGACTTCACCGGCGTCGGCGCAGCATTCGTCGCTCTCGATGGTCGACAGGCGGTTCCGACGCTCCGCCGGCTGCTCCGTGCCAGTTCGGTCAACGCTGTGCACGCGCACGGGCTCCGCGCTGGTCTAGTGGCCGGTCTCGCCACCCCGCGCCGCATCCCCCTCGTGATCACCTGGCACAACGCCCTCCTCGGCAGCGGCGCCACCCGGACGCTGCTGACTGCGCTGGAGGTATACGGCGCGCGGCGGTCGACCGTCCTGCTGGGCGCGTCCCAGGATCTGGTCGACCGCGCTCGCCGCTTGGGCGCTCGCGATGCACGGCCAGGGCCGGTGGCCGCCCCGCCCCTGGGACCACCGAACCGGTCGAGAGCGCTGGTACGAGCCGAACTCGGCGCGGCCGGTCGACCCATCGTGCTCGCTGTCGGCCGGCTGGCCCCGCAGAAGTCGTACGACGTCCTGCTGGACGCTGCCGCGCTCTGGCGGGTACGGCAGCCCCGGCCGCTCGTCGTCATCGCAGGTGATGGCCCTCAGAAGCAGCACCTCCAGGACCGCATCGACGTCGAAGCGCTACCCGTCCGCCTGCTCGGGCATCGCTCCGACATGTCCGACCTGCTCGCGGCGGCCGACATCGCCGTACTCACCAGCACATGGGAGGCGCGGGCCCTTGTCGCTCAGGAGGCGCTGCGCGCCGGCGTTCCCCTGGTCGCCACCGCAGTAGGCGGCGTACCCGAGCTCGTCGGCGATGCGGCGCTGCTCGTGCCTCGGGACGAGTCGGCGGCAGTGGCGGCCCAGGTCAGCGCCGTCCTCGACGACGCCCAGCTCGCCGAGCGGCTTCGTACTGCGGGACGTGAGCGCGCTGCTGCCTGGCCGGACGAGGCCGACACGGTGGCGCAGGTCCGCACCGTTTACGGGGAGCTCACCAACCGCTGATAGGCTGGAGGCCCGTGGACGGGTGGCACCAGCCGCCGCACTGAGCCCACGGAGAGGCCGATGGCCGCGGCGCAGCCGACCAAGCATCTGTTCGTTACCGGGGGCGTCGCGTCGTCCCTGGGTAAGGGTCTCACCGCCTCCAGCCTGGGGCACCTGCTTCGCGCCCGCGGCTTGCGGGTGACGATGCAGAAGCTCGACCCGTACCTCAATGTCGACCCCGGCACCATGAACCCGTTCCAGCACGGAGAGGTGTTCGTCACCGACGACGGCGCCGAAACCGATCTCGACGTCGGTCACTACGAGCGCTTTCTCGACGTCGACCTGCACGGATCGGCGAACGTCACCACCGGTCAGATCTACTCGTCGGTCATCGCCAAGGAGCGGCGCGGGGAGTACCTCGGTGACACCGTCCAGGTGATCCCGCACATCACGAACGAGATCAAGTCGCGCATTCGCCGGATGGCCGGTCCTGACGTCGACATCGTCATCACCGAGGTCGGCGGCACGGTCGGCGACATCGAGTCGTTGCCGTTCCTGGAAGCAGTTCGACAGGTCCGGCACGAGGTCGGGCGAGAGAACGTGTTCTTCCTGCACGTGTCTTTGCTGCCGTTCATCGGACCGGCAGGTGAGCTGAAGACCAAGCCCACGCAGCACTCCGTCGCCGCCCTGCGCAGCATCGGCATCCTGCCCGACGCGATCGTGCTGCGCGCCGATCGCCCGGTGCCGCAGGGAACGAAACGCAAGATCTCGCTCATGTGCGACGTCGACGAGGAAGCTGTCGTGGCGGCCGTTGATGCCCCGTCGATCTACGACATACCGAAGGTCCTCCACAGCGAGGGCCTCGACGCGTACGTCGTGCGTCGCCTCGGCCTGCCGTTCCGCGACGTCAACTGGGCCGAGTGGGACGAGCTGCTGCGGCGCGTTCACCGCCCCGCGCGCGAGGTGACTGTGGCGCTCGTGGGGAAGTACATCGATCTTCCGGACGCCTATCTGTCGGTCATCGAGGCGCTGCGCGCGGGCGGCTTCGCGCACGACACTCGGGTAACGCTGCGATGGGTGACGTCGGATGATTGCGCGACCCCCGAGGGGGCTGCCCGCGAGCTCGACGGCGTCGACGCCATGTGCGTCCCTGGCGGCTTCGGAGTGCGCGGCATCGAGGGCAAGCTCGGGGCGCTGCGCCATGCCCGCGAGCACGGCGTTCCCACGCTGGGCCTCTGTCTCGGCCTGCAGTGCATGGTCATCGAGTACGCCCGGCACGTCGCCGGCATGGAAGCGGCCAACAGCACGGAGTTCGATCCGGCGACGCCGTACCCGGTCATCGCCACCATGGAGGACCAGCGCGAGATCGTCGCGGGCGTCGGCGATTTGGGCGGCACCATGCGGCTCGGGCTCTATCCCGCCAAGCTGCTCGAGGGATCCCTGGTGCGCAGCCTCTACGGCGAGCCGTACGTCGAGGAACGGCACCGCCATCGCTACGAGGTCGCCAACAGTTACCGCGCCGACCTGGAGGATGCCGGGATCGTCTTCTCGGGTACGTCTCCGGATGGACGCCTGGTGGAGTACGTCGAGCTCGCCCGAGAGGTTCACCCGTTCTACGTCGGCACTCAGGCCCACCCGGAGTTCCGGTCGCGACCCACGCGTCCGCATCCGCTGTTCGCCGGCCTAGTGGCAGCTGCCATCGCCCGGGCCGAGGACCGCACGCAGGCGGCTGTGGCGACGATCGCGCAATCGTGACTCTGCATCCCGCCTCCCTCCGTCGACTGCGCTCCAGCTGTGTGCTCGCGCCGGAGGTCGGCTCGTGACAACCGTCAACACCATCGTTGGAGGCATCAGCGACTCGCCAGGTGGTCGACCGGTGGTGGCATCGACCAACCGGTTCTCCGGTCGCGTCATCGACGTGCGAACCGATGAGGTCATGCTGCACGACATCGGCGACGAGCCGGTGGAGCGCGACTACGTCGTTCATCCCGGAGCGGTCGCCGTCATCGCGATCAATGACGACAACGAAGTCCTGCTCGTCCATCAGTACCGGCATGCCGTCGGCGCCACCCTGTGGGAGCCGCCGGCCGGGATCCTCGACGTGGCCGACGAGGACCCGCTCGTCGCCGCGCGCCGCGAGCTGCACGAAGAAACCAATGCCACGGCGGACGATTGGCGGACCCTCGTCGACATCTTCACCTCACCAGGGGCGAGCAACGAGGTCGTACGCATCTATCTCGCCCGCCAGGTCACCATCCAGGGCGACGACGGTCGGCACGAGCGCGTCCATGAGGAACTCGACATGCCGGTGGCCTGGGTACCGCTGTCCGACGTCGTCGCCGCCACGCTTGCCGGTGACGTCGGCAACCCGCTGCTGACCTCCGGCGCGCTTGCGGCAGAGGTCGCGCGCGCATCCACCGGAGGGTTCGACGCCTTGCGTGGAGCCGACACCCCGTGGCCCGCGCGCTCGTGGGCGCAACCGCGAGGTGTCCCTGAAAGGATGTGACCGCTGAGGCAGGGGTCCTACCCGGAGGTGTGTCGTGGCCGATCGGACGAAGATTCTGCTCGACGAGGACCAGCTGCCGACGCGCTGGTACAACCTCATCCCCGACCTCCCGTTGCCCCCGCCGCCGCCTCTGCATCCCGGGACGCACCAACCCCTCGGCCCGGACGACCTGGCACCCCTGTTCCCGATGGCCCTGATCGGCCAGGAAGTGTCGATGGACTCGTTCATCGACATCCCCGAGCCGGTGCGCGACGTGTATCGGCTCTGGCGCCCGACACCGCTGTACCGGGCCCGCCGATTGGAGGCGTCGCTCGGCACTCCGGCGCGCATCTACTACAAGTACGAGGGCGTCAGCCCCGCGGGCTCGCACAAGCCGAACACGGCGGTGCCGCAAGCGTTCTACAACGCCGAGGAAGGCGTGCGCCGGCTGACGACGGAGACGGGCGCAGGCCAATGGGGGTCGGCGCTGGCGTTCGCGTGCAGCCAGTTCGATCTTGCGTGCGAGGTCTGGATGGTCGCTGCGTCGTATTTGCAGAAGCCGTACCGCAGCTCGCTCATGCGCACCTGGGGGGCGACCGTCCACGCGAGCCCCTCCGATCTGACCGCGGCCGGGCGTGCCGTGCTTGCCGCTGACCCGGAAAGTCCGGGCAGCCTCGGGATCGCGATCAGCGAGGCGGTGGAGGTCGCGGCGCAATCCGACGACACCCGCTACTCGCTGGGCAGCGTGCTCAATCACGTGCTGCTCCACCAGACCGTCATCGGCGAGGAGGCGATCGAGCAGCTTGCGCAGGTCGGTGACACGCCGGATCTGATCGTCGGCTGCACCGGTGGCGGATCCAACTTCGGCGGATTGGCGTTCCCATTCCTGCGGGAGAAGCTGGCCGGCCGGATGAATCCGATCATCCGGTGCGTGGAGCCGGCGGCGTGCCCCAGCCTCACCAAGGGGGAGTACCGCTACGACTTCGGCGATGCGCTCGGGATGGCACCGCTGCTCAAGATGCACACGCTCGGGCACGACTTCATCCCCGACCCGATCCACGCCGGTGGCCTGCGCTACCACGGCATGTCGCCGCTGCTCAGCCACGTATACGAACTCGGGCTCGTCGACGCCGAGGCCATTGAGCAGAACGAGTGCTTTGCGGCGGGCGTCCTGTTCGCGCGCACCGAGGGCATCGTGCCGGCGCCGGAGCCCACGCACGCGCTGGCGGCGGCGATTAGGGAGGCGCAGCGCTGCACCGAAACCGGCGAGGAGAAGGTCATCCTGACCGCGCTGTGCGGACACGGGCACTTCGACATGTCCGCCTATGACGAGTACCTCGCCGGCGACCTGCTCGATCTCGAGTACCCCACGGACCGGGTCCACGACGCCATGCAGCGGGTCCCCGTCATCCCCGCCACCTGACCCCATCGAAATGATCACGTATACGTGATCATTTCGGGCGATACGCCTGTTGTGGAAGGCGTATCGCCCTAACTCGACGAGGATCGCTCGAGGTGAGACCAGCCCCGGCGTTTAGACTCGCCCCGCGCCATCGGCAACGGAGCCGGTGCATCGCGACGAGCGTGAGGAGCCTGTCGTGAAGGTCGGCATTCCCCGCGAGGTCAAGAACCACGAGTATCGCGTCGCCATCACCCCCGCAGGCGTCAACGAGTTCGTTCGCCGCGGCCACGAAGTCGTCATCGAGCAGTCCGCCGGCCTCGGCTCGTCGATTCCGGACGACGACTTCGTCCGGGCCGGAGCGGGCATCCTGCCCACCGCGGACGACGTTTGGGACTCCGGCGAGCTGATCCTCAAGGTCAAGGAGCCGATCGCCGAAGAGTACGGCCGGATGCGCAAGGGGCAGACGCTCTTCACCTACCTACACCTCGCCGCCAGCCGACCGTGCACGGACGCCCTGATCGACTCCGGCACGACGGCGATCGCGTACGAGACCGTGCAGCTCCCTGACCGCTCGCTGCCCTTGCTCGCGCCGATGTCGGAGGTCGCGGGCCGGATGGCGCCGCAGGTCGGGGCGTATCACCTGCAGCGCGAAGGCGGCGGCCGCGGGGTGCTGATGGGCGGAGTGTCGGGTGTCTACGCCGCCAAGGTTGTCGTCCTCGGCGCCGGCGTGTCGGGGATGAACGCCGCCGCGATCGCGCTCGGCATGCAGGCTGAGGTCCTGCTGCTCGACAAGAACATCTCCAAGCTGCGCGACGCGGACTGGATCTACCGGGGTCACTGCCAGACCGTCTCGTCCAACGCGTACGAGGTGGAGCAAGCCTGCCTCGACGCCGACCTGGTGATCGGTGCGGTATTGGTCCCCGGCGCGAAGGCTCCCACTTTGGTGAGCGACGACCTGGTCGCACGGATGAAGCCCGGTTCGGTCCTCGTCGACATCTCCATCGACCAGGGTGGCTGCTTCGAGTCGTCGCACCCGACGACCCATGACGACCCGACCTACCCGGTCGAGAGCTCGCTGTTCTACTGCGTCGCGAACATGCCGGGAGCGGTGCCGCATACCTCGACGTACGCACTGACCAACGTCACGCTGCCGTACGCGCTGGAGATCGCCGACCAGGGCTGGCAGCAGGCGCTGCGCCGCGACCGCGCGCTGGCGCTCGGCCTCAACGTGCACGAGGGGCAGATCACCAACGACGCCGTGGCCGAGGCGCACGGCCTGCCGTCGGTGCCCCTGGACGAGGTCGTGCGCTGACCACCGCGTCGCAGCCCGAGCTCGCCCGGAAGGCTCCGGCGGTCGAGGCCGCGATCCGCAGCTACCTGGATCACCTCGCTGTCGAACGCGGCCTGGCCACAAACACCCTGCTGTCCTATCGCCGCGACATGCGCCGCTACGCCGACTACCTCGCGGGGCGCGGCATCGATCGGATCGAGCAGATCGACGAGCCGGTAGTGGCGGCCTTCCTCGTCTCGCTGCGTGCGGGTGATGCCGATCACCCCCCGCTGGGTGCTGGCTCCGCCGCCCGCACCGTCGTGGCCGTCCGCGGCTGGCATCGGTTCTGCGTCCGCGAGGGACTGACATCGACCGATGTCGCCGCCCAGGTCCGGCCGCCGACTCCGCCGCGCCGCCTACCGAAGGCCATTTCGGTCGACGACGTCGAGCGCTTGCTCGACGCGGCTGGAGCCGAGGAGACCCCACTCGCCGTCCGCGATCGCGCGCTCCTTGAGCTGTTGTACGGAACCGGGGCCCGCATCTCCGAGGCCGTGGGGCTGGACGTCGACGACGTGGACCTGGACGACGGTGTGGCTCGGCTGTGGGGCAAGGGCTCCAAGCAGCGAATGGTGCCGATCGGGTCATACGCCGCGGCGGCCGTATCGGCGTACCTCGTCCGAGCGCGGCCGGTGCTAGCCACCGGGGGTTCTCGTACGTCGACGCCCGCACTGTTTCTCAACGCGCGCGGGGGACGCCTCAGCCGGCAGAGCGCGTGGGCGGTGCTTCGTTCGGCCGCATCCCGCGCCGGTCTCACCGTCGAGGTGTCTCCGCACACCCTGCGGCACTCCTTCGCGACCCACTTGCTCGACGGCGGGGCCGACGTGCGGGTCGTGCAGGAGCTGCTCGGCCACGCCTCGGTGACGACCACGCAGATCTACACCCTCGTGACGGTGGACCGGCTGCGCGAGGTCTACGCGGCCGCTCATCCCCGGGCCCGCTGAAATCATGGCCGCAGCTGCGGCGCGCTTCCTTGCTGGGCCCCGGGTGATTGCTTAGTGTCGCGATGCGTCGAGACCTGCGGAGGTACGGCGGCTCATGGCGAGATCGGCAGCTTCATCGGCGGCGAGGTCGACCCTATTCGGCGACTCGAACGAGTCTCTGGGTTCGTCCGCCGCCGATGTGATGGGACCCACGGGGCGCCCCCTCCCCACGTTCCCTGAGCCACAGCCACTACACGATCACGGCCCGGCTCGCGTGATCGCGATGTGCAACCAGAAGGGCGGCGTCGGCAAGACCACGACGACGATCAATCTCGGCGCCGCGCTAGCCGACTATGGGCGCAAGGTGCTGCTCGTCGACTTCGATCCGCAGGGCGCGCTCTCGGTCGGTCTCGGTGTGAACCCGTACGATCTGGACGGCACGGTCTACAACCTGCTCATGCAGCGCGGCGTCCAGGCCGAGGACGTCGTCGTCAAGACCAACACGTCAGGCCTCGACCTCATCCCGAGCAACATCGACCTGTCCGCCGCCGAGGTGCAACTGGTCGGTGAGGTGGCTCGCGAGCAGACGCTGGCCCGCGCGCTCGGACCGATAGTTCCGGACTACGACCTCGTCCTCATCGACTGCCAGCCGTCCCTCGGCCTGCTCACCGTCAACGCATTGACGGCATGTGACAGCGTCATCGTTCCGCTGGAGTGCGAGTTCTTTGCGCTGCGCGGTGTCGCGCTGCTCGTCGAGACGATCGAGAAGGTGAAGGAACGCCTCAACCCGCGCCTGGAGATCGAGGGCATCCTCGCCACCATGTTCGACTCGCGCACGATCCACGGCCGCGAGGTCATGGCCCGTGTGCTCGAGGCGTTCAGTGATCGGGTGTTCCACACCGTCATCTCGCGCACGGTGCGGTTCCCCGAGACAACGGTCGCGGGGGAGCCGATCACCAGCTACGCGCCAACGTCCACCGGCGCCGTTGCCTATCGTCAGCTTGCTCGCGAGGTTCTGGCGTCCTGACCGATGTGACGCCACTCCGATCGCCCATGCCTCACCGGCTCACGACGGTCGGCTACCGTGGCGAGCCGATGCTCGACCACGCCAGTACCGAGGCGGGCCGCCCGGTCGCGGTCCCGTTCCAGGTCCACCTCGACGTCTTCGAGGGCCCGTTCGACCTGCTGCTCGGGCTGCTCGCCAAGCACCAGCTCGACGTCACCGAGGTGGCGCTCTCGCGAGTGACTGACGAGTTCATCGCGCACCTGCGCGCACATGGAGGCGACTTCGACCTCGACCAGGCCAGTGAGTTCCTGGTTGTCGCCGCCACCCTGCTTGATCTCAAGGCAGCGCGGCTGCTGCCGTCTGGCCAGGTCGAGGACGAGGACGACCTGGCGCTGCTCGAGGCGCGCGACCTGCTGTTCGCGCGGCTGCTTCAATACCGGGCGTACAAGGAGGTGGCCGGCATTCTCGCGGCCAGGTTCCTGGAGGAGTCGCGCCGATTCCCGCGGTCGGTCAGCCTCGAACCGCGCTTCGCCAGCCTGCTCCCGGAGGTACTACTCGGGCTCGGCCCCGTCGAGTTCGCGTCGCTGGCGGGTCGCGCGCTGGTGCCGAAGCCCGTACCGCAGCTCCCGGTGAGTCACCTGCACGCACCCCTGGTGAGCGTGCGCGAGCAGGCGGTGCTCCTCGCCGAGCGACTGCGGACCATGGGATCGACCACGTTCCGAACGTTGACCGACGACACAGACTCCACTCTCCTCGTGGTCGCTCGGTTCCTCGCGCTGCTCGACCTCTACCGTGACGGCGTGGTGTCGTTCGAGCAGGTCGCCCCGCTGGGGGAGTTGTACGTGCGATGGACCGCTCCCGAGGAGTCGCAGGTGAGCCAGTGACTGCCACTCAACCCGAGGGCGACGACCTCCGCGGAGCCGTCGAGGCCATCCTGCTCGTCGTCGACGAACCGGTCAGCGACGTCACGCTCGCCCAGATCCTCGAGCGGCCGCGCACCGAGATCTGCGACGTCCTGGCCGAGCTTGCCGATGACCTCGATCGCTCGCACCGCGGCTTCGAGCTGCGCGAGATCGCGGGCGGCTGGCGGTTCTACACCCGGCCCGAGCACGCCGAGGTGGTCGAACGGCTTCGTTCTCAACGGGCAGCAGGCACGGCTGACGCAGGCGGCACTCGAAACGCTCGCGATCGTGGCGTACCGACAGCCCGTCAGCCGGGCGCGCGTGTCAGCCATCCGTGCGGTGAACGTCGACGGGGTGATGCGGACACTGGTGACTCGTGGCCTGGTCGAGGAGGCCGGAATCGACGAGTCGAGTGGAGCTGTGCTGTATCGCACGACGGCATACTTCCTCGAACGGCTCGGCGTGCAGAGCGTCGATGAGCTGCCGCCGCTCGGTCCCTATCTCCCGGATCTCGAGTCACTCGACCTCTCCTCCACCTCAGGTTGAGACTTTGGTGGACGGTATGATCGAACCTGACGGTGTCCGGCTGCAGAAGGTGCTGGCAGCCGCGGGCGTGGGGTCCCGACGTGCCAGCGAGCAGTTGATTGCCGAGGGTCGGGTCCGGGTCAACGGCGAGGTAGTGCGCTCTCAGGGGCTCCGAGTCGATCCGGCAACGGCCGTCATCACTGTCGACGGGCTGCGCATCGCCTCCGCTCCGGACACGGTCCACCTCGCCCTGAACAAGCCGCGTGGCATGGTCACGACGATGTCCGATCCGGAGGGCCGACCTTCCCTCGGCGACCTGCTCGACGGGCGCAAGCAGCGGCTGTTCCATGTCGGTCGGTTGGACGCTGATACCGAAGGCCTGCTGCTGCTGACCAACGACGGGGAGCTCGCCCACCGACTGGCCCACCCGTCATATGGCGTGCTCAAGACGTACCTCGTTGAGGTCGACGCTCCCGTCCCACGGGAGACCAGTCGTCGGCTGCGTGCGGGAGTCGAGCTGGAGGACGGGCTGGCACAGGCCGACAGCTTTCGGCTCGTGAGTACCGCGGCCGGACGCGCGATGGTGGAGCTGGTGCTGCACGAAGGTCGCAAGCACATCGTGCGTCGGATGCTTGCCGAGGTGGGCCTGAACGTACGGAGGCTGGTACGGACGCGAGTCGGACCGGTGACGCTCGGCGAGCTGCGCCCTGGCGTACTTCGACCGCTGACCAGCAAGGAGGTCGGTCAGCTGTACGCGGATGTCGGCCTCTAGGGTGACGCCGCATGGCCATCCGTGCGATCCGTGGCGCCATCCAGGTCGACCGGGATGACCAGGACGAGATCCTCGGCGCGGTCGCCGAGCTCGTCACCGAGGTGCTGCACCGCAACGGTCTGGTCACCGACGACCTGATCTCGATCCTCTTTACGTCGACCGACGACCTGCACGCGGAGTTCCCCGCGTACGCCGCCCGAATGGCGGGAATCACCGACGTGCCGTTGCTGTGCGCTCGTGAGCTGGACATCAATGGCGCCATGCCGCGCGTCATCCGCCTGCTCGCCCATGTCGAGACCGAACTGCACCGGTCAGACCTTCACCACGCGTACCTGCGCGGAGCCGCGGCTCTCCGGACGGATCTGCCCCAGTGACGGCAAACGCCGCGCTGCAGCGGGTTCTGGTCGTCGGCACCGGGCTGATCGGGACGTCGATCGCGCTGGGGCTGCGGGGCGCCGGCGTTGCCGTGCACCTCCTGGACCGGAACGGCGCCGCCGCGCGACTGGCCGCTGCGTTGGGCGCCGGGACAGCTGACGCCTTGACCCAGCCGGCGGAACTGGCCGTTCTCGCCGTGCCGCCGTCAAGCGTGGGCGCATCGGCGACCACCGTGCTCGACTCCGACCTGGCCGAGACCGTGACCGACGTTGCCAGTGTGAAGGTGGCGCCCTTCGCCGACCTGGTGACCCGTGGGGTGGATCTGAGCCGCTACGTCGGCGGGCACCCGATGTCTGGTCGCGAGCGGTCGGGACCCGGGGCGGGACGGGCGGACCTGTTCGTCGGGCGCCCGTGGGTGCTGACACCGTCGGTGGAGTCGTCTGCGACCTCGGTAGCTCGCGCGCGAGAACTGGTCCGACTGTGCGGCGCGACGGCGATCACCATGACTGCCGAGGACCATGACCGGGCCGTCGCCTTGGTGTCGCACAGCCCGCATGTCGTAGCGAGCGCGCTGGCGAGCGGCCTCGTCGACGCAGACCCCGCGGCGCTGGCGCTCGCCGGCCCTGGCCTCCTCGACACGACGCGCATCGCCGCGTCCGATCCCGTCCTGTGGACGCAGATCCTGAACGCGAACGCGGAGGCAACGGCCGACGTACTCGAGATGGTCGCGAATCAGATCGAGAAGGTTGCCGCCGCGCTGCGCGCGAGGGGCGGCACCGATGCGATCACCCAGGTGCTCACCCGCGGCGCCGAGGGACGGCGCGCCCTCCCTGGCAAGCACGGACAGCGGCCGACGACGTTCGCCGTCGTGCCCGTGGTCGTCAAGGACCGCCCCGGTCAGCTCGGTCGGCTGTTCGCGGATGCGGGGGAGGCCCAGGTGAACATCGAGGACGTGTCCATCGAACATTCGCCCGGCCAGCCGGTCGGCGTGGTCGAGCTGTCCGTACGTCCTGAGCACGCAGCGTCGCTCACCGACGCACTGCACGCGCGCGGGTGGTCAGTTCACGGGTAGTGCCGGCGGTACCCTCCCCTCCCGTGACTGCCGAGACGACGACCGTGCCTGATCGGTTGGTCGTCGCGGTGGACGGGCCGTCCGGATCCGGCAAGTCCAGCGTGTGCCGAACCGTTGCAACGCGGCTGCATCTGCGCTACCTGGACACGGGCGCCATGTACCGCGCCGTCACCTGGATGGCGCTGAACCGGGGGATGGACTTGCGCGATGAGCCAGCCGTCGCGGCACTCGCCCGCGAGGTGCGGCTCGACGTCGCGACTGATCCTGCGAACCCGCTCGTTCGGGTGAACGGCATCGAGGTCACGTCGGCGATCCGCGAGAGCCGCATCTCGGCAGCGGTCAGCGCGGTGGCGATCAACCTGGACGTACGCGCAGAGCTGGTACGCCGCCAGCAAGCCGTGATCGCTGATCCCGAGGCCGTCAGTGGCATCGTCGTCGAGGGACGCGACATCACCACCGTGGTGGCGCCTGACGCGCCCGTGCGCATCTTGCTGACGGCCTCGGCAGACGCCCGTGTCGCGCGGCGCGCGATGGAGTTGCACGGCACGGTCGATGACCGAACGGTCACCGTGACCTCGGACGAGGTGCTGCGCCGAGACGACGAGGACTCGAGCGTCGTGGAGTTCCGCCGTGCGGCAGACGGCGT
The DNA here is from genome assembly GCA_963801015.1 of uncultured Actinomycetota bacterium. Classification (GTDB taxonomy): domain Bacteria; phylum Actinomycetota; class Actinomycetes; order CAWDCV01; family CAWDCV01; genus CAWDCV01. The sequence continues at coordinate 31,556 of CAWDCV010000004.1, read as the reverse complement.
GGTCGTCATCGACACGTCGGCGCTGACGTTCGAGGATGTCGTCGACGCCGTTCTCGAACTGGTCGCCCCAGCGGACGCGTCAACGCCGCGGGAACGATCATGACCGACGAGCAGGTCGCCTCGGACGAGACGACCGAGGTCGCGCCCGTCCTCGCCGTCGTCGGTCGACCCAACGTCGGCAAGTCGACGCTGGTCAATCGGATCCTTGGACGGCGCGAGGCCGTGGTCGAGGACGTTCCCGGGGTCACTCGCGACCGGGTGGCGTACGACGCGCTGTGGAATGGCCGACGCTTCACCGTGGTCGACACCGGAGGCTGGCAGCGGCACGCGCGCGGCATGGCCGCTCAGGTCACCGCGCAGGCCGAGCTCGCCGTCGCCACCGCGGATGCCGTGTTGCTGGTGGTCGACGCCACGGTCGGGGCGACCGACACCGACGAGGCCGTGGTGCGGGTGCTGCGGCGGTCCGGCAAGCCGGTGATTCTCGCCGCGAACAAGGTCGACGATGTCCGGATCGAGGCCGATGCCGTGGGACTGTGGAACCTCGGCCTGGGGGAGCCCATCGCGGTCTCGGCGCTGCACGGCCGGGGAAGTGGCGATCTGCTCGATGCTGTCCTGGATGCGCTGCCCGAGGCGCCCCAAGAACGCGACTCGGCAGACGGCGGACCGCGGCGGGTCGCGATCCTGGGCAAGCCGAACGTCGGCAAGTCCAGCCTGCTCAACCGGCTGGCTGGGCAACAGCGCGCGGTCGTCGACGTCATCGGCGGCACGACGCGCGATCCCGTCGATGAGCTGGTGGAGCTCGGTGGCCGTACCTGGCGCTTCGTCGACACGGCCGGCATCCGACGCCGGGTGGCCGAGGCCTCGGGCGCCGAGTACTACGCGAGCCTGCGTACCGCAGCAGCGCTGGATCGATCCGAGGTCGCCGTCGTCGTCATCGACGCGAGTGAGGTGCTGGCCGAGCAGGACCTGCGCATCATCTCGATGGTGGTCGAGGCTGGGCGTGCTCTCGTCCTCGCATTCAACAAGTGGGATCTCATGGACGAGGAGCGACGTCGCTATCTGGACCGCGAGATCGATCGGGATCTGGTCCGCGTCACCTGGGCGCCGCGGGTCAACATCTCCGCCCGCACCGGCCGCCACGTAGATCGCCTCGTCCCCGCACTGGACACCTGCCTCGACAGCTGGGACACCCGGGTCCCCACCGGTCGGCTCAATGCCTGGCTCAGTGACGTGGTCGCCGCGACCCCACCGCCGAGCCGTGGCGGCCGGCAGCCACGGGTGCTGTTTGCTACCCAGGCATCGACCCGGCCGCCGAACTTCGTGCTGTTCACGACGGGCTTCCTCGAAGCCGGCTATCGCCGCTTCCTGGAGCGTCGCCTGCGCGAGGAGTTCGGCTTCGTCGGCACCCCCATCGAGGTGTCCGTGCGCGTCCGTGAGCGCCGGAGAGGCTGACCCCCGTACGGTAAAGTTCAAGCGCTCGGCACTGCAGCATCAGCAAGCGTTGGGCACGGGACGTGGCGCAGCTTGGTAGCGCACTTGACTGGGGGTCAAGGGGTCGCGAGTTCAAATCTCGCCGTCCCGACCGTATCACCGCAGGTCAGCGACGCGGCGCCTCCGGCGCACCATGGTGCGCGAAGATTCTTCGGGGGTGTCGCGTTCGGCTGTGGTCACCTGGCTGTGTGTTGGCTCAGACTGGTGTGTTCGCCGCGGTCAACCCCGAATCCTCTGTAGTGCCGTTGAGCCTGCAGGTCAGCATGGTGGTGGAGGGCTCCACGGGAACCGTGGATTGTTGCCTTTTGAGCACGCGCGTCAGACTTCCGTTTTCTCCTGTCCTCCCCGCGGCGAACGTGTTGATCGCTGCCGCCCTGGTGGGAAGGAGTGGAGTCGGTGGATGTGGTGCACGCCCGGTGCGCCGGGCTGGATATCTCCAAGCGGGACGCCAAGGTCTGCGTCCGGGTCGCTGAGCTTGGGCGCCGCCGGGCCGTGGAGACGGTGTCGACCTGGGGGTCGACGACGAACCAGGTGCTGGCCCTGCGCGACCACTTGGTCGCGCAAGGGGTGACGTGTGTGGTGATGGAGGCCACCGGCGACTATTGGAAACCGTTCTACTACCTGCTCGAGGACGCCGGGTTCGAGGTGCTGCTGGTCAACGCCCGGCATGTGAAGAACCTGCCTGGCCGCAAGACCGATGTCGCGGATGCGACCTGGCTTGCCCAGCTGGGCGCGCACGGCCTGGTCCGAGGCTCCTTCGTGCCGCCGGAGCCGATCCGGCAGCTGCGGGATCTGACCCGGGCCCGGACCGCGATCACCCGGGAACGCAGCCGGGAGGTTCAACGCCTGGAGAAGCTGCTGGAGGACGCGGGCATCAAGCTGTCCTCGGTCGCCTCGGACATCACCGGTGTCTCCGGCCGGGCGATGCTGCAGGCGCTGATCGAGGGAGAACGGGACCCGGCGGTGTTGGCGGACCTGGCCAAGCGTCGACTCCGGTCCAAGATCCCGACGCTGACCGAGGCGTTGACCGGACGATTCACCGAGCACCACGCATTCCTGGTCGGCGTCCACCTGGACCTGATCGACCGGCACACCGCGGCGATCGGCGACGTCACCGCCCGGATCGAGGTGATGATCGAACCGTTTCGTGGGTTCCGGGATCTGATCTGCTCCATCCCCGGGATCGGGCCGATCAACGCCGACGTCATCGTCGCGGAGACCGGCGCGGACATGACCCGGTTCCCCACCGCCGGGCACCTGGCCTCGTGGGCCGGGACGACGCCCGGGCACAACGAGTCCGCGGGGCGGGTCAAGTCGACCAAGACCCGGCCCGGCAACCCCTACCTGCAGGGAGCCCTCGGCGCCGCCGCGATGGCGTGCGCGCAGAACCCGAACAGCTACCTCGGGGCCCGGTACCGGCGGATCGCGTCGCGCCGCGGCCCGCAGAAGGCCAACGTCGCCATCCAACGCAAGATGCTCACCGCCATCTGGAACATGGGCGTCACCGGCACCTTCTACGACGACCCCGGAGCCGACTTCTTCACCCGCCTGCACCCACAACGGGCCAAGGCCCGCGCGCTCCACCAGCTGCGGAGCATGGGATACGCAGTCACCCTCCAGCGCGCCACCACATAACCCCAACGACCTCTGACGCGATAGTGAATCTTCGCGTCAGAGGCTTGCAAGGGATTCGCCTGCTCTAATGATCATGGCGGATGCTAACGGGGATTGCTAACGCAGACCCCCTCGCATCGGCGTACTGTCACCGCATCTGCTAGAGCGCGCTAGCAGGAGAGGTCGGTGGCGACCGGTGCAAGGAACCACCTACAAGCGCTCCCATGCCGGTACGTCGTGATCGCAACGGTCGCCGACTGGCGTGCGGCAAGGCGCACGGCTCGTGGACCTACCACGTCGACGTACCAGCTACGGACGGGCGGCAGCGACGGCAGGTGACCAAAGGCGGGTTCCCGACCCGCAAGGCGGCTGAGACCGCGCTCGCTGAGTTCCTCGGCGACGCCGCCCGCGGAGAGGTGGCGGTCGCGGGCCGCCGCAAGGTCGATGACTACCTCGACGAGTGATTGGCAGGTATGCGGCCAACCTTGCTGTCTCCGCGCGGACCAACTACCGCAGCTCCTCGACGTCTACGTCCGGCCGCGCATTGGCACCATCAGACTGTCGGCGGTGACGGCTAGCACGTTGACCGCGCTCTACGCGGATCTACTTGGCGGTGGTGGAAAGGGTGGGAAGCCGCTGTCCCCGACAACTGTGCGGCTGGTCCACCGGGTGCTCAATAAGGCGTTCGGAGACGCCGTGGAGTCTCGGTTAGTTGCTGTGAATCCGGCGCAGCATGCGAAGGTGCCGGCGCGCCAGAGGGGTGGAGATGCAGACCTGGACCGCCGAGCAGGCCGCGACGTTCCTTCGGGCAGCGGCCGGTGATCGGCTCTACCCGGCGTGGTTGCTCGCTCTAGCCTGCGGGTTACGTAGCGGCGAGCTCTGCGGGCTGCGGTGGAGCGACGTGGACTTGGAGCGGCAAACCCTGAGCATCGTTTCGCAGCGCACCACCGACGCCGACTGGCAGGTCATCACGAAGGCTAAGGCTGCGACGAGTGAAGTGCGAATCCTTGGGCGGATCGCGTCAATCACGTTATCCCCGGGCAGTGCTCTGATCGCCGTATCTCTCGGGCTGCACCTTGCACTCGAGCAGCTCACACGCGCAGGGATCGTGTGATCTGGTCCTGTTCGGGGCGTCTGTCGATGCGGGGTCGCCCCGCGCAGCAGAGGTGGTAGCGGCCGGGTTGCTCGAGGAACTGCCCGATGGCAGCTCGGCGCTGGTGCTGGCGATCGAGCATCTCTGGGCGGTGCCGCTGCGCGATGCCGTCGCCGACGCCGGAGGCGTCGTTCTCGCGCGCCGCTCGCTCTTTCCGCAGGACCTGATCGCACTCGGGATGGTTCTCCGCGACGAGGCCGAGCTCGAGGCGCAGCTCGACGCTGAAGAAGCGGAGGCCGACGGCAAGGCATAGGTCCCGGCCGCCCAGGTCCTTCGCCAGGGCACATTTGAGTTCGGGCTAGGTACGACACCGAGGACGACGCGGTCGCCAATTGCGAGGCCTTCAAGGACTTGTACGTCCAGAACGACCTCATCGACGTCGATGACGCTGCGGTGATCTCGAGGCACGCGGACGGCAGCCCAAAGATTGTGCTCGATGTCGCTTCACCGCTCGTCGTGGTTCACATGTGCGCCTCGCCGGTGATGGCATCCGCCATCGGGTCCGCGGCACCTGTCTGGATGCCGGCCCCGATCAGAACCTGCACCACCCCCAGCAGCGCGACCGTAAGAAGCAGCGACCAGAACAGCTGCGGCAGTGAGACGTCGTTCCCCCAGAGCAGAACGACGGCGCCGAGCACGCCTACGGCTACACGCAGCCAGCGTGCGTTGGCCGCGACCCATCTGCCGGGCGCGGCGATTGGGCCACCGGCCAGTTGGGCACCGGCGGTTTCCAGGCTGCCGGCCAGCGTGGTGCGGACGGCGGTGCCGGAGGCGTTGGACCCGGCGAACCAGCCCGCGACCACCAGGATGAGACCCAGCATCAGGATCACCTGCCAGCCGCGCTGGAGGTAGGCCAGCAGGGTGCCGTAGAACACCGAACTCGCCGGGCCGAACACCGTGCCCGCCAGCTCGTTGATAAAGAGCTGGCGGCCGACCGACAGCGCCAGCGACACCAGTAGCGCGTTCGCCATCAGAACCACGCCGATGATCACCGCCATCCGGGGCCTGCGGCGCGACAGCAGGAATGCGGCCAGAAACAGGGCCGCCACCACCAGGATCAGCCAGCGGGCCAACGGATTCGCGAACGCGTAGATCGTACGGGCCTGCGCCAGCTGCGGAGCGTCCAGCAGCACGATTTGCTTGTCCACGTCGGGAATCGGCACGTTCTCCACAATCGTGAGTCCCCGATCGACCAAGCGCTGCTGAACCTGCGCGATGACCTCGGACAGGTCCAGGACGACCTGGTCGCCCTGCACCGAAACCGGGCCGCTGGTGTCCCCCTGCAGGACGCGCACCAGCGTCTGCTGCGCCCGGGTATTCACCCTGACCCAGATGTCGGCGAAGGTGTCTGAGGCCACGAACGCCCGGACCTCGCGGTCGATCAGCCCGTTGATCGCGCCGGACAACGGCCCGACTAACCGCTGCAGCCGCGGGCGGTCGGTAATGACACCGGCGAATACCTCGTTGAGGATCGCCTCCACGTCCACCTGCGACTGGATCGCGTCGGTGACCGTGGTCGCGATGGCGTCCTGCACCTCCGGCGATTCCACGAGTGGGCCGACCGTGTCCACGTAACGTTGCGTGTCGTTGAGCGTGCGTTGCCCCCAGTACGCGATCGCGGCTGGCGTTGTCAGTAACGCTGCCAACACAATGCAGACCGCCGCCGCGATCGATCGTCCGGTGCCGCGACGCTCGGCGACACTTGCCGTCTCGAGCGTTTGCCTGGGTTGTGCGTCGGACATCACCAGCCTCCTCGGTGCAGCCAATACGGTTCCGCGTTGAGCCAAGCCGCCGCAGTCACGGTGGACGACACCCTTCAGTCATCGGAGTCGAGGGCAGAACACGGACCTGTGCCCTCCGTGCCTCGAGGGGGAAATGCACACCGCCGCCACCGGTTCCTCTGCGTTGCCGAGCCGGCTTGCCCTCTCCTCGACTCGGTTGTCATCAGATTTGCTCTCTCTGGTTTCTGAGGTGAAGGTGGTCCGCACTCGCGCAATGCCTCACGGTGATGGTGTGCCGCAGACCGTCGGCCGTCGTCATGCGGAACGCATGATTTTGCTTCTCATGAGCTCGCGCTGCCTTGTACGGGGTCGCCTTGTCAACGGCAATCGACGGTTCACCTGATCTACGCCTGCACTGTTGCTGATGGGGTTCGAGCACCATCACCGGGCCGACGGACCAGGGCAGCGGGATCATCGTCGAGGCGGTCCAGAGAAACCCACGCAACGCGGCGATCCTCCGCCTGCGCCCACTGCGCCAGCAGGGTCGACTTTCCGTAGCCTGCGGGCGCCGTCACACCGATCACCCGGCAATCGCTCGCGCGAGCCGTCTCAATGGGTTCGGCGCGACTCACCAAACCAGGGCGAGGTTTCGGGACAGAGAGCTTGGCTTCGAGCAGCGACGCATCAAGCTCGACCGCCCTCGATGCGGTCTCGCCCGGTCCGCCGGTCACCATCGGATCCTAGGGATGGGGCCGCTCAACGACGAAGGCGGGGCTGGCGGCGAGACCCCTTGGGCGAGTCAACAGCGGTCCCGGCACCCGATTCACGCAACCTGCGCGGGATGCAACGACGTCTTCGCCATGATCAAGGACGCCCGCGAGCAAACCGGCTGCTCTGGTTGCGGATCCTCGAGCGCCTCCATGGCCGGTCGACCGTACGCGAGGATTTGTGTGCGCCATCGACACCGGTCGAACCCGACTGATCGCCGAGCGGGCTGATGGCTCACGTGGCGTGGGGTAGGTAGCGCGAAGTCGATCAGTCGCGGGTTTGGGTCGCGAGCAGGTCGAGCAGAAGCAGACGTTCCTTCGCTTGGTTTCGAATCTGTTCGGCCGCCGCGTCCGGGACAATCGTGTCGTCCGCTACGAGCTTGTCTGCCAGGTCTGCCCGCTTGACCAGGAGCGTCAATGGGTCGGCTGCGCACCGGGTCAGGTACTCCGTATCGGAATCACTATTACGACGGGTCAGGATGTCGACAAGCCGGACAACTTCGACATCACCAGTGCGGGCAAGCAGGTCGTCGACGGTGATCTCGGTCTTCTCCAGGACATCGTGCAGCAAGGCGGCACAGGTCACCCGGCTGTCACCAGCACTGAGCACCGCGGCGGCGACCCGTCTCGCGTGGGTGATCTGGAGCCCGCCCAACGTCGTGCGCAGCTTACCGAGGAGGTCAGCCGCCAGACTGTCTGCCTGCTCCGGCCACATCAGTGATCGCTGTTGCGACGTCACGGCCGCGCGTCCGTCATCACCGGAGGGGATGCGCCCGGCACCTCTTACCTCCGTCCCTGACCTGATCGACGCGATCCGCACCTTCATCGAGGGCTGGAACGACCGCTGCCAGCCGTGCAGTTTACCGAGACCGCCGGCTCATCCCCACGCCGCCGGCGGTCAAAGACCTCAACAACGCGGCGCTAGGTCACGGACATTGCAGGGCGTCTGTCAGCTGCTGTGCCCCCGTCGGCCGCTTCGCCGGCCCGTGCCTGGGCGTCCTCTCCTCCGGAGGTGGAGAGCGACTCCAGACTGGACGCCAGGTCGTTGGCGGCGGTGGCTGCGTCCTCGGCCCCGACCCCGGAGAGAGCCGCGGCAGCGCTCTCGAAAGCTGCTGCAGAGGATTCGAAGGCTTCAAGCACGTCCTGCCCGACCTCTGTGCCGCTAGCGGAGACTTCCGTGAGATCCGTTTCGAGGTCCGACAGCTCGGGACACAGCTGCGCCTTAGCCTGCTGCAGGTTCTCGATGCCCTCGCCGGGCGTGCGTGTAGCGGTCGCGGTGGCGTCATTGGTGGTCTCCTCGGTCGGTGCGTTGCCATCATCGTCCGAGGCGCAGCCGACGGCGGCGACGAAAACCAGAAGCGTGACCGTGAGGGCAGCCATGACTCGGCGGGTCATGATGACTGCCCGCGTCGCTGCTCGGGCTGCGCGATCTCGATGGCGATGTCGAGCGTGTCGACGATCTTGCCCGTCGCGGAGGCGACCCGCGCTGTGCCGACGATCGGTGCGATCGCGGCAAGCACACCGCGGATCCGCTCCGCGTCGACACCGACCTCGTTTGCTGCTTCGAGGTTCAGTAGATACGAGACCGGCGGGCATCGACCGCGACAAGCGCGGCCACCCGAACGAGCACGAGTGTCTCGGGATCGAGACTCGAGGCGGCGACCGAATCCGCGGTCATGCCTGCAAGCAGGTCGAGAACCGGGGTCTTGCCGGACGATCCAGCCATGGCGCTTCCTCCTCTGTCCGGGTTCGTTCGCAGGACCGTTCCTGTCGGGAACTAGGCTTGATGCCTGCCCCTATTCGACGACGATGTCGCGTCCGTGTGCGGTCAGCGCCCAGATCACGGTGATGGCGATCGCGATCATCGCGATTGACCAGACGGGGTACCAGGGCAGCCAGGCGAAGTTCACGATGGCGCTGATCACGGCGACGATCACGCCGACGGTCCGAGCCCAGACCTCGCCTCTGAATAGCGCAAAGCCGGCGAACAGGACGATGAGGCCACCGATGAGGTGGATCCATCCCCAGGTGGTGGCGTCGAACTGCAGGAAGTAGGCGTCGCCGGCCGCTTCGGTCCCGGCGGCTGGGGCGATTCTGTAGAACTCATCTTCGATGATTCCTGCCAGCCCGGCGAGGGCGTGGAAGATGCCGATCATGATCAGCATGATTGCCGCGAACGTGATCCAGCCGACCGCTGCGCCGCTCCGCTGCCTGGATGTGCTCTGCCGTTGGGACATGCCTGCCTCGCTTCCCCTACGCCTTTTTACGCTTCCTGGATACCGCGCTTCGCGGTGCACCAATCAGACCCGTGAATGCTGGATGGCAACATCACCCAAGTTACGTGAAATCTGAAGCCCTCGGCGGTCGACGCTGGTCCCCGTCGCGGCGATGACGACAGCCGGCGAGACCCCAGCCTAGGCGGACGCCAACAAGGTCAGCAGGGCCGGCAAGATCATCATCCAGGCGGTCCAGAGACACCCATGCGACGCGGCGATCCTCGGCGACGGCCCACAGAACCAACAAGGTCGCTGCTGGCAGTGGCGTGGCTACGTTCGACGCGTCCCGCGGTGAACAGGCTCAAGACCCGGAGAGTCGATCTCGGTGGAGAGTTCGTCGAGCTTGTCGGCAGCGTCGCGGGCGTTGTGCTGATCACGTCGATGGGCCGGCTGGCGCCGCCTTCGTCGAGCTCTACAACACCAAGTGGCTGATCGAACGACTAGGCCACCCACACCCCGCGACACCTACCAGCAGTGGCCTGCCGAACAGACAGCAGCCGCGTGATAGTCAGCCAAAGTGTTCAAGGGACCGGGTCCGATTCAGGGCCAAATAGCCGAGCAGCTCTAACCAGGCCCCAGCGGATCGGTCAACGCTCCGGCGGGCGCGGTCAGCAGCGAGAGGAACATGTCCAGCTCCTCGCCGTGCTTGTCCTCCCGGCGGCACTTGGCGCTGCTGCCACTTGCCCGGGAATCGTGAGCCCGGCGCCGATGCGCTCGCCCGCCCTCGCGGCTCTCCCACCCACGTCGCCGGCTTGCGCGACCCGCTGACGTGTACCCAGCGCTTCTCCATCCGACCCCGACCCATGGCGGCCTACCCGACTTGAAGCGCTGTCTGATCCAGGCGCGGACAGCATCTACCCCGGTGGCCTTTCCCTCATACGGACACCGCAACGCCCCCAGGTACGGTGGCTTGCGGCTCGGCGGTCATCGCACGGGAGCCAGCCGACGGCCGCGCATGACGCGGAAGCCGGGCGTTGAGCGTTCACGACGTCGTCACGAGCGGATCGTGGCTCTCTTTGACGCGAGTCCTGCAATTCTTCACAAGTCCACCGTTGACGCCGTCGACTCTGCCGGCTCCGTTGGGCCCTCTGCCCGGATCGGCTCCCCGCGACGGATGAACTGACCCAACCGGCCCTGGTCCTCGGCGATAACGTTTCCGATGATCGCGGCAGCCAGAAAGATGAGCGACACGACGTACAGCGCGGCCAGATAGGTGAATGCCACCCCGATCGACCCGTACTGGTCGGCGCTCTCCTCCAAAGCGCGCGGCAGGTACGCCTCGTAGGCTGGTCGCGCCACCAGCATGGCCAGGGCGAAGACAACGCCGCCCGGAATAAGTCGGCGCACCGGCACCCGGTTGGCCAGGAGCAGCCACGGCATGAAGGCCGCGACCAATATGTCGAGACCAAAGGTGAGCACCAGAGTCCACGCGTTGCGCGGCGGAATGGGGTCGGTGAGCCGACCGAGGGAACGGGCCACCACGATCGCCAGCGCCAACGCCATCACCACCGCCAGCCATCGCCATGCGTGAGTGATTTGCGTCTTCGGCCGCGACAGCCGCCAGATGCTGGCCATCGCGCGTGTGAGGGCGCGGGACAGGCTCGTCGCCGACAGCAGCACGAATATCGCCCCCGCGATGCCGAACGCGCTGCCGCCGGACTCGTCCAAGGCCTGCTCGAGGACTTCCTGGGCGACCGGCGGCATCGAAACGGCATCCGCGAACCGTTCCGTACTCGACTGACCAATCCAGACGAACAGCATGATCAGGATCGGGAGCAAAGACGAAAACAGCTGAGCGGCTAGCGACATAGCCCGGTCGAACAGGTCCAGTCGCCCAAACCCCGCCACGGCCCCGAGTGCGATCCGACCAACCCAATTGTCCCTCATCGAGCGCGCGAGCTCATGCAGCCGTTCGGATACCGGAGAGCTCATCATGGCGGTGCTCAATCCGTCGCGGAGCGCGCGTTGTTGGTGTCTGTTGGTGGCCTGTTGGTGGTCTTCTGGCCCGCCTCGACTGCGCCGACGAACACGCGGACCCCGAGGCCCAACACGATCAGGTCCAGGATCATCTGGATCGTGACCAGCACGCGGGCCGTTTCGCTCGTTGCCGTGACATCCCCAAAGCCGACCGTGGCGAAGATTGTGACCGTAAAATACAGCGAATCGGTCCGGTTGAGCGTTTCACTGAAGTTGCTGGCATCGGCCTCAGCCATCAGGAAGTACACGGCCGCGAAGAGCAGCAGGAACAACGGTGCGATGCCGGCGAGCGCTTCGACCGCCTTCACGGCCGGATGCCGCGATCGAATGACCGCCTTCACCTGATAGGACGAAAAGCCGGCCAACACGAGCAGCCCAACCGCCAAGGTTAGGCCCAACGGGACGTCAGACAGATTGTCAAGCGGGGCGACGTAGTACACAGCGACGAGAACCACCGTGACAGCTGAGGCCCGCAGCAGACCAGCTGCCAGGCGCCGCCGACGCTGCGCCCTGGATAGCGTGGGGACTGGTGCCGTGCTCATGCCGTCATCCGTTCAGTCCCCCAGCCATGATCGAGTGGCGCACGTCAGTCGAGCATCTGTTGCAGGGTCGGTTGGGCGCGATCGGTGACCTGCTCGACGACGCCCATGGTTCGTAGGCGAGCGATGCCGCTGGTGGCGATCACGTAGAAGGGCACGGCCAAGATCAGGCCGACGATGCCGCCGAGAAGACCACCCAAGGCGGTGACGACGAGTACGACCAGCGGGTGGATGTCGAGGGTGCGGCCCATCACCTTGGGCTCCACGAAGTTCTCCAGCGCCAGGTTGGCGGCGAGCACTATCACGAGCATGACGGCAGCCGTTCCGATTCCCCCCTCGCCGAGGGCAATGATCACGGCCAACCCGCCACCGAGGAAGGCGCCGATATAGGGGATGTAGCCGCCGACGAAGTTCACCACGATGATGGTGAATACCAGCGGGAGGCCGAGCAGCAGGCTGGCCAGGCCGATGACCACCGACACGATGGCGGACATGGCGGTGCGGCCGCGCCCGTAATCGCGCAGGATCCGGCAGGCATCGCCGATGAAGCCGTCGACGCCGTCACGGATCGTCGGGTCGATCTGCGCGACGAACGAGCGCCGGATACGGGTGCCGTCCTTGAGCAGGTAGTACATGATCAGGGCGCCGAGGATTATGCCGCTGGCCAGTCCAACGAGTGAGTGAACGCCGGAGACCAGATGGGTGAGGAAGCCCTCGGCGATCGCTGGGCCCGCCTCCTCGGTTGCCGCCTGGGCCTCCTCTAACGCGGCCGGATCGACACCGAGCGACTCGACCGCATTGTCCTTCGCCGCATCGACCGAGGCGCTGATCTGATCCACCTGATCGATCACGCCCTTGGCGGTTGCGACCACCACGGCGGTCATCAAGGCGAGCAGACCGAGGACGATCAGCCCGGCCGCGAGAGTGGGCTTGAACCCGTGGCGTCGAAGGGATCCGACCATCGGCTTGAAGATCACGGCCAGCACCGCCGCAAACGTCAGCGGGAGCACGATCTCGCTCACCGCACCAAGCGCGGTGACTACGATGATCGCCGCAACCACGAACCCCACGAAGCTCCAAGCCCAGACCCCCAGTCTCGGAATCCAGCGCATGAACGCTGGGGCATCACTCGGCCCCGGATCTCGTGGGGCCGCCGGATCGCGGTCAGCTCGTCCCTCGGACTGGCCAGCCGCGGTCGCTGGTCCGCCGGATGCGACATCGACGTCCGGGTCGGTACTCACACGGTCCACCACCGGCGAATCCCTTCTCGAAGGACGGCGTGGCGCCGGCCAAGTGGAAGCCGACGACGCCGCCTTTTCGTCATCTCATCCGGAACGAGATGTCGTCGCATCCCCTAGATTGTGTGAATTGGCGCGCCAGCCCGGACCGTTCTTGGCTCGCCGGCACATCCGAGCTGCCGTTGAGGGGGCCCGACAGAATGTGCCTAGGATTCCGATTCGTGAACGGGGACCCGGGCGAGGAGGCGCCGAGCGCTGCCGGGTTTGATGCGTCGCTGCTCGATGCGTCGCTGCTCGATGCGTCGCTGCTCGACGCGAAGCTGTCGATCCCGCAGCCTCGCCGAGGTTCGGTGAGTCGCGCCCCCCTCATTGAGGCGGCTCGTTCGAGCGACTGCCGCGTAGTCGCTGTGACAGCGCCCGCGGGTTACGGCAAGTCGACCTTGTTGGTTCAGTGGGCCGTCGCCGAGGATCGCCGCGTCGCATGGGTGTCCCTGGACCGCCTGGATGATGATCCTGCAGCCCTGCTCACGTTGTTGGCGTCCGCTTACGCTCGGGTCTCGCCGCGAAACTCCGACCTGGTCGGGGACATGGGCGGTCTCGGCGTGTCGGTGTTGGGACGCGGTGCGCCGCGTCTTGCCTCGGCCCTGAGGACGAGCCCGGTTCCGTTCGTGCTCATGCTGGACGACCTGCACGAACTGCGGTCGCCGGCCTGTCACGATGTGCTGGGTGTGGTGATCTCTGGGATTCCGCGGGGCTCTCAACTGGTCGCGGCGAGTCGGTCCGAGCAGCCACACCTGCCGCGGCTGCGGGCTTCCGGTGACGCGTTGGAGTTCCTGGCGAGCGACCTGGCCCTCGACTCGGCCGGCGCCGAACAAATTTTCGCGGAGGCACGCGTCAGCATCACTCCCGACTGGGCGGCTGCTGTGGCCGATCGGACCGAGGGCTGGCCGGTCGGGCTCTACCTCGCTGCGGTGATCGCGCACAACAGCAAGGGCGATGCGTTGACGGTCTCCGGCAACGACCGATACGTGGCCGACTACCTGTACCGCGAGTCGTTCAATCGACTGCCCGACAGCATCCAGCGGTTCCTGCGGCGCACGGCGCTGCTCGATCAACTGTGCGCTCCGCTCTGCGACGCCCTAATCGGAGAATCAGGAGCGCAGGACCGACTCCGCACCCTCGAGGCTTCGAACGTGTTCCTGATCCCGCTCGATCGTCGGCGAGAGTGGTACCGCTACCACGCCTTGTACCGTGAGTTCTTGCTTGGTGAGCTTCGTCGGGTCGAGCCCGAGGCCATCATGAAGCTGCATCTGCGGGCTGCCGACTGGTACGAGTCCAATGGCTCTCCGGCGATGGCCGTCGAGCACCTGTTGAACACGACGGAGCGGGACCGATGTGTCAAGCTGGTGACGGCGTTGGTCCTGCCGACGTACCAGGCCGGTCAGCTGTCGACCGTGCAACGCTGGCTGTCGGCGCTGGGCGATTCCGCAGTCGAGGAATATCCCCCGCTCGCCGTTCTTGCGGGCTACATGGCTGTGTTCACGGGGCAGACCGCCGAAGCGCAACGCTGGGCGGCGATCGTCGCCGCCGCTTCGTTTGACCTAGTTCCGGCCGACGGCACGGCATCGTTCGACTCGGCCCGGGCGATGCTTCGAGCGGTCATCTGTGCCGCAGGGCCGGAGCAGATGATGACCGACGCAAACTTCGCGGTCGCGCAGGAGCCGCCATGGAGCGTCTGGCGGGACACGGCGCTTTGCTTTGCCGCCGAGGCGCATCTGCTCACCGGAGACGTTGACCAGGCGAGCGCCCTGTTCTTCGAGTCCTCCACCTTGGCCGCCGCGAATTCCAATACCGATTCGTTCGTCGACAGCGAGGCCGAGCTCGCGGTGCTGGCCATGGATCGCGGGCGATGGGCGGAGGCGGCCGGGCATGTGCAAGTAGCGCTGGCCGCTATAGACGAGTATCGGATGCCTGACTACGTCACCAGCGTGCTCGCGTTCGCCGTCGCTGCCCGGCTCGCTGTGCACCGTGGCGACCTGAAGGAGGCACACCGGCAGCTCACGCAGGCGATGCGGGCCCGTCCGACCTGCACATTCGTGCTGCCATGGCTCGCTGTACGCGCACGACTGCAACTCGCGAAGGTTCACTGGGGGATGGGCGACCATACGACCGCTCGTCACCTGTTGCGTGAGATCGACGACATCGTGCTGCATCGGCCAGACCTGGGTGTTCTCGCCGACGAGGTCGCAGAGCTTCGCAAGATCACATCGAGCCCGCAGCTGGAAGCGACCGGCAGCTCACCCCTCAGCCCTGCCGAGCTTCGGCTTCTCCCGTACCTGCAGACGCACCTCACGATTCGCGAGATCGGGGAGCGGCTGTTTGTCTCCCGCAATACCGTCAGCTCACAGGTCGGCTCGATCTATCGGAAACTGGGCGCCTCGTCACGCAACGACGCGGTGGAGCAAGCGACGGCGATCGGTCTGCTCGGCGGGTAGTCGCCATCACCCGCCCGACTGGGGTTCCAAGGCGTTGTTGGTGTCGTAGCCGAGCGCGATCGCCAGCTTCGGAGCGGCCGCGACGATGCGCGGGAGCCCGACGAAGGGCATCACGCCTATCAACACGTCGACGATCTCGGCTGCGGTGGCGCCCGCATCGATGGCGGCATCTGCCTGGGCTCCGTAGGAGGCGACAGCCCCTCCAACGGCGACCAACGCGGCGAGGCGGACGAGCGCCAGCGTCTTCGGATCCAGCTCCTGGAACGCGACTCCGGCTCCGCCGACACAGTCCTCGGCAAAGTGGGCGTCGTTGATGGCGAGACGGCGCAGCCGTTCGGTGTAGTCCAAAGCCGACTCATCCTCCGCCATCACTAGTGTCCGAGGCTTAGTTCTTCAGGTCTTGGCTGCTTCGTCGAGCTCGGCCTCAAAGCGCTTCCTCATCGGCCTGAAGTTGTTGCTTTCCGATCTTGTTCGGCCTCCGCCTCTTCGGCGTCGAGCTGTGCCTCGAGCTCGGCCTCGTTGCCGAGGACCATCCCTAGTGCGATCAGGTCCTCCGGTGTGAGCGACCGGTGCGCGATCACGATGCCTCCGGCGTCGCGGACGGCATCGCGCAGCGGTATGGCCCAGAGATGCTCGATCGCGAGCACGAGTGCCGAGCTGCCATCGGGCAGTTCGTCGAGCAGCCCTATCGCTACGACCTCCGCTGCGCTGGGCGCGCCTGCATCGACGGAACCGCCGAGCTCCGCGCCCACCTCAGCGCCCTCGGCGCCGGCGACGCCCAACCCGACTAGCGCACCGACCACGGAACGCAGCTCTGCCCGCTGGTCATCATCGAGTTCGGATACGCTCAGCGCCGAGACGTCGTTGCCGTCGCGCATCACGAACACGGCATCAATGACCCTGATCTGTCCGGCATCACTGAGACGTCCCAGCTCTTCCGCAATCCGACCCTCGAACAGGTCGCTGTCTGGAAACCCGATCACGAACGCCTGAATCGGACCAATGCTCACGACCTGTTCCTTCCGCTCGACACACGCCGCCGAACCACGGCACGCTCCCACCATGGGCGATCCAGCCGCCGGCGACATCACACAGATCGCACGAAAGGGACCGAACGCGGCGAGCGTCCCATCCGAGAACTGCGGCGCAGCAGCTACCGGCTCACCGTGCCGGTGTCCGAGCGCAGCCGCCGAGCGGAGACGCTGGGGCTGATGGCGACCGCAAGGAAGGCACCCGCGTTGTTGATCAGCCGGCGGCGCTACACGCTCGCCGAACTTCGGTGTTGAGGTCGACACGATGCCGGGCGGGTTCGTCTGCTCCGGGTCGATGAAGCGGGCTTTGAAGACGCCCGACGTCCGGGATGCTGTGTTCGGGAACCGACCGGCCCGCAAGCTCTGCTCCGAAGAGCAGCGGGCGTTGTGCACCGCGCGCACCCGACGGCTGGGGCTGGACGATCTATCGATCTTGGGCGCGGTCCTCGCGGAGCGCGAACGCACTGTCGTCATTTGCCACTCGCGCACAAGCGTTGACCGCCGAGCGATCGCTGGATTCACACGCCGCGTTCTTCAGCGGGTTGAGGTACACGCCCACCACGTCGGTGGCCTTGCCGACCAGCTCCGGATCGGTGGAGAACCGGAAAGACGCCGCCCGCGACGGGCCCGACAGCTGGGGATCGGTGATGCCACGGTGGCAAGGCGTGGCGGGACTACCGGGTGCAGGAGCCGCCCACCGCGGCCTAGCCGACCTTGTCGATGGCGAACCGGCCCGACCCGAGCAGCCGGTCCTGACCGTCGACGACCTCGATGGTGGCCGACTTGTGCGGATCGATTCCGATGATGACCTGTTCCACAACGCTAACGCTTCACCTCGAACCAATACGAACCTGGCGAGGCGCGACTTCGAACCGGGCAGTCCGCTCTAGTGCCACACCTCGCCACGGCGCCCGACGGGGTCGCAGTCCAGATGAGAGCCACACCCAAACCGGGTGGGCAGCCGCGATGGAGAGCGTCCCGCCGGACACCTAGACCGAGCCTGGCCGACACCGGTTCTGGCTGAAGTCTCCAAGTAGGCCGATGAGTGGGCGTCAGTTCACGGGCTCGAATTCGCCGGGTCGCCAGGTCTTGTCGAAGAACGGCTGAAGCGGGCTGTAGAGGCGCAAGGTGGCGAACCAACCCCTCTCCGCGTCAGTCTGGACCCAGTTGCCGGCCGCCACACCGTCGGGTTGGGTGGCGAGAAGTGGACGACTGTGGACCCGTCGGTCTCCGCCTCGGCGGCCGGGGTGGGGAACATCTGGCTGCCGGCCCGCGGATAGAGCTGCGCCGTCTGGAGCATGGAGCGCGTCTGGTTGTCGTAGAGGGTGATCGACCAGAACCGTGCTGCCGGGATGCCCTTGGGCAGCTTCAGCCGGTAGGTCTTCGCGCCGTCGAACGGTGTGCCGTCGGCATCGACGTTGGCGATCAGGTACTGCGACCCGACGTTGTTCAGCCGCATGCCATGGCGGGCGTGATGCCGGTCGCGGTGTAGAAGAATGAGGGCGCCGTCAGTTTCGCGCACCGCTGTTCGGGAACGGCTTGATGCCATCGGCGGTAATCAGAGGTGGGGGGCCACGCGGACGCGGTCTAGGGCCCCCGCTCCGCATGGGCGACGTACCAGCGCTCCGCTCCATCAACAGCGGCGTCCGCGTCGGCATCGACGACCCCCGGCACAACGCCGCGCACAGCGGACTCTGTTTTTTATACGTTGTGTGTGAACCATTTCCGCGGCACCGCGACAAATGATGATGGTGCAGCAGTGCTCTGGTGGCGGTGGCCTGCACGTCCTGCCGCCAAGCCGTGCGCATTCGAAAGGCAGCACTGTGAACGCACTAGCGCTCCAGCGCGGAACATCTCAGGGCGGCATGCCGACTGTCGACATGAATCTCACCCGTTTCGCGTGATGCTTCGAGGCAACTGCCCGGCCAGGCTCACAGCAGCGCTGGCAATCATGGGTGGTGTTTGGGAATGGTGATCATTGAGCGGGAATCGTCGGGGCGGGCGACCGTCGCCCAGCGCTGGCTGGCCCGCCTGAGTTTGGTGGCCGCCGCAGCGGCTGTGCTGGTGCCTGTGCTGGCGATCGGCTTCGGGGCCGCCCTGGGCGTGGCCATCACGGGTGTGGTCAGCCTCGCTCTGACCGCGGCTGGGGTGTGGTGGGCCCTGACCAACAGGGGCCTTGTCCGCTGGCTGGCCACCGCGCTGGCCGCCCTGGCACCGCTCGTGGTGCTGGTGCTGTACACGAGCAGAGGGCTGCTGTGGGTCGGGCTGCTGGCATTGGGGCTGCTAGCCCTCGCCGTGGGCGGCGGCCGGGCCGCGCTGCGCCGCGAAACCGCCCCCGAGAAGATGCGCGAACACGACGCCCCGCCGCCCCAGCGGCCGTACCTGATCATGAACCCGCGCTCCGGCGGTGGGAAGGTGACCAGGTTCCGTCTGAAGGACAAGGCCGAGGCCTTGGGCGCCACCGTCGCCCTGCTCGAGGGGCCGGGGACCGTGGACGTGGGCGACCTCGCCCGCACGGCAGTGGCCAACGGTGCCGACCTGCTGGGGGTCGCCGGCGGCGACGGCACCCAGGCGCTGGTGGCCGGCATCGCCGCCGAGCACAACCTTCCCCTGTTGGTCATCTCGGCCGGTACCCGCAACCACTTCGCCCTCGACCTCGGATTGGACCGGGAAGACCCCTCCCGATGCCTGGATGCGCTCACCGACGGGGTCGAGCTCCGGATCGACCTGGGGTTCATCGACGGCCGCCCGTTCGTCAACAACGCCTCCTTCGGGGCCTATGCCACCATCGTGCAGAGCCCGGCCTACCGCGACGACAAGCGCCATACGACGACCGAGATGCTCCCGGATCTGCTCGTCGGCCACACCGGACCGCGGCTGGTAGCCAGGGCCGAAAACGTGACCGTCGAGGGGCCCCAGGCAGTCCTGGTGAGCAACAACGTGTATGGGACGGACGACATCGCCGGGCTCGGACGCCGAGCCCGGCTAGACCACGGCACCTTGGGCATGTTGGCCGTCTCCGTCAACAATGCGGCCCAAGCCGCCGGCCTGCTGCGCGGAAGGAATTCGCGAGGGCTCACCAGCCTGGCCGCGCGTGAGGTGGTGGTCGACGCCGACGCCGCCCAGATCCCGGTCGGGGTCGACGGTGAGGCGCTGCTGCTGGACACCCCGGTGCGCTGCACCCTGCAACCAGCCGCCCTGCGGGTCCGGGTGCCCCGGGATCGTCCCGGCGTGCCCGACCCCAAACCCATCATGGACTGGAACCGGCTATGGCGGATGGCCCTGACCATGCCGGGCACCCGCCGTGCGTGACACCAACCGGCGGGTGCCCACCACCGGCCGTGGGTGCGGGCGCCGCCCGTCGCGGGAGCCGGCGGCTGCTGCGACCATCTGCTGCGGCGTCCACTGGGGAGCGTGACCAGATCGACCAGGCCGTCTACCGGGCGATCGCGGCCACGCCGTCGCCCAGGCTCGACCTAGGCCTGGGCTGGCTGTCGTCGGCCGCTGGGAAGAGATGCTCGCAAGAGCTGGGGGTGACGGGTACCAAGGCGGTCTTCCATCGTCTGGACCGACCGTTGCGCTTCATGGCGCCGTAGCTGCGGCGCGGAAGCCTGCTCGAAAGCCTCTGGGTCATCCCGCTGGCGGGAGCCGTGCTCGGCGGGGTTCTGGGCGTCGTCGTCTCGTTCGCCGACGAGAACATGGGGGCCCCGTTGCTACGGCAGTACTCGCCGGCGACCGCGAGCACGGTCCTGTCCTCGATCATCGGCGCGACGGCCGCGCTCACCGGCTTCGTCGTCACCGTGACCGTTCTCGTCGTGCAGATGGCGACCGGAACGTTCTCGGCCCGCATCATGCGGCTCTGGTACCGCGACCCAATGCTGAAAATGACGCTCGCGCTCCCTGCAGTCAAGCCACTAGTGGGTTATTGATGGGCGATGAAGATCGGCTCGTTCATCGGCGCAGGCGTTCGAGCTGGGGCCCAAGATCGTCGCTCCAAGCCGGGGCGATGGGCGCTGCCAGCCGGGGGGCGATCAGGCTGGCCTTACCGTGTTCGAGGTCGTGTGCAGGTCGAGTTCGTAGGTCTGGCCAATGAGATCGACTCCGAAGTTGTGGTGCGGCTCTTCTCCGAGCCGCGGTGGTCGAGGGCGGACGGCCTAGCCGTCGGATCCCCTCGGCGGGTTGGCTGACCGACCTCGTCGCCTCTGGTCCGGTTCCGCGCCTCTTCTTGCGCCCGGGCGCCTGACGCTGATGATCTGGTTCGGTGAACGCCGTTCTCGCGAGTCTGATCGCGGTCGCTGGGACGCTGCTGGGATCGCTGAGCACCTACCTGTTCCAGCGACGAAGTGCGTTGCGCGCCGAGACCGTAGCCCGCGACGAACGGTTGCGTCAGGAGCAATTAGCGGCTTGTAGTGAGTTCGCGGCGGCCATCAGCGAGCTTAAGCGCGGAGTGATCGCCTCCTGGTTCAGGCGGGACGGTGACGCGGCGAGGCTTCATGAGGCGCTCGCCGAGTCAGATCGGCTCGGCGCGGCCGCCGAGACGGCATGGTTTCGAGTGTTGTTGGTAACCGACGACAGCAAGGTGCGCGAGCTCGCGGAGGCGGCATTCGCCCGCGTGGGTGCTATCGGCGGAGCCGCCGATCGGGCCGAGCTCAAGGAGAAAGAGAAGGAGTTCGAAGCGGCAGTTCTGGAGTTTGTCGCGGCAGCTGGCCGCTTTCTCCGCGGATGAGAATCGCCGTGACCTCCTGCAAGCCATGGTGCACGATGCCGAGGCACCAAGGGTCGTAGCTCGCGACAGTTGTGCCAACGGTCAGCAGGCCATTCGCGGTAGCTTGTCGAAGACGCGTCGGGTCCCCGGTCATGTCTCGTTGAGGCCCGCCGCGGACGCACGACCGGCAAGACGGACAAGCCAGGAGCACCTCAGCAGCAACGCCACCCGTGGTTTATTGATGGGCGGTGAACATCCACAAGTCGTCCGCGGCAGTCATCCAAACCTCGACGGCGGTGATGTTGCACTGCTCTGGCGCGCCCGAGCATCGCAGGGGCTTGCAGGGTGAGTCAGGTCCTAATGAAATGTGCGTCAACATTATTGGGGTTCCGAGAGATGTGAGCGGGATCGGCGGTTGGCGACGAGCAGGATCGTGTCAGCACCGAGGAAGTATGACGAGGAGTTCCGTGATCGAGCGGAACGGATGTACCTCGACCAGCTGGGCCGCCGAGAGGATGTCGTCGTAGTCGCTCACGACGAAAGTTCCTCGCCGGCCTGCTCGGCAACTAGGCACGCGGCGTTCGGCCCGCAGAGCGTGTATGCCTGGATGGGCCAGTATCTGAGCGAGACCCCTGCCCGAGCGGCTATCTCGTCCTGCGACCGGTCAGATCGAGAAGCCTCACCTGCGGTGGCGACCCTACGGCTGCGATTCCGAGCGCAGAAATGCCGAAGCCCATGCCGGGTGGTCCGCTCTCGACGATGGCGAGCACCGCTTCGACCAGCTCTGGTCCGATGTACTCGTCGGCTCCGAGCGCGCGGGCCAGGTCCCACGCGTGGAGCGTGATGTCGAAAACCCTGAACTCCAAGAATTCGCGGCCTGTGATGGTACCGAGCGGATGGTCGACCCGCTGCTCAAGCGCTCTGTCGGCGCGGAACGCGGCCATTTGCGCAGCGGAAGTCGTGGCCCACGCGCTGACGGCGTCGTCGGCGAGCTGCGGGGCGGACATGACCTCGTCGATGGCGTCGGACGCGCTCGTTCCACCCAGGATCAGGACGGCGAACCGGTTGCCTCCAACGACATGGGCGGCCAGGTACCTAACGTCCCAGTCTGGACACGGTGTCGATCGTGCCCAATCGGAAGAGCCGGCCAGTACCAGACGTTGTCTGAACTCCTCGGCGGCCGCGTCGAGTGCATCGAGGAGTTCCACCTCCGACTCCTTCTTACGAGCTCCGCCACTGACGGCCAACAAGCCGCCTCGAGGCTCACCGAAACGTCCTTGGCCACATGTCCCTCACGAGCGGTTGCGATACGACCGTGCCACAGCAGTCCACCGGTCGCAGCGCCGGGTACACGCTACTGGCCGGATAGTCGCCGGCGCCCGCTGTGTTCGCGGCCGACCAAACGCCTACCGCGCAGTCACGACTGCACCCTCGGGAGAGATCCGACCAGATCGAGGCTGACTTCGAGAGGCGCTGCGATGCTCGACTTCAGCCCCCGCTCGGACGAGCCGTCACTGCGGCTGCTCATCCTCCACGACGACGCCGAAGGCGAGTTCGCATACACCTCCGGTGCGGAGCAGGCACTCAAGCGCGGTCAGCAACACAGATGGATCGCGGTCAGCGTGAGGAACAACTGGGCCACAGTCTTCCGAGCGCTGGAGTGGAACCGAAGGCGGACCAGCCGTGCTGTGTCTAATCGCCTTGCGAGAGGCACGAAGCCCTCCATTACGTATGCGCGTCAGCATGCGCACCGCGGTCGATGGGGGATGACCCCGAACTGCGCTGGCTAGTTCGAAGACCAGTCGTCGACCGTGAATCGAGCTCGGCGTCACCAGTACTGTGGGCCGGTGACCTCGGCCGCGTTCAAGCGGAGGGGGTGGTTAACCGGCCGCGTATTCGTTGCCGCAGGGGATCGGCGGCCGCCTGAACGTGGGCCAGGTCGACTGGTTGCGCGATCTCGGCTTCACCCTGGGTGAGGATCAGAGCTGCCTGTTCGTCGATCGCCTGCAGGCGCCGCCGCTCGTCGTCACGGACGAACTCCGCGCAGGTCCCGAGCATCCGCAGCAGGCCACCAACACGGTTGGCTCTTTGGCGCCAAACCTTCGGATCAGTCCGCACGTGATCGATAGCAGCTCCTCGAGGGTTCGCTCGGGAATGATCACCACGCCTCGACCTGTGCTGTCCGCGACACTGTGTCGCCAAGTGGTCGGGCGGCGATCTCGCAGAAGATCACCTTCAGGTGGTCGATCGCCTGTACCGCGGTGTAGGGATCGTTAACCGCGGGCGACAACGCCTTACAGGCGACGTCTGCCAGTTGGCGGATCCCGAAACCGATATCATGTTCGAGAGTCCGCTCGAAGCCGACGCGAACCGCGCGGTTGAGGACCCGGCCCAATTCGCGGACATCCGTTGGCTGATCCGACGCAGTCCGCTGCCAGGTCCAGGCCAGGGTGGTGCCCGCGACCACGTGCTCGCCAACATGCGGCCGCAGTCGCACCGTCGCACGGAAGCGGCCCGCAAACGGCAACACCCGCTCCGGGTTCACCGCCTGGACATACCCGGAGCGGAGCGCCGGCACGGGAACGGCCCACTCCGGTGGATCTGGCGTGTCTACCTCGACCTCGGTCGCGGTCGCGCGCAGCACGGCGAGTGTGCCCTGCTCGGCTCGCTTCGTGATCGCGTCGATCTGGATCGAGTGCGCCAGGTGGTCGGCGAAGAACACCACCGCGGCCAGGCTCACGAACAGCAGCAGGATCGCGCCGCTCACCGCGAGACGTGGAAACTCCTCAACACGAGTTCCAGACGACACGCCGACCGTGTAAAGCCCGGCGGCGCTGTAGGTGAACGACGCGACGAAGATGCTGAGCACGACCTGGTTCGGGCGATCCCGGAGGAAGTTGCGCAGAAGCCGCGGCGAGAACTGAGTTGAGGACAGCTGCAGCGCAACCACGGTCAAACCCAGGACCAGCGCGATCGTTGTCACCACCGTGCCGCTGATCGTGACAAGCAACGATCGCGCATCGTCCGCCGTGCCCTGGAAAGCCAACGGTGAATCCGCTGAGACCTGTATCTGGGACATGGCCGCTCCGACGGCCAGCCCGACCAGGCCAGACACGCCGGGAAGGACCCACAGCGCCCCACCGGCGTACTCGCGCAGCGCCTCGCGATCCATCATGCCGGCCAGCATGACCGACACCTGCCAGACGCAGCCACCATCGCGGCGACGTCGGGCCGGAAGGGGCGAGCTGTTGACGATGACCCCGGATTCTGGCTCTCGGCGAATGCTGTTTGCGGGCAACCGCGGGTTTCCGCCCGGCTCAACTCGAGGAGGTGCTCATCCAGATGGGCAACACATCTCCAGTGCCCAGTTGGGCGTCGTCGCAGGCACATCGGCAGGAAGGTGCGTGGTCACATCAGCATGAGCGGGCATTCGGCTGCTCGGGCGCGAACGCTGAACGGCGGGCCTGGCGCAGCAGGCGTCCCGTAAAGAACGTGTCAACGACTGTGGGTTCAAGCAGTCAACGCAACGGCGGCTCTCCAGAAGACCTCGCGTGGAGTCTGCCACTGCAGGGTTTGCCGGGGCCGGTCGTTGAGCTGGGCCACGACGTCGGCGAGGTGTTCGGCGCTGTGCACGGACAGGTCGGTCTCTTCGGGAAGTACTGGCGGATCAGGCCATTGGTGTTTTCGTTGCTGCCGCGCTGCCACGGGCTGTACGCGTCGCAGAAGTAGACCGGCAGTCCTGTTGCGTGGTGAAGTCGGCGTGCTGGGTCATCTCGATGCCGCGATCCCAGGTCAGCGAGCCTCGCATCCGCTCGGGTAACTCGAGGAAAGACGCGGTGACCGCGGCGACGACGCTGGTCGATGACGCATCCGGCAGCGGTAGCACCATCAGGAAGCGGCTGTGCCGCTCGACGAGGGTGATTAGGTGGCTGCGGCCGTGCCGCCCGACCAACAGGTCTCCCTCCCAGTGGCCGCAGTTGCGGCGGTCGAGGACCGCCGCCGGTCGATCGGCGATGCGCACCGTGTTCGGGATGCGACCCAGCGCGACTTCAGGCTCATTCGGCGCTGCGGTCGGCGTCGGATTCGCCGGGTTCGCAGGCTGGTGGTCAGCACCGACGGCAGAACTGCTTCCGCCTGCACGAACAGCGAGGTGTAAATCGTCTCGTGGGAGACCCGCATCGCCGGATCGTCGGGGAAGTCGATCGGCAGCCGGCGGTTGATCTGCTGCGGTGACCAGCGGACCGCCAACTTGTCCTCGACGTAGCGACGTAGCGCCGCAGCGCCGGTCGCCGGCCTGCGGCCGGGCCGTTCGCAATGTGGCCAGCCGATCTGCGCCAGCGGCCGGGTAGCCGATCGGGCCGCTGTTGCGGGCCACCTCACGCCAGACGGTCGACACCGCTCGGCCGAGCTCGACCGCGATGGCGGTGCGCGTCTTCCTGGCGGTCAGCCCGCGCGAGATCGTCTCCCGTTCTTCCAGCGACAGCCGCAGCGCCGGCCCGCGGCCTCGTCACCCGCTGCCGCACTCCAGTCGACTGCGCCAGCCCAGTAGTGACCAGCGGTCCTCGAGATCCCGGCGGCGGCCGCCGCCTCCTTCAGCGTCGCCCCGCTCGCCCTCGCGGAGAAGAACTTGACCCGTACCTCGACCGGTTTCGGCTTGCGCCCCATCCATGACCTCCCAAGATCGACAGGAGGTCAGACTGGACGACGGCTCTTGCGTTGACCGGCTGAAACCGCCGACGCTAAGGGGTCAAAGTTCGGGCGTCGTTGACAGAACGCACCGCTTCATGAGGAGAATGCTGCGATTCAGCTCAATTCTCAGGGGACGAAACGCCCTTTCCTGCGCGAGGTACGAGCCGAGAAACCAGAAGGGCGACGACGGTCACCAGGTAGATCGAACCGAGGAGGGCTTCAAGAACTGCGCACGCCCGGCCCAGATTCTCGGCGGCAGTGAGATCGCCGTACCCGACCGTCAGTTGCGTGATGAAGCTGAAGTAGAGGTAGTCGGCGCTTGTTGGGTCGACCGGTTGCGCGAAGAACGCCGAGGAATCAAAGTTCCCGATCGCCGTGTAGATGAACGCCCACAGCATGGCGAACAATACGTAGACGCACAGCGCCGCGAGGACGGTTCGCGTATCGATTACGCCCCGCCGTAATACGGACCTTACGATTGCGAATGGCGCTAGGACGACCAGTGCCGCGTTGAGCAGCGCAGCGGCGCCGTCGCCCGAGTCACCGATCGCGACGAGTGACAGCGCACCGAGGAACGCCGCCAAGGCGACGAACGCGGCCACGCGCCGAAGGCGAGGGGAAGCATCCGCGGCGGACAGCGATGCGAGAAGCGTCGCGCCCATCAGTGCTACGCCGATAGGTCGCGTCCACGTCGAGGTGCTGCCCGCCATCAAGAACAGGAAGGTCGCGAGCAACAGGATCAGGACAAGACCAAAGCGAGACTCGGCGCGCGTCGCAGGCCTAGTTCGGCGCGGCTCGCCCATGCGTGACACGTGCTCAGATTGCCCGAATTGAGCGGCCCGCGCTTGATTTCGAGGTCGAGGCGGGCGCCGATTCTGTCCACGGAGCGTCATTGGTCCATGAGTGGCGACCGTCGTCGTGGCGCCGACCGGCAGCCGCGACGAGGCGCTACGGCACGAGCCGGACGAGAGGCGTGAGAGTTTTCCGTCAGAGGCCCCCGTCTTGGCCCGTGCGCAGCCGCATTGTCAGCCTCCGTTGCCGTGGCTCTTCAGGGTGCCAGTTGGGGGTGCCTCGACACAGAAGGCGACGTCGTCAGCGAACCGCGTCGGGGCCGTCCCGTCGTGAGATGTCCCCCGATGCTGTTGGTCCGACTCTCGGGAACCTGGGGCTTCTCGGTCCGGAGCGTTTCCGAACGGCGCGTCTGGCATTTCGGAGAGGCGGCGGTTGGTCCCGAAAGTAGTGTCGCGTCACTGCTCGAAGGCGTCGCACGCGCCCGCCTGGACCGTGGCGACGCGGTATGCACCATTGCGGAGATGTCGCGGGCCGCGGAGCTGACCCCCGCTCCGGCCGATCAAGGCCGTCGATGGGCCGAAGCTGCCTGCATCGGTGCGACCTTCAGGCGAAGTCCGTAGCGCGACGCTCAGCGAGAGCAGGACCAGCCCGGCGGTCGAGGCGTCACGTCGGCGGGAGCGGTGGCGACCTCGGGGGCCGGCTCACTCATCGAGATCCGTCGCCTGCAGCGACGGGCACGTCATCCAGCTCTGCCGGTGTCGAGACCCGGGCGCGGAACACGTAGTAGGTCCAGCCCTGGTAGACGAGCACGAGGGGGAACAGGATTCCGGCCGCCACGGTCATGACTGTGACCGCGTAGTGCGCCGACGCCGTGTTCGAGACGGTCAGGTTGTTGGCCGCATCGGTGCTGGACACCAAGACGTTCGGGTACAGGTTCGCGAACAGTCCCGCGATCGTGCCGCCGATTGTGACCGCGGTGGCCGCGAAGGCCAGCCCCTCTCGGGTCCCTCGGACCAGCACCACGGCCGCCATGGCCGCGAGCACCGGCAGGGCAGCGACCGCCGTCGCCACACGTCGGCGTCCGACAACGACACCGTCCACAAGGCCACGACCAATGCGATCGGCAGTTCGTCCGCGCGGTGATCGCATCGGTCGTCGGCGCCGCCCTGTCGTTCGTCGGGCTCATCCACGGGGAGAAGGTGGAGTTCAACGCCCAGGGGGCGCTAACCATCGGCTATCTGATCATGGCCGGGATCTTCGGCTTGTTCGCACTACGGGCCGGGCGTACGCCGGGGGAGTCACCCGCGGTCGCGGGACCGCAGGGGGACGTAGCGGCGGCCGATGCCGTCCCGAGCGCGACCCTGACGTCGGGTGAGGACCTGCTGTTCGTCAACGGCACCTTGATGCGCGGCCTCGGGCTGCACCACAACCTCGAAGGCGCCGAATTCGTCGAAGCCGTCCGCACCGCACCGCGCTACCGCCTCTACTCCATCGGCGACGTGCACCCCGGCATGCACGAAGCTGACGAAGGCGGCGTGGCAGTAGAAGGCGAGCTGTACCGCGTGCCCGAGGAGGTCTGGCGCCGGGTAGAGGCGGGCGAGCCCGAGCACCTCTACCGCGGTCAGGTCCACCTCGAGGACGGGCGTGTCGTGCCAGGCATCCTCTACCCGCGCGAGCAGATCCGCCCCGAGAACCGCGACATCTCAGAGCACGGCGGCTGGCGCCACTACATCGACCGCCGCGACACCGCGGGACCCGCGCCAACGACCTAGCGCCAGCCGGGTCAACCGCCGTACAACGGGATACGCGAGGAACCTGCGGACGTTCCTCGCCATGCCACATGTGAGCCCGACTAAGGGTTTATCGGTGGGCGGTGAAGATTCCCAGGTTCATCCTGGATTCGCTATGACCGTCTGATGGAGCGGTGCCTTCGTGGCCGACAGTCGTGACCAGCAGTCGTGACCAGCAGTACGCCATCGAATATCCCAATGCGGACCGTGATCTTGCTCGACTCGCTCGCCTCGGCGCCGCCGGCGCGGGCCACCGTGACGGCGAGCAGCTCTACTGGCCCTTTGCGACTCTGGATACCGCGAGCCGGTCCCGCTGGTCGTCGATGAAACGCGACTACCACGGCAGTCGCGGGTCGAGCTCCCGCGCGAGGAAACTCGACGCCGCTAACAGGATCTCGTTGGCGCGCTTCAGCTCGCGGACCTTCGCCTGCAACGCCTTGATCGTCGCCGCATCCGTGGTGGTCGTTCCCGCCCGCTTCCCGCTGTCGATGTGGTGCTGCTTCACTCAGCCGCGCGCGTGTCCGGCACCACCCCAACACGCTCGCCAATGCGCTTGACCCGCCTGATTCATCGACAACGATGGATCCTCCGGCATCGCCTCCGACACCAACCGCAACGACCTATCACGCAACTCCTGCGAGTACTTCCTCGGTGCTGGCAAACCCCACCTCCGGGAATCAGACCATGCACACAACCCGGGCGGTTCACATCGCCTACCGCGCACGTCAGAGCAAGGCCCGATTTGTCCAGTGCCTTCCGAACTCGCAGCACGTCCCCTAGCGTCTGCTAGGGCAAGCAGGTGGCGACTTGCCCCATCCGAGCGCCGTTGGTCGCGGAGCGGGGGGCACACCTTGGCGGCTGCGACGACAGCAGAAGCCGCCGGCGTGCACCTCAAGAGTTCCGAGCACTTCGGAGGCTTCCGCGGGCCACGCCGCAGGTCCTACGTGTCATTTCTTTAGTGCTGCCCTGCTTCGTGCGATTAGCGCGCGATCGGTTGTAGCCTTTTCCCATTGAGCCATGAGATCAGTCGCAAAGTACTCGTATGGGGATTGAGCGGAGCCTGAGACTGGACGAAAGGTAACAACTGTGCCTCTGCCAACAAACCGACTAACTGTGAAGGGTTGTATCCGAACATAGGAGTCACGCGGTTTAGACTCAAGCAAGTAGTTTTCGCCCACGAAGGTACCAAAGTATGGAGGTAGTCCCTCGCAGCGATGCTCTTCTGGCTACGTGAATAAGGTGAGGCCCGGTCCGAAGGCTCGATTCGCCTCCCGCTGAGTGGCGAATCTGGAGCACCCGGTCTGTCCTGATCATGCACTCATAGGTCCGTGACTATTCCGCGAAGGTCTGCACTATCTCCCGCAGCAGGTCCGGACTCGCCTCCTCCAGACGCTGCCTCAACCAACCTGCGATGTCGTGGTCCACACTGGGCCGTGCGGCCATCGCGTCTCCTCCCTCGAGCTCTTAGCCGTTCTCGAAGGATCACGCGGTGGCCGTCTCAGCTCACGACGCCACGCTCACAACCGCCGCCGTCGTACACCACTCCCGGGACGCAACTTCGGCTAGCCGTGGCTGCGTGATGCCCGCACGGCTCGCTCCGAGCTCACGGATGATTTGCTCACCGAGCCGATCGACGAGCCGCCATCGCCTACCGACCTGCCGAGGGGATGAGGTGCTCCCATGGTCAACCGAGACATGGGAGACGAGCTTGGCGGCATGCGCCACTACGGCCCTAATGTCGGGGTTCGACAATCGTCCCCTTAGGTCCACTGCGCGATACCTCGGTGGTCTTATTCGAACCCCAAAGGGACCAGGCCGGCCCGCGCTCTCAGCGGCAAGTCAGTGCGTTGGCTTCGACCTAGCGCCATCCCGGCGTATTCAATCCCAACTAATCCCCTCTGGGTGATGGCAGGGGCCGAATATCGGGCTAGCGTCCGCGGCAGGACCGGCCGGCACCAGATATCGCCCGGAGCGGGAGTGAAGGAGTGTGTGATGGTTCAGGCTCAGGGTCCGACGCAGGCGGGGCGGTTCGAGCGGTGGTTCGAGGTGGAGGTTGTCCGGCCGATGGCCGACTTCCAGGATCCGAGGCAGAGTGGCGGCGCCTGTTCTCCGAGCTGCTCGGGCACTTCTTCCTCGTGCTGGTCGCCGCCGGAGGAGCGATGATGGGTCAGCCTTCCCCGACACGATCAGCCGTACCGCGGCGGTGGTCGCACCGGGGATGATCGTGATGGCGATCATCCTGTTCATGGGCAAGGTGTCCGGCGCCATCTCAATCCAGCGGTGAGCATCGCATTCTCGCTGCGGGGAGACTTCCCATGGCAACAGGTGCCCGACTACATCGTGGTCCAGCTCGCCGGTGCCGCGGCGGCGGCCTGGTCCCTGCAGCCCGAAGTCGACCTGTCAGCGACGTTCAGCTCCAACTACCCGGCCGCCGACTACTCTTCCCGACGCCTTCCTGATCGAGGCGGTTCTGATTCTGGGGCTCGTGAGCGTCATCCGGGTACCGCCTGCGCGCAGAACGTCGGCATGATCGGCGCGTGGGCGTGGGCGCCTATATCGCCTTGCCGGGCTTCTGGCGAGCCCGATCTCGGGCACCTCGATGGACCCCGCACGCACTTCGGCCCCGACCTGGTCGGAGCCACGACTTCACCGCCTACTGGGTCTATGTCGCGGGGCCGTTGACTGGTGCTGTGCTCGCCGTGGGTGGTGCGTTCGTGCTTCGCGGGTACGGCGGGGGCCGGGCCGGGGTCCTCGGCGGCTGAGGCAGCGCTGGACACCGACGTTCTTCGGCCCGGGCAGTCTTGATCGACGCAAGCGCCCCGGACCACCCGTGAGTAGGTCCCACGGGGACGGTCAACGAAGAGTCTTGATGGTCGTCAGGGACTGGTCGTGAGCATGAAGGAGGAGCGGGTGGCCGGAGTAGAAGATGGGTTCGAAGTTCAGTTATGTGGTATCGGTGATGTTTGAGAACCGGTCCTTCGACAACCTGCTTGGCCGCCAACGTACTTCGGATACCTCGTCAGTTTCTTGACGATCGGCGCTGCGTGGCTCGCCCATGGTGCTCCTGACCGATCGCCTGGAGCGCACCGATTCGTTCTTCGTGCGAGTGAACCTGCTCGTTCTGATCGTGATCGCGTTCTTGCCGTGCCCGACCCGGCTGGTCGCTGATGCCCTGCACGGTGCGGATAGCGAGCGTGTCGCGGTCACCTTGTATGGGTTGACACTGCTGGCGATCCGGCTGCTGGCATCCGCGTTGGACGCGTATGCGCGGCGGGAGC
>CAWDCV010000003.1:0-853429 GCA_963801015.1 uncultured Actinomycetota bacterium | reverse complement strand
GCCATAGGACGACACGATCATCTTCCAAATGTCCAGCTCAGGGGCACGACTCGGTGCCTGACGGTAGGGATGGACACGCCGGGGGAGGGGTCAAGGGGTCCGGGGTCGGGGTCAAGGGGTGAGCGAGCTCGATGCGCCGTCCCGACGGGATAACCGCAGGTCAGCGACGCGGCGCCTCCGGCGCGCGGGACCTCAACGAACTCAAGGCCCGCGGCGTCGAGGACGTCCTCATCGTCGTCTGCGACGGGCTGACCGGCCTACCTCGAGGCGATCACCGCGGTATTGCCTCGAGCGAAGGTGCAGACCTCATCAGTCGACACTGGGCGGCGGCGGGAGTCGCCCTTCGAGCGCCGTGATGAGGTTCCAGCACCAGCCCGGCAGCCCAGAACTTCGCGCCCTCGGTGGTCTCGATCCAGATCCCGAGGACCTCTTTGCGCCCGTCGACGTCGACCCCGGCGGCCAGGTGCGCGGCCTTGTTCTTCACGCTGCCGCCGTCGCGGACCTTGCAGACCAGCGCGTCGAGGAAGATCACCGGGTACACCTGGTCCAGCGGTCGGAACTGCCACTCCGCGACCTCCGTATGCACCGCGTCGGTGATCTTCGAGATGAGGTTCGGGGACACCTCGACGCCGTAGATCTCGGCGGACGTGAGCGCAGATGTCGCGGGTGCTCATGCCCTTTCGCATACAGACCAGAGGACGATCTTGTCGATGCCGTCCGGGCCGGCGGCTGCCCCGTGAGCACGATCAAGCGGCTCGAAGACTGCCGTTGCGGTCCCGTGGAGTAGTCCAGCTCCCCACCGGCCCGGCGTCGGTGAGCAGCGTCTTTTCGACGTGACCCCGTTGCGGGAGTTGCCGCTGCCCCGCCGCCGACCGGGTCGCCGCTGCTCGTAGCCGAGGTGATCGGTCAGCTCCTCGGCCAGCGCCGCCTCGAGCATCGACTTCATCATCCGCTGCAGCAGCCCACCCTCGCCGGTGATGTCCACGCCCTCTCCCGGGCCTGCTCCACCAGCCGACGGGCCATCTCCTCACTGATCAGCATCCGGCTCTGAAGGCGACCGAAGCGCCTGCCGCGACTGCGCCACTGTTCCTCTTGCTCTTCGCGGTCGTGTGCCTTCTCATGGCACAGGCCGACGCCGAGCGACTTCAACGCGGAGACGCTCACCCGTACCGACTCGCTGTACTTCACCGTCACGGTCTTCGCCACTGTCGGCTTCGGGGATATCACCGCGACCAGCGAGGCGGCCCGCGTGCTGGTCACGGTTCAGATGATTCTTGACCTGATCGTGCTGCGTCTCGGGTCCGCGCTTTCGTCGGCGCGGTCGAGGTCGGCCGCCAGAAACCACTACCGGACCGCAAACAGGAGCCAGTAGTGGTAGCTGGGACCGATGGTCGCGGGGATCGGGTCTGACCACGGCCCGTGGGTTCGGGATCGAACCCACGGGATCAAGCAATGTGGGTGATGTTGATCACCGCCCCCACTTCGCTAGGTTCCGGCACGTTGCGAGCGTCATCACGAGCAGACGCGCGGGAGGGATCGGCATGACCCAGCCGACACAGCGCTACCCGACGGCGCCGGCCGCGCCGACGGATTGAGCGACGCCGTGGGGATCTCCGGGGTACCCGAACGGCTGCGTGCGCTGTCGCGCTCGGTGATGTCGCACTGGCCCGGTAGCCATCGCCTTCGGCAGTGAGGCCGGGTTCGGGCGGCTCGACTTGTTCGACCGTGCCATGGCGCTCGCTGCTCAGCTCTTCACGTCCATGTTCCCCCATCCTGATCATGCTGTCCGTCTGGGTCGGTCAACCGACCAGCGAACGCGTCGCGGACGCCGTCTCGATGCCGCCGGCCGCCCAGGATGTCCTCGAACAGGCCCTGGACGAATCCGGCGCCAGCGCGTTCGGCCCCGTGGGGGCGGTGTTCGTGCTGGCGTCGGCGACCAGCCTGTCCCGCGCCCTCATACGGGCGATGGCCGCCATTTGGCGGCTGCCCCGGCCAAAGACGCAACTTACCCACGCGTGGCGCTGGGTGGCCGTGGTGATGGCGCTGGCGCTGTCGGTCGTTGTGGTTCGGTCCCTCGGTCGGTTTACCGACCCGATCCCCCCTCGCAACGCGTGGACGCTCATGGTCACATTCGGTCTCGACGTCTTGGTCGCGGCCTTCATACCGTGGCTGCTGCTGGCCAACCGGGTGTCGGTGCGACGCCTCATTCCGGGTGCGGTCGTCTTTGCCCTGGCCATGCTCGTGGTGCGACCGGCGAGCGAGACATACCTGCCCCGCGCGCTGGAGGACAGTGCCGACCAGTTCGGATCGATCGGGGTGGCATTCACCTACCTGGCCTGGCTCTACGTCGTGTCGTTCGTCTTCTTGGCCGCCGCGATCATCGGCAACGTCATCGCGGAGGACCGGGGCGGGTTTGGTCAGTTCATCCGTCGCGGGAGCCGATCCGGGCGAAGAGCCCGACCAAGCCGGCAGAGCCGACGGAGTCCACGGCGGACTTGTGAGAGGTACAAGCCGGCAGCTGTCTCGTTACGGATGAAGATCCAGTCGACTCTGTACCTGAGGCCCGTCACGCGGCCGCCCGGCAATCGCTGAAGCGCGAGCCGTCTCGATGAGCTCGGCGCGACTCCGAGGTGCCGTACACGGTTCCACTCCTGAAGGGCTGAGTTGTGGCGACGACGTCGGCGCGGCTGATGGCCAAGCAGGAGCAGTCCTGCGAGCGCAGAGCCTTGGGTCCCCCCGGGACCGCCGGTCGACGCGACGTGTTGGCCAGAGCCCCCCAGGAGCCCACGAGCACGTCACGGATCCAGCGCCCGTATCCGCGACGCCACTTCGGGCTACGTCCGTCGACCTGTCCGCTGTGGACCCGAATGGCCCCCGAAAGGCCCTGGCTGCTTCTTCACCCAGCGCTTGCGGGTGACTACGAGTGCGACGATCGCGACCGAGGCTTGTCGCCGCAACAATCGAGTGGTGTCACCTTGCCGGCGCACCTGCGCGTGCCGCCAGGCCCACGGCACCAAAATGCTCTGGGGCACGGGTGGCGCTGGCCTCGGTGGTATCTCGGGAGCGGTGACCGGCATTGCACTCGGGGTCGTCTTCCTGACGATTCGGCGGCATCGAAAAGCGGCCGCCCAGGCTGCCCGGAACGCGGCAGCCCGGTACTCATCGGAGTCTCGGCCGTGGACGCGCCAACCACCGCCGTCGGGATCCGACCGACCTTCTTCACGTCCAGGTGCACCATGTGGCCGGGCCAGCGCCGCCGGTGGCGAGGAGTAGCCGTTTGCGGGTTGGCCACGAGGTGTACCGGTGCCCTTCTTTACGGTCCCTTTAGTGATCCGACCGTTTGTCCCTTCCAGCACTGCGGGCATCGTTGCCCCGAGGTGTTGACGGTGTTGGCGATGTCAGGAGGACAGCGGTGAAGGCTCGCTCACGTCTGTTGCTGCGGCGCTCGGTTTTCCTGGCCGCGATTGGCGTGCTGGTTGCGGTGCTGTCGGCTTGCACGGGCGCGTGGCGGCGGACAGTTGCCGCCTGACGAGCGCTTCGGGTTCACGGGCCGGCGTCGTTCGGGTTCAGCTTCAGCTGCGAGGACAAGGGCGGCGCTGAACCCGCCGACGGGTCAGCTCCGCATCCAGCTCGCGTACACGGACAAGGGCACCAACCCGCATCGGCTCGCCCTTCGCGATCCACGGGATCGTCGACATGATCGACCCGGTGGTGGAATCGGCCGATCTGCATCGGACAGAACCCGCCTCCCGGTGGCAGCGAGCTGATCTTCCTGGGCCGCTACCGGCCTGACGACGTCGGCGCCGGCGGGCTTCCCCACGACGTGCCCGACGCGGAGACGTCGACCACGCCGCTGTGCCGCTTCGAGGTCATCGTGCGCGACAACGACGGGAACCTCGCCCCGTCGACGGGTGACTTCTTCTCGATCAGGCTGTCGAGCGCCACCGCAGTCGACGTCGAATCTCGACCCAGCGACTGTCTTCTATGCCAGGGCAGGCTTGCTCGCGGGTGGCAACCTCACCGTCAAATGACGCCTGCAACCGCGCATGCATTCACGCGAGGACGGAGAGTCATGAACGCTGACGATCGCCGGCTCGAGCCGAGTTGGCACGACCGTCGCTTTTCCCGCCGCGGGTTCCTTGCCGGGGCGGCCGGCCGTGTCGGCCGGCGCGGTGGTCGGCCGGTGCCGGCTGTCGCGCAGCGCCGCGCCGGACCGGCGATGGCCTGCACGGCGTCCAGCTTCGGGGCATGTACCTGACGAGCAAGAACCGGCTGGCCGAGGGCCGGTTCGGGACGATGTTCAAGCGGCTGCCGGCTTTCGCGCCGCGTGACGACCTGCTGGACGGCCTGGCGAGGACGATGGTCGAGGACCAGACGGTCCCGGACGACGACGCACCTCAACACCAGCCCGCGCCTGTTCGCGGGGTTCACGTTCATCGGGCAGTTCATCGATCACGACATCACGTTCGACAACACGCCGCTCGACCTGCAGCAGGCGGACCCCGACGCGACGGTCAACTTCCGGACGCCGCGCTACGACCTCGACTCGGTCTACGGGCGCGGGCCGGCGCACGGAGCCCCAGTTCTACGACCCGGCCGACCGGGACAAGCTGCTGGTGACGCCGAATGTCAACGGCGTCGAGGACGTGCCGCGTGACGGCAACGGCAGGGCGATCATCCCGGAAGCCGCGCAACGACGAGAACCTGATCATCGTCCAGCTGCACAAGGCCGTCGCCCAGTTCCACAACCGCATCGTCGACTACGCCCGGGCGCAGGGCATCCGCCGCGAATGGGTGTTCGAGACCGCGCGCCGGCTGACCCGGTGGCACTACCAGTGGGCCGTGATCCATGACTTCCTTCCGCGGTTCGTCGGCGACGGGCTCGTCGGTCCGAACGGCACGGTCTACAAGGAGGTCGCCGGGAAAGCCGCCGGTGATCAACCTGAGCTACTACCGGCCGACGAACAAGGACGGCCGGCCGTTCATGCCGGTCGAGTTCGCCGTCGCCGCCTACCGGTTCGGCCACA
This sequence comes from uncultured Actinomycetota bacterium, assembly GCA_963801015.1. Taxonomy (GTDB): domain Bacteria; phylum Actinomycetota; class Actinomycetes; order CAWDCV01; family CAWDCV01; genus CAWDCV01. The sequence continues at coordinate 848,402 of CAWDCV010000003.1, read as the reverse complement.
GCATCATCCGGCCCTTCTACGTCATCAACCAGTCGACGTTGGACCGCGGCGGCGTCCCGGTCTTCGGCCCGGACGGGGACTTCAACCTCAACGGCGGCCGCCCGATCCCGGCCGACCTGGTCATCGAGTGGAAGAACATCCTTCCGGTCGACCCGACCTTCCCGGCCCGCAAGCCGCGCAAGATCGACACGAAGCTGTCGCTGCCGCTCACCAGCCTCCCCGGATCCGTCGTCCCGCCGCCTGACCCGACGGTCCACCTGGCCGTACGCAACATGCTGCGCGGAAAGCGCGTCGGTCTGCCGTCGGGGCAGCAGGTCGCCAAGGCGATGCGCGCCCCCGTCCTGTCCAACGCGACGCTCGGGCTCAGCAGCGATCCGGGATGGGGCGGCGAGGCACCGCTGTGGTTCTACATCCTCAAGGAAGCCGAACTGCCGCCGTACAACGCCGAGCGGCTCGGGCCGGTGGGCGGCAGAATCATGGCCGAGGTCCTCGTCGGGCTCCTGCAACGCGACCCCAACTCCTACCTGTACCTCGACCCCGCCTGGAAACCCGCCCCGCCGATCGCCCCGGCGACCGGCCAGTTCACCTTCGTCGACCTACTCAAATACGCCGGCGCGGCCTGAGAGTCGCAGTCCCAGCACGGCTCTCAACGCCACAAGTGATCACAGTTCCGCCAGAGGGCTAGTGGTTTATTGTCGTGGTCATACGGGCATCGGTCGGGGCCTGCCGCGGATGATCGCAGCTTGTGGGTACGCGGGCGATTTCGGAGTGTCAACGACGGCCGAATTTTGACCCTGTGGCGGTGGGCGGGTTCTAAGCCTCGTCGCAACACACCTGCTACTTGAGGGGTGTGGACATGACGCGACGGGGTCGCAAACGCAACGCGAAGCTAGCGATCTTCGACCACCTCGAGGTGTTCTACAACCGGCAACGCCGCCACACATCCATCGGAAGCATCCCGCCGATCACCTTCGAAGCCCGCCACGCCGACACCGTCGACCTGGCAGCATGATCAACACAAACCCTGTGTCCACAGAAGTGGGTCAGCTCCATCTTCGTTCATTGTCGCTATTGGCGCGCAGCGCTGCCGCTGCCCGGCTTTGACGTTTCCGTTGGAGTCGAGTTCGGCAACCGCATCGTGCGCGCGACGGCCATCGCGAACGCGACCGGCTCGACGCCTGCGATGACGAAGAATCCGACGGCCCGCACCGCTAAATGCTTCCGCTGTCTCGATCAGCGCGGTCTGCACGTCCTTGCTGCGTGTCCGTCGCAGTTGCACCCAGATGTTCGCCGCCCGCGCTGGTAGCCCCGCACTCACCGCGCCTGACAGGCAAGACTCCGTTTCGCCCCACGACACAAGGGAGAGATCACCATGAACACCCGTAGCCTCGGCGACAGCAGCCTGGAGGTATCCGTCATCGGGCTCGGCTGCATGAGCATGACTGGCGGTTACAGCGGCCGGCCCGACCGGGCAGCGATGATCGACCTGCTGCACGCCGCCGTCGACCGTGGCGTCACCTTCTTCGATACCGCCGAGATCTACGGCCCCCACGCCAACGAGGAGCTGGTCGGCGAGGCCCTGGCTCCATTCCGGGCCCGGGTCGTGATCGCCACCAAGTTTGCCCAGGACATCGATCCCATCGAGCGGACCGCCCGGGGTCGGATGCTCACCCCCGACGAGCTGCCCCGAGCCGTCGAGGGCTCCCTGCAGCGGCTTGGCGTCGACGTGATCGACCTGTACTACCAGCACCGCATCAACCCCGACGTGCCGATCGAGGACTTTGCTGGCGCCGTCAAGGACCTGATCGCCGCGGGCAAGGTCAAGCACTACGGCCTTTCCGAGGCGGCCCCCGACACGATCCGCCGCGCGCACGCCGTACAGCCGGTGACCGCGATCCAGAGCGAGTACTCGCTATGGTGGCGCCGCCCCGAGGAAGGTGTGCTGGCCCTGTGCGAGGAGCTGGGCATCGGGTTCGTCCCGTTCAGCCCGCTCGGTAAGGGCTTCCTCACCGGAACCGTCGACACCTCCACCACCTTCGAGCAGGGCAACGACCTGCGGGCCAGCATCCCGCGGTTCTCCGCCGAGGCGCTGCAGCACAACATGACGATGGTCGACCTGGTCAAGGGCATCGCCGCCGACCTGGGCGTCATGCCGGCCCAGATCGCCCTCGCCTGGCTGCTAGCTCAGAAGCCCTGGATCGTGCCAATCCCCGGCACCACCAAGCTGCACCGGCTCGAGGAGAACCTGAGCGCCGCCGATGTCACCCTCACCGACGACCAGCTCGCCCAGCTGACCCGAGCGTCCGCCGAGATCGAGATCGACGGCGGCCGCTACCCCGACTGGCTCGAATCCCAGACCAACCTATGAAGGTGCGGACACTTCCACGGAACGGTTCCTGGCCGTGGCCTTTCGGGCCGCCATGCCCGCTTCGCACCGCTTTCGCTGGGGCGCTTGATCCTTGGCGAGACTTCCTCGGGGCACCCCGACGCCACCGTTGTGCTCACTGCCGGCGCAGCTGCCGGGTTGTCATCACGGTTCGCGTGAGTCAGGTTCTGCGCACGGCATAGGCGAGGTGCAGCGCGCGGTCGCCCTCCACGACGCGGGGGTTCTCCAGCATCGACGGCGCCCCGGCGAATGACCCGAAGTAGCGCTTGCCGCGGCCGAACAAGACGGGCACGAGGTCGAGGTGCACCTCGTCGACCAGCCCGGCCTCGAGCGCCTGTCCGCCAATCTCGCCAGCCATCACCGAGACGTCGCCGTCGCCGGCGAACTGGCGCGCCTGCCCGATAGCGGTGGCCACGCCTTCTGTGACGAACGTGAACGGCGCGGCCGGGAAGGGCCAAGCTGTCGGCGGTGCGTGAGTGACCACGAACACGTGCTCGCCCGCCGCCGGCACCCCGTTCCACCCGTTCGTTATGTCGAACAGGCGCCGCCCGATCACCGCCGCCCGCACGCTGCCGACAACTCCGCGGATGTACTCGGCGCTTGCCTCGGTCACATGGAACACACGATCCGGATCGCCCATCGTGACCGTGACGTCGCCGTTGCCGTACCAATCGAACAGTGGCCCCACGCCGTCGTTCTCGTCCGCGATGAACCCATCCAGCGACACGGTCGCCGTGACCAACACCTTTCCCATGACCTCCACCCTTCTCGCCCGTTTGCGGTTGTGCAGTCCAGACCTCTCGCGCCGCCCAAATCATCGCGGGCAGGATGACGAGTAGCGGACATTCGCCGTGGCCGGGTCTGTACGGGCGTTGTGCGCGAGAGGTGGGTCTGTCGAGAGAGGTTGTATGTCTAGGCCGGTTCTTGTGGCGGTTCACGAGCAGGCACGCGAGCGAGAAGCCCTTCAGCGCGAGTTGAGCAGCCGGTATGCCGCCGATTACGAGATCGTTTGCGAGGATTCTGCGGCGTCTGCCCTAAGGCGGCTCGAGGCGTTGCGGGCGACGGCGAGCGGTCCGGTGCTCGTCGTGTTCGCGGCCGAGACGATGACGTCGATGGGGGGTTTGGCTTTCCTGGAGCGGGCGCGTCAGCTGCATCCGCGCGCGCAGCGTGTTCTGCTTCTCCCTCGGGCTAACCGGTCCGCGTCGAAGCCGATCTTGAGGGCGATCTCGCTGGGACGGCTGGATCGCTACGCGATCGAGCCCAGCCGGTGTCCGGACGAGAGGTTTCATTCCCTTGTCACCGATCTGCTGCGGAGGTGGCAGGAGCAGCAGCGGGACGGGCAGCCTCCGGTCGTCACGGTGATCGGCGAGCGGTGGGCACCGCGTTCCCATGAGTTTCGCGATCTGTTGCAGCGCAGTGGGCTGCCGTTCGCCTTTCACGCGCAGGATTCGGTGGAGGGGCGGGCCCTGTTGGAGCGGGTGCGGCGGCCGGCGGGCCCGTTCCCGGTGTTCGTCCGCTTCGACGGCCAGGTGTTCACGAATCCGACGAACGAGGAGGCGGCCGCCGCCCTCGGCGCCCGGCATAGCGACGAGACCGGAGTGTTCGATCTGGTCGTTGTGGGTGCTGGCCCGGCTGGGTTGTCCGCAGCCGTGTACGGGGCATCCGAGGGTTTGCGCACCCTTGTCGTCGACCGCGAGACAATCGGCGGGCAGGCCGGCACGAGTTCGCTGATTCGCAACTATCTCGGTTTCCCTCTGGGTATTGGCGGGGCCGAGCTGTGTAACCGGGCGCTGGATCAGGCCTGGTCGTTCGGTGCAGAAACGTCGGTGCTGCGGCAATGCAAGGGCCTGCACCGCCAGGGCGACACCCACCGGCTGACGTTCGACGGTGGGAGCGACATCACGACGCGGGTGGTGGTCCTGGCAACGGGGGCGACGTACCAACGGCTCGGGATCCCCCGTCTGGAGTCGCTCGTCGGAGCCGGTGTCTTCTATGGCGGCGGTGTCACCGAGGCGCAGGCGATGGAGGGGCAGCAGGTCTACGTTGTCGGCGCTGGGAACTCCGCCGGGCAGGCAGCTGTTCATCTCGCGCAGCATGCTGCCCGCGTGACCATACTCGTCCGCGGCCCCGACCTCGCCGCGAGCATGTCGGACTACCTGGTGAGAACCATCGAAGCCACGGACAACATCGACGTGCAGGTACGGACAAGCGTCGTCGACGGTCACGGAGCCGGGAAGCTCGAGGAGCTTGTCCTACAGAACAGCGGTAGCGGGCAGACCTGGCGCGTTCCCGCCGCGGCGCTGTTCATCCTCATTGGTGCACGGCCGCACACCGACTGGCTGCCCGAGACGATTCAGCGGGACGAACACGGGTTCGTCCTCACCGGCTCAGATCTCCGATCCGCGGATGGCGCAACCGCAGTGCTATCGCGATCGCCGCTGTTGCTGGAGAGCAGCGTGCCCGGGGTGTTCGCTGCCGGTGACGTGCGTCATGGCTCGGTGAAAAGGGTGGCTTCTGCCGTAGGAGAAGGAGGAATCAGCATCCGATCGGCGCACCAGCATCTCGCCGAAATTCGTGGTCGACAGCGCCTGACCCAATGAGCGGTTCCTGTGGTCACTACCACTGCTCGATGACCTCGGGGCAGTGATCCGAGCCAGTTGTCCCCAGATCGCTGTTAGGTGGTGCTGCTCGCGGCGTCGAGGATCAGCTGGGTGACCTCGTCGGGGTGGCTGATGAACACGACGTGAGAGCTGTCGATCTCGATCGTTGTCGATCCCGCTCGTGCGGCCATCGCCCGTTCCGCGGACGGCGGGATGATGCGGTCCTGGCTCGCGACGATGTACCAACTTGGCGGCGACCTCCACGCCGGCGGTCCCGACGGCGCCACGAGCGAAGCCAGCGAAGCGGGCCGTTGGGCGCCGCCATGACGGCGCCTTCGTCGGGCGGCAGGTCCTGACAGAACGCCTGCGGAAAGATCTCGGACTTGATGTATGCGTCACCGTCGCCCTCGGCGGCGCCGGGGAAGGGCCGGACGAGGACCAGTTGGGTGAGGTCGACCTCGTCCCCGCCAAGCCCGGTCGCCTGAACCCCGTTTTCCCCCTCATCGGGAGCAAAGGCGGCGACGTAGCCGAGCGCGCCGACATTGTCGACGCCGACAGCAGCGTTCGTTGTTACAAAGCCGCCGTATGAGTGCCCCACCAGCACGATGGGACCGTCGATGGTGCGTAGGAAGCTGCGGACGTTGTCGGGCGTCGAAAGCCACACCTCGCAACGGGTTTGCTGGCGCGTACGCGGTGTAGCCCGCGTCCTGGAGTCGGCGAATCACTCCATTCCAGCCGAGGCATCGGCGAAAGCGCCGTGGATGAGCACCACGGTCGGCTTGCCATTCATGGCTGTGTCCTCTCTGCGTGACGAAGCGGGAGATGAAATCCAGTGACGCCTAGGGACCTCCTGCCACTCGGGGTCGATAGTTAGAGAATGCCCGCGGTGGGCAGCTGTGTGAACCCAGTGACCGACGCAGCGTTCTCTGTCCGCAACGGTCGTCCCCGCTCTAGGCCGGACGACAAGCGACAGAGGCCAAAGTTCTCTCTCGCTGCGCGGTCACTCACCAATCCTGGCGAGCGTCGTGTTCGGCGGAAGCTGGCTGCAGGTGTGCCATTCATCCCGGACGACGAGCTGAGCCGCGCGCTCGCCGAGGCTGGCGTGGAGGGGACTTACTGCGACCGCGATCGTCGAGGAGAACGAAGAGGCTCGTCTCGACGGCTGCGGTCTGCGCTGTCCGTACTGGCCGTCATCGCACTTGTCGCGCTGTTCTTTTCCAGCGGCGTCCCGACGCGTCAACCCGGAGCCACGGCGTAGACCTCCCGTGCTCAACTCCGGTCCGTATGCCCGGGCGCGGCTGGTTTTGGTTCCGCTGCTTGAGGCGGGGTTGCCGCGAACAGGTGTTCGCGTGCGGTCTCCCGATCGGCAAGTGCCTGTTCGACTCGAGCTAGCTGCTCGTCAGTGCACGGGAGGTCGAATATCTCGCGAATGAAACGGGCCAAGTCGGGGCGGTAATCGTGCGCCCATGCTCGGTATGCACCCGGGATTTGGGCGTTCTTCATGTCGACAAGTAATTGGGTGAACGTGGTGAGCGGACGCCATCGCATGCCGGATGGCACGCCGCGCGGGCTTGAGCCGGGAATCTCCTCCTTCGGAGTGTGTCCATCCTCAAACCACTGCGGTTTGGACGCGATGAGGTCGGCCCCAAACTTGGTGACACCGTCGTTGTCGTGACTCAGCAGTACGTACCGCAACTTCTTCCGTTGATCGATGGGCATCGCCTCGATTTGACCAAAGTCATTGACCACAGCGAGGAGTTCCGGATCGACGTCAGGGCGAGCTTCGCCGGTGACCTGCTGCATCCACCTGCTGACATAGGGAGTCCCAATCCACAGCGCCCGATCGATGCCGAGCGCTTGCGGTCCGAGCGTCCCCCAATGCAAGAACGCGTCTTGGCTTGTGTGCGCACCCAGGCTTTCACCGAACAGGACCACCCGCGGTCGACGATCCGGTGGCATCGTGCGCACTCGCTCGAGGATTCGTAACCAGAGCAGTCGGTTCTGTTCTCTCGCGTCCTTGATCTTCCCCACCGACAGCGGCGAGGGGCGCTTGGAGTACTGCAATGTCACCGTGGCCGCGTCGCCGCGACTGAGGTACTGGACGGCAGAAACCGCGCAGTAGTTGACATAGCCGGTGCCTGTCGGTGAGACCAGCATGATCAGCGAGCGGTCCCAGGCGCCGGTCCGGTCCATCTCGGCCAGGGCGAGGTCCACGCGTTCGGTGAAGGTTGACCCGTTGTCGAGCCCCACGTAAACCTGCACTGGAGTCGCACGTGCCGGCTCGCCCATCACTGTCGGGATCGACAGGTCGGGTACGCCCTGAGGTCGGTCGTGGACGGGTTGGGCACGTACGCCGGCGAAGCCGTGCCGTCTGCCCTCTCGGCCGATGCTCTCCCAGGAAACGAGGCTGTCGGTCGAGCCACTAATGGTGGACCCGATGGGGTACTGCGTCACGAGCTCCTTGAGGGCGGGGTCCACAGCCGTCGTACCGGCCTCGATCTTGGCGATTGCGCGGCCATACAGCAGCCCGATGCCCCCAGCGAGGCCGCCGAGCGCCGCACCGTGGGCGGCCAGGCGCCAGAAGCGTTCGGACCCCGGCAGCGCACCGGCCAGGGCAGATCCCGCAGTCCCTGCGACGAATCGCTCACCGGACGCGAGTCCAAAGGTGATACCGACAACACCGCTTGCTGCCGCGAGCGAACGCACTCGGGAACTCAAGGCTTGGTCATCACGGCCCGGCTCCGGCTCTTGACCGCGCGTGCGCTGCCATTCCAGCGCTTGAGCGATGGCGAGGCCAGTGGGTACCGCGACCGGAAACCTTGCCAGCCTTCCGCCGGCACCAAGACGCTCGTCGAGCAATATGGCGACCGTCTGCGCCGCGGCCAGAGCCGAACCACCGATGCCGGTAAGGGTTGTACGCCAGGCGGCCTGGCGAGCTAGTCCGCGAACGGTTCGTTCACGGGGCCGACGTGCAATGGCCCGCTGGACGGCGATACCGGCGGGAATGACGGCCAGGTTCGTGAGCAGAACGGCTCTGCGCTGTCGGTCAGCTGCAGTTGCGTCGGATCCGAGCGGCAGTATCGGCGCCAAGCGGGACGCCAGTACTTCGATGCCGTCATGAGTCAGGAGGGTGAGGAGGTAGGTCAATCCGGTCGTGAAGCCGGTAATCACCCCCTGATCGACCCAGCTCCGACGCGACAAGGAGCCGGCGAAAGTCCCCGGTACGACCGCGGAAGCCACTAGCAACCCGGTCTGCTCGCTACGTCCCGCAGCGACGGCACTATCGAACCCGACCACGTCGAACCTCCAAACTCATCGGAACAAACCCTTTCCTGGAGAACTGCCTGGTCCTGCCGACGCGGTGCTCATTTGAGGATGCGGTGCAGGGTCGGTTCGGCACGGGTCGTCACCCGTTTGACGACGCCCCTGGAACGCAGCCGGGCCATGGCATCGCGGGCGATCACGAAGAAGGGGACGGCGCGAGCCTCGCCTGCTCGGCCAATGCGACTCCTTCCCGTGCGTCATCCTGCTCATCAGATCGAGCCAGGCAGTGGACGCCGAGGCATCCCCCATGGGGGGTGAACCGGGCAGCGGGATCAGATCACGATGACACTCCTCAGGAAGAGCCGACGATCACCCGTCCGGGATGACGACGTTGGTTGCCCTGCCGAGTGAGAGTGCGAGCGTGAACGTGGTCTGGGCGTTCCTCATCACCCTCGGCGTCACGGCGGCTACGGTCACGGCGATGCTCGTCGTGCGTCGATGGGCACCCGAGGGAAGCTACTTCTCCGACGGGGATCGCGCCTCGGGTGTGTTCGGCGTCCTTGCAGCCGGGTTCTCCATTCTTGTCGGATTCATCGTCTTTCTGGCGTTCACGAGCTACGACCAGTCACGTACCGGCGCGGAGACCGAGGCGTTGATGATCGCGCAGCAGGTCGAGACGGCGCAGCTGTTTCCCGCAACAGTGTCGGACACGTTGACTGGCCAACTCGTCTGCTACGGCCGATCTGTGACAGGGGACGAGTGGGACCGAATGCGAGACAAGACCATCGGCGACAGCATCAACCCGTGGGGGGTTGCGCTCTTCCGCACGCTGGAAGGGGTCGAACCTGAGACGGCGAGCGAGCAGTCCGCGTACGACCAGTGGCTCGGTCAGACCTCGGCACGCGAGGGGGCGCGGCTGGACCGCGTCCACGGCGCGGTGGGGGTGATCCCGGTCACCATCTGGATCGCTCTTTTCTTCATTGCGGGCGTGATCTTCCTGTTCATGCTGTTCTTCGCGGATCCGGGCGAGGGAGCCGTTACGCAGGCAATGCTCATGGGGGCCGTCACGTCCGTCATCGTGATGCTCTTCTTGCTGCTCGCGGCGCTCGACAATCCATTTCACGATGGGGTCGGTGGACTCGATCCGGTGGCGATGGAACGAACCCTCACCATTGTCGACGAGGCGTTGGACGCCGTCGGTCTCGATGTTCCTATCCCATGTGACGAGACGGGCACGAGGGTCTGACATGAGCACGGACACGCGAAGGCGATCGGAACGGCTGGAGGTTTTCGCGACGATCCTGCTCGCCCTCGCGACAGTTGCGACGGCGTGGAGCGGGTACCAGGCGAGTCGGTGGAACGGAGAGCAGGCATTGGCGTTCAGCCGCGCGTCGGCCCTGCGCATCGAGTCGTCGAAGGCGGACGCACTTGCCAATGCTCAAACACAGGTGGACGTCGCAACGTTCATCCAGTGGGTCGACGCGGTCGCCCGAGACGAGGCCGAGCTCGTCGACTTCTACACGCGCCGCTTCCGGGAGGAGTTCAAGCCGGCTGTTGACGCGTGGGCCGCGACGAATCCGCGGACGAATGTGAACGCGCCGCTGACGCCGTTCGCGATGCCCGAGTACATGCTGGCTGCTCGCGACAAGGCTGAGCAGCTCGAGGCGGAAGCGGAGAGTTTCTCGGCCGCTGGGCGGGCGAGCGTTCAGCGGGCGACGAACTACGTCCTGGGCGTTGTCCTCTTTGCTGCGGCGTTGTTCTTTGCGGGCATGAGCACGAAGCTCGGAAATCCACGGCTGCAGCGGATGCTACTCGGCTTCGGGATCGTGGTGTTCCTCGCCACCGTCGCATGGATCGCGACCTTCCCGATCAGTTTCTCTGTGTAGAGCCGACTGGACGGAGCGGTACGGGCCGCCGCTCCCGCCGCCTCAGCGGCGGGAGACTCGCCGGGCGGTGCGTCGGCTGACCCGCCGGCGGCTGGTCACCACGGCGGCAGCGGCCACGGGCACAGCTACCGCAGGGGCTCCTACGCCGGGCGTGGAAACACGACGAGCGGTGCGCCGGGCGACTCTTCGCGACGGTCCGAGCATGGTGATTCCTTTCGATACAGCAGCGGGTCACAGGGCGTCGCGCTCGGCGGAGGCCAGCGCGGCCGCCTCCTCGGCGGCGACCAGACCAAGGTCCACGAGATCGAGCGGGCTGATGAACTCCGACGCAAGCCGGAATCCACCTGCCCGCGCGATGGCGTCGCGCAAGGGGATGGCCCAGCGGTGCTCGAGGAGGATGAGGAGTCCCGCAGTGTCGGGCGGGATGTCCTCGACCACGTCCCAGGCCTGCTCGTCGCTAAACACGCCGCCCCGCTCGGCCACGGTCTCGGCTCCCAACACGGCGCCCATCTCGGCGCCGTCTACACCGGCAGCCCCCAGCCCGATGAGTCCGCCGACGACCGCTCCGAACTCGGCCTGCTCATCCGCACTGAGCTGACTGTCGTGCAGGGTCTCCACCGACCCATCCGCGGCCTTATGGACGGCGAGGGCATCAATAACCCGCACCATGTCATCGTCACGAAGCCGGTCGAGCTCGGTCCGGATCTCCCCCTGGAAGTCCGGCTTGTCGAATCCAAGCACGAGCAGCTGTACAGGTCCGATCGTCATCGCGCTCCCCTTCGCCTGCTTCTCGAATAGTTGGTACTAGGGGTCCTCAGACGTCGTCGCGGTTGAACCCCTGGGTTGCGAGGGCCCAGATGACGAAGATGTTGAAGACGATGATCACGATCGACCAGAACGGGTAATACGGGATGAACAGGAAGTTGGCGAACGCACTCAGCATGCACAGCATGACGCCGACTATCCGGCCCCATGTCCGCCCGGCCAGGACCGCCGCGCCCGCGACGGCCACGACGAGTCCCAGGATGAGGTGGATCCAGCCCCACGTCGTGGGATCGAACTGAAGCAGGTAATTCCGAGTGAGGACGTAAAAGTCGTCCTCCAGCAGCGCGACCAGTCCGGAGAAGGCCTGGAACGTGCCGACCAGAATCATCATGATGCCGGCAAACAGAATCAGACCCACGGCCCCGCCGCGGGGCTCTGCTGCCCGGTGTGTCGACGAGTAGTCGACCGCATCCTGACGTGTCACAGCGATTCCTCCTTGTGTTGCTTATCCGGGCCACACGGCTCCCGGACACCGAATCTGTGCCAGCAGCCTCGCCGGCTATCCCCGTCCGGGAATCACCCCGGAAAGGTGAAAGTCGCCCCGCCGGTACCGTCACGAGGGAGCGGGTACCTCGACTTCCTCACCTGCCGCGGATGATGGCCACGTGTGTCGCCGTCTGCATGCTGGTGTCACCTTTCTCTGGCTGGCGGGAGGCAGGACGAACCATGTCCGTCCCGACCCCTTCCGAAGGTAGGCACACCCAGGCAGCCGAGGCTTCCGCGCCCAACCCGGACCACGCGCCGGCGCTTGCGCGGTTGTGGTGGCTGAGCGCAGTCCGTGGACTCGTGGCCCTGACGCTCGCGCTGGCCGTCATCGTCGCCGGTCGGGGCACCGCCCGCCTGCTGACGTTCCTTGGCCTGTACTGGATGGTGGGCGGTCTTATCACGCTGCGCTTCGCGCTCGCCATCCGTCCGCGGCGAGGGACTCGGCTGGCTGTGGTTGCCGGCATGGCAGCGGTGGTAGGCGCGGTCATCGTGCTGCTGCGCGATCTGCTGGATGGACTCGTGGACGAGGACCTGCTGGTCGGGCTGCTCGGCGTCTTCGCGGTGCTGACCGGACTGCTGCGCGTTCTGGGGGGCTTTGCCGCGGAAAGGCAGTTCGGCCGGCGGTGGACGATCGGCGGCATCGTGCTGGGAACACTGGAGATCGCACTCGGCGGCGTGCTGCTGCTCAGCATGGAGGTGAACGCCGACGGTCTGGTCCCGGTCGCCGCCGGCTGGGGATTGGCCAGCGGCGGCCTGCTTCTCGCCGAAGGGTTTCGGCTACGTCGTCTCGCTCGCACCTGGCGCGCGGATGTCTCTCCGGGATGACGCGCTAGGTGCTTGACCGAGTCGCGAGGCGGAACGAGCGCCAGGGGCGGTCTCCGGGGCGAGCAGGGCGCAGCCAAATGCGACCACGCTGACACCAGTGGCGTACCACGCCGGGAGCAACGCGTTCTCCGTCCGTTGCACCAGGACCGTCGCGATGAGCGGTGCGCTCCCGCCGAGACCATCGGCTGCGTCGCGTCAACGCGGCCCCGCCCCGCCTTCTCGCCGTCCACGAACAGCGCGACGTCCCCACCGTTGGCCAGGCCACCGCCGTCGTATCCGAACTCCATCCGCACTTGGTGATCGCCTGCCGGCCCATGCCGCCAAACAGCAGTTGCTGGCTTCCCCGGATCAGCTCGGTGCGGCCCGCGAGATCGGGGTCGAACCTCTCGATTCGGCGGTCGTCCAGCGGCATGACCTGGTACTTCCTGGCTTCGTCGAGAAACAGCTGCCGAAGCTCTCGCAGCTTGTCGGCTGCTCGGCAGATAAGGGGGACCTAGCTCACCTGGCGGGATGATTGGGATTGGATCTCATCCGGATGAACCGGGTCGATGGATGAGGACAGCTCATCCATATGTGCCGACTCTCGTCAGTGGGGCCACATCGCCCGCGAGGAGGCGTGATGAGACCGAGGCGCTATCAGATTGTGGTTGCGGGGGAGTTGAGCCAACGGTTTGCGCCGGCCTTCGACGCCATGACGATGCGGTCCGGCAACGGGCAGACCGTGCTGACCGGCACCGTCGTGGACCAGGCGCACATGCACGGGCTACTGAATCAATTGGCGGAGCTGGGGCTGGATCTCGTGAGCATCGCGCCGATCGACGACGATCTCGGACAGGAACAGCAACGCGATCGCGGCGCTGTCGTCCCGCACGTCGCCCGTGGGTCGCGATGACCAACGCATTGCTGCGGCAACGGCGCCGTACCAGCGTTGCGCGGTTGCCCGGCAAGCTTCTCGTGCCGACGCTGCCCGGGCGTGTGCTTCAACGGCATCGGCTGTTCTCGTTGCTCGACCAGGGAGTCGAGCGAGCGGTGACCCTCGTTGCCGCGCCCGCAGGCTCCGGCAAGACGATCTTGCTGACGTCGTGGCTGGCAGCGACGCCAGACTCGAACCCCGTGGCCTGGATGTCGCTGGATTCGGGTGACAACGACCCGGTTCGTTTCTGGACCAACGTGCTTGCGGCGTTCACCCACGTCGGTGCTGTCCGGGCAGACAGTGATCTGCACGCGATGGCGGCCGATGCGCAGGCATGCCTGACCATGGCACCCCGGTTCGTCGAACAGGTCGATTCGCTGGACGAGCCCATCGTTCTCGTGCTCGACGATCTCCACGAACTCACCGACCGGGGGGTTCTTGCCGGCATCGAGTTCCTCGTCCGTCACCCACCCTCGTCGCTGCGCCTCGTACTGTCGACCCGGGCCGACCCTCCGCTGCCGCTTCACCGACTCCTGCTGACCGGGTCTCTGAGCGAGCTTCGTGCCGCCGATCTCGCCTTGACGGTCGCTGAGGTTTCGGAACTGCTGGATGAGTACGAGTACCGGCCACTGCTCTGCGAGTCCGACCTGACGCAGCTCGTGGAACGAACGGAGGGGTGGGCAGCAGGTGTGCGGCTGGCTGCCGTGTCGATGCAGGGGCACCCGAACCCGCATCGGTTTGTTCAGGAGCTCGCCGGTGACGATCGCAGCCTGTCCGGATATCTCGTCTCAGAGGTGCTCGACCGGCAGCCCCCGGAGCAGCGCAGCTTCATGATCCGAACAGCCGTCGTGACCGAGCTGTCGGGGGGCTTGGCCGACGCTCTTACCGACGGCGGCGACGGGGAGCTGACGCTCGCTCGACTCGCATCGGCGAACGCGTTCCTGGTGCCCACGGACGAGCGACACGACTGGTACCGCTACCACCCGCTCTTCGCCGAACTGCTCCGTTACGAACTTCGCCGCGAGCTCCCGGACCACGTCGGTGAGCTGCATCGTCGTGCGGCGCGGTGGTACGTCAGCCAGGGGCTGGCTGCTGCGGCCGTGGAGCAGCTTGTGCTCGCGAAGGACTGGCGTTCTGCTGCCGAGCTCATTGCTCAGAGCGGCCTTGACCTGGTGCTGCGCGAGGAATGGCCCGACTTTCGTGAGCTCGTCAATCGCATTCCGAGCGCCGTGATTCGCACCGAACCGGAACTGTCCCTGCTCGTGGCCGCGGAGCAGCTGGGGTCGGGCCGGGACGATGCGGTCGGTTGCCTGCGGGTCGCGCGCGAGCAGGAGCGACGTCTGACGCAGGAGGGGCACGCTCCGTACCGCCTGCTCATGGCGATCTGCCGGATCCGCTGGGCGCGGCGGGTGGGCGACCTCGACGAGGTCGTTGCTGCCGCCCACGATGCTCTCACCGAGGTGAGGCTGACCGAGGGTGGTTCAAGTGCTGTCGCGTGGTCCGGTGGTGCCGCCGCGTTCGCGCTCAGTGCCCTGGGCGTAGCCGAGCTGTGGCTCGGGCGGCTCGATGCCGCGGAAGAGCACCTGGAGGCTGCGCAAGCCGCAGCCCGGTGGGCCGATCTCGATGAGGTCCGGGTCGAATGCCTGAGTCACCTGGCCGTGCTCGAGGCGATGACCGGTCGGCTGACCGCGGCTCTCGAGCGCGAGGAGACGATCGCCCTGCTGGCCGACGAGGGTGAGCCGCGTGCTTCACACAGCGCATCGACAGCGGCCGTTCTCCTCGCGCTGGCGATGACCCACCTGCAGCGCAATGACCTCGGCGCCGCCCGTCGCCATCTCGGCCAGGCGGCGCCCATCGCGACCGCATGTGACAGCCGGCCTCTGGCCGCGCTGGCCAAAATCGTCGAGAGTCGCCTCCAGTACTCCCGCGGGGACATGCTGGCGGCCTTCTCGCAGCTGCGGGCGGCTCGGCAGATCGTGCGCCGGGATCCTCCGCAATTGCTGTCCCGGTGGTTGGCGTTGACCGAGGTCGAGCTCCACCTGGCCGTCGACGACGTCCGGTCAGCCCACCTCCGGCTCGTCCAGGAGAACGCCGGCGATCGGCGTCGGACGACATCCGAGCAGCTCGCACAGGCCAGAGTTCTGCTTAGCGAGTCAGACCCTGGCGGGGCGTTCGACATCCTGTCGACAGTTCTCAACGACGTCGACTCGAGCCGCGATCCCGCTACCTCGGCGCAGGGGTGGCTGCTCCTCAGTCGAGCGAGCCATGTCCTCGGTCGAACCGACGAAGCGGCGATCGCGCTGGGTCGCGCAATCGATCTCAGTGAGCCAGAGGACAACCGCCGGGTCGTTCTCGACGCGGGAACGTTCAGTCCTTCCTTGCTCGTGCACTACCGCAGCCGGATCGACAGTTCCTGGCCGTTCCTGGACGAGCTGGTGCAGGTCGCGCTCACCCCGGTGACCGCCGCTGCAAGCCCGTTGGCGCCAGTGATCGAGCCGCTGAGTCAACGCGAGCGGGACGTGCTCGGATACTTGCCCAGCATGCTTACGTTTGTGGAGATCGGTTCGGAGTTGTACATCTCTGTGAACACGACGAAAAGCCACGTGCGCAGCATCTATCGCAAGCTCGGTGTCGTCGGTCGACGCGATGCGGTGAGCCGGGCGCGACAGCTCCACCTGCTCCGCTCGTGAGGAGGCGGATCGCCCGCCGGGGGTGAAGCGACCTCGACTGGGTGCAGTCATGATCTTGCCAGGCGAGGGTGAGCGGAGGCGTCAGCATGGTCACGGAGTACGCACAGGGCAGCTCATTCCCCGGGGTCGTCGGGCGGACGGTAGAGGAGTCGACGCCGGCCTGGCCAGCCCCCATCCGCGCCAGGGATGGAGCGCCCAATGTGCTGTTCTTCGTGCTCGACGATGTCGGCTACGGGCAGCTGTCCTGTTTCGGGGGACTGGTCGAGACGCCCAACATCGATCGGGTCGCCGGCAGCGGACTGCGGTACGCCAACATGCACACCACGGCGCTGTGCTCACCGACGCGTTCGTGCATCCTGACCGGCCGCAACCACCACTCCAGCGGCGTCGCCTGCATCATGGAGCTGGCGACCGGCTACCCCGGCTATGACGGGCGGATGCCGTTCGAGAACGGGATGCTGCCCGAGATGCTGCGTCCCCACGGCTACAACACCTTCTGCCTGGGCAAGTGGCATCTGTCTCCATCGGAGGACAACACCGCCGCCGGCCCGTTTCACCGCTGGCCGCTAGGCCGGGGATTCGAGCGCTTCTACGGCTTCCTCGGCGGCGAGACTAACCAGTGGTATCCCGACCTCACGCAGGACAACGCGTCGGTGCCCCAGCCGCGCTCGCCCGAGGAGGGCTACCACCTGAGCGAGGACCTGGCGGACCAGGCGATCAAGATGGTCCTGGACGCGCACGTGAACGCCCCGGAGAAGCCGTTCTTCATGTACTACGCCACCGGCGCGGCGCACGCCCCCCATCACGTGCCCACGGAGTGGGCCGACCGGTATGAGGGCAAGTTCGACATGGGCTGGGACGCCTACCGCGAGATCGTCATTCGGCAGCAGCAGGAGCTCGGCCTTCTTGCCCCCGGCGCCAGGCTGTCGCCGCGCGACCCTGATGTGCCGGAGTGGGACTCGCTGTCGGCCGACGAGCGAAGGCTGTACTCGCGCATGATGGAAGTCTTCGCCGGCTTCCTCTCTCACGCCGACCATCACTTCGGACGGATCCTCGACACGCTGGAGCAGATCGGGGAACTCGACAACACCCTGATCATGATCATCTCGGACAACGGCGCCTCGGCTGAAGGCGGGCTCACCGGCTCCTTCAACGAGATGCTGTTCTTCAACATGGTGCCCGAGAGCTTCGAGGAGAACCTCGCCAAGATCGACGAGCTCGGCGGTCCGGCGTCGTACAACCACTATCCGTTTGGCTGGACGTGGGCGGGCAACACGCCCTTCCGGCGCTGGAAGCGCGAGACCTACCGCGGCGGCGCGACCGACCCCTTTGTCCTGGCGTGGCCAGCGGTAATCGAAGCTCGTGGGGAGGTGCGTACCCAATACACGCACGCCATCGACATGGTGCCTACGGTGCTGGATGCCTTGGGCATCGAACCGCCCCAAGCGATCCGCGGTGTGACCCAGACGCCGCTCGAGGGCGTCAGCTTCGCCAACAGCTTCGACACCCCCGAAGCGCCGAGCACTCACACGACGCAGTACTTCGAGATGTTTGGGCACCGCTCCATCTATGCCGACGGCTGGCGGGCGGTCTGCCCGTGGCCGGCAGCCAACTTCACCGAGGCCGCCCAGCTTGGGCGCAAACTCGGCGACACGATCACTCCGGAGATCCTCGACCAGCTCGACCGGGACGGCTGGGAGCTGTATCACATTGCTGAGGACCCCACCGAGTCGACCAATATCGCCGCCGATCATCCGAACCGGCTGCGTGAGCTGATCGCGTTGTGGTGGGAGGAGGCGGAGAAGTACAAGGTCCTGCCCCTCGACGGCTCGCTACAGCCGCGGCTCGCCGCCGAGCGCCCGCAGACCTCCAAGGCGCGGACCCAATACGTTTACTATTCCGGCGGGTCTGTCGTGCCGGCCTTCGCTGCGCCGCCGGTGTACAACCGCGCCTACAGCATCGACGCCGACGTGGAGATCTCGGCTGGCGACAGTTCGGGTGTCCTCGTCGCCCAAGGTGGAGACGCCGGCGGTTACACCTTCTACCTGAAAGACGGTCGCCTCCATTACGACTACAACTACCTGGGCAGAGATCGCTTCGAGCTGACTTCCCCCGACCCGGTCCCGGACGGACGCCACACGCTGCGGTATGAGTTCGAGCCGACGGGAGACCCGGACATCCGAAACGGCAAGGGCGTTCCGGGTCGCGGTCAGCTCTACGTGGACGGCCAGCTTGTCGCCAACACCGAGGTCCCGTACACGGTCCCTCTCCTCTTCGAGCTGGAGGGGCTGAGCTGCGGCTACGACTTCGGCGCGCCCGCTGGCGAGGCATATGAGCCACCTTTTGCCTTCACCGGCACAATCCACAGCGTGACGTTCGACGTTTCCGGCGAGCTCATCAGCGATGACGAGGCGGAGATGGCGCGCCTGATGGCCCAGCAGTAGCTGTCCCGCTCCTCGTTCGCGGGAGGAGGTGAGAGCCGGTTGCTTGAGAGCTGGAGAAACGGGACGACGAAGGACGCCATCCTGGCTTTCGTGGATTCAGTGTCGGATGGTTCCAGCCATGTCCCACCGTTAGATCGCGTCGCGGTCTTCGACAACGACGGCACTCTGTGGTGCGAGAAGCCGATGCCGATCCAGCTCGACTTCATCCTCCGTCGACTTGTCGAGATGGCCGAGACGCGGCCCGAGCTTCGCGATCGGCAACCCTGGAAGGCGGCACACGAGCGCGATTACGGCTGGCTCAGCGCTGTGATGACTCAGCACTACGCGGGCGATGACACGAATGTTCGCGTGGTCCTGGCAGGGATTCTCGGCGCGTACGAGGGATTGAGTGTCGAGGAGTTCGAGGCGCAATCGGACGCGTTCCTCAGGAGCGCGCAGCACCCAACTCTCGGTCGGTCTTACGTGGAGTGCGCATACGCCCCGATGCTTGAGCTGCTCCGCTTGCTCGAGGCGTTTGGGTTCGCGAACTTCATCACGTCGGGAGGCGGTCGTGACTTCATGCGGCCGATCTCAGACGAGGTGTACGGGATCCCCAGGGAACGGGTCATAGGAAGCAGCGCGGCGCTCACCTTTGTCAGCGACGAACGTGGCGGCACCATCATCCGTACCGCGAAGCCCGAGTACCTGGATGACGGCCCAGAAAAGCCCATCCGGATCTGGAGCCGTACCGGTCGGCGGCCCGTGCTTGCCGCTGGCAACTCCAACGGCGACATCCCGATGCTGCACTTCACGCAGCACTCCGACAAACCAGCGTTGCGGCTGCTCATCCTGCACGATGACGATGAACGGGAATTCGCGTACACCGCTGGTGCGGAACAGGCACTAGAGCGTGCCCAGGAACATGGCTGGATCGTGGTCAGCATGAAGAACGACTGGGCCACGGTGTTCTGAGCGCCTGGGGCTATGTGGCCGCGCCGCCGAGGAGCCCGAATTCGCGTGCCCGGGCGACCGCTTCCTGACGCGTGGCCGTCCCGATCTTGCGGTAGATCCCCTGGATCTGTGAGCGAACGGTGTTGACGGACACGTACAGCTCGCGTGCGATCTCCTGTTGAGTCAACGCGGTAGCCAGCATGCGCAGCACAATCAGCTCGCGCTCTGTGAGAGGGACCTCGAGAGACGGCTGCTTCCTGGCGACTCGGCCGAGCGCACGTTCCGTCTCGGCCAAGCGCGATGCGAGCATGCCGGCATCCGCACAGCTCGCGAGGACGCTGTGGGCTTGCTCGAGCGCATCCTTTGCACCGGGCTGGTCGCCCCGCGTGTGCCGCACGGTCGCGAGATCGAGCAATACATGCGCATGCTGGATCGCAAATCCTTGGTTCATCAGCATCGGAAGGGCTTCGCCGAGCAACCGCTCGGCCTCGGCGATGTTGCCGCGACGGGCGGCGCTGCGTGCGAGCGCGATGTATGCGAACCCGCTGAGCGGGTCGTATCGAATTCCCTGTCGGTCGGCGACATCCATGGCCTGTCGGGCAAGGTTGTCCGCGGAGGACTCGTCGCCTTCCTGGTCCGCCAGCAGAGACAGGATCGCAAACAGGTTCAGCACGACAAAAGGTTGCTCGTCCGCGGTTGGCGCATCGGCGGCCAACTCGGTTAGCACCCGGCGAGCTTCGATGGGTTGGCCTGCCAAGTACAGGTTGACACCGAGAACGGCAGCGCCCATGCGCTGCGACTCGGTGGAACCCGAGCCGGCGATCTCAAGAGCATCATGAGCGGCCTGCAATGACCGGCCGACATCGCCGAAGGGGTGCACGGCGCGCGACAATGCCGGCCCGAACGCGATCGAACTCATCCCAGTCGGCACCGGCCCGGAGGCGTCACCGGACTCGGCGGCCCTGAGCAAGTGCTCTACGGCATCGAGGGGATAGCCGCGCTGCCCGCCGACCCAGGCAGCGACCAGCGCGAGTGACGGGCGGGCCAGGATGACCTCTTCTGGGAGCTCCCGGAGCCAGCGTTCCACGGTGGCGATCCGACCTCGGCGGTGATAGAGCAACCAGTACTGGGCGATCAACACCTCCGCGGCCAGGAACTCGCCGGCCGCGATCGCGTGGTGAACAGCCGCATCGACGTCGCCGATCTCGCGATGCCATTGCGCCGCCCGATGGTGCAGCACCGGGATGAGAGCGCCATCGTGGTCGGCCAGCTCCAGTCGCAGGAGCTGCGCGAACAGGTGGTGGTAGCGGTACCACTCGCGATGGTCGTCCAGTGGGATCAGGAACTGGTTGCCGTGTTCGAGCTCGGCCAGCAGTGCGGCCGAATTGTCCGACTGCAGGATCGCGTCGCACAGCGGCGCGGAGAGCTTTTCCAGGATCGACGTGCGGAGCATGAAAACTCGCAGCCGTTCGGGCTGGCCAGCCAGGACTTCGGTTCCGAGGTAGTCGACGATGTGTCGATGCCCCTCCTCCACCGATGCGATGAGCGGAGCTCGGTCTTCACGTCCCTGCAGGGACAGCCCGGCGAGATAGAGCCCGGCCGCCCAACCTTCCGTTCCCTCCCAGAGCCGGCGAACGTCAGGTGATGTGAGGTCGAGGCCCATGGCGTCGTTCAAGAGCGTCGTCGCCTCGGCATTGGTGAACTCGAGATCAGCGATGCGCACCTCGACGAGATCGCCGTTCGCCCTAAGTCGCGCCAACGGCAGCGGCGGGTCCACTCGGCTGGCAATCATCACGTGGACGGTCGGCGGAAGGTGATCGATGAAGAAGGCCAGCGTTTGTCGACAGAGTGGATCGTTGATCGCGTGCAGGTCGTCGAGGACGAGGACGACCTCACCGTCAACCTCGGCGAGCTCGTTGAGCAGATGAGGGAGCACCCGCTGGATCAGGATGTCGGCGGAGCCGGAGCCCTGGAGGAGAGCGAGGGGAGCCTGCCCATGCGCGGTATCGACCATGCGCAGGGCTTCGATGATGTAGGCCCATAACCGCACTGGGTCGTCGTCGATCTCCTCGAGAGACAGCCATGCCACCTTCCGTTGCTCGCGCTCGGCCTGGCACCACCGCGCCAGCAACGTGGTCTTCCCCGACCCGGCGGGGGCATTGATCAGGCACAGTCGCGCTTCGGCGCCTTTGTCGAGGAGGGCGTCGAGACGGGGACGTGGGACGAGTCCGGGGCGGACCGGCGGCGGACACACCTTGGTCCGCAACATGACGGGGCCTATCGCGACCGGCGCCGCGGCCCCGCCGTGCGTGCGACGTGCCTGCTGCGGGACCGCAGCCGTGTCCGCGGTCCCAAGCAAAGGCGGCCGGGAGGGCCGGACGTCCATGATCCGCCCCCTCGTCCGCGACCGCTTTGCAGACTATCCGGTGGGTGGTCGTCGGTCGAGGAACGACTGCTTCCACTGACGAGGGCCGGACACACCATGCGGGCAATTCCGACAACGATCTCGAAGATCGCCGTCAGGCGAGTGCCTTCTCCCTCAATTGTGCGTACTCGGCGTCGTTGATGGTTCCGTCGTCACGCAGCTTGGCGAGCTTGGCGAGTTCGTCCGCGGGCGATGAGGGCTTCGCAGCTTCCTGAACGTACTGCCGGAACGCGGCATCGTGCTGACGGGCTGCCTCGGTCGCATTCTCACTCATGCGATTACCGCGCGCGATGAGGTAGACGAATACTCCGAGGTACGGCAGGACGATGACGAAGATTGACCACAGCGCCTTCCCACCGCCGGACAGATCACGGCTTCGGAAGATGTCAGTGAACACCATGATCAACAACCACAACCAGATGATCCACAAGAAGAACCAGAGCATTGACCAGAACACCTGCCCCGTACCCCACTCGGCCGCGAGCACCATCGCCTTGCCTCCTCGATTGTTGGCTTCGGCAGCGATCTTGTGCTCTCACCCCGGGACGGGACCTCATCCGGAACGGATGATTGTCGGCTGGGCGGACGTCCTGTGGGTCGCCGCTACTTTCCCCGGGCAATGCAGCGGAACCCCAGATGTGACGTCGCCGTGTCGACTGCTTGAGCCATCCGGGCTGCCGGGCGGTAGCGCCGGCAATAGTTGGGGGCGCAGAGATGCGAGCCCCCCTTCATCACCTTGCGGGGAATAGCGGCGGGGTCGCGACGGTCTTGGCTGCGCTCTCGTTCTCCACCGCGCGGATTGGTCACCGTGCAGCAGGCGTGCGCCACCTCGCCGTGAGCTTGGAACCAGTCAGCGGTCCACTCCCAGACATTGCCGATCATGTCGTACAAGCCGTACCCGTTGGCTGGGTAACGGCCGACGGGCGCGGTTCCCGGGTATCCGTCGAGTTCGAGGTTTTCCACAGGGAACTCGCCCTGCCAGGTGTTGGCCATCCACCGTCCGGCTGGGCTGAGTTCGTCCCCCCAGGCGTACTCGGCTCCGTCCAGCCCGCCGCGGGCGGCGAACTCCCATTCGGCCTCGGTGGGGAGTTGCTTGCCGGCCCAGGCGGCGTACGCTTCCACGTCCGCCCACGCGACATGAACGACCGGGTGATCGGGCTTCTTCTTGATCGAGCTTCCTGGACCTCCTGGATGTCGCCAGTCGGCCCCCGGCACGTATGTCCACCAGTTGTAGTGGTTGTTCAGATCGACGCGATGCATCGGAGCCCGGAATACCGTTGAGGCGGGAACGAGCAAATCCGGTCTGGCGCCCGGATAGTCCGCAGCATCGGCGGCCCGCTCAGCCACAGTGACATGGCCGGTGCTGCGGACGAACCGAGCGAACTCGGCGTTGGTGACGGCATGCAGGTCGATCCAGAAGCCGTCCACCGTCACGGGATGGGCGGGCGCCTCTTCCGGGTAGTGATGGTCGGAGCCCATGAGGAACGTCCTGCCGGTAACCCACGCCATGCCTGGCGCCGGCGGACTGACGCGAGCAGTTGGATCCGCCTCGACCGCCAGGTTCTTCACGCTCATCCGCTGGCAAGGCCGCTCTGCAGCTTCTCCATGGCCTGATCGACCGTAAAGCTGGCCGCCTTCTGGCGTGGAGGAAACTGTGTGAACGTCGTCAGGAACTCTCCGACAATGGCCTGGGTCGGCACTGCCAGGAACGCATGGTCGAGCAGCCAGTCCCAGTAGGTGTTGGAGGTGGTATCTGCCCGCTCATAGGGATCGGTACGCAAGTTGAACAGCTTGGGCACTCGCAACACCGTGAACGGCTCGGCCCAGACCTGTAGCGTGCCGGCGGCGCGCTGCTCCATGAACACCTGCTTCCAGTTGTCCATGCGCACCGCAGTGAGGTCGCCGTCGTCGGAGAAGTAGAAGAATCCCGGTCGTGGGCCCGTGGTCTCCTGGTCGGTCAGGTACGGCAGCAGGTTGTAGCCGTCCAGGTGTACGCGAAACTGCTTGTCGCCGGCCTGGTGGCCCTGGAGCAGCTTGTTCGTGATGTCGGGGTCACCCGCGGCGGCCAGGAACGTCGGCAGCCAGTCCAGGTGGCTGATGATCTCGTTCGAAACACTCCCAGCGGCAATCCTTCCCGGCCAGCGCACCATGGCCGGCACCCGAAAGGCGCCCTCCCAATTGGTGTTCTTCTCGCTGCGGAACGGCGTCATCGCGCCATCCGGCCAGCTGTTCATGTGGGGACCGTTGTCGGTGGAGTAGATGACCATTGTGTCTTCGGTGATGCCGAGCTGGTCCAGCTTGTCCAGCAGCACCCCGACGTGCCGGTCGTGGTCGATCATCGTGTCGTGGTACGGCGACTGCCATCGCCCAGCCTGCCCGCGGCTCTCTGGCTTGGTGTGAGTTCGAAAATGCATGTGGGTGGTGTTGAACCAGACAAAGAACGGCGTTTCGGCCTGGTGTTGGCGGTCGATGAAGTCGACGGCGGCCGCCAGGAACTCGTCGTCGACGGTCTCCATGCGCTTCTTGGTCAGTGGGCCAGTGTCCTCGATGCGACCGTCGGCGTAGCTGTGGATGACCCCGCGGGGGCCGAAGCGCCTGCGGAAGTCGGGGAAGTCCTCAGCCGGAGGGTAGTCGGGCAGCTCAGGCTCCTCCTCGGCGTTCAGGTGGTACAGGTTGCCGAAGAACTCGTCGAAGCCGTGATTGCTGGGCAGGAACTCGTCCTTGTCGCCGAGATGGTTCTTGCCGAATTGGCCGGTCGCGTACCCCAGCGGCTTGAGCAGCTCGGCGATCGTCGGGTCCTCGGCCTGCAGCCCCACCTCGGCGCCGGGCAGCCCGACCTTGCTCAACCCGGTACGGAACACGCTCTGGCCGGTGATGAAAGCTGCCCGCCCTGCCGTGCAGCTCTGCTCCCCGTAGTAGTCGGTGAACCGCATCCCCTCGGTAGCGATTCGGTCGATGTTCGGCGTCCGATAGCCCATCAGCCCGTCGCTGTAGCAGCTCAGGTTGCTGATTCCGATGTCGTCACCCCACACGACCAGAATGTTGGGCCTGTCGCCATTGCTCACCAAGGACCTCCGATCGACCGATAACTTCGCCACAGCATTGCGAACGGGGTAAGTCGCGGGATACCCCGCCTACTTGCCGGAGAAGAATTCGAGCGCGGTTTTCGTCTTCGTCTGCTGTTCCCCGGCTAGATCCACGCCCTTTCCCGTGAGGAATGCCCGCGCCTCGGCGGCGACCTGGAGGGCCTCCGACGGCGCGCACTTCGTCGAGAGTTCGAGGATGCGCGAGCCGTCCGGGTAGAACCACAGTTCAGAGACCATCCGACGGCCCAGGCCTTCGGGACTGAACTTGAGCTTCAGGACAGTGATCGGTCCCAACACCGACAGATCGTCCAGGGTGATGCCGTCCGGCGCGTGTGCTGTGAAGAACGCCCGTTGCTCCTTGGAGTACAGCTTGCGAATGGCCCGGTTTCCGTTGGCCACGACCTTGACGACCGGGTTCGGGAGGGCTCCCTTCATGGAGGCGGAGCAGACGTAGCCACCCGGCATCGCATCGACCTCGACCACCATGTTCTTCGACTTGCGTAGCTCGCTGGGCAGGTCATCCGGAGTCACCGGTCGGAGTTTGACCACCGTGTCATCTCCGCGCTGCTGGACCCGACGGGCTCGAACAACGACGCCCGCCTGGTTGAGCACGAGATCCGGGGTGTCGAAGAAGTACACCTGGCGTATCTGTGCGTCGAGCGGATCCATGTCCAAGGCGATGACCGTCGACCGACGCTCCGCATCGGGGATGGTCAGCTTGAGTTCGACGCTGTCGGCGCCTTTGGTGAGCGCGAGGACCTCCGAAATCTGGGTGTCGGACAAGTGAGGAGCGGCTTGTGGCTTGACTGCCATCGGAACTCCTTAGGGTGTGGTCGACTTCGTCGGAGACGCGTCGATTCCTTCAGTTGGCTCGGGCCGTGGCTGCAGAGGCGTGCTCGTGCGGGTGCGGTGCTCGGCAGCGGGCGCACTCTCGGGCATGACGGCATGATCTCTCGCATGGGCCGCGTACCAGTCGGCGTAGCGCGAGGAGCCCGGCCACGCACTGAATCCGTGGACGAAAACGGACAACGCCACCGTGCATGCCACCACCGTCATGATGAGCGATCGGGGAATGAGCTCGCGCTGCTCGGCGATGATCAGGACGAAGACGATCGACGCGAGTCCACGCGGCCCGAACCAGCCGATGAACGCGACCGTGACGCGGCGCACCCCCGTACCGACGGTGATCAGCAGCGCGGCAATCAGCGCCAGCGCCGTCGCGTCCATGCATCCTCCCGACCGCCATGAGATCGCGGCGAGTCCGACAGCCCATCACCCGCGGGGGATGAGCTCACGATCGTCCGACGATTTGTGGGGCGGCTCGCCCGGCGGGGGCCATCACCTGCGAGAGGTGATGGCCTGGCTCACGTGGTGCTCGACCATCGGCCCAGCAGGTCACGAAACAGCCAGCCTGGGGAGAACGGATGGTCGCGATCGTCCTCGCGCTTCTCGGCGTTCCGGTCTGGCTCGTCGTCGGCATGCTGCTGGGCGGCCTCTACACCAGGCGCCGGTATCGACGGGCACCCGGTGTGTTCCGGTGCAAGATCCGGATGCTCTCCGGCTCCCCAGGAGATGACCCGAGTCCGGGGTGGGGCCGAGCACCGGCGTACGGACGCTGGGTTCACGACGTCCTTGTCGTGGGTCGTGGACTGGCGTTGGTTCGGTTCGCCGCTCTTCCGGTCGCGGCCGTCACGTCCCCTCCGACGAAGGGAGATCCCACCGGGGTCAAAGGACTGGGTCCGGCCCCTGTCGTGGTGTCGCTGCGCCTTGATGACGGATCGGTGATCGAGCTGGCAGCCGCTCATGATGACGACGTGAGGATCTTGGGCCCGTATGCCGACGTTGCGGCGTCGCAGCACGACGGGTGATGCGCGGGCGGGTGTCGGCATTGGGGTGGCTGCGCGGCTAGCAGCCGTCATGGCTACCGGGGCGACCTCGCCGCCGGGGTTACGACTGCGGTCGTCGTGATTCCTGAATCCAGGGCGTACGCCAGGTCTTCCCGTCCAGGTGGGTCTGTACGGCGCCATCGTGCCGATGTTTGCCTACGCGATGCTGCGCACTTCTCGTCCACTGTCAGTAAGCACGACGTCGACGATTGCCGCACTCACGGCCGCCGCCGTGGGCGGGGCAGCTGACGGAGACGCGGCGACAGCTCTCGCGGCCGTGTCCGCCCTCGCCGCACTGACCGGGCCGCTGTTGTTCCTCACCGGACTGCTGCGGCTGGGCCGCGCTCGGTGGCAGCCAGGACAGCGAGTCCGGCACTCGCCGCGACGCGGCTCGGCCTGGGGCTTTCACTCCGCCGGGACCTGGCTACTCCCAGGACGAGGTTGATGTCGGATGGGGATAGATCGTTGCCCGCGCGTGGCGGTGCTCCACGACCCCGAGACCCCCTGTTGGCGGGGCGCCTGGCCCGCCGATACTCTTCGTGGGCCACCGAGGGTTGGGTGATGTCAGAGTGGGAGGCACCCGTGGGCATGGGTCCGGTAGATGTGGCGATCATCGGTTTTCCAGGTAACAAGTTCACGGGCAAGCTCGTACCTGCCCTCATGGAGCTGGTCGAGAACGGAACGGTCCGCGTCCTGGACTTGCTCTTCGTTTCCAAGGACGCCGACGGGGTGGTCTCCTCGTTCCATGTGGCCGATCTCGACGCTGAAAGTCAGCCGAGTTTTCTCCCCGTCAAGGTGGAGGAACCGGGCGCCCTCGGCCCGGAGGACGCCGAGGAGATCGCCGAGGACCTCGAACCCAACAGTTCCGCTGCTCTGCTTGCGTGGGAGAACCTGTGGGCCGCACGTTTCGTCGACGCGCTGCGCGACGCCGATGCCGTGGTCATCGACCAGATCCGCATCCCTGCTGACGTGGCCGAAGCCGTCCTATCCGGCAGTTAGCCACTTGGCTCTTGACGAACTAAGGGGTACTTAGATGGGACTTCTGCGCATGGCTGCCCGTACGGCTGTCGTTGCGGGTACCGCCACGGCCGTCTCCGGGCGGGTCGCTCGCCGGCAGGCGGCGAAGTACGATCAGCCGAGTTACGACCAGCCGGCCGCGGCTCAGGCTCCCCCGCAGCAGTACGCCGAGCCGGTTCCTGCCGCCCCGGCCGAGGACGAGTCAATGGCCAAACTGCGGCAGCTCGCCGAATTGCATAACCAGGGTGTGCTGTCCGACGAGGAGTTCGCAGCCGCCAAGGCCAAGATCCTCGGGATCTGACCACCACCGTACCCGCTGACTCAGCGAGCCAGGCGTGGGCACGGCCGACGCGTATACGCGCCTCGCGGCGGTCTATGACGAGATCGTGGTCGATCCCTGCCACGAGCGGTGGGCCGCCTTCGTCCACGAGGTTTGGTGCGCGGGTGTTCCGGACGTGCGCAGCGTGCTGGACGTCTGTTGCGGCACCGGGCTGATGGCCGCGGAGCTCATGGCTCTCGGGTATCGCGTCGTCGGTGTGGACGCCTCCGCCTCGATGCTGGAGCGTGCCCGACGGCTGCTCGGTCCGGACGCGGGTCTGGTCCAAACGACGCTCCCTGACCTGACGATCGCCGGCGACTTCGATGCGGCGGTGTCCACCTACGACGGGCTGAACTATCTGACGCCGATCGGTCTGCGGACGGCCCTGCTGGCCGTGGCAAGCCGCCTTCGGGCCGGCGGCTGGTTCATCTTCGACCTGCACACCGACGCAATGATGGGTTTCACCGCGTCAAACCCGGTCGTCGAGGGCAAGGCGCGCGGGCAGCTCTTCACGATCGCGAGCGTGGTGGATGTCCGCGCCCGCACGTGCGACACGCGTATCGAGGTCACCCGACTCAGCGACGGCGACACTTTCACCGAGCACCACCGCCAGCACTTCTTCACCGATGCACAGGTCCAGGGCGCCCTCGCCGACGCAGGATTCCGCGTGGTCGCCGTCACGGCCGAGTACACACATGAGCCCGTGACGGCGTCGTCCATGCGGGCCACCTGGATCACCCGTCTCCGTCCGGGCTGACCCGTCAACAGCCCGGCGAGCCCGTGGTCCGGCAAGCGGG
Organism: uncultured Actinomycetota bacterium; assembly: GCA_963801015.1. Classification (GTDB taxonomy): domain Bacteria; phylum Actinomycetota; class Actinomycetes; order CAWDCV01; family CAWDCV01; genus CAWDCV01. Next base: position 819,623 of record CAWDCV010000003.1, on the reverse strand, counting down.
TGTTGCCCAGATGGCATTCGTCGGGTCGATGGCGGCGGCGAGGGCATTCACGGCCAAAGGCGAACCGGACGTTGACGCCGATCTCGAGCTTCGCGCTCTTGGACTCGCAAACGTCGCCGGCGGCGGCTCCCAGGCGTTTCCGGCCGGCGGGGGCCCGTCACAAACGGCGATCAACCGCGGTGCCGGAGCTCGTACTCACGTGGCTGCGGTGGTCACCGCACTTGTCGTCGTTCTGACCCTGCTGTTTCTGACGGCTCTTTTCGACGCGGCGACGCCCCGCCCCGACGTTCTCGTTGTCGATTTCAGTGCGGTGCCGGACATCGACATCACCGCGTTGGATGAGCTTCCCGCATTCGTTGCGAACGGGCGCGAGCGAGGCATCACGCTGTGGCTGGCAAACATCAACGCTCGGCCGCTGGACATGATCCGACGACTCCCGGATGCCGATCGGTGGGAGTCGCAGCTGTTTCGAGGCGTCAACGACGACGCCGAGGCGTACACAGCGAGAACGCGTCCCGAGGTCGTCTCCGAGGAATCCCACCCGCGAAGGGTGATGAGTGCTTCCGCGACCCGGCCGAATCATGGTGACACCGGAACGGCAGCCGACAGGCAGGGGTGGCGCATGGAAGCCGTCGACTACGAGATCCGGATCAAAGGCCGCGTCAGCGACTCTCAGCTCTTGGCGTTCGAGGGGATGACGGTGACCGTCGAGCCTGTCGAAACGGTCGCTTACGGCCCGCTCCCGGACCAAGAAGCCGTCCATCAACTGATGGCCAAGCTGCAGGCACTGGGCTTGGAGATCGTCGAGCTACGCCGGTTGCCTGGTCATCCTGGCGACGAGGGTGCGTCGGGCGAAGAGTGACCGGTATCGGGCCGGTCGCTCACCCGCGGCAATCGCCGGACATCGATCACCTCGAGCCCAAGCAGGCGAAGCCGCGCCAGCGAGCCGAACAGGGCAGCCTGGTCGCGAAATCGGCCGGAGATCGTCGTCGTAGCAGACACGGGTTCCACCTCGAGGCCCGCTTGCTGTGCGGCCAACACCGCGACCGCCCTACTTCCCCTGACCCGAAATGCATAGCGAGCAGCCATGCTGCAACCTCCTCATCCCTCGCGGGTGACGCCGCGCGTGGGTGAGTTCGTGGACGCCGCTTCCACGGCGGCTCGCACCGTGGGGTACACGCGGTTCTCTCCCACGAGCGCAATCAGCCCGGCGGCGCGCAGCCGCTGCTGCATGGCGGACTTGAGGCGAGCGAAGACGAACGTGACGTCCTCGGCGGCGAGCGAGCGGACGAGTTCCGTCAGCGCCTCAGCTCCACTGGCGTCGATGTGCGTGACCGCTTCGGCGTCGAAGACCAGCCAGCGAACCGGGGCAGGTGCGCCATCGAGCGCCTCCCGGATCCTCCCGCGTACGTAGCTGGCATTGGCGAAGACCAGCCGATCGTCCAACCGATAGACGAGCACGCCCGGCGCGATCGCGGCTAGTGCGGCGATGGATCCTTCCGGCCCCACGATGATTTGTCGGGAGGATCCAAGCAGTGCGTAGGCCACCGTGAGAAGGAGCAGCGCGTAGAGCCCGGCGACAGGAGACAAGCCCGCCAGCTCGGCGTACGCCATCCCGGCCGGAAGGGCGAGCGCGGCAACGGTCAGGCCGGCAACGAGGTCGCGCCGAAGAGTCGTGGGACGGTAGCGGGGTAAGTGCTCCGCGACGGGCACCAGCCCGTGCAGGATTGGCCGGCGAGCAGCCGGACGAAACGGGGACGGGTGCCTCCCGTAACCATGGTTCGCCGGCTTGTGTGCTTCCACCTCGACGATCGTGAACCAACCGCGTCACTTCGTCCTTCATCCGTCGCGGATGATTGGGGCAGTTGCCGATCTGGGCAGGAAATCACCCTCGTCAGGTGATGGGCGCCCAGCACATTCACCCGGAGGCTGCCCTCATGGCACAGCTGACTGACGAGGAGCGTGCCGAGTTGCAGCGCCTGCGCACCGAGGTGGCGACGCTTCGTACTCGGGTCGAGGCTGGGGAGGACGGTGTGGCACCGGATGGCGGTGGCCCAGCGCGGCAGCGGTGGCGGACCGTCGTGGCCACCCTGCTCATCGTCATCGGGTGTGTGCTCGCACCGCTGTCTGTCGTGGCGATCTGGAGCAGCAATCAGGTCACCGACACCGATCGCTACATCGCGACGGTGAGCCCGCTCGCCGATGAGCCGGCAATACAGGACGCCATCGCCGACAAGATCACCGCACAGGTATTCACCTACATCGACGTCGAGGCGATCACGACGCAGGCGGTGCAAGCGCTCGGGGACCAGGGGCTGCCCCCGCAGCTGGCGACCCAACTGCAGGCGCTGAGCGTGCCGCTCGCGAACGGGATCGAGAGCTTCACGCGCAGCCAGGTGGATCGGGTCGTGCAGAGCGATGCCTTCGCAGACGCCTGGGTCTCGGCCAACCGAGTGGCGCACGAGCAACTCGTCGCCGCCTTGACGGGCGAGACATCGGGATCCATCACGGTCGAGAACGACACCGTCAGCGTGAACATGGCCGCGTTCATCGCGACCGTCAAGGAGCGGCTCGTCGACCGAGGATTCACGTTGGCCGAGCGCATTCCCGAGGTCGAGGCCTCATTCGTCCTCTTCCAATCAGAGGACATCACCCGGGCGCAACGGGCCTTCAATCTGCTCGACACGCTGGGGATCTGGCTGCCGATCATCGCGCTGCTGCTGATCGCCGTGGGCGTCTACGTCGCCAAGAATCACCGCCGCGCCCTTGTCGGCGCCGGCATCGGGGTTGCCGTCGGCATGGTCGTCCTGGCCCTAGGACTGGCGATCTTCCGATCGATCTATCTCAACGCCGTTCCCGCCGATGTCCTGCCGCATGACGCCGCAGCGCTGCTCTACGACACCATCGTGCGATTCCTGCGACTCGGCCTTCGTACCGTGCTGGTCCTTGCTCTGATCGTCGCTGCCGCAGCCTTCCTGACCGGGGAATCGGTCACCGCCGTACGTACCCGTCGAGGATTGTCGACAGCTATCGGACGGCTCCGGGGAGGGGCCGAGCAGGCCGGCTTGAACACCGGCCCTGTTGGCGCCTGGGTGTACCGGAACAAGACCGCGCTGCGCATCGCCGCAGTGAGCACGGCGTGCCTCGCGGTGGTGTTCTGGGGCCGGCCGACGGGCAAGGTCGTGATCGGCCTCAGCCTCGCCCTCCTCGTCGTTCTGGCAATCATCGAGTTCCTCGGGCGACCCAGCGAACCGACCCGGGATGTGTCGGCGTCCACCACGTGAACGCGTTTCGCGTCGCCAGGCCGCGCGCTGGCAGAGTCAAGGGAGTTATCCGTCCGACCACGCAGCACCTGAGCCCATGCCTGCGGCTCCGGTCCAACCCGTACAGCCCGGCTCCGTGGGACCGAACATGATCCAGCAGGTTCAGGATCTCGCCGAGCTCAAGGACCAAGGCGTCCTCACCGACCAGGAGTTCGCCGCCCAGAAGACCCGCATCCTCGGTACGTGACGGGTTCCAGACTCAATGCACGATGACCTCGAGCAGGACGATCATCAATCCGAACATGCCGTTGACGAGGCCCACTCCCAGGGCCCTCGGCCACCCCCATTCGAGGCGGCGCGCATAGGTGACTCCCCAGACGACGAGTTGAGCCAGTCCGGTCCACAGTGCGAGCGTCAGGGCGACATCTTCGTCCAGGATGCCGACGCCGCCGAGCCCAAGAACGAGCAGCATCGGGGCTGGGCCGATCAGCATCGCCCACTCCTCCCTCATGGCAGTGACGGCGGCGTTCCAGTCGGGCTCCCCACCTTGTTTCAAGTGATGGGCAAGCGTCTCGGCGTACACGTGAGCGAGCCACAAGACGAGAAGCGTGACTACCGTCAGCGCGAGAATCTGGGCATCGGACTGGTTGCGCGCCGCGGCTCCGATGACGGCCATCGCCGCGACGGTGCCGTAGATGGCACCTGCCGCGTGTGTCCGAACGCCGATCGTTTGGGGGATCGCCGTCTTCGGCTTTGGCATGTGCCGCTCCTTCTCTGTGCCTCCCGGGTGATTGTTCCGCGCGAAGCAGCTGCCGTCAGGTGTCGCAGGCAGGTCTTTAGGCTGCCGAGATGAGCATCGCGACACGGTCGCGCAAGGGCATGGTGCTCGTCCGCGGCGGTACGTTCGCCATGGGCAGCAACATGTTCTACCCGGAGGAGTCGCCAGTCCACGACGTGGCGGTTGACGACCTGTGGGTCGATGAGCATCCCGTGACGAGTGCGCAGTTCCGGCGGTTCGTCAAGGACACGGGCTACGTCACAGTCGCGGAGCGCACGCCGGACGCTGCAGATTTCCCCGGTGCGGATCCCGCTGTGTTGGTCCCCGGCTCGCAGGTGTTCACCCCGACGCCTGGGCCGGTGCCACTGGACGACTGGCCCCGATGGTGGCGCTGGCAGCCGGGTGCGGACTGGCGTCATCCAGAAGGCCCGGACAGCACCCTGCACGGCCGCGAGCTGCACCCGGTCGTCCACGTGGGGTGGGAGGATGCCCGGGCCTACGCGCAATGGTGCGGCAAAGAACTGCCAACCGAGGCGGAGTGGGAGCATGCGGCGCGAGGCGGCATAGAGGGGGCCACCTATCCCTGGGGGAACGAATTCCAGCCCCGAGGTCGGGTGATGGCGAACACCTGGCACGGCCGATTTCCGTACGAGAACCTCCGGCCGCACGGGTTCTCTGGAACCTCCCCGGTCCGGAGCTTCCCGCCCAACGGCTACGCGCTGTTCGACGTTGCCGGCAATGTATGGGAGTGGACGAGCACCCCCTGGGGGGAAACTCCGGGCGCCAAGGTGACGCCGGCCTGCTGCGCGCCGCAGCACGAGGTGACGGAAGAGGAACGTCGTGTCACCAAAGGTGGATCCCACCTGTGCGCGCCGTCGTACTGCCACCGCTATCGGCCGGCCGCCCGCCAGGGCCACACCGTGAGAAGCACGACCAACCACGTCGGGTTCCGCTGCGTCGTCCACGCCTAGAGGGGAGCGGGACACTCATCCGTGACGGGTGTGGATCGGTGCTGCCACGTCAGGCAAAGTTGTGGGACCACGTGAGAGGAAGGGATCGCCACATGGGTCTTCTGCGCAGACGCGAGGACAACGGGCACGTCCACTATCGGATGAGGGAGAAGCTACTTTCCATCGGTGACGATTACGTGATCGAGGATGACGATGGCGTCCCTCGATACCGGGTCAACGGCAAGGCCATCCGTTTCCGGGATACCTGGGTGCTCGAAGACCCAGACGGGCACGAAATCGCTCGAATCCGCGAGAAAAAGCTCTCGATCCGTGATGCCATCACGATCGAGATTGGCGGGCGGCAGGCGAAGGTCAAGAAGGCGCTCGTGGGGATCCGTGACCGCTTCCACGTCGAGGTCGACGGGGGAGAGGACCTGAAGATCCACGGCAACATCGTCGACCACGAATACCGGATCGATCAGGGCGGACGCACCATCGCCGAAGTTTCCAAACGGTGGTTCCGAGTACGCGACACCTATGGGGTCGAGGTGCATGACGAGGCCGGCACGGCGCTCATCCTCGCTGCGACTGTCGCCGTCGAGGCGCTCGCTCACGACTGATCCCCAACACGGTCAGGACCGCAGCGACTGTTCCAAGCTGAAGACATCTCGGGGTCGTACTCTCGCTTGATCGCCAGCAGCGCCGTGTAGTTGTCGCCGTGGTAGGGGTCTGCCCAGTCGACGAGGTCCGGATTGGGGAAGTTGGATAGGCGCCCGAGGCCCATGGATGTGTCGTCGCTGAAGAGCGTTTCGTCCATTCGCGTGCCGCGGCCCGCGAGGAATCTGGAGCGTGGTCGGGGACGTAGCGGTGTGGTCGAGCAGAAACGCCACCCCGCCGGCGGATATTGACGTCCGGGCTGCTCGTCGGCGCCGGCGCTGCGGCAGGGGTTGGTGGGGCCGTTGCGTACAACGCGCTCCAGCAGCCGGACGTCGTGGTGTCTGCGGATGACGTCAGCGACAACTCGCCGCAGCCAAGCTGATGATCGATGCGCTGACCGGTCAGAACACCAAGCTGCTCCGTCCACCGCGCGGAGTGCTCACGGGGGACGCCGCCGACATTGCCGCCCAGCTCGGCTACGACGTCCTGCTGTGGACGACGATCATCGCCCAGCCGCCGGGCACCCGGTCCGACGTCATCCGCGACTATGCCGCCGAGCGATTCGCACCCGGACACATCGTGGCGCTGCCAGCGATTCTCGAATCGGCGCTCGATCAGGGATATCGATTCGTCACAGTGTCGGAGCTGATGGCCATCGGCGACGTTCCCGGTCCCGGCGCCCACGTGCCCGGATGACGAGCCAGAGCTAGAAGTAGTCGAACAGCGGCGGGAACACCAGGATGACGGTCCACGCCCAGACGGCGTAGACCGCGACGTAACGCGTCTGCCAGCGCTCGAGGTGCTCGAAGGGACGTCGGTGGCGCACGAAGCCGAACAGCAGCACCGCGGTCCAGGCGAGGTTGGTCAGGAGGATGACGTTCTCTCCGAGGGCAGCAGCCTTGTTCGGCGTGGTGCCGAACTCGGTGATGCGACCGGTGATGGCGGCCAACACGAGAATGTCGATCAGCGTTGCACTGATGGCGAGCGCGAGCTGTAGCCAATCGAAGAGTCCGGGCCGAGCGCTCGGATCGCGTGCCGAAATCGCGTACAGCAGCAGCCCGAGCACGATCACGAGCAAGACATTGAAGAGGATCAGGACGTCGCGCTCGACGTCGATGAAGCTGGTCGTGACCAGGATGGCGACGATGAACGCCAGCAACGCGGCGGTGAACAGTGGCGTGAACACTCGGGTCAGGACCGGCGCCATGTTCTCGACGACGCTCTGCTTGGCCTCGACCAAGCGAGCTGCCACCACAACGGCCGCCATGGCGCCGCACGGCAGCACCCAGCCCTCGATGAACGCAGCCACATCGAGGCCGATGGCGCTGAAGACGCCCACCGTCACCGCTGCGAGCAGGCCGCCGCCGAGCGCGAAGAGCACGTAGTAGATGAACCACTCACCCGTGAATCGGATGAAGTCCATTCGCTTGCGATCGGAGCGCCAATCACCGCCGGCATACGCGACTCCGACGACGAGCCACAGCGCCAGCGGCAGATGGATTGCCGTGAGCACGATGCTCTGCGAGTTCTCTGCCAGCGGATAGATGTTGGCGCCGACGACGCCGAGCGCGAGCAGCGCCAGCAGGATGCCGACGACCGGCGCGGTGACGCGCCGCCGAATGGCGAAGTACGCCGTGAGCGGTGCCAGCGCGAACAGGCTGGTGTTGCGCAGGTAGAAGCTCTCGTCGTCGGCGAAGTCGAGGCCGAAGAGCTCGGGTACTTTGATGCTGAGGGCAGCCGCTGCAGCGCAGCACCCGACGAGCAGCAGGTCGCGATAGGACCCTGTCGGCTTGGCAGCCGTTGGGTCATCCGCGACCACGAGCTGCTTCCACAAGCGTTCGGAGTGGACCTGCGCGAACTCCCGAGAAAGGTTGTCGAGGTTGCCCATCCGGGTCACGGCGACCAGGAACGCCTCTTCGGGTCGCAGGTCTGCTCGAATCAGGTCGGTGATCGATGCCCGCAGGTGGTCCTCGAGCTCCTCGACGTCGGTGTCGTGCACGGCGCGTCGGCGCCGCATGTAGCTCCGCCACGCAGCGATCTGCGTCTCCAGGTTTTCGTCGCTATGCACGGTCACGTCAGGCCTCCTGGGAAAGCGCTACGTCCGGTCGGGACTCCACGGCGAGTCGCCAAACGTTCCTCAGCGCGCTGTCGACCGCCGCCCACTGCCGACGTTGCTCGGCAAGCTCGGCGCGTCCGTGGGCAGTGATCCGGTAGTACTTGCGTCGACGCCCACCCGGCGGAGTGCGCCAGCTCGCCTCGATGGAGCCCGCTCGCTCTAACCGGTGCAGGAGCGGGTAAAGCAAGCCGTCGGTCCACGCCAGCTCGCCGGCGGACATCTCGTTGACGCGTTTGAGAATCGCGTACCCGTAGCTCTCGCCCTGCAGCAGGATGCCGAGCACCATCGGCGTGGCCGACGCGGCCACCAGGTCCTTCGCGACGTGCACCGAACGCTCCTGACCCTAGAGGTGCGATGCATAGTACTTCTAGGTATAGCTGGAGTCCACGGACACGGGGTACAGCGTGTCGAATCGCTGGCGTGCCCTCACGTAGTGCGCCCGGCGGTCGGGATGAGGGTGGTACGTCCCTGCGACCGGCGTGTCCGCGCGCTCGGTATCCGGGGCGAGGGTCTCCAAGGCAAGAAGAGCCGTGCCCCGCAGCGTCGCCCGCTTGATGGCGACGTGTGCCACCGGCGTATCCGCAGCGTCCGCGATGAGCTGCAGCAGGTGCGGCACGCTCTGTGTGATCCGGCCCGAAGCAACGATGCGCGGCGATGCACCGGTCACGGTCATCAGCTGGTCGACCACGCGGGCATAGCTGATGGCGACACCCTCCGCGCTGGCTCGAAAGACCGCGTCCGGCGTCGTACCAGTCGACAGCCCGGCGATGACGGCGCGGGCGGTCGCCGCCCAGCCGGTGCTGCGCTCCCCGCTGAGAAAGGGCACGACCGCCGGACCGACGCGCTCGGGTTCACTGGCGAGAAGCGCATCGAGCGCAACGTCGTCCTCGGGAAGTCGCAACGTGCTGCGCAGCCACGCGACAAGTCGGCCAACATCGTTGATCGCGCCGCCCAGGAGGCTCCGGCTCGCATCGACGCGGTAGCACCACAACCCGGACGGGATCGACTCGGGGGTCTCGCCGACGAGGACGCGCACGGCACCGCTCGTCGCTGCGGCCGCGGCGGCGGTCGAGGCATCCGCAGCGCCCGTGCCAAGGTTGCTGGACAAGCCGTCAGCAATCGCCGGAAACCACGCAGCCGATGCAAGCGCCGGCCACCTGCGAGCAACGCCACGGCGGTCGACACCGTCGATTGGTACGCCAGGATCCTGCACGGGGGAGAACCGATTCCGGTCGACGCCAGACGCCGCGAGCATCTCGCCGTCCCACTGCCCGGTCCTGCGGTCGAGCAGACCAGTCCACGCGGCGGTCGGAGTTCCTGCGACGGTCGTGCCGAGCAGCCGCTGCTGCACGTACTCGCCGAGCGACACCCACCTGGACACTCGCCGAACCAGCTCCGGTTGCACCTCCTGGAGCCACAGCAGCCGGGGAGCGAGGTAGCTGGTGTGGCACCGTGTCCCGGTGCGCTGCTGAACGACTGCTTCGTCGAGCTGCTCGCGCAGTCGGGTGGCATCGGCCGCACACCGACTATCTGCGTAGGTGTAGCAGGGTGTGAGCGCCCGACCACTCGCATCCATGCCGACGAGCGAGGAGGCGAACGTGTCCATGGCCACGCCCGCGATGCCCCGCCGAGGATCGGTGCCGGTGAGACGGTCAAACAGGGCCTCGACCTCGTCGCCGACCTGATCGGGGTCGATCTGTGACGTCCGTCGGTGTCGGTGGTGAAGGCGTGAGGAAGCTTCGCCCGCTTTCCCACCGGGCGACCCTTCGCGTCGTAGATCGCGGCTCGGGTGGCGGTCGAGCCGACGTCCAGAGCAAGAACGAGGGGTTCTCGAGCCCCGCCCCGCGACACGGCGAACCGCTCGGTTGGAGCCACGGCTCACTCCTTCCTCACCTGTGCCGGCTCGACACGAGAGCGCAGGACGCAGAACTCGTTACCTTCCGGGTCGGCCAGCACGACCCACGACGCGTCCGGCGGCTGCCCGACATCCGCATGACGCGCTCCCAGGTCGAGGAGACGTTGGACCTCCTCGTCCTGGTCGCGATCCGTCGCGTTGACGTCGATGTGCAGGCGATTCTTGACCGTCTTGCCCTCGGGCACGGGAGCGAACACCAGCGTCGGCGAGGAGCCGTCCGGCGGAGAGATCTCTACTCCGTCGGACTCGTCGTAGGTGACTGTGTAGTCAAGGACGGTCGCCCACCAGCGAGCCTGCGCCTGCGCGTCATGCGCATCGATCGCGAGCTCGGTGAACCGGCAGGCCATGAACCCACCCCCTTCTCGCAAGGATCATGGTCATCCTCACGACACGCGGGACGAATCGGACATCAGGTGTCCATCACTCCATGATCCTTCCGGACGGAGCGTGAGAGCGGTAGGACGTAGGGATGGATCAGCCGGTAAACGTGAACCGCGCCCTCCGGTCGTTCGACGACATCTACAGCCCTCGCATCGTGGCACGTGTCAACGACTATGACGTCCGCATCGCCCACGCCAAGGGTGAGCACGTCTGGCACGTCCACGAGGACACCGACGAGTTCTTCCTCGTCCTGGACGGCGAGTTCGACGTCGCGGTGCGAGGTGCCGACGGCAGCGAGACGTCGGTCCGACTCACGCGCGGCGACACCTTCGTGGTTCCGAAGGGCATCGAGCACAAGCCGTCATCCGCGGGCGCTTCCATCCTCATGTTCGAGCCAACCGGAACGTCGAGCACGGGCGATCGTCACGGCGCCATCCCGGACCACGTCGACAGCACGACGGGGCACGAGATGAACCATCGGTAGGGCGCGCTATCCGGGGACCGGACTCAGGCCGGTGCAGTCGCGCAGGCTCTCCCACTGCGCCGACGCCGCGGCCGCAGACCCGGGGTCGAGCGGCTGCGGGATGCTGTCGGTGATTCGAGCTGGGGTCCACGTCGATGCACTCACCACGCCATCGGTCAACGTGAGGTTGAGGACACCCGTCGCGCGGGTGGCGTCCCGACTCGCGCTGAACACGAAGTTGCCGAGGCCGTAGTGCACGTATGCGGAGCCGAGGTAGCCACCGCCGAGCAACAAGTGGGCATGCGAGCCGACGACGGCTGCAGCACCGGCCTGGACGAGCTGGGGCGCCAGCGTTTGCTGCGCCTCGTTCGGGCACGTCTGCAGCTCGGTGCCCCAGTGGAGAAACACGATGACGGCATCCGCCTGCTGCTTGGCGGCAGTGACGGCGGCGAGCAGCCGGTCCACGCGCTTGGCCGACGCGAGGCCGGGCGTGCCCGGCCCGGCCGTCCACGAGTCGACCAGGCTCGAGTCGATGACCTGCGTCGCCGCCACGGTCGCCACCCGCTGCCCCTGCAGCTCGACGACGTACGGGCGGAACGCTTCGTCCTCGTTCTCACCGCCCCCGATGACCGGTATTCCCGCCGCCTGACCGGCGGCCAGGGTGTCGCGCAATCCCGAGAGGCCGTAGTCCATGCCGTGGTTGTTCGCAATGCTCACGGCGTCGACGCCGGCCGCCTGCAGGGCAGCGAACGCCGTGTCTGGTGCGCGGAAGTTGAACTCCTTGGGGGCCGCATCCCCGCCCGACGTCACCGCGGTCTCCAGGTTCACAACGGTCAAGTCGGCGTCTCCCAGGATGCCCGCGATGTCGGCCAGGGCCGTCGACGGATCGCGTTCGAGCGCGGTGAGTGCTCCACGGGTGAAGTTCACATCGCCAGCGAACGCCAGCCGGATGGGCACCGCCGGCGGGGGAGGGGGCGGCGTACTCGGCTGGGCGGGAACGGCCTCGACTGCGGCGCTCGCCGACGGCGTGGCCACCTCGTCGACGTCCACGGGCCCGCCACCGCAGGCGGCGAGGAGCAGCACGGTCGAGGAGGCCAACGCCAGTAGGGCAGGGGCTCGACGCATCCGCCCATCGTGCCTGACCACCCCGGCTCGACCGTAAACCGGCACGCGTCTCGTTCCACGCGGGTGACGTCCGGGTAGGGTCGGGCAGGGCGCTGGCGCGCGGGCTTGGCAGGACACAGCCAGCAAGCACGGGCAGGCCAAGCAAGGAGGCCGACGTGGGGCTGCCGGACACGGCCGTCGCGCAGGCTCGGATCCTGACCGTCCCGAACGCGTTGAGTCTGATCCGCCTTCTCGGCGTACCGCTGTTCCTCTGGCTGATCCTCGGCCCGCATGCCGATGGGTGGGCGCTGGTCGTCCTCATGGTCAGCGGGTTCACCGACTGGCTCGACGGCTACCTTGCCCGCAGCTGGGGGCAGGTCAGCCGGCTTGGGCAACTCCTCGATCCGGCGGTCGACCGCCTCTACATCCTCGCCGCCATTGTCGGATTGACCCTGCGAGACATCATCCCGCTGTGGTTCGCGCTGCTCCTCGTGGCGCGCGATGTCATGCTCGCGTTCTCCCTGCCCGTCCTTCAGCGCTACGGCTACGGTCCGCTGCCCGTGCACTTCCTGGGCAAGGCAGCGACGTTCTGCCTGCTGTACGCGTTTCCGCTGCTCCTCCTCGGTGACGGCACGAGCCCGGTCGCCGATGTGTCTTTCGTGTTCGGGTGGGCGTTCGCCATCTGGGGCACGGCGCTGTACTGGTGGGCCGGGTTGCTCTACCTCGCGCAGGTACGTCGGCTGGTCGTGAGCGTGCGAGCCGCGAAGGCAACATCGTGAAGGCAGTAGTGATGGCCGGCGGCGAAGGAACTCGCCTACGTCCGATGACGTCAAGTCAACCGAAGGTGCTGCTCCCTATCGCTACCCAGCCCGTCATGGAGCACGTGCTGCACCTGCTCAAACGGCACGGGTTCACCGAGACCATCGTCACGGTGCAGTTCCTCGCCTCGCTCGTGCGCAACTACTTCGGCGATGGCGAGGACCTCGGCATGGACTTGCAGTACGCGACGGAGGAAACGCCTCGCGGCACCGCGGGCAGCGTGAAGAACGCCGAAGACGCACTGCGCAGCGAGCGGTTCCTCGTCATCAGCGGCGACTCCCTCACCGATATCGACTTGACCGACCTCGTGCGGTGGCACGAGGAGCGCAACGCCCTCGTCACGGTCTGCCTCACGCGCGTCCCCGATCCGCTCGAGTTCGGCATCACCATCCTCGACGACGACGGCCGGGTCGACCGCTTTCTCGAAAAGCCGACGTGGGGCCAAGTGTTCTCCGACACCGTCAATACCGGCATCTACGTCATGGAGCCGGAAGTCTTCGACTATGTCCCGGCCGGAGAGAACGTCGACTGGTCCGCCGACGTCTTCCCCGCGCTCATCGCTGCGAACAAGCCGGTCTACGGGTATGTCGCCGACGGCTACTGGCAGGACGTCGGTACGCAGGAGAGCTACTTCTCTGCGCAGGCGGACGTGTTGAGCGGGCGCGTCGAGGTGACGATCGACGGCTTCGAGGTATCGCCGGACGTGTGGATCGGCGAGGGCACGGAGGTGCATCCGGACGCGAACATCGTCGGACCGGTCATCATCGGCGACTACGCCAAGGTCGAGGCCGGCGCCAAGGTCCACGAACTCACCGTGATCGGCAGCAACGTGGTCGTGAAGGGCGGCGCCACCCTTGAACGCGCCGTCATCCACGACAACGTCTACATCGGTGCGCATGCCCAGCTACGCGGCTGCATCATCGGCAAGAACACCGACATCATGCGTGCCGCCCGGGTCGAAGAGGGGGCTGTCGTCGGCGACGAGTGCATGGTGGAGGAGGAGGCCATCGTCGGTGCAGGCGTGAAGATCTACCCGTTCAAGTCTGTCGAAGCCGGTGCCGTCGTTCACCAGAGCGTGATCTGGGAGTCGCGCGGGCAGGCCAGCCTGTTCGGGCCGCGCGGCGTCAGCGGCATCATCAACGTCGAGATCACCCCGGAGCTCGCCGTACGCCTTGCCAGCGCCTTCGCGACAACGCTGCGCAAGGGCGCCACCGTCACCGTCGGACGGGACGTGAGCCGTGCTGCGAGAGCGCTGAAGCGCGCGGTCATCGCCGCTCTGACCTCCAGCGCCCTGGACGTGCGCGACCTCGAGCTGTCCCCAGAACCCGTCACGCGGATGGAAACGGCGCAGGGCAGCGGTGGCGGCATCATGGTGCGAACCACGCCCGGCATCCCCGACAACGTCGACATCCAGTTCCTCGACGAACGCGGCAACGACCTGTCGCAGGCGGCTCAGCGTCGACTCGAGCGCATCTTCCAGCGCCAGGAGTACCGGCGCGCGTTCCCCGGCGAGATCGGCGACCTCACCATCCCCAGCCGGGTCATGGAGAGCTACGCCCAGGAGTTGCTTCGAGCTGTCGACACGTCCGGCATTGCGGAGGCCGACCTCAAGGTCGTGGTCGACACCGCGGGCGGTGCGGCAGCTCTTGCCCTGCCGACTCTGCTCGGCCGGCTGGGTGTCGACGTCCTCACCATGAACAACCGCATCGACGAGGCGCGACCGACGGAGACGGCGGAAGAACGTCGCGCCGGACTGCGCCGGCTGGGGAGCATCGTCGCCTCGTCCGGTGCCGCTTTTGGCGCCCGCTTCGACCCGGTTGCGGAGCGGATCGCGCTTGTCGACGAGCGCGGGCACATCGTCGAGGATGACCGCGCGCTCCTCGTCGTCCTCGACCTGGTCGCCGCGGAGAAACGGCACGGGAGCGCCTGCCTGCCGGTCACCACCACCCGGGTCTCGGCCCAGGTGGCCGCGTTCCACGGCGTCGAGATCCTGTGGACGACGACCTCACCCGACGACCTGACCCGGCACGCCAGTGGCCCGAACGTCGCCCTTTGCTGCGACGGTCGCGGCGGCTTCGTCGTCCCGGAGTTCTCCGGCGTGATCGACGGGATGGCAGCGTTCGTCCGCGTCCTCGGCCTGGTTGCGCGCGCCCAACTGACGTTGAGCCAGATCGACGCCCGCATCCCGCAGGCGCACGTGCTGCAGCAGGACGTCGAGACACCGTGGGCCGCCAAGGGCCAGGTCATGAGGTCGGTGATCGAGGCTGCCGGTGATCGGACCGTGGACACCACCGACGGGGTGCGGATCGTGGAGGAGGACCGCCGCTGGGCGCTGGTGCTCCCCGATCCCACCCAGGCAGTCACGCGGGTCTGGGCCGAAGGACCGGATGCGGTCGCGGCCAAGGAGCTGGTGGAGGAGTGGTCGGCGGTGGTCGAGCGGGCCGCCCATGCGGCGCCCGCGCACCTGCTCAGCCGCCGCGCCGAGTAACCTGGCCGGTCCGGGGGACTTTCGACCCTCACCATCGCAAACACGCGGCGTACTCGCCGTGGGACCATGGGTAGCAATGACTGACGAGCCGACGACGGGTGCACGGCCGCGCCGCCCCGATGCGTCTATGTCACTGCTCACCGACGTGCTCTTCAATCCCCTGGACCCGGGGTACGCGCAGGCGGCCGCCCGTCGGGGCCACGCCGACGCCGACAAGTTCGGCTCGCCCACCGAGCCGCGACGCAGCCGCGGGGTGTGGCTCGGCGTGTGCCTGGCCGCCCTCGGCGTGCTGGTGGCTATCGCGGCCGCGCAGGTACGTGACCGCGCCCCCTCAGTTGCGCGCGCCAATCAGGAACTCCTCGAAGAGATCGATCAGCGCACTGCCGCCACATCCCAACTCGAGGACGACGTCACCGCCCTGCAGCGCCAGGTCGACCGGGCCCGTGTCAACGGGCTCCGGCTCACCAGCATCGGCCGGGAGGCGGCGGCGGGCCTCGATGAGGTCGAGCGCGCCGCCGGCGTCACCCCGGTCGAGGGTCCCGGTATCAGCGTCACCGTCGACGATGCTGAGCTCGACGATTCCGGTCCCGGCGGCACGTCAGCCGAGAACGACGAGCTCGGCCGTGTCCTCGATCGCGACCTGCAGCTGGTGGTCAATGGACTGTGGGCCGCAGGTGCCGAGGCGGTTTCCGTCAACGGGCAGCGGCTGTCTTCGCTGTCCGCGATCCGCAACGCCGGAGACGCGATCCTGGTCGACTTCCGCCCGCTGAGCCCGCCGTACTCCGTCCTCGCCGTCGGCGATCCCGCGACGCTACGTACGGGGTTCCTCGACGGTTCGGCCGGGCGGATGCTGCGGCTGTACCGCGAGACGTACAAGATCCGCTACGACGTCCAGGACGAGACCGACATCTCGCTGCCTGGCGTGTCTTCCACGACGCTGCGCTACGCGAAGGCGGGGAGCGCGCCGTGATCGCCGCGTTCGGACTCGTCATCGGCGTGCTCATCGGGCTGCTGGTTCAGCCAGTGGTGCCGCTGTGGTTGCAGCCCTACCTGCCGATCGCTGTCGTCGCCGCCCTCGACGCAGTGTTCGGTGGACTGCGGGCTCAGCTCGACGGCATCTTCGATGACAAGGTTTTCGTCGTCAGCTTCGTGGCGAATGTCCTCGTCGCGGCGCTGATCGTCCTCGTCGGAGATCAGCTGGGCGTGGGCGCGCAGCTGTCGACCGGGGTCGTGGTCGTCCTCGGCATCCGCATCTTCGCCAACGTGGCGGCCATCCGGCGCCACCTGTTCCACGCATGAGCGAACCGTCTCCGCCGGCCACCGATGGCGCACTCGGCCCGTCTGGCCGCGATCGCCTGCGGACACTGCTCGGATCCCGACCGACCGGTCCGCAGTTGCTCGTCGGGATCCTGCTGGCGCTGCTCGGGTTTGCGCTGGCCCTGCAAGTGCGCAGCACGCGCACTGACCCGGCGCTCGAAGGTGCACGGCAATCCGATCTGGTCCGCATCCTCGACGATGTGAGCGAGCGGGCCGAGCGGCTGCAGGTGGAGTCGCGAACGCTCGAGTCGCTGCTCGCCGACCTGACCTCGGGTACGGACAAGTCGCGCGCGGCCTTGGACGATGCGCAGGAACGCACAGCGACACTAGGAATCCTTGCCGGCACGGTTCCTGCCGAGGGCCCCGGGATCCAGCTGACGATCACTGGTCCACGCGAGGCGGTGACCTCGTCGATGATGCTCGACACCGTGCAGGAGCTGCGCGACGCTGGAGCGGAAGCGATGCAGATCGCGGACGACGAAACCAGTGTCCGGGTGGTCGCCGAAACTCACCTCGCCGACGATGCCGACGGCATCGCGGTCGACGGGCAGCTGCTCTCGATTCCGTACCGCGTGCTCGCCATCGGCGACCCGCGCACGCTGTCCGCCGCACTCGACATCCCCGGCGGCGTCCTCGACACGCTCGGCCGGGTCGAGGCCGACGGGATGGTGTCGCAGCTCGACGACGTGGTCATCGACGCGATCCGGGTGCGGTCGGCGCCCGAGTTCGCCCGTACCGTGTCCGACTAGGGTTTGACTCACGGTCAGCTGCTGAGAAGGGGGCGCTGGTGCCCGAGTTTCCGCCCGACCTGCACTACACGTCAGAGCACGAGTGGGTACGCGATGGCGATGACGCCGTACGCGTCGGCATCACCGCGTACGCCCAGGAAGCCCTCGGGGACATCGTGTTCGTCAGCCTGCCCGCCGTCGGCACTGACGTCAGCGCAGGGGACGCACTCGGTGAGGTCGAATCGACCAAGAGCGTGAACGACGTCTACGCCCCCGTCTCCGGCACCGTGACGGCGGTGAACTCCTCCCTGGACGACCAGCCGGACCTGGTGAACTCCGACCCGTACGGCGAGGGCTGGCTGATCGAGATCCGGCCGGCGGATGCATCGGCGACCGCCGCACTGCTCGACGCCGAGGGATACCAGAAGGGACTCGACGCGAGCTGATCGAGGCTCCCGGCGCGTCGTTGACCCTGGGCGCGCGTCGCACGTAGGTTGCCGTGCGACCATCAACCTCGAGTGCTGGTCGAGGGTGCCCGATACCTCAGACAATGCCGGACCGGCGGACCCACCCGATCCCCGCCGGATCCCGCCGGAAGGACGACACCGATGCCCTTCTGCACCCAGTGCGGTCATCAGAATCCCGATGACAGCAAGTTCTGCTCCAACTGCGGCGCGGCACTGCGGGCCGGGTCGGAGCGGGCGGGGGGCGACACGAGTTCGACGACCATCTCCTTCGGCGTCCCGGAAGGCGCGGAGGACACCTCCGACCTCAGTGCCGCGGACCAAGCCGCGGTGGAGGCGCTACCCACCGGATCGGCGCTGCTGATCGTGCGCAGGGGACCGAACTCCGGCAGTCGCTTCCTCCTCGATAGCGACCTCACCACCGCCGGCCGCCATCCGGAGAGCGACATCTTTCTCGATGACGTCACCGTGAGCCGCCGGCACGCCGACTTCATTCGCGGCGAGGACGGCTTCCATGTACGCGACGTGGGCAGCCTGAACGGCACGTACGTCAACCGCGAGCGCATCGAGAACATCCGCCTGGCCGGCGGTGACGAGGTGCAGATCGGCAAGTACCGCCTGGTCTTCTTCGCCGGACATCCCTGGGAATCCGCTGGCTCAGACACCGCAGACAGCACAGGCAGCGCCGACGACTCGGGCAACGTCGGCGCCGCGAATGGTGTGCCATGAGCCCTGCCGCACCCGCGTCCGCGCTGATGAGCATCGGGGAGGTGCTCGCCGCGCTGCGTCCGGAGTTTCCGGACATCACCATCTCCAAGATCCGGTTCCTCGAGGAACAGGGGCTTATCGAGCCGCAGCGGACGGCCTCGGGCTACCGCAAGTTCTCACACCTGGACGTCAACCGGCTGCGGTATGTCCTGGCCGCACAGCGCGATCACTACCTGCCGTTGCGAGTCATCCGCGATCACCTGGAGGCGATTGACCGCGGGCTCGAGCCGCCGGAGCTCCCCGGCGGCGGACCTCGGGTACCGCTCTCGGTGATCGACGCAGACGGCTACCCGTCGGCGGGCGCGTTCTCGCGTGACGGTGTGGAATTGCGCCTGTCGCGTGCCGAACTGATCGATGCTGCAGGCATCGACGAGAAGTCCTTCACCAAGCTCGAGGAGTTCGGGCTGGTCGCCCCGCAGCCGGGTGGCCGACACTTCGACGGCGACGCGCTGATCATCACGCGCACCGTTGCCGAGATGGCCGGCTACGGCATCGAGGCCCGCCACCTGCGTGCCGTCAAGGCCGCTGCCGACCGCGAGGTCGGACTGGTCGAACAGGTCGTGACACCCCTGCGTCGCCAACGCAACCCGGAATCCCGCGCCCGCGCCGACGAGGTCGTGCGCGAGTTGGCGGCGCTGTCCGTACGCCTGCACGCAACGCTCGTCAAGTCCGGACTCGCCTCCGGCAGTGGACGCTGATGGAGCGTAATCGCGGTGTACGTTGGCGAATGTGAACAAGCTCGACGTCGTTGGAGTCCGGGTCGAGATGCCCTCCAACCAGCCGATCGTGCTGCTGCGTGAAGAAGGCGGGGAGCGCTACCTCCCGATCTGGATCGGTGCCGTCGAAGCCACCGCAATCGCGTTCGCCCAGCAGGGCGTGGTGCCGGCCCGACCGCTCACGCATGACCTCATTCGCGACTTGATCGGCGCCCTGGGTCACAACCTCCGGCAGGTGCGGATCACCGAGCTGCGCGACGGCGTCTTCTACGCCGAGCTCGTCTTCGATGGCGGCGTCGAGGTCAGTGCCCGGCCATCCGACGCCATCGCCATCGCGCTGCGGACCGGTACCCCGATTTTCGGCGCCGAGCAGGTCCTGGCCGAGGCTGGTATCGAGATCCCGGACGAGCAGGAGGACGAGGTCGAGAAGTTCCGCGAGTTCCTCGATCAGATCTCGCCCGAGGACTTCGGCCGCGGCAGTGCATGAGACGTACGGCCTAATGTCAGCTTGAGGGTGAGAGTTTCGAGGTCAGCGACGCGCCGCGCGGGTGTTTGACCGGCCTGCCGGACCGACTTACGGTCGACCCGTCCCTGTGACCAGGGAGGTCGACGTGTCGCACGGCGGGCCACGCTCCTACGAGGGGGCGCAGTCGCGGCCGAGCACGACGACCAGGTCCGGGCACGACGAGGCGGTGCGCATGGCGGGCGAGCAGGGACTGCTGTTCGAGACGCAGGACTCCGTGCTGCCCGAGGACGTCGGCTATCGCGGGCCAACGGCGTGCGCGGCTGCCGGCATCACGTACCGCCAACTCGACTACTGGGCGCGCACCGGTCTGGTCGAGGCCAGCATCCGCCCGGCCAGTGGCTCGGGGACGCAGCGCCTCTACAGCTTTCGCGACATCATCGTGCTGCGCGTGGTCAAGAGCCTCCTCGACACCGGCATCTCTCTCCAGCAGATCCGCAGCGCAGTGGCTCACTTGCGCCAGCGCGGCATCTCCGATCTCGCCGGGATCACGCTCATGAGTGACGGCGCCACCGTCTACGAGTGCACGTCGGCCGACGAGGTCGTCGATCTCATCCAGGGCGGACAGGGCGTGTTCGCGATCGCCGTGGGAAAGGTCTGGCGCGAGGTCGAGGGCACGCTGGCCGAACTGCCGGGGGAGCGCGCCGCCGATTCCGAGGATGCTGCGGCCGAGCCTGCGGTCGGCGCGAACGACGAGTTGTCCCAGCGCCGTCGGAGCCGTACCACCGCCTGACGCGTCATCCGTTCCGCCTGGGCCACGCGGCGGTCGTCGCGAACCCGTGCGATACGCCTCGAGTGAGGGCGATACGCCTCCTACAACAGGCGCATTACCCGAAATGATCACGTATACGTGATCATTTCGGTCTGGCGTGAGGTGGCGCGGTCGTGTGCGGTCGACGCTGGTACGGTCGGGGTGCTAACGACGCCCTGCGGGAGAGTCCCGCGCAGCCAGCGCGGGGCGCCGAAGGAGCAACCCTCCCCGGAACCTCTCAGGCCAACGGACCGCAGGGACGAGGCGACTCTGGAGAGCAGGCGCAGCAACGCGCCTCGCCGACGGTGCAAGTTCGAGTGCGTCCATAGGACGGGCTCGGGCGAAGCTCTCAGGCTCCATGACAGAGGGGGAGGCCCGCGGGAGCGTGCCTCCGTCGCGCTCGTGGGTGGCCACGCACACCCACCGGCAGGCAACCTCAGGAGACGCCCGTGACCGACGCCGGCGAGCACCGTCCCTCATCGATCGCCGATGGCGCGCACCTCGATTCCGACGCGCCCTTTGTCGAACGCCATATCGGACCCTCCGCCGACGAGCAGGCAAAGATGCTCGCGGTTGTTGGTTATGGCTCTGTGGACGAGTTGGTGGCTGCCGCCATCCCCGACTCCATCCAGGCGTTCGACACCCTCAACCTGCCCATTGCGAGTAGCGAGCCGCAGGTGCTGGCGGAACTGCGGGGGCTCTCCGCCCGCAACCGTCGCATCGCGTCGATGATTGGGCTGGGCTACGCCGAGACCATCACACCGCCGGTCATCCGCCGCAACGTGTTGGAGAACCCAGGCTGGTACACCGCGTACACGCCGTACCAGCCGGAAATCTCCCAGGGCCGGCTCGAAGCGCTGCTCAACTTTCAGACCATGATTGCCGACCTCACCGGGCTCCCCACGGCCGGTGCATCGCTGCTCGACGAAGCCACCGCCGCAGCCGAAGCGATGGCTCTGGCGCGGCGGATGACCAGGGCGACCAGCAACCGATTCGTCGTCGACATCGACGTGCTTCCGCAGACACTCGCCGTGCTCCGTACCCGTGCCGTCCCACTCGGCATCGAGCTGGTGGAGGCCGACGTCGCCGATGGCCTGCCGGAGGGGGAGCTGTTCGGCGCGCTGCTGCAATACCCCGGCTCTACTGGAGCCGTACGCGATCTGTCTGCGGTGATCGCTGCAGCGCATGAGCGCAAGGCACTCGTCACCGTGGCCGCGGACATCCTCGGGCTGGTGCTGCTGCGTGCACCCGCAGAGATCGGTGCCGACATCGTGGTCGGCTCGACCCAGCGATTCGGCGTGCCACTCGGCTTCGGCGGGCCACACGCCGCTTTCATCGCCGTACGGACGGGGCTGGAGCGCAGCCTGCCTGGACGGCTCGTCGGCGTATCCGTCGACGCCGACGGCAGGCCGGCGTACCGGTTGGCACTCCAGACGCGCGAGCAGCACATCCGGCGTGAGAAGGCCACCAGCAACATCTGCACTGCGCAGGTCCTGCTCGCGGTCATGGCCAGCATGTACGCCGTCTACCACGGGCCGGAGGGCCTGCGAGCGATTGCGTCGCGCGTCCACCGCTACGCCACGCTGCTTGCCGCAGGCCTGCGCGATAGCGGCGTGGAGCTCGGCCACGACGCGTTCTTCGACACCGTCACCGCGCGCGTGCCCGGTCGTGCCGCCGAGGTCGTCGCCGCTGCTCTCGACAACGGCGTCAATCTGCGACTCGTCGACGACGACGTCATCGGCATCAGCTGCAACGAGGTGACGCGACGCCAGCACGTGCGAGCCGTGTGGCGGGCCTTCGGTGTGGACGGCCCGGACATCGACGAACTCGACGCCACGACCGACAGCGCGCTGCCCGATTCGCTGCTGCGCACCGACGAGATCCTGACCCACCCGGTGTTCCGGTCCCACCATTCCGAGACCGCGATGCTGCGGTACCTGCGGCGGCTATCCGACAAGGACGTCGCGCTCGACCGCTCGATGATTCCGCTCGGCTCCTGCACGATGAAGCTCAACGGCACCACCGAGATGGAGCCGATCAGCTGGCCGGAGTTCGCCGACATCCATCCATTCGCACCGATCGAGCAGGGCCGCGGCTACCTCGAGCTGATCGGCGACCTCGAGACCTGGCTCGCGGAGGTCACCGGCTACGACGCGGTCTCACTCCAGCCCAACGCCGGCTCCCAGGGCGAGCTCGCCGGGTTGCTGGCGGTCTCCGCGTACCACCGAGCGAACGGCAACGAGGAACGAGACGTCTGTCTCATCCCGTCCTCGGCGCACGGGACGAACGCCGCCAGTGCCGTGATGGCGGGCATGCGTGTGGTCGTCGTCAAGTGCCGCAGCAACGGCGACGTCGACGTCGACGACTTACAGGCGAAGATCGACGCCCACAAGGACCGGCTGGCGGCCCTGATGGTCACCTACCCGTCCACGCATGGCGTCTTCGAGGCGGCGATCACCGAAATCTGCGCTGCGGTGCACGAGGCCGGCGGCCAGGTCTACGTCGACGGCGCCAACCTGAACGCGCTCGTGGGTCTAGCCCGACCCGGTGCCTTCGGCGCCGACGTGAGCCATCTCAACCTGCACAAGACGTTCTGCATCCCGCACGGTGGTGGCGGTCCTGGCGTCGGACCGGTTGCCGCGCGAGCGCACCTCGCGCCGTATCTGCCTGGTCATCCGATGCGCGATGTCTCCGTCACCGGCTCGCACGCCGTCGAGGGATCGGGACAAGGACCCGTTAGCGCCGCGCCCTGGGGGTCTGCGGGCATCCTGCCGATTCCCTGGGCCTACATCCGACTCATGGGCGCCGCCGGACTCCGGCACGCCACGGAGGTGGCGATCCTGTCGGCCAACTACGTCGCTCGGCAGCTCGCGCCGCACTATCCGGTCCTCTACACCGGCCACGGTGGCCTGGTGGCGCACGAGTGCATCGTCGACCTGCGCCCGCTCACCAAGGAGACCGGCGTCACCGTCGAAGACGTCGCCAAGCGGCTGATCGACTACGGCTTCCACGCGCCCACGATGTCTTTCCCGGTCGCCGGGACGCTGATGATCGAGCCGACCGAGTCGGAGGATCTCGCCGAGCTCGACCGCTTCTGCGATGCGATGATCGCGATCCGCGAGGAGATCCGGCGGGTCGCGGCGGGGGATTGGCCGCGCGATGCCAACCCGCTGCGAAACGCGCCGCACACCGCCGCCATGGTCGCCGGGCCATGGGATGTTCCGTACTCGCGCGAGGAGGCGGTCTTCCCGACGGCGTCCTTGCGCGAGAACAAGTACTGGCCGCCGGTCCGACGCGTTGACAACGCCTACGGCGATCGCAACCTGGTCTGCGCGTGCCCGCCGATCAGCGCATACGAATAGGGCGTGTGTGACAGTCAGACGATCTCCTCGTCGACGTAGCACCAACGCCAGTCCTCGCCCGGCTCGAACGATCGGACGACCGGATGCTCGACGCCGCGCGCGTGCGCAGACGCGTGACGCTGCGGCGAAGAGTCGCAACAGCCCACGTGCCCGCAGGTCAGGCACAGGCGCAGGTGCACCCATCGGGTTCCGTCGCGCAGACACTCTTCGCATCCGTTAGGGGTCGTCGGTTCGACCGGCTGCAGATCTGCCACATGCGGACAGCTCGTCACTCTCGCGCTCCTTGCCACGGCGACAATTCTTCACCACGATCCAAATGCGCGCTCCGTCGCGTACCAAGCTGCCCCCGTAGCGGAACAGTTCGCGAACTGCCCGTGAGTAGGGCAGCCTGCCCCTGTTCCCACGCAGTGCCCACGCAGGAGGACCCGGTGGTTCAGGTACTGGTGCTCCTCGCGCTCGCCCTGCTGGTCTCGGCGCTCGCCCGCCGCCGCGGCTGGTCAGCGCCGCTCTTGCTCGTGCTCGTCGGCCTGGTCGTGTCGTTCGTGCCCGGGGTGCCGGTCTACGAGCTCGATCCCGACCTGGTGCTGCTCGTGTTCTTGCCGCCGCTGCTATACGCGGCGGCATGGGAGAGCTCGTACCTGAACCTGCGGCAGAACCTGCAGGCGGTCGCATTCCTGTCCGTCGGGCTCGTCCTGTTCACCGCGTTCGCTGTCGGGTACGTGATGAACGCGCTCGTCCCCGGCCTGGGTCTCGCCGCAGCTCTGACGCTCGGTGCGATCGTGGCGCCGCCCGATGCGGTGGCGGCCACGGCCATCGGCCGCGAGATGGGACTGCCCCGCCGGCTCATCACCATTCTCGCGGGGGAAAGCCTCATCAACGACGCGACCGCGTTGACGGCGTACCGCGTGGCCCTCGGTGCCGCGACCGGAGCCGGGTTCTCGCTCCTGGGCGGCCTCGAGGAGTTCGGCCTCGCAGCCCTGGGCGGCGCAGCGATCGGCCTCGTCGGTGCCGTCATCGTCGAGCGACTGGTGCGCTGGCTTCGTGATCCGCTGGTCGAGAACGGCCTGTCCCTTCTGACGCCGTTCGCCACCTACCTCGCGGCCGAGGAGATCCACGCTTCTGGGGTGATCGCCGTCGTCGTGGCCGGCCTATTCCTGGGGCATCGCGCACCCCGCGACCTCGGCTACGCCACGCGGCTCCAGGCCGTAGGCGTTTGGCGGATCGTCAGCTTCGCCCTCGAATCGATCGTCTTCCTCCTCATTGGCCTGCAAGTACGCGCTGTGGCCGTCTCGCTGTCCGACTGGCCGTGGTCGCAGCTGCTGCTCTACTCAGCGGCAATCGTGGTCACCGTCATCGTGGTGCGCTTCGCCTGGGTGTTTCCCGCGACGTACCTGCCTCGCCGATTGAGTCGGGCCAGACGCGAGCGGGATCCCGCACCGCCGTGGCAGTGGGCCGTGGTCGTCAGCTGGGCCGGTATGCGTGGGGTGGTGTCGCTCGCCGCAGCCTTTGCCCTGCCCACTGACTTCCCGCAACGGGACTTGATCCTGTTCCTCACCTTCGTCGTCGTCATCGCCACTCTCGTCGGGCAAGGCTTCACGTTGCCCAAGGTGATCCGCCTGCTGGGCGTGACGGCGTCGGAGTCGCTGCAGGACAACCTCGCCGAAGCGGAGGCACAGCAGCGGGCAGCGCGTGCCGCAATCGATCGGCTCGACCAGATCGTCGAGGAGGAGGGGAACATCTCCGACGAGATCGTGCAGAACCTTCGGGGCAAGGCCGAGATTCGAACCTTCGGCGCGTGGGAACGTCTCGGTGGTGGTCGCGGCCATGCCAACGCCGAGACGCCCACCGCGACGTACCGGCGGCTTCGTCGAGCCATGCTCGAGGCAGAGCGTGACGTGTTCGTTCAGCTGCGCGACGATCGCCGCATCGACGACGAGGTGCTGCGCCGCGTCCTCTTTGAACTCGACCTGGAAGAGGCGATGCTCGCCCGCGACTAGGGCACGTTCGCAATCGGCGTAGCCGCTGCAGGATGACAGAGAGCTCGTTGACCGGTTCGATCCTGGTGAGACGTCGAGCGCCCGTATGTCACAGGAGGACATGTGCAGCCAGCCGAAGACCGCCGGGCCAGCCGGCCGTCGATCCTCACCGTCGACGACGACGGTGCGGTGTCACGTGCGGTGGCGCGCGATCTCCGCCGACGCTACGGCGACGAGTTCCGCATCGTCCGCGCGGACTCGGGGGCACAGGCGCTCGAGGCGTTGCGCGAGATCAAGCTGCGCGGCGACCGCGTTGCCGTGCTGCTCGCCGACTACCGCATGCCCGAGATGACTGGACTGGAGTTCCTCGAGCAGGCGATGGACCTGTTTCCCAGTGCTGCGCGCGCGCTCTTGACCGCGTACGCCGACACGGATGCGGCGATTCAGGCGATCAACATCATCGACCTCGACCACTATCTGTTGAAGCCGTGGGACCCACCGGAGGAGAAGCTTTACCCGGTGATCGACGCCTTGATCGAGGTGTGGCGAGCGGCCAGGGAGCAGCCGCTCCACGAGACGAAGCTCATCGGTCACCGCTGGTCCGCGCGCAGCCACGAGATCCGCGACTTCCTCGCGCGGAACATGGTCCCGTACCACTACTTCGCCGCCGACGAGCCGGAGGGCGCGCGGCTGCTCGAGGCGGCCGGGCTGGACGCAGATGCGGTACCCGTGATCATCCCACCCGACGGCACGGTGATGGTGGCGCCGTCCACCACCGAGCTCGCCACCGCTGTGGGTCTGTCGACAGCACCCGCGACCGACTTCTACGACCTCGCCATTGTCGGTGGGGGACCGGCGGGATTGGGTGCGGCGGTTTACGGCGCGTCCGAGGGCCTGCGCACGGTGCTGGTCGAGAAGCAGGCGACCGGCGGGCAGGCGGGACAGAGCTCGCGCATCGAGAACTACCTGGGCTTTCCTGACGGCGTCTCGGGGGGGCAGCTCATCGACCGCGCACGGCGGCAGGCCACGCGATTCGGTGCAGAGATGCTGACCGCGCGAGACGTAACCGGCCTCCAGCGGCGCGGGTCGGCGCGGGTGCTGCATTTCGAGGACGGCTCGAACATCGCCGCGCATACGGTCGTGCTCGCGACCGGGGTGTCGTATCGCCGCCTTGCCGCACCGGGCGCCGACGACTTCGCTGGTCGCGGGGTCTACTACGGCGCTGCCGCGGTCGAGGCCCCGAACTGCCGCGATCAAGACGTCTACATCGTCGGGGGAGCGAATTCCGCCGGCCAGGCAGCGGTGTTCCTGTCCCCGCAAGCGCGCAGCGTCACCCTGCTCGTGCGGGGAGAGTCGCTCGAAATATCGATGTCGCACTACCTGATCGAGCAACTCCGTGACATCGACAACGTCCGGGTCCGCACCGGCGTCACCGTCGTCGGCGCCAAAGGCGACGACCATCTCGAACAGATCGAGGTCCGCGACGAGGCCACCGGGATCCGCGAGACGCTGCAGACCAGCTGGCTGTTCGTGTTCATCGGCGCGGCGCCGCTGACGGAGTGGCTCGACGGTGTGGTCGCTCGCGACCGCCTCGGCTTCGTACTTGCCGGTCCCGACCTGCTAGTGGACGGCAAGCGGCCCGCGGGCTGGGAGCTCGAGCGGGATCCGTGGCACCTCGAGACCAACGTTCCTGGAGTGTTCGTCGCCGGAGACGTTCGTTCGGATTCGGTGAAGCGGGTCGCCTCAGCGGTTGGTGAGGGCGCGATGGCCGTAACCCTCGTGCACCGCTACCTGGAGAGGCTGTGACCACATGGAGCAGTCGAGCCGACGAGCGAGGGACGAGCGAGAAGGCGAGCGCGACCAGATGACACAGGACACCCGACTGTCACCCGAGGAGCTGCGCACCCTCTTCCTGTTCGAGAGCCTCGACGACGACAAGCTCGCGTGGCTCGCAGAGAACGGTCGGGTCGAGCAGGTCCCGGTCGGCCCGGTCTATACAGAGGGAGAGGACGCCACCTGCTTCTACGTCCTGCTCGACGGCGAGGTAGCACTGCTGCGCCGGGTGGGCACCGAGGACATCGAGGTCAACCGCACGTCGTATCGAGGTGTCTACGCGGGGGCTACGCAGGCGTACCTCGGCGAGCGCTTCCAGCAGAAGTACGTCACCTCGCTGCGCGCTATCACACCCGCCACGCTGTACCTGCTGCCCGCGGCCGAATGGGCGGAGGTTATTCGCAGCTGGTTCCCGATGGCGATTCACCTGCTCGAGGGGCTGTTCTTCGGCATCCAGAACACCAACCGCTTGGTCGGTCAGCGTGAACGCCTGCTCGCCCTGGGCTCGCTCTCCGCCGGATTGACCCATGAGCTGAACAATCCCGCGGCGGCAGCGGTACGAGCCACGGCGTCGCTGCGCGAGCGGGTAGCGGGAATGCGCGCCAAGCTCGGCTACCTGGCAGATGGCCACGTTCCCGCCCACGCGCTGCACCAGCTCGTCGCTCTCCAGGAGGCTGCGGTGGAGCGGGCGGCCAAGGCGACGCCGCTCGGACCGCTGGAGGCGTCCGATCGCGAGGACGAGATGGGCGATTGGCTCGAGGACCGCTCGATCCGTCGCGCGTTCGACATCGCCCCGGTTCTCGTCACTGCGGGCCTCGACGTGGCGTGGCTCGAGGAGGTCCAGAGCGCGGTCGATCCCGACATGCTCGAGAGTGCCGTGCACTGGCTCGCGTATGCCGTGGAGACCGAAAACCTGATGGGCGAGATCGAGGACGCGACGACGCGCATCAGCACGCTCGTGGGGAAGGCCAAGCAGTACTCACAGATGGATCGCGCACCCCAACAGGACATCGACGTCCGGGACGGGCTCGACAGCACCCTGGTCATGCTCGGCAGCAAGATCGGAAAGGGCATCCGCGTCGTTAAGGACTACGACGCCACATTGCCGATCATCCCGGCGTACGCCGCCGAGCTCAATCAGGTCTGGACCAACATCATCGACAATGCCGTCGCGGCGATGGGAGAAACCGGCACGCTGACGCTGCGCACCGCGCCAGCAGACGACGACAGCCTGTCCGTGTCGATCAGTGACACCGGTCCCGGCATCCCACCCGACAAGCTCGCGCGCATCTTCGAGCCGTTCTTCACGACCAAGCCGGTCGGGGAGGGGACCGGGCTCGGGCTTGATATCTCCTGGCGAATCGTCGTAAACCGGCACGGGGGAGACATCACCGTGCGGTCGATGCCAGGGGAAACGACATTCGTCGTCACGTTGCCCACGACGGGGCCACGTCCGTCCGAACGCCGGCCGGTCGAGGATGACCAGACCGGCGAGTGATGTCGTGAGGAGTTAGGCCGCGGTCGTGACGCGCCGGGTGCGGGCGCGATGCGGAGCGATGACTCGACCGTCGGGCAGAAGCTCGCCGGTATCTTCGAAGATCAGCACACCATTGCAGAGCAGACTCCAGCCCTGCTCGGGGTGGCAGGCGACCGTGTGCGCAGCATCACGGTCAGGCGCGTCCGCGGAGGGACAGCGCGGTTCGTGCGGGCACATGAGTGTGCCTCCGGATCCGTACTCGTCTTATGAAAACCTTTTCGTCACCTCCCAGTGTGCCGTATCGCGCGGGGATCGAAGACCCAAAAGCCCGTGTCGTGGATAACTGTTTCGTCAAGTTCTTCTGTGAACAACCAATGGCCTAGCTCGTGGCGGCGTACGGGCGACCGCGCACACCCCCGCGTACCATGCAGCGGTGACGCAGATCGCAGCCGTTCACGGCGCGCTGCCTCCGCACCGCTACCCGCAACGCGTGATCACGGAGGCCATCGCCGACCTCATCGGCGTCACCGGCGCCAACCGCCTCCTGCTCGAACGTGTTCACGCATCGACCGGCATCGACACGCGCAGCTTGGTCATCCCGCTCGAGGAGTATCCACGCCTATCCGGATTCGGCGAGGCCAACGATCTGTGGATCACGGCTGGCGTCGACCTCGGTGAGCAGGCAGTCCGCGGTGCGCTCGAGATCGCCGGCATCGACCCGCAGGATGTCGACCTGCTCGTCGTCACCTCGGTGACCGGCATGGCCGCGCCGTCGGTCGATGCACGCCTGGTCCCTCGACTGGGACTGCGCGACGACGTTCGGCGGCTGCCGCTGTTCGGGTTGGGTTGCGTAGCCGGCGCCGCCGGGATCGCCCGGCTGCACGATTTCCTGCTCGGCCGTCCGAACGGCGTTGCCGTGCTGCTCGCCATCGAACTGTGCTCACTTACCGTGCAGCGAAACGACAGCTCGATCGCCAACATGGTCGCGAGCGGGCTGTTCGGTGACGGCGTCGCGGCGGTGGTGGCGGTCGGGGCGGAGCGGGCAGCCGATCGTCCGCTGTGGGCCGGCCCGGAAGTGGTGGACAGCCGTAGCCGGTTGTACCCCGACAGCGAACGCGTCATGGGCTGGGACATCGGCGGCAGCGGATTCAAGATCGTGCTGTCGGCGAGCGTCGCCGATGTCGTCCGCCAATATCTCGGTGACGACGTCCGCGAGTTCCTCGCCGACCACGAGCTGAAGCCGGTCGACATCGACTGCTGGGTCGCCCACCCCGGCGGCCCGAAGGTGCTGGACGCGATGAGCGGTGCGCTCGAGCTTCCCGACGGCGCTCTCGCGGTGACCTGGCGATCGCTCGCGACGATCGGCAATCTATCCTCCGCCTCGGTGCTGCACGTCCTTCAAGACACCATCGCGATCCGACCGCCCGGAACTGGTGAGCCCGCAGTGCTCCTCGCGCTTGGTCCTGGGTTCTGCAGCGAACTCGTGCTCCTCCGGTGGTAGCTCCGTGGTAACAGGGCGGTCGATGTCGTGAGCGTGCAGGTCTACACCGCGTTGGTTCTGCTCGTGGCCGTGGTGCGGCTGGTCGAGCTCAGGGTCGCCAAGGCGCACGATGCAGCAAACTTGGCGCGCGGTGGCCGCGAATTCGGGCGAACTCACTATCCCGTGATGGTGGTGTTGCATGTCGGCTTGCTCGTCGGCTGCATCGCCGAGGTGTGGCTGTTCGACCGTCCATTCCTGCCGTGGCTCGGTTGGCCGATGCTCGCACTGCTTGTTGCAGCCCATGCGTTGCGCTGGTGGTGTATCCGCACACTCGGCCAGCAGTGGACGACGCGGGTAATAGTCGTCCCTGGTGCGGGTCTGGTCACCTCCGGGCCGTATCGCTACCTGCGCCACCCCAACTACGTCGCCGTGGTCCTCGAAGGCATCGCACTACCGCTGATCCACACTGCCTGGCTGACCGCGCTCGTCTTCACTGTGCTCAATGCCGCGCTCTTGATGGTCCGGATCAGGGTCGAGGAACGGGCGCTGTCGCTGCTGCCCGCTACCTCGACGTGAGGTTCGACGCCGACGTATTGGTCGTGGGTGGTGGGCCGATCGGCCTCGCTGCTGCCATCCACGCGGCGCGCGGCGGCATGCGTACGGTCGTCTTCGAGCAGCGAGCAGGGACCGTCGACAAGGCGTGCGGCGAGGGACTGATGCCCACCGCCGTAGCCCGGCTGCGTGATCTAGGTGTGCGACCCTCGGGGCAGCCGTTTCACGGCATCCGGTACGTCGAGGGCAGGCATCAGGCGGAGGCGTTCTTCTCCGCCGGTACCGGCCTCGGGGTACGCCGCACCGCGCTGCACGCTGCCCTCGCCGAAGCCGCGGGGTCTGCGGGCGTGCAGTGCGTGACAGGCAGGGTCGGAGACGTCGACCAGGATGCGACCAGCGTCACGGCTGCGGGCGTGCGGGCGCGCTGGCTGCTTGCTGCCGATGGTCTGCACTCCGGCGTACGGCGCGCCATGGCCCTGGAGTCCTCCCGGCGATTGCCGGCTCGACGTCCGCGGCGATACGGCCTCCGGCGGCACGTGGCTATCGAGCCGTGGACTGATCTCGTCGAAGTGCACTGGTCGACCGACGCGGAGGCGTACGTCACCCCTGTGGGCCCGCGTCAAGTCGGCATCGCCGTGCTGTTCAGCGGCCGCGGACACTACGACGGCTGGCTCGAGAGGTTTCCACTGCTGGCTGCACGCCTGCGCGGCATTCCCAGCTCCTCACACGTCCGCGGCGCCGGACCCTTACTCCAGCAGAGCTCTCGTCGGGTCTGCGGTCGCGTGCTGCTCGTCGGCGATGCCGCCGGATACGTCGACGCGCTGACCGGCGAGGGCATCAACGTCGGACTCGCCAGTGCCGCGGCAGCTGTCGACTGCATCCGGCACGACCGGCCCCTGGACTATGAGGCGCGCTGGACGCGGTTGTCCCGTCCGTACCGCACCCTCACCGAGGGACTCGTGTGGGCGCGCCACCAGCCACTGCTTCGACCGGCCATCGTTCCCGCGGCAACGCGCTTCCCCAGCCTCTTCGCCGCCATCGTGGATCGACTCGGCTGAGGCTCCAGCTCAGGCCTGCAGCGGCACCGCGAGCAACGGCGGGAGAACGGTCGGCTGGGCGGAGCCACCGTCCGGTTCCAGCGTGATGGCAAACGCCTGCGCCGCCGGTAGGTCCCCGGACACGACCAGAACTGCAGTCCCGTCGGCGTTTGGCTGGAAGAGTCCGGCTGACCTGATGTCGGTTTCGGAGTTGATGAGCCACCCCTGGTATGTCTGCCCGGCGGGTGCCTCGGCGAGTCCGCTGGCGAAGAACACCCCCGACTCCTGCGACGGCGCAACGACAACTCGGCCACTGCGCCCGTCCGCCTCGGCCGTCGAGACGACCGCGTCGGGCGCGGCGAGAATCTGCTCCACCGTCTGGCCCTGCGCTTCCAGCTCGTCCACCTGGTTGCGCAACGACACGTTGTTAGCACCGAGCACGGCAACCGCGACGAGCAACACGACAGAGGCGGCAGCTGCAAGTACCTGAGCCCATCGCCGGCGCGGTCGGCGTTCGGCGCGGTGGACAAGCGGAGTCGGCTCCGCGCCAAGACCGGGAATGAGCGACGCAACGCTGTCGTCCGTCTCCGGTTCGGCGTCGGGGATCACGGTGGTGTCGACCGCGTCCGGCACGGCCGGCTCGCGGCGCTCCAACGGAGGCAGCTGGCGAGTCTGGCTGATCTGTGCCATCACCCGTGCCTTGAGCACCGGCGGAGGCGGCGTGGCCAGCGCAGCACCGATCCGCGCCGTCGTGGCCTCGAGCTCGGCGACCTCCGCCGCGCAGGAGGCACAGTCCGCGAGGTGTGCCTGAAACTCCCGCTCCTCCCACTCGGGCAGGCTGTGGGTGGCGTACGCGCCGGTGAGGGTGTGGATGTCCGGGCTCATCCGGCCGCCACCCCCATCGCGTCTCGGAGCCGGATCAAGCCGTCTCGTAGCCGGGTCTTAACCGTGCCGAGCGGCACGTCGAGCAGCTCCGACACCTCGCGATAGCTGTATCCGCCGTAGTAGGCGAGGGTGACTGCCTCACGTTGCAAGTCCGTCAGCACGCTCAGCGCCTGCCGCACCTGCTCGTGCTCCAGCCGGGTCTCGACCTGCTCGACGACTTCATCGAAGGCGGGGCGGTGGGCGCTACGCCCGGCGCGCTCGTCGCGGTCCATGGCAGCTTGGGAAGCGCGTACCCGATCGACCGCTCGGCGGTGCGCGATCGTCAGCATCCATGTAGTGGCGCTGCCGCGCTCCGGGTCGAAGCGCGACGCCGACCGCCACACCTCGACCAGCACCTCCTGCGTGACCTCCTCCGACTGCGCGGGATCGCGCAGCACCCGGCGCACGACGCCGAACACCTGGCTGGATACCCGGTCATACAGCTCCGAGAAGGCGTCCCGATCTCCTCGGGCGACGTAGCCGAGCAAGACCTCCAGCGACGCAGACACGTCCGCCTCGCGACCCCCGGACCCGGGAACCGCAGAAACCGGCTGCTGCCCACTCATCGAGGAGAACTGTGCCATCTCGACGCAACCACGTGCTCGGCATCCGGACCGGTGTCGATCATGGTGTCGTACGGGAGGCGGGACCGGAGCTCCTGCTGGGCCGTGCGAGAGCCCCGGTCCCACGCGGTGAGGCGGCATTCAGGCCACCGGCTGAAGGACGCCGTCGATGACGTAGACGGTGGCGTTGTCGGTCCGCACGTTGCTGCACACGACCTTGGCGGCACCGTTGATCGTGAAGTCCTGGCCACTGCCGGCAATGGTGCGCTTGTCACCGTGCAGCGTTGTGTGCTCTCCGGCGAGCGCTTCGGGAGCGACGGTTCCCGGCACGATGTGGTACGTGAGCAGCGTCGTCAGCTGCCCACGCGGATCGGCCAGTGCCGCATCGAGCACCGCAGGGTCGAGCTTGGCGAACGCATCGTTTCCCGGTGCAAAGAGGGTGATCTCCTCGGCACTGTTGAGCGTGTCCGCGAGCCCCGCAGTTTCCACGGCAGTGACGAGCACATCCAGCGCAGGGTTCTCCGCCGCGGCGGTGACAATGGGTCGCGTCGCCATGCTGGCGAGCCTGCCGGGACCGTCGGCCGGTACGGCTGCACAGGCGGGCCCGAATGCGCCCGTCACGGCTGGCGCTGCTGCCAACGGGGTCTCGACGGGCATGGGCGGTGACGCCGTCGTCGATGCGGGCGTTTCGGTCGAGCCCCTTGCTAGCGAGGCCGGTGAGACATCACCGCAGCCACTGAGGCTGACAACGACAACGACTCCAGCGACTGCGCCGACGATCCGACGCGAGAGCACGATGCGCACCACACGCTCCTCGAGATGAGCAGGAAGAACCGCATCGGGAGGGTCGCCGGAGCATTGGGGGTCTGTGCGGCGCCACGTCCTCTATTCGGGGGGCGCCACGCGCCGGATTGCCGCGATCCCGGAGGTCACGTACGGCCCTCGCGTTCCTGCGCAGTCCGCAGTTCCTGCTGCTCGTCGCCCGGTGCGCGCGCCCAATCGGCGACCAGCACGGGAAAGCCTGCAGCGCGGGCCGCGGTACAGACGTCGGCATCGTCGTCGACGAGCACCGCCACCCCGTGCAACGACCGCAACATCGCAAGCTTGGCCACGCGGGCGGGTCGGCGATCTCCGCCGCCTCGCATCATCAGGCGACCCGGTGGCAACTCGTGGCGGCGCAGCCATTCCAGTGTCGCGTTCCTGTACCGCTCGGGCCTCCCGGTGAGGTAGACCAGCTCATGTTCGTCGGCCAACATGCGCGCCACAGCGAGGCCCTCTGCCAGCGGCGGATCATCGGCGATGCCGGCAAAGAACGCGTTCCAGTCCTTGGGTTGTCGCTGCAAATAGTGCAGCCGGTGGCGTACGTCGGCGACGGTGCCATCCAGGTCGATGACGGCGATGGGCAGCGTGTCGGGCACCGGAACGCTCATCCGGGAGCGAGGACGAGCCAGCCGAAGCCGAGCACGCCGCGGTAGCCGCGCAGGTACTCGTCGCGGCGCGCCGCCGCCACGTCCCGGGCCTCCGCCGACCCGGACAGCTCAAGACCTGCCCGCCAGTCGGACTCGAACGAGTCCCACTCGTCAGCAGTCGACTCCGCGACGTGCAGCGAGCGAAACCCGGCGTCAGCGGCGATCTCCGACAGGCCGGCCAGGTCGGGCAGGTCGCCGAAGACGCGGTGCAGCTCCTCGGTTGGTCCGGCCCGCCAGAATCCGTCTCCGAACAGCACCCTGCCGTCGACCCGGACGATGCTGCGGATCGATTCGAGCGCGGCCAGTGGTCCACCCCAGGCGTGACTGGCACCGACAGCGATCACCACCGCGGGTTCGGTTGCCGGCTGCCAGGTCGTGGCATCAGCTTCGTGGAATCGCACCCGCTCGGCCAGACCGCGATCCGTGGCGGCTACCTGGCCTCGCCTGATCGCATCGGCATCGGTGTCCACGCCGTTGCCACGGCTACCTGCGGAGCCTTCGACCAGGCGCAGCAACAGCTCTCCCCAACCGCAGCCCAGGTCGACAGCCGTGTCACCCGGCGGCACAGCGATCCGGGCCAGGAGATCCTGCGCGCGCACGTCGCTAAGTGGCGCGTTGAACGTCAGTTGCTCGTGGGCGAGCGCCGTCACAGTGGTGTCGAGGAGAGGCACATCCCCGATCCTTGCAGCCGATCGATCAGGCCCCGACCAGCGCCTCGATGAAGACGCGGCGGATGTCCGTCGGATCGGCCGACACGTAGTGCTTGCCCTGCGTCGCCTCAGCGATCTGCTTGAGCGTCTCGGAGTCGGCGTCCGGTCCGTACGCGATGGTGATGAACCGCACCGGCTTCTTCGGGTTGAACTCAGCCCTGAGAGATGCGATCAGCTCTTCCTGAGTGATGACGTTCGGTCCCTCGCTCAAGCCATCCGTGAACAGCACGATCACGTTGATCTTGCGCTGGTCATAGTCCGCGGTGGCCTTGCGGTACGCCGCGAGGGCGGTATCGAAGATGGCGGTGCCGCCAGACGGCTTGTAGGTCAGTTGCTGCAGCGTCGAGCGGAGAACTTCGATCCGTGGCGTTCCCCCGATGAGTCCAGCCATCGGACCGGTCGGGACGAGCTCGCGGTACGGCTTCTCGCCGTCGAGACGCGTGGAGTAGGCCCAGGCGCCGAGCTCAGAATCGCTACCGAACAGGGGAAGCGAGTCCAGCGCCGCCGAGCGGGCCAGGCTCATCTTGGTCTCCGCGGTGCCGGCGATCTGCGCGGCCATGGAGCCGGACACGTCCATGACGGCGAGCACCTTGCCGCGCTTGGCAGCCCCGCTCCACAGACGCAGGGTGGTGGCGACGGCCTCGATCGGTGGAGCTGCGATCGGCGCCGGCGGCTGCGCGCGCAGACCGAGCTCAGGAGTGGCGAACGGAGCGGAGTCGTCGACAGGCGATCGGAAACCGTTGCTCGACAGCGTGGAGATACCGGTCTCGTCGGTGAGTTGCTGGAGCAGGGCTGCCGCCGCCTCGGCCTTGATGGGGTCACTGCCGGCCAGGGTGACGAACGGGTGATCGAGGATGGGCGACCCCTCGGCGGGATACACCGCCGCCAGCGGATCAGAGCCATCGGTGGTGTTGTTTTGCCAGATGCTGTGCTCGTCGGCGGTGAAGGCCTGCAGGTTGAGCGCGATCAGGGCGCTGGCCTTTGGCGCGACCGCGGAGATGCGGCGCTGCAGCGTGAGCAACCCGGCGACACTGTCGCCACCGGTGACCTGACCGGCGATCTGCCCGAGCGCCAGGACCGAGGTGAGGCCGACGGCTGACATCGCCGGGTCGACGATGCCCACATCGCCCTCGGCCCGGAACAATGACGCCCAGCTGATCTGGGCGTCCGGCCACCCCTGCGCCTCGGCCAGGTCGCGCGGCATAGCAAGGACGATGGGGGAGTGAGCGACAGACGTTCCGGTCTCCGGGAGAACGGCCCTGCCACCCTCGCTGACCCGAGCGTAATGGAGCTGCATGGTCGACTCCGGCACCCATACGTCTGCAATCGCATTGCCGGCGCTGACGTCACGCAGCGAGTACACGCTGTCCTGGCGGGTGACGTCGACGGTCACGCAGCGACCGTCAACCTTGGTCTCCCCGGTCTCCAGCCGCTGGGCCGCCTCGGTGAGAACCGGGTAGATGTCGGGGTTGGCGTTGACGGTCATGC
The DNA here is from genome assembly GCA_963801015.1 of uncultured Actinomycetota bacterium. GTDB lineage: Bacteria > Actinomycetota > Actinomycetes > CAWDCV01 > CAWDCV01 > CAWDCV01. Next base: position 782,551 of record CAWDCV010000003.1, on the reverse strand, counting down.
TCACGTCGGTACCGACGCACCGAAGCACATTGCCGGCGGGCGTACTGCCGAGGCCCTGTACGGTCACCACGGTGAGAGCCACGAGCGCGGCGACGACGCCGAGCGCGCGCAGGCTGAAGCGGGGAATGAACCCTGAGCGCTCGGGACGGGGAGATGATCCGCCCGGCGAAGATGGACGCCGGGGAACTGGCTCGGACTTGCCGTGCCGGCCCATGGCCGCCTACCTCTCCCAGCTAACGGTCGCGTGTAAGCGCGCCGGCGCCATCATGGAGCGTCCCGGCCGCATGAGCGGGCGCGACGGCACACGATGGTGCGTCGTCGGTCCCCGACAGCGTCCCCCGCTAGGACCTTCCAGGGCAGCGTAGCGGGCAACGAGCGGTGGTTCCCCCAGTCGATCGGGTTGATCTGCGCGACCGAGTCGCTCAGGCGCCAATGGTCACGCTGAGCGGAGATGCGTTCGGCGGACCGTCACCGGAATCGGGTCCCGGCAGCCACAGAACGAAGGTGCTGCCCTGCCCGAGCTGCGAGAACGCGGCAACGCGCCCGGTCTGCGCTTCCACGATCTGGGGAACGATCGACAGACCCAGCCCGCTGTGCCCCTGCTGCAGTGATCGATCGGGGTCCGCGCGCCAGAAGCGGTCGAAGACGCGCGCCGATCGGCGGCGCTCACTCCTGGGCCCTCGTCGCGGACCGCGACAAAGCGCCATCCGGACGTCTCCCCGCAGGCGCAGGTGACATCGCTGCCCTCCGGTACCAGTCGCAGCGCGTTGTCGAGCAGGTTCGCGATGGCCTGCCGCAGCGCGTGATGGTCGCCGATGACGATCACGTCGGGAGCGAGGTGTCGAAGGACGCGGATCGATCTGCGTCGGCGAGGGAGCGAAACTCGTCGTCCGTCCGCGAGCCGGATCCGCTGGGACGGATCGCTGGCCTCGATCTCCGGTCCGCGGCGGCGATGCGCTTCACTGGGCGCAGCGCCCGCCCGGACAGGTACCAGCCGACGCCGAGGCTGACGAGGAACAGTCCGCCGAGGAGCACCGCGGATAGCGACGCAGCACGTCGAGCGTCTGCGTGTTCACCGCTCCCTCGATGTCCTGGACGGTGGTTACCTCGACCCCGCGCAAGTCGATGCGCGTCCCGTGGTAGGTGCGCAGGTACCCCTGTTTGACGTACTCACTGCTGACTGGGTCGCCGCCGACCTGCCTTGCCAGCGCGACGTACACGGTCGTCAGGACCAGCGCAGCCACGGCGAACAGCACCAGCGAGTACGGCAGCCTGGCGTCCGGGATTGGCGCCGAACCAGGGTGGACGTCGGGCGGAACGCGAGGCACCGTGGAGCTCACGGACGACTCGGCTCCTGCCGGGCCGTCCGACCACGTGCCCGACACCTCCTCGGCCCGGCAGGTAGGAGCGACCAAATGAGTGTTCACCCCGCCGACTCGCCGGCCGCAGATCTGCTCGAGCAGGCCCTCGTCGAGGTGAAGCGCGTCATCGTGGGCCAGGACCACATGGTCGAGCGGATGCTCGTCTGCCTGCTCGCCCGCGGCCACTGCCTGCTCGAGGGCGTACCCGGCGTTGCCAAGACCCTCGCCGTGGAGACGTTGGCGCGCGTCGTCGGCGGCTCCTTTGTCCGGCTTCAGTTCACTCCCGACCTGGTCCCGGCCGACATCATCGGCACCCGGATCTACCGCCAGTCGACAGAGCAGTTCGACGTCGAACTCGGCCCGGTATTCGCGAACTTCGTCCTGGTTGATGAGATCAATCGGGCGCCGGCGAAGGTGCAGTCCGCGCTGCTCGAGGTCATGGCCGAGCGGCACGTAAGCATCGGCGGTGAGACGCATGCGGTGCCCACTCCGTTCCTCGTCATGGCGACGCAGAACCCGATCGAATCCGAGGGCGTCTACCCGCTGCCGGAGGCGCAGCGCGACCGCTTCCTCATGAAGGTCGACGTCGGCTACCCGACCGCGAGCGAGGAGCTGGAGATCGTCCACCGGATGTCGGTGCATCCCCCGGTCGCACACCCGGTCTTCGACCCGCAGCGCCTGGTGACCCTGCAGGCCGTGACCGACGACGTCTTCGTCCACCACGCGATTGCGGAGTACGCGGTGCGACTGGTGTTCGCTACCCGGGAGCCGGCGCAGTACGGCAGGGACGACCTCGGCAGCGTCATCGCCTTCGGCGGCAGCCCGCGCGCGACATTGGGCCTCGTCGCCTCCGCCCGCGCACTCGCGGTGCTGCGCGGTCGCGACTACGTGCTGCCGGCCGACGTCCGGGACGTTGCCACCGACGTGCTGCAGCACCGGCTCGTGCTGTCGTTCGAGGCACTTGCCGATGGCGTGGATGTGCGGGACGTCGTCCGCGACGTCATCGCGGCCGTCGCCCAGCCGACCCTGGCGCCGCGGGAGACCGAAGAGAGAACCGCGTGACCGCTCGCCGCCCGGAGCCGTACCAGCCGCCTCGCCTGGGGCAGCTGGCGCCCGAGCAGGCACTGCGACGCTTGGACCTGACGATCAACCGTCGCCTGGACGGCCTCCTGCAGGGTGACTATCAGGGTCTCATCCCTGGCCCAGGATCCGACCCCGCAGAGGCGCGTCTCTACACCATCGGCGACGACGTACGGCGGATCGACTGGAACGTCACTGCGCGTACGACGCAGACACACGTGCGCGATCTCATCGCTGACCGGGAGCTCGAGACGTGGCTGCTCGTAGACCTCTCGCCGAGCATGGAGTTCGGCACGGCGCTGTACGAGAAGCGTGACCTCGCCATCGCCGCCGCGGCCTCGATCGGGTTCCTCGCCGCGCGCGGCGGCAACCGCATCGGCTGCCGCGCGCTGCTGCCCGATGGCACTCGACTCGTGCCTGCTCGGCCCGGCCGACAGCATCTGCTAGCGCTGCTGCGGATGCTGCTGGGAACGCGTCGTACCACCCCACAGTCTGCGGAGCGTCCTGCCGATCGCAGCGGAGCCGGGAGGTCAACCGAGCTTGCTGACGCCTTGGCCGGATTGGTGACGACGCAGCGCCGGCGCGGCTTGTCGGTGGTGATCTCCGACTTCCTTGGCGTCGAGGTCGGCACCCCGACGTGGGAGGCGCCACTGCGCAGACTCGCTGCGCGGCACCAGGTGTTGGCGATCGAGATCGTCGATCCGCGTGAGCTCACGCTGCCTGACGTCGGCATGCTCACGCTGGTCGATCCGGAGACCGGGCGCCGCCGCGAGGTGCGGACTTCGCGGTCCGTCCGTGAGCGGTACGCCGCCGGCGCGCTGGCGCAGCGTCGAGCCACACGGGACGCGTTGCGCCGCGCTGGTGCTGGCCACCTGCGCCTGTCGACAGATGCGGACTGGGTTCGCGACGTCGCCCGCTACGTACTGCAGCATCGACGGCTCGCCTATCAGCAACCCGGTCTAGGCCGGCGCCTGACGGAGGCGCCCCAATGACGTTCCTCGCACAACCACGCCTGTGGCTCCTGGTCGGGGTCGCGCTCCTCCTCATCATCTATGTCGTCGCGCAGCGACGGCGCCGCCGCTACGCCGTCCGGTTCACCAACCTCGCACTGCTCGACGCGGTGGCACCGGAGAGACCGGGCTGGCGGCGGCATGCGCCGGCCGTGCTGTTCGCGATGATGCTGGTGCTGCTGATCGTCGGGTTTGCACGACCCGCGACCGATGTCGAGGTGCCGCGTGAGCGGGCAACGGTCATCATCGCTCTCGACACGTCGCTGTCCATGGAAGCAACCGACGTCACGCCGAACCGCCTGAACGCGGCCAAGCAGGCAGCCACGGCGTTCGTCGGCCGGTTGCCAGCAACGTTCAACGTTGGGCTGGTGTCGTTCTCCGGCCAGGCGAACATTGTGGTCCCGCCGACGACTGATCGCGCCTCAGTGGCTGACGCGATCGAGCGCTTGCAGCTCGGGCCGGCCACGGCGATCGGGGAGGGCATCTACGCCTCTCTCGATGCGGTGCGCAATCTCGACGTGCAGGCCATCGACGACCCGCCGCCGGCGCGCATCGTGCTGCTGTCCGATGGGGCGAACACCGCTGGACGCCCATTGGACGAGGCGTCCGCTGCAGCAGTGGTGTCGCAGATCCCGGTGGCCACGATCGCGTACGGCACACCGATGGGGGTGATCCGGTCAGAGAACCGGTTGATCCCCGTCCCGGTCGACGCGGAGGCGCTGCGACAGGTCGCCGATGTCACCGGAGGCACGTTCGCCGAGGCCGCAACGGGCGAGGAGCTCGAGCAGGTCTACGCCGACCTGGGCAGCTCCATCGGTTACCGCACCGAGCAGAGGGAGATCACCGCATGGTTCATCGGACTCGGTCTCCTGCTGGCGACGGCCGCCGCGGCCGCATCGCTGATCTGGTTCTCCCGACTTCCCTGACGCCAGCCCCTGCTGCGAAGGCGAGACACTGATGACCGATCCAGACGCTCCTCCGCCGCATGGTCTGCCGCCGCAAGGCTCGCCCTCCCAGCGCGGTGACTGGTGGGGCATTGGTCGCCCGCGCGGCCCGCACTTTCGCTATGGCACCGGCTTGCCCGCGTCGCTCGCGGCGCAGCGGGACGGCACGGCAGGACGGCGCGGCGAGGGAGAGGCTGCTGCGCCGCGGCTTCGCAACGTCCTGCTGGCTTCGGCTCTCGTGGCTGCCCTCGTCGGCGGGATCAGCGCCCTGCTCGTCGTCCGCGCCACGGACGAACCGGCCGCCCCCGAGACCGCCGCGGCGCCCCAGGCATCCGGACCATCGTTGCCGCCGACACCGGAGGAGTCGCTCAGCGATGTCGCCGAACGCACGCTGCCGAGCGTCGTCTCCGTGCAGGCGCCCGATGGCCAAGGCGGAAGTGGCTTCGTCTTCGACCGCGAGGGCCGCATCCTCACCAACGCGCACGTGGTCGAGTCGGTCGGTGAGGGTGGCACGGTCACCGTCGTGCTGGGTGACGGACAGCGCCGGGAGGCGCGCGTCGTGGGAACGGACCAGGACGACGACCTCGCTGTCCTGCAGGTCGCGGATCCGCAGGGATTGGCTCCGGCGCAGCTCGGGACGTCGTCGGGGTTGAGGGTCGGCGACCAGGTGCTGGCGATCGGCTCGCCGCTCGGGTTGGCCGGCACCGTGACGGCGGGGATCATCAGCGCGACGGATCGACAGGCACGCATCGGCGAGGGGCGGACCCGGCCGATGATCCAGACCGACGCGTCGATCAATCCAGGCAACTCCGGCGGCCCGCTGGTCAATGACGCGGGGCAGGTCGTCGGCGTCAACACCGAGATCGCCACGCTGGTGCGGGGCGGCGGCAGCATCGGTATTGGCTTCGCCATCCCCATCGACCGGGCCGCGCAGATCGCCGGCCAAATCGTCGCCGACGCCCCCGCCACGTCCTCCGACTAGGGCCTCGCAACGATCATGGAGTGATAGACGTTCAGTGTCCGATTTATCCCGGGTGTCGCGGAGATAACTCCATGATCGTTAGGGGGAGTGCGGGAAGAGGCTAGGAGCGGACGTTGCCGAGGAGCTGGGCGCCGACAGACTCGGTCGCGCCATCCTCGGGGATGAGCAGCCAACCAGCGATGTAAATCGCGATACCCGCGCCGCCGCCGAACACGGCGAGCAGGACAACGAGCAGCCGGACGATGTTGGCATCCATGCCGACGTAGTCGCCGATGCCGCTGCAGACGCCGGCGAGCATCCGGTCGTCACGCCGGCGGACCAGCCGGCGGGTGCGCGGCTGCGGGTCGTGGACCGCGCCGAGCGCGGGGCTCGGTTCGGTGGGCTCGGTGGCCGTTGCCGTGGTGGTCGTGGGGTCGGTGGGCGATGTGGTCTCGTTCATGCCCCCAGCGTCGTCCTCGAGCGCGCGCGCCGGTATCGGGAACCGCCCTGGTCGGACCCTGAGCGCACCCTGGGCAGGGGTCAGGCGTCGAGGAGCGACAGCTGTGCGGCGGCTGCGGGCACGGTGCCCCGAACCGGATCGGTTACTGGCGGCTCCAGGGCCGGTCCGCGCCGCCACGAGGTCGCGCCGCGGCCCACGCGATAGCGGTCCGCCAGCTCGCGCACCTTGTGCGTGATCGCCTGCTGGTATGCCTTGGGCGCGTACGCGCGCCCGGCGTACAGGTCGTCGTAGCGAGGCACCAGGTCCGGTCGCTCACGCTGCAACCAGGCGTACCACCAGTCGCGGGCGCCAGGACGCAGGTGCAAGACGAGGGGAGTGACGTGCGTCGCCCCGGTCGTGGAAACCGCCGCGACGGTCGCCTCGAGCTGTTCGTCGGAGTCGGTGAGGTACGGGAGGATCGGGGCCATCAGCACTCCCGCTCGGATGCCGGACGCAGTGAGCGTGCGCGCGACGTCGAGTCGGCGCAGCGGTGGTGGCGTGCCCGGCTCCACGAGGCGCCAGAGGTCTTCGTCGAGACAGCCGACGGACACCGCCGCGGATACGTCCGCGACGTCGGCCGCCTGCTCCAGCAGCGGCAAGTCGCGCAGGATCAGCGCACCCTTGGTGAGGATCGAGAACGGGTTGGCCACGTCACTCAGGGCGCGAAGGATGTCCGGCATCAGACGGTAGCGACCTTCGGCCCGCTGGTAGCAGTCGACGTTCGTCCCCATCGCGATGTGCTCGCCGGTCCAGGATGGTCGCGTCAGCTCGCGCCGCAGTACCTCGCCGACGTTGGTCTTGACCACGATCTGCGAGTCGAAGTCATGGCCGGAGTCGAGGTCGAGGTACTCGTGCGTCTTGCGCGCGAAGCAGTAGATGCAGGCGTGACTGCAGCCCCGATACGGGTTGATCGTCCATCGAAATGGCATGCGCGACGCCTCGGGGACGCGGTTCAGCGCCGATCGGGCAGTGACCTCGTGAAAGGTGATCCCGCGGAACTCCGGGGTGTCGAAACGTCGCGTCACCGACCCGCGCGGCAACAGCGGCGCCGGCCCGCTCGAAGCGGTGCCGTCGTCGTCGGTGAGCCGGAGCGAGTCCCACCGCATGCGTCTCATTAGAACACACGTTCGACTCAGGACAGGCCGTCGTAGACACGAGAAACCGTCGGTTGACCTGGTCATGTCCGGGAAGGAAATCGGCGCTACTGTCCCGCACAACGTCACCGACGACTGGAGGACTCATGGCACTGGACGACGACGACATGACGACCACCCCGAGCAAGGGCGAAGGTCCCGCAGACGGCGGTGCAAACCCGTCCGGGCACGATGGTGGTGCGGACGGCGGCGCAGGTGACGGCGGCGCTGACGGCGGCGCCGACAGTGGTGCGGCTCGTCCGGACGACCTCGGCGGCAGCTTCGACGCCGGCTCACCGAGCAGCGTGGGAACCGACGACGGCGGCGCCGACAGCGGTGCGAGCACCGGTGGCGAGGGCCTCGCGGACGGTGGCTCCAACCCGGGCGGCCACGACGGTGGCGCGGACGGCAGTGCAGCTGACGACGAGGGCCCTGCCGACGGTGGTTCCAACCCCGCCGGGCACGACGGTGGCGCGGATGGTTCCGCCTGAGCCGCAGTGACATGAGTACGTCGAACGTGCGCCGGGCGGCTTCGAGCCGCCCGGCGTTGCGTCGGTGCATCGCGATCGAGCCCGACGCCTTTGCCGAGGAGTACTGGAGTCGTGGTCCGTTGCTGACCACAAATGACGAACTTGGCGAGGACTTCAGCGACCTGCTGTCGCTCGACGCGGTTGACGAGTTGCTGTCCCGCCGCGGCCTGCGCACGCCGTTCCTGCGCGTCGCCAAGGACGGCAAGGTCGTCGACGCAAGCCGGTTCACCCGATCTGGGGGCGCGGGCGCCGAGATCGTCGACCAGCTGGCCGACGACAAGCTGCTCGGACTGTTCGTCGACGGCTCCACGCTCGTGCTGCAGGGACTGCACCGCGTGTGGCCACCGCTGATGGCGTTCGCCACGCAGCTCGCCGACGACCTGGGTCACCCGGTTCAGATCAACGCCTACATCACCCCGCCCCAGTCACAGGGGTTCTCCGCGCACTACGACGTCCACGACGTGTTCGTGTTGCAGATCGCCGGCGAGAAGCAGTGGTTCATCCACGAGCCGGTGTTCGAATCACCGTTGCGCAGCCAGCCGTGGAACGACCGAGGCACCGCCGTCGCCGAAGCGGCCACCGAGGCACCGGTCATCGACACGGTGCTGCGTCCCGGCGATGCGCTGTACTTGCCGCGCGGCTACCTCCACTCCGCCAAGGCACTCGGCGGGGTCTCCGGGCACCTGACGGTCGGAATTCACCCGGTCACCCGCTACGCGCTGGTCGAGGCGCTCCTGGCGCTCGCTGCGGACGACCTGTCGCTGCGTACCTCGCTTCCGCTCGGAGTCGACCTATCCGACCCCAAGGCGGTAGAGCCCGATCTCGAGGCCACGGTGTCGGCGTTGCAACGATGGCTGGATGATGCGCGCACGGAGGACGTTGCCGCACGCGTTCGGCGTCGCACCTGGGGAGCCACCCGGCCAGCGCCGGTCTCGCCGCTCGCGCAGGCCGCCGCGCTGCGGGCAATCGACGCCGACACCTCGCTCCACCTTCGACCCCATGTCCGCGTTGCCATCGATGCTGTCGGCGACGACCTGCGACTGAGCTTTGCTGACCGCAACGTCACGCTGCCGTCGTCCACCCGACCCGCCGTCGACGCCGTGCTGTCCGGAGCTGTGCTCGCCGCTGGCTCATTGCCCGGCCTGGATGAGGCTGACTCGCTCGTGCTTGCCAGCCGGCTGCTGCGTGAAGCCCTCGTCGTCCCCGCTGGCGCCGCCCGCTACTGACGGATTCGCGAATCGTGACGCTGCGGTGTGCCGCAGCCGCGCAGGCGCGCGGCGACCAGTTGCTCGGCACCGCCGTGCCCGCGGCTCGGTGGCTCCTCGTCGAGCAGCCGGGTCCGTGGGGGCGTACCGCCATTCTCGAGTCCCGGCTCGACCCGGCCGTAGGAGCCCGCCTGATCCGCCAGTGCGCGGCCGTGGGCGTTCGCGTCCTCCTGATCCGGCGTCCGGGGCGGCGCGAGCCGGTCACCGTTCGGCGGTGGGCCTACGTCGACGCCCGCGGCGGTCAGGAGTGCGCGTGGTGGGGGACGTACGAGCAGGACCAGGAGCTGCTCGACATCCCACTCGATGGTGGAGCCGGTACAGCATCAGGTGAGCCGATCTACCTCGTGTGCGCGCACGGACGGCACGATGCGTGCTGCGCCATCGCTGGGCGTCCCGTTGCCGCGGCGCTGTCAGCGCTGCGACCGACAGCGACGTGGGAGTGCTCCCACGTCGGCGGGGACCGGTTCGCCGGGAACCTGGTTGTCCTTCCGCACGGCCTCTACTACGGGTTCCTGGATCCGCGCCGTGCGATCGAGGTGATGACGGCGTACGAGGCGGGGCGGGTGCTGCCCGAATGGCTGCGCGGTCGAGCCGGGCTACCAGCTCCCGTGCAAGCGGCACAGGGTTTCGCTCGGGAACAGCTCGGCATGCTCGGCGTCGACGAGCTGCACCCGCTGTCATTCGAGGCGTTGCCAGGGAACGGGTGGCAGGTGTCGCTGAGCGCGCCGGGAGAAATGGTGGACGTCACCGTCCGCGCCGTCCTCTCGGACGAGGCGGCGTTTCTGACGGACGCTTCTACTCGGCCGGAGCGGAGCCGGGTTTTTGAGGTGGTGGAAATGCGTCGCCACTGACCTCCGTCAGGTCCGACGACCACTGGGTGTGCCACGTCCCGTCCCTGTCGACTCGCCGGTACGTGTGGGCCCCGAAGAAGTCACGCAGTCCCTGGATGAGGGCGGCGGGCAGCCGCTCGCGACGCAGCCCGTCGTAGTAGGACAGTGCGGTCGCGAACCCAGGAGCGGGGATTCCCAACGTTGCGGAGGTGGACACGACGCGTCGCCAAGAATCCTGCGCTTCTCCCACGGCGTCCTGGAAGTACGGGGCCAGCAGCAGCGACGGCAGCTCAGGCTGGTCGTCGTATGCCTGCTTGATCCGCTCGAGGAAACGCGCCCGGATGATGCAGCCACCGCGCCAGATCATCGCCATCGCGCCGGGGTCGATGCCCCAGTCGTAGTCGCGGCTGCCCACATTGATCTGGTCGAATCCTTGGGCGTAGGCCACGACCTTCGAGGCGTAGAGCGCACGGCGGACGTCGTCGGCGAAGCGGTCGGCGTCGGCACCGCTGAGCCGGCCCGATACACCGGGCAGCCCGCGCGCGGCTTGCCGCTGACCTACCGACCCGGATAGTGAGCGGGCAAACACCGCCTCGGCGATACCCGTGACGGGCACGCCGAGGTCGAGCGCGACCTGCACTGTCCAGCGGCCGGTGCCCTTTTGCTCTGCTTCGTCACGCACCACGTCGACGTACGGTTGCCCGGTCTCCGCGTCGACATGACTGAGCACGGTGGCCGTCGTCTCGATGAGGAACGACTCGAGGTCGCCGCTGTTCCATTCCTTGAAGACCGCGGCGATATCGGCCACCGGCATGTCCACCCCGGAGCGCAGCAGGTCGTACGCCTCCGCGATGAGCTGCATGTCGGCGTACTCGATGCCGTTGTGAACCATCTTCACGAAGTGACCGGCGCCGCCACGGCCGACGTAGACGCAGCAGGGCGTGCCGTCCACCTTTGCCGAGATGTCCTCGAGCATGGGACCTAGCGCCTCGTACGACTCCGGGGAGCCGCCCGGCATGATGCTCGGGCCGAGCAGCGCACCCTCCTCGCCGCCGGAGACTCCCGTCCCGACGAAATGCAGCCCGCGCTCGCGCAGCGCCTGCTCCCGGCGCTGGGTGTCGACGAAGTGCGCATTGCCAGCATCGACGACGATGTCGCCGTCCTCCAGGAGCGGGACCAGCTCGTCGATGACGGCATCCGTGCCCGGGCCCGCCTTGACCATGATGATGATGCGCCGCGGCCGCTCCAGGGAGGCGACGAATGCCTCGGTGGAGTCGGAGGGGACGAAGGTGCCCTCGTGGCCGAACCGCTCGTAGATGGAGCGCGTCTTCGCCGTCGTCCGGTTGTGGATCGCGACCGCGTGCCCGTGGCGGGCGAAGTTACGAGCCAGGTTGCCGCCCATCACCGCCATCCCGGTGACGCCGATGTCGGCTCGTTGACCACCGTTGGCGGTGCTGCTGGTCGTCATGTGCCTCTCCTCGCGTCGCCGAGTCGGTGCGCATCCTTTCACGGGAAGCGCGCGAGTCGCCGAGCGCGGAACCTTGCTCCGGTCGCATGAGTTGGAGCGAACATGACCGAGGAGCAGGCCAACCGCGTGGTCGAGGCTTTACGCGCTCGACAGGTGATGGCGCACGTCTACCGAGCGGGCACATTTCGCTTCGGGATTCGCGTCGTGCTCCCGGACGAGCGCGAGGCGATCTGGGACGACGACGGCACCGCCGAGCTCGAGGCTCGGGTCATGCGCAATGGACAGCTCGTGGGCTTTGTTCCGGTCGTCGCCGGGTCCGCGGCGTTTGACGACGCTCAGGTCGTCGCGACGATCGCGGCCGCGGACTACGGCGACGGCTGACTGATCGGAACGCTCAGGCGGCGACGGCCGCAGGCTGGTCGGTAGCGGTTTCCTCGGCATTGTCGGCCGGGGACTGGTCATCGACGATGTGCTGACTGAACAGCGCCCGAACCTCGGCGAGGGTGTCGCCGAGCTCGCCGACGAGGCTGTCGTAGATCGGTGTCTCTCCCATGGTCGCTCCCTGCGTCCGCGGGCCCTGAGAGGGGCTCCTGACGTCGACCCGGCTGGGCCGACGAGGCAACGTTCTCATTGCGGCGGCGCCGTCAGAAGCGTTCTTGGGCGCGGATGACCGAACGGTGGAGCGAGACCACCCAGACGGCGGAGCGGGTGGCTGTTCGGGCTAGGAGCCTGCGGCACGCTGGAGGGCGGCCTGCCGAGTCGGACTCGCTCGAACGTGTTCGGGTACGGCGAGAAGGGCGGCGCGCACCACCCTCCCAGCGAGGCTCGCGGTGACATCGGTTGTCGGCAGGCCGGGCAGCCGGTACAGCCGCCGGGCCCAGCGCGGCAGCATCGCCGCCGCCGTGGCGACGAGCCCGGCCCAGCCGACACGGGCCGGCGTAGCCAACGTGACCCACAGCGGCATCGTCGGGGCGACGCCCCAGCGGACGGCGTCGCGTGCCTGCGGTGTCACCCGCAGCTCCGGACGAACGTCGTCGAAGTAGGTAGCCAGCTCGTTGACGCTCGCGGGGATGGATGCGTTGTCGAGTCCGACAAGGCGCCCGGATTCGCGCATCTCCGCGACGTACCGGTCCGCACCGGCTTCGTCCAGGGAACCACCGCAGCGACGGTAGGTGGACAGGAAGGAGTCCACCTCCGCGCAGTGCACCCAGCGCAGCAGCTCGGGATCATCGATGCGCCGTGCTCGGCCCGACTCGGGATCCAGCACCGGTGCCAATCGCGCGTGGACGGCGCGGATGCGGGTGCCCGTCCGTTCCGCTTCGGCTCGGGCGCCGTACGTCACCACGTCGACGAAGCTTCCCGTGCGCCCGAGCCGGCCCCAGAAGTCGTGCCGGTAGTCGGAGTTCGCCGCGAAGCCCGCCATGACGACGGGATGACAGGTCTGCAGCAGGAGCGCTCGGAGTCCACCGAGCACCATCGCCGGGTCGGCGTGGACGCGCCAAGCGACCGAGTCGGGTCCGAATAGCCCGAGGTCGTCCGTCTCGGTGGGCATGTCAGTCGTTCTCACCCGGCCGACCGAGCGCAGAGAGGAACTCTTGGGCCCACTGCGCCACGTCGTGGCGCTTGACCTGGCGTCGCATCGTCCGCATCCGACGTCGCTTCTCTTGTGGCGATGCCCTCATCGCGGTGAGCAGCGTCGCCTTGAGGCCGTCGAGGTCGTACGGATTGACCAGGTACGCCGAGCTCAGCTCGTCGGCAGCGCCGGCGAACTCCGACAGCACCAGCGCACCCTCGTCGTCGACGCAGCAGGCGACGTACTCCTTGGCCACCAGATTCATGCCGTCACGCAGCGGTGTCACGACCATGACGTCCGCGGCGCGGAACAGCGCCGTCATCTCTTCCCGCCCGTAGGACGTGTGGAAGTAGTGGATGGGTTGGTAGCCGATCTGCCCGTGCTCGCCATTGATGCGGCCGACCAGCATCTCGATGTCTTCACGTAACGCGCGGTACTCGTCGACCCGATCACGGCTCGGGGAGGCGACCTGGACGAAGGCTGCCTCGCCGGGCTCCAGGTGACCGTCGCGCAGCAGCTCCTCGAACGCCCGGAGCCGCTGTCGGATGCCCTTGGTGTAGTCGAGCCGGTCGACGCCGAAGAGCACCCACCGGGGCTCACCCAAATCGGCGCGGATCTCCGCGGCACGCTTGACGGTCTCTGATGCCGCCGCGAGCTTTTCCAGCGTCGCGGTTTCGATGGAGATGGGGAACGCCCCGACCTGCACCCATCGGCCGTCGGTGAGGCGGACGTAGTCGCCTTGCGTGCGCGCACCGACCAGCTGGCGGGCGAGGCGCGAGAAGTTCGCGGCAGCGCCGGGTCGCTGGAAGCCGACCAGGTCGGCCCCGAGTAGCCCGTCGATGATCTGCCGTCGCCACGGCAGCTGGGCGAAGAGCTCGGTGGGCGGGAACGGGATGTGGAGAAAGAAGCCGATACGCAGGTCAGGGCGCACCGCGCGCAGCATCGCCGGCACCAGTTGGAGCTGGTAGTCCTGTACCCAGACGACAGCGCCCTGCGCGGCGTACGCCGCCGCGGTCTCTGCGAAGGCACGGTTGACGCGAACGTAGGCGTCCCACCACTCGCGGCGGTACCGCGGCGTGACGATGGCATCGTGATAGAGCGGCCACAGCGTGGTGTTGGAGAAGCCCTCGTAGTACTCCTCGACCTCGCGCGCAGTGAGGTCGACCGGGATCAGCTGCAGGCCGTCCGCCTGGAACGGGGCGACGAATTCCGCGGGAATCCCCGCCCAGCCGATCCACACACCGTCCTGCTGACGCATCACCGGTTCGAGTGCGGTGACGAGCCCGCCGGGGCTCTTCCGCCACGACGTCTCACCATCGTCGTTGGAGACCTGGTCGACGGGCAGCCGATTGGCCACCACCACGAAGCTGGACAGCGTCGGTGCGGTCACGCCTCCACCGTACGGCCCGGGAGCCTCGGCCGGCTCGTGCCGAGGCTCCACGACGATCTACACGACCGCCGAGACCGGGCCGCGATCAGGCGGCTGCCACCAGCTCGCCCTGCCTGTCTGCCGCCTCACTCGGCTCGAGGGCGATCGCCAGTACGTCGGCCACATCGGCGACGGTGTGAATCGTGAGCTGCTCGCGCACCTCGGCCGGCAGGTCGTCCAGGTCCGGCTCGTTGCGCTTGGGCACGATGACCGTCGTCAGCCCAGCGCGGTGCGCCGCCAACAGCTTCTGCTTGACGCCACCGATCGGCAGCACCCGCCCGGTCAGCGACACTTCGCCGGTCATGCCGACCTCGCTGCGCACTGGTCGCCCGGACAGCAGCGACGCCAGTGCCGTCGTCATCGTCACGCCAGCTGACGGGCCGTCCTTCGGGACGGCGCCCGCCGGTACGTGCACGTGCACACGCCGGCTCTGCAGGTCGCTCACCGGGATGTCGAGCTGGTCGGCGTGCGAGCGCAGGTACGACATCGCGATGTGCGCTGACTCCTTCATCACGTCACCGAGCTGACCGGTGAGCGTGAGGCCGGGCTCGCCCTCCATGACGCTCGCCTCGACGAACAGGACGTCGCCGCCGGCGCCGGTCACGGCAAGTCCGGTCGCCACTCCAGGCACCGCGGTGCGTTCCGCGGTCTCGGAGGTGAAACGCGGCCGGCCGAGGTAGCGGACGAGCTCGGAGCGCCCGACGCTGATCGGGGTCGAGATCTCAGCGGACGCGATCCGCGTCGCGACCTTGCGCAGGATGCGCGCAATGGCCCGGTCGAGCTGGCGAACGCCGGCTTCCCGAGTGTGCTCGGCCGCGATCTCGCGCAGTGCCTCATCCTCGATCGACACCTCGTCTGCGGTCATGCCGGCTCGCTCCAGCTGCCGCGGAAGCAGGTGATCGCGACCGATGGCGACCTTCTCCTCCTCGGTGTAGCCGTCGAGCTGCACGACCTCCATCCGATCCAGCAGCGCTGATGGGATGGTCTCGAAGACGTTGGCTGTCGCCAGGAACACAACGTCCGACAGATCGAGGTCGAGCTCCAAGTAGTGGTCGCGGAACGTGTGGTTCTGTGCAGGGTCGAGCACCTCGAGCAGCGCGGCGGCAGGGTCGCCGCGGTAGTCGCTGCCGACCTTGTCCACCTCGTCGAGCAGGACGACGGGGTTCATCGTCCCGGCCTCGCGAATGGCGCGCACGATCCGTCCGGGCATGGCTCCGACATAGGTGCGCCGGTGCCCGCGGATCTCGGCTTCGTCCCGGACGCCACCGAGGGATACCCGAACGAAGGAGCGCCCGAGTGCGCGAGCCACCGACTCGCCGAGGGACGTCTTGCCGACGCCGGGCGGCCCGACGAGGGCCAGGACTGCTCCGGAGCCACGGCCGCCGACGAGCTGAAGACCGCGCTGCGCCCGGCGCGTACGCACGGCCAGGTGCTCGACGATGCGGTCCTTCACGTCGTCGAGCCCGGTGTGGTCGGCGTCGAGGACCGCGCGGGCCGCTGTGATGTCGGTCGTGTCCTCGCTGCGGGTGTTCCAGGGCAGGTCGAGCACGGTGTCCAGCCAAGTGCGGATCCACCCGGACTCGGGGGACTGGTCGCCGGCTCGCTCGAGGCGCCCCACTTCGCGCAGCGCCGCCTCACGGACGGGCTCGGGCAGGTCGGCAGCTTCGACGCGCGACCGATAGTCAGCGGTGCCGCTCGCCTCGTCGTCGCCGAGCTCCTTGCGGATCGCGGCGAGCTGCTGGCGGAGCAGGAACTCGCGCTGGCTCTTGTCCATCCCCTCGCGGACGTCCTGGGCGATGCTGGCGGTTACCTCGAGCTCGGCGAGGTGGGCCTTCGCAGTCTCGAGCAACTGTGCGAGTCGCTGCTCGGGGTCGAGGGTTTCCAATAGCTGCACCTTGGCCGCAACGTCGAGCCAGCTGGCGTACCCGGCCGTGTCAGCGAGCCGACCAGGATCAGTGAGTCGCTGGACACTGTCGATCACCTGCCAGGCGTTGCGCTGCTGCAGGATCGTGAGCAGGACCTGCTTGTACTCCTGCGCGAGCGCTCGGGCCCGCTCGGTCGGCGCCGGCTCGGTGAGGATCTCCGCCTCGACCCACAGTGCGGCACCCGGACCGTTGACTCCGGAGCCGATCCTCGCGCGGGCCTCGGCGCGGATGACGGCCGCGGGCTCACCGCTCGGGAGCCGCCCGACCTGGACAAGGTCCGCGACAGCGCCGACGCTCCCGTACCGGCCATCGACACGCGGCACGATCAGGACCTGCGGATCAGCATCAGTCGCGGCCGCGCGAGCGGCATCGACGGTGGCACGTGCTTCGGGGGAAAGCTCAATCGGAATAACCATCCCGGGCAGGACGACGACATCGTCGAGCGGCAGGACGGGCAGAGTGGTCGAGGTCATGCCGATTCAACGCGATTACACGCTTACATCATCCGCGGGATGATTTCGCTCCTGGCGAACGCTGGCTGCCGGAGCCGAGACAGAATCGAGTCGTGAGCCTGCCTACCGCCGATTCCCGGCTTGATGCTGCACCGCTGCCCGACGAGCAGGTCCGGCGCCGCGACTTGCTGCGGATGAAAGCTGGGGCAACGGGGCTGCTCCTTGTCGCCGCGGTCGTGTACGTGTTGGTGCGCCTGGCCGAGACTCCGACGTCGCCGACCTGGCTCGGCTTCGTCCGGGCGGCAGCCGAGGCCGGCATGGTGGGCGGCCTGGCCGACTGGTTCGCGGTGACCGCGTTGTTCCGGCATCCGATGGGACTGCCGATTCCACACACGGCGATCATCCCGACCCGCAAGGACGCCCTTGGCCGCAGCCTCGGTGCGTTCGTCGGCGCCAACTTCCTCTCCGAGACGGTGGTGCGAGAGCGGCTACGTCGCGTCGATGTCGCCAGGCGAGTCGGAGAGTGGCTGCACGACAAGTCGCACGCTGCTCGGGTGACGACAGAGCTTGCGTCCATCGTCCGCGGCGCCCTCGGGGTGTTGCGAGACGAGGACGTCCAGGACGCCCTCGAGAACGTCCTCGTCCAGCGACTAGCCACCTTCCAGGTTGGGCCGCCGCTCGGTGCCACGCTCGCTCGGATCGTGGCCGACGGCGCACACCACCGGGCCGTGGACCTGGTGATCGACAACGTGCACACGTGGCTGGTGAACAACCAGGAGACAGTCGAGCGTGTCGTCATGGCGCAGGCCCCCGGGTGGTCGCCACGCTTTCTCGACGATCGGGTCGCCCACCGCGTATACGTCGAACTGCTGCGCGTGGCTGGCGAGGTACAGGACGACCCGCAGCATCCGATGCGACGCACGCTCGACGCCTACCTCAGCCGGCTCGCCCGCGACCTGCAGGAGGATACGGCGACAATTGCGCGGGCCGAGCAGATCAAGGCCCGGCTGCTCGATCGACCCGAAGTCCGTCAGGCCGTCCGCGATTTGCTTGCCGCCGCTCGACGCCTGGTGGTTGACCTCGTCGACGACCCCGACAGCGAGCTGCGCGTACGAGTCACCGACGGGCTGGTCAGCTTTGGCCGCCGCCTAGTCGATGACGCAGATCTGAGAGCCAAAGTCAACGGCTGGATCGAGGACGCCGCTGTCTACGTCGTCACGAACTATCGCGACGAGCTGACCCGAACGATCACGGAAACCGTCGAGCGATGGGACGGGGAGGAGACCTCGCGCAGGATCGAGCTACAGGTCGGCCGCGACCTGCAGTTCATCCGGATCAACGGCACGGTCGTCGGCGCGCTTGCGGGAGTCATCATCCACGCGGTTGGCCTGCTGCTCTAGCCGCTGATCACGGCCTCCCGGTACGACCGGGTCAGCTCGGTCCAGACCCGGCCGGTGCGTGTCCGCCGCGGTGCACCAACGTCGCCGAGCGGGTCCCAACCCCGATGCTCCAGCCGGACCTGGGTGCCGTCCGGCACCACGGTGAAGGTCAGCTCGACCTCGGTGGCCTCGCTGCGATCGAAGAACAAATGCCACAGGTAGCGCACCCGGGTTGGCGGCGCCCAGTCGAGCACCTCGCCCCACTCGTACTCCATACCGTTGGCCGCTCGCTCGAACACCCGACCTCCGGGTCTCGGCTCGAACAGGATCGACTCTGGATGACCACTGAGCGTGTGACTGCGGCCACCACAGAGCGGCCCGTCGTGTCCACATGTCAAACGCGTGCTCGGGCGTTGCGCGGACGTCGAACTCCACGACCACGGGCTCGGTCACCGGCTGCCATCCTGCTCGGAGGTGGTCGGCGACGTGTTCCCGTCGCGATCTGGAAGCGGGTGGCCGCCTCGCCCCATACCTGACGGAAATACGCGCGGACGGCATCGACGCCGCCTACCCGCCAGCAGTGCGGCGTACGTCGGCATGATGTTCCTCTCTCATCGTGCGGCACGATGCCGCGTTCGGTACGTCATCAATAAGACGAACGCGCCCGGCCGAGATGGACACTCTTCCTGGATACCGTCGACGGCGTGCGAACCGTCGAGCTCCTGCCGGATAGGGAGCTCGACCGGGTCGTACGCGACGCTTGGCGCCGGCTCGACGACGCGGGCCTGCCGAGCCAAGCCGCGCATCGGCACGAAAGTGGTCGACCACACATCACCGTCGCGGTCGTCGACGACTGGGATTCCGACACCCCAGCGCTGTTGACCAGGGCGATGACCCGACTCCCGGCGTCGCTGCACGTCGACGGTTTGAGGACCTTCGGCCAGCGACGGCTGGCTGTCGTCGTCCCCCTCGCGCTCGAACCCGAGCTGATTTCGGTGCACGAGGCTGTCCATGCCATCCTCGACGCCAATGCGTGGGGAGTCGAGGAGCGCCATGTGCCCGGGCGATGGGCACCGCACCTCACCCTGGGGCGCGGCATGGATCGAGCTCAAGAGGCGGCAGCGCGGCGGCTGCTGGAGAGCATGACGTGGCCGAACGGGTACGCCACCGGGGCGCGCACGTACGACACCGAGAGTCGAACCGTCGAGATGTTCACATGAGTCCGGTAGCCACCGACGCTGCGGTGTCGACGCCCTCGGGCGAGAGCTCGCGCATGGTCGTCCATCACCATGGCCGTGATCGTCGTCGAGACCCTAGCTCTGGGGCTGGCGGCATGGAACAGCAGTTCCGCTGCTCTGTTCGCCCTCACTGCGCAGTCGGTGGCCGGTCTCGTCGTCGAGGGTCTGCTCCTCGTCGGATCACTGCGCAGCGGACGACCGGCCGACGATCGGCACCCGCTCGGTTACGGCCGCGAGGCGTACTTCTGGTCACTGTTCGCGGCGCTGGCCATCTTCCTCGGCGGTGGAGCCCTCGCACTCGGCGAGGCGTGGTGCACGCTGGGGGAGGAGTCAGGGCAGGGCGCGTACAGCATCGAGTACGCCGTCCTCGTGGGCGTTCTCATCGCCAACGTCTGGTCGCTTCGTGCGGTCGTCGGCCCGGTTGGCCGCAGCCGAATCCGCAGCTATGCAGGCGAGCTGCGTCGTACCTCCGATCCCATCGTTGTCACGGTCGTGCTCGACAACGCCACCTCAGTCGCGGGCACCGTGCTCGCGCTGCTCGGCCTGGCATTGCACCAGGCAACCGGCGCACCCCCGTCTTCGACGCCCTGGCCAGCGCCGGCATCGGTGTCCTCCTCATCGTGGTCGCGGCCGCCCTGTTGGCGCGGGGACGTGAGCTCATCACTGGTCGCGCGATCCCGCCGACGACGCAGCATTCGCTCGTCGAGGCTGTTGAGGCCACCACGGGCGTCAACCAGGTCGTCGACCTCAAGGCAGTCGTCGCCGGCCCGCGCCAGGTCGTCGTGATGGCAGACGTGGCGTTCGATCGCGACCTGGACGTCCAGGGGGTGGAGGCAGTCACCAACTCCGTCATGGCCGCTGTCCGGGAGACGTTGCCCGTGGAGGCGCACGTCTCCCTGATGCCGCGACCCACAGACGCTGCTTCGGGCTGACTACCGCTCTGCGGCCCACTCAGCCCGGGTCAACGCGTACTCGACGTCGCCGTGCTCGTCGCCCTCGATCTTGTCGGGCCAATCGGCGTGAAATGTGCGGACCAATCGCAAGCCGGCGTTCTCCATCACGCGCCACGAGGCGGTGTGCACCACCATCGTCTCCGCGAAGACGCGGTCGGCCCCAAGCTCCTCAAAGGCCACGCGAACGAGGGCGCGGGCACCCTCGCTGGCGTAGCCCTTTCCCCATGCGGATCGGCGCAGCCGGTAGCCGAGCTCCGGTTCGGTCGGGCTCCCGTCGTGGAGCGCAGGCCGGAGATGGAACCACCCGAGGAAGTCGCCGGTCGCCTTCTCGATGACTGCCCAGAAGCCGTAGCCGGGGAAGCGCTCGTAGTAGCCCAGGAACGCGGGCAGGACGTCGTTCTCGATCTCTGCGCGCGACGTGCCGCGGCCGCCGGTGATGTAGTGCATCACCTCCGGATCGCTGTCGAGCTCGACTAGGTTGTCGACGTCGTCAGCGGTGAACCGACGCAGGATCAAGCGCTCTGTCTCCAGGAATACATCCACTCCTGAATCATGGTCTGCGTGACGGATCAGCTCCCGTACATCGACGAACTCGTCGTGCAAACGTCCGCATCGCCCGAGCGTGTCTGGACGAGTCTGATCACGGATTTACCACGCATGTCGGCGGCCGGTCGAGCGCTTGCCCGCGCGCTCGGGTGCGAACCGGCTACCGGTACGCCGGCGTTCACTGGATCACCGGGCGACACGATCCCGGGCTTTCGTGTCGTCGATGCAGTGGCGGGGGAGCGGCTCATGCTCGAGGGCCGGCACCGCTTCTCGCGCTATCGGCTGCAGTTCCTCGTCGACGACAAGCAGTTGCGGGCACGCACGCATGCGGCGTTTCCCGGCCGGCACGGCCGGCTTTACCGGACTGCCGTCATCGCCAGCGGAGCACATCGCATGATCACGCGGAGCTGGCTGCGCAGCATTGCCCGCGCTGCTTGACGCGCAGGGGCTCCGATCTGTGTCAGCGGGTACGGCTAGCGTCCCGGCATGGAGATCATTCTGGTTCCGGGTATGTGGCTCGATGGCTCGTCATGGGACGGGGTGACGCCCGCGTTGGAACGTGCCGGACATCGGGTGCGGCCACTCACGCTGCCTGGCCTCGAGTCTCGTGAAACCGATCGCGCCGACGTCACCCTGCGGCATCACGTCGATTCGGTCGTCGCGGCAGTCGACGCTGTCGACAGCGATGATGTCGTGCTCGTAGGACACTCAGCCGGTGCCGGGATCGTCCACGCCGCAATCGACGCCCGACCCGAGCGCGTGACCCGCGCCGTCTATATCGGCGGCTTCCCGACCGGCGACGGCGACGCTTTGGCGGATGGGTATCCGGCCGAGAATGGCGAGGTACCGATGCCCGACTGGTCGGAGTTCGACGAGGCGGACGTCGCTGGGCTGGACGACGCTGCCCGTCGGCGCTTCCGCGACCGGGCCATTCCGACACCTGCGCAGGTTGTGCGCGATCCCCAACACCTTGTCGACGATCGCCGCTACGACGTGCCCGTCACCGTGATCTGCACCGAGTTCACCAGCGACATGCTGCGCGAGTGGATCGAGGAGGGGGAGACCCCCGTGCGCGAGTTCGCCAGCATCCGCGACGTCACGTTCGTCGACCTACCTACTGGGCACTGGCCTCAGTTCACGAAGCCGCGGGAACTGGGGGAGGCAATTCTCACCGCGATCAGCTAGCTCCGATCACGAGGGTCGATGGGCGATCACGAGCAGCTCACCATCGTCGGCGCCGATCGGTTCGCGTTCCCAGCCACCGTAGATCTCATCCACCTCGAGATCCGCATCGGTCACCGCGGCCCGCACGTCCTCGGCGCCGCGCCACCGCATCATCGCCGTACTGCGCAGTCTTGCGCCGTCAGAGAAGACGTAGTGCTGAGTGCACGCAACCCTGCCGTCGACCGCGGGCTCGACATCGCCCCATGTCTCGAGAGTCGCTCCGTCAGACAGGGTCACCGTCCTACGAGAGTCGACGGGGTTCCACGTCTCCCACGCCGCCGCACGCGGATCGCGCGTATCGAACACCAGCCGTCCACCAGGAACGAGGGCACGGCGGATGTCGCGCAACGTCCCGTGCCAGTCGTCATCGTCGACGAGGAACTGCGCGACGTGCGCAGACATCACCGCGACGTCGAAGGCAGCATCGGGAAGCAACACTGAGGTTCCCTCGACCCAGGTTACGCGCTCCGCGAGGGGTTTCGCGTGGGCCGCAGCGAGCGACGCTGCCGCCGGATCGACGCCGGTGACGCGGTGCCCGGCTGCCGCCAGCGCGAGCGTTAGTCGGCCGGTGCCGCACCCCAAGTCGAGCACGCGAGCGGCTGGGGTCTCGTTGACGAACGTGAAGAAGAAGTCGTCCTCGCGGGACCACACGCAGACGGCGTCGTACGCCTGCACGAGTCGCGGATGGCGGAACTCCCCATGCCACACGCCACGACCGTAAGCGTCAGCCTCTGTTCGGGTTCGACGATGACGTCAAGCAGAAACGCATGTTCGTCGCCGCCATCCCAGCTGACACTGACGAAGCCAATTTCCGTCAGTTTGCCGGGCGGACCTGCCCGCCTGAGCTGAAAGCGCAAGTCGAAGAGGCGTTCAAGCGGCTAGACGAGGCGAGGCGTCAGCTGCCCTCGCCTCAAACGGCCAATTCAGAGTCGAGCGCGAAACGTCCGGGTCCGCACTTCGGCAGACGGTCATGTCGGGTCCTGTCCTGGAACGCCGCGAGACCCGCGACGCCGCCGAAGCTGCGGCTCTCCGTCAGTTCGCCGACGAGCTCGTCGACGGCCACGACACCGCACGGCGTCCATGAATGCCTCAGCCGGGACATGATCACTATGCGGAAGGAGATCGCCCGGAGTGGGCTCTACAGTGCCGGGCATGACAGAGATCGGAACGGATTGGCGGGTGGTCGATGGTGTTGCGACGGCATGGTTCGACGCGTCTTCGCTGATCGAGGGGGCTGCGCTGGCCGGGCGCATCCTGGAGCTGTCGGCCGAGATCGTGGTCGACCTGCGCGCGACAGGCATGCGGGTGCGCCTCGACTCAGACGAGCACGCCGAGGCGGTGTCGGCGGCCGCGCGGGATCTCGGGCTGGCCGCGAACCCTGCCGTGCTGCAGCACCTGAGCGTCGTGTTCGAATCCGCGAACCCGTCTGTGGTGAGGCGGTTCTGGCAGCGCGTGTTCGACTACGCGCCTGGGGAGGACGGCGGTTTGGCGGATCCGTTGCGGCGCGACCCCGCGATACGGATCCAGCAGTCGACCGAGCCACGGCCGTTGCGCAACCGCATCCACCTCGACGTGGTGCGGCCGGCCGCGGCGGTCGAGCAGGCGAGTCTTGGTGAGGCATCGGGACCGTTCGGGGTCTGTCACACCGACCCCGACGGCAACGAGGTCGACCTGGTGCCGGGCGCGGCGCTCGGCGAGAGGATCGGGACAGCCGACTGGCAGGCGGTGTTCAGCGCGATGGCGTGCTACCGCATCACCTCGCCGACGCAGCAGCGTGACCTGGCCGCCGCAGCAGCGGCGCTGGCCCACGACACGGGCTTCCCGCTGCTGGTCGACCTGCGCCCCGGGCTCGTGATCATCGACAGCGGTAAGGACCAGTGGGAGGACGACGCCCACGGCCTCGAGCTCGACTTCACCGACCTCGCGGGAAACCTCCAGACCGCTGCGCGCGAACTCGGGGCCACTGCGGATCCGGGGCTGCCGCGCTTCGCTCAGCTCTTCCTCGACGCCGCCGACGTCGCCGCGGTCCGCGCGTTCTGGGTCGCCGCACTCGGATACACCCACGACCGGCGAGCCGGGGTCAGCGACATCCACGATCCGCGGCGGCTGAACCCGGTGATGGTGTTCCAAGAGCTCGACGCTTCGGGGACGGAGCGGCGCCGGCAGCGCAACCGCATCCACTTCGAGCTCGCTGTGCCGTCGGACCACGCGCAGACGCGCCTCGCCACGACCGTCGCAGCCGGTGGCCGGCTCCTTGACGAGTCGGAGGATCGCTGGCGGGTCGCCGACCCGGAAGGCAACGAAATGGTGATCGTCAGTGGGCATGAGCTCGCGTTCGGCTGAGCTCCACCTTGGCGGTTTCCCGTCAACGAGCGCTGGATTCCGCGCAATCAGCATCGAACACGCACGCCACGCTTGAACGCCCGGGACGACGCGGCCACCTTCAATGAGACCCGATAGCCGCTTCTTGTCGGTGGGGGACTTACTCACCTGGCTTACTTTACATAATGTACCTTATCGGATGTCGCAAGAACGGGGCGCCACGCTTGCGCAGCTGTTAGGCGACAGAGGCCGGTGTCGTCCTCGCCGGGGTCCTGTTGGCCTCGCACGCCGTCTGGGACGCCATCCACTACCGCCGCCGGTTGGCCGTCTCACGATCGCTGGCCGAGGCCTGCCTGAGCCTCGACCTTCTCCTGGGCCTTGGACTCATCGCCATCGCCGTGGTCGCACCATGAATGCATCGACCAGTGGTCCAGCTTCTTCCTGCCCTCCGACGGCGACGGGGTCGTCGTGGCGGAGTTCCTACTCCTGCAGACGCCTGGGACGTCGTGCACTCGCGGCGGCGCGCAGTTGTCTCGCGCACGCAGGCGGAGTGGTTGGTCGGTACGCCGAATACCGACTCACGGGAGGCTGACGCCATGCGGAAACTGACCTTTGCCATGAACCTGAGCCTGGACGGCTACATCGCAGCGGACGGCGACGACCTCGGCTGGAGCGTGCCGAGCGACGAGCTGTTCCAGTGGTGGTCCGACCGGGTGGGGGCGATGGGCCTGGCGCTGTACGGGCGCAAACTGTGGGAGACGATGAGCTCCCACTGGCCGACCGCCGACCAGCAGCCTGGCGCCACACCGGCGCAGATCGAGTTCGCCCGCCGCTGGCGGGACATGCCGAAGGTGGTGTTCTCCTCGACGACCAGCGCGGTCGACTGGAACGCCCGCCTGGTCACCGCCGACGCTGTCACCGAGATCACCCGGCTCAAGGCTGGTGATGGCGGTCCCATGGACGTCGGCGGCGCCACCCTCGCCGCGGCGGCCATGCGGGCTGGGCTGATCGACGAGTACGCGATCGTCACCCACCCGGTCCTGGTGGGCGGCGGCACGCCGTTCTTCACGACTCTGGACAACTGGGTGAAGCTGAACCTGGTGGAGACCCGAACGTTTCCCGACGGCGTGCTCCTGACCAGGTACGAGACCAGGCGCTGAATAGCCACCCCGACCGGCGCTTACGGCCCATAGCTCAGACGCCAGACGCGGGGTGGAGCAGCTGGCGCGCGTGGACTCTGCGCACGGGTGGCCGGCGACCAGGTAACGAGTTGGGCCAAGGAGCTCAACGTGAACGTTGCACTGGTCCTGGATGACGAGGCCTTCCACGAGCCGATGCTCGATTTCGCCAAGGTCGACTACGTCGGGATCGGCTACCTCACCGTCGTACCGGCCGCATCCGGGTCGTAAGCGGCTGCGGCTTGGACGGGGTCCGGGCAGACGGTCACTGACGGCGGCCCGCTCGCCCCAACGTTGTAGGTGACGCCGAGCACATGGCTCACCTCGGGGCGGAGGCTCCGGTTGGAGCTCACCGGGCACCGAGGTGGCCATGAGCCAGCCTGGCCCTCCCCGGCCGACCAGGCCCTGTCTCAGATCTGCGTTGAGAGGCGAGGCCTCACTGGATGGATCGGGTCACTTCACCGGTTGGAAGAAGTGCCGATCAACCCAGCGGGCAGCCTTTCTGCCGATTCCTTCGCCCTGGACATCAGCCTCTCGGAAGTGGATGCCCTGGTACACACGTGCGTCGATGGTGTCGTCGACCACGTCAGTGAAGCGGGTGTAGTCGCGCGTCACATCAGGTACGCCAGGCACGATCTTGACGACGCTGAAGTCCATCGTGTTCGTGCCAAAGAAGGCCCTGGCAGTGTGCAGGTAGGCGGCTGAAGCACAGTTGTAACCAGACGGGTGATCCGAATACGGCGGAGCCGGGATCAACGACGTCCATGCTGGATCGCCAACGGTCCTGCGGTTGCCGTCGTTATCGCCCTCGTGGATCGCGGTAACTGGACGCCAGAAGTTCCAGAACGCCTTGTCGTCAAAGCAGTTGATGAGACTGTCTGCTGGGGCCACGTTCAGCATGGCAAAGAGACGGGCTTCCTCGGCAAGCGTGAGCCCTTGGGCCTCGGATATCACCCGGAATGTGCGGTTAAACAACTCTACCGTGTGAGCCGTGTAGAACTGGGCGACAGCGGTCTGCTCTTCGGTGCGGGGACTGTCGAGTGCCCCGAGGTCTTTCACCTCGTTGTAGTCCCTTGCATAGGCTCGGCTGGTGAGTGCGTTCGGCCCTTTCGTCCGGAACTGCGATGTGCTCTCGAGCGTGAAGGGCTTGACCCTGGCTACCCACGCAAGGTCGTTGGCGAACGCTGGCGGAGTGGGACGCCACTCGCCGGGGTTGGTGCCGACCTGCCACGAGAATGGCACGTAACGGCCGTCGTTCGTCCGTGCTGCAAGCATGGCCGCTGCAGCGGCTGCCCCTGCTGCCACCCCCTCGGTCTTGGCATCTCCGTCGGGGATGCCTGCGAGCGCGGCGGTATAGAGGGCATCGAGCCGGTCTAGGACCACCTGTGGCAACGGCGGTACAGGCGCGATTCCCAAGCCAACCAGCACGTCGTGTGCGGCGGTGGCGACGGCGGCGTCCTGCGATGCCGACCGCGACGCCGGTGGAAGGTCAGGCAGGTAGGGCTGATAGCCGCCAACGATCGCGTTGACCGCGTCGTAGACGGCACCCTGCACCATCGCGAGGTGCAACTGCGAGACCGGAGGCGTCTGACCGGCGCCGGGAGTCGCCGCGGTCGGGGCGTTTATCAGCGCATCCGTAGCGTGGAGATTCCAGACTCGTACCGCGTCGGAATGATGCTCCGGGTGTGCTACTGCGGGCGCGGCTCCGAGCACCGTCGCCACCAGCGCCATAACAGCGGTAAGCACGAATGTGCCGAGTGTCCGCTTGTGTATTCCTGGTCGCAGCATGCGTTCTCCCCTTAATATCGGACGTGATCTTGCCCCTAGCAGTTGTGATGGCTATTCGCAAGATGACTATTCAGTCTGTAGATATTGCGCGCGTGAACAACTCAATCAAGGTCTGGTATCAGTCTGGTATCGACGGTCCGGCTTGGGCGTACTTGTTCGCTCGCCGCCCGGGTCGCTGCTCGGCCAGGAAACTCCACACCTGTGGTGCGGCTCATGGTTGCCTCCTGACCGGCGGTCGTTCGGGCGAAGCAAAGACCGCTTGCGTCCAAGCGGGTCGAGTCGCCCCGCGGTCCCGGAGGAACCGCGGTGATCCAAAGGTGAACTCGGGCGCTGACAAATCAGCGACGGTTCGCTGACAGTTCAGTGGCACGTGGGATCAATCAGGTGGTAAATCGCAACACCGGAGGCACTCCCCCGCCCTCGGACAAAATCTCACACCAAGCCTTGCGGATCGGCCGGGATAGCAGAACCCTGGTATCGGTTGTTGCGCCGTTCGAAACCCGCATCGCGGCGCAGTCTTGGCGGTCAACGGCGCGTTCCACGCCACCGAGCGCTACGCGATCGACTGGGTACAGCTCGACGACGAGGGCCGGCGCTTCGTCGGGCCGGTTGATCAATTCTCGAGCTACGCCTACTACGGGGCGCCGATCCACGCCGTGGCGGACGGCAGAGTGGCCAACCTCCTCGATGGGCTGCCCGACCAGACCCCGGGTGCGCTGCCCACTGGCATCACCGGAGCCAATGCAGGAGGCAACTACATCGTTCAAGACATCGGCGGCGGAAACTACGCGTTCTACGCTTACATGCAGCCGAATAGCCTTCGATTCGAGATCGGCGACATGGTCCGTGAGGGCGAGGTAATCGGCCTTCTCGGTAACAGCGGGAACACCGATGGCCCGCATCTGCACTTCCACGTGATGGATGGCCTCGCACCACTGTCGTCGAAGGGCGTCCCGTACGAGTTCACACGGTTCACCGGCCAGGGCGTGGTCACCAACCTGGAGGAGGTCGTTGGGGGCCGCACCGGCCGCCATCGACACCTGGACCCTCAGCGGTCGCTTCCGCCGCGTCCTTCCCCTCGACCAGCAGGTGGTGACGTTCCCCGAGTAGCACCAGCCGGAACTCATCCCACCGCCGCGCACGTCAAGGAACTGGGCAGCGGCGATCGCGGGCGCCCGCTAGCAACCATCTCCTCAGGCTGACTCGACGGCGCGACTCATCCTGGGCCCGTGGCGGCTCAGGTCTTCTTCGAGGTGACGGCAGGGGACGACCAGCACGTCACCTATCGGTACGGCGTCGACAAGCTGAACATGGATCGGCACATGACGATCGACAAGCAGACCGAGCGGCCGATCGACGAACATCCCACCTTCAACGTCACCTTCACCTTCTCGGGGATCATGCGCTACCGCCGCCACCTAGGAACGTGGCCCGAGCGCGGGGTCAACCAGACCTGAGGACGACACGGCGAGTTCACCCTTCGACGCTGACCTGCGTGCTGCGTCCGGGGCTGTGAAAGGCGCAGAGTTACCGGCGCGGCCTGGTGCTACCTACGCGCTACGCGCAACGCCACGGTGCCGAACGCAGCGGCCAACACCGCCATGGCGAGCAGCGACACGGACACGAAGATGAATGCGGTGTGAGTAATGGGCTGGAACGCGGCGCCGAGTTCATCGACCCCCGCGCCTGCGGCCCCATCGCCGTCGAGGAGCAGAATCCCCGCGTCGTTGTACCAAGCGAGCGCCTGCGGAATCTCCACTGCGAGGGTGCAGACATAGATCGATAGCCAGGCTAGAACTGCGGTCTCGAGTCCGGCACGGAACGACTTGCCGATCAGCGTCCCCACGATCACGACTACGACGAGGAGCAACACCACGAGTCCCATCAGGGGCTCGCCAATGATCCCGCGAGGCTGGTCACGGTCGAACGAGATGCGTGCTGCACTGAACACCACGACGCCCGCCCCCACGCCGGCGAGGGCGGCAAGCACCGCCGGCCATCTTCCGGTGCCATGACGGAAGGCAAAGATCGCACCGCTTCGTGCGAATCGACCCCGTTGCACCGGGTCGTCGATCGTCGCGAGCTCGGCACGCATAGCGGCGCCCCAGCGATCCCGCGATCCGTGCAGACCCGTCGTCTCGAGGGCGAGCACTCGCTCGGCGCCGTCCCGCCCTACTGCGTGACGCGCGATCCACGTCGCGATGACAGCAGCCGCGAGCGCGAAGGTGGTTCCGACGGCCGCGAAGAGATCGACGAGCCCGAGCACGTACGTGACCGGATCTTCTCCGGGGACCCGCGGCGAACGCGCGGATTGCCACCACACCCACAGGCCGACGGCGAGGTACGACGAGATCGCCGCTGCCATCGCGGCACGGCGCCCTGTCTTCGACGCGGCTATGCACGCAACGAGCACACCCGCTGCGACAGCGAGCGCACCAACGCGAAGGGCGACGGAACTCGCAAGTCCACCCCCGACGACCAGGTCTGCGTTCGCCGCATTTCGAGCGATTGTTAGCGCGCCCGCCAACGCTGTCATCGACGCGAACACCACCACGCCGGCGAGCCAGCCAGCACCGCGCGGTGTCATCCGACGGCGCTCCCGAGAGCGGGCCGGGCCGGATGTGTACCAGCGGCGCGCTCCCCCACCACCGCTTCCCGTCGCAGCTCGGCGACGAGTTGCTCGCCAGTGCCTGACAGCCGATAGAGGTGGCGGGCCGGACGGCCCTGCGGCGGATCCTTCTCCCACATCGTCTCGACGAGTCTGCGCTCCGCGAGACGCATCAGAATGGGATAGACGGTCCCCGCCTTGAGATCGAGCGCCCGGCACAGGTCGTAGCCGTGGCTGTGCTCCGATGCCCGCTCACCAAGGGCGAACAGCACCGCGACCGTCTGCTGGGACGGCCGGCGTATCCGCTTCATGCCCTAACTCTATATAGGTAGAGTTAGGGCATGCAAGGGCGTCGCTGATGTAGCCGCTCAGCGCAACGTCGCGGAAGACGAGTGAAAGCCCGGTGTTCGGTGGTTGACAGGAAACCATTTGGTTTCCTATTGTATCCGCGTGGATTTGGCCTTCCGGGCACTCGCGGACCCCACCCGTCGGGCCCTGCTCGATGCGCTTTTCGCGCACGACGGCCAGTCGCTTGCCGCCTTGCACGCTCGGTTCCCGATGACCCGCATCGGGGTGGCCAAGCACCTCGCCCTGCTCGAACAAGCTGGGTTGGTCGTGACCAAGCGCCGAGGTCGGGAAAAGCTGCACTTCCTCAACGCGGTGCCCATCCGGCTCATCCACGACCGCTGGGTGAGCAAGTACACCCAGGGCTGGGCGGCCGGGCTCGTCGATCTCAAGCGCGAATTGGAGCACAGCATGGAGAAGATCTTCGAGATCTACATTCGGACCACACCCGAGCAGCTCTGGGCCGCAATCACCGATCCTGACGTGCGCGCGCGGTTCCACTTCGGCAACCGGATCGAGTCCGCGTGGACCCCCGGATCGACTTACGTGATCACCAACCCGAATGCCCCCGACCCCCTGGTCGAGGGGCGCAACCTCGAGGTGGATCCGCCACGCCGGCTCGTACAGTCCATGGTCGCGCAGTGGGGTGACGACGTTGAGGCGTACGGAACCACGCGGGTGACCTGGGAGATCGAGCCAGTCGCCGACTCCTGCCATCTGACAGTGACCCATGACCAGCTGCCCGAGGACGCCGACGCCCAGCTGTATGGCGGCTGGCCGATGATCCTTTCCGGCCTCAAGACCTGGCTGGAAACCGGTGACGAGCTCACCACCCCGGGATCCCTGATGTACGCCACACCACCAGGAGGTGAGTCATGATGCTGGACCACACCTTCTCCGGAACCCTGCAGAAGAGCCCTGCCAAGGGTGGCTGGACCTACCTCGTGACTGACTGGTCGGCCGACTTCTTCGGCACCCGCGGCCTCGTCAAGGTCACCGGCACTATCGACGGTCACCCGTTCCAGGCCGCGTTCATGGCGATGGGAGATGGCACGCACAAGCTGCCGCTGTCCGCCGACCTCCGGTCGGCCATCGGTAAGAACGCCGGCGACACCGTCACCGTTCACCTCAGCGAACGCCGAAACGACTGAAGAGAGGCCGCCATGACCACCACGATCATCGACGTCCGCTGCGTCGCGGTCCCCGTTCACGACCAGGACGCAGCACTGGCGTTCTACGTCGACGTCCTGGGCTTCGAGAAGCGACTGGATGCCCCTATCAGCGACACGATGCGCTGGATCGAAGTTGCACCACCCACCGCCGCAACGTCCATCGCCCTGGTCGCCGGGCCGGACAGTCCCTCGCCCGGTGTCGACAGCGGCGTGCGCTTTGCCGTCGCCGACGTCGAAGCCGAACACATACGTCTCCAGCAGCGGGGAGTGTCGACGAGTGACCTGCTGGCATGGGAAGGCGTACCGCCCATGTTCACCTTCGACGATCCTGACGGGAATCGCTTCTACGTCGTCTCGGAGTCGTGACCGTCCCTGACTCGATGACAGCCGTTGATGTCCGCCACACGGCGTTCCTGGACGCCGAAGAGTTGCGCGCCATCCGTGGGCTGCTCGACGCCGCGTTCGAGGACGGCATTAGCGACGACGACTTCGACCACGCCCTCGGCGGCCTGCACGCCCTCATGTGGGAGGACATGGAACTGGTCGCGCACGGCTCGGTGATCCTGCGCCGACTGGTTCACGAGGATCGAGCGGTGCGGACCGGGTATGTGGAAGCTGTTGCCGTTCACCCCGCCCATCGCCGGCGCGGCTACGGTCACCGCGTCATGGCGGCGCTCGAAAACGTCATCCGTGGCGCCTACCAGCTCGGAGCGCTGGGCTCATCGGACGCTGGCGCCCGTCTCTACGAATCGCGCGGTTGGCAACGGTGGCGCGGTACGACCTCGGTCATCGCACCAACGGGACGACGACGCACCCCAGATGACGACAGCGCCGTCTACGTTCTCCCCGTGGACGTGCGGCTGACCATGACCGGAGACCTCGCGTGCGAATGCCGCGACGGCGACGTGTGGTAGGCACTCCAGCCGAGATCGCGCCGCGGCTTCAAGCTGCCGGGTGCGTGCACGCGGCGGACGAGGCTCGCCTACTGACGGGTGCGGCGCGAACCCGTGCCGAGCTCGAGGACATGGTGACGCAGCGAGTGAGGGGAGTTCCCCTCGAGCAGGTCGTCGGGTTTGCGCAGTTCTGCGGCAACCGCATCGTGGTCGAGCCCGGCGTGTTTGTGCCGCGTCGGCGGACCGAGTTCCTCGTACGTGAGGCCGCCCGGCTCATCTCCCCCGGCGCTGTCCTCGTCGACGCGTGCTGCGGCACGGGAGCGATCGGCGTGGCGCTGGCGGCGCTTGTCGACGGCATTGAGCTGTGTGCCTGCGACATCGACCCGCTGGCGGTGCGCTGCGCTCGACGCAATCTTGACGCCGTGAACGGTCAGGTGTTCGAGGGTGATCTGTACGACGCGCTGCCCACGCACCTGCGGGGCCACGTCGATCTGATCGTCGCGAGTCCGCCGTACGTACCCAGCGATGCGATCGAGCTGCTGCCCGCCGAAGCGCGCCTGCACGAACCCCTGCACGCTCTCGACGGCGGCGCCGACGGTATGGCATTGCATCGGCGTGTCATCGACGGGGCGATGGAGTGGTTGGCGCCGGACGGTCGGCTGATGGTCGAGTGCAGCGACCGGCAAGCGTCCCCGCTGGCGCACGATTTCCTGACACATCGGCTCGTGCCGACCACTGCCGCTTCGGATGAACTCGGCGCAACCGTGATAGTGGGACGTCGCAGCTAGGCAGTGAGGGCCGGCAGCACGTCCTTGCCGAAGACGTCGAGCCACTCCGCTTGGTTGCGTCCCACGTTGTGCAGATAGATGCGATCGAAGCCCAGGTCGAGGAACTCCTGTACTGATTTACGGTGCACGTCGGGATCGCTGCTGATCACCATCCGCCCCTCGAAGTCCTCTGGTCGCACCAGCTTCGCCATCTGCTCGAAGTCATGCGGCGAGCGGATATCGCCCTTGGGAAACTTCATGCCGCCGTTCGGCCACTCGGTGAGCGCGTTCTGCAGTGCCTCCTCGTCGGTCGATGCCCAGGACAGGTGCAGCTGGAGGATGCACGGCAACGAGTCCGTGTCACGGTCGGACTCTCGGACTCCGTCGGCGAACTTGTCGAGCAGGCCCGACAGCTTCTCCAGTGACGCGCCGGGCGTGATCAAGCCATCGGCGAGTCGACCGGCACGCTTGGCGGTCACCGGCCCCGCGGTGGCGACGTAGATCGGCGGTGGCGTCTCCGGCATCGTCCACAACCGACACGTCTCGAGGGTGAAGTACGCCCCCTTGTGCTTCACGTCCTTGCCCGTAAAGAGCTTGCGAATGATCTCGATGCCCTCCCACATTCGGGTCAGCCGCTCCGGACCTTGAGGCCAGTACCCGCCGACGATGTGCTCGTTCAGCGCCTCCCCTGCGCCAAGCCCGAGCCACGACCGGCCGGGATACATCGCTTCGAGGGTCGCTGCCGCCTGAGCGACCATCGCCGGATGCCACCGGAACGACGGGCACGTGACACCCGGCCCGAGGTCTCCCTCGGTCCGCTCCCCCACGGCGGTGAGCACGCTCCACACAAACGACGCCTGACCCTGCGCCGGCACCCACGGCTGGAAGTGATCGGCGGCCATGACCCCGCGGAACCCGGCACCTTCGGCGTGACGTGACAGCTCCACCATGTCGGTGGGATGGAACTGCTCCAGCATGGCCGCGTAACCAATATGTGCAGGGGGCACGGGTCTCCTCGATCAGAGCGGTAGGGAAGAAGCGGTATCAGGGAAGAACAGTCTCGTTCTTGCCCACAACGACGATGCCGCCCGCGCTGACCGTAAATCCTCGCTCCCGGTCGTGCTGGTGGTCGACGCCGATGCGGGTACCGGCCGGGACAGCCACGTTCTTGTCGATGATGGCGCGGCGGATGATGGCGCCCCGCCCCACCGAGACACCCGTGAACAGCACCGACCCGTCGACCTGGGCTCCGACCTGGACGCTGCAGTCGGGCGCCAGAACAGAGTGGTCGACGTTGCCCCCGGCAATGATGCAGCCATTGCTCACCAGCGATTCGTGCGCCCGACCACCCTCGACGAACTTGGCGGGCGGCAGCTGCGGCAGCGACGTGTAGATCGGCCACTGCCGGTTGTAGAGGTTGAACACCGGATGGATCGACACCAGATCCATGTGCGACTCGTGATATGCCTCGATCGTCCCGACATCGCGCCAGTAGCCACGCTCCCGCTCCCTGACACCCGGCACGTCGTTGTCCTCGAAGTCGTAGACGTACGCGGCGTCCTTCTCGACCATCAGCGGGATGATGCTGCCGCCCATGTCGTGGACGGAGTCCTCGTCGCTGGCATCCGCGCGCAATGCGTCGATGAGCGACGCCGTCGTGAACACGTAGTTGCCCATCGACGCGAACACCTCGTCCGGAGAATCCGGCAACCCGGGTGGGTCGGTGGGCTTCTCCAGGAACGCGGCGATGCGCTTGCCGTCGTCCGCCACCTGAATGACACCGAACGCGGAGGCCTCCTTGCGGGGGATGCGAATCCCGGCCACCGTGACGCCAGCGCCCGAGGCGATGTGCTGCTCCACCATCTGCTTGGGGTCCATCCGGTACACGTGATCCGCGCCGAACACCACGATGTACTCAGGCTTCTCGTCGTACACCAGGTTGAGGCTCTGGTAGATCGCATCGGCGCTGCCGGTGAACCAGTGCGGCCCCAACCGTTGCTGCGCGGGAACCGCCGTGACGTAATCGCCGAGCAGCGTGGACATCCGCCAGGTCTGGGTGATGTGCCGGTCCAGCGAGTGTGACTTGTACTGCGTGAGAACGCAGATGCGCAGGTAGTCAGCGTTGACCAGGTTCGACAGCACGAAATCGACGAGCCGGTAGAAGCCGCCGAACGGCACGGCGGGCTTGGCACGGTCGCGCGTCAGCGGCATCAGCCGCTTACCCTCGCCGCCCGCCAGAACGATGCCCAGGACACGCGGCTCGAGTGCCATGATCCGACCTTAGTGTTCTCCCATGCGCGTTGCGATGCTGACCCGGGAGTGGCCGCCCGACATCTACGGCGGTGCGGGCGTCCACGTCGACTTTCTCGCTCGAGAGCTGCGCAGCCTCGTCGACCTTGAGGTGCACTGCTTCGGTTCGAGCCGCGAGGGCGCCGCCGGCCACGAGCCCGATCCGCAGCTGGCGACGGCCAACCCCGCGCTGCGAACGCTGTCAGTCGACCTTGCCATGGCCTCCGCTGTGGATGGGGCCGACGTGCTGCACAGCCACACCTGGTACGCCAACCTCGGCGGTCAGATCGGCGGGCTGCTCCACGGCGCGCCGCACGTCATGACCGCCCATTCGCTCGAGCCAGACCGGCCGTGGAAGGTCGAGCAGCTCGGTGGCGGATATCACCTGTCGTCGTGGGTGGAGCGATCCGCGTACGAGGGCGCGAGTGCGATCATCGCCGTCAGCGAAGGCATGCGCGTCGGCATCCAGCAGGCGTACCCCTTCGTCGATCCCGAGCGCATCCACGTCGTCTACAACGGCATCGATACCGTGCTGTACCACCCTGATCCGGAGACCAACGTTCTTACCCGTGAAGGCGTCGACCCCGACCGGCCGTACGTCATCTTCGTGGGTCGCATCACCCGCCAGAAGGGCGTCGCCCACCTGGTGCGGTCAGCTCACGCGTTCGACCCGGACACGCAGGTCGTGCTGTGCGCCGGCGCACCGGACACCAAGGAGATCGGCGTAGAAATCGCGGAGTTGGTCCGTGACCTGCAAGCCAGCCGAGACGGTGTGCTCTGGATCGAGCAGATGCTTCCGAGGACCGAAGTTGTGCAGCTGCTGTCCCACGCGCGGGCGTTCGTCTGCCCATCGGTGTACGAGCCGCTCGGCATCGTGAACCTCGAAGCGATGGCCTGTCGTACGCCGGTCGTGGCGAGCAATGTCGGCGGCATTCCAGAGGTCGTCGTCGACGGCGAGACCGGACTGCTGGTGCCGTACGAACCGCAGGATGCGCAGGGCTTCGAGGCCGGCCTCGCCCTGGCCGTCAACGACCTGGTGCGCGACGCCGCTCGGGCCCGCGAGATGGGTGAGGCAGGCCGCCGAAGGGCGGTGGAGGACTTCGGCTGGGCGGCGATCGCCCGCGACACGGTCGATGTGTACGAATCCGTGCTCGCTAGGAATTGACCTCGGCTTGGTTTTCCTGCTCCTGCGGGGGCCGTAACGTCTCTTGCCGTGATCGGTGAGCTCCACGCTGTGCGCCCGAGGCGGCGCCCGTGAAGCTTCCCTCGCGCCCGGACGGCGGCCTGCGCACTGTTCTGGGCTCGGTCGGGGCTGTCGCCGCTGTCCTGCTCTGCAGTGCGGTGACCGCGCAGGCGGTGGGTCTATCCCAGGTTGACGATGCCATCAGCGCGGCCCGCGCGGGCACCGAATCCTCGCGAGAGACCGCGACTGCCGAGCCCGCGGCGACGCCCCGAGCCACCTCCACGGAAGCGCGACCCAGCGACGGCCTCCCGGCCGCGGCGCCTCCCGCCCCTATCGAGACGCCGGCGGCTCCCGCTCCAACACCCACGGAGGAGCCCAGCAGCGAGGCGCTGCAGCCCTCGCCGGAGACCGAGGAAGCCGAACCGCCTCCCCCGGCGGATCCTCCCGCGCCGCCGATCACCGGCGATGCCGCCGCCGAGGCTGCCGTCCTGACGCTGGTGAACGCCGAGCGCGGGAATGCCGGATGCGGCCCGCTGCGCGACGAGCCCAGGCTCGCCACCGCCGGGCGCGAGCACAGCGCCGACATGAAGGAGCGCGGCTACTTCGCCCACAACACCCCCGAGGGCATAACGCCCTGGGACCGCGCCCGGGCGGAGGGGTACGACCAGCCGGCAGCAGAGAACATCGCGCGCGGTCAGCCCACCCCCGAGGCCGTCGTCACCGCCTGGATGAACAGCGACGGGCACCGTCGCAACATCCTCGACTGCCGCTACCAAGCGATGGGCACTGGCATGGTCACCGGATCTGGCGGCCCCTGGTGGACGCAGATGTTCGGTTACGCCTAGCGCATCGCAGGCACGTCAACTGGTTACCCGCGCACGCCGACATCGGCGTGGCGTGTACGGGAGGAACCAGCAAACGCTGCCTCGGCACTCAGCGGCCGGTCGAACCGTCGATGAGCTCGCGCAGGATGTCGGCATGGCCGGCGTGGCGGCCGGTCTCCTCGATCATGTGCGTAAGTGCCCATCGCATGGAGGGTGCCGATCGACGACCGGGCACCGTGACGGTGGGCTCGGTCAGGTCGGTGCAGGCGACGATGACCTCATTGGCCTCAGCCACAGCCGTGCGGTATGCCGCCACGGACTCCTCGACGCTCGAGTCCGGCGGCGCATGGAACGTCCCCGGCCAGTCGGTCACCTGCTCGCCAAGAAAGGTGAACCGTTCGACGTACGTGAGGTGCGTGACCAAACCGAGCAGGTTGGTGCCGGAGGCGACCAGGCCCGTACGGACGTCCGGCTCCGGGGCACCGTCCACCTTCGCCGCGACCGACTCCCTCAGGTAGTCGAGGAACCCCGTGAGGACCTCTTTCTCCTCCGTCCCGGTGCGCGGTGGAGGGACGTCGCGGCGCCGCCGCGCCGATGCCGAGGTGGGAGGCATCGCCCAAGTCTGGTGGCGACCTTTGGGGAGCGCACGCAAAGTTGCCCATCCGGCAAGATCGAGGGATGGGCGAGATCGATGACGTCCTCGAAGCCGTGGGACCACGGCTGCGTGCGCTGCGAAGGAACCGCGCTGTCACGCTGGCGGACCTGTCTGCGACGACCGGAATCTCGTCGAGCACCCTGTCGCGATTGGAGAGCGGTCGGCGGCGGCCCAACCTGCAGCTGCTGCTGCCACTGGCTCGCGCCTACGGCGTTCCGCTCGACGACCTCGTCGATGCTCCACGGACGGGTGATCCGCGGGTCCACCTCACTCCGATCGTCCGGCACGGCCGCACCTTCATCCCGCTCAGCCAACGCGCCGGTGGCGTGCAGGCCTTCAAGATGATCATCCCGGCCGGAGACCGCCCCACTCAGGTGGAGACCAGCACGCACGAGGGGTTCGAGTGGCTCTACGTGCTCGGCGGCCGACTCCGGCTCCTCCTCGGCGAGCACGATCTCGTGCTGCGTCCGGGCGAGGCCGCGCGAGTTCGACACCAGTCGTCCGCATGCCACAGCATCCGCCGACGGCAAGCCGGTCGAGCTGCTGATCCTGTTCGGTCAGCAGGGTGAGCGAGCACACGTTCGGGCGCGCGCCACCTGACGGCTACCGAGCTCCACGAGACTGGTGGCCATGCCGACGCCGTACCCGTTCCTCGATGCACCGCTGCCGCTGGCGTTCGCACACCGTGGCGGCGCCGGATCGGGGATCGAGAACAGCATGGCCGCGTTCGAGTACGCCGTCGGGCTCGGGTACCGCTACCTCGAGACCGACGTGCACGCGACCTCCGACGGCGTCCTACTCGCCTTCCACGACCGCACGCTCGACCGGGTCACCGAGCAGCGCGGCCGGCTGCGACAGCTGACCGCGGCCGACATCGACGGCATCCGTATCGGCGGCAGTGCCGCGATCCCCCGCCTGGAGGACATCCTTGGCGCCTGGCCGGACGTCCGGGTCAACGTGGACGTCAAGGACTGGCCCGCGATCGGTCCGCTGGTCGAGACCGTGCGACGAACGGGCGCCCTCGACCGCATCTGTGTCGCGTCGTTCTCCGACCGACGGCTGGCTCGCGTTCGGGCTGCGCTTGGACCTGCGCTGTGCACATCACTCGGTCCGCTCGGCGTGCTGCGGCTCCGCGTCACGTCGTACGGGCGGCTGCTCGGCCGCGCCGCGGCATCGGGCGTGCCCTGCGCGCAGCTTCCCGTCCGTGCCGGCCCAGTGCCGGTTGTCGACCGCCGGCTCGTCGACGCCGCACACCGGCGCGGACTCTCGGTGCATGTCTGGACGGTGGACGATCCGGCAGACATGCGACGACTGCTGGATCTCGGCGTCGACGGGATCATGACCGACCGGCCGGAGGTGCTGCGGGAGGTGTTGCTGGGCCGCGGCCTGTGGCATGGGCCATGATGCGCGCGTGAACACGCCATGACGGCATCGGTTCCCGTGGACGCGGCGGCCTCCGATCCGCGGGAGCGTCGCCGCGAGCAGCGCGGCTGGTACGTCTATGACTGGGCCAACTCGGCCTTCAGCACGACCGTCGTCACCGTTTTCCTCGGACCGTTCCTGACCGCGGTGACGGAAGAGGCCGCCGGCGCCGACGGTTTCGTCAACCCGCTCGGGATTCCCGTCCGCGCTGAGTCCTTCTTCCCGTACGTCGTCTCGCTCTCGGTCCTGCTCCAGGTGATCGTGCTGCCGCTCACCGGGGCAGTCGCCGACCGATCCAGCCGCAAGAAGGAGCTGCTCGCGGGGTTCGCGTTCGTGGGGGCGCTCGCGACTGCCGGCCTGTACGGCGTGCAGGGGGCGAACTACCTGCTCGGCGGGGCGCTCTTCCTCGTCGCCAATCTGGCATTCGGCGCGTCGATCGTCGTGTACAACTCCTTCCTTCCCGAGATCTCGACCCCGGACGAGCGCGACACGGTGTCGTCGCGGGGGTGGGCGCTCGGCTACCTCGGCGGCGGGCTCCTTCTGCTGCTGAACCTCGTGCTCTTCACCTTTCACGACTCGCTGGGACTGAGCGAGGGCCACGCGGTTCGCATCAGCTTGCTCTCGGCTGGCCTCTGGTGGGCGGGCTTCACCCTCATCCCTCTCCGTACGCTGCGTCGCCGGCAACCGGTGCACGTCGAGGCGGCGGCGGGTTCAGGGGTGCTCGGGGCCGGTTTCCGGCAGCTCGCGGCGACGCTGCGGTCGGCTCGGGCGTACCCGCAGACGCTGCTCTTCCTTGCGGCCTACCTGCTCTACAACGACGGCATCCAGACCGTCATCGCGCTCTCGGCCACGTACGGCGACCAGGAGCTCGACCTCGGCCAGTCGACGCTGATCACCGCGATTCTCATGGTGCAGTTCGTAGCGTTCCTCGGGGCGCTGCTGCTCGGCCGACTGGCCGTAGTGTTCGGCGCGAAGCGGGTGGTGCTCGCGAGCCTGGTGCTGTGGACGCTCGTGGTGGCGTACGCCTTCATCCTCCCGTCCGGCGACGTTGTGCGGTTCTTCGTGCTCGCGTTCTGTATCGGGATCGTGCTCGGCGGCAGCCAGGCGCTGTCTCGCTCGCTGTTCTCGCAGATGATTCCGCGCGGGCGGGAGGCGGAGTACTTCAGCCTGTACGAGATCAGTGAGCGAGGCACGAGCTGGATCGGCACGCTCGTGTTCGGGATCACGCTGCAGGCAACCGGCAGCTACCGGTCCGCGATCATCTCGCTCGTGGCGTTCTTCGTCGTCGGGTTCATCCTGCTCGCCCTGGTAGATGTGCGCAGGGCGATTCAGGAGTCGGGCAACGAGGTGCCCGCCACGGTCTGACGAATTCACCTCACCGAGGCATCTCGGCGTCACTACGGGGAATCCTGCAGGCAGGTCGAGCGTTGGACCTGCTGACCCGATCAACACCCCGATCACCACTCCTCTCACCACATGGCCCACCAGGCCAGCCAGGAGGCAAGACCTATGAGCGAGCGAGCGCTGCGCGGCTCGCGCCTCGGTGCGACCAGCTACGAGACCGACGCAGGGATCGATCTGGCGCCCCGGCAGAACGTCGCGTACGAATGTCCGAAGGGCCACCACATCGAGGTTCCCTTCGCGGCCGAGGCCGACATCCCGCCGGTGTGGGAGTGCCGGTCCTGTGGCGCTGTCGCCAAGCGGGTCGACGGAGAGCAGCCGGAGGAGAAGAAGACCAAGCCGCCGCGCACCCACTGGGACATGCTCATGGAGCGCCGCACGGTCGAGGACCTCGAAGAGGTGCTCGCCGAGCGCCTGGAGGTTCTGCGCGCCGGCGGCATTCCCTGGATCGCCGTGGAGCAGCGCAAGAGCGCCTGACCCGATCGAATCCGACGGCCGCGTCCGCCCATCGAGGGCGACGCGGCCGTTTCATGTCCTCAGGGGTCGTCGTCGCTGCGGTAGATCTCGCCGGGGATGACCCGCGGATCGGCAGGACCGCGCTGTGGAGTCCGCTGCGTCAGCGCCACGAACCGCCGGGCGATCACCCAGGCCAGCAGGCGCCGGGCGATCGGCCGGGTGAATGGCAGTACGAGGAAGAACCCGACGATGTCGGTGAGGAAGCCAGGCGTGACCAGCAACGTCCCGCCGACGAGCACGAGCCCGGCGTCGGAGAGCTCGCGGTCCGGCAGTCGACCGGTGCCGGCGGCGTCGCGCAGCGCCTGCCACGTGCGCCGACCCTCCCGACGCACCAGCCACGCTCCGAGCAGGGCGTCGGCAAGTAGCAGCCCGACGGTCCACCAGGCGCCGATGACCTGCCCCACCTCGATGAGAACCCAGATCTCTAAGGCTGGCACGATCACGAAGATCAAGAACAGCAAC
The DNA here is from genome assembly GCA_963801015.1 of uncultured Actinomycetota bacterium. GTDB lineage: Bacteria > Actinomycetota > Actinomycetes > CAWDCV01 > CAWDCV01 > CAWDCV01. Next base: position 740,926 of record CAWDCV010000003.1, on the reverse strand, counting down.
GCGGCCATCTCAGTCCCCCTGTGACGCGGGGCGGGGCGCTCCCCGACGGAGCCGGCCCAAGCGATCGGTCACTCCCCAAACGCTAACTCGCCAAAGCGCCTCGAGCACGATGCTGCGGCTCATCTTGCTGGCTCCGCGGGTGCGCTCGACGAACGTGATGGGCACCTCGACGACGCGGAACCCGCGCCGGCAGGCGCGCCATGCGAGCTCGACCTGGAAGCAGTAGCCGTCTGAGTGCACGGTCTCGAGGTCGATCCCCTCGAGCGTCGCGCGGCGGAACGCACGGTAGCCGCCGGTGGCGTCGAAGAGCGGCAGGCCCAGGGCCACCCGCGCGTACCGAGTGCCGCCGCGCGAGAGCAATTGGCGTGAGCGCGGCCAGTTGAGCACGCGACCGCCGGGAACCCACCGGCTGCCGAGAACGAGGTCGGCGTGCTCCAGCGCCGCGAGCAGGTCCGGCAGCTGCTCCGGTTGGTGCGATCCGTCGGCGTCCATCTCGACGAGTACGTCGTACTCGCGAGCGAGCCCCCAGGCGAACCCGGCGAGGTACGCGCGGCCCAAGCCCTGCTTCCCCGGCCGATGAATGACGTGGACGTGCGAGTCCTGCGCGACCAGGTTGTCGGCGATCTGCCCGGTGCCGTCCGGGCTGTGATCGTCAAGGATGAGCAGCGACGCGTCCGGGGCCGCAGCGCGTACGCGCTGCACCACGAGCTCGATGTTGTCGGCCTCGTTGTAGGTCGGGATGAGAACGAGGACACGCCTCGAACTCATCGCTCGTGGGCCTTGCCCGTCGGCGCGAAGACGTCTCGCAGCCTTTCAGCGGCGTCGTCGTCCTCCGGGCCTCGAGGTGCTGTGACGCCGCGACGGCGCGCTCGCCATCCGGCGATCAGGGCGGCCAGCACCGCGGCCAGGCCGAGCACGGCCAACCCCAGCTCCGGCCGGATGCCCACCCGGTCGGCGATCGTCAGCGACGTGCGCAGGGGGACCTCGGTGACGAGCAGGTCCGACGTGAAGATCTCGCTCTGGTCGAGCACGATCCCGTCCGGGGCAACAACGGCGCTGATGCCGCTGGTCGCCGCCACCAGCACCGTTCGCCCGTGCTCGATCGCCCGGACCCGCGACATCTCGAGCTGCTGAGCGGACTCGGCGCTGCGACCAAACGTGGCATTGTTCGTCTGCACCGTGATGACCTGCCCGCCGGCGAGCACGGTGTCACGCACCAGGTCGTCATAGCCGATCTCGAAGCAGATCACGTCAGCGACCGGCACACCGGCAATATCGAGCACACCCACCGACGTGCCCGCAACCATGTCGCGCGGGACTCGATCGACCTCGGATGACACCCGCCGGGCGAGGCTACGCAGCGGGATGTACTCCGCGAACGGCACCGGGTGCCGCTTGACGTACTCCTGTCCCGGTCCGTTCACCGGATCCCACACGATGCCCACGTTGCTGATGTACGGCTCCGGCTCGCGAAGTATCGTGCCGACGAGGATGGGTGCCCCGATCTGCCGCGCCGCGTCGCTGATCAGGGCCGCTGCCTCTAGCTCCTCGATTGGGTCGATGTCGGAGGCGTTCTCCGGCCACACGACGAAGTCGGGTCGTGGCAACTCGCCGGACGTCACGCGTGTGGCCAGCTCGATCGTCTTGTCGACGTGGTTGTTCAGGACGGCTTGCCGCTGCGCGTTGAAGTCAAGCCCCAGCCGGGGGACGTTGCCCTGCACGATGGCCACGGTCGCCGTCTCGGATGCGTCAGTCCGGATCGGCACAAAGGCGCCGGCGTAGGCGACCGCACCAGCGACGACGAGCGATACCACCGCCCACCCGAGTCGCGGTCGCGGCCGGCGGGCAAGTGACACCACAGCCGATGCCAGCAGCGCGCCGATGAGCGCCACCGCGAACGTGACCAGGGGCGCCCCGCCGAGCGTCGCGAGCCACACCGTCGGCAGGTCGGCTTGGGAGAACGCGAGCCGACCCCAGGGGAAGCCCCCGAACGGCCACCGAGTGCGCAACGCCTCCTCCCCGACCCACAACGCCGCGACCCACAGCGGCCACCACCGCACCCGGGTCACCAGCGCGGTCGCGGCCCCGAGGAGGGCGAGGTAGATCGCCTGCGAGCCGGCAAGGATGAGCCAGGGAGTAGCCCCCACGTAGATGCCGCTCCACTGCAGCAGCGGCACGAAGAACGCAAGCCCGAACACCAGTCCGAGCGCAGCGCCGCCGAAGACCCCGCAGCCGCGCACTCCCAGCGTCAAGAGCGCGACCGCGACAGGCGCCAGCCAGGACAGGTCGTAGGGCGGGAAGGCAGCGAGGAGGGCGAAGCCGGCCACGATGGCGGCGCCGAGTCGCAGCGGCACGGCTAGCCCCGCTCGCACGATCTGACCGTCCCTTCGGCGAGTTCACCCCCGCGGACGGTACAACGTGTCGCCACCGGACCATGTTTCAGGGCAGTTCGGGAGGCGGGGCGGAAGCGGCCCGGACACCCTTCGGACCGACTGCGTTCCGCCGGCTGCGGAACTGCGAGCCGTTGTCTACTGGGCGTCCGGGCCCCTCCGAGTCGCACCCCCGGGACGAGGTCCACCCTCGTCGCCGCCGCACCGATAGCGATGACCTTGGCACCCGTGACGGTCGCGAACCGTCCTCGGCCACGCCACTCGGAACGGGTTCGGCAATGAGTACCCGTCCGGTCGTCCAATGGTGGACGGGCAGGACCGTACCCGGCGCCGCGCAGTGCCTGTCAACCCCGCGATGACCTGCACAGATGCCTTTCCGTGCAGGTCAACAGCATGATCACGTATCGCGTTCTTTCCCCGCTGTTTACTCTGCGCCTCGGCGTGTTCCGTCGACACGCCGAGGATCGCTGATCACGAGGAGTCACGTGGTGGTACCACGACAGTGCCGCGCGCCGTGGTGACGACCAGAGCAGGGTCGAGGACGCCACCAGCGGACGGCCCACGGTCCGGATTGGCCCGACATGTCACCCGGGCCTCGAAATCCAGCTCGCGGCTGCGCCGGCCCACCCGAACCACACGCGCCGACACCTCGAGCATGTCGCCGGCGTAGACCGGGCCGACGAACTGCACGTCGGAGTACGACGCGAACAGCCCCTCGTCGCCATCGGTTCGCACGCAGAGCTCGGTCGCGACGTCGCCGAACAGGCCGAGCACGTACGCCCCATCGACAAGCGAGCCGCCGTAATGCGCGTGACTGTGCGGCACGTACCGGCGGTGGACGACGGTGAAGCCGACCTCCCCGGGAGCCGTCATGCGGACTGCCGGGACGGGATGCTGGGTTCGGGGAGCAGCGCGGCGACGAGGTAGCTCGCCACCTCGCGTGGAGTGGTGCCGCGGCCGAAGACGCGGTCGATGCCCAACTCGGCTGCCATGGCTGGGTCGAAGCGCGGCCCGCCGACGACCAGCAACGGCCGATCGCCGGACGGGTACCCCGCGGCAAAGGCCGCGGACATGGCCCGGGTGTTGTGCAGATGCGCATCCTTTTGCGTGACGACTTGGCTGATCAGGACCGCATCCGCGCGCTCGGCGCGAGAGCGCGCCACCAGATCATCGATGTCGACCTGAGCCCCGAGGTTGACGACTCGAAGCTCGCGGTACTGCTCGAGCCCCTTCTCCCCTGCGAAACCCTTGACGTTGAGGATCGCATCGATCCCGACCGTGTGCGCGTCGGTGCCGATGCACGCGCCCACCACGACGAGCTTGCGGCCCAGCCGGGTGCGCACGAGCAGGTCGACGTCCTTAGCAGTGAGCAGCGGATGGTCGCGCTCGCGGACGGCCACCGCGTCGAGGTCCACGAGATGGTTCACCCGGCCGTACACGACGAAGAAGGTGAACCGTGGCCCCATGGCCTTGACGTGCACGACCATCGCGGGTGACAGCCCCATCTTCTCGGCGAGCTGCAGCGCCGCGCCCTCGGCGCGCGCGTCGTGCGCCATGGGCAAGGTGAAAGACACCTGCACCATCGCGTCACCGGTTGTGTCGCCGTAGGGGCGCAGCACCGTGCTCATGAGGCGGCCTCCAGCAGCTCGGTCGCCGGGTTGACGTAGTTGTCCGCGTGCGTCACGACGCCATCGGCGCCCTTGCCGCCGTTGGGCGGTCGGCGCGTCACCCCGAAGGTGCCCTCAGCGATCGCGGTGAGCAGCGTCTGGTCGCAAATGCGATCCAGAAGCTCGATGGACTCGGCGAGCACCTGCCGTGCGCGGGTCGCGATGAACCCGTCCGGCGGTGGTCGAAAGTCTTCGGCGAGATCACCGGCGGCGTTGCGCACGTAGCGGACGTTCTCGAGAGCGAGGTCACGGTCGGAGAGGAACGGGGTGTGGATCCCCTCGGTCATCATGCCCACGAGGATGATTCCCTGGCCGGTCGTGACGCCGACGAGGTTGAAGAACGCGTCCAGCAGGTAGCCCGCGAAGATGTTGCCGGTCATGTGCTTGGTGGGCGGCATGTACTTCAGCGGTGCCGCGGGGAACAGCTCGCGAATGAGCTGCGCGTGCGCCAGCTCGAGGCGCAGGCTCTGCGGCACTGCCGGGTTGATCTCGAAGGCATGGCCGAGGCCGAGTTGCCAGTCCGCCAGTCCCGCCTCGGTGGCGAAGTACTCGTTGAGGAGCTGGCTGACGACCACGGTGTGCGCCGCGTCGACCGCGTCGGCGGTGGTGAGGTAGTTGTCCTCACCGGTGTTGATGACAATCCCCGCGCGCGCGTGAATCTGACGGCTGAACCGCTGGTCGACGAAGGTCCGACGCGGGTTGATGTCGCGGAAGATGATCCCGTACATGCAGTCGTTGAGCATCATGTCCAGCCGCTCGAGCCCGGCCAGCGTCGCGATTTCCGGCATGCACAGGCCGGAGGCGTAGTTGGTCAGCCGGACGTAGCGGCCGAGCTCCTGCGACACCTCGTCGAGCGCGGCGCGCATCAGCCGGAAGTTCTCCTGAGTGGCGTACGTCCCCGCGTATCCCTCGCGCGTGGCTCCCTCGGGGACGTAGTCGAGCAGCGACTGTCCGGTCGACCGGATGACGGCGATGATGTCGGCACCCTCGCGCGCGGCTGCCTGGGCCTGCGGGATGTCCTCGTAAATGTCGCCGGTAGCGACGATGAGGTAGATCCACGGCTTCGCTGGGTCGCCCATGGCAGCGATGCGCCGCTCGCGCTCGCGACGCTGCGCGTCGATCTGGTCGATGCCGACGGCTACGGCGTCGCGGGCGGCCTGGCGGGCGCGGCGTGCCCGTTCCCCGGTGACCGACGAGAAGACCGCCCCGCCGGTGGCTGCCTTCTGCGCGAGCTCCGACAGGGTGGCGTACCGACCTGAAAGCAGCGCATCCCACACCGGAACGGCAACCCCACCACCGAGGCCCACCTGCGCGCCCACGGCGTCGGTCAGGCGGTTGACCCACGGCATGCCTTCGGCGTCGGCGCCGCCCAGGCCGGCCAACCGGAGTACTGCCCGTTCGATCGAGACGGTCGTGTGGGTCCGAGCCAGCTCAACGACCGGCTCGGCCGCTCGTCGAGCCAGCCGTCGCGCTGTAGCCACCGCCGCGGGGTCGAGGTCCAGCCGCGACGCCGGTGACGTCATGGGGTGGTCGGTCATGACAGATCACTCCTCCGCGTAGACGGTCTGGCCGCGGACAACGGTCCGGCGGCATCGGGGCAGCGCCCGCCCGGGAGCCACGTCGGGCAGCACCGCATCCGCTACTGGCTCACCACCTGTGTCGATCTCCCAAGCGGCCCAGGTGGCGGGCTGCCCGGGTGCCAGCACGCCGCCGACGTCGATCCCGGCCGCCGCCCAGCCGCCGCGCGTGTGGGCGGAGAACGCTGCGTCGACGTTCATGCGCTGACCGGGAACGAAGTGGTGAACCGCGGCACGGACGGTGCCCCACGGATCGAGCGGGGTAACCGGCGAGTCGCTGCCGAACGCGAGGCCGACGCCCGCCGCGGCGAGAGCCGCGAATGGGTTCATCTGCTCCGCGCGCGTCGTCCCGAGCCGTCGTGCGTACATGCCGTCGGGGCCACCCCACGTGGCGTCGAATGCCGGCTGGACGCTGGCCGAGACACCGAGCCCGGCGATGCGGGCAACCAGATCGGAGTCGGCCATCTCGACATGCTCGAGGCGGTGCCGACCGCGACGCAGGCGGTCCGCACCGGCGCGGGCCGCAGCTTCCTCGAATCCGGCGACGACTGTCTCCAACGCACTGTCGCCGATGGCGTGGAAGCCGGCCTGCAGGCCGCTATCGACGCAGGCGAGAACGTGGTCGCGTACCTGCGCTGCGGTGAGGTAGGCGGTGCCGCGGTGGTCGGCGTCCTCATACACGGTGCGCAGGTATGCGGTACGTGACCCGAGCGACCCATCAGCGAACAGGTCCCCCGCGGCGCCGGCTGCACCAAGCTCTCGAGCTCGGTCGGCCCCGCCGAGCTCACCCCAGTAGCCGACGACGTCAGGTCCGGGCTCCGCTGCCGACAGCTCGAGCATGCTGCTCAGATCGTCGGCACTGGAGATTTCGGGTCCGGCCAGCTCGTGCAGGCAGCCGATCCCGAGCTCAGCTGCCCGTGTGCGGGTGGCGCGCTGCGCCGCAAGGCGATCCTGCCGGGTGAGGCTGCCGTACGCGACGGCCCGCGCGGCGTGATGCGCCGCACCGGTGAGAGGTCGCTGGTCGTCGAAGCCGTCGAGCCCGCGCATCTGTGGCGCAGCAGCGACGAGCGCGCTCGAGACGGCCGCGGAATGGACGTCCGTACGGGACAGGTACACCACGCCGCCGTACGACGCTCGATCCAGCTCGCTGCGCAGCGGTCCCCGCTGCTCGGGCCAGTGCGACTCGTCCCAGCCGTGCCCGATGACCATGCGCCCAGCTCGCGCCCGGCAATGCGCCTCCAGCCGATCGAGTGCCTCACGCAGGGACTGGCTGGTGGCCAGGTCGAGGCCGGTGAGCGCGATCCCGGTGGACGTGGCGTGGACGTGTGCATCGACGAACGCCGGCGTGATGAGCGCTCCATCGAGGTCATCGACGGCGTCGACGTCAGCGGCGAGGGCATTCTCCGCAGCGCCGATCCAGTCGATCGTGTCGTCGCGCACGATCATCGCCGTAGCCCGCGGATGGGCCGGCGAGTAGATCGCGCCGCGAACGAGGGTGACGGGCACGTCGGTCAGTGTCCCGAAATCCGGTCCTCGATGAGTCGCCGCACGCCAGGTTGGGTGCGAACGAGATCGAGGGCGAGCTCGGCGTGGCCGCGGGCGTACCCGTTGCCGATCAGAAGCGTGAGGTCGGCGCCGAGTCCCTCGGCACCCAGCGCCGCAGCCGAGAAGGACGTGGCCATGGAGAAGAACACCACCGTGCCGCCCTCGGCGGTGGCGAGGATCGCTCCGCCCTCGCAGCCGGGGACGTCGACGCAGACCACGGTGACGTCAGCGAGCTCCCCTACGGCAGCCGCCAGGCCCACCGGGTCGCGCGCGTCAGCGACGACGACGTCGTCGGCAATGCCGGCGGTCTCCAGTGCCCGCGCCTCGGATCCGGTGCGGTACCACCCCCGTGGTGCGCCGCGCACCCGCAGCACGAGCCGCTGCCAGCGTGAGCGAGCCGCTCTTGCCAGCTCCACCGAGAACCAGCACTGAGGGATGCAGACCGCGAGCGACGTACGACCGCACCACACGGTCGGTCAGGGCCGGCGCGCCGCACACATCCAACGTGGCCATCGCCAGCGGTGCCGGCAGATCGTCCGGCAGGACGGCTGCCACGGAGCGCGCGAACAGGATGGCGTGACCCGTCGCCGGGACCTGCTCGCTGCGCCCGTCCCAGGAGCGCAAGTCGTCGGTCACAACCAGGGGCGTCAGGGTCAGCGAGACGAGCGTGGCGACCCGCTGCCCGACCTGCAGCCCGAGCGGTGACTGCGGACCAACCTCCTCGACGACCCCGACGAGCATCCCGCCGGAGCCGGTCACGGGATTGTGCATCTTCCCGCGCTCACCGATGATCTCCAGCACCTCGCGCCGGATGGCGTCGCCGTCCCCGCCGTTGGCCTCGCGCAACTGTCGGTAGGACGCCGCGTCGAGGTTCAGCCGCTCCACGCGCACCCGTACCTCATCCGGCCACAGCTGCGCGCTCGCGTCGAGCCGGACCGCCGCCTGGGGCAGCGCATTAACCGGTTCGAGCACCCGGTGCAAGCCGACGGGTGAGCTCGAACAGAGACGCGCCGGTAACGCTGGGGAAACAAGGCTCACGGGAAAACTACTCCTCGACGGGAAGTCTTACGGCATGTCATGGTAGCGACCGGCGATTCTTGCGTATCCTGCTTCTGATCGGAATGACAACGAGTCCGGAAGGGACGGTGCGGTGACAGCGACGCTCGACGACGTGGGAATGGACGTGACGACGTCTTCGGACCACTCCGGACCGGCCCCCGAGCAGCCCTATGTCTACCGGCGCCGTGAGCTCGTCGAACCTGACTGGCGGCGCTTTCCCGGCTGGCAGTCGGTCACCGACGAGGAGTGGGACTCCGCCCAGTGGCAGCGGGCGCACTGCGTCAAGAACGTCCGGCAGCTGCGTGGGGTGCTCGGCGACCTGGTCGACGAGTCGTTCTACGAGGACCTGGTTCGCGACCAGCAGGAGCGCGCAACGATGTCGCTCCTCCTGCCGCCCCAGATGCTGAACACCATGGCGTCGGACGGCCTCGTCTCGACGGAGGCGTTCTACGCCGATCCCGTCCGCCACTACATGCTGCCGGTGTTCTCCGACCGACGCGTCGACTGGTCCTCCCACCCGTACGCCAGCCGCGACTCCCTGCACGAGCACGACATGTGGGCGGTGGAGGGACTCACCCACCGCTACCCCACGAAGGTCCTCGCCGAGCTGCTGCCCACCTGCCCGCAGTACTGCGGCCACTGCACCCGCATGGATCTGGTGGGAACGTCCACGCCCCAGGTGGACAAGCTCCGCTTCTTGGGCAAGCCGGTCGACCGCCACGACTCCATGCTCGACTACCTGAGGCGCAGTCCGCAGGTTCGCGACGTCGTCGTGAGCGGCGGTGATGTGGCCAACATGCCGTGGGCGCGCCTGGAGGACTTCCTCGTCCGGTTGCTCGACATCGAGAACATCCGTGACGTGCGGCTCGCCACTAAAGCGCTCATGGGCTTGCCCCAGCACTGGTTGCAAGACGAGGTGCGGAGCGGGATGGAGCGCGTGGCCACCCTTGCTCGTCGGCGAGGCGTCTCACTGGCCATCCACACCCATGTCAACGCCGCCCAATCAGTGACCCCGCTCGTCGCCGCGGCATCCCAGGCCATGCTCGACGCCGGCGTCCGCGACGTCCGCAACCAGGGCGTCCTGCTCGCCGGCGTCAACGACAGCTCGGATCGGCTGCTCGATCTGTGCTTCGCCCTCCTCGACGGCGCGTCGATCACGCCGTATTACTTCTATCTCTGCGACATGATCCCGGCGGCGGAGCACTGGCGGCTGCCGCTGTCCGCGGCACAGGACCTGCAGCACGCGATCATGGGGTACCTGCCCGGCTTCGCCACCCCACGGATCATCTGCGACGTGCCGTACGTGGGAAAGCGGTGGGTCCACCAGGTCGCGGCGTACGACCGGGTGCTCGGCATCTCCACCTGGACGAAGAACTACCGCACCACCCTCGACGCGGCCGATCCCGACGCTCTGGAGCGCGGGTATCACTACTACGACCCCGTGCACTCCCTGCCCGCCGAGGGGCAGCAGTGGTGGGCGCGCTCGTACGCACCGCCGCGTCCGATCCGCGTCGTCAGCTAGCGGGCGGCACCGACAGGTCGGGTGGCCGCGCCTCGTACGGCGTGCTCAGCACGACCGTGGTGCGGGTGGCGACCTCCGCCGTCGAGCGGATCTCGGTGAGCAGCGACTCGAGGTCGGCGGCCTCCGCCACGCGGACCTTGAGGATGTAGCTCTCGTCGCCCGCGACACTATGACAGGCCTCGATTGCGTCGATATGAGCTAGCCGATCGGGAATGTCGTCGGGGGCATTAGGGTCTGTCGGCTTGATCGAGATGAATGCCGTCAGGTTGAGACCGACCGACGGCGTGTCGACGATCGCTGTGTAGCCGCGGATGACGCCGCGCTGCTCGAGCCGCCGGACCCGCTGGTGCACGGCCGATGTCGACAGGCCGGTGGCCTTGCCGAGGTCGGTGTAGGACATCCGGCCGTCCTCGCTCAGCAGGCGCAGGATCTGCCGGTCGACCTCTTCCATGGCGCCGAAGCGTACGGGTAGCGGCCGGCTGCCCGCTGATCAGCAATTCTCGTGTCAGAGCCTGGCGCGGCTATGACCGCGCCACGTTCTGACACGAGTTCTTAGCCGGACGCGAGGTGGCGTCCGATGACGAGCCGCTGGACCTGGTTGGTGCCCTCGACGATCTGAAGCACCTTCGCCTCGCGCAGATACCGCTCGGCGGGGAAGTCGCTCACGTAGCCGTAGCCGCCGAGCACCTGCACCGCGTCGGTGGTGACCTTCATGGCCATGTCGGTGCAGAACAGCTTCGCCATCGCCGCCTGCGGCCCGTAGGCGAGCCCGGCGTCGCGGCGGCGGGCAGCACTGAGGTACAGCGCCCGGCCGGCCTCGACCGAGGTCGCCATATCCGCTAGCAGGAACGCCAGCCCCTGGTGCTCGATGATCGGCCGGCCGAACTGCTCGCGCTCCCGCGCCCACGCCACCGCGGTGTCCAGCGCGGCCTGCGCCAGGCCGACTGCGCACGCGGCGATCCCTAGTCGTCCACCATCGAGCGCGCCCAGCGCGATAGCGAAGCCCTGTCCCTCCTCACCCAGCAGCCGATCCGCCGGGACGCGCGCCCCCTCGAGCACGATCTGCGTCGTGACCGAGGCGGTGAGCCCCATCTTTCGTTCGGGAGGAGCCGCGGACAGCCCCGGCGTATCACCCGGGACCAGCAGGCAGGAGATGCCGCGAGGGCCGTCTTGCCCCGTGCGGACCAGCACGTTGTAGAAGTCGGCGACCCCGCCGTGCGTTATCCACGCCTTGGTGCCATCGACGACGTACTCGTCGCCGTCCCGGACCGCCAGGGTCCGAAGGGCGGCCGCGTCGGATCCCGATTGCGGCTCGGATAGGCAGTACGCCCCGAGCAGCTCACCGCCGACCATGTCGGGCAGCCAGCGCTTGCGCTGCTCGTCGGAGCCGAAGGCGGCCAGCGGGAAGCAGCAGAGCGTGTGGACGCTGACCCCGAGGCCCACGGTCAGCCAGGCTGATGACAGCTCCTCGAGCACCTGGAGGTACACCTCGTACGGTTGCTCGCCGCCGCCGTACTCCTCGGCGTACGGCAGGCCCAGCAGCCCCGATCGGCCGAGGAGCCGGAACACCTCGCGCGGGAAGCGTCCCTCCGCTTCGTACGCCGCGGCCTTAGGTGCGAGCTCCTCGACGGCGATCTCGCGGGTGAGATCGAGCAGCGTCCTTGCCTCGTCGGTCGGCAGGCTGCGGTCGACGGTGTGATCAGCCATGTCAGCCGTCCACCACGACGAGGTCGCGCGCGATGATGTTCAACCGCTCGACGCCATCGGGCGTGCACACGACGATGTCCTCGATGCGAGCACCGTGCCGGCCGGCGATGTAGATGCCGGGCTCGACGGAGAACGCCATGCCGGGCTCGAGCGGCTCGGTGTTGCCCGCGACGATGTACGGGTCCTCGTGCGTCTCGAGCCCGATGCCGTGGCCGGTGCGGTGCACGAACCACTGGCCGTACCCCGCCGCGGTAATCAGCTCTCGAGCGGTGGCGTCCACCGCGTCACACGATGTGCCTGGGCGAACGGTCTCGACGGCGCGCGCCTGGGCGTCGAGGAGGACACCGAAGTAGGCGAGGAAGTCCTGCGGGGCGTTGCCAACCGCGTAGGTGCGCGTGCTGTCGGAGCAGTAGCCGTCGGTCGTGGTTCCACCGATGTCGACGACGACGGGATCGCCGACCTCGACCACGCGTTCGCTGACTTCGTGGTGGGGGCTCGCGGAGTTCGGGCCGGACGCCACGATGATGAAGTCAGCGCGGACGTGACCCTCGTCGAGGATCGCCTGACCGATGTCCTTGGCGATGTCGGCCTCACTGCGACCGGCGCGCAAGAAGTCGCCCATGCGCTCGTGAACCCGATCGATCGCGGCGCCGGCTCTCCGCAGCGCGTTGACCTCAGCCGGCGTCTTCCGCATCCGCAGCGGGCGCAGAACGGTGCTCGATAGGCCCAGCTCGGCGTCGGGCAGCCGGTCGCGGAATCGCAATACCTGCTCGGCCCACATCCGGTTGGCCAGCCCAACCCGCTTGGGCTGCGAACCTCCGCCGTACGTGCGAAGCCGATCGGCGACGAGCGAGACCGGATCGTCGGTCTCCTGCCACGCGGCAATCTCGAGATCCATCGAGCCCGCCGGCGAGGCCAGTGCGGCGGGGCGTTCGAGCAACGGGACGACGAGGACCGGATCGCCGTCCGCCGGCAGGACCAGGCAGGTCAGCCGCTCCAGCGGGACGGCGTCGTACCCGGTGAGGTAGCGCAGGTCGGCGCCCGGCGTGAGGAGCAGGGCATCAAGCCCAGCCTGCGCGGTGGCGTCCTGGGCCCGGCGGATGCGATCGCGGGGGTACAGCTCTGACGGCGGTGTCACGATCGCAAATCTAACGCTGCACGCTCAGGATCCGATTCGCTCGGCGATCGGGATGTCCGTCGAGAGCGATCCCACTGGCGTGCCGACGTACCCGGCGAGGATCAGCCACGACAGGATCACGCAGGTCAGCCCTACCAGCACGAGGAGCAGCGGCACGACGAACGGCACGGACGTCCGGCTGAGGGTTATCTGGGCGGCGACGGCACAGCCGAGGTAGACGATGAGCAGTGCCCCGGTCAGCCAGACGAGGCCGGTGTACGTGCCCGACTCCAGCGGCAGGACCTGCGCCGCCGTGCAGGTCTCTGCGGTGCACGAGAAGTACTGGCCCCACTGCACCACCGTGAGAACGAACCCGAAGACGCTGACGAACAGCAGCATGTAGGTCGGCACCGTCTGCCACCAGGGCCGCTTGGGTCCGGGCGGCGCCCCGAAGCGACCGCGCTGCTTGCCCGAGAGTAACTGGCTCATGACTCCCAACCTCTCACGGAGGCCGTCCCATCGCTACGCCTTTGTTCGGCGCGTGCCATGCTGCGTGCGTGCCGCGCTCGTCCGGATCACCGGGAACACTGATGCTGCTGGACAGCGCCTCGCTGTACTTTCGCGCCTTCCACGGCATCCCGGAGAGCATCACCAACGCCGACGGCATGCCGGTCAACGCGATCCGCGGCATGCTCGACTTCATTGCTCGACTGGTGTCCACGCGTCGTCCGCAGCGGTTGGTTGCCTGTCTGGACGCGGACTGGCGCCCGGCGTTTCGGGTCGCCGCCCTTCCGTCGTACAAGGCTCATCGAGTGAGCCCCAAAGGTGGGGAGACGGTTCCGGACGGACTGGTGCCGCAGATCCCGGTGATCGAGCAGGTGTTGGACGCGCTCGGTCTGGCGCGCATCGGCATTCCCGGGTACGAGGCCGACGACGTGATCGGCACGCTAGCGGCGCACGACCCAGGTCCCGTGGATGTGGTCAGCGGTGATCGCGACCTCATGCAGGTCGTCGACGACTCCCGCGGTGTCCGGCTCGTCTACACCGGGCGCGGCGTCGGCAAGGCGGAGGTTGTCGACGAGGCGGGCGTGACTGCGAAGTACGGCATCCCGGGCCGCGCCTACGCCGACTTTGCGGCGCTGCGCGGGGATCCCAGCGATGGTCTTCCTGGCGTTGCCGGCATTGGCGAGAAGACCGCCGCCGAGCTCATCAGCCGGTGGGGGTCGCTCGAGAACCTGCTCGCCGCCCTGGACGACTCCGATCCCCGGGTCTCGACGTCGGTACGCCGAAAGCTCGGGGCGGCGCGCGACTACCTGGCGGTGGCTCCGGGCGTTGTCCGGGTGGCGCACGATGCACCCGTACCAGCGCACGACGACACACTTCCCGCGACGCCCGTCGACCCCGAGGGCTTGATCGCGCTGTCGGATCGCTACGACCTGGACAGCCCGCTGCAGCGCGTACTCGCCGCCCTCGAGCTCGCCCACTCCTAGGCCTGGCTCGTTGCGATACGCGACGAGTTAGGGCGATCCGCCTCTTACAACAGGCGTATCACCCGAAATGATCACGTATACGTGATCATTTCGGAGAGGGTGCGGGTTAGGTGAGGGAGGAGTAGGCGACCACGCCGCGACGCAGCGCCTGGACCGCGGCGCGGGCGGTCGCCGGCACCGAGCTCCCCGCATCGCGATCCACCGCCTGCGACACCTGATCGAGCAGATCGATGACCTGCTTCGTCCAGCGGACGAAGTCTCCGGGCGAGAGGTCGGTCTCCTTCAGGACGGTCTCCAGCCGTGCCCCCGCAGCCCACCGATGGGCGGCCCACGCGAAGCCGACATCGGGCTCGCGCAGCACGTCGAGACGATGCTGATCCTCGACGTCGTCGAGCTGGCCCCACAGCCGAGTCATCTCCGCCAGCGCGGCCCTGGCCCCGCCCCCCGGGATGCGCGGTGGTTCGACGTCATCGGATTGCCGCGACTCGTACACCAGCGCCGAGACACACGCAGCCAGCTCGGGCGGCGATAGCTCGTCCCACACGCCCTCGCGCAGGCACTGCGCCGTGAGCAGGTCCAGCTCCGTGTACAGCCGGGCGAGTTGACGACCCGCCGGCGTGACCTCGTCGCCGGCGAGGTAGCCCAGCTGCTCCAGGACACCGCAGACCCGGTCGAAGGTGCGGGCGATGGTGTTCGTCCGCGAGCCCACCCGGCGCTCCAGGTCGTCGGTGTCGCGGCGCAGTCGCCAGTACCGCTCGGCCCAGCGCGCGTGCTCCTCGCGATCCGGGCAGCGGTGACACGGGTGGTCGCGAATGCGCTCACGAAGTCGGGTGATCTCCGGGTCGTCCGCCGCGTCCGTCCGTTGCCGGCTTCGCCGCTGCGCGTCGTCGGATCCGTTGGCCATCCGCGTCCGCAACGTGGCCGCGAGATCGCGACGCGATTGCGGAGAGCGGGCATTGAACGTCCGCGGAATGCGAATGTGCTCCAGCGGCGCGACCGGGACCGGGAAGTCGACCACGGTGAGACGCTTGACCTGCCGGTCGGCGGTGAGAACGGTCGGGCGTGGGCCGTCGTTGCCCGCCGGCGTCCCCGGATCCAGCACCACGGCGAGCCCAGCGCGCCGCCCGGCCGGGACCCGGATGACGTCACCCGGACGCAGCCGTTCCAGGCTTTCCGCGGCGGCCGCGCGCCGAGTCGCCGCACCGCGACGCGCCAGCTCGGCCTCGCGATCGGTGAGGGAGCGACGAAGCTGCGCGTACTCGGCGAAGTCGCCGAGATGACAGGTCATCGCGTCCCGGTAGCCGTCGAGCGCTTCCTCGTTGCGGCGGATCTGGCGTGCGAGGCCGACGACCGCCCGATCGGCTTGGAACTGGGCGAAGCTCGACTCGAGCAGCTCCCTCGCGCGGTGCCTGCCCACCTGGCCGGTGAGATTGACCGCCATGTTGTACGAGGGACGGAAGCTCGACCGCAACGGATAGGTACGCGTCGACGCCAGCCCGGCGAGGTGCCGCGGATCGACCCCGTCCCGGCCGTCCTGCCAGAGCACGACCGCGTGCCCTTCGACATCGATGCCGCGGCGACCGGCGCGACCGGTGAGCTGGGTGTACTCCCCCGGCGTGATGTCGGCGTGGGACTCCCCGTTCCACTTCACCAGCCGTTCGAGCACCACGCAGCGCGCCGGCATGTTGATGCCCAAAGCGAGCGTCTCGGTAGCGAACACCGCCTTGACCAGCCCGCGCGCGAACAGCTCCTCCACTACCTCCTTGAACGTGGGAAGCAGGCCCGCGTGGTGCGCGGCGACGCCGCGCTCGAGCGCTTCGAGCCAGGAGGCGTAGCCGAGAACCGACAGGTCCTCGTCGGGAATGTCCGCGCAGCGTTCCTCGACCACGGTCCGGACTTCGTCGCGCTCGGCCGCGTCGTTCAACCGGAGACCGGCGTACATGCACTGCTCCACCGCCGCGTCGCAGCCCGCGCGACTGAAGATGAACGTGATCGCGGGAAGCAGTCCGGCAGCGTCCAGCCGCTCGACGACCTCCGCCCGGCTCGGCGCCCGGTGCCGGCGCGACCGCCCTCGAGCGCCGTTGCCGCGGTCTCGACGAGCCCCTGAGGACCGGTCGAAGCGCGCGTCGTCGCGAGCCAGCCGCACCAGCTCTGGATTCACCTCTCGGCTGGTCGCCTGCGGTCCCGGGTCGACGAACAGGTCGTACATTCGCGAGCCGACGAGGACGTGCTGCCACAGCGGGACCGGGCGGTGCTCCTCGACGATGACCGCCGTGTTGCCGCGGACGGTCACGAGCCAGTCGCCGAACTCCTCGGCGTTGCTCACCGTCGCCGACAGCGACACCAGGCGCACGCTGTCGGGCAGGTGGATGATCACCTCCTCCCACACGGCGCCGCGGAACCGGTCGGACAGGTAGTGGACCTCGTCCATCACCACGTAGCCGAGACCGGCGAGCGCCGGCGAGTCGGCGTAGAGCATGTTGCGCAGCACCTCGGTTGTCATGACGACGACGGGTGCATCACCGTTCACGCTGTTGTCACCGGTGAGCAGGCCGACTCGTTCCGGGCCGTAGCGGCGTACGAGGTCGGCGTACTTCTGGTTCGACAGCGCCTTGATCGGCGTGGTGTAGAAGCACTTGCGGCCTTCGTCGAGGGCGAGATGTACGGCGAACTCGCCAACGACGGTCTTGCCTGCCCCTGTCGGAGCGGCCACGAGAACGCCGTTACCGGCCTCGAGTGCCAGGCAGGCACGTTCCTGGAACGGGTCGAGGCCGAACGAGTAGAGATCGCGAAACTGCCCGAGCGGCGTGCGGGCCACTGCTTGCCGCTGCCGAGCGGCCGCAAACCGCTCGGCGGGACTGCTCACCCGTTCACTGTAGGCGGGGGCTGCGCGCTCAGAACGTGCACCGCACCCGGCACGACCTCGCACGTCACCGGCAGCATTGATAGCCGCTCACCGTCGGCGTACGCGGTGACGCCGGCTGCGTCGACCGTGACAACACGCGCGCGGCGCTGGGTCACGGCGGGGTGGGTGACGTGAGTGCCGCGGTACACGCGCGGGAACACGCGGACGAACTCGGCCTTGCTCACCGGCCCGAGGACGGTGACGTCGAGCAGGCCGTCGTCGAGGATGGCTCCCTCGCACACCCGCATGCCCCCGCCATACATGGGCCCATTGCCGACTGCAACGAGCATTGCTGCGGTCTCCCACGGCTCCTCGTCGAGGACGAGCCGGAACGGGATGGGCCGAAACGTGCGCAGCTCGGCGGCGATCGCGACGTTGTATCGACTGCGCCCTGCCGGCCAGGTCATCCGGTTCGCGCGGTCGTTGACGCGGGAATCGAAGCCCGCCCCGAGAACGCCGAGGTACCAGCGCCCAGCCGCCCGGACGGCGTCGATCGAACGTGTCCGATGGGCACGCAGGCACGACGCCAGGACGCTGGCGGCCGCGATCGGATCTGTCGGCAGCCCGAGCGATCGCGCGATGTCATTGCCGCTGCCGGCAGGGAGCACGCCGAGCGGGGTCTGCGTCTGAGCCACGGCTTGGGCGGCGAGGTGGACCATGCCGTCACCACCGACAGCGACCACCGCAGTGCCTGCCGCGGCGGCGTACTCGGCGAACAGTGCGGCAGCTTCAGCCGCGTCGCGTCCGGCTCGCAGCTGAACATGGAGTCCCGTCTCCTCGCGCAAGCGAACGCACACCTGATCGGCAATTCGACTGGCCCGCCCGCGACCCGATGTCGGGTTAACCAGAACGGCGACCTGCTGGACGTCGAGCGGCACAGCCGCACACGCTAGTGCTCCCAGCCGGTCGAACTAGATCTTCGACGTTTCGTCGTCGTCGAGTTGTTGGTAGTCGGGTTCGTTGCTGGCGAGCCTGCGGCGGCGGTCGGTGAGTTTCGCGATCAGCATCGAGATCTCGAACAGCACGATGATCGGGATACCGAGGAGCAGCATGGTGATGGGGTCACCGGTCGGCGTCGCCACGGCGGCGAAGACGAGGATCCCGAACCAGAACCCGGTCCGCCACGACTTCAGCCGGGCGTAGGTCAGCACCCCGACGAGGTTGAGCAGCACGATGAACACCGGCAGCTCGAAACCCAGGCCGAAGACCAGCACCATCCGGATGACGAAATTCAGGTAGTTGCCCAGCGTGATGAGGTTCTCCACGCCCTCGTTGGCGGGGGTGAACCCGATGAGCAGGCTCAGGCCCTTGGGCAAGATCAGGTACGCGAGGTAGCAGCCGGCGAGGAACAGCGGCACCGCGGTAGCAATGAACGCCAACGTGTAGCGGCGTTCGGTTTTGTGCAGCCCCGGGGTGACGAACCCCCAGATCTGGTACAGCCAGACGGGGCTGGACAGCACGATCCCCGCGACCAGGGAGATCTTCAGCTGCAGGAAGAACGGGCCGGTGACGTCGGTCAGCGCCAGCGTGACGTCTAGGCCGCGGGCCTCGGCGTCCTCCCGCAGCCCGTCGAAGGGGTCCTTGAGCAGCGCGAACAACTGGTCGTAGAACACCCACGCCAACGCCATGCCGAGGACGATCGCGATCGCGGCCTTGAACATCCGGTTGCGCAGCTCACGCAGATGCTCAACCAGGGACATCCGCCCCTCGTCCTCCACCCGGCGGGCCCGTCGCCGCTGCGGCAACATGGTCACGAGCCGACCTCCGCCGCGAGCACACCGCTGGAGCGCAGTCGGCGGGGGGCGGCGGGATGGTCAGTCATGCCGCGACAGGGCTAGCGGTCGTAGCGATCCGGCTCCACCACCGGACGCGTCACCGCGGGCTCAGTGGTCGCGGCCGGGATCTCCCGCGGCGCCGGGGCCGGATGGTCGTCGCGCGCCTCCGCCCGGAAGGTGTCACGCACCTCATCCCGCTCCTCGTCGCGCAGACCCTTCGTCTCCGCCTTGAAAATCCGCAGCGAACGACCAATACCCCGCGCCGCGTCAGGCAGCCGCTTCGCCCCAAACAGAAGCAACAAAACAATCAGCAGCAGAATGATCTCGCCGCCCTTGATGCCGTTCGCAAACATGAACGTGCCCCTTCGTGAGCTGACGGCCCGTTAGTGGACAAGCAGGCGTGAGCGTTCCGTTGCGATCGTACGACAGACCGCCATGGCGAACGATCCGCGGCTACCCGTTGTTCGCGACCGAACCGGGTGCGGACTGCCTCATCCGACCGGTTGGCGCTCGTACGCCTCCAGCGCGGCCGCCGCCGCGTGCTGGACGTCAGCGACGAGCTCGGGCGGGTCGAGCACGCGGCCGGTGTCCCCGAGGCGCAGCGCCAGCCGGCGAATCCAGCGGGGGTCGGGAGTGCGCAGCCGCAGCAGGAGCCGCCCGTCGGGCAGCTCCTCCACGCTCTCGTACGGGTAGTAGTCGCGTACCCATCGTCCGGCGGCCGTGAGCTCGAGCGTCACCACGACGTCGTTGATCGACGGCCGGAACAGTCCGCCATCCAGTGGCCGCGGTCGGGCGTGCGCCGGAACCGCCGCCGGCTGGTCCAGGACCTCGATGCCAAGCACGCGATCGAGCCGGAACAGCCGCACGTCCAGCGCCATCCGGCACCAGCCCTCGAGGTACGGGCGGCCCTCGACGACGATCACCCGCATCGGGTCGACGTCGCGCTCGGTGGCCTCGTCGCGGCCCGGAACGTAATAGCGCAAGTGCACGAGGCGGCCCTCGGCCAGCGCCCGGCGCGCGGCCGCGAGCACCTCTCCCTCGGCCTCCACGTCGACCGCGACGGAGGTGGACGCCGATGCGGCCGCCTCCCCCGCTGCACGCTCCAGCTTGGCGATGGTCCGGTCGAGCACGCCCCGGTCCTCCAGGCCACGGATGCCGGCGAGGGTCCGCAGGCCGACGAGCAAGGACAGCGCTTCGTCCTGGGTCAGCCGCAGCGGCCGGGCGATCGTGTCGGCATTCCACACGTGGATGCGCTCGCCCTCGAGGGATACCTCGATCAGGTCATCTGGCAGGTGACCCGGCAGGCCGCACATGAACAGCAGGTCGAGATCGTCGCGCAGCCGCTTCTCGCTGACCCCGAACGTCTGCGCCACATCCGCCAATCGGGCTCCCGGTCGCGCCAGCAGGTACGGCACGAGAGCCAGCATCCGGGTGAGGTGGGGGTTGCCTGCGCTCCTCATCATGCGTCCACCGCCATCCCCTGGTCGGATTGTCCGGCCACGGCACGCAGCTGCCGGACGACGGCGTCGCGCAGCTCCGGCGGATCGAGCACGACAACGTCGGGCCCAAAGGAGGCGAGGTACTCGGCAAGGGACTCCGTGCCGGAGAATCGCCTGGCCACCAGGTCCCAGCCGTCCTCCTCGCTGAGCACCGATTGCGCCCGGCGGCGCAGCGGATAGGCCGCGCCCGACCGGATCCGCAGCGTCGCTTCCTGTACTGCTGCCGGTTCCGGGCCGTAGGCATCGGCGACGATGGCCCGAATGTCGGCGTCCGGTGGCTTCTGGACGCTGCCGGCCTCACCGTCAGGACGGACGTCGCCGACCACGCGGCTCAGGCGGAATGAGCGCACCGCGCCACGGTCGCGGTCATGCCCGGTGACGTACCAGCGGCCATGCCAGGACACGATCCCCCAGGGTTCGAGGTGGCGGCGCACGACATCGACAGCGCCCGCGGCCCGGTAGTCGAAGGTGACCGGTCGTCTATCCCGTACCGCCTCCCACAGCGGGCCGAACGCGGGCTCGCTCGCATTGACGCGGGGTTCGATGCCGACAAGTGACACATCGTCGGTCTCCACACCCGCGGCCCGAAGCTTCAGCAGCGCATCCGAGGCGGACTGGGCGAGGCTGCGCTGCTGCCAGACCCGGGCGGCGAGCCCGAGAACGGCAGCTTCGTCCGCCTCGAGCCGGATCTCCGGCAGCTCATAGCTACTGCGCTGGATGCGGTAGCCGATCTCGTCGTCGAAGAAGCGGTCGACCGGCGCGGTCTCCACCGGGATGCCGAGCTGCCTCAGCTCTTCCTTGTCGCGCTCGAACATCCGCTCGAAGGCCTCGTCGGAGTCGGAGTAGCCGGGTACCGCGCGGCGGATCTGATCCTTGGTCAGGTACCGGGACGCGGCGAGCAGACAGATGACGAGATTGAGCAGGCGCTCGGTCTTGGCAGCGGCCATCCCGGAACACTAACGCGACCGTTAGCCTCGCCCGGTGATCCGCTGGCGCGCCGGAGTCGTCGAGTCGTTGGGCCGCTCGTGGCCGGGCGCAGCCGAGCTCACTGCCACGGTTGAGGGAGTCGCGCTGCGCTGCCTGGCGTACCCAGCGCTGGTCGGCTACCCCGCACCGGGTGATCGGGTACTGCTGAACACGACCGCGCTCGAGCAGGGCCTGGGCACCGGCGGGTACGCACTCGTCGTGGCGGTGCTCGACCACGAGCCCGTGGATGACAGCCCCGCTGGCCACCTTGTCAAGGCGCGCTATACGCCGCAGCAGGTCAGCGTGCAGGGCGTCGATGAACAAGGGTCACCGTTCCACGACGCGCTACGCGACGCAGATTCGTTGCACGGGATGCCCGTCGTGGTCGCCGACCTGCACTCCGCGCTGCCGGCAGTGGCGGCAGCGGTGGCGGTGGATCGGCCCGCCACGCGAGTGGTGTACGTGATGACCGATGGCGGGGCGCTGCCGCTGTGGTTCTCCCGTACCGTCGCGACCCTGCGCGAGGCGGAGCTGCTGGTCGGATCCGTCACGGTGGGCCAGGCATTCGGCGGCGACGTGGAAGCCGTCACGCTGCACACCGGGCTGCTCGCCGCGCACCTGGTGCTCGAGGCGGACATCGCGGTGGTCGCGCAGGGCCCGGGCAATCTCGGCACCGGAACCCGCTGGGGGTTCTCTGGGGTTGCTGCGGGCGAGGCCGTCAACGCGGTCGCAACCCTGTCCGGTCGGCCGGTCGCGTCGCTACGGATCTCGGACGCCGACGATCGCGAGCGGCACCGCGGCGTGTCGCATCACAGCCTGACGGCGTACGGCCGAGTGGCACTGACCGCTGCGGACGTCGTTGTCCCCGTCCTGCCGTCACCGCTGCGCGAGCAGGTCGACCGGGATCTCGATGCCGTGCGCTCGCGGCATCGCATCGTTTCCGTGGCCGTCGAGGGCCTGGACGAGGCACTACGTCGGCTACCCGTCCGGTTGTCCACCATGGGTCGCGACTACGACAGCGACCGCGCCTACTTCCTTGCCGCGGCTGCCGCTGGGCGCCACGCGGCCGCGCTGCTCGGCCCGGACTAGCGCTACTTCTTCTTGGGCGGCAAGGAGCGGGCGTAGGCCACTCCGCGGCGTACCCAGGGCTCGAGCTGACGCTTGGTGCGCACGCCATCGGGTTCGACACGCAGCCAACCTCGCAGGTCACGACCACGCATCTCGAACGGCTGCGCGTGTGGCTTGGCGACGAGCTCGTCGGTGTCGGCCGGCTCGACCCGAACCATGAGCCCGTCGCGCGTGGCTGCGACCGACATGTGGCCGTCGATCAGGAATGCGAGACCGCCGAACATCCGCACTTCGGTCAGCCCGGCCTCCGCGGCGGTCAGCTCCCGAATGCGGTTTGCCAGGTCTTCGTCGTACGCCATGGGCCCATCGTGGGCTACATGCTGGCAATGAGGCGTTCGACGCGCTCGTCGACCGACCGGAACGGGTCCTTGCAGAGCACGGTCCGCTGCGCCTGGTCGTTCAGCTTGAGGTGCACCCAATCGACGGTGAAGTCGCGCCGCCGCTCCTGGGCGCGCTTGATGAACTCTCCGCGCAGCCGCGCCCGGGTTGTCTGCGGCGGGACCGACTTGGCGTGGAACACCTCGATGTCGGAGGCCACCCGATCGACGGCGCCCTTGCGCTCGAGCAGGTAGTACAGGCCGCGCTGACGGTTGATGTCGTGATAGGCCAGGTCGAGTTGCGCCACGCGCGGTGAGGACAACGGCAGGTTGTGCTTCGCGCGATAGCGCTCGATGAGGCGCTGCTTGATCACCCAGTCGATCTCGCGATCGACGAGCGACAGGTCACCGGTATCGACGGCTCCGAGCGCGCGCTCCCACAGGTCGATGACACGCTTGGCAACGCCGTCGTCGAGGCCGCGCCGGGCAGCGAAGTCGCGCGCCTTGTTGAGGTACTCCCCCTGAATGTCGAGGGCGCTGGCCTCGCGACCGTTCGCGAGCCGTACCCGGCGACGACCGGTCGGGTCGTGACTGACCTCGCGGATCGCGCGAATCGGGTTCTCCAGCGTCAAGTCACGCATCACCACGCCAGCCTCGATCATGCGCAGCACCAGGTCAGTGGCACCGACCTTGAGCATGGTGGTGGTCTCGCTCATGTTGGAATCGCCGACGATGACATGCAGCCGGCGGTACCGCTCAGCGTCGGCGTGCGGCTCGTCGCGGGTATTGATGATGGGGCGGCTCCGCGTGGTCGCCGAGGAGACGCCCTCCCAGATGTGCTCGGCGCGCTGGCTCACGCAGTAGACGGCGCCCCGCGGTGTCTGCAGCACCTTGCCGGCGCCGCACACGATCTGTCGAGTGACAAGGAACGGGATAAGCACGTCGGCCAGTCGCGAGAACTCCCCCTGCCGCCCGACGAGGTAGTTCTCGTGGCAGCCGTAGGAGTTGCCGGCCGAGTCGGTGTTGTTCTTGAACAGGTAGACGTCGCCGGCGATGCCTTCCTCGCGCAGTCGCCGTTCGGCGTCGACGAGTAGTCCCTCGAGCGTCCGCTCCCCCGCCTTGTCGTGAATGACCAGGTCGCGTACGGAATCGCACTCGGGGGTGGCGTACTCGGGATGGCTGCCGACGTCGAGATAGAGGCGGGCGCCATTGCGGAGGAAGACGTTGCTGCTCCGCCCCCAGGACACGACGCGGCGGAAGAGGTAGCGAGCTACCTCGTCAGGCGACAGCCGTCGCTGACCACGAAACGTGCAGGTGACGCCGTACTCGTTCTCCAGCCCGAAGATACGGCGGTCCATGCAGCCAGCCTAGGCGCCGCTTCGCTGCTGCCGCTTGTCCAGGCAGGATGTTGGGATGGGTGAAAGTCCGGCTCCCGAGCACCAGCGTCCGGCAAACGTTGACGATGCGACTGTCGCGGCGGTTGGGAAGCTGTCGGAAGCGCTGGAGACCGCGGAGCGGGCGCGCGGGCACCTGTACTCGTTCCACCAGCTGACTGGAAGCGCCGACCAGCAGCTTCAGGACGCGGTCGCCGCGCTCGAGGACGCCGGGCATGCTGATGTGGCGGAGGAGTTTCGCACCGATCTCGTGGGACGCAATGTCCTGCACGGGCGCTGGACGTTCCAGATCCTCGAGGAGTACGACGACGGTTACTGGTCACGCTTTCGCGCGGCCGAGCAAGCAGCTCGCGATTCGTTGGTCGGTGGGCGGCGGCACCTGTACGAGGCGGAGATGAAGGAGCGGGAGCGGACGAAGGGACGTCCGGGTCATGAGGCAACCCCGTGAAGGGTGAGCTTCGGACGTATCGGAAGAAGCGGGACCCGGCCCGTACGCCCGAGCCGGTGCCTGATCCTGAGGGCCCGCTACCCACCGGCAACGACGACACCTTTGTCGTCCAGGAACACCATGCCCGCCGCCTGCACTGGGACTTTCGCCTCGAACGTGGCGGCGTCCTCGTCTCCTGGGCGGTTCCGCGCGGATTGCCGCTCGATCCGAAGACCAACCATCTCGCCGTCCACACCGAGGACCACCCGCTGTCGTACGCCGGGTTCGCGGGCGAGATCCCCAAGGGCGAGTACGGCGGCGGCGCCGTGTCGATCTGGGACCGCGGGACGTACGTCACCGAGAAGTGGTCGGACGACGAGGTCAAGGTCGTGCTGTCGGGATCGAAGGTCAGCGGGCGGTACGTGCTGTTTCGGACCCGCGGCGACGACTGGATGATGCATCGGATGGACCCGAGCCCCGGGGGGTGGTCGGCGCTGCCTGAGCTCGTTCGGCCGATGCTCGCCACCACAGCGCCGCTGCCGCCTGCTGCCGATGACGACCGTTGGGCCTACGAGATGAAATGGGACGGCGTCCGCGCGGTGGCGTACATCTCCGGTGGGCGGGTGCGCTTCCTGTCGCGCAACGACCGCGAAGTGACGGGGTCGTATCCGGAGCTGCGCGGTCTCGGGGATGCACTCGCATCGCACGACTGCATCCTCGATGGCGAGATCGTGGCGTTCGACGAGAACGGTCGGGTCAGCTTCGGCGCGTTGCAGTCGCGAATGCACGTGGCCGATTCGTCGCGCGCCAGCAGGCTCGCGCAGGACAACCCGGCGTCGTACTTCGTCTTCGACGTGCTGCATCTGCATGGGCGTGACACCACGTCGCTGTCGTACGACGAGCGCCGCGACCTACTCGAGTCGCTGGCGATCGCGGGTCCTCGGTGGCAGGTGCCGCCGCACTTCCCCGGCAGTGGGGCGGCGGCTCTGGCGACAAGTCGTGCTCAGGGTCTCGAGGGAGTCGTCGGCAAGCGCCGTGATTCGTCGTACCTGCCCGGACGGCGCTCGCCGACGTGGATCAAGGTGAAGCACGTCCTCATGCAGGAGGTCGTGATCGGTGGCTGGCAGCCCGGTGAGGGCCGCCGCGCCGGTGGCATCGGGGCGCTGCTGCTCGGTGTCCAGGACGACACCGGACTGCGCTACGCCGGCCAGGTCGGAACCGGATTCACCGAAGCGATGCTCGCGGACCTCGCCCGCCTGCTGCGCCCACTCGCTCGCAAGACCAGCCCGTTCGTCGACGACGTGCCGCGCAAGGACGCGCGCGACGCGCACTGGGTCACGCCGCGACTGGTCGGCGAGGTGGCGTACGGCGAGTGGACACGTGAGGGACGGCTACGGCATTCGTCCTGGCGCGGCCTGCGCATCGACAAAGACCCCGCCGACGTCCGCAAGGAGGAGTAGCCCCGGCCGCGGTAGCCCGAAGCTGCCCGCGCGACCTCGCCGCCTCCCCTGCCGCCCCGCTTTGCCAACACGACGATCTTCACAACGATCACCACGAATCCGTCATTGCGTCGCCGGTGGCCTGAGGGCTGTCGTGTAGATCGTCGTGTGCAACCGCCCGCATACGCCCTTGCACGGCGATCACGACGATCTACACGGTCGAGCACCGCGCCACTGCACGCCTAATCGTGTAGATCGTCGTGAGAAAGAGGGCGCTGGGAGTCAGGCAAATGTTCCGCGACGATCTACACGATCGGGACGGCAACGCGATCGGACGGCAACGCGATCTGGACGGCAACGCGATCGGGACGAGCGGATGGTCACGCGGTCCAGCGCTCGGCTTCGCTGGCGTCATTCCTGAGCATGTGCAGCCGCTGGACCATGTCCCGCCACGCCCGGCGGACGTCGTCGGCCCCGAAGCGGACGATCTGCCACCCGAGCCGATGAAGTTCTCGGTCACGCAAGCGGTCACGGCGTCGTGCTTCTGGACCGCTGTGATAGCGCGCACCATCGATCTCGATGCCTAGGCGGCATTGCTCGTCAGCGAAGTCGAGGCGCGCGACGAGGAATCCGTGATCCCAGACCTCGACCTGTCGGTCGAACACCAATCCTGCTTCGCGGAAGCGCTCATCGGCCTCAGCTTCCAAGGCCGAGTCGAATGCGTCGTCGAACTCGTCGAGCACACGTCCCAGCAGTGCTAGACCTGCGCGACCTCCGAAGTCTTGTGCCGCCGCGAGGACTTGCTCGGCCGTCACAAGGCGGCGAGCGACCGCGTCGTAGATGACTCGGCGCAGCGCATCTCCGTCCAGGAGCTGAGCGAGGTCAACAATCGTTCGGGCCGCGGTCAAGGTCGGCTGTCCGTGAACGCTTGTTGTGAAGCCGTCGATTCGGCGCGATCTCGTGACCACTAAACCCGCTCGAGGACGTCGCACGACGTCGGCGGGCACGGTCAGCCAAACAGCTGACGAGGTGATCAACGGGTCGACTCCCAACAATCGCGCTGCCGTCACATGGCTGAACCATGCTCGATCACCGCAGTAGAGCCGTGCAGCGTTCGCTCGGGTGGCAGGCGATGGATGCGTGCTGCTGGCAATGAGAACGCCTGGATGCAAGGCGGACCACACTCCCGCCGCCAGTCGAGCCGTCACTTGACCGCGCGTCAACCCGGCATCGAGAGCCTGCTGACGACTGAAAACGCCGTACTGTCCATGCGCGATGCCGCGCAGCCTGGAGTCGGCGACGCCTGAACGGATATCGGTCATGAGCTCACCGAACCGCTAACCGGTACGTACGACCGGCGGCCGACCAAGATTGTGGATGGACGGGACGACTGTCGCGCCTGTGGAGAACTGTCGGTCGCGCGGCGGTACGGGCCGTCGTGTAGATCGTCGTGTAGATCGTCGTGAGCTCTGGCTGCGACGTGGACGTGCCGGGTTTACACGACGATCACCAACACCGGCATCTCCGCTGGCTGTCCAGGCCAACGCGCGCCGAACGGGACGTAGGGATTAGGGCGACGTTGCGGTTGGCTCGCTCATGGGTGCACTGGGCGCCCCACCGTTGGGCGCGATGGTGTCGGCGCCAGCGAGCAGCGATTCCAATGCGGCGCCAGTCAGCCGGCGGAACTTGCGCCGCGGACGGTTGCGGTCCAGGACGCCGACCTCGAGCTGCGACG
This sequence comes from uncultured Actinomycetota bacterium, assembly GCA_963801015.1. GTDB lineage: Bacteria > Actinomycetota > Actinomycetes > CAWDCV01 > CAWDCV01 > CAWDCV01. The sequence goes on along the minus strand of CAWDCV010000003.1, from coordinate 713,267 downwards.
CCGTCAACTCGCGCGGCTCCGACCCGGCAGTCAACGTTTCCACCGCTGCACGCAACGCTGCGCCCAGCGACATCCCTTCGGTGAACCGCTCCGCGAGCGCCGTCGCGATCTGCTCGGCGTTGCCGCCCATCGCTACATAGCCGTGCTCGTCCGCGATCGAGCCGTCGTAGGTCAAGCGGTAGATCTGGTCCTCTTCGGCGGTGTCGCCAACCTCGGCGACAACCAACTCGACCTCGTATGGCTTCGCGGTCTCGGTGAAGATTGCTCCAAGCGTCTGCGCGTAGGCGTTGGCCAGCGATCGCCCAGTTACGTCGCGCCGGTCGTACGAATAGCCGCGCACATCGGCGATGCGGATGCCCGCGACGCGCAGGTTCTCGAACTCGTTGTACTTGCCAACTGCTGCGAAAGCGATGCGGTCGTACAGCTCGCTGATCTTGTGCAGCGTCTTCGCCGGATTCTCGGAGACGAACAAGATGCCGGCGTCGTACTGCACCACGACAACGCTTCGGCCGCGGGCGATGCCTTTGCGGGCATAGTCGGCCTTGTCCTTCATCTGCTGTTCGGGCGATACATACCCGAAGGGCATCGTCACGAGTGCATCCTTTGTTGAGCGTCAACCGGGAAAAGCTTCACAGCAATGGAGCCCGCGGTCCGCCAGGCGACGTCATGCGCTCCTCGATGACCTGCTCCACGACCGTCCCGATCTCTTCATCCGCGAGTCGTCGCACGCCGTCCGCAGTGACTTCGAGGACGACAGGAAAGATCCGACGGGTGAGGTCAATCCCGCCCGTGGCCGAGTCGTCGTCGGCCGCGTCGTACAGCGCCTGCACACAGACCACAACGGCATCCTCGATCGAAAGGTCGTCGCGGTAGAGCTTCTTCAGCGCCCCGCGCGCGAACAACGATCCGGAGCCAACCGACGTGAAGGCATGCTCCTCGTAGCGTCCCCCAGTGACGTCGTAGCTGAAGATGCGTCCTTCTTCGGACTCAAAGTCGAAGCCGGCGAAAAGCGGAACGACCGCAAGCCCCTGCATCGCCATCGGCAGGTTTGATCGAATCATCTGCGAGAGACGATTTGCCTTGCCGTCGAGGGACAGCTCCGCCCCCTCGATCTTCTCGTAGTGCTCGAGCTCGACCTGGAACAGGCGCACGACCTCGACCGCGACGCCCGCTGTTCCGGCGATACCGACGACGGAGTACTCATCGGCGGGAAACACTTTCTCGATGTCGCGCTGGGCGATGATATTTCCCATTGTCGCCCGGCGGTCTCCCGCCATCACGACGCCGCCGGGGAAGGTGATGGCGACAATCGTCGTGCCGTGTGGCGCCTCTACCGTCACCGGTTTGAGGGGTGGGGTACGCGAGCCGGGAAGCAGCTCAGGGGCATACGACGCAAGGAAATCGGTGAACGACGAGTTGCCCGGCGTGGTGAACGGGGTCGGGAGCCGCCCTACGCCGCCCGGATCGATGGTCACTGACCACCCTTCTGAACGAACGAACGGACGAAGTCCTCCGCGTTGGACTCGAGGACCTCGTCGATCTCGTCGAGGATCGCGTCGACGTCGTCGTCGAGCTTCTCCTTGCGCTCGGCTACCGCCTCAGTTTCGGCCGCCTCCGGCGCGGTTTCCTCGGCCTCGTTCGTGCGCCGGGTCTGCCGCTGCTGGCCGCCGCCGCTGTCCCGTGTTGCCATGGCACCCCTATTCCGATGACCTCCGATGGCGAAGACGCCCGGATGTCGCCTACTGATTCCCGACCCTAGTCATCGGCGGCGACGATGCACCCGTCACCCCGCCGGTTCAGCGCCCCGCCGGCGGCTCACCCGTCAGCGCGGCAACAAGGTCGACCGCGGTGTCGCAGCGGTCCAGCAGGTCGCCCACGTGGGCTCGCGTACCCCGCAGCGGCTCCAGGGTGGGTACGCGCTGCAGCGACTCGCGCCCCGGGAGGTCGAAGATGACGGAATCCCACGACGCGGCGGCGACGTTCGGCGCGTACTTGGCCAGGCAGCGCCCGCGGAAATAGGCGCGGGTGTCCTCCGGTGGCTCGGCGATCGCGCGCTCGACTTCGGTCTCGGCCACGACGCGCTGCATGCGGCCGCGCTCGACCAACCGGTTGTACAGACCCTTGTCCGGTCGGACATCGGAGTACTGCAGGTCGACGAGCTGCAGTCGCGATGACGACCAGTCGAGCCCATCGCGAGTGCGGTACCCCTCGAGCACCTCCAGCTTCGCGACCCAATCGAGCTCGCGCGACAGCTGCATCCGGTCGCCCTCGAGCCGGGTCAGCACCGACTCCCAGCGATCGAGGACGTCGCGGGTGACATCGTCGATGTCGTCGCCGTGGCGGTCCTCGACGTACTTGCGCGCCTGCTCGCAGTACTCCATCTGCATTTGTACGGCGGTGAGCCGGCGCCCGGAACGCAGCGGGACCTGGTAGGTCAACGACGGATCGTGGACTGACCTCGTGCAGCGATGCGACCGGCTTCTCCGGCACCAGGTCGAGAGCGAGGAAGCCGTCCTCGATCATCGCGAGCACGAGCGCCGTCGTGCCGACCTTGAGGTACGTCGACACCTCGGACAGGTTGGCGTCGCCGATGATGACGTGGAGCCTTCGGTACTTCTCCGGATCCGCGTGCGGCTCGTCGCGGGTGTTGATGATGGGCCGCTTGAGCGTGGTCTCGAGTCCGACCTCGACCTCGAAGTAGTCGGCACGCTGGCTGATCTGGAAGCCGTGCGACCGGCCGTCCTGGCCCAGGCCTACCCGGCCGGACCCGGTCACGACCTGCCGCGAGACGAAGAATGGCGTGAGGTGACGAACGATGTCGGCGAATGGCGTCGCGCGCTGCATGAGGTAGTTCTCATGCGTGCCGTACGACGCGCCCTTGTTGTCGGTGTTGTTCTTGTACAGGTTGATCGGCGGCGCTCCCGGGACGAGCGCTGCGCGTCGAGCAGCCTCGGCCATGATTCGCTCGCCAGCCTTGTCCCAGACCACGACGTCGCGCGGATTGGTGCACTCCGGCGAGGAGTACTCCGGGTGCGCGTGGTCGACGTACAGCCGCGATCCGTTGGGCAGGATGACGTTGGCGAGACCGAGGTCCTCATCGGTCAACTGGCTCGGATCGGCGAGCTCGCGGGCCAGGTCGAACCCGCGCGCATCGCGCAGCGGGTTCTCCTCCTCGAAGTCCCACCGTGGTCGCCGCGGCTGCGCCGCCGGCCCGTTGGCGTAGGCGTTGACGATCTGCGACGAGGTCAGCATGGCGTTGGCGGACGGTTGGCCGGGGACCGAGATGCCGTACTCGGTCTCCGTCCCCATGACGCGCCAGACGCTCATGGGGCCGAGCCTACGTCCCGGCGACGTTCGTCACTGGGCATCGGCTCGCACTCACCCTCCGCGACGGAACAGGATCAGAGGTACTGGCCCGTGTTGGCGATGGTGTCGATCGACCGACCCGCTTCGGTGCCTTGCTTGCCGGACACAAGCGTGCGGATATAGACGATGCGCTCGCCCTTCTTGCCGGAGATGCGCGCCCAGTCGTCGGGATTGGTCGTGTTGGGAAGGTCCTCGTTCTCCTTGAACTCGTCGACGCATGCCGCGAGCAGGTGGGAGATCCGGATCCCCTTCTGGTCATAGTCGAGGAAGTCCTTGATGGCCATCTTCTTTGCCCGGTCGACGATGTTCTCGATCATGGCGCCGGAGTTGAAGTCGCGGAAGTAGAGGACTTCCTTGTCGCCGTTGGCGTACGTCACCTCGAGGAAACGGTTCTCCTCGAGCTCGGTGTACATCCGCTCGACCGTGCGCTGAATCATCGCGGCGACAGTGGCCTCGCGGTTGCCACCGTTCTCGGCGAGGTCCTCCGCGTGCAGCGGCAGCTCCGATCGGACGTACTTGGTGAAGATGTCGCGCGCCGCCTCAGCGTCGGGCCGCTCGATCTTGATCTTCACGTCGAGACGACCCGGACGCAGGATCGCGGGGTCGATCATGTCCTCGCGGTTAGAGGCGCCGATGACGATCACGTTCTCCAGGCCTTCGACGCCGTCGATCTCGCTCAGCAGCTGCGGGACGATGGTGTTCTCGACGTCACTCGACACGCCCGACCCGCGAGTGCGGAACAGCGAGTCCATCTCGTCGAAGAAGACGATGACCGGCGTGCCCTCGCTGGCCTTCTCGCGGGCACGCTGAAACACCAGCCGGATGTGCCGCTCGGTCTCGCCGACGTACTTGTTGAGCAGCTCCGGGCCCTTGATGTTGAGGAAGTAGCTCTTTTCCTCGGGTACGCCGGTGCGCGCGGCGACCTTCTTCGCCAGCGAGTTGGCCACGGCCTTAGCAATCAGCGTCTTGCCGCACCCCGGTGGGCCGTACAGCAGTACGCCCTTGGGCGGGCGCAGCTGATGCTCGCGGAACAGGTCGGGGTGCAAGTACGGCAGCTCGATCGCGTCGCGGATCTGGTCGATCTGCGATGCCAGACCACCGATGTCGTTGTAGTCGATGTCGGGGACCTCTTCGAGCACGAGTTCCTCGACCTCGGACTTCGGGATGCGCTCGTAGACGTAGCCGGAGCGTGGCTCCAGCAGCAGCGAGTCGCCGGCGCGCAGCGGCTGGTCGCGCAACGTCTCGGCGAGCCGCACGATGCGCTCCTCGTCGGTGTGGCCGATAACGAGGGCACGGTCGCCGTCCTGCATGAGCTCCTTGAGCATCACGACGTCGCCCAGAGTCTCGAACTCCAGCGCGGACACGACGTTGAGCGCCTCGTTCAGCATGACCTCTTGGCCACGGCGCAGCTCATCGGTATCGATGGCCGGGCTGACGTTCACTCGCAGCTTCCGGCCGCCGGTAAAGACGTCGACGCTGCCGTCCTCGTGTCGCTCGATGAAGGTGCCGAAGCCGGCTGGTGGCTGCGCGAGCCGGTCGACCTCCTCCTTGAGCGCGACGATCTGGTCGCGGGCCTCGCGCAGCGTGGTGACGAGGCGGTCGTTCTGGGCGCTGGTCTGGGAGAGCTGCTGTTGCAGCTCCATCAACCTGTCCTCCAGCGCCCGGACCTGGCGCGGGGAATCGGCGAGCTTGCGGCGAAGCACGCTGACCTCCTGCTCCAGAAACGCGACCTGGCGGGTGAGGTCATCGGCGTCGCGTCCCTGACGCGACCTTGAACTGGATTCGTCGTGGGCGGGCACGGTCCTCACCTCCTCAGCAGCGGATCGAATTGACCCTACCCAGCGATGCCCGCGTGGGGCCATGGTGAACATTCGACGAACGACAGCTTTGGCGAGGCTACGGCTCGACGGCCTCGGGGTTCTCGCTGTCGCTGTATGCGCCTTTGGCCGGCCGCCGGCGCCGCGGGGGCGGCGTCACGCCGTCCGCAAACCGCCTGGTCGTGACGAGAAAGCCGGTGTGTCCAATCATGCGGTGATCGGGGCGCACCGCGAGCCCTTCGACGTGCCAGGTGCGCACCATGGTTTCCCACTCGTCGGGCTCGGTGTAACACCCGCTGGCCCGAAGTGCCTCGACCGTACGCGCCAGCTGGGTGGTCGTCGCGACGTAGCAGCACAGCACGCCGCCGGGGACCAGCACGCGGCTGGCGAGCTCGATGCATTCCCACGGCGCGAGCAAGTCGAGGACCATGCGGTCGACCTCGGGCACGTCAGAGGTCTCGGGATCGTGACTGGTCAGGTCAGCAACGACGAGTCGCCAGGCGGGGTGCGGGCCACCGAAGAACCGCTCGACATTTCCACGCGCTACGTCCGCGAAATCGGGCCGTCGCTCGTACGACATGACAAGCCCGTCGTCGCCGACGGCCCGAAGTAGCGAGCAGGTCAGCGCGCCGGAGCCGGCTCCAGCCTCCAGCACGCGTGCCCCGGGGAAGATGTCGGCGAGGCCGATGATCTGGGCAGCGTCCTTGGGATAGACGACGGCGGCACCGCGGGGCATGGACAGCACGTAGTCAGACAGCAGCGGCCGGAACGCGATATACGCGCTGCCCTGCGTCGTCTTCACGACCGAGCCTTCAGGGGCGCCGATCAGCTCGTCGTGCTCGAACGAGCCATGGTGGGTGTGGAAGGCGCGGCCGGACTGGAGCGTGATGGTGCGGCGGCGGCCCTTGTGGTCGGTGAGCTGAACGAGGTCGCCCGCGCGCAGCGGACCACGTCGTTCCTCCGCTCCCGTGGGCGTCGCCATGCGGGAAGGGTAGCTAGCACCCGTCCGCCCGCATCGCCCGCGCGATACGCGACGACTTAGTGCGATACGCGCTCCACAACGGGCGTATCGCCCGAAATGATCACGTATACGTGATCATTTCGGCGGGCCGGCGGCGTCAGGTGCGGGTCGCGAAGGCATGCTCGATGTCGGTCGTCGCCAGCACGCCGAAGACCTCGCCGGCTGGCTCGACCACGAGGTACTCGGTCGCGGGCGTCTCCCGCAGCGCCTCGATCAGCTCCTCCCCGGCCAGGTCAGCCCGCAGGACCAGGCCCGGCTCGATCGAGCGGGCCAGGGACGCCACCTGCACCCAGGGCCGGCGCTGCTCCGGCGTCGCCTTGACCGCGGCCTCGCTGACGAGTGCCGTCGGTCGGCCGGAGCTGTCGACCACGACGAGACCGCGGGCACCGGCCTCGTTCAATCGCCGCAGCGCCTCTCCGAGCGGCAGATCCCCCGGCACCGGAATGGCGCGACGGGTCAGGCTGCGCACGTGCAGTGCCGGCAGCCGCTCACGCACCTGCGCCGACCGCAGGGCCGCGCCGGCGCCCGACCACACAAAGGCCGCGATGAGCGCCGCCCAGAGCACCTGCAGCAGGTCGGGTCGCCCACCCAGCAGCGGGACGAACAGAATCGGCATGAGCAGGATGAGGACGGCGACGGCGCGTCCCGTCCACGCGGCAACCGTGATCCCTGCCAACCGCCGGCCAGTGACCTTCCACACGCCGGCCTGCACCAGCCGACCGCCGTCGAGCGGCAGGCCGGGCAGCAGATTGAACACGCCGACCAGCAGATTCGCGAACGCGACCTCCAACACGAGGAGGTGGACGACCGTTCCTGGCTCCAGCGCCTGCACAGCAGCGAAGCCGATGCCGCCGAGCACGAGCGAAAGCACCGGTCCGGCGACGGCGATCAGGAACTCCCGACCCGGTGTTGGCGCCTCCTTTTCGATCTCGGAGACCCCGCCCAGCAGGTACAGGGAAATGCGACGCACAGGCAGCCCGAATCGCAGCGCCACCACCGAGTGCGCGAGCTCGTGGACGAGCACGGAGACGTAGAGCAGCACAGCGAACGCGAACGACACGACATACGCGAGCGAGCCCAGGCTGGGGATCCTGCTCTGAACGAACGGCCCGAAGGACACGGTGATGAGCGCCGCGATGATCAACCAGGTGGGCGAGACGTAGATCGGCACGCCGAAGGGACGGCCGACGAGCAATCCGCCACCGGGATCCCGGCGCGGCTCATCCGCACGCTGACGAGGTCCCCCGGCGCTCACGAGACGATGCTAATGCTGCGCGCCGGCAGGCCTGTCGGCAGCGATTCTGTCGGCGCGCTCGATTACGGTCGATGCATGACGGTTCCGGTGGCGCTGGTCGACACAGACCAGCAGGCGACCGACGAGTCCACGACCGTTGTGGTCGGCACGCTGTCACCGTCACGCGCGAGCGACTTCATGGTGTGCCCGCTGCTCTACCGCTTCCGCGTCATCGACCGCCTCCCCGAACGCCCGAGCGCGGTCGCGACCCGGGGCACGATGGTGCACGCCGTCCTGGAGCGACTCTTCGATCTTCCGCCATCCGAGCGCACATTGGACCAGGCCGCGGCGATGCTGCAACCGGCGTGGGAGCGGCTGCTCGACGTCGAGCCCGAGCTCGGTGGCATCTTCACCGAGCAATCCGAGGCGGCCCCGGACTTCGAGGCCTGGATGGCAAGCGCCGTCGACCTGCTGCGCTGCTACTTCTCGCTCGAGGACCCGCAGCGCCTCGAACCCGCCGATCGCGAGGTGTACGTCGAGACGGTCCTCGAGTCCGGCTTGGCATTGCGCGGTTACGTCGACCGTATCGACGTCTCCCCGGACGGCGACGTCCGCGTCGTCGACTACAAGACCGGGCGGGCGCCCGCCGAGAACTTCGAAGCCCGCGCGCTGTTTCAGATGCGTTTCTATGCGCTCGTGGTCTGGCGGCTGCGTGGCGTCGTGCCGCGCATGCTGCAACTGCTCTACCTCGGCTCCGGTGAGGTGCTGCGGTACGAGCCGGATGAGACCGACCTGCGCGCCACGGAACGGAAGCTGATCGCACTCTGGACGGCGATCTCGCGTGCCATCGAGACCGGTGACTGGCGACCGAGCCCGAGCCGGATGTGCGAGTGGTGCGACCACAAGCAGCGCTGTCCCGCGTTCGGCGGCACGCCGCCCCCGTTGCCGGACGCGACCGTGGCTGCGGGACCGGTGGACGTCGTCCTCGACGCCCCCTCCCCGCGCTCGCGGCCCGACGAGCTGTGAGGGTGGTTGGCCTCGGGGGGAGCACGGGGGGCAGCGCCCCCGTGGGTCTTCTGGGGTTCGGCCTTTCCGGGGGGCCACGGGGGGCAGCGCCCTCCGTGGGTCTTCTGGGGTTGGCCTTTCCGGGGGGGACACGGGGGGCAGCGCCCTCCGTGGGTCTTCTGGGGTTGGCCTTTCCGGGGGGGACACGGGGGGCAGCGCCCTCCGTGGGTCTTCTGGGGTTGGCCTTTCCGGGGGGGACACGGGGGGCAGCGCCCTCCGTGGGTGGTCTCCTTCCTGAGGAGGAGCCTGTACGCCTCTCGGGAAGGATGCGCGAGCAACGATCGGGCTTAGCGTGACTTCCGTGCGGAGTTGGCGCCCCTTCCTGTGGTTGCGAAGCCACCCGTCTGTTGGCGATTGGGCCCTCGCCACGACATGCGCGCTGATCGGTGTCCCGACGTTGTTCGTCACTGCTCCCTACGAGCAGGTGGGACTCATCGTCCGGGAGCCGGATCTGCCTGGCGTCCTCCTGACGTTGCTCACGTGCGCTCCGCTCACCTGGCGGCGTCGCTATCCGCTGGGCGTGCTGATCGCCATCGCGCTGCCGACCGTTGTCCTCGGCGCGCTGAACTACGCCGGCCTATATGGGCTGACGCTGCTCATCGCGACCTACACCGTGGCCGCGTACGACACGCGCCGGCGGGCGGCCGCTGGCCTGGGTGTAGCGGTGTTCGCGGCGATGCTCGGCGTCGCCCTCTCGGGTCAAGTCGTCGGGATCACCAGCTACGTGAGCAATCTCGCGCTCCTCACCGCCGCCTGGGCGTTCGGTCGCAGCATCGCGTTCCGCAGGGCCTACACCGCCCAGCTGGAAGAGCGCGCTGCTCGCCTGGAGTCACAGCGTGATGCAGACCTGCGCGCGGTCGTCGCCGAAGAGCGCGCACGGATTGCACGGGAGCTGCACGACGTCGTCGCCCATCACGTCAGCGTCATGACCGTCCAAGCGGCGGCGGCACAGCGCACCATGGCGCGCAATCCCGTACGCGCCCACGAGGCGATGGCGGCGGTCGAAGCCACCGGCCGGGACGCGCTCATGGAGATGCGGCGCATGGTCGATGTCCTGCGCGCCGACGAATCACCAGAACGAGACACCGACTCCGCGCTGTCCCCACAGCCGGGCATCGCCGACATCCCGGCGCTCGTCGACGAACTGCGTCGCGCCGGCCTGCATGTCGAGGCAAACCTCGAGGACCCACCGCAGCCGGTCGGGGCAGGTGTGGACCTCGCGGTCTACCGCATCGTCCAGGAAGCGTTGACCAACACGCTCAAGCACGCCGGCCCTACGCGAGCCCGGGTCGTGGTGCGCTACAGCGCCGGCGGCCTCGATCTGCTGGTCGAGGACCACGGCCGCGGGCTGGCCACCATGCTCGCCCAGGACGAGACGCACCCGGGGCACGGCCTGCCCGGCATGCGCGAACGCATCTCGCTGTACGGCGGCCACCTGTACGCGGGACCACGCGGCGGTGGCGGCTACGCGGTGCGTGCTCGCATCCCCCTCGCACCGGCGGCCAGCTCATGACCGACCAGCGATCCCAGGTGCGCGTGCTGCTCGTCGACGATCAGCCGCTGCTGCGCACCGGGTTCCGGCTCATCCTCGAAGCCGAACCCGATCTCGTCGTCGTCGGCGAAGCGAGTGACGGGATCCAGGCCTGCGAGCTCGCCCGTACCGCCCGTCCTGACGTCGTCCTCATGGATATCCGGATGCCGCGAATGGACGGCGTCGAAGCCACCCGCCGCATCACCGGAACCGACCGTGACACCGCGCCCCGTGTACTCGTCCTCACGACGTTCGACCTCGATGAGTACGTCGTCGAGGCCCTCCGCGCGGGCGCCAGCGGCTTCCTGCTCAAGGACGTTCCGGCGGACGCGCTCATCGAGGCGATCCGCGTCGTCGCGTCGGGTGAGGCAGTGGTGGCACCACGCGTCACGCGGCGCCTGCTCGATAAGTTTGCTGCGCGGCTGCCACCGGCGAACGCTCCCACGCCGGCTGCGGCTCTTGATTCACTGACCGAGCGGGAGGTGGAGGTGCTTCGGCTGATCGCGCGAGCCAAGTCGAACGCGGAGATCGCAGCCGAGCTGTACGTCAGCGAGACAACCATCAAGACGCACGTCGGCCACGTCTTGACGAAGCTGGACCTGCGCGATCGTGTGCAAGCGGCCGTGTTCGCCTATGAGGCGGGGCTGGTTCGACCGGGAACGACCGCCTGACGTCACACGACCCCTGCGGGCCACCGTCCTCCCTATGGAGGACAGCGATGTCCTACGTGCGCCGGCAGGCGTATCCACAACCGACCCTGCCGGTTGATCCGCCTGTCACCGGATCGCTCTACGTTCGGTGGCAGAACATCTCCCGACCTCGCTGAGGAGTCGATCGTGACCGCCGCTACACCTACCTCCACCGCCACGGTGGATGTCGACATCGCCGCGCGTGCCGAGGGACTGACCAAGACGTTCGGCAGCGGCAACACGCAGGTGGTCGCGCTGCGTGACGTCGACGTGGCCTTCGAGCGGGGCCGCTTCACTGCGATCATGGGCCCATCCGGCTCCGGCAAGTCGACCCTGATGCACTGCATGGCCGGGCTCGACTCGGTCACAGCGGGCCGGGTGATGATCGGCGACGCCGACCTGACTCGGCTGGACGACAAGCGCCTGACTCTGCTGCGGCGCGACAAGATCGGCTTCATCTTCCAGGCGTACAACCTGATCCCGACCCTGTCCGCGCTCGAGAACATCACGCTGCCGCTCGACATTGCCGGTCGCCGTCCCGATCAGCAGTGGCTCGACACCGTGATCGACACCGTGGGACTGCGCGACCGGCTCTCCCACCGACCCAGCGAGCTGTCCGGCGGCCAGCAGCAGCGAGTGGCGTGTGCGCGCGCTCTTGCCAGCCGACCCGACGTCGTCTTCGCCGACGAGCCCACCGGCAACCTCGACTCCAAGGCCGGCGCCGAGGTCCTCGGCTTCCTGCGCCGCTCCGTGCGCGAGTTCGGGCAAACCGTCGTCATGGTCACCCACGACCCGGCGGCAGCGTCGTATGCCGACCGCGTCGTGTTTCTCGCCGACGGTGAGCTGGTCGACGAGATGATCGACCCAACCCCGGAGCGGGTGCTCGACCGGATGAAGGCGTTCGAGATGACCGGGCGCGGGATCTGACCATGTTTCGCGCCAGTCTCAAGAGCCTCGCGGCGCACAAGTTGCGGCTCGCGCTCAGCGGGGTCGCGGTCGTCCTCGGCATCGCGTTCGTCGCCGGGTCGTTCATCTTCACCGACACCCTCAGCCGCACCTTCGACCGCATCTTCGAAGACACCAGCGCCGAGGTCACCGTTTCCCCGCGGAATGAGGTCGACGCCGGCGTCGAGGTGAGCGCGGTGACGCTCACGTTGCCGGCTTCAGTGCTTGAGCAGGTGCAGCAGGTCGACGGCGTCGACGCGGCCGAGGGCGGCGTCGCGGTCGAGGGCGTGCAGATCATCGGCTCGAACGGCAAGGTCGTCGGCACCCAGGGCCCACCGGCGCTCGGCGTCGACTGGTCGGACACCCCAGGTATCTCGCCGCTGCGGCTCGAGGAGGGGCGCGCGCCCGAACGAGCCGGGGAAGTCGTCATCGACCAGGCGTCGGTCGACAAGGGCCGGCTGGAGCTCGGCCAGTCGGTGCCCGTCCTGCTGCCGAATGGTCCGCGAACCGAGGTCGAGCTCGTCGGGATCGCGTCGGCTGGCAACCTCGTCGGGGTCACGCTCACCGCGTTTGACCGAAAGACCGCACAGACGCTGCTGTCGGAGCCGGACGCGTTCACCTCGATCGGCGTACGCGTCGCAGACGGCTTCACCCAGGAGGAGGTACGCGACAGCATCGCCGCGGCGTTGCCGGAGTACGACGTGGCGACGCAGGAGCAGCTCGGGGAGGATCAAGCGGCGGACTTCCGCACGGTCCTCAACTTCATCAACATCTTCCTGCTGGTGTTCGCCGGCATCGCGCTGTTCGTCGGCTCGTTCATCATCCTCAACACCTTCTCGATGCTTGTCGCGCAACGCCTGCGTGAGCTCGCGCTGCTGCGTGCGGTTGGTGCGAGCCGTCGCCAAGTCACCCGCTCGGTGATGATCGAGGCGTTCGTGGTCGGCCTCATCGGCTCGACACTGGGCGTCGTCGTCGGGATCGGCATCGCCTACCTGCTGCGCCTCATCTTCTCGACGCTGGGCCTGGAGCTCGGCGAGGCCGGACTGGTGTTGCTGCCACGCACCATCGCGGTCGCGTACGTCCTCGGCATCCTCGTGACGATGCTGGCGGCGTATCTGCCCGCCCGGCGTGCCGCGCGAGTGCCACCGGTCGCCGCCATGCGGACCGATGTGACCATGCAGCCGCGCAGCCTGCGCCTGCGAGGAATCCTCGGCGCCGTCGTCGCTATCGCGGGTGGTGCCGCGCTCGCCGCGAGCTTCGCCCCGGATGGTGTCGGCGCGCGAAGTCAGCTCGTTGGCATCGGCGCGCTGCTGCTCATCGTCGGTCTCGTCATGCTCACGCCGGCGCTCAGTCGACCGGTGATCCGCGCCCTGGGTGCGGTGTATCCCCGACTGTTCGGAACCGTGGGGCGGCTCGGGCGTGACAATGCGATCCGCAACCCGCGCCGCACCGCGGCGACCGCTTCAGCGCTGATGGTTGGGCTCACCTTGGTCGCCGGAATCGGCGTCCTGGCATCGTCGACGAACGCTTCAATCGCCGGTGTTGTCGACCGCTCGCTCGGAGCCGACTACATCGTGTCCGACGCCATCGGCACGCCGTTCAGCCCGGAAATCGCGAACTCGCTCGAGGACGTCGAGGGCGTCAAGACCGTGACCCGATTCCGTGCTACTGGTGCCGCCATCGACGGCAGCACCGTGTTTCTCGGTGCCGCAGATGCGGCCGGCTTGGAAGACACGGTCAGCCTCACATTCACCGGCGGCGACGTCACCGGCCTGGAGGGTCGAGGGATCCTCCTCGACACCGGGACGAGCGACGACCTCGGTGTCGGCGTCGGGGACGAGCTGGACGTCACCTTCCAGGGCCAGGGCGAGCAGACGCTGCGCGTCGGCGGGGTCTTCGAGCCCAACCAGATCGTCGGTGGCTACCTCATTTCCACCGAGACGCTGACAGAACTCGGTGGCGACCCGCGGGACAACTACGTATACGTCGATGCCGCCGAAGGCACGGACACCCTCGCCCTCGGCACTCGCCTCGAAGAACGGCTCGTGGACTACCCGAATGTGGTACTCAAGGACCAGACGGCGTTCAAGGAGGAGCAACGCGGCCAGGTCAACCAGCTGCTGTACCTGATCTATGCGCTGCTGGCACTCGCCATCATCATCGCGGTGCTCGGCATCGTGAACACGCTGGCGCTGTCTGTCATCGAGCGGACGAGGGAGATCGGACTGCTGCGCGCGGTCGGGATGGGCCGGCGACAGCTGCGTCGGATGGTCCGGCTCGAATCGGTCGTCATCGCCGTCTTCGGTGCCCTGCTCGGGCTGGGGCTCGGCGTCCTGCTCGGCGTGGCGCTGCAGCGCGCCATCGCTGACGAGGGCGTCGACGTGCTGTCCATCCCGATCGGCTTGCTGCTCGTCTTCCTGGTCGTTTCGGGGCTCGTCGGCGTCCTCGCTGCAGTGTGGCCGGCGCGCCGCGCAGCCCGGCTCGATGTGCTTCGCGCCGTCACCACGGAGTGACGTCTATCGTCCAGGCCCCTTCGTCTTGCGCAGGCTCTCCGGCGTGAGGAACGCGGCATCGACCTCGAGCGGGGGCTGGCTCTCCGGATCGATGACAGCGCCCTCGGCGGCGGTCGCGGAGAATGCCGACGCTGCCGGCTGGATCGCGCCGGCGAGGATGTCCTCGGCGTAGTGACAGGCAACCTGGTGACCAGCCTGAGCCTCCCGCAGCTCTGGGCGCTCGTCGGCGCAGCGCGTGGGCTGGCGGTAGGGGCAGCGAGTGTGGAACCGGCACCCGTCCGGCGGAGCCGCCGGTGACGGAAGGTCGCCATGCAGCAGGATCCGCTGGCGTCGCTCTTCGACCTCGGGATCGGGGATTGGGACGGCCGACATCAGGGCGATCGTGTACGGGTGCAGCGGCTTGGCGTAGAGCTCTTCCGACGACGTCTCCTCCACGATCGCACCGAGGTACATCACGCCGATCGTGTCGCTGATGTGGCGAACCACCGCGAGATCGTGCGCGATGACGATGTAGGTGAGCCCGAGCTCGTCCTGCAGCTCTTCGAGCAGATTGACGACCTGCGCCTGGATGGACACGTCGAGCGCCGACACTGGCTCGTCGGCGACGATGAGCTCCGGATTGAGGGCGATGGCGCGGGCGATGCCGATGCGTTGTCTCTGCCCGCCGGAGAACTCGTGGGGGTACCTGCCAGACGCGTTGGCGGGCAACCCGACGATGTGGAGCAGCTCGGCGACGCGGGCGCGCTGCTCCTTCTTCGACGTGGTGCCGTGAGCGCCCAGCGGCTCGGTGAGTATTGACTCGACGCTCTGCCGAGGATCAAGGCTGGCCATCGGATCCTGGAAGATCATCTGCATCCGCCGACGCAGTTGGCGCAGCTCCTCGCCCGCGAGATCGAGGACCGCCACCCCGTCGAACGAGACAGTTCCCGCCGTCGGCTCGACCAGCCGAAGCAGCCCACGCCCGAGGGTGGACTTCCCGCACCCCGACTCCCCCACCAGGCCGTACGTCGAGCCGCGCGGCACCGTGAGGTCGACACCGTCGACCGCGCGAACGGTACCGACCTGACGGTCGAACAGCACGCCACTGCGGATGGGAAAGTGCACCTCGAGGCCGCGTACCTCGAGCAGCGCCGGTGCCTCGCTCATGCGGTTGCCTGGGGTGCCGATGCCGGCGTGACCTGCTCGAGCGGGTTGAAGCAACGCAGCAGGTGGTCGAGCCCGTCGGGCTCGAGATCGGGTGTCTCCTGCGTGCATATGTCGATCCGGTTGCCGCAGCGCGGGGCGAACGCGCAGCCGCGCGGCCACGGCAGCGTGTCATTGGGCGACCCGGGGATGGGAGTCAGCTTCTGTCCGCGTGGTGCATCGAGGCGAGGAATCGACGCGAGCAGGCCGCCGGTGTATGGGTGCCGCGGGTGCGCGAACAGCTCATGCCGCGACGCGGATTCGACAACCCGCCCCGAGTACATGACATTGACCCGGTCGCAGAGACCAGCGATCACGCCCAGATCGTGGGTGATCATCACCAGCGCGGTGCCGGAGTCGGCGACGAGCTCTTTGAGTAGTTCGAGGATCTGCGCCTGGATGGTCACGTCGAGCGCAGTGGTCGGCTCGTCGGCGATGAGCAGCCGCGGCTTGCAGGCGAGCGCCATCGCGATCAACGCCCGCTGGCGCATGCCGCCGGACAGCTGGTGCGGGTACTCGCGCAGTCGGCGGTCTGGATCGGGGATCCCGACGCTGTTGAGCAGCCGGGCCGCCTCGTCCCGCGCCGCCGCGCCCGACAGGTCACGGTGACGTTGGAGCACCTCCGTCACCTGACGCCCGATGGGTACGACGGGATTCAGCGACGACATCGGATCCTGAAAGACCATCGCAATGTCGCGGCCGCGGATCGAACGCAGCTGGTCGTCGTCCATCTCCAGCAGCTGGCGACCGTCGAACGTTGCCTCGCCCTGCACCCGTACCCCACGCTTGGGCAGCAGTCCCATGATCGCGAGCGAGGTGACGCTCTTCCCCGACCCAGACTCCCCCACCAGGCCGACCGTCTCCCCGCCGTCCACGCTGAAGCTGACGCCGTCGACCGCAGCGACGTCGCGCCGCCCGCGCCGCGTGAACGTGACGCGCAGGTCACGAACGTCCAAGAGCGCCATCGCTACCGCCGGAAACGCGGGTCGAGCGCCTCGCGCAGCGATTCGCCGAGGAGGGTGAAGCCGAGCGCGCTGATGACGATCGCGATGCACGGCAAGAACGCGAGCAACGGCGCGACGCCCAAGGTGTCTTGGCTGTCGGCAAGCATGCGCCCCCACTCCGGTACGCCGGGATCGTCGGTGCCAAGGCCCAGATACGACAGGGCCGCCGCGTCGATGATGGCAGTCGCGAGCAGCAGCGTCCCAGCAACGAGGACCGCGCTCATGGAGTTCGGCAGGACATGGCCCAGCACGATGCGCCGACGTCGGATGCCGAGCGACGTCGATGCGAGCACATAGTCGCTGCCCCGCTGCGACAGCATCTGCCCGCGAAGTAATCGGGCAAAGATGGGGATGGCGGGCACGGCAATCGCGATCACGAGGGACAGCCGGTTCTTTCCGAGCAGGGCGGCGATGCCGATCGCGAAGACAAGGCCGGGGATAGCGAGCATGATGTCGACGAAGCGCATCGTCACGCCGTCAGTCCAGCCGCCAAATGCTCCGGCAAGGAGTCCGACCAGGCAGCCTGCGACGAAGCCGATGACGGTCGATCCGACACCGATCAGCAGCGACTGTCGCGCGCCGAAGATGAGCCGCGACAGCTCGTCACGACCCAGCTTGTCGACGCCCAGCACATGCTCCGGGGAGGGACCGGGTACGACGCCGGGGCGTACCTCCTCGACGAACTCCCGCGGGTCGTAGGGCGCGAGCCACGGCGCGAAGATCGCCACGAGGACGAACAGCGCGATGAGAGCCGCGCCGATGATGGCCGCCGGGTTGCGTCGCAGCCGTCGCCACGCCTCGCGAGCGATGCTGCCGCCGGCTTCCTCGTCGACGTGGGTGGTCTCGCCGAGGACCTCGGTGACTTCGAGCGTCATCTCAGGTCACCCGCACCCTCGGGTCGATCAGCCCATACGAAACGTCAACAGCCAGGTTCACGAACACGTAGATCACGGCAATGATCAGAATGCTGCCCTGAATTGCGGAGTAGTCGCGGGTCTCGATCGCGTTGGCCAGGTAGGTGCCGATGCCGGGGATCGCGAACACTGTCTCGGTGAGAATGGCTCCGGATAGCAACAGGCCGGCCTGCAACCCGATGGTCGTGGCGACGGGGAGCATGGCGTTGCGCAGCACATGGCGACGGCTGATCGTGCGGCGTAACAGGCCCTTGGCCTCCGCGGTGCGGACGTAGTCCTCGTTGAGCACATCGAGGACCGAGGCGCGGGTGATACGGACGATGATCGCCAGCGGAATCGAGGCGAGCGCGATCGCCGGCAGGATCAAGTGCTCCACCGCATCCCAGAACGCGACCATGTTTCTCGTGATGAGGCCGTCAAGGACGTAGAAGCCTGTTGGATGCTCGGCATCTATTCGAGGGTCCTGCCTCCCCGTCGCAGGCAACCACTGAAGTCTGACTGCGAAGACGTACCGCAGCAGATAGCCGAGGAAGAACACCGGGATCGTGACGCCGATGATCGACGCGGTAACCGAGACGTTGTCGAGCCAGGTCCCGAACCGGCGCGCCGCAAAGTATCCAAGCGGGATCCCGATGACGGTCGCGATCAGCAGCGCCGAAAGCGCCAGCTCGATCGTCGCCGGAAACCGCTCCCCGAACTCCGTCAGCACCGGTCGCTGGCTGCGCACCGACGTCCCGAGGTCGAGCGTGACCGCCCGCCGCAGGTAGGTGAGGTACTGCTCCCACAGCGGGCGATCTAGCCCGTACAGCCGCTCGATGCGCTCGCGCGCGCCCGGCGTCGACCGCTCGCCAAGCAGTGCGTCAGCCGGTCCTCCTGGGAGCGCTCGCACCCACAGGAACAGCAGGAGCGAGAGCCCCAGGAGGATCGGAATCAGCAGCAGCAGTCGTCGAACGACGAAGCGTGCCACCGATCACCCTTCGGAGATCGAGACCTTCGAGAAGTCCTCGTTGTTGACCGGACTCGGCACGTAGCCCTCTATCCCCTCGCGGAAGGCGATGTTGGGCTTGGTGTGCGCGTAGGGCAGCGCCGGCAGGGCGGTCATGATGTCGGCGTTGATCTTCTGGTACGCCGCCTCGCGCTCGGCCTCGTCGGTGAGCGTCAGCGCGGCGGCGATCTCGCCCTGGATGGCGGCGTCGGTGAAGTTGAACTGCGGCTTCGGCCGACCGAAGAACGTCCCGACGAAGTTGTCCGGATCGCCGTAGTCGCCCGTCCACCCGATGATGTGCAGCTGGCCAGCCGTGCCGGTGTCAACCGCGTTGAGGTAGTCGGGGTTCCACTGCGCCGCGCGCGGCGTGACGGTAAAGCCGACGGCCTCGAGATCGGACTTCATCAGCTCGAAGTTCGCGACCGGGTCGGGCATGTAGGGACGACTAACGTCGGTCGGGTAGAAGAACTCGAGCGCGAGGTTGGTCACGCCCGACTCCGCGATGAGCTGCTTCGCCCGATCCGGGTCGTAGTCGTAGGTCGTGACGTCCTCGTTGTATCCGAAGAGCGCCGGCGGCTGGAACTGCGTTGCGACCTCGGCGCCCTCCGGGTAGTTCGTCGTGATGATGCGCTCGCGGTTGATGGCGTGCGCGATCGCCTGCCGGATCTGCGGGTTGTTGGTCGGCTCGGCGGCGTTGTTGAAGCCGATGTAGGCCACGTTGAACGCCGGGCGCTCGAGAATCTGGAAGCCAGCGGTCTCCAGCGCGGCGACGTCGGCGGGCGCGACGAGATCGTAGCCGTCGATGTCGCCGGCTTCTAGCGCCTGACGACGGTCCGGGCCCTCGGCAATCGGCTGGAAGATCAGCTCCTCGAGGAGAGCCGGCTCGCCCCAGTAGTCGTCGTAGCGGACGAGGGTGAGTTGGTTCTCGCGCTCCCAGGACTCGAACCGGAATGGCCCGGTTCCCGTCGGGTGTTCGGAGCCGAAGGTGCCGGTGAACGTCGGCGCCTCGGCGGTGCCGCCAACCTCATCCGCGCCGTACTCCTCCAGCGCCTGCGGGCTCGCGATGGAGAACGCCGGCAGGGTCAGGCCGGACAGGAAGGTCGCGTTCGGCCGGGTCAGCGTGATCGCGGCCGTGGTCTCATCCTCGGCGGCGCACGAGGCGTACAGGCTCTGCGGCGTCTCAGGGTCGTCGTTCTGCGCGAACCCACCGAAGACGGTGCGCCAGTAGTAGGCGACCGAGTCGGCCTGCTGGATGCCGGTGAAGTTGTACCAGCGGTCGAAGTTGGTGCAGACGGCCTCGGCATTGAAGTCGGTGCCATCGTGGAACGTCACGCCCTCGCGCAGGGTGAAGGTCCAGGTGAGGCCATCCTCACTGGTCTCCCACGACTCGGCGAGCAGCGGCTCCACGTCGGTGCCGCCCTCGGCGGTCGTCACCAGGGTTTCGAAGATCTGTCGGATGGGGCGGATCGACTCGCCGTCGCTCACGTAGGCGCCGTCGAGGATGACTGGGTCGGCGGACGCACCGAAGATGAGGGTCCCGCCACCGCCGGCCTCTTCGCCGCCGCCTTCGTCCGAATCGCCGCCGCCGCACGCGGCCAGAGAAACGGCGAGCGTCCCGCCGAGCGCGAGCGCGAGCAGGCGCTTCGCCCGGGAGCTTGTGCTGTCCAGCATGTCCCACCTCTGTACGACTTACCCCGGATGGCACCGGCCCTCGTGAAACCGGCGTGTGCCGGGACCCTAAGCGATCTCGATGCATCACGGCGGTGCAGAACGGGCGCGGAGCTGTAACGATTCGGGAAAGTAAGGTCTTCGCGGCACTCAGGACGCGGCGCGGGAGTCCCAGACGGCGGCCAGCTGCTCGAGCCACGGCAGCGTGACCTCGCGCAGGCTCGACACGACGACCCGGTCGGGTCCGGGAGCGATCGCAAGCAGGCTCGGGATGGCTACGGTCATGCAGCCAGCCGCCTCCGCCGACGCCACTCCGGTCGGCGAGTCCTCCAGGGCGACGCACTGCGCCGGGTCGACGCCGAGCAGCGCCGCCGCCGTGAGGTACGGATCCGGCGCCGGCTTGCTGTGCCGTACCTCATCTCCGGCAACGGACACAGCGAAGTACTCCCGCCCCACCGCGTCGAGAACCGGCTCCACGAGCCGCCGATGAGTGGCGGTCACCAGGGCGCATGGCACCGCCGCACGGTGCAGATCGCGCAGCAGCTCCGCCGCCCCCGGCAACGGTGTGACGTCGCGGCTCAGCAATTCCGCCATCCGGTCGAGCAGCTGCGCCGCGACGTCCTCCTCGGCGATGTCGACGCCGGTCACGTCGAGCATGTACCGCGTGGTACGGCGCAGGTTGCCGCCGACGAGCGCCGCCTGATGCTCGGGTCGCCAGACGCCACCGAGCTGGGACACCACGTCTCCCTCGGCGACGAACCACAACCGCTCGGTGTCGACCAGGGTGCCGTCCATGTCGACCAGGACGGCCTGCAGAGATCGACTCACGTGGCGTTGAAGTACTTCGCCTCGGGGTGGTGCACGATCAGCGCGTCGGTCGACTGCTCGGGGTGCAGCTGGAATTCCTCCGAGAGTTCGACACCGATCCGGTCCGGGCGGAGCAGTTCGACGATCTTGGCACGGTCCTCGAGATTGGGGCAGGCGGGATAGCCGAAGGAGTAGCGCGATCCCCGGTAGCCCTGCCGGAAGATCGCGTCCAGATCGTCGGCGTCCTCGCGGCCGACGCCCAACTCTTCCCGGACTCGTGCGTGCCAGTACTCCGCCAGCGCCTCGGTGAGCTGAACCGACAGGCCGTGCAGCTCGAGGTAGTCGCGGTAGGCATTGCGCTCGAATAGCTCCGCCGAAGCCTGCGACACCCGTGAGCCCATCGTCACCAGGTGGAAGGCGACGACGTCGATCTCCCCGGACTCCTCGGGCCGGAAGAAGTCGGACAGGCACAGGTGCCGGTCGCGACGCTGCCGCGGGAAGGTGAAACGCAGCCGCTCGCTGCCATCCTCGCGCAGCACGATCAGGTCGTCGCCCTTGCTGACGCACGGGAAGTAGCCGTAGACGACGGCCGCCTCGAGCAGGCCGTCGGTCTGTAGCCGCTCCAACCACGCCCGTAGCCGCGGCCTCCCCTCGGTCTCGACCAGCTCGTCGTACGACGGACCGTCGCCGCGACTGCCGCGCAGCCCCCACTGCCCCATGAACGTCGCCCGCTCGTCGAGCAGCGCCGAGTAGTCGGCCAGCTGGATGCCCTTCACGACGCGGTCGCCCCAGAACGGCGGTACGGGAATGGGGTTGTCGACGGCCACATCCGAGCGAGTGGGCAGCTGCTCCTCCGCGCCGTGGACGGGGCGAGCAGATGGGCGAGCGCGGACCCGACGTTCGCGTAGCGCCGGCAGCGTTGCGCCCGGGACTCCGCGCTTCACCGCGACCAGCGCATCCATGAGTCGCAGGCCTTCGAACGCATCCCGCGCGTATCGCACTTCTCCCTCGTACAGCGACGCGAGGTCTTGCTCGACGTACGCACGGGTGAGCGCCGCGCCACCGAGCAGCACCGGCCACTTCGCGGACACGCCGCGCGCGTTCATCTCCTCGAGGTTCTCGCGCATGATGACCGTCGACTTGACCAGCAGTCCGGACATGCCGATGACATCGGCCTCATGCTCTTGCGCGGCGTCGAGGATCGCCGACACCGGCTGCTTGATGCCGAGGTTGACGACGGTGTAGCCGTTGTTGCTCAGGATGATGTCGACGAGGTTCTTGCCAATGTCGTGAACATCGCCGCGCACGGTAGCGAGCACGATGGTGCCCTTGCCCGATGAGGTGCTGTCGCTTTCCTCCTCGATGTACGGCTCGAGGAAGGCCACCGCTGCCTTCATGACCTCGGCGGATTGCAGCACGAACGGGAGCTGCATCTCGCCGGACCCGAACAATTCGCCGACCGTCTTCATCCCGGCCAGCAGCGTGTCGTTGACGATGTCGAGAGCACTGACGCCGCTGCCGAGTGCCTCCTCGAGATCGGCATCCAACCCATTGCGAGCACCATCGACGATGCGCCGCTCGAGCCGCTCGAACAGCGGCAGGGCAAGCAACTCCGCCTCGCGGGAGGCAGCCGCCTCCGACCCGGTCACACCCTCGAAGAGCTCGAGGTAGCGCTGCAGCGGGTCGTAGCCCTCGCGCCGCCGGTCGTAGACCATGTCGAGCGCGACCTGTGCCTGCTCCTCGGGGATTCGGGAGAGCGGCAGGATCCTGCTCGGATGCACGATGGCCGAGTCCAGGCCGGCCTCGACGCATTCGTGGAGGAACACGGAATTGAGGACCTGCCGCGCCGCTGGGTTGAGGCCGAAGGACACGTTGGACAAGCCAAGCGTCGTCTGCACCGTGGGGTAACGACGCTTCACCTCGCGGATCGCCTCGATCGTCTCCAACGCGTCGCGTCGCGTCTCCTCCTGACCCGTGGCGATGGGGAACGTCAGGCAGTCGATGAGGATGTCCTCGACGCGCATGCCCCAGGTGTCGGTGAGGTCGTCGATAAGGCGGCTGGCAACCCGGACCTTCCACTCAGCGGTGCGGGCCTGACCCTCCTCGTCAATCGTCAGCGCGATGACAGCCGCGCCGTGCTCGCGGACCATCGGCATGATGCGGGCGATCCGCGACTCCGGCCCGTCCCCGTCCTCGTAGTTGACGGAGTTGATGACCGGCCGCCCGCCGAGCAGTTCCAGTCCAGCGGCGAGGACGTTTGGCTCGGTGCTGTCGAGGACGAGCGGCAATGTCGACGCAGTGGCCAGCCGGGCGGCAAGCTGACGCATGTCGTCGGCGCCATCGCGCCCCACGTAGTCGATGCACAGGTCGAGCAGGTGGGCGCCGTCGCGGGTCTGGTCGCGGGCGATGTCGACGCAGTCGTCGAGGCGACCCTCGAGCATGGCCTCGCGGAACGCCTTGGAGCCGTTGGCGTTGGTCCGCTCACCGATGGACAGGTACGACACGTCCTGCCGGAACGGCACGCTCTGATACAGCGAGGCAGCCCCCGGCTCGGGCTGCGGGTCGCGCTCCGTGAGGTCGCGGCCGCGGACCCGATCGACGACCTGGCGCAAGTGCTCAGGCGTCGTCCCGCAGCACCCGCCGACCAGCGACAGCCCGTACGCGCGGGTGAACGTGTCCTGGGCGTCGGCGAGCTCGCGCGGGGTCAGTGGATACGTCGCGCCCTGCGGACCGAGCTCAGGCAGGCCGGCGTTGGGCATACACGACAGCAGCAGCCGCGAGTGTCGGGCGAGGTAGCGCAGGTGCTCGCTCATCTCGGCCGGCCCGGTGGCGCAGTTGAGGCCGATCATCTCCACGCCGAGCGGCTCGAGCGCGGTGAGCGCGGCGCCGATCTCGGATCCGAGCAGCATGGTTCCGGTCGTCTCGACCGTGACTTGGACCCATACCGGCACATCCGCGCCAGCCGCGTCGATGGCCCGCTTGGCGCCGATGATCGCGGCCTTGGCCTGCAGCAGGTCCTGCGCGGTCTCGACCAGCACGGCATGGACGCCGCCGTCGACCATGCCGGCGACCTGTTGCTCATAGGCGTCGCGGAGCGTGGCAAATGTGGCGTGGCCGAGTGTCGGTAGCTTGGTGCCAGGACCGACCGAGCCGATCGCCCAGCGCGGTCGATCTGGCGTGGACCAGGCGTCGACGGCCTCCCGCGCGATGCGGGCACCCGCCTCGGCGAGCTCGCGGATACGGTCAGGGATGTCGTACTCGCCGAGGTTGGCGAGGTTGGCCCCGAAGGTGTTGGTCTCGACCGCGTCGACCCCGACCTCGAGGTAGGCGTCGTGAACGGCCCGGACAACGTCCGGCCGGGTGACGTTGAGGATCTCGTTGCAACCTTCGTACCCCTGGAAGTCGTCGAGGGTGAGGTCGCTGGCCTGCAGCATGGTGCCCATGGCCCCGTCGGCGACGACCACGCGGCAGCTCAGGGCAGCGCGCAGGGTGGCGGAGGTATTGGGCTGGGTCTGCTGAGGGGCTGACACGGTAGGTCCCTGGGGTCGCTCGGGGGGATCGTCCACTGTACCGAGGCGCCGGCGCTCTTCTCCGACGTTCGTAGCCTGCTGGTTCTAGGCTGTCACGAGATGGATCGCATCGATCGGGACACGGGGGGCACTGGGTGATCGAGCTCGAGGGGCTTCCCGAGCTCACCGACCCGGTGATGGTGGCCGCGTTCGAAGGCTGGAACGACGCTGGCGACGCCGCATCGGCGGCGATCGAGCACCTGGAATTGGTGTTTGCCGCGACCCAAGTCGCCGAGGTCGACCCCGACGACTACTACGACTATCAAGTCACCCGGCCGATGGTGACGCTGCCGGATGGCGTGACGCGCAGGATCGAGTGGCCGACCACGCGCTTGTCGGTGGTGCGCACTCCGGGCAAGGCACGCGATCTCGTCCTAGTGCACGGGATCGAGCCGAACATGCGCTGGCGAGGCTTCTGCGCCGACCTCCTCGCGTACGCCCACGAGCTCGGTGTCGAAACAATCGTCACACTGGGCGCGCTGCTGGCGGATTCCCCGCACACGCGGCCCGTACCGGTGACGGGCACCACTTCGGACGAGGGCATGGCGCGGTCCCTCGGGCTCGAGCAGTCCCGCTACGAGGGACCCACGGGCATCGTCGGCGTATTTCAAGAGGCGGCCACGCTCGCGGGCATGCCGTCAGTGTCATTCTGGGCTGCGGTGCCGCACTACGTCGCGCAGCCGCCATGCCCCAAGGCGACGCTGGCGCTTCTGCGCCGACTCGAGGATCTCCTCGACATCCCGGTTCCGCTCGGCGACCTGCCGGAGGAGGCACGCGCCTGGGAGCGCGGCGTCGACGAGCTGGCTGCCGACGACGCCGAAGTACGCGATTACGTCCGCGCCTTGGAGGACGCCAAGGACACCGCCGAGCTACCTGAAGCCAGCGGCGACGCGATTGCGCGCGAGTTCGAGCGGTATCTACGGCGCCGCAGTCACGAGCAGGGCGGCGGGACAACGGGCACTCCCCCGACACCCTGACGCATCGCGAGCCCCTTCGTCACGCCGCTCCCGGCGTCAGCTGCATTTCAGATCCTGCAAGCTCGTGAGCAGAGCTTGGCCGTTCGACACCACCCCGGGGACCGCCGTCACGGCACTGGTGACACTGCCGTCGGAGACAGCCGTGGTGAGGTCGTTGAGCGCGTCTTGCAGTGAGGTGACCTGGGGCCGGATGTCCGCACCGGCACTGCTCTTGACAGCGTTGAGGCTCGTCTGCACCTGGGTGAGGGCGCTCTGCAGGCCAGAGGTGCCGTTCGCGACGATGTCGTAGTTCTTGAGGTCGTCGATCGACTGCTTGAGGTCATCGCGGGCGGCGCACAGCTCGGTTCCGGTGGCGGAAGCAGACGCGCTCGCGCTGGACGACGCGGTCGTCGCGGCGGCCGACGTGGTGGTGGCTGCAGTCGGTGAAGGGTCATCGCTCGCGCAGGCACCCAGGAGTCCGAGAAGGCCAAGGCCGAGCCCGACGGCGGCGACGCCGCGACCGAGACGGCGAATCATCCTGCAACCCGGCTGAAAGTGATGCATCCGATCCTCCCGAACGCGTACCTGGTACGGCACATTCGCACCGCATGCGTTCAGCAACGTACGCAGGCAGTCACCCCGGCGAATCACCCGATCCGTGTGATCTCACAGCGCGACGCCAAGCAGCGCGTCGACCGTAGCCGCGACGAGCGCCGGAGAGCCCTCGACCGATCCGCCGCGCGACCGGGCGCGCTCACACCAGCGGTCCACAACAGTCAGCGCGGCCGGCGCGTTGAGGTCGTCGGCCACGTGGCGTCGCACCTCGGCGATGTCGTTGTCCGCGGAGGGACCAGTGCTGGTCATCGAGATCGCTTGACGCCACCGCCTTAGGCGCGTCTCTGCGGCCGCGAGATCAGCCGGCGTCCATGACCAATCAGACCGGTAGTGGTGGGCGAGCAGCGCCAGGCGCAGCGCCATCGGGTCGACGCCCTCCGCACGCAGCCGCGACACGAGGACGAGGTTCCCGCGAGACTTCGACATCTTGGCGCCGTCGAGCCCGACCATGCCCGCGTGGACGTACACCCGCGCAAACGGCCACTCGCCGGTCAGCACGTTGCCGTGGGAGGCGCTCATCTCGTGGTGCGGGAAGATCAGGTCGGTGCCGCCGCCCTGGACGTCGAACCTCATGCCGAGCTGGTCCAAGGCAATGGCGGTGCACTCCACGTGCCAGCCGGGTCTCCCCCGTCCGACGGGGGAATCCCAGGCGGGCTCGCCCGGACGTTCGGCTGACCACAGCAGCGGGTCGAGCGGGTCCTTCTTGCCGGGGCGGTCAGGATCGCCGCCGCGCTCCGCGAACAGCGCGAGCATCGTCGGTCCGTCGAAGTTGCTCACCGCACCGAATCGCGGGTCGCTGCTCACCGAGAAGTAGATGTCGCCCTCGACGTCGTACGCTGCGCCGCGCTCGCGCAACTCCCGGACCCGCTCCGCGATCTGCGGTATCGACTCGACCGCACCGACGTACGCCTGCGGCGGGAGGACACGCAACGCCTCCATGTCCTCCCTGAACAGCTCCGTCTCGCGGTCCGCGAGCCCCGCCCAGTCCTCGCCGGATGCCGCCGCCCGCTCGAGCAGCGGGTCGTCAATGTCGGTGACGTTCTGCACATAGAAGATGTCGTGGCCGGCGTCGAGCCAGACCCGATGCAACAGGTCGAAGGCAACGTACGTAGCGGCATGGCCGAGATGCGTCGCGTCGTACGGCGTGATGCCGCACACGTACATCCGCGCCAGCGGACCCGGAGCCACCGGGCGGACCTGTCGACTTGCGGTGTCGTATACGCGCAGCGGCAACCCCCGACCGGGCAGCTTGGGAACTGGTGCCGCGGTCCACGAGCGCATGCCGCTGAGACTATGCGGCAGGGGGGGCCTGTCCGCCGGCCGAGATGCGATGGCCGCGACTGCCGAGCGTCGTCACACTCATCGCGTGGACGTGCGGACCGTGGGCGTCGAAGAGGAGTTCCTGCTCGTGGATCCAGTGTCCGGCTATGTCCGGCCGGCGGCGCCCGCTGTGCTCCGCCACGGGCATCGATCCGATCCGACCAAGCCGGAAGAGGGCGGGCACGAAGCCGAGCTGATGCGCGAGCAGGTCGAAACCGGCACGGCAGCGTGCACGGGCATGACCGAGCTGCTCGGCGAACTGCTCGCCCTACGTCGTCACCTCGCGGCCGCTGCCGAAGACGAAGGCGTCCGCCTCTTGTCGTCCGCGACGAGTCCGCTGCCAGTCCGCCCGACGACGACCACCAACGCCCGCTACCAGGCGATGACCGAGGCGTACGGGCTGACTGCCCGAGAGCAGCTGACGTGTGGGTGCCACGTTCACGTCGCTGTCTCGACTCGCGAGGAGGGGGTGGCCGCGCTCGACCGCATCCGCCCGTGGCTCGCGCCGCTGCTGGCGCTGTCCGTCAACTCCCCGTTCTGGCAGGGAGAGGACACGTCGTACGGCAGCTATCGCGCCCGCGTCATGGGGCGCTGGCCGTCGTCGGGGCCGACGGATGTGTTCGGTAGCGCGGACAGCTATGACGAGACCGTGGAGTCGCTCATTGCCAGCGGCGCCCTGCTCGACAGCGGCATGGTCTACTTCGAGGCTCGGCTGTCGGCGAAGTACCCGACGCTGGAGATCCGTTCCGCCGACGCCTGCCGTACCGCCGACGATGCTGCCCTGGTAGCTGCGCTGTGCCGGGGCTTGGTCGAGACCGCGGTTGCGGCCTGGCAGCGAGACGAGCCGCCGCGCCCGGTACGCACCGAGTTGCTGCGGATGGCGAACTGGCGGGCCGCCAGATCGGGCCTCGACGGTGACCTGGTCTCCGTGCTGGAGCGTCGACCGGTAGCGGCGAAGAAGCTGCTCGATGCGCTCGTCGACCATGTCGCCGACGCGCTCGAGGCGTATGGCGATCTCGACTTCGTCCGGGACCAGCTGGCACGTCTGCAGGACAGGGGCACCGGTGCAGCCTTGCAGCGCCGAGCCCTCGAGCGCGACGGGTCACTGTCGGCAGTCGTCGCCGACGCCGTCGCTGCGACGGTCTCGTAGCGCGAACTCCTGACGACGTGTCCGAATCGCCTCGCGTTGCCACACAGACGCGGTTCGGACAACTCGGGTAGTCAGAAGGGGGGCCACGGAATCGGCGGCCAGTCGTCGCTCGGCATCGGATGCCGCCCGGTGCTGAGCAGGCGCTGCACCCGGCGTCGAGTCGCATTGACCTCGGCGGGCGTCAGCAGTTCGCAGAGCCGCGTTCCGAGCGTTCCCTGAAGGTCGCTGTCGAGTCCCTGCAGCGCATCGACGGCGTCGTCGGCGAGCGGGCGGCCGCGCCACTGCCAGAGCAGGGTGCGCAGCTTCTCGTCGATCGAGAAGCACACGCCGTGATCAACCCCGTAGACATGGCCGTCAACGGTCGGCAGCAAGTGGCCGCCTTTGCGGTCGGCATTGTTGATGACGGCATCGAGCACGGCGATGCGGCGGATCTCGTCGCGGTCGCTGCGGGCGAGCGCAACGAGGTCGGCGGACTCGTCGACGTCGATCCAGAGCTGGCACATGCCGCGGCCGAACGGCCCGTCGCGCATCACCGTGGGCGGGACGATGGCCCATCCCGTTGCCTCTGAGACCGCAAACGCGGCGACTTCTCGATCGGACAGCGTGCCCTCAGGGAAGTCCCAGAGCGGCCGTTCGCCCGCGATCGGCTTGTGGACGCACGGCGCGCGGACACCATCGAGCTCCACCGTGCAATACAAAGTCGCGTTGGACGCGTCGACGAGGCGACCGACGACCTCGAGCTCCCCGTCGCGCAGGAGACGGAGCGCCCGATCCACGTCGACGACGATCTCGCTCTGGCCGGGCAGCTCCTCGGCCGGTTGCTCGCTCATGCCGTGCGCTTCAGCGTCGGTAACCGTTCTGGCGCGGGCACACGTGCCCACCGGCGTCGAGCGGCAACCCGCAGAACGGGCACGGCGGGCGGCCCGCGGCGACGACGCGCTGCGCTCGGTCGACGAAGGCCCGCGCCTGCGCTCCACTGAGCCGCACCCGAAGGACATCGGGGCCGTCCGCCGACGTGTCGTCGCTGAACGCAAGCTCGGTGTTCGACGACTCGTCGTCGTCATCATCGGTCGATTCGCTGACGGCGAGCGCCTCGACGATCACGATCTCGGCATCGGCATCCCAGGCCAGGGCGAGCGTGCCGACCCGGAATTCCTCGAGGACCGGCTGGTCCAGCGGACCGGCATCGGAGAGGTCGGACGGCGATGCTGCAGGGACCGGCGCCGATCCGCCGCTGCGGCGCACCACCTCGTCGAGCAACTCGCCGAGGCGATCGGCCAGCACTGAGACTTGCTGCTTTTCTAGCGCGACGCTCACCACGCGAGCCGAGGATCGAGCCTGAAGGAAGAACGCTCGCTCCCCCGGCTGTCCCACGGTGCCGACGACGAACCGCTCCGGCGGATCGAACAGGAAGACCTGTCGCGGCATCTTTCGACCCTAGCCTGCGGCACCGGCTCCGGCGCCGCCCCCGACGACGGCGTCCGAGTCCGCGGCCCGAAGGCGGGAACGACGCCGTTTGGGCGGCATCAGCGCCTGCACATCACCGCCGGTGTCGTTCACGCGGACGACGAAGGGACGCAGGTCGGTGTACGTCACGACGGTGAGTGAGCAGGGGTCGATGACGATGCGTTGGAACAGGTCGAGGTGGATGCCAAGCGCGTCTGCAACGACGGCCTTGATCACGTCGCCATGCGAGCAGGCCAACCAGGTGGCAGCCGGCCCGAGCTTGGCGTTCCATTCGCGGACGGCGGCGATGGCGCGCGCCTGGGTGTCGCGCAGCGATTCGCCGTCCTCACCCGGGAAAGTCGCCGCACTCGGATGTGCCTGGACAACCTTCCAGAGCGGGTCCTTCGCGAGCTTCTTGAGCTCCTGGCCGGTCCAATCGCCGTAGTGCGCCTCGCCGAGGCGATCGTCGAGCTGCACGTCTCGACCATCGCGTCCGGCCGCCAGGAGCTGCGCCGTTTCCACACATCGCTCCAGCGGGCTGGACACCACCGCGGCCAGCGGAACCGGTGCCAGTCGCGCGGCCAACGCCTCGGACTGGGTACGTCCCGTTTCGTCGAGGGAGACGCCAGGTGTCCAACCCGCAAGCACACCGCCGGTGTTGGACGCGGTACGGCCGTGGCGTACGAGCAGGACGGTGGTCACGCGCGTCAGCGTACGGTCACGAAGGTTCGATCACGCCGCCGAAAAGCAGCCCGAGGACCAGGACGGCCACGATCACCCGTTCGACGACGAAGGGGCGGAACGTGTGCGTCGCGACGTAGCGGATGAGCCAGCGAATCACCGCGTACCCAACGATGAACGCGATGACCGTTGCCAGCAGCGTCGGACCCCAGTCCACACTCTCGCCAGCTCCGATCTCGCGCAGCTCGAAGAGGCCGGACGCCAGCACGGCGGGGATCGCGAGCAGGAACGAGTACCGGGTGGCCGCCTCTCGGGTGTAGCCGAGGAGCAGCCCGGCGCTGATCGTGCCGCCGGACCGGGATACGCCAGGTACCAGAGCAAGCGACTGAGCGAGGCCGAACACCACGGCGTGCCGGACCGTGAGTCGCTCCAGCGGGAGCCGGTTCCGGGCCACGGCGTCGGCGTATCCCAGCACGAATGAGAACAGCAGAAGAGCCAACGCGATGACGCGCAGGTCGCGGAATGCCGTCTCGATCTGGTCTTTGAGCAGCAGGCCGAGGACACCGATGGGAATGGTGCCGAGGATGACGAACCAGCCCAACCGTGCGGCGGGATCCGCGCGCACCTCAGGCCGTACGAGCGAGCGACTCCATTGAGTCACGATGTGCGCGATGTCGCGCCGAAAGAACACCAAGACCGCGGTCTCGGTGCCGAGCTGCATGACAGCGGTGAAGGCCGCGCCAGGGTCCTCCCAGCCAAACAACGCCGACACGATGCGCACGTGCGCGTTGCTGGAGATGGGGAGGAACTCGGTCAAGCCTTGGACGAGGCCGAGGACGACCGCTTCGAACCAGCCGATCAAGCCCTACTCACCCACGCCTGCGGATTCCAGCGCCGTTGCGACGGTCTGGAGCGCAGCCAGCCGCTGTTCCAGGGTGGGGGCGTAGGGACTGATGGACAGCGTCGTCACACCTGACTCGGCGTAGGCGCGCAGCCGCTCAGCGATGCGTTCGGGCGGTCCGATGAGTGACGTGCGATCAATGAATTCGAACGGAACCGCTGCGGCCGCGTCGCGATGCTGCTTGGCCAAGTAGAGGTCCTGCACCCGGGCCGCCGCCTCGCCGTACCCCATCCGCACCGCGAGGCGGTTGTAGAAGTTCTGCTCCCGGCTGCCCATGCCACCGATGTACAGCGCCGCGTAGTGCCTCAGCGGTTCGGCGCACGCCTCCACGTCGGGGCCGACGACCGTCGGCACTGTGGGTACGACGTCGAACCCGGTCAAATCTCCGCCGCGGCCCGCTCGCTCCCGTCCAGTGCGGATCGGCTCCAGCAGCTCGTCGGCGAACTCCGGCGCGTAGAAGATCGCGAGCCACCCATCGGCGATCTCGCCGGTGAGCTCGAGGTTGCGAGGCCCGACAGCGGCGAGGTAGATCGGGATGCTGTCGCGCACCGGGTGGACGGTGAGGCGCAGCGCCTTGCCTGGCCCGTCCGGGAGCGGAAGCGTCCAGTGCTGACCCTCGTACGTCAGCCGCTCGCGCCGAAGCGCCCGCTGCACGATCTCGACGTACTCGCGGGTGCGGGCAAGCGGCTTCTCGAAGCGAACGCCGTGCCAGCCTTCGGAGACTTGCGGCCCGGACACGCCCAGCCCGAGCCGAAACCGGCCGCCTGACAGGGTGTCCAGCGTCGCCGCGGTCATCGCGGTCATGGCGGGCGTTCGCCCCGGGATCTGGAAGATGGCGCTGCCGACGTCGATGCGCTCCGTCTGGGCCGCAACCCAGGCGAGCACCGTTGCCGCATCTGAGCCGTACGCCTCAGCCGCCCACACGACGGCATAGCCGAGCCGATCGGCCTCTCGAGCGAGCGCCAGGTTGTCGGCATCGTTGCCGGCGCTCCAGTACCCGAGGTTCAGGGCCAGCCGCATCGGGCGACTCTATCCACGGGTAGCGCGCCTCCGGCACGACATCGACGGGGGCCGCGCCTCCGGCACGACATCGACGGGGCCGCGACTCCGGCCCGCCACCGACGGGTCGCGCGTCCTCCTCGCCGCGCACTCGGTAGCCTCCGCGGCCATGGAGAAACGACACCTTGGGCGCAGCGGCCTGCAGGTGTCTCGCCTCGCGCTGGGCACGATGACTTGGGGACGCGACACCGACGAGCACGAGGCGGAGGACCAGTTACGTGCGTTCGTCGACGCCGGGGGCAATCTCGTCGACACTGCCGCGGCCTACGGCGAGGGCACCAGTGAGCGGGTGCTCGGCGGGCTACTCGCCGATGTCATCTCACGCGACGAGGTGGTGGTCGCGACAAAAGCCGGAGTCACGGGCATCGACGACACACCCGACACATCGCGCCGGGCGTTGCTGACGACGCTCGACTCGTCGCTCAACCGGCTGGGCACCGACCACGTCGATCTGTGGCAGGTACACGTGTGGTCAGGCGCCACGCCCATCGACGAGGTCCTCGCAACGCTGGACTTCGCGGTGTCGTCGGGTCGGGCGCGCTATGTGGGTGTATCGAACTTCGCCGGGTGGCAGACGGGTTGGGCGGCAGCATGGCAGCTCGCCTGGCCGGGACGCGTGCCGCTCGTCTCTACCCAAGTCGAGTACTCGCTGGTGCATCGAGACGCAGAGCGGGACGTGCTGCCGGCTGCGCAGGCCGCCGGAATGGGGCTGCTCGCCTGGTCTCCCCTGGGCCGCGGTGTACTCACGGGCAAGTACCGCAGCGGCATCCCCTCGGACTCCCGGCTCGCGACGCCGCACTTCGAGGACTTCGTCCGCACTCACCTCGACGACCGCGCGCGGCGCATCACCGATGCGGTAGCCACGGCGGCAGACGGCCTCGGTGTTGCCCCGGTGGAGATCGCACTGGCCTGGCTGCGCGACCAGCCCGGTGTCGTTGCGCCGATCGTCGGTGCGCGAACGGCAGGTCAGCTGCTCGGATCGCTGCAGGCGGAGGCGCTCACGCTGCCCGTCGAGATCATGGCTGCGCTCGAC
Source organism: uncultured Actinomycetota bacterium (assembly GCA_963801015.1). Classification (GTDB taxonomy): domain Bacteria; phylum Actinomycetota; class Actinomycetes; order CAWDCV01; family CAWDCV01; genus CAWDCV01. The sequence goes on along the minus strand of CAWDCV010000003.1, from coordinate 679,796 downwards.
GACGTGTCCGCAGATAGCGTTGAGGACGAGCTCGAGCCGCAGCCGGTGTCATGACCGCGATAGATGCCGAGAACGCTGTCGATGCTGTTCGGGCGTTGCTCGAGCCGGTCGGTGCCCCTCCCCCGATCGCGGGCGCTGCCGTCGACACGCTCGGCCCGGACGCTGCGGACCAGCTCACCGAGGACCCGTGGCGCGTCCTGTCCGTTCCCGGCGTCGTACCCGCTGCGGCGGACGCCCTGGCGCGCCACGTCGACCCGCGGTCGCGCGCTGACGACGTTCGCCGGGGGGCAGCGCTCATTGGCTGGCTGCTCACTCGAGCCGCGAAAGCCGGCCATACCGTCGTCCGTACGACGGTGGTGTCCTCGGCCTTGACCGGGTACGACATCGCTGATCCGTCCGCCGCGATCCTCGCCGCCGTCCGCGGCTACAACGTGGTCGAGATCGACGGCTCCGACCTCGCCTTGGCCCACTGGACACGAGTCGAGGACGACGTCGCGGCAACAGTCACCCGCCTGCTGCCGGCTGGATTGTCAGCCGTCCTCGGCACCGAGCCGACGGCAACGCTTGTCGATGCGGATTCGCTGACACTCGAGGATGCCGCGCGCACGCTGTCGACGCATGCCGCTGACGATCGGTGCGTCATCGCGGGCGACCCAGACTGCTTACCTGCGCCGGGACCTGGACGCTTCTTCGCGGATCTCGTTTCGTCGGGCGCCGTACCCATGACTGACGTCCGCAACGACGACAACGACGTGGCTCGGTTGGCCGCCGCGATCCGAGCAGGCCGGCTGCCTGCCATCGACTCGCCGGATCGCGAGGTAGTCGTTGTGCCCGCGCGCGACGCCGAAGACGCCCTGCGTCGCACCGTGCAGCTGGTGAACGACTCAATCCCTCGCGTCCTCGGGATCGCGGCCTCAGACGTCCAGGTTCTCACCCCGCGCGTTGGTGGGCGCGCTGGCGTTGAAGCGCTCAACCGGGTGCTGCCGGGGGTGGCGGGCAGGGACGATGCCGCGCGGACGATCCACGCTGCGGTGGGATCCCGGTGGCCGGCCGTCGTGCTGGTGCTGCCCGGCGAGGCGGCAGGCACGCTGTCACGCGAGCTCGTCTACACCGCCATCACGCGCGCGGAGCGACATCTGTCCGTTGTCCACGCCGCTGGGTCCGCGCTTGCGGTCGCCGTTGCTGCATCGCCGCGTGTCCGCCGCACCCGCCTACGCGGCCTTCTTGCGGCTGCGGTCGCGCAGAGTGGCGCGAGCTAGTCGGCGTCGGCGGGGTCGACGTCGATGCGATAGATGACGTCGGCGTCGGCAACCGCGACGAACGGCGCGTCGAGCCAGTCCTCGTCGCCGCGCGGCGGCAGCCCGGGCAGCACCCACGTTGTCGCGCCGGCCGGCAGCAAGCCGGACTCCTCCGCGCGGGCGTCGAAGCCCTCGAGCTCGTACTTGTCGAACAGAACGGCTACCGACGACGCGGCGTCATCCACGCTGTCAACGACCTCGACGAGCTCCGGGTCAGCGTCGAACAGCGCGCGGCCAGCCGATAGCAGCCGGTCGACATCCACAACGTCGTAGTCGCGACGCGCCACGACGCTGACCGACTCGAGAACCCCAGCCTCGGGACCCTCAACCGGGGGCGAGACAAACGAGAACGGCGTGACCTCGTCGTGCACCTCGAAGAGCAAGTCGTCGTAGACCTCGGCAGCGGCGTGCAGGGCGGCGTAGGCGTCTTGCACGGTCTCGTCCTGCTCTCCGCTGCGGTTCTCGACCGCCTGCAGGTGCGCGTCGATGGCCTGCTTGAGCGCGTCCGCCGCCGAACGGACATCTGCGGCGCTGGGCGGGGAGTCGAGGCTTACGCCATCAACCGAGCTGGCATCGACAGGCATGCACGGACGTTACCGCTGACCCCCACAATGGAGCGATGGCGGAGTACGAGTACCAGGTGCTGCGTCTTCCGCGCGGCTTTACCCGGGTCGCGGCTCGACAGCTGCTGACTGACCACGCCGAGTACGGATCCTGGGAGCTCGACCGGATGCGGCTCTACCCCGATGGCAGCCGCACGGTGCGGTTACGGCGTCGCATCATCCGCGTCGTGCGTACTGCCTGAGCAAGCTCAGCAGGCGTCCAGGAAGCGGTCGAGGACGCGGACTCCAAAGCGCAGGGCGTCGACCGGCACCCGCTCGTCGACGCCATGGAACATCGCGGTGAAGTCGAGGGACGGCGGCAGACGCAAGGGTGCGAAACCAAAGCAGCGGATGCCGAGGCGGCTGAACGACTTCGCGTCGGTGCCACCGGACAGGCAGTACGGCACGATGCGCGAGCCCGGATCCTCCGCTTGCAGCGCGGTCCGCATCGCGTCGAGCAGCGGCCCGTCAAAGCTGGTTTCGAGCGCGATATCGGTGTGCTCGACGATCCGCTCGACGTCGGACCCGAGGATCTCATCAAGGGTGTCGGAGAACTCCTCTTCGTATCCCGGCAGGAAGCGGCCGTCGATGCGAGCTGTCGCGGTCTGCGGAATGACGTTCACCTTGTAGCCGGCGTCGAGCATCGTCGGCGATGTGGTGTTGCGTAGCGTCGCGCCGACGACACGCGCGATCGGGCCGAGCTTCGTCACGGCATCGCGCAGTCCGGCCTCGTCGTCGAGGTCAAGATTCAACCCGGTTGCTGCGGATACCTCAGTGAGGAACGCCCGCACGGTCGGGGTGAGCCGAATCGGCCACTCATAGCGGCCCAGCCGAGCAACCGCGTCTGTGAGCGTGACGACCGCGTTGTCGTCGTTGATCATCGACCCGTGCCCGGCCCGGCCGCGAGTTGTGAGGCGCATCCACGCCATCCCCTTCTCCGCGACCTCGACGACGTACAGCCGAAGGTCCTCGTTCACCGAATAGCTGAAGCCACCGACCTCCCCGATGCCCTCGGTGCACCCCTCGAAGAGCTCGGAGTGGGTGTCGGTGAGCCAGCGAGCGCCGTGCGTCCCTCCGGCCTCCTCGTCGGCGAGAAACGCGAGGACGACGTCCCGCGGCGGCGGGCGGCCCTCGCGCAGTCGCTTGCGGACGACCGCGAGCGTCATCGCGTCCATGTCCTTCATGTCCACCGCGCCGCGTCCCCAGACGCAGCCGTCCTCGACCTCACCCGAGAACGGGTGCACCCGCCAATCGTTTGGGTCGGCGGGAACGACGTCGAGATGTCCGTGGATCAGCAGCGCGCCGCGTGAGCTGTCCTCGCCCTCGATGCGTGCGACGACACTGGCTCGCCCGTGCTCGGATTCGAGCAGTGTGGGCTCGAGGCCGACCTCCGACAGCTTCGCGGCGACGTACTCCGCAGCAGGTCGCTCGGGCTTGACTGGGTTGGAGGTGTCGATGCGAATCAGGTCGCTGCAGAGCTGCACAACCTCGTCGTCGGTCGTCGTCACAGACCCTCCCAGACAGCATTCGTACAGACGTCGAGGCCCATCCTCCCCGGGGCACGAGGGATCTGGACGGCGGCTCCTGTTTGCTATCGTTTCGGACGCACGACGGCGTTCCTACGCGGCACAGCCGTCGTCCCCGGTCCGGGTGGCGGAATTGGCAGACGCGCTAGCTTGAGGTGCTAGTGCCCCAAAAGGGCATGGGGGTTCAAGTCCCCCCTCGGACACAGCGAAAGCGCAGGTCAGGGCCACAATGACCTGCCAAGAGGGCCCATCTCGCTAACAGATTGCTAACAAGCATTGTCTCGTCGTGCTCCTGACGGGTCCGATTCAGGCGAGGTAAGGCTGCCATGCGTTGACGACGCTGCTCACGGCAAGGCCATCCGCATCAGCCGCGCGTCCAAAGTCACGCCGACGTCATAGGAGCTAGGGAAGCCCTATCCACGAGACCCGAAGACGAGATCAGCGACCTTTGTCACCGCGTGACCGATGCTTGACAAAGTACGCACGCTGCTTGATAATTAACGCAGAACGCCAGTCCGCGCCAAACGCCAGAGAGGTACTAGCCAGTGACCCTGAACCAGGAATACACCGCCACCGTCCGACGCGCCGAAGAGGTAGCTGCCGAGGTGACGAATGCATGGGCAGAGAACATTCAGAAGTCCACCGACCAGCTCCGCACGCCGGTCCTGCCCGCGTGGCCGATCGACCCCACCGCGTTCGTTGAGCAGTGGTTCGACTTCAGCGACCGGCTCACCCGCGTCAACCGTCAGTACGTTCTCAACCTCACGTCCGCCCTCGATAGCCTCGGCGGCGCGGTCCGTCAGCACATCGACGGTCTCGGCGACGCGGTTCGTGAGCAGGTGCAGACCGTTTCGCAGAGCACGAAGGATCAGCTGGAGAAGGTCGCCGACGCCGAGCGAGAGCACGCTGAGCAGGTGCAGGAGGAAGAGCGCGAGCAAGCGCGCGCGACCCGCAACGCCGAGCGTCAAAAGGCACGCAAGGAGCGGCAGGCCGCGCACGAGCGCTATCAGGACATGAACAAGTCCGAACTGGCCGATGAGCTGGCCGGCCGCGACCTGCCCAAGAGCGGCACCGTCGATGAGCTCATCGAGCGACTCGTGGACGCCGACACCAAGTAAACGTCACCGGAACCCTGTCGATGCCGGGCCGCCAGGAGGCTGCCCGGCATCGACTGCCAGATACAGCTGGCGGCAGCCGCACCGGATTCGTGGGCCTGACTTTCGGCCTCCCGAACCGCGAATCGACCTCTATGACGGACCCGTCCAGGCCAGGAGGTCGCTGCTCAAGGGTGTGACCGGAGGACGGCCCCCTACGAGATGCCATCTCTTGCTCACCGCCGCGCCGTCCAAGTGGTTTCGTGCAGCTGATTGACACGGTCCATCCGCGTTCGGGTTCGTGTTCGTCCGCGGCGAGCCAAGCGCCGGCGACCTTGTGGCCTACCCGCGTCGCGGGTGACAAGGGCGAAGCGCAGCGCACCCGACGCGATGCCGCCCGGGGAGTGAAGGACTCGATCACCGTGGCCGCTGAGGGGTATCGCTTGCTTGCCACCTGCGGATTGCGTCGTGGATCAGTTCGGCGGTGACGCGCGGTTCGCGGAACTGGGCCATGTGGGCACCCTCGACAACGCGGTAGGAGGCGCCCGCGAGCGCGGCCAGGTGCTGCGCCCATTGGGGTGAACAGAAGGGATCGCGGGTCGCGGTGAGCACGAGGGCTGCCATAGGTAGGCGCTGGATGTGGTCCTCGCAGTGGTCGGCCATCGCTGATCGCACGAACCGCAGCAGCTGAACTCCCCCGCTGCGCAGATAGGACGGTCCCGCCACTTCTGCGGCACCCGTGGGCTCGCGGGGCAGCGTCCGCAGCGTGGCAGCCAGAGCTCGTCTTGGCGACCGTGCGGACGGGTCGAAGCTTGGGCTCATCAGGATGACACCGGCGACCCGGTCCGAGGCGAGTAGCGCTGTGTGTAGAGCGGCCTGGGCCCCTGTGGAGTGCCCCGCGAGAACCACCCGCCGCCGGTCGTCGACCTCTAACCAGCCGGCTGCTGCGCCGGTGACGCCGGCGAGAGTTGGGGGGCAGCCGTACGCCCGACCTCGGTGCCATCCAGGCAGGTCGAGCAGCGTCACGCGGGTCCATCGGGAGAGGTGTCGGGCCAAGGGAACCAAGTACCCCGGCGCACCCAACCCGGCCTGCACCACGACCTCGTAATTGTCGGAGAGGGCACCAGCGGACAGCGATCGCACGGGTCGCCCGCCCACGTTGGCCCATGCCGCGGTCAGTCCGTAGGGATCCCCACGTGGCCCACTCATCCGGCTTCGCCAACCCGGGCGAAGGCCGTGATTCGCAAAGGGGCTGAAATCCTTCACCTTCGCTGTGCTGCTCGCGTCGATGCTGCTCGGAGACAACGGGACACCTCGGACTTCTTCAGCGCCGACCAAGGCCTGGTTCTACGTCTGCCTGCAAACCCTCGGCTGCATTGTCAGCTGCGGCCTCGCCAAGTCTGGCAAGCCGCGAGCACGACGGCGCCTGAACCTGCGTTTCCGTCGCCGCAGCCAGTCGGGCCCAGCCGCAGCGAGGTCACCTGATCAACGGCGCGACCTGAGAGTAAATTGACGACAGTGTTGTGGCTCCTCCCCGCCCCGCTATGCCCACGGTCGCGGCCGGATGGACCACGGGCCGGGCGCGCGGCATACGAATGCGCGCATCGTTGCCACCGCTCTCCGGGCGGCTACCCGCGGGCTCGGCCCAGAACCCAGCACTACCCACTACGGGTTCACTGCGCTGAAGCCCACCCCGATGCAACTCGACGGCGAGCTGCTCGAGCTCAAGCCTGGCATCCCCGTCGCCGTCGACATCGCCCCCAAGGAGCTCGGCATCATCACTGAGGGCGCCGTCGCACGTCGAACGCGAGGATGATTGCAGTCCGCTGAGCCGGCCCAGGCAGCCTTAGTAGGCAGACCTCCCTGCAACCCAATCTGCATGTGTCGTCGTTTCCGTCGACGAGGCGCAGATGGCTATGAACCCAGCCTTCGCTCTGATCCGTGAAAGGACTGCCGTGAGCCACACCTCGTGGATGTGGCTGCTCAGCCGCGAGCCGGACCGGGTACCGCTTCTGAGCGCCCCACATCGCGGCGATCGGCGCCATGCGAGTCAGGGCTGAGCACAGACCCCTTGCGGCGTGTGATCAAGGTCTCTTCTGAGGTGATCAATCAGGCGGTTCCCCAAGATCGACGCTGGGCAAAACACCAACGAGGGCGGGCGGCGCACCAATTGCGCCGGAACATTCAGACGCTTTCACACTTTCTACCGATCGGATGTCTCTATGTCTTCCACCGCCGATTTTGCGGTGCCCACGGCGTCACATACCAATGGCGTCGACCTCGAGATCCCCCGCGACGACATCTCGCGCGACCGCTTCACCGAGGCCAAGGACGGATTCAAGACCAGCGAGTTCTATGTGATGGTCGCCTTCGTGGTCACCGTGCTACTCGCCACCTACCTGGACTCCGACAGCCTGGCCCGCGAGGACGGCTGGCGCTTCGCGGCCTTCGCCGTCGTCGCCTACATCATCAGCCGCGGCCTGGCGAAGCTCGGCGTGCGCCAACCCACCACCCGTCGCGACCACTGACACTCCTTTCCCACGGCGGCTAACGGCGTCAGCCCCGTTTCGCACCCGCGGAACGGGGCTGACGCCTGTTCCCCACCCCACTGGGTGCGCTGTGCCTCGCCATCGCGGCGCGACACACGGACGGGTACGCAGCTCACGACGGGGTAGGGGGCACCCGGTCATGCATCCAAGGTGGTGTGGCTACGAGATGGACCTTCTGGAGGATCGATGTCCGAGGACCCGCCCACAACAGCGCCGACGGCTCCCGCAGCGGAACCCGTTCCGACCGCACCGACCGCAGCTAGTGACGTAGTTGATGCATCTCCCCCGGAAGCGAGTCCGACATCGGCCGACACCGCCTCGACGGCGCCGTCCGAACCCGTTGCTCCGGTCGCATCGGAGCAGACGAGTATGGCCGCACCTCGTGGACTGAGCTACGCGGTCGACATCGTGTTCTGTGTCGACGTCACCGGGAGCATGACGCCGATCATCGACCAGGTGAAGAACAACGCCCTTCAGTTCTACGACGACGTCCAGAAGAACCTGACCGAGAAGGGCAAGAACGTCGACCAGTTGCGGGTGCGGGTGCTTGCATTCCGCGACTTCAAGGCGGACGGAGCAGCGGCCCTGCAGGAGTCGCCGTTCTACACGTTGCCGGCCGACCGCGCAGGGTTCTCCGACTTCGTCAACGGACTGCTCGCCGAAGGCGGCGGGGATGCTCCCGAATCCGGGTTGGAGGCCGTTGCCCTGGCCATCAATTCATCGTGGACGGCGACCGGCGATCGCCGCCGGCAGGTGATCGTCATCTGGACCGATCAGCCAGCACAACCGCTCGACCCGTCGGTGCTGCCTGCGGATCTATCTTCACGGATTCCAAAGGACTTCAGCGCTCTCACCGATCTGTGGGAGAACGAGCAGGGTCCGATGGGGTCGAGCTCCAAGAGGCTCATCCTGTTCGCGCCCGATGGCCCGGGCTGGAGCGATATCTCCGGAGTCTGGGAGAACGTTGTCCACCATCCGTCTCAGGCCGGCGGCGGCCTGTCCGAGGTGGACTACGGGACCATCGTTGACTCCATTGGCAACTCGGTGTGAGCGAAGCCCCCAGCAGGCCGTCGCGCCCCGGGACCATGGCCGCGCCCGGGCCGACGCTCTCGTTCGCCTTCAACCTCGGCAAGATCCCGGATCAGGGCGAGGACTCCGATCCGATTCTGCGAGACGGGCCAGACCTCGGGCTGATCGCGGTCTTCGACGGCATGGGCGGCGCTGGTGGCACCGTGTACGAGACACCTGACGGTCCGCGCACCGGTGCTTATCTCGCCTCCCGCGTCGCGCGGGACGTCGTCGAGGCGCGAATGCTCAATCTGCTCGAGCCGGACTGGAATCTCAACGGCGGAGCCGCGGCGGAAGATCTGCATCGCTCGGTGCAGCAAGCACTCGTGGAGCGACTCGCGGAACTGAAGGTGCCGCCGAGTGGACTGCGATCCCGGCTGCTACGTGCATTGCCTACCACCATGGCGCTGGTTGCGCTGCAGCGCACACAACTGGGCGGGTCAACGTGGGCCTGCCATGTGCTTTGGGCCGGGGATTCTCGGGCGTACGCGTTCGAGCCGGCAGGCGCGCGCCAACTCACTACCGACGACTTGCGTGATCCCGGTGACGCCATGGAGAACCTGCGTCGGGATTCGGTGGTCAGCAACGCGATGTCGGCAGACACCGATTTCCACGTCAGCTACCGCAAGGTCGAACTGCAGGCGCCGTTCCTGGTGGCATGCGCGACGGACGGCTGTTTCGGCTATGTGCGGTCACCCATGCACTTCGAGCACCTGGTGCTGAGCCACCTGCAGAAGTCGCGCAGCATCGACGGCTGGTCGAGGTCACTCCAGAAAGACATCGCCGCTGTCACCGGTGACGATGCGGCGATGTCGATGCTGGGTGTGGGCGCCGACCTCAAGGAGTTCCAGGCGCTGTTCGCGCCACGCGTCGAGGAACTGGAGCGGCAGTTCATCGAGCCGCTCGACGAACTGGGTCAGGCAATCGCTCGGGCGGAGCGCGAACTACAGGTGCTGCAGCGTCGCCACATCGAGAAGGTCGCGGAGGTCTGGGGCAAGTACAAGCCGGGGTACGAGCGCTACCTGCACGCGGAGTCCATCACCGAAGACGTCGACAACGAGCAGCACGAAGAGGCCGCGCAACAGCCTGAAGCCGACGTGTCCCCGTCCAAGGTCGAGGAGGCGTCGTTGTGAAGGCTGGCGACGTCATCAACGGGTACACGATCCTCGAGGACTTCAAGGTGGTCGGCGCTGGCCTGAGCAAGTGGACCTTTGCCGAGCGCGGCGGCCAGAAGTTCTTCATCAAGGAATTCCTCAGCCCCACCTACCCCGAGGACCACGCCCCCGGCAGCCCCACGACCAAGGCGAAGAAGCGGGCGAGATGCGCATCCTTCGAGGCTCATCACCGCGGCGTGCAACGTGCCCTCGCTCCTCTGTCAGCGTACGGCGGGAACCTCATCGTCACCCTCGACTTCTTCCGCTGGGGAGCCAAGTACTACAAGGTGACCGAGAAGGTCGACGCGTCAGGGTTGACCGCCGCCGACGTCGCCAGACTCGACTTTCGCACCCAGCTGGTGCTCATGAAGACGTCCGCGCACAGCCTGAAGATCCTGCACGACCTGCGGATCGTGCACGGCGACCTCAAGCCGAGCAACATTCTCATCAAGCGCACCGACCTGGGCTACACCACGAAGCTGATCGACTTCGACAGCGCGTACATCGCAGGCAGCCCACCCCCGGCGGAGGAGATCGTCGGCACGATCAACTACTACTCACCCGAGCTGCTCGGGTACATCCAGGAGGCAGACGTCGCCCCGGGTGCGCTCGGGGTGGCGTCTGATCTGTTCGCTCTAGGGCTGATCTACACCGAATATCTCACCGGCGCCCCGCCGCCCTTCGAGGTGGCGACGTATCACGAGCCGGCGGTCGCGGTACGGCACGGGGAGACGCTGCGGATTCCACGGACCGCTATTGCGCCTGAGCTCGCCGACCTCGTCGACCGTATGCTGTCGGCCGACGCCGCGCGCCGGCCTACCATCGGCGAGGTTCATACCACCCTCATGGCGATCCGCCCCACCGCAGACACAGCCCGCCCCTCTCACAAAGCGGCGGCCCCCACTACGCTTCGCGGCAAGGGCCTGCGAACCGCGTTCCGGCCCACCCCCGGCATCGCGCCGAGTGGGACCGGTCTCGTCGGGAAGCTGCTGCACAAGCTCACCGATCGACCGGCCAAGTGACCGCAGTCTGGCGCTGCCGAGTCTGCGAGGCCGTGAATCAGGCCGGTCGGACGTGCACGACATGTGGCACGACCGTTCCACCCGGAGAGCCCATCCGAGCAGCAGTGAGGTCGCGGCTCCCCAGCGCCACCAAGCAAGCCCCGCCCCCCGTGCCGCGGACCCCCCGCCGGCGCGAGCTCGATGAACTCCCCTCGCCAGAAGAGCTGGAGCTCATCGATCCCGATGAACTGTTCGCCCTCGACGGCTGGGACATCCGCCCGATGCCCGGCGGATGCCTCATATCGCTCGGCCCCCGCCGGCGGTCACGACGCTAGGGCTCGTCCACGCCACCGAACGGTGGTCGGCATCGCAGGATTCTCCGTACGGACCGCGCGCCTCCAATGAGGAGGCCGTACCGCTCGATCGATACAAGGGTGTACGCAGAGCACGTAGGCCTGTACCGGCATGACGGCGACCCCCTGCAAGCGGCCCGGTTCTGATACCGCCGGACGAGCAGAACCGCCGCCCGGCCAAATGGCGACAGACGCGTGGCTGGTACTTCTGACAGCGCGGCTCTCGCCTCCATGGTTCCTGTCCAAAGTGAGGTCCCACTAGAGTCTTCCCTCGACAGCTCGTTGAGACCAGATCGTGGCTGTGTTGCCCCAGACTCGGTAGCACACCGACTCCGTCGAAGTGCACGGGAACGGGATCGATGACCAGCGTCTCCACAGATCCGGTTCGGCCTCCACCAGCCACGGTGCTGCGCACGTCCGGCGAGATGGACCTCGCGACGGCCCTGGGCTGCAAGCGCAACTGAGAAGTCAAGCCACAAGGCAGCGGTAACGTCGTCGTCGATCTCTCGGCTGTGACGTTTTATGGACTGCTCGGCGCTCAGCCCGCTTCTCGAGGCCCGGGCCGGGCTCGGGCTGTGGCTCCAGGGACCCTCACCACCGGTCACGCGACTGCTCGAGCTCACCGGCCTTCTGCCCAGCTTTCCGCTCGTCGTGCCTGCCCGCTGACGTCGATTTTCCGTTCATCCGTTCCCGGAGGTAGCGATGGCGTCTCCCACCAAGAAGACTGCATCGGCTGCCCGCCGCTCGGCGGCATCCAAGCGGAAGAAGAAGGGCGTTTCAGCAGCAAGCGGGATGGTGCCCGGGGTGCTGGGCCATCCCGGCGCTGACCTCCGCGACGGTGTCGTCCAGCCTAGTAGTCGGCCGCCGCCTCCTCCGCCTCGAGCTCCGCCTCGGCGAGGGCGATCGCGACGCCTGGTGCACGCGCGATCTTGCCACTCGCCGACGCAACCCGGGCGGTACCTACGACCGGGGCGATGCCGATAGGGACCTGCTCGACGTCCTCGGCTCCGAGACAGACGTCGCTGGCGACCGCGAGGTTCATGAGATACGAGACGGGCGGGGCATCCACGGCCGCCAGCGCAGCCAGGCGCACCAGCATCAGTGACCTAGGGTCGAGCTCCGACTCGTGCCTCGAGCATTTCGCTCCCTCAGGCGCCAGGGTTCTGCAGCCACGCACCGCCTCATCAGCACGGCAGCATGCCCCCAGGGTCGGACGCTGATGCGCCGAGCCGGGTCAGACCGGTTCCCGCAGCCGGCCGCCGTGGGCGGCCACAGCCCAGACCACGAAGATGTCCAGGGTGATGATGAGCAGCGACCAAAACGGGTAGTAGGGGATGAACAGGAAGTTGGCGATCGCGCTCAGAACGGCCAGGATGATCGCGACTGTGCGGGCCCAGGTCCGCCCCGACAGCAACCCCCAGCCAGCGAAGGCCATCAGCAGCCCGATCAGCAGATGGGTCCAGCCCCAGGTGGTGGCGTCAAACTGGAAGAGGTAGCTACGGGTGGCCACATAGAACTCGTTCTCGAAGATGCCGACGAGCCCCTGAACGGCCTGGAACACCCCGGCGATGATCATCATTATCGCCGCGAACAGAATTAGCCCGACCGCCCAGCCGCTCGGCTCCCGTTGTGTGCCGCGGGCCGTGGACGACGAGTATGCGTCTTCGGTCATCTCCTGGTTCCTTCCTCTGGTGCGCAACCCGGCGGATACGTCGATTTGGTTGGCGAGCCCTACGCCAACGCGGAGATGATCGCATAGGCGACCAACGCAACCAGGACGACCACGCCGATCGACAGGATCGACGCGCGACTCGGTCATGACCATTCCTGAAAACCCAAGCCCGGACGGGGCGTAACTGGCTGACGAGGGCCAGCAAACTTCCTTCACCGGCGCGTCCACCCGCGGCGACCGCGACGGCGGTCAGTGCGAAGGCGCTTTCCCTCGTGCAGGTGCAGCTCCACGGCCTGCTCGGTCACCGTCGCCCGCAGCCGTTCGATCTCCCCCTGCGCAGACTCCAACGCGGCTTGCTCGCGGCTGACACCAAGCCGGCCCGGCACCGCCGCAGCCACCGCATCCAGCGCGCCCCGACTGGCGGTCCGGCACGCGTGCACCACCGTCGAACGCTCGACCCCGAAGGGTCGGTGGCCTCCCGCTGCATGGCCTGCCCGGTCAACACCGACTCGTAGCCCACCGTTGCTGCCACCGACGGCTGCCGCATCATCTGGCGCGCGTCAGGGATCGTTTGACGCAGCGCTTCAGCAACGCCGGCTGGTCCGACGGTCGGATGTGTCACCCAGGCCACGGGCCAGCAGCCTCATCGTGATCCGGTCCCCAGCAGCGCTTGACCGGGCTCCGCTCCCCAGCCACCTCGCGCACGCGGGCGGACACCGCCACGCCGAGCCCGAGGCAGGGATCCCGGCTGGTGGAAGGACAGGTGGACTCACTGAGACACGCCAGTGCGCGAGGCGTAGGCCACTTCCTCGTGGTCGGCTCGCCACGGTGTCGACTGGACGGAGGCGGTCGTCGCCGGCGCCCGGCCTGAGGTGCCGAAGCTCCCGGCGGGGCGCGGGCGGGCCGTCACCGCGGGTGGTGGTGGCGCCCTTGACGCGCTGCGCGGCGGCGCGTGACGCTGTCGGTGGTATGGGCGAGCTAGTGGCGCGTCGTGCGGTGGTCGAGGGCATGCGTCGTGAGCTGGGCGAGCAGGGGCCCGATCAGCGCGCCGGCGATGACGTCGCCGCGGAAGTGGATCCCCGTGTGGACTCGCGACTATGCGAAGAGTGCGGCGAGTCCGCGCAGCGGGATCGCCGCCAACGCGAGCACGTGGCGGACACCGATTGCGAAGCGAAGGCGGCAGCGGAGTGGCCGGACGGGCACCAGGTGGAGGACGGCATTCGCACGTGTCTGGCGATCGGCACCTGCTCGACCGCGCGGTCGGGGCGCCGGCGGCTGCCGACCGGCTTCACGCCGAGGTTGACGAGGCTCGCCATCACCGCGACCGGGGCGACGCCCATCGCCGCCGCTCGCTGCGCCCGGCGACCCCCTGTCGCGGCCAGGACGGCGGTCTGCCGCAGCGCGTGTGGCGAGAGTGGACCGCACCAGCCTTCGAGGTCTATGCCGCCCACCCCGTGCCAGCCGGAATCGACGGCGAGGCGGCAACGCTGGAGCCGCCGTTGCGCTTCCACATCCGCCCGGCGTTCTGCGCGTGCGCGTCGCGCGCCGGCATCCCGGCGCCTCACCGTCGGCCGTGCTGCCCGAGAGCTTCGGGCAGAGCGCACGCGCGCTGGTCCACATCGCCGTCGGGGACGATCCCGCGGCCAGCGCGCCAGCTGACACTCTGCCAACCCAACCCACGACGAAGAAGAGCCGATGGACATCTTGGAGGTAGATCAGAAGGAGCGCCTCAGCCGCGCGGAGGTCGCGGCGCGGCTGCACAACCAGCCGACATGCTCGCCAGCCACAACGACATCGAGTTTCGAGCGTGGCCGGATGGGATTCACGGCGCACGTACCTGGCGCGGTCGAGCTCAAGATCGAACTCGAAGTGGAAAGCGATGAGCGCGAACCTGGACATCGAGCTGACCTGGTGACACCGGCCTCGCCCGGTGGCGTGCACCAGCCATTCAGCTCGCGCCCCGGAACGCCGCGGACTGCGATGCCGTCCGCGACCGTAATGACCACGTCTGCGCCGCTCCTACGGCAAGGCCGACCGGACAGTCGCTGCAATTCCGACCCCTGCTCTCTGACCGCTCTGGCGCGCCGGTGAGCGTGCGGCGGCGGCGGTGCCGTCCCCGGCATCAGCGGCGGTCATCTCGCCAGCATTCGTCACCATGTGCGACGGCTGACTTTGGGCCACAGCTTGGCGAACTCACGACGGGTCGTTGTAACCCGCTCGCCTCCGTCGCGAGCAGCACACCAAGCGCGAACAGGACACCAAAAGGTGAAGCTCGCTTGCGCGTCGGCGGTCGCCGCGAGCTCCTGGATCGCCGCGCCGGTGTCCGCTGCGTCTTGGTGCTCGCCCAACACGTCGGTGATCCGCTCCATCCGGCGGGCGAACTGTTCGGCCCGCTCACCAAGCACGGGCGCGACTGCCTCACCGACGTACCGGGCCCGCTGCGCTGCGATCCGGGCTAGGTGCCATTCGTCATCGGGCGCACCTCCCGGAAGCTCCGACTCATCCGCGAGGACGGCCCTCGCTGTCTTCGCCAGCCGCTTCCACGCTGTGCGGACGAGCGGCGGGGCGCTTCCCCGACTGGAGGTCGGCCGCTTCGGTCGTCGGTGCTTGTGATCCATCCACGCGGCATGCACAGTGCGCCCGAGCCGGCATCATCATCGGTTGATACCGCTGGTGGAAGGGGTCAGACGTTGAGCGGACCTACGGATGCCCCGCCTGGCCCTGTCGTACGGCACTGGCGATCGTCGCGACGGAGTGCTTGGTGGGCTCACTGATGGCGACCCCCACCCGTGAGCCGGAAACCCAAAGCAGCCGCGCCCTTCGCGCGTATGTGCCCGGTCTCGGTTTGCTCGCGTCTTACCCGCGATCGTGGTTGCCGCGGGATGTCGTCGCGGGGCTGGTGTTGTCGGCGCTGCTGGTGCCGCAGGGGATGGCCTACGCAGAACTGGCCGGTCTGCCGCCGATCACGGGTCTGTACACCTCGATCCTGTGCTTGCTGGGGTACGCGGTGTTCGGGCCGTCCCGGGTGTTGGTCCTGGGGCCGGACTCGTCGCTGGGTCCGATGATCGCGGCAACTATCGCGCCGCTGATGCTCGCGGACGGGGATCCGGCCCGGGCGATCGCGCTGGCCTCGTTCCTGGCCCTAACGGTCGGCGTCGTGATGGTTCTCGCTGGATTGGCGAATTTCGGGTTCGTCGCGGACCTGTTGTCGAAGCCGACGCAGATCGGCTACATGAACGGCCTTGCCCTCACCATCGTGATCGGCCAGCTGCCAAAGCTGCTCGGGTTCTCGGTGGACGCGGACGGGCTGATCGCGGAGTTCTCCGCGTTCCTGTCGGGGCTTGCCAACGGCGAGGCAAACGGGACCGCCGCGGCGATCGGCGTGACGTCGCTGGTAGGGATTGTGCTGCTGCAACGGCTGATGCCGAAGATCCCTGCTGTGCTCGTTGCCGTGGTGCTGGCCTCTGTCGTGGTCAACGTGCTCGACCTGGAGGTCCACGGCGTCGACACGATCGGTGAGCTGCCCGGAGGTTTTCCGCCGTTCACGATCCCGACCGTGGCATTGTCCGACGTGCCGCTGCTGTTCGTCGGGGCGCTCGCTATCGCACTGGTGGCCCTTGCCGACACCATGTCGACGGCCTCCTCGTTCGCCGCCCGCCGCGGCGAGCGGGTGCGCGGCAACCAGGAGATGGTCGGCATCGGCGCGGCGAACCTCGCGGCCGGCTTGTTCCAGGGATTCCCGGTCAGCACGAGCGGGTCCCGCACGGCCGTCGCGGAGCAGGCCGGTTCCCGGTCCCAGGTCACCGGCGTCGTCGGTGCCGGAGTGATCACGCTCGTGCTGGTCTTTGCGCCCTCGCTGATGCAGTACGTGCCGCAGCCCACCCTGGGCGCCATCGTGATCGCGGCCGCGCTCTCGCTGGCCGACGTCGGGGGAACGCGTCGGCTGTGGCGTCAGCGCCGGATGGAGTTCGGCCTGTCGATGATCGCCTTGCTGGGTGTGGCGCTGCTCGGCGTGCTGCCAGGCATCCTCATCGCGGTGGCGTTGTCGATCCTCAACGTGTTCCGCCGCGTGTGGTGGCCGCACCAGGCCGAGCTCGGCCGGGTGGAGGGCATCGCGGGGCTGCACGATACCGCGAGCTATCCCGACGCTGAACTCCTGCCGGGTCTGGTGGTCTACCGCTTCGATGCCCCGCTGATCTTCGCCAACGGTCGGATCTTCGGCGAGCAGGTTCGGGCGATGGTCGAGGAGCGGCCTGACCTGAAGTGGATCGTCATCGCCGCCGAGCCGATCACCGACGTGGATACCACGGCTTCGGACATGCTGCAGGAGCTGGACGAGTGGTTGAACGAGCGCCACGTGTCGCTCGTGTTCGCGGAGATGAAGGACCCGGTGCGGGCGAAGATCGAGCGCTACGAGCTCACCCGGACCATCGACCCCCACCATTTCTTCCCGACCCTCGACGCTGCCGTCGCCGAGTTTGTGCGGGAGACGGGGGCCACGTGGCGGCGTCCCGCGGCTGGGTCACGACCTTCACACCGGCCCCCCAAGTCGTCCGAAGATGGGGGCGACGGCTGGCCTCGATAACAGCCTTGGTCGACGCGGCCCTCTCGGTGGGGCACCTGGCTCTGGGGGGCCCGCACCGTTGAGACGTGTTGCTGCTGAGCGTCGCTTCGCTGGGTGCCGCGGTGACTCCTTCAGCGGAACGAACCGCTGTGAGCGACTGGTGCGCTTGTCGGGGCATGGCGCCTCTGCTGGGCGGAAGAGCGTTGTGGGCGTTGAGTCTCGGGCTGGTCGTGTTCGGAATCCTTCGCGCAGAGAAAGCGGGTTCGTCCAAGCCGAGCCGTCCTCCTTCATGTCCACATGCGGACATGAAGGGGGACGCCGACCAGGCTGTCTGTTGGGGGACGCGAACCCGCCTAGCGACCCGCGCTGAACACGGGTCGCCCGTCGATCTGCTGGAATCCGTAATGTACGAGCCGCTCGAACGACATGACGGTCACGATGGCGAAGCGAGGGCATGGAGATGGTGATGATCGAGCGAGCCGCGACGGAGACGAGTTGGTACGCGTTGTCGGTGGACGATGTCGTCGCGCGTGAGGGGGTGGACGTCGAGGACGGCCTCGACGCCGACGAGGTTGAGCGGCGGCTTACGCAGTTCGGGCGAAATGAGATCGCCACCGAACCGCCACCGACACTGTGGGCGGTGGCCAAGGGTCAATTGGCGAACCCGATGAACATCATGTTGCTGATCGTCAGCATCGCTAGCTTCGTCATTGGGCAGGTGGCGACGGGCGTCATCGTGTTGGCGTTGGTGTTGTTCAACGTGATCATGGGGACGAACCAGGAGCGCAAGGCGCTGGCCAGTGTGGAGGCGCTTGCCCAGTTGCAGGTCCCGAAGGCCCGGGTTCGGCGGTCGGGCACCGTCGAGGAGGTCGACTCGACCGGTCTCGTGCCGGGCGACGTGGTGTTGATCGAGGCCGGTGACCTTGTCCCAGCGGATGGGCGCATCGTCACCTCGGCCTCGTTGGAGGTTCAGGAGGCTTCGCTGACCGGTGAGAGCGCGCCGATCGCCAAGGACGCCACGATCCTTCCCGAGGGAGAGTTGGCGCTCGGTGACCGGACGAATCTCGTCTTCCAGAACACTCAGGTGACGAGGGGCTCGGCGACAGTCATCGTGGTTGCCACCGGCGGGTCGACTCAGATGGGTCACATCGCCGACATGGTCACGGCGACAAAGCGGACGAAGTCGCCGCTGCAGCGGGAGCTCGACGGCCTGACCAAAATCTTCGGCGTCCTGGCCTGGGCGGCGGTGGCCGTCATCGCCATATTCGGGATCGCTCGCGGGCAGGACGCCGAGACGCTCGTCCTGCTGTGCGTGTCGACGGCGATCTCGGCGATCCCGACGGGTCTGCCGACGTTCGTGCAGCTGATGTTGTCGTCGGGGGCGCAGCGCCTCGCCGAGTCCAAGGCGGTGGTCAAGTCGCTCACCGATGTCGAGACGCTCGGCGGCACGACGGTGATCAACAGCGACAAGACCGGCACCCTGACGATGAACGCGATGACGGCGTCGACGATGTTGACTGGCGGCGACTGGTACAAGATCAAGGGTGGCGGCTACGGGAAGTCCGGCGCCATCCTCGGCACTGCCGGCGCCGCGACGCCGGACTTCACTCGAGTGGCGCTCGGGCTCGTGCTGTGCAGCGACGCCACCGTCGCCGACGACGAGTCGATCATCGGCGACCCCACCGAAGCGGCCCTCGTGGTGCTGGCCGCCAAGATCGGTGTCGACGCCGAGGAGACTCGCCGGACCCTGCCCCGGCGCGCGACGGTGCCGTTCGATTCCGAGTACAAGTTCATGGCGACGTTCCACGACCGTCCCGACTGGATCACCGGGGGCGTCCTGCGCGAACCGCACTTCATCAGCGTGAAGGGTGCGCCGGACGTCGTCATCGACCGCTGCGCGACGGTGCTGTGGCACGGCGAGCAGGTCCCGATCGGGCAGGTCCGCGACAAGCTGCTCGACGCCAACCGGCAACTGTCGGAGCGCGGTCTACGCGTCCTGGCGTTCGCGGCACGCGACCTTCCCGCCGCCGCCATGACCGCTGCGCTCGAGGATCCGATGGGCGAGGTGCACGACCTCGTGCTGATCTCGCTCGTCGGCATCATCGACCCGTTGCGCGCCGAGGCCGTCGACGCCGTCCGCGTCGCCCGCACGGCCGGGATCGACGTCCGGATGATCACCGGGGACCACACCGTGACCGCCCGGGCGATCGCCGACGAGCTCGGCCTCGGACCGGGCGTGATCACCGGCACCGAGCTCTCCCATCTCAGCGACGAGCAAGTCATCGAGGAGCTCCCGCAGCTGCACGTCTTCGGCCGCGTCGCCCCCGAGGACAAGGTCCGCCTGGCCCGGCTGATGCAAGAGGCCGGCGAGGTCGTGGCGATGACCGGCGACGCCGTCAACGACGCCGCCGCGTTGAAGCAGGCCGACGTCGGTGTCGCCATGGGCAGTGGCTCGGAGGTCACCAAGCAGGCCGGCAAGCTCGTGCTCACCGACGACAACTTCGCCACCCTGATCCACGCCGTCGACCTCGGGCGCGACATCTACCGCCGCATCACGTCCTATGTGACGCTCCAGCTGACGATCCTCTCGTCGGTGCTGCAGCTGATGCTGTACGCCACCATCCTCAACATCAACGGCGGCGTGGCCCTGTTCCCGATGCAACTGCTGTTCGCCAAGTTTTTCGTCGTGGTCACGGTCGTCATCGGGTTCATCGTCGACGTGCCCGACCCCGGCGTCATGCAGCGTCCCCCGCGCAAACCCGGCTCGCGGATCGCCACCCGCGCCCAGACGGTGCGCTGGGCGATCAGCGGCTTGATCATCTCCGGCTTAGCGCTGATGGTGCTGGCGTGGGGCCCCGACGAGCCGAGCACGACCGATCCATCACAGTCGATGACGATGGCCTTCGCCGTCGTCGCGCTCAGCGCCGTCAATAACGGCCTCGTCATGCGCCGCGAACGCGAGCCGTGGTGGTCGGCACCGATCTTCCCCTACCTTGGATGGATCATCCTGGGATGGACGCTGACCTGGGCCGCCGTCGAGCTGAACATGCTGCAGCGCCTCCTCGACACCGTCCAGCTCACCGGCGCCCAGTGGGTCCTCGTCATCGCACTGTCGCTCGTCGCGCCGGCGTTCACCGCGATCGACAAGGCCATCCGTCTTCGCCGGCTCAACCGTTCACCGCATGACGCGTGATCGCAGCCCATCAAACCGGGCGGACGATCGACCCGCCGTCGCCCCTCGCGAGCTGAGCGTCCGAGGCAACAACGCTCCGCATGTGGATCGCTGCGAGTCTCGGTGATCCGCGAATCGACGCCTGGCCCGACGCGACGCGACCGCAGCCAGCCTTCGCCCACGCGCCGAGCCGGCTGACACCGCCGGATCAACGCGACGATTTCGCGTGGCAGCGTTGCGGAGCCCGTCGTCAACGTCGAGCGCTCGTCGAAGACCCAAGGGAACCGCGCTCGTCGTTCATCACCGGCACGCGCTCGTTGGATGCGCTCGGTCGATCAGGCCGCCGCCACGCTGTCCCGCTCACCTCGTCGGCGGCCGAGTCGTCATCGCGCTGGTGGCGGTGCGGGCCCGCAGGCGGCGAGGTCATCGCAGACCTAGTGTCCCCGTCGGGACGGTGATGCTGGGCCTAGTGGAATAAGTCGGGAGCTCCTTATGCGTTTGCGTGCACAGCCACGGAGTTGATCGCGCGCAAGATCGCGGCGACCGTAGCCGTCCCGCGGTTCGAGGCCGGACGGCTCTCGACACGGCTCAGAACGGTGTGTTGAGGTGGTGTAGCGGGAGATTCGGTTCGGTGTAGTCACCGGGGTCCTGGCGTTCGGGGAAGCTGATCTCCTTGCGTGCGAGCGGTTCGTATGGAACCTGGCTGAGGAGGTGGGTGATCAGGTTCAGTCGTCCGCGCCGTTTGTCGTCGGTGCGCACGACGTACCACGGCGCCCACGCGCTGTCGGTGGCAGCGAACATGTCGTCGCGAGCCCGCGCGTAGTCGTACCACCGCCTGTAGGACTTGAGGTCCATGTCGGACAGCTTCCAGATCTTGCGCGGATCATCGATGCGGCTCTGCAACCGCCGGGTCTGCTCGGCCTCGCCGACCTCGAGCCAGTACTTGAGGAGCAAGATTCCCGAGTCGACCATCGCCTGCTCGACTCCAGGCGTCATCTCGAGGAACCGCTTAGCCTGCTCCTCGCTGCAGAAGCCCATGACCCGCTCGACGCCTGCCCGGTTGTACCAGCTCCGGTCGAAGATCACGATTTCACCGGCCGCCGGTAGGTGCGGGATGTAGCGCTGCACGTACATCTGCGACTTCTCCCGCTCGGTCGGAGTGGGCAGTGCCACCACGCGGAACACGCGTGGGCTCACTCGTTCGGTGATCGCCTTGATCGTGCCGCCCTTGCCGGCGCTGTCGCGACCCTCGAACACGATGCAGATCTTGGCTCCCGTCGCCTTGACCCATTCCTGCATGGCGACAAGCTCCGCCTGCAACTTGCGTAGCTCAGCCTCGTACTCCTTCCGCTTCATCTTCGCCTCGCCCAAGGCGCCGCATGCTCTTGCTTCGTCGTGTCCACTTCGGCCCCTCTTCACATGTACTGACCAGTTGACGATCGTCAACTAAACCGACCCCGGCAACGCCGACGGCGTGGCGGCGGCGGCGACCTGCGAGGCGCCGCAGATTCGGCGCGCAACCTGCCGTTCTCGATCATGACGATCGAGGAAGCCGAGCCCACAGCATCGTACCGATCCTCTACTTCACACCCGGCGCCACCCACGCACCGCACCACGTCCCGCCGGAATCGCCCGCAAGGTACGCCGGCCATGTCGACGACGGCTGGGACCACTTTGCGCAAGCAGGCCTTGCCCACCAGAGGGAGCTCAGCGTCATCCCCACGGATGCCGAGCTGACGGTGCGGCCGGCGGAGATCCCGGCCTGGGACGGCATGCCCGACGATCTCAGGCCATCGAGCACGTCGGGGCGCCGCTGCCGTGGAACTTCGCCGCTCGGCGCATCGCCGTCGGCGACCCGGTGTCCCAGGCCGGCCCGGCTCAGGGTGACCTTCGACCGTTGAGCATCGGACTCATGCGCTAGCGAGCCGGTCAGTTGACAAACTGCTCGATCATCGAGCTGCGAGGAAGTCCACCTGCACGGCTCGGCGTACCAGCTCAAGGAGGCCGATCCGCACACCTGGGCGATCCCTCGCTTGTACGGCGGTGCGAAGGCCGCCCGGGGGGAGAGGGAGAAGATGTCAGCTAGAGCTGGGGCTCGATCCGTCGTACGGCGCGTATCTCGACGCGCTGCCCGGCACCACGCTGGCAACCACCAACCTGGTCTCGTTCTTCGGCCTGCACCGTCGCTGGCGCGGCGCGCTGGTCGGACACCTGGCCATCTTCGAGATGACTCAAGGAGAAGGGAACAAGAGAGCGTGCGACGGTCGCTGCCCGTGGTCGGCCTCGGCGTCGCCTGACCCGTCTAGCTGAATCCGCGGGTACGTCGACGAGATCAAGCGGTGGTGCGTACCGAGCGAGGAAGCCACTGGGGCGGCACCCAAGGTCACGCCGAGGATGCGGCCCCCAGCCCGGTCCAGGCCGAGTTCCTCGACGGCGCCGCCTGGGTTCCCAGTGGTCGCGTCATCAACATCCGGATTAACGCCGTCTGCCCCGGGATCATCGACACCGAGATGATGCACCGGCATACGTGTCAAAGCGAATGCCGGTACGTGCGGGCACCTGCTGACACAGCCGGAACGGGGGTTCAAGTCCCCCCTCGGACACAACGAGAGTGCAGGTCAGGGGCCTACACGTGAGCACGACGCTCGTACGCAGCTAGCACTCTGGGCCAGCCGCCACGGAACTTGGCGGCCACGTCGGCGCCGAGTGGTCCGAGGCGCTCGAACCCGCGGTGGATCACCTCGACGTTGGTACCGCCCGCCACCGCGGAGAATGCGACGGCGACCTCGCTCTCACCCTCCCAGTCGGCCGCAGTCCAGGTGAAAACGATGTGCCGGGGCGGTTCGCAGACGATCACCGTTCCGACCTGCAGCTCGTCACCGTCGACGAACCGCTCGAAGAAGCGACCGCCCACCCAGGGTTCCAAGAAGATCTGGTGAGCCCGCGGCCCGCCGTACGACGCCAACTCGAGTGGCCACCAGGTGGCCATCCTGCTCGTGAACAACTCGAAGGCGTCCTCAGGAGATCGGTTGACGACGACCGCACGCCGCACTGCCGCCAAGCTCGGCTCGACAGACACCGGTGACGTCAACCGCTCTGGTTCGCGACCTGCTGGAACCGGTCCAGGGCGTCGTCCCAGAACGAGCCAAGGTACGCCTGCACCGCCTCTAGCCCTGGGCGATCGATGGCATACACCCGCCGGGTGCCCTCCGCTCGATCGGTCACGAGGCCTGCCTGCTTGAGGATTTTGAGGTGCTGCGACACGGCCGGGCGCCCGACGTCCAGTCCCCGAGCGATCTCGACCACAGGCAGCGGACCCGGCCGCAAGCGCTCGAGGATCGCCCGACGGGTTCGATCGCCGAGAGCATCCAAGACCAAATCGTGCGCCACGACTAACGGTGCGTCTTGACTAACGGTGCATCGCTACTTACCATTGTCCCACGCTATCGGAGGAGAGACAGCCGTGGCCACATTCAGCTATTTCCTGCATCCACCGCGGGATGACTTCGCGGCGACGATGACCGACATCGAGCAGGGCGCCTGGGGTCGGCATTTCGCCTGGCTCGACGGCCTGTACGCGAAGGGCGCAGTGACCTTGGTGGGCGCGACTGGTGGCCGTGTCAACACCGGCGTGGCGATCCTGGAGGCCGAAGACGAGGACGCCGCCCGACACATTGTCGCCGAGGACCCGGTCACCCAGGCCGGCTTGGCTCAGGGTGACCTTCGGCCGTTCAGCATCGGGCTCATCCGAGGGTGAACTGAACGGGCTTCTCGACTATCGAGCGCGCAGAAACTCGAGCACCCTGCTCGTGAGCAGAACGGCGGCCTGCCCGTCGTACAACGTCAGAGAGCTGTCGGCAAACAGATGCCGGTCGCCGGGGTAAAGGAACAGCTCCCCCTCCTTGGCCTCACTCACAAGTGATCGGGCCGCGTCGATGTCGCCGTCGTCGACGAAGAACGGGTCCGCATCCATGGCGTGCACCTGAACGGGAACCTCGTCCGGCCATGCAGTGCCGAACTCCGACACCGGAAGGCACGCGTGAAAGAACAGCGCGCCGCGCGCTCCGGGCCGGGTCTGGGCGAGCTGCTGTGCGGGCATGACGCCCATGGAGAAGCCGGCGTACACCACGCCGATTGGCAGGTCGTCGGCTGCTCGCACACCGCGCTCGAGAACGTTCCCGAAGCCGATCTGTCGCGCATACGCCAAGCCTTCGTCGAGGGTGTCGAAGGTGCGGCCGTCGAACAGGTCCGGCGTGTGCACGGTGTGTCCGTCGGCGCGCAGCTCGTCGGCAAACGCGCCGACGCCGGGAGTCAGTCCCTGCGCATGGTGAAACAGCACGACCTCTGCCATCGTGGACCCCTTCCGTTCGATAGAGCTCGAACGATCGGTAACTGTGGAATAATCCAATAATGTCGAACGATATACCCGACTATCAGCTCGCAGACACCGTCGACATCGACTCCAGCGCAGGCCTGCGCGCGATTGCCGATCCGCTGCGCCAGAAGCTGCTCGACCTCGTCCTCGAGCGAGCCGCGACCGTGAGCGAGATGGCGCAGGCAGTCGATCGACCGAAGAGCACGGTCGCACATCACGTCCAGGTACTCGTCGACGCCGGCCTGCTGCGCGTGGTCCGAAGCCGTCGCGTGCGGGCGATCGATGAGCGGTTCTACGGGCGCACTGGGCGGATCTTCTCCATCAGCGTGCGACGCCGGCCGGGCGATTCCAGCATCCCGGTGTGCATCAACGACCTGTCCGTCGCGGCTGCCGAGTCAGTACCCGCGCATGAGGCGGACACGTTGTGGTCGACCCTTCGCCACGTCCGGATCCCGCGGACGACGGCAGCGCAGTTCTGGGAGCGAGTCGAGCAACTCATTCGCGATTTCTCGGAGCTTCCGCGCGAGGGTGACACCGTCTTCGGCTTCGCCGCTGGCCTGTACCCGACCGACTACCCGGTCCTTTCTGAGCGAGACGCCGCACCCTGACACATCGCATCCCCGACACACGGTCGTGTAGATCGTCGTGTGCAATACCCGCTCAGACGCGTGCTCAACTTCCACGACGATCTACACGACCGCGTGTCAGGACTCGACGTCGTGATCCATACGGTTAGGTGAGGAGCCCGTCGGCCACGGGCATGGTGGTGAGCAGCCGGGCTACGTCGGCGCGGATGCCGGCGAGCTTCGGCGCGAACAAGTTGCCGGGGCACTGCGTGGCGAGCCAGTCGCGATGGCCCGAGATGCCGAGAACAGCTTTCGTCGCGCCACTGATGGGGTTGACCTAATTGACGGGTGCCTGCGGGTCAACGCCGTGCCGAGCCGCGAGCACAGCTAGGACGCGCACAAGCGTGCGCCGCGCCCCGGCGGTCGGCAGCTGGTTGGTGAAGTCGCCGAGCAGCACTACACCGATATTGCCTGAATTGAATCCGCCGACGCGCGCTGCATTGACCATGAGCTCACCTGTGGGATCGTGCGCGGGAAAGACGTCGTCGCCGGAGTAGCGCCCCTCTTACACCCGGCCGAGCTCGGCGATGAGCAGGTGATAGCCGATGTCGCCGAAGTCCTTCTCCGGACTGAGGTGATCCGCGTAGATCGCACGGACCGTCGCCGCCGGATCGGGATCGTCGTTCGCGGTTGCCGTGTGATGGACGGTGAGCGTCTGCACCGGCCAGTAGGTCTGCGGGTACAACTCAACCCCGTTGGCGTCGAAGCGCAACGATTCATCCGCGCCCCAGTTCGCGCGAGCGACGTACGTCCGACCGGCCAGCCTGGCGGACGCCGCAACCAGCGACAGCGACGCCGGTTGCCGTTGTCGTCACCGACCGGGTCCAGACTTCGCCGCCGCCCGATGCGTCGACCGCATACAGCGAGGCGCCTGGGACGGCGACGAGCGCGCTGCTGCGATGAACGTGCCTGCCGTCGCGACCGCCGGAGCAGGACGCCGAGACGTCGATCCACCGGCCGGCTCGCGAACCGTCTACCGGCTGGATTCGGGGTGCCCGCGCCCCGGTCCAGTGCACGCTCACGAAGTCGATCTCCTCGCCCCGCCGCGGCCGCGTCGTTGCCGCCGTCGCCGTCCCACCGAACACGGCATGGTCGCCGCAGCACCGATGAGGCCGAGGAAGCTGCGCCGGGTGCTGAGGACGGATACGGCTGGTGTCGAGCATGTGCGGGTCTCCGTAGTTCGGGGTCGCGTTCATTGCCCCGCTACGTCTGGAATCGCCTCGCGGTTCAGCTGCCGTCGACAGCGGCGAGATAGCGACGCACGATCAGCGCCACCACCTCGGGATGGTCACCAATCGGCGCTGCGACAGCGTCTGCCCCTGCGTCCCGCAGCGTCGCCGTGAACATGCCCGGTGCGAGGAGGTACGTCGCAATCGAGACACTGCCACATCCAGCCGTACGAAGCGCTGCCACCGCCTCGGCGACCCGCGGCTCGGCGCTGGTGATATACGCCGGGGTGACCGGAACCGTCAGCACGTCCTCCAGCCGAGCTGCCGCCGTCTCCACGTCGGCACGAGCGCGGGCGTCCGACGAACCGGCAGCGGCGAGGACGATGGCGTCGCCCTGCCGCGGTCCGACGGCAGCCGCGTGCCGGTCCGCAACTGCCGCCACGACCGCGGGATCCGGTCCGAGCGGGTCGGCAACGGACACGTCCGACCGCCCGACCATCGCCACCACAGTCGGGATGTCGACCCGGACGTGATACCCGGATGCCAGGAATAGGGGCACCAGCACGACCGGCCCCCTGCCGGTAGCGAGCACGCGGTGGAGTCGCGGTTGCTGAACGTCGACGTAGGCGACGTCCACGGTGACGTCCGGGAGCTGCTCCCGAACCCTGGCCAGCAGTCCGGCAATCGCCGGAGCCCCCGCCGGCTCGCGCGTTCCATGCGCCACCGCGAGGAGCGTGGGAACGGACGCACTCATGACCACGAGGATCGCAGCCTAGGCTCGGTGCGTGCGGGGCGACGGCGACGGCTGGGTCACCTGCGCCCGAGGGCACGATCACTGGGGACTACACGGCGCGGCAGGGCTGCTCCTGCGCGACCGCGATCGAGTCCTGCTGCAGCACCGGGCGACCTGGTCTCATCACGGGGGGACGTGGGGGCTGCTGGGTGGCGCGCGCGACAGCGAGGAAGCACCGGCGGAGACGGCATTGCGAGAGGCTGCTGAAGAGGGCGAGATCGCCTCGGACGGGGTCACCGTCCGCGGGACATACCTCGACGATCACGGCGGCTGGACGTACACGACCGTGCTCGCCGAGATTCCCTCCCTGCCAGCTCGAACGCTGCACATGCAGCCACAAGCGGAGAGCATCGAGTTGGCCTGGGTCGATCGCAACCAAGTGGGGGCCCGTTCGCTGCACCCGGGCTTCGCAGAGTCGTGGTCGGTGCTTGCCACGGCACCAGCTCGTCTGCACCTGGTGGTGGATGCGGCGAATGTCGTCGGCTCCCGCGCCGACGGGTGGTGGCGCGATCGCGCGGGCGCGACCGGACTCCTGCGCGACCAGCTCGCCGAACTGGCGGCCACTGGCCTGTCGGCGGAGGCGCTGCCCGAGCAGCTCCCCAGTGGGTACGCGCACTGGTGGCCCGTCGTCCATCTGGTGACCGAAGGTGCGGCTCGCGATATCCCCGCGAGCGAGACCGTGGAGATCATCCGCTCACCGGGAAGCGGTGACGACAGCATCGTCGAGACGGCCGCATCCGCGGATGGGATCGTGGTCGTCGTCACCGCCGATCGCGAACTGCGACAGCGCTGCGCCGAGGTGGGGGCATCGGTGGTGGGGCCGCGGTGGCTCACGTCCCGGCTGTGAAGCTGCCCGCACAAATGTCTACCGCGATCGTTCTTGGTTAGGACGACGGCGCTGCGGTGGCCGCGGTTGCCGAGCCGGTGAACATCGCCGAGCTGGGCGATCGCAGGTCAGGAGTGATAAGCACGTTGAGCGAGGACAGATCGCTCGCGGGCAGGTCGAACGCATACTGGCCGGTTGCCGCGTCGCCGGCCGCAACCGTGCCGGTGATCCCTGAGTCGAAGCCGCTGGCTGCATCGAATATCTGCAGCAGACATGGTGAGCGCGGAGCCGGTTCGCATGGCCACGGTCATGTACGAGCTGTCCAGCGGCTGCGACGAGCCGTTGTCCACGGTGACCGACACGACGACTCCGGTATGCCCGACGTACCGCCCCGACCGCAAGGCTGCTCGGGACGAACCTGGATCGCCGAGGTGACGCTCACGGCTATGCCGGGCGGACTACGTGACCGCGCGTCGACCCGATCGGGGCGGATCCGGCAGGTTCCGCCCCCTCGCAGGCAGCCAGCTCCAGCCCCAGGGCTGCGCGTAGGACGCATGGGCTCCGCTGGAGCTGGTGGACGAGGACATCGTCTGCAGGATTGGGCCGGCTGGACGGCCGCTGCCGAGCTGCGGTCGACGCAGCGGGAGTACGACAGCAGGAGGCCGATCTCCGGGGCGAGCAGGCCGCGCTCGCGAGCCAGGCGAGGCAGCTGCGCCAGGAGCGCGACTCGTTGCTGCAGCGACGGGAGGCGCTGCAGGCCGAAGCGGACCGATTGGTGCAGGTGCTCATCGAGCTCGAGCGGCAGCAGGCCGCGCTGGCCACCGAGATCGCGCAGCTCGAGGCATCGTCGCCGATCCCGACAGCACGCCCGAGCAAGTGGCTGCTGCGGAAGCGCGGTTGCTAGTCGCCCGAGCAGAACTCGGACAGGTACAGGCCGCGATCGCTGCGACGCAGGCTCAGCTGCAGCAAGTTCGCGCCGAGGCTGAGCAACTGCTGAGCGACGCCGCCGCGCTGTTGGCTCAGGCTGAGTCGCTCGAGCAGCAGTCCGAGCAATTGCGTGCACAGGCCGATGCCACCCGGGAGGAGGAGGGGTCGCTGGTGCAGCAGGCGGCCTCGCTGGCCGGCCAGGCTCGAGATCTCCAGCAGGAAGGTGCGCAGCTGCAGGCCGCGGCGAGCGGCCTCCAGCAGGAGGGAGCGCAGCTGCAGCAGCAGGGCGACGAACTTCAGGCGCAGGGTGATTCGCTGCAGCAGCAGGGAAATTCGTTGCAGGCCGAGGCGGACCTGGTGACACAGGAGGAGGCCGATACCCAGGCGGAGGGCACGCTGGCACAAGCGCTGCAGACGCAGCTCACCAGCACGCTGACCGCCGTGGCGGGAGACAACCGAGGCACCGACCCTCGGCTCGTAGCGTTGAAGAACGCCCTCCTCACACCGGACGGCATCACTCTCGTCTCACCGGCCAACATCAGCACGTCCGGGGAAGCGGCCACGTTCACCGTCATCCCCGATACCCGACCGGCCGCGCAGGAGACAGCTGACCTCGTCGTCCAGATGCGCGAGTCGGTCATCCCGCCGGCGCTCGGCAGCGGGGTGGTCGCCTACGTCGGTGGCAACACCGCCGCCAACGTCGATCTCGCGAGCAAGATCGCGAGGCAGCTGCCGCTGGTGATCGGCACGATCATCGGTCTCAGCTTCCTGCTCTTGATGGTTGCCTTCCGGTCCCTACTGATACCCGTTCAGGCAGCGGTGACGAACTTGCTGTCGGCAGCGGCAGCGTTCGGTGTCGTGACCGCCTGCTTCCAGTGGGGCTGGGGACTTGATCTGGTCAACCTGCCGAGCCCGTACGGCACGGTGCCGATCGCCAGCTACGTCCCACTCATGATGTTTGCGGCGCTCTTCGGGCTGTCAATGGACTACGAGGTGTTCTTCGCCAGCCAAGTTCAGCACCATCATGCGGAAGGAGACTCCGTCCGAACGGCAGTCCGCAGAGGTTTGGCCAACAGCGCGCGGGTGATCGTCGCCGCCGCCACCATCATGATCTCGGTGTTCGGCAGCTTCATTCTCGAGCCCGATCCCACGATCAAGCAGTTCGGGGTGGGTCTGTCCGTCGCTGTCTTTCTTGCCGGATTGATGGTGATCTTGCTGGCGCCGGCCATGCTCGCCCTCTTCGGAGAGCGCACATTCTGGGTGCCGGGCTGGCTCGGGCGGATCCTCCCCCACGTGGATCTCGAGGGTCCTCCACCGACCCCTCAGTCGCCGGTGCCGGTCGCGTCGAACGAACCCGATGAGGTAGCGACGCTGGACATTCCCCAGCTCGAGCCCGCTCGAGTCGCCGATGTTCCCGAGCAGCGCGCACCCGAGGGCGGGCCCCGCCATCGGGCGACATGATGTGGCTCGCCCGAACCGACTCCCTCTACACGGCGGTCGGGAAGTGCATGTGGGTCGTGTGGTGAGACGGGACATCGACCTCCGGCCAACGCGACGTGATGACCTTCCCGCGGGTGTAGAACGACACGCCCTCGGGGCCGTGGATGTGCCGGTCTCCGAACAGCGAGTCCTTCCAGCCCCCGAAGGAGTAGAACGCCATCGGCACCGGAATCGGCACGTTGACACCGATCATGCCGACGTGGACGTCACGTTGAAACTGTCGGGCGGCAGCACCGCTACCGGTGAAGATGGCGGTGCCGTTTCCGTAGCTGTTGCGATTGATCAGGTCGATGCCATCGGCCAACGAGTCGACGCGAACCACGACGAGGACCGGCCCGAAGATCTCCTCGCGGTAGACGTCCATCTCATCGCTGACCCGGTCGATCAGCGTGGGCCCGACAAAGAACCCATCCTCGTGCCCGTCGACGACAAGGTCGCGGCCGTCGACGACGAGGGTGGCACCGGCGTCCGCGCCGCTGCCGATCAGCGTGCGGATCCGGTCTCTGGAGGCGGCGGTGATGACCGGTCCCATGTCGGAAGACTTGTCGAGACCCGGACCCACCTTGATCTCACGGACCTTCGCCTCGAGTCGCTCGAGCAGGGGGTCGGCGACATCGCCGACAGCGACGGCGACCGAGATGGCCATGCATCGCTGACCGGCGGAGCCGTATCCCGCCGCGGTCAGGTGGTTGACCGTGAAGTCGAGGTCGGCGTCGGGCATGACGATCGCGTGGTTCTTGGCACCGCCGAGAGCCTGGACACGCTTCCCGCCCGCGGACGCTCGGTCATGGACGTACTTCGCGATCGGCGTGGAGCCAACGAAGGAGATGGCGTCCACGTCGGGGTGGTCGAGGAGAGCGTCCACGGCGACCTTGTCTCCGTGGACGACGTTGAAGACGCCATCGGGTAGTCCCGCGTCGGCATACAGCTGAGCGATGAAGTTCGACGCGGACGGGTCGCGTTCCGACGGCTTGAGTACGAACGCATTGCCGCAGGCGATCGCCATGGGATGCATCCACATGGGGACCATCACCGGGAAGTTGAACGGCGTGATGCCGGCGCAGACACCGAGCGGTTGGCGGAACGAGAACAGGTCGACATCAGTGGAGACCTGGTCGGAGTATTCCCCCTTGAGCAGTTCGGGCAACCCGCAGGCGTACTCGACCACTTCCATGCCGCGGATGACCTCGCCCTTGGCGTCAGAGACGACCTTGCCATGTTCACTGGCGACGATGCGGGCCAACTCGTCCGTGTGCCTGTCGACGAGTTCCCGGAACGCGAACATCACGCGCGCTCTACGGGTCAGCGAAACATTGCGCCATTCCTCGAATCCCTTGCGCGCGGCCGCCACCGCTGCGTCGACGTCGGCTTGCTCGGCAAGTAGCACAGTCGCTTGCTCCTGCCCGGTCGCCGGATCGAACACCGCGGCGGTACGCGACGACGTTCCGTTCGCGGTGGAACCGGAGATCCAGTGCGCGATCGTGCTCATGGCTGCTCCTGAAGTGTGGCTTGACCTGCGGGTACGGGGTGGGGTTTGCCGGCGAGGAAGGCGTCCACTTCGGGAACGGTAGGCATCGCGTCGGCGCACGCGAGACGGCTCGCCACAATGGCACCGGCGGCGTTGGCGAACTGCAGCGTGCGTTCCAACGACCACTCGGACAGCAGCCCATGGCACAGTGACCCGCCGAACGCATCGCCGGCGCCGAGGCCGTTCACGACCTCGACAAGCAGCGGCGGAACGCGCACATCGGCCGCGGCCGTCCGTCCGAGCACACCCTTCGGACCCTGCTTGACGATCGCCACGTCGAGACCACGCTCGAGGAGCGCGTCGGCCGCTCGGTCGGGATCGCGCGTGCCGACGGCGGTCTCACACTCATCGAGGTTGCCGACCGCGACGGTCACCAGGTCGAGCGCGGCAGAGACCTGTTCACGCGCCTGCTCGCGGGAATCCCAGAACATCGGTCGGTAGTCGAGGTCCAGGATCGTCGGGTGCCGGCGATTGCGTGTCGCAGTGCCGTGAGCGTGGCTTCGCGGCTCGGCTCGTCCGACAATCCGGTCACCGTCGCCCAGAGCACGTCAGCAGCACCCAAGGCCTCGAGATCGAGCTCGTCCGCTCGTATCTCCATGTCCGGTGCTTTGGGCTCGCGATAGAAGTACAGCGGGAAGTCGTCGGGCGGGAAGATCTCGCAGAACACCACCGGGGTGGCGAGATGCGGCACGCTGCTGACGAATCGGTCATCGACCCCGAAGCCTTCGAGTGCTTGGTGCACGAACCGGCCGAAGGGATCGTCCCCGGTTCGCGTAACGATGGCGGAGCGACGGCCGAGACGCGCGGCCGCGATCGCGACATTGGTCGCGCTACCCCCGAGGTACTTGCCGAAGGTCGTCACGTCTTCCAGGCCGACCCCGATCTGCAACGGATAGATGTCGACGCCTACCCGCCCCATGGTGACGACCTCGAAGGGCGCTTCCGCTGACACCCGAGCACCTCCGCAGCCCTCTTCTCGACGGCGCGCGCTGGCTCTCCGTCAAGGGAAGTCTTGCCTGCCACGACCGCCCATGTCAATGATTTGTTAGGACATGAGGACCTCTTGACAACCCAAGGAGACAAGTCTCATAGTTGGCGGCGGTTCACCTTAATGTCATGACGTGATAACGAACCGTTGACACACCGAAGAGCCTCAAGCATGCTCCTCCCACAGCAACGGCTCAACCCTCGGTTGGAGGCGTCGCATCCATGGATCTGGACCAAGTCCGAGACCTGCGGGCAAACCGGCCCGAGGCCATCGCCGAGTCCGCTCAACGCCGGGTGCGACGTCCGTTGCTTACTTCCTCTGGACGTTTGATGGTGGTGGCGGCGGACCATCCTGCCCGGGGCGCACTCGGGGTCCGCGGTCAGCGCGGCATCATGGGCGACCGCAACGAATTGCTCCGGCGCGTCGTCACGGCACTGTCCCGGCCCGGCGTGGACGGTGTCCTCGGCTCCCCCGACATCATCGAAGACCTCCTGCTGCTGGGCGCTCTCGAGAACAAGATCGCCATCGGCTCCATGAATCGCGGCGGCTTGCAGGGAGCCGTCTTCGAGCTCGACGATCGCTTCACCGGGTACGACGCGCGAACCATCGCCGCGATGCGACTCGACGGCGGCAAGATGCTCTGCCGCATCGATCTCCAGGATCCGAACACGGTGGCGACTCTTGAGTCGTGTGCCCGGGCAGTCGGCGAGCTCGCCTCGCACCGCGTCATCGCCATGCTGGAGCCGTTCGTGTCCTCGCGGGTCGACGGACGAGTGCGCAACGACCTCTCCCCCGATGCGGTCATCCTGTCCATCGCAATTACGAGCAGCCTGGGGGCGACCAGCAGCTACACCTGGCTGAAGCTGCCAGTTGTCGAGGACATGGAACGCGTCATGGCCGCAACGACGTTCCCGACACTTCTCCTCGGTGGCGACCCTGATGTTTCACCCGACGAGACGTACGCATCGTGGGAAAAAGCCCTCGCTCTGCCGGGTGTTCGCGGTCTCGTCGTCGGTCGGACCCTGCTCTATCCCCAAGATGACGACGTCGAATCGGCCGTCGACACGGCGGCGGCGCTAGTACGTTCGGGGGCCGCGTCGTGACGATCGATGTGTCTTCCGCAGTCGACAAATCGCTACACCTGCGGGCCGGGAGCATGGCACAACCACCGTACGAGCTGGTGGTGACACCGGACCGCGCAGGCTGGCAATTCTCTGGGCTACGCATTCTTCGGCTGGACGCTGGCGAGAGTCACGAGTTCGACACCGAGGACGAGGAAGTCGTCCTCCTGCCGCTCTCGGGAGCGTGCAGCATCGAGTCCGAGGGGCAACGCATCGATTTGCAGGGGCGCTCGGATGTCTGGAGCGGCGTCACCGATACCACATACATACCCCGCGACTCCCACGTGTCCCTCCGCAGCGAGCTCGGTGGACGTTTCGCACTGACGTCCGCGCGCAGCGACCGTCGATTGCCGTTGCGTCATCTGCGCGCATGGGACGTCCCGGTCGAGGTTCGCGGCGCCGGCTCCTGCACGCGCCAGGTCAACGGCTTCTGCGCCGCCCATGCCGTCGAGACGGATCGCATCATTGCCGTCGAGGTCCTCACGCCGGCAGGGAACTGGTCGTCCTATCCGCCACACAAGCATGACGAGGACCTGCCGGGCGAGGAGTCCGCGCTCGAGGAGATCTACTACTTCGAGCTCCGCCCCGAAGGTCGCAGCGACTCATCTGACGGGATCGGGTTTCAACGGGTGTACGGCACCCCACAGCGCCCGGTGGATGTCCTTGTCGAAGTCCGCACCGGCGACGTCGTGCTTGTGCCACATGGCTGGCATGGGCCATCGATGGCCGTCCCGGGCTACGACCTTTACTACCTCAACGTCATGGCGGGTCCGAGTGCCGAGCGGTCCTGGCTGATCCGCGACGACCCGCGAGCATGCCTGGGTGCGCGAGACGTGGCGCGATCAGTCGCCGGATCCGCGAGTGCCGTTCGGTCGCAGCCGTCGAGGAGACCGCGTGAACGCCATCCGGCTGACTGTGGCACAGGCCGTCGTCCGGTTCCTCGCGCAGCAGTACTCCGAGCGCGACGGAGTCGAGCGCCGGTTCTTCGAGGGCTGCTTTGGCATCTTCGGTCACGGCAATGTCGCCGGCGTCGGTCAGGCGCTGCTACAGCAGGAGCTCGACGATCCTGCGGCGCTTCGCTACTACCAAGCGCGCAACGAGCAGGGCATGGTGCACGCAAGTGCTGCGTTTGCGCGTATGCGCAATCGGCTCGCCACGCTTGCCTGCACCGCGTCGATCGGTCCCGGCTCGTCCAACATGCTCACCGGTGCCGCTCTGGCGACGATCAACAGGTTACCGTGCTGCTGCTGCCAAGTGACATCTTCGCTACCCGCGTCAGCAGCCCGGTGCTGCAGGAGCTCGAAGACCCCACCGGATACGACGTGTCCGTCAATGACGCCTTCCGACCGCTGTCCCGATTCTTCGATCGTGTTTGGCGTCCGGAGCAGCTCCCAGCCGCCCTGCTGGGCGCGATGCGCGTCCTCACCGATCCGGCGGAGACCGGCGCGGTGACGATTGCGCTGCCTCAGGACGTCCAAGCGGAGGCGTGGGACTGGCCTGTCGAGCTCTTCCAGCGGCGGGTGTGGCATGTGCCCGCCCGGTGCCGGAGCCTTCAGCCCTCGACCGCGCGGTCGAGGTGCTGCTTTCAGCACGCCGTCCGCTGATCGTCGCTGGCGGCGGCGTCGCCTACAGCGAAGCAAACGACGCCCTGCGCTTGTTTGCCGAAGCGACCGGCATCCCGGTCGGCGAGAGCCAGGCGGGCAAAGGTTCGCTGCCGTACGACCACCCGCTGGCGCTAGGTGCGATCGGCAGCACCGGTACAACGGCGGCGAACAGGATGGCGCGGGAAGCCGACGTGGTGCTCGGCATCGGCACTCGCTACAGCGACTTCACCACGGCCTCACGTACGGCGTTCCATGATCCGGACGTTCGGTTCGTAAACGTCAACGTTGCCGCGCTTGATGCGGTGAAGCACGCCGGCATCGGCGTCATCGCTGATGCGCGGGAGACGCTACGCCTTGCACCATCGCATCTGCAGGACTGGTCGACCCCCGTTGACTACCGGGAGAGCGCGCGCCAGTTAGGCGAAGAGTGGGACGCAACCGTTGAGGCGGCCTACAGCCTTGGACATGGGCCGCTGCCCGCCCAGTCCGAGGTCATCGGCGTCGTCAACGACGTTTCCGCGCCGCGCGACGTCGTCGTGTGTGCCGCGGGCTCGATGCCGGGTGACCTTCACAAGCTATGGCGCACCCGCGACCCCAAGGGCTACCACGTCGAGTACGGCTACTCCTGCATGGGCTACGAGATTGCCGGTGGGCTCGGAGCAAAGATGGCCAGCCCCGACCGGGACGTCTTCGTCATGGTCGGTGACGGCTCCTACCTGATGATGGCGCAGGAGCTCGTCACCGCCGTACAGGAGCGCATCGAGCTCGTCGTGGTGCTCGTGCAGAACCACGGGTTTCAGTCCATCGGCGAGCTGTCCGAGTCGCTGGGTTCGCAGCGCTTCGGAACGTGGTACCGCTACCGCGACGACGCGAGCTCACGACTGGACGGAGACGTGCTGCCGGTCGACCTCGCTGCGAACGCCGAAAGCCTCGGTGTCCGCGTACTGCGCGCCAACGGCATCACGGAGTTTCGTAAGGCGCTGCAAGACGCGAAGCACCACGACGGCGGCCCCGTGTTGGTCCACGTGGAGACCGATCCGCTCGTCTCCTCTCCGACAGCGAGTCCTGGTGGGACGTGCCCGTCAGCGAGGTCTCCGAGCTCGACACGACGCAGCAGGCGCGCCGGGTCTACGACGAGCACAAGTCCGAGCAGCGGCCCTACCTGTGATGCGGAGGGACATGACCGCATCCGACGGCGCGACGATCCGCGACCTTGCAGCTGGGCAGTTGTCCGGACTCGTGGGGTGTCTGGTTCGCCGACGATCCTCGGCAGACGCCCTGGTATCGGTTCCTCGATGAGCTTGCCAACGTTGGGTACGAGTGGCTCGAGCTCGGCCCATACGGCTATCTCCCTACCGATCCGGAGCAGCTGCATGACGAGCTCGACCGGCGAGGCCTTAACGTGGCCGGCGGCACGATGCATGGCTACAGCGGCCTCCACCGCGTCGACGACTTCCCCCAGATCGAGGCGAAGACGCGCAAGGTCGCCGAGCTGACCGCGGCGATGGGTGCCAGGCACGTCATCTTCGTGCCTGTTCCTGGGTATCGCGACGACACGACCGGCGCCTACCTCGAGCCCGCGGAGCTGACCGACGAGCAGTGGACGACGCTCATCCAGTCGTCGAACCGGCTCGGCAAGATCCTCGCCGACGAGTACGGCGTCAAGCTGCAATTCCACCCGCACGCGGACAGCCACGTCGAGACGCATCAGCAGACCGAGCGCTACCTCGACGAGACCGACCCGCGCTACGTGAACCTGTGCCTCGACACCGGACATCTGGCGTATCGGCGAGCCGACAGCGTGCGGCTCATCGAGCAGTACCCGGACCGGATCGGCTACGTCCACATCAAGCAGATGGACCCGGTCATCGTCGAGAAGGCAGAGCAGGAGGATCTGGCATTCGGCCAGGCCGTTGCCATGGGAGCGAGCTGCGAGCCCCCGAAAGGCCTCCCCCACGTCCCTGACGTGGTCGCCGCACTGCAGAAGCTCGATGCCGACATCTTCGTCGTCGTCGAGCAGGACATGTACCCCGTGGACTTCGACAAGCCGAAACCCATCGCGGCTCGCACCCGCGAATACCTGCGCAGCGTGGGAGTCGGCGCGCCCCCGCAATTCGTCCCCAACTGCCGGTATCCGCCGGCGGTGACTCTGGCCAAAGAGATAAGGAGAAGGAACCATGCGAGGAGCACGAAGGAAGTGGCATCTCGCCATTGGCGTGACCGCCTCGGCGCTGGTGTTGGCCGCCTGCAGCTCCGGCGGCGGCCGGGAAGAGACAGAGGGCGGCGGCGAGGGCGGCACCGGCGGCAGCGTCGACACCGAGCGCTACACCGTCGCGATGATCACCCACGAAGCGCCGGGTGACGCGTTCTGGGACAAGATCCGAGCTGGCGCCGAGGATGCCGCGGCGGCGCACAACATCGACCTGCAGTACTCCAACGACCCATCGGCAGCGGAGCAGGCCAACCTCATCCAGCAGGCAATCGACTCAGACGTCGACGCGATCGCGACGACGCTCGTCACTCCCGACGCCCTGGCCGGCGCCGTCCAGGCGGCGACCGCTGCCGAGATCCCCGTCGTCGGCTTCAACAGCGGCATCGACCAGTACCAGGAACTCGGCGCACTCATGTACTTCGGGTCTGACGAGACCCTTGCAGGCGAGACGGCCGGCGAACGCATCACCGAAGCCGGCGGGCAGAAGCCGCTCTGCGTCATCCAGGCAGCCGGCTCGGTCGCTCTCGAGGCTCGCTGTGCAGGCGTGAAGGCGAACGCTCCGGCGACCGAGAACATTCAGGTCGACGGCGAAAACATCCCGTCGGTGACGTCGACGCTCTCGGCGAAGCTGCAGCAAGACCCCAGCATCGACTACATCGTCACGCTCGGCGCACCGATCGCTATGGCGGCGCTGGACGCCGTTGACCAGGCGGGCAGCGAGGTTCAGGTCGTGACCTTCGACCTGAGCGCCGATGCAGCGGCGGCCATTCAAGACGGCCGCATCCAGTTCTCCATCGACCAGCAGCCCTATGTCCAGGGCTACCTGTCCGTGGCGTCGCTCTGGCTCCACCTCAGCAACGGCAACGACATCGGCGGCGGCCAGGCGGTCCTCACTGGCCCGTCCTTCGTCGACTCGGAGAACATCGACGTCATCCTCCCGTACGCCGAGAACAACACCCGCTGAAACCGCCCGGCCGGGGGAGCACAACACTCCCCCGGCCCCGGAAATCTCGGAGACCTCCATGAGCACCACCGCCACCCCCACTGCGGCGCCGACCAGGGAGCAGCGCCCTCCCGGACCCTCGTTGTTCACCCGCATCCTCGGACGCCCAGAAGTCGGGGCGCTCGTTGCCGCCATCGTCATCTATGTCTTCTTCTTCGCCGTGGCGCCGACCTTCCGCAGCGCCGAGGCGTTCTCGACGATCCTGTACGGCAGCTCCATCATCGGCATCGTCGCCGTCGGGGTGGGTCTGCTGATGATCGGCGGCGAGTTCGACCTCTCCGCCGGCGTCTCGGCCATCACCGCCGGCCTAACAGCTGCGCTGCTCAGCTACTGGTTCAGTCTCAACATGTGGGTGGGCACGCTCGTCGCGCTTGCCCTCTTGCTGCTCGTCGGCTTCATCAACGGCTATCTCGTCGTCAAGACGGGCATCCCGAGCTTCCTCGTCACCCTGGGCATGTTCTTCGTCCTGCAGGGAGCCAACCTCGGCATCACCAAGGCGCTGACGGGCGCAGTCGCCACGCCCAACACCTCGGAGATCGACGGCTTCTCGACCCTGCGGACAATCTTCGACTGGCGTGTCGAGGTAGGCAGCGTCACGTTGCGCATCACCGTTCTGTGGTGGTTCATCTTCGTGGCGCTTGCTACCTGGGTGCTGCTGCGAACCCGCGTCGGCAACTGGATCTACGCCGTGGGCGGCAACGCGGCAAGCGCGCGTGCCGTCGGCGTGCCGGTCAACAGGGTCAAGATCGGCCTGTTCATGACCGTCGGCTTTCTCGCCTGGTTCGTCGGTCAGCACCGGCTCTACGGTTACAACACCATCCAGGCCGGGGAAGGCGTCGGCAACGAGTTCCTCTACATCATCGCCGTCGTCGTCGGCGGCACGCTGCTCACCGGTGGATACGGCACTGCGATCGGTGCTGCAATCGGCGCCTTCATCTTCGGCATGACCCAGGCCGGCATCGTCTATGCCGGCTGGGACCCCAACTGGTTCCGTACCTTCCTCGGCATCATGCTCCTGCTTGCCGTCGCGGTGAACCTGTACGTCCGAAAGCTCGCCAACACGCGGAAGTGAGGCATCAATGACCGACACCATCGCCGAGCACGCCGATACCACGCTGCACAAGGGCGAGCCCCTGATCGAGATGGAGGGCATCGGCAAGACGTACGGTGCGATCCGCGCCCTTCAGGGCATCAACCTCACGGTGAACGCCGGCGAGGTCGCGTGTGTCCTGGGCGACAATGGCGCCGGCAAGTCGACGCTCATCAAGATCATGTCCGGCCTGCACCCGCACTCCGAGGGCAGCTTGAAGGTCGACGGGCAGGAGGCACACTTCAGCTCTCCTCGTGAGGCCCTCAACCATGGCATCGCCACCGTCTACCAGGACCTCGCCGTCGTCGCGCTCATGGAGGTCTGGCGCAACTTCTTCCTCGGCTCCGAACTCCGCAGCGGCAACTTCCCGCTGGCTCCGCTCAAGATCAAGGACATGCGGGAGATCGCCGACACCGAACTGCGAAAGATGGGCATCGTCGTCAAGGACATCAATCAGCCCATCGGCACGCTGTCCGGCGGGCAGCGCCAGTGCGTGGCCATCGCACGGGCGGTGTACTTCGGCGCTCGAGTGCTCATCCTCGACGAGCCGACCGCTGCGCTCGGCGTCAAGCAGTCCGGCGTCGTGCTCAAGTACACCGCTGCAGCGCGTGACGCCGGCCTCGGGGTCGTCTTCATCACCCACAACCCGCACCACGCGTACTTGGTCGGGAACCACTTCATCATCCTGAAGCTCGGCCAGCGCGTGCTCGACAAGAAGCGGTCCGAGGTCGGGCTGGAGGAGCTCACCGCCGAGATGGCGGGCGGCCGAGAACTCGCCGAGCTGTCTCACGAGTTGAAGC
Organism: uncultured Actinomycetota bacterium; assembly: GCA_963801015.1. GTDB lineage: Bacteria > Actinomycetota > Actinomycetes > CAWDCV01 > CAWDCV01 > CAWDCV01. The sequence continues at coordinate 639,181 of CAWDCV010000003.1, read as the reverse complement.
GCTGACCTCATGGCGCTTAGCGTCGGGGTCATCGGTGTAGGGATGATCGGCCAGGACCACATCCGGCGAATGACCCGGGTCCTATCCGGCGCTCGGGTCACCGCCATCACAGACGTGGATGCGACGCGCGCGCAGGAGGTCGCCGACGGCGTCGCCGGCGCGCGCGTGCACGCGACGGGAGAGGACGTCATTCACGACGACGACGTCGACGCTGTCGTCGTGTGCTCTTGGGGGCCAACGCACGAGGAGTACGTACTCGCCGCCATCGAAGCCGGGAAGCCGGTGTTCTGCGAGAAGCCGCTTGCCACGACTCAGGAGGCGTGCCTGCGCATCCTTGACGCGGAAGTCGCTAGGGAAAGCCGGCTCGTTCAAGTCGGCTACATGCGGCGTTACGACGGTGCCTACCGCGCGCTCAAGGACGTCGTCAGCAGCGGGATGATCGGCGCTCCGCTGATCGTCCATTCCCGGCACCGCAACCCCTCGGTGCCCGAGCACTACACCGAGAGAAATGGCGATCACCGACACCGCCGTCCACGACTTCGACGTGATCCGGTGGCTGCTCGACGAGGAGATTCACGGCCGCCACGGTCCTGACTCCTCGGCGCAGCAGACACGGAGGCGAGCTGCAGGATCCACTCCTGATGCTGCTCGAGACCGAAAGCGGCGTGCTCGTCGACATCGAGACTTCGGTCAACATCCGCTACGGCTACGACATCCGCGGTGAGGTCGTCGGCGAGGACGGAACAGTCGGAGCTGGGTGACGCGAGCCCGATCGTCGTGCGCCGCGAGGGCGGATTCACCGGCGCGCGTCCCGTTCGATTGGCGGGAGCGGTTCCTGCGTGCTTACGACGTCGAGTTCCAGGAGTGGATCGACGCGCTGTCGTCCGGCTCGGGCGCCACCGGTCCGAGCTCCTGGGACGGCTACGCCGCGGCCGTGGTCTCCGACGCCGCGGTGGAGGCACTGCGCAGCGGCGAACGTACGAGTGTGCAGCTGCAGCCCAAGCCGGATCTCTACGTCAAGGAGCAGTGAGGACATCGTGAAGCTCGCCCTCGACCCGTACATGCTGCGCTTCACGCCGCTGCTCGAGCTGCCGCGGCGTCGTCGCCGATCTCGGCTACGAGTGGATCGAGCTGTCGCCGCGGGAGGACTTCACGCCGTTCTTCCTGCATCCGAGGGCGAACGACGACACGGTGCGCGGGTTCAAGTCCGCGCTGCATGCCGCTGGCGTCAAGGTGGCCTGCCATCTGCCGCTGTACCGCTGGTCAGGCCCGGACGAGGACGAGCGGCAGGCGGCGGTGCGCTACTGGAAGCGCGCGATCGAGCTCACGGTCGAGCTCGACTGCCGGGTGATGAACTCGGAGTTCAACGGCCGGCCCGAGCAGGCGAGCCGCAGCGAGGGCCAGTTCTGGCGCTCCATGGAGGAACTGCTGCCCGTTTTCGAGCGCGAGGGCGTCCAGCTTACGGCTCGAGCCGCACCCCGACGACTTCGTCGAGGACGGCAAGACCGCCATCGACATGATCCGCGGCATCAACTCGCCGCTGGTGTCGTTCCTGTACTGCGCGCCGCACACGTTCCATCAGGGCGGCGACCTGCGCGGAATCATGGAGTACGCCGGCGACCTGCTTACCCATCTGCACATCGGCGACTCGTTCGACCAACGTGCGTCATCGGGGCTGCGCTACATCGTCAACCCGCCGGGATCGACGGCGCGCGTCCACCAGCACCTGGACATCGGCCAGGGCGAGGTCGACTGGGACGAGTTCTTCGCCACGCTCGGCGAGCTGAACTTCGGTGACGGTGACGAGAACATCATGACCGTCTGCGTCTTCGCGTGGGAAGAGCGTGCGCGCGAGTCAGCGGTGTTCAACCGCGAGGAAATCGAGCGTCGTACCAAGGACTGGACTTCCGACTGACAGTCACACCTCGTGTCAGAACGCGACGCGGCTATAACCGCGTCAGCTGCTGACACGATATCCGCGGATGCGCTATGAGCGGCCGGCGGCTTGCAGCAGGGTGTTGGCGGCGTACCGCAGGCCCTCCATCTGGTCGAGCTCCTGGTCCTCGTGCTCGATGTTGACCGCCATGTCGGGATCGACCTTCTCCAGCGCGGCGAGGAAGTCACTCCACCACGACACGTCATGCCCCCGGCCCACGGCGACGAAGTCCCACGAGGCGTTCTCCGGCCAGCGGCTGAGCGTGTAGTCGCCGCCGAGGAACAGCGCGTCGGGATCGGTGACCGCGACCCTGCCGAAGCGATCATCGAGGACACCGTTGACCTTGGCGGCTTCGTTGATGCGGGTGTCCTTCGCGGCAGCGTTGTAGACCAGGCTGCCAAGCGCATTCACGGCGAGGACCGGGTCGATGCCCTGCCAGAACAGATGACTCGGGTCCATCTCCGCGCCCACGTGCGTGGCGTCGATCTCGGTGGCCAGCCGCTCCATCGTCGCCGGGTTGTAGACGATGTTGTGCGGATGCATCTCTATGCACACCTTGACATCCGCCTCGGCGGCTCGGGCCTGCACGTCCTTCCAGAACGGGATGGCCACGTCGTTCCACATGTAGTCACGGGCATCGAGGTACGCGCTGTGCCAGGGCAGCACGTTCCAGGCCGGCAGGGTCCCGCCCGGGCTGCCGGCAGGGGTTCCCGACATGGTGACCACCCGCTTGACGCCCAGTAGCGAGGCGACCTCGATCGAGTCGAGCACGTCCTGCGCCTGTTTCGGACCCACTGCCGGGTTGGGATCGAGCGGGTTGCCGTTGCAGTTCAGCGCCGTCAAGGCCACGCCGGTGTCGGTGAAGATCCCGAGATAGTCGTCGCGAGCGGTCTTGCTCGCTCGCAGCTCCTCGATGGGCAGGTGGACAGGAGGCAGGAACCCGCCGGAGTTGATCTCCGCACTGTCCAGTCCGAGGTCGCGCAGCACCTGGACCGCTTCGGCAACCGGCTTGTCGTGCAGGCAGGCGGTATAGGCACCTAGTTTCACTGCATCGATCCTTTCTCGTTGGCCTTGAGCTCGGGAATGACCATTTCCGTGCCGCCCGAGGCGGCCGAAGCAACGACCGCTTCCTCCACACGCAGGTTGTGCAGACCGTCGGCGAACGTCGGGCAGCTAGGGAGCCCGGTGATTCCTGCCACCTGCTGCAGGAAAGCCCGAGCCTGGAAGGTGAACAGGTCGTTCTGCCCGTAGCCGACGCCGGGGAAGTCCATCGGCAGGCCCTTGGTGAGGTACGGATGAGCCGGCCCCACCAGGACGTGGCGATACCCCTGCGTTGCACCTGCTGCCACACCGTCGACGAAGCGGAATTCACCGGCGCGTTCGAGGTCGAACGTCGCAGCGCCGGATTCAGCAAACAACTCGAAGCCCAGAGCATTGGGATGGCCGTACGCAATGCGGGATGCGGACAAGGTGGCGGCGGCTCCGGTCGCGAAGGTGGCAGTGAACGTCACCACGTCCTCGTTCTCCACCGGCTCGGTCACATCGCTCGTGGCCGTGGCGGCGTGACCCACTGCAGCGCCGAGAGGCAGCGCTCGCTCGGACACCATGGTCGACAGCACCGCACCGCGCACCGAGGAGATCGGACCGCAGACAAACTCGGCCAGGTCGACGAGGTGGCTGCCAATGTCGGCCAGGGCGCCCGAGCCTGGCCCGCCCTTGTAGCGCCAGCTCATAGGCGCAGCGGGGTCGCAGCCGTAGTCGCACCAGTAGCGCCCAACAAAATGCACCGGTTGTCCCAGCGGGCCACCGATCTGATCTCGGATTGCGTTGATGGCCGGGGACCACCGGAACGTGAAGCCAACGGCCGTCTGCCGATCGGAGGTGCTCGCTGCCGCGACCATCGCCTCGGCGTCCTTGACGCTAGGAGCCAATGGCTTCTCGCAGAGAACGTGCTTTCCGGCGTCCAGCAATCCTTCGACGATCTCCCGGTGCAACGGGTTCGCGACGACGACGCTGACGACGTCGACGTCTGGCGCGTCGGCGACAGCCTGCCAACTCGTCTCGGCGCGCTTGTACCCGAACCGCGTCGCGGCGTCGTTGGCGAAGTCTGCATTGACATCGGCGATGGCGACCAGCTCTACCGGCGGCAGCTGCGTTTCGTACAGGGTTCCCGCCGACCGATAGCCGGCCGCGTGCGCACGCCCGGCCATGCCGGCACCGATGACCGCAACTCCGATGGCTGAACCTGCCACAGCAGTTCCCCTTTTAAAGCGCTTTAACTACTACTACTCTGCGGGGCAGGACAGCCTGTGTCAAGAGGCCAATTCACAGCGAGGAAGCGGGAACGCGTGGAGGCAACAGCTACGCCTGCGGCGGGCGGCCGTGCGCGCCGTCCCACACTCGACGATGTCGCTGCTGAGGTCGGACTGTCCCCCGCATCCGTCTCGCTGGTGTTGCGTAGCGTGCCCGGCCCGAGCGCGGAAACGCGTCGTCGGGTGCTGGAGGCGGCGGCGCGATTGGGGTACCGCACTGACCGAGCCGCGAGCCTGCTCGCTCGCCGTCGTCGGCATCTGCTCGGCGTGCTCCTCGATATCCGCAGCAGCTATCACGCGGAACTGGTCGACGACATCCAGGCCGTGGCCGACTCTCGGGGCTACGACCTGGTGCTGAGCACGGTCACGCGTACGCACGACGAGCAGCGAGCGATCGAAACGCTCGTCGATTTCCGCTGCGAGGCGGTGCTGCTGCTCGGCCCAGAGAGTCCCGTGTCACGGCTCGCGGCGCTGGGCCGGCAGTTGCCAGTGATCGTTGTGGGACGCCGGACGACCGCTGCGGGAGTCGATGTCGTTCGCAGCGCCGACGACGAGGGGGTCCGGCAAGCCGTAGATCACCTGATCGAGTTGGGTCATCAAGCCATTGCGTACGTGGACGGGGGTCGCAGTCAGATGTCGACCGACCGGCGCCGCGGGTACATCGAGGCAATGCGTCGGCACGGGCTCACCGACCAGCTACGCGTGTTGCCGGGCGACTCGACGCAGCAGGCCGGTGGTGATGCGGCTGCGGCTCTACTCGCCGAAGGGCTGCCCACCGCCGTCATCGCGTACAACGATCGCAGCGCCGTCGGACTCCTGGACGGATTGGCCCGGTCACGCATCGAAGTTCCGGCCACCGTGTCGGTGGTGGGGTACGACGACAGTCCGGAAGCGCAGCTCGCCGTCGTCGATCTCACGACGGTCAGCCAGGACGCGGCCCACCAGGCGGAACACGCCGTAGCCGCCGCCGTCGAGCGTCTGGACGGCGGCCGTACGAGACGGCGTGAGGTCGTCCTCAGCCCACGCCTGGTGATACGCGGCACCACGACTGCGCCTCGGTGAAGGCGGTGATCAGCCCCGGTGATCGGCCACAGTAGTCGGCCACCGTGATCACCCTTGGCCGCATCAACGATGCGACACACAATGGAGGAGTGTTCGACCGCGTGCGTGACCGCCTGCGCCCTCGCCCAGCGCCCGCGGTGCTCCCACCGCGCGACATCGCATCGTTGGCCGAGCTGCACGGCTACTTCGTGGAGCAGGTGAATGAGGCGGTTGCCGAGGGACGCGACGATTGCATCGCCGGGCTCGTCGCGGCGTACTGGCACGAGGCAGAGCACGCCGTGAACAGCGGTGCTCTCGACTGGGACACTCGACGTTGACGGCTTCGGGTTTCCGAAGACGTTCCGACTTTGTCCAGACATTTGTATGATGTGTCTCATTGACGAGTCCCCACCTACCGGCGGCGGAATCGTCAACGTGGGAGAGGAACCTGTCGTGGCGTTCCAACCGGGATCGATACAGGTCAATCGCACGAGCCCCGTGCCGCTGTACTTTCAGGTGGCTCAAGAGCTCGAGCGCGCGATCGAGGACAACCGGCTGCAACCGGGTGACCAACTCGACAACGAGTTGCTCCTCGCCGATCAACTGGGCCTGTCCCGACCCACCATGCGCCGGGCGCTGCAATACCTCGTCGACAAGGGTTATCTGGTACGCCGGCGCGGCATCGGGACGCAGGTCGTGCACCGCAAGGTTCGACGTCCGATCGAATTGACCAGCCTCTACGACGACCTGGAGAGCAGCGGCCAGCAGCCGACGACGACCGTGTTGTCCCTCATCGAGGTGGCCGCCTCCGACACTGTTGCTCACGAGCTCGACGTCCCTGAGGGCTCCCCCGTCCTGTTCATCGAGCGACTGCGCTACGCCGGCGGCGAGCCGCTGGCGCTGATGCGCAACTACCTCCCTCGCCACCTGCTGGATATCAACGAGGACGACCTCCAGGACAAGGGCCTGTACCCCCTGCTGCGCGCCGCCGGACTTCGCCCCTCCTTGGCCTCGCAGCGGGTCGGTGCCCGGCCCGCCACGCCGGCGGAGGCGAAACTGCTGGGCGACCGGAAGGGTGCGTGCCTGCTCACCATGTCGCGGACGGCATACGACGCCAACGGACGAGCGCTCGAGCTCGGCGATCACCTGTACCGGGCGACGATGTACTCCTTCGAGTTCGCCCTGTCCGCACGCTAGCGACGCCCGGCTTCGTCGCTTGCAGATGCGTCGGCAGTACCGCGTTGTAGACATTGCCGCTCAGGCGGGTCTGAGCCACGCCACGGTAGATCGAGTGCTCCACAGTCGCCCAGGCGTGCGGCCGGAGACGGTGGCGCAGGTGCAGCGGGCGATCGGAGAGCTCGACCGACAGCGGTCGCAGGTTGAGCTGTCCAGCAAGACGATCATTCTGGACCTGGTCATGCAGGCACCGGACCGGTTCGCATCCGAGTGTCGCAATGCTCTGGAGGTCGAGCTGCGGGCGCTACGGCCGGCGGTGCTCCGGGTGCGGTCCTCCCTACGGGAGACCAGCGACCCGGACGCAGCGGCACACACTCTGGACGCGATCGTCCGCCGCGGCTCGGACGGAGTCATCCTCAAGGCCCCCGATCATCCGACGGTCGTGGAGGCCGTGGAGCGGCTCGGCGCGGTAGGGATCCCGGTGGTGACGTTCGTGACTGACGTGCCGTCGAGCCGGCGCACGGCCTACGTCGGCGTGGACAACTTCGCGGCAGGGAAGACGGCTGCGTATCTGGTGGCGCACTGGGCGGGGTCTCGCGGCGACGTGTTGCTCACCATCAGCCACTCATCGTTTCGGGGGGAGGAGGAGCGCGAGCGCGGCTTCCGGTCGGAGCTGGCGGCGCTGGTGCCGGCACGAGGTGTCTGCGCCGTGACGGACACGGGCGGCCTGGACGTGGCGATGCTCGACGCGGTCAGTGCCGCCTTGGCCGGCAACCTGGCTATCGACGCGGTGTACTCCGCCGGTGGCGGAAACCGGGCGACTCTATCGGCGTTCGCTGAGCGGCGTCGGTCTCCGGTCGTCTTTGTCGCACACGACCTGGACGCGGACAACCGCGACCTGTTGCGCACCCGCCGGATCTCGGCGGTCCTGCACCATGACCTGCACGCGGACATGCGCCGTGCCGCCCGGCTGCTGCTGCAGGCGCGGCAGCTGCTGCCGGGTCGTCCCATCACGCGGCCGTCCCAGGTTCAGGTGGTCACGCCGCACAACGAGCCCGCAGCCTTCAACGAGTAGGTGATCAGGTGCTGCCCGACCCAGAACCTGCGAGCAGCCCGCGCAGGTAGTCGACGCTGGCGCGGGCGTTCTCGAGCGGTCCTTCGTCGCGCGGGGCCTCGGTGAGGATGGTGTCCTGCTCGAGGGTGTACCAGCCGGCGTAGGCGTGCTGCTGCAGGTGCTCCACGATCGCTGCGATGTCGACGTCGCCCTGGCCCAGCGGCCGGTACATGCCGTCCCGAACGGCTTCAGTGTAGGTGAGCCGACCGTCCTGGACCTTGCGGGCGAAGGCGAGGTCGACGTCCTTGAGATGGGTGTGCGCGATGCGCTCGGGCACTTGGCGGGTCAGCTGGGCGGGGTCGGTGCCGCCGATGAGCAGGTGTCCGGTGTCCAGGCACAGCGAGATGCTGGAGCCAGCGAGCACGCGCGCTACGTCGGTTCCGGTCTCCACGAGGGTGCCGACGTGCGGGTGAAGCACCGCCAGGATGCCGTGCTCGGCGGCGGTGGCTGCGACGCGGTCGAGATTGCCGAGCAGCCGGTTCCAGCCCACCTGGTCGAGCTCGGGTCGCGAGTCGTATCCGGCGAGCCCGGTGTCGGCCGACAGCACCATCACCCCGGCGCGGGCTGCGGAGAACGCGGGCAGCAGCCGGGCCAGCTCGACGAGGGGTTCGACATCGGCGCGGTGCAGCACGAACGGTGTGAAGCCGCCGACGGCGGTGAGGTGGTGGTCGGCCAGGACGGTGGCCAGCCGGTCGGGATCGTCCGGCAGGAAGCCGTCGGGGCCGAGCTCGGTGGCGGCGAGCCCGATGTCGCTCATCTCGGCGAGTACCCGGTTGGCGGGCAGCTGGTACCCCCACCCGGGGACCTCGCACACCCCCCAGCTGATGGGTGCGCCGGCCATGCGGATCGGATCGGTCATGGTCGTGCCTCCTGCTGCTGGGATCGGTGGATCCGGTCGTACGTGGACGCGGGTCAGGCGGGATTGGCCAGCGCGGCGGGCGGGCGGCCCACCAGGACGTCGGCGACGCCGCGGGCAGCCGCGGCGAAGGTGGCGCGCGTGGCGGCGGCGCTCAGGCCCATCAGGTGCGGGGAGAGCACGACGTCGTCACGGTCGAACAGCGGGTGATGCGGGGGTGGCTCCGGGTCGAATACGTCGAGGCCCAGCCCGCCCAATAGACCGTCGGCCAGTCCTTGCGCGGCGGCGTCGAGGTCGAGCAGCCCCCCGCGGCCGCAGTTGACCAGGATCGTGCCGGGGTTGACTCGGTCGAGAAACGCCGAGTCGACGAGATGGTAGGTCTGGTCGGTCAGCGGCAGGTGCAGGGTAAGGACGTCGGCGCGGCGGCACAACTCGACGAGCTCGACGAGTTCCGAGGTGTCCTTCGCGAACGGGTCATGGGCGATCACGGTCATCCCGAAGGCCTGAGCCAGGTGGGCCACCCGGCGGCCGATGCGGCCGTAGCCGATGATGCCGAGGGTGGCGCCGTCGAGGTCACCGAGGATGCGCGTGTCCCGCTCGGCCCAGCGGCCCTCGGCGACGCAGGCGGTCGTCCAGCGCAGCCGTTTGACCAGGTGCAGCACCATGGCCAGCGCGCCCTCGGCGACGGCGTTGGTACCGGTTCCCGGTGTGATCACCACGGCGATGCCCCGCCGGCTGGCCTCATCGACGTCGACCGCGTCGACCCCGACGCCGGTGCGGGCGAGAACCCGCAGGTGCGGCATGCGGTCGAGCAGCGCCTGATCCACGGTCGCGTCGGCACGCACGATGGCCCCGCTCGCGGCACGCAGGTCGTCGGCGGTCGGCTCGGCGACGAAGGTCGTGCCCTCGGGCAGGTGCGGAGTGACCAACGCGGGATCGACCTGTCCGAGGGCCACGACGGTCGGTGTGCCTGTTTCGGTCATGCCTGTTGCCGACGGGCGGCGCGCATCTCGTTCGAGACGGCAGCGGCGAGCAGCACGCCGTCGGAGCCGACGGCGAGGAACTGCCAGCCCGCGTCGACGAGGCGCGCGGCTGAGGCGCCGTCGGGGACGAGCAGGCCGGCGGCCTTGCCAGCGGCACGGGCCGCGCGCAGCACCCGGTCCAGTGCGGCCACGAAGACCGGCGCGGTGCGATCGCCAGGGACACCAAGGGCATAGGACAGGTCCTGCGGGCCGACGAACAGCACGTCGACACCATCGAGCGCGGCGATCGCCTCGACCGATTCGACCGCGGATCGGGTCTCGATCTGCACGATCCCTACCACCTCGGCCTCGACGCGGGCGATGGCGGCGCCGTCCAGGCCGAACCGGCACATCCGGTTGTATGTGGCCACGCCGCGGTCGCCGTCGGGCGGGTAGCGCAGATGCCGTATGGCGGCCGCCGCATCGGTCGGGCCGTCGATGCGGGGAACATCACGCCCCCGGCGCCGAGGTCGAGCAGCCGGCCGGCGCGGATGCGGGCGGTCGACTCGGCCCGTACCAGGGTGGGGACGCCGTACGACGCGGCGGCCGGGACGACGTCGAGGACCTGCTCCTCCCCGCCGGAGCCGTGCTCGAGGTCGAGCAGCACCCAGTCGACGCCGCTGGCTGCACAGATCTCCGCGGCGACCGGGGCGGCGATGCCGAGGAACGTGCCGAAGGTCGCCTCGCCGCCGCGCAGCCGGGCCTTGAGCCCGGCGCGGTCGACCGCGTAGGGGGGTGCGCTCATCCGAACCACCGCTGGGTCGGCAATCCAGCCTCGTAGGTCTTGCGCGCCTGCTGCACGGTGTCCGACTCGGCGACCTCGGCCGGGGCGACGTCCCACCAGCAGCCCGCCGAGGGCAGGTCGGCGTGCGGAATGACGGGAACCACGATGACCACCGGCCGCTGCTCCCCGCGCGTGGCCCCCAGTGCCTGTCGGACCTCGTCGGCCGTGGTGGCGCGCACGGCGTGGGCCCCGAGGCCGGCGGCGATCTGCACGAGGTCGACCTGCAGGTAGTCGCCGGTGAGACCGGCGGGCTCAGCGCCGCGGAGGTCGAGCGGTGCGTCGCGGTAGCGGAACTCGTTACCGAACTCGCGGCCCATCGCGAACATCTGCAGCCGATGAATCACCTGGTAGCCGTGGTTCTCGGGCACGACAAGGGTGATCGGCAGTTGCTCCTGGGCGGCGGTGGCGAGCTCCGTCGGTGCCATCAAGAAGGTGCCGTCGCCGAGGAAGGCGATGACGCGCGCGTCCGGCTGAGGAGTGGCCAGGCGCACGCCGATGGCGGCCGGGATCTCATAGCCCATGCAGGAGAAGCCGAACTCGAGGTGGCAGTGCCGGCCATCTGTGGCGTCCCACACCTTCAGCAGGTCACCGGGCGGGCCGCCCGCGGCAGCGACGATCGTGTCGCCGGCACGGGCGTGCTCCTGCAGCAGACCGATCAGCTGGCCCTGGGTCAGCACGGCGTCGGTGTCGGGGATGACGTCGGCGGTCTCCGCCCGCAGCGCGTCCAGATCGACGGGACGGTCGGCATCGAGCGCAGCCACACGTACCGGCTCCCAGTCGTCCTTCGCCGCCTCGACCTGATCCCGCCAGTCCGCCACGACGGTCACGTCGCGCCGGGACAGCTCGTCGCCGAGTGCCCGGAGGGACAGTTTCGCGTCGCCGAGGACCGACGTGGCGCCGAGCCGGTCGGCGTCGCGCGGGTCGAGGTTGATGCTGGCGAAACGCACGTCCGGCGCGGCGAAGAGCGAGTGTGACGCCGTGGCGAAGTCCGTCAGGCGGGACCCCACGCTGACGACGACGTCAGCCCGCGCGGCGAGCTGATTGGTGGCGGGGTTGCCCTCGAGGCCGATGCCGCCCAGCTGCCACCAGGCGCTGAGACCGACGGCGCCCTTGCCCGCGAAGGTCTCCGCGACTGGGATCCCCGCCTGCTCGGCGACGCGCGCGAGCTCGCCGGACGCGTCCGAGTAGCGCACGCCGCCACCAGCGACGATCAGCGGGCGCTCCGCCGTGGCGAGCAGTGCGGCCAGCTGCTGGATCTCTGCGAGGTCCGGGGCGGGACGGCGGATGGTCCACTCGCGCTCGTCGAAGAACGCCAGCGGGAAGTCGTAGGCGTGGGACTGCACATCCTGCGGGAGGCTGATGACTGCAGCGCCGGTGTGGACCGGGTCGACCAGTACCCGCATGGCTGCGGGCAGGGCGGTGAGCAGCTGCTCGGGCCGGGTGATCCGGTCGAAGAACCGCGACACCGGGCGGAAGGCGTCGTTGACGCTGGCGTCGGCCTCGACAGGGTGTTGCAGCTGCTGCAGCACCGGGCCCTTGCCGCCGGGTGGCGTAGGTGTCGCCGGGCAGCAGCAGCACCGGCAGCCGGTTGACAGTCGCCAGCGCGGCGCCGGTGACCATATTGAGCGCGCCCGGGCCGATGGACGCGGTGACCGCGAGCGTGGATCGGCGCAGGCTGGCCTTGGCGTAGCCGGTCGCGAGGTGCACCAATGCCTGCTCGTTGCGGCCCTGGATGAATGGCAGGTCGTCGGCGTACTGGTCGAAGGCCTGCCCGAGCCCGGCGACATTGCCGTGGCCAAAGATGCCCAGTGCGGCCGGGACGAGCCGGCGCCGTTCGCCGTCGGCGATGCTGTACTGCTGGGACAGGTAGCGCACGATGGCCTGGGCGGTAGTGAGCCGAACTGTGGCTGGGGAGAGGGTCATGGGCCGTCCTCCTGGGTGTCGGGTGTGGTCTCGGTCGCGGCTCACCAGGCCCTGCCGTGCAGGATGACGGTCTTCTCCTCGGTCATCTCGGCGACGGCGGTGCGGAAACCCTCCTTGCCGATCCCGGAGGCCTTCAGGCCGCCGTAGGGCATGAGGTCGGCTCGCCACAGCGGGGTCCAGTTGATGTGGATGACACCGGCGTCGATCTGCCGCATAGCGCGGACGGCGCCGGCAACGTCGCTCGTGAACACGCCGGCGCCAAGCCCGTACGGCGTCGAGTTGGCCTGGCAGATCGCCTCGGTCCAATCGGCAGCGGTGGAGACCGCGATGGCGGGACCGAACAGCTCGTCCTGGTTCAGCGGCGCGGCCGGGTCGACGTCGGTGACCACGGCAGGCGAGAGTTGCGCGCCGTCACGCTCGCCTCCGGTCACCAGTCGGGCGCCGCCGTTGACAGCGTCGCGGATGGCGACCTCGACGCGCTGGGCCTCGGCGGTGGAGATGAGGGTGCCGAGTCGGGTGGTCTCCAGGGCCGGATCGCCGACCGGGATGGCGCGGACCTTGGGGACCAACGCGTCGAGGAAGTCGGCGTGAATCTCGGGCGTGGTGATGACGCGCTGCACGGATATGCAGACTTGGCCGGCGTTGACGTACCCGCCGAGAGAGATCGCGTCGGCGGCGGCCTCGAGGTCGGCGTCCGGCAGGATGATCACCGGGCAGGAAGCACCCAGCTCCAGCGACAGCTTCTTGACGCCGGCCACTCGGGTGATGTGCTCGCCGACCGCGGTCGAGCCGGTGAAGGACACCTTGCGGACCCGGGGGTCAGCGACCAGCGAGTTCCCCAGCTCGCCGCCGGGGCCGGTCAGCACCGACAGCACGCCCTCGGGCAGGCCGGCGTCGACGAACGCCTGCGCCAGTGCCAGCGCAGTCAGCGGCGTGGCCCGGGCCGGCTTGAGCACCACCGCGTTGCCGGCCGCGAGTGCCGGAGCGAGTTTGTGCAGGACGAGCAGCGACGGGTAGTTGAACGGGGTGATCGCGACGACAACGCCGCATGGTTGGCGCAGCGTGAAGCCGATCTTGTCCTGGCCAGTCCCGCGGTTGGCGTCCAGCGGGAGGGTGTCTCCGTACAGCTGCGTCCCCTCGTAGCCGGCCAGCCGGATCATGTCCCCGGCTCGGCCGACTTCGGCGCGCGCCTCGCTGATCGTCTTGCCGTTCTCCGCGCACAGCAGCGCGGCGATGTCAGCGGCGCGCTCCTCCACCAGCGCGGCCGTGCGGAGCAGCACATCGTGGCGCTGGTGGGCGGGAGTCTCCCGCCATACCGCGGCGCCGCGTTCCGCCGCCGCGAGCGCTCGGTCGGCGTCCGCCGCGGCGGCGACCGCCACCTGTCCGACCACCCGCCCGTCGAAGGGAGAATGAATGTCCTCGGTGCGTCCGCTCGCCGCGGAACCAGGCGTGCCACCGATGAGAAGCTGACCGTCGGGCATGGTGCGACCTCGCAATCCTGAAGAGGGGTTCACACGCCGACCCAGCGCTGCTCGGCGTGCGAGCGCAGCGCGGCGTCGACGAGCCGCGCGGTGCGCACCATCTCGGTGATGGTCGCGCCGTGTGGCTTGCCGGTGGCGATGAAGTCGAGCAGCCGTTTGGCCTCGATGACTTTCAGATCGTCAAAGCTGAGAGGGATCGCGGTGTCGGGCTGGAAGGCGCCGGACTCGCCATCCGAGGGCCCCATGATGCGGGTGGACCAGGTCGCGGCCTGGTAGTCCTGGTCGAGGCACACCCTGAGTTCGCCCATGCGCCGGAAGTCCCAAGCGAGGGCGCCGGTGCTGCCGTGCACCTCGAGGACGTAGGCGTTCTGCTCGCCCACAGACGCACGGCTGGCCTCGAGGCTGCCCTTGGCACCGTCGGCGAACCGCAGCATGGTGAGCAGGTAGTCCTCGTTCTCGACCGGCCGCAGGGGGCCGCCGGCGCCGCGAGAGAAGTGGGAGGCGACGCCAACCGGCTCTGGCCGTTCGGCGATGAACGTCGAGGTCTCGGCGAGCACTTCGCTGATAACGCCGACGACGTACTGGGCGAGGTCGAGCCCGTGAGACGCAAGGTCCCCGGTGACGCCCGCGCCGGCGAGGTCGCGCATGAACCGCCAGGTCAACGCGCCGTCCGGGTGCGCGCAGTAGTCACCGAGCATCGACACCCGGACATGGCGCACCCGGCCCAGGCGGCCGGCGGCGACCAGGTCGCGCGCCAGCTCCACCGCGGGCGCATTGCGGTAGTTGAAGCCGACCGCGGAGCAGACGCCTGCCTCCGCGACGGCCGCGGCGATCTGCTCGGTCTCATGGAGGTTGCGTCCGGCCGGCTTCTCGACCCACACATGCTTGCCGGCTTGCGCTGCCGTCACAGCTACGTCGCGGTGGGTGAAGTTGGGGCCAGCGACGCTGACCAGGTCGATGTCCTCCCGGGCCACCAGCTCACGCCAGTCGGTCGTCGTGTCGGCTGCGCCCAACACGGTGCTTGCGTAGTCGAGCCGCCCGTCGTCGGCGGTGTCGGCGACCGCGACCAGCCGTGGTCGCAGCGCCAGGTCGGGGTAGTGCTGCAGGACCCGGCTCAGCGCTTTGGCGTGCACCTGTCCCATCCAGCCGAAGCCAACGATGCCGACGTTGATCGTGCGGGTGGTACGAGGGGTCTGCGGCATGGCTTCACCTGTGGGATCGCTCGTGTGCGTGCGGGTGGGTTCTGGCTTGGGTGGTGGGTGGCTGTCGTGCGGCTAGCGGAACTCGTCGAGGCGTACGGGGCGGTGCTCACGCGCGGAGCGGGTGGCGGCTTCCGCGACGAGGGACGCTTCGACCGCGTCGTGCAGGGTGCAGGGCGAGGGCCGGTCACCGGCGACAACGTCGACGAACGCGGCGAGCTCAGCGCGGAAGGCGTCGGCGAACCGGTCCATGAAGAAGTCCCACGGCTGGCCGCCGGGGAAGGCGATGCCAGGGTCGGCGGAGCGCAGCGGGGTGCGCTCGTCGAGTCCGGCGGCCACGGAGTCCTGCGTGCCGAGCAGCTCGAGCCGCACGTCGTGTCCGCGCCCGTTGGTTCGGGTGTTGGAGACGACGGCGAGCGTCCCCTCGCTGAGAGTGAGGATGCTGGCGGCGGTGTCGGCGTCGCCTGCGGCGGCGATGTAGTCGACGGTCTGGTTGGTACCAACCGCCACGACCTCGACGACTTCCTGGCCGGTTGCCCATCGCACCGAGTCGAAGTCGTGGATGGCACAGTCGTGGAAGATGCCGCCGGAAGTCCGGATGTAGTCGGCCGGTGGGGGCGCCGGATCGAGGGTGGTCGAGCGGACGGTGTGCAGGCGGCCGAGCCGCCCGGCCAGCAGATCCTCGCGGGCGGCCACGTAGGCCCGATCGAACCGCCGCGGGAAGCCGATCTGCACGGGTACGTCGGTGCCAGCGAGCTCGTCGCGCAGTGCCGTTGCCTCCGCTGCCCGCAGGGCGACCGGCTTCTCGCAGAAGGTCGGGGTTGCGTGCGCGATGCAGGCGCGGATCAGCCCGGGATGGGTGGGGGTTGAGCTGGCAATGACAACGCCGTCCACGCCGCTGTCCAGCATGTCAGTGGGCGTGGATACGACCGTCACCTCGACCCCAGCGTCTGGGCTGGCGGCGACACCGGCGGCGACCTGCTCGGCGAGCCCCGGCACGGCGTCGGTGACGAGCAGCTCCCGGACGGCTGGCAAGGCCGCCAGGGTGCGGGCATGGACGGCACCGATGCGGCCGAGGCCGATCAGTCCGATGCGCACGCTGGGCCTCCGGGTTCGATGGTGGACGAGGACAGGTACTGCCGCGCCGGGCGCCTACTCGTGGGCGCCGGGGATCATTTGGTCCCAGTCGATGACGGAGCCGGTCACCACGCCGGATCGGGAGGAGAGCAAGAACACGACGAAGTCGGCGATCTCGTCGACCTGGCCGAGCTTGCCCATGGGCAGACCCGCCGCGGCCTTGGCGACCCAGTTGTCATCGGCGCCGTGGAACTGCCGCTGGATGACGTCTTCGCCGTCGCTCTCGGTCCAGCCGATGTTGACGCCATTGATGCGGATCCGATCCCAGCGATGGGCAAACGCCGCGTTGCGCGTGAGCCCGATCAGGGCGGCCTTCGACGTCACGTAAGGCGCGAGGTACGGCTGGCCGCCGTGCGCGGACATGCTGATGACGTTGACGATCGAACCGCCGGCGTCGCGCCGCACCATGTCGCGGACGGCGCCCTGCATCAGGAAGAACACAGCCCTGGTGTTCACAGCGATGTGCTGGTCGAACAGCTCCGGCGTGGTGTCGAGCAGCGAGCCCCGGGTGGTCAGGCCCGCGCTGTTGACCAGGCAGTCGATCCTGCCGTGCAGCTCGACGGCGTGGGCGACCGCGGCCAGGCATTGGTCGACCTTCGATACGTCGCACGCCACGTAGTCGGCGCGGGCCCCGGTCTCGGTGAGGCCGGCGACGAACTTTTCGCCGACGTCGCGACGGCGCCCAGTCACCACCACACGCGCGCCGTTGCGCGCGGCCGCGGTGGCGATAGCGGCGCCGAGTCCCTGGGTCCCGCCACTGACCACGACGACCTGGTCCTCCAGAAGCGCGTCGTCAAGTTGTGCCATGACGTCCTCTCTCAGCAGCCTGCTCGACGGTATGGCGTGACTGCGGTCATCCGGCGCCTCCAAACGCCTCAAGAACGCCTCAGCGGCCGGCGGCCCTAGGCTCGGTGCGTGCAGGGCAAAGTCGACGGTTGGGTCGGCGCCTCGATGGTTGGGTCGCGGTGATTGACGGCCCTGTCCTGACAATGCCGATCGAGCTGATCGAGCGCGCTCGCCGCTTGGCCGCGTCCGGTCGGCGGGTGCTGGGCATCGCCGGAGCGCCCGGAACCGGCAAGTCGACGGTGGCCGAGGCGATCGTCGGGGCCCTGGCTCCGAATGCGGCGCTGGTCCCGATGGATGGGTTTCACCTGGCGAGCAGCGAGCTGGACCGCCTCGGCCGAGCATCACGCAAGGGCGCTCCCGACACCTTCGACGGCGCCGGATACATCGCCTTGCTTCGCCGCCTCAGGTCGGTGGAAGACGACATCGTCTACGCGCCGGCCTTCCATCGCGAGATCGAGGAAGCGGTGGCCGGGTCCATTCCCATCCCGCGGACAGTTCCGCTGATCGTCACGGAGGGGAATTACCTTCTGCTGGACACCCACCCGTGGGCAGCGGTTCGCGAGCTGCTCGACGAGGCGTGGTACGTGCAGCAGGACGACGGCGTACGTGTCGAGCGTCTCATCGCGAGGCACATCGCGTACGGCAAGGAGCCCGACTTCGCCCGGGCCTGGGTCCTGGGCAGCGACCAGCGCAACGCCGAGCTGATCGCCACCTCCCGGCATCGCGCTGACCTCGTCGTGGAGCTCTCGTGAGTGTTCCCACGACCATGCAGGCGTGGGCCGTCCACACTCCTGGTCCACTCGACACCCGGCCGCTGCGACTGGTCGAGCGCGCGGTGCCGACCCCGGCGCGAGACGAAGTTCTGCTCGAGATCGAGGCGTGCGGTGTCTGCCGCACCGACCTGCACCTCGCTGAGGGCGACCTGTCACCCCGGCATCCGGCAACCATTCCTGGTCATGAGGTCGTCGGCCGGGTGGTCGACCGCGGCGCAGACGTCGATCGCTTCGATCTCGGCACCCGGGTCGGAGTGGCGTGGCTGCGACGAACCTGCGGGCGATGTCGCTGGTGTCGCCGCGGCCGGGAGAACCTGTGCCCGTGGTCGGCTTACACGGGATGGGACGCAGACGGCGGCTTCGCGCCCTATTGCACCGTGCCCGCCGCCTTCGGCTACCAGCTGCCCGGCGATGTTCCCGCCCACGACCTGGCGCCACTGCTGTGCTCCGGCATCATCGGTTACCGCTCGCTGCAGCGAGCGCGCCTACCACCCGGCGGCCGCCTCGGCATCTACGGGTTCGGTGCCTCAGCGCACCTCACGGCGCAGGTGGCGATCGCGCGCGGAGCCAGGGTCCACGTCCTGACCCGGTCCGAATCCGCGCAACAGCTGGCGCTCGACCTCGGGGCCGTCAGCGCCGGGGATGCGGACGTGGAACCGCCGGAACCGCTCGACGCGGCGATCCTGTTCGCCCCGGTTGGGAGCCTCGTCCCCGTGGCGCTGCGCGCTCTTGACCGGGGCGGCCGGCTCGCCATTGCGGGCATCTACTTGTCCGACATCCCTGGCCTGTCGTACGAGGACGAGCTGTTCTACGAGAAGGAGCTCGTCAGCGTCACCGCCAACACCCGCGTCGACGGCGAGGAGTTGCTGGCAATCGCCGCACAGACCGGACTGTCAGGTGCGGGTATCGCGCTACCCCTTCGAGGCGGCCGACGAGGCGCTCGACGACCTCGCGGCCGATCGGATCACCGGTGCCGCCGTCCTCCAGCTCTAGCTGTCGAACACCGCCTCACTCGGCTCGAGGTGAGCGCTATGGCGCAGCGTCACACTGATTCGCGGGCCGCGGGCACGGGCCTCCTTGGGCACCGTGTGCTCCCAATCGTGCTGGCAGGCGCCGCCCATGACAACGAGGTCCCCGTGACCGAGGCGGAGCTCATGGGCGGTCCGTCCCCCGCGTGGTCGGAGCAGGAACCGCCGACGACTGCCGAGCGAGACCGTTCCCACCAACGGGTTCTGGTGAGTATGCCGATTGCGGTCGCCGTGCCAGGCGACGCTGTCGCGACCGTCGCGGTACAGGTTGACCCAGATCCGATCGAACGCGACGCCATAGCGATCCGACAGCGAGGCGGAGATGGCGCGCAGCGCGGCCGGCATCTGCGCTCCGTCGACGTCGGTATCCCAGCCCGCAGTCAGGCGCGGCTCGATGACCTTCTTGTCGTACATGTGGACCTCGCGCTGCCCCCACCGCCCCGACTGCACGAGCTCGGCGAACAGCTCGTCCGACCCGCGAAGCCACCCCGGGGCGACGTCGATCCAGGACGTGTCATCGAGCTGGATTCGTCGCAGATCCTGAAAGGACACGTCGACCTGTGCGGGGCCGTCATCGAGCAGTGACCCCTGCCACGACAGGTCGGGTCTCACGAATCGAGCGTACGTCCGGCCAGCGACAGGCCGTAGAACGCGACCGCGGCCGCCGAGCCGACGTTGAGCGAGTCGATGCCGCGCGCCATCGGGATCCGCACGCGTGCGTCGGACTCCGCCAGCCAGGCAAGCGGCAACCCATCGCCCTCGGTGCCGAGAAGGAGCGCGCAGCGCCGGGTGTCCGCGTCCGACAGCTCGGCGAGCGGCGTGGCTGCGGGATCGGGTGTCAGGGCGAGCAGCCGGAATCCAGCGGTACGCAGGTCGCGCAGGCCGCTACCCGACTCCTCGAAGCGGGCGTACGGCAGCGACAGGACGGCACCCATCGACACGCGCACCGCGCGGCGGTAGAGCGGGTCGGCGCAGTCCGGGCTGAGGACGACGCCGTCCATGCCCAGCGCGGCGGCAGCGCGAAAGATGCTTCCGACGTTCTGGGGGTCGACGAGGTCGTGCAGCACTGTCAGGTACTGGGCGTCGCGGGCCAGCTGCGATACGGAGAGCAGCGTCGGTCGCGCTACCGCCGCCAGCGCGCCCCGGTGCACGTGGTAGCCGGTGACACGACGCAGCACGTCGGTCGAGGCGACGTAGACCGGGAGCGCCGGATTGCTCCCGACGACGTCCTGCAGCCCGGCCACCCAGCGCTCGGCCAGCAGCAACGACCGCAGCGCATACCGGTCGTCGACCGCCCGCCGGATGATCTTCTCGCCCTCGGCGATGAACACGCCGGCGGCCGGCTCCACCCGCCGGCGTAGTGCCGGATCAGTCAGCCCGACATAGTCCGCGAGCCGCGGATCCGCCGGGTCGTCCACCTGGACAATCACCCGGCGATGGTGCCACCTGGACACTGGACGGATGCCTGACGTGTGGGACCTCGTGGTCGTCGGCGGTGGTCCCGCCGGAAGCGCGGCCGCGCTGCGCGCCCGCCAACTGCGTCCGGATGCGCGGGTGCTGATCGTCGACCGGGCTGACTTTCCGCGAGACAAGCCGTGCGGTGACGGGGTCGCGCCCCATGCGCTCGATGTCCTCGCCGACCTCGGCGTCTCGACAGCAGACATCGTCGACGGCTTCCGGCCTGTGCAGCGTCTTCGGCTGACGTCGCCGACGGGGTACGTGGCGGCGCGAAGGATGCACCGTCAGGCGTATGTGATCCCGCGTGCCGTCCTGGATGCCCGGCTGCTCGCCGCCGCACGCGAGCGCGGAGCACACGTGCGCCGGCACCGGGTCCGCACCCTCCAGCCGGCAGGTGACGTCGTCGTCCTCGACGACTCCATTCGAGCCCGAGCGGTCATCGGCGCGGACGGGGCGGAGTCGAGCGTTCGCCGCCTGCTCGGCATGCCGCCCAACCGCCGCGGGCACGTCGCCGTCGCGATGCGCGGCTATGCGCCCGTTCCGCCCGGATGTTCCGGCGAGCAGGTCATCACCATGACCGGCGAGCGCTGGCCGGCGTACGCCTGGAGCTTTGCGATCGGCGACGGCCGAGCCAACGTCGGCTACGGCGAAGTACTGCGCGGTGCACCTGTCCCGCGCACGCGCCTGCTGCAGCGGCTCGGCGATCTGCTGCCCGGCGTCGAGCCCGCACCGGAAACGCTTCGAGCACACCGGCTGCCGCTGTCGTCATCGCGGCCGAAGGTCGTGGATGGGCCGGTCATCCTGGCTGGCGACGCCCTGTCACTGATCAACCCGATGACCGGGGAGGGCATCTTCTACGCGGTTCTGTCCGGCGCGCTCGCCGGCGAGGCCGCACTCCTGGGGCAGAGCGCCGGTCAGCGGTATCGGCAGCTGTTGCGACGACGCCTCCACGGCCACCTCAGGCACACGACGTTGGTGTCCTGGCTCAGCGCTTGGCCGCGTCTTGTCGACGGCGGGCTGCTCGGTGCTCAGCGGGATCAGCGGGTGTTCGACGACTTCGTCGAGCTCGGACTCGGCGACGGCCGGCTCACGCTTCGGGCTACGGCGAGCGCGGTCGGCAACGTCGTCGCCGGACGAGTCAGGTGAGGATCAACCAGACCGAGACGGTGACGCCGACGATGACGATGACGCCGCGCAGTACCGAGTTCGGCAGGCGCCTGCCAACCCGCGCACCGAGCAGGCCGCCGGCCACCGCACCGATAGCGATCAGCACCGCGACCTGCCAGTCGACATCCGCAACCGCAATGAACAGCAGTGCCGCGGTCAGGTTCACGATCCCCGCAAGGACGTTCTTGAGTGCATTGATGCGCTGCAGGTCGTCATCGAGTGCGATCGACAGCACCGCCACGAGCAGGATGCCCTGCGCAGCGCCGAAGTAGCCGCCATAGATCCCCAGGGCGAAGATGCCCGCGAGCAGCGCCACTCCCCCATGCGCGCCGCGCCGCCGATGCGCCGTCGCCGCTGAGATCCGCGGCCCGAGGATGACCAGCGCGCAGCCGAGCAGGATCAGCGCGGGAACGATCGCCTCGAATGCCGATTCGGGAAGGACGAGCAGGAGCAGTCCGCCCGTGATGCCACCGAGGGCAGAGCCCACGCCGAGCCGGGCGATGCGTCGACCCTGACCGTTCAGCTCCCGGCGGTAGCCGTACGCACCGCTGAACGAGCCCGGCACCAGCCCGACGGTGTTGGACACGTTCGCCGTCACCGGCGGGACGCCGAGCGCCAGCAAGGTGGGAAACGTGATCAGGGTGCCGGAGCCGACGACCGCGTTGATCATTCCCGCCAGGAGGCCGGCCACGACGACCGCCAGCGACTCCAGCAGACTCATGGCGTCGCGAGCCTATCGACCACCCTGCGGCCAGCTGCGGGTCTCAGGGGGCGCGGGAGCCGCGGTGCTCCTCCTGCTCGACGACTGCATCCAGGTCCGTGAGCCGGCGCAGGCCGCGTACCGGCTGCGCCATGCGGAAGTTCGCCCGCAGCCGCTCCGCGTTGCGGGACAGGAACCACCAGTAGCCTCGTCGATGTCGTCCTCGCTGGCCCACCAGGGAGGCGAAACGTCCAGGCGATCAGCCCCGGCCGGCGGTGGTTCGCGGTTGTCGGCGTCGTAGTTCCATCGACCACCCGCGGGCTCGCTGCCGTCCATGAGCACGTCATGCCGACGACGTGTATCCCGGTAGAAGTCCTCGAGCAGCAGCCGCTTGACACCGCGGCCAGCCGCCCAGCGATCGAAATCCTCCCGCGAGGTGACGAAGCCACGGCTCGGCAACACCTCGACGTTGTCGAGGGAATGGACGAAGCGCTCGGCGGCGTACGACGTCGGCGAGCAGACGGACAGCGGTTCGCGCACCTGGTCGAGCGCCTCGCGGTAGGTGTCCGTCGCGAGGTAGAGCGCCTGCTCGCCGAGGTCGGCGGCGCGATGCCGCAGCGCCGATAGCAGCAGGTGGGCCTTCTGCCGGTGAAAGGGGCGGCGGCGACAGACGGCCCGTGACTCGACGAGCAGCACCGGCTGATCAGGCCGGTCGAGAAAATGGGGGGCCAAGCTGGTCGGCGAACAGCCATCGCCGACTCGCGGTACCACTCTTCGCCACGCGGTCACATATTCCCCGTCTCCCGCGGACGCGCATCTCGGAAAGGCGTTCCGCTGGCAGGCATCGGGCATCCTGTGAGCGATGATCCTTGCGAAAAGAGGTCGGTGTACGCGCCCATGAGCGTCCAGACCCAGGTACAGCGACTCATCGATCTCGGCGTGCCTGACCTCGCGGGCGTGAGTGTCGAGCTGTTGGTGAAGGCCGGGAACGACCTGCTTGACGGGGCCGGCACGACTCTCGTCGTCCACCCGAGCCTCGTGCCGGCCAGCGCGCTCGCGCCGTTGATGAGCCATGCCGGGAAGCCAGGATTCGTGGTATCCGACATGACCGACCTGGACGACTTCGTGCCGACCAAGGACGTCGACGTTCCCGAGTCGCCGCTTTATCTCGTCACCGATGTCGACCGTGGCGACGACATGCGGAACTGGAGCCCTGAAGAGGCATTGGCCGAGATCGAGAGCCGTGGCCGCAGCCCGCTGACGATCAGCGAGGGCATCAGCTGGCTCCTGCAGGAGCCGGAACGGCTCGAGCCGAACTTCTGCTTCATGTGCATCGGATCGCGCAAGCCGAAGCGAACTGGCTTCGACGCGCGGACGCCGGCGGTCTGGATCAGCGGCGGCACCGGACACGACGGTCCGAGACAACGCGATGCGCCCAAGGTCGGTTGGTGCTGGTGGCGCAACCGGCACACCTGGCTCGGCATCGCCTCGGCTGCGGTGCGATCGGCGTGATAGCTGCCGTCGACTCCTTACGCGCCGCGGTACGCGGCGAGGTCCTGCTCCCGGCGGACGACGGCTACGACTCGGCACGGGCCGTCTGGAACGCGATGGTGGACCGACGGCCGCGGCTGATCGTCCGCTGTGCCGACACCAGCGACGTTGTCACGGCGATCCGAACCGCACGAGATCTGCAGCTGGAGATCGGGGTCCGGTGCGGAGGGCACAGCGTCGTCGGACTTTCGGTGCCGGAGGGCGGGTTGATGGTCGACCTGACCCCGATGGCGAGTGCGACCGTCGATGCCGGCCGGCGCACGGCCACCGTCCAGGGTGGCGCCTTGCTCGGCGTCCTCGACGCGGCGGCGCAAGAGCACGGTCTCGCCACGACCGCCGGCAACGTGTCGCACACCGGCGTCGGCGGGCTCACGCTCGGCGGCGGGATGGGCTGGCTCGCCCGTCAGCACGGCCTCACCTGCGACAGCGTGCGCTCCTTCGAGCTCGTCACCGCCGGTGGCGAGGTACTGCGGGTCAGCGCCGAGGAGAACCCGGACCTGTTCTGGGGGTTGCGCGGCGGGGGCGGCAACTTCGGGGTGGTCACCGAGTTCGAGTTCGACCTGCACCCGCTGCGCGGCCCGATGCTGACCGCCGAGGTCGACGCGCCACTGGACGCCGCCGTGGACGCGCTCCGGGCGTGGCGCGACTTCTGCCTGGCGGCGCCGCGATCACTCACCGGTCTAGCGATCATCGACGGCGGGGTCACGACCATCGGCTTCGTGTGGGTTGGCGATCACGGCCGGGGTTGGGGCTATCTCGACGATCTGCGCGGCCTGGTCGCCCAACCTCTCTCGGAGCGAGTGACCACCCCGAGCTACGTGGAGTTACAACGCCGCGAGGACACCATCAAGGGACACGAAATCCGGCGGTACTGGAAGGGCCACTACTTCCGCGCGCTCGACGACGAGGCCATCGCCACGCTGATCGAGGCTGCGAATGCGGCGGGCGCGCCAGCCGCGAGCCTTCAGGCGTACGGCGGGGCGATCGCCGACGTCGATGACGATGCGACCGCGTTCAGCCAGCGAGAGACTGCGTTCGAGCTCGTCGCCGCCGCCCGCTGGACCGATCCGAACGAGGACAACGTGCACATCGAGGGCGCCCGCCGGTTCGCGGCCCGGCTGGAGCCGTTCGCGTCGGGTGCCTACGTCAATGTCCTCGGCGACGAGGGGCAGCGCGGCGTCCGACGCGCGTACGGATCACGCAAACTCCAGCAGCTCACTGCGCTCAAGGATCGCTACGACCCGGACAACGTTTTCCACCTCAACCAGAACATCCGACCATCGCCCGAGCAGTGATGAATCGGGCGTCCTCGCTGTAGTTCACCCGTTTCCGGTCTCCAACGGACCTTCCTGTTGAAGAACAACCGGCGGGCGCGGCCGGATATCCGCGTTGAGCTGGAAGATGTCAGGCCGGTGATAGTGCCCAACCGGGTCGAAGTACCGCCGCGCGGCATGGACGGCGCTGAGGTCGATGTCGGCGGTGAGGATTGCCTCCTCGTGCCGGGCCGGCCCGGCCAGGAAGTCCCCATTGGGTCCGACGATGACGCTGTTGCCTGGTTCGACCCATCCGTCATCGCCCTCGGTGGCGCGGAAGACACGATCGCGATGCGGGAAGTCGGCGGGGATCTGGTCGATGTGCAGGCATGGATTGACGCCGATCACGTAGCAGCGACCCTCCCGGGCGATGTGACGCATGGTGGCCACCCACCCGTCGCCGGACGCCAGGGTCGGCGCCGTCCAGATGTCGACTCCCTGCGCGTACAGGTAGAAGCGGGTCAGGGGCATGTAGTTCTCCCAACAGATCAGCCCGCTGAGCCGACCGAGGGGGGTGTCGACGACCGGCAACATTGAGCCGTCACCCATCCCCCAGACGGTTCGTTCGGAGCCGGTCGGCATCAGCTTGCGATGCTTGCCGAGCAGGCTGCCGTCGGGTCCGAAGTAGAGGACGGCGTTGTAAATCGTGGCGCCATGCGGTTCGCGTTCGTCCACGCCGATCACCAGATAAGTGCCCGTGCTCCTCGCCGCGGCGGCTAGCTCTTCGGTGACCGGGCCGGGCACGACAACGGCTTGATCGACGAGAAGCGCGTACCAGTCGTCATCGCCATCCCAGATCGGCACCGAGTCGATCCAGATCGGGGTGCCCGGAATGAACACCTCAGGAAACACGACGATGTCGGCGCCGGCGGCGGCCGACCTGTGGATGAGGTCGACGGCCTTCTCGACGCAGGCTTTCTGATCCATCAAGACATACGCGGCCTGAACCGCGGCGATTCTTCCGGTGGTCATCGTCGGTCCTTCCTCCCGCTGCCTTACCTTGTGCCTGAGACGACGAGCATTTCGCACTGTTGCTCGCCGGCACCACGTGCAGCTACTCCCCGCAGCAAGAATGAGCACCGATGAGCGATGTCGTGCGGCCGTTCCGCGTTGCCGTGCCCGAAGAGGATCTCGTCGATCTGCGACGTCGCCTGCGCAGCGGCCGGTGGCCTGAGGCGCAGCCGGTTCTCGGCTGGGCGCAGGGTGTCCTGCTGCGGTAGCTACGCGAGCTGTGCGACGTCTGGGCCGACAGTACGGGTTCAGCGGCAAGCCATCGACTCCCGGCGGGGGTATCCACCGGATCGCGCGAACGTGGGTCGAGCTGATGCCACGGCCTGGGTACGACCGGTTCATCGCCGCCGGGAGCGACTGGGGCACCAGCGTGTCCACGTGCATCGCGCGCGACCACCCCGAGCGGCTGCTTGGACTGCACCTCGTCCCGCCGCTGGTCGGACCGCCGGACGGGGATCTCAGCAATCTGACCGCGGCCGAGGAACAGGCAGTCGCCGAGCTCGACGCGGTGAAGGTTCAGCCGCCGGAGGGGAAGCCCCTGTCGCGCAGTGGCAGCCCGGTGGTCGGCTC
Organism: uncultured Actinomycetota bacterium; assembly: GCA_963801015.1. Taxonomy (GTDB): domain Bacteria; phylum Actinomycetota; class Actinomycetes; order CAWDCV01; family CAWDCV01; genus CAWDCV01. The sequence continues at coordinate 612,783 of CAWDCV010000003.1, read as the reverse complement.
CGCGTCCCGGACCACCTTGGCGGCCTCCTCCTCGGTCTGCCGGGCGATCTTCTCTGCCTCATCGAGCAGTTCGGAGTGCTGTGCCGGCGGCACCGGAGAGTCGAGCGGCACCGGCCCGAGGGCGGCCGGGGCCGACGGCGCGGCACCGTCGGCACCACCCGTTACCTGACGCGGTCCCACCGGTCCGTTCTGCCCAGCCGTCGCGGCTGGGCTGGAGTCCGCTCCCCCGGTCCCCGCAAGGAAGCCCTGCACGCTGTCCAACGCACGAGTGACCTCGCTCGGGAGGATCCACAACGTGTTGGAGTTTCCTTCTGCGATACGCGGCAGCGTCTGGAGGTACTGGTACGACAACAGCTTCGGGTCCGGGTTGCCGGCGTGAATCGACGCGAAGACGGTCTCGATGGCCTGGGCCTCGCCCTGGGAGCGCAAGATGGCGGCTTGCCGCTCGCCCTCGGCGCGAAGTGCGAACGCCTCCTTGTCGCCCTGCGCGCGCAGCACGTTGCTCTGCCGCTCGCCCTCGGCGGTGAGGATCTGCGACTGCTTGACGCCCTCGGCATTGAGCACCGCGGCACGCTTGTCGCGGTCGGCGCGCATCTGCTTCTCCATGGAGTCGCGGATGGACACCGGCGGCTCGATCGCCTTGAGCTCAACGCGGTTGACGCGGATTCCCCACTTGCCCGTCGCTTCATCGAGGACGCCACGCAGCGCCGTGTTGATCTCCTCGCGCGACGTCAGCGTGCGCTCGAGGTCCATGCTCCCGACGACGTTACGCAGCGTCGTTACCGTGAGCTGCTCGACGCCCTGGATGTAGTTGGCGATCTCGTACGTCGCGGAGCGTGGATCGGTGACCTGGAAGTAGATGACGGTGTCGATCGAGACCACCAGGTTGTCGGACGTGATGACTGGCTGCGGCGGGAACGAGACGACCTGCTCGCGAAGGTCGATCAGCGGCTTCAGCCGGTCGACGAACGGGATGAGGATCGTCAGGCCAGCGTTGAGCGTGCGCTGGTAGCGCCCCAGTCGCTCCACGATGCCGGCCCGCGCCTGCGGCACGATCCGCACGCTGCGCGCAAGAACGAGCAGCACCAAGACGATGATGACTGCTACGACAATGAGCGATTCCACGGGGCCTCCGACCCATAGACGAGCGCTGTCGCGCCCCTGATCTCCATGACGTCAACGCTTTGACCCGGCTCGAGCACCTGCTCCTCGTCGTACGACCGGGCGGTCCAAATCTCGCCGGCAAGCTTCACCCGACCGTCGTGCGCGTCGACGCGCTCCAGCACAACTGCCTTGGCGCCGACCAGGGCGGACACGCCCATCCGCGGCGTCGAGTCGGTGAGCATGTGGCGGCGCGCAATCGGTCGAACGACTCCAAGCAGGGCAACCGATACGACGCAGAACGCAAGCACCTGGAACGGGATGCCGAACCCGAGGGCAGCGACCCCCGCGGCCGCGAGTGCGCCGCCGGCGAACATGGCGAACACCAGGCTCAGCGTGGTGACTTCGATGATCCCGAGGACCACGGCAGCGATCACCCAGATCGCCCATGTCCAGGCCACGTCCACATTGTGATTTTAGGTGCCATCGTGGTGTAAACGGGGTGCGGCGTCGCCAAGATCACGTGTCTTTTGCGACATCTGGTGCGACGTCGGAGATCTATGGCGCAGCTCGCGCCGCCCACCGAGATCCAAACCGGTCGAGCAGCAGGGGCAGGCCGAAGCATTCGGACAGCGCGGCGCTGGTCAGGGCGTATTCGAGGGGTCCCTGCGTCACCACTTTCCCCTCCCGCAGAAGCAGCACGTGCGTGAAGCCGCTCGGGATCTCCTCGACGTGATGGGTCACCAGCACCATCGCGGGCGCCTCATCGTCCTCGGCCACGGCAGCGAGCCTGCGCACCAGGTCCTCCCGGCCGCCAAGGTCGAGCCCGGCCGCCGGCTCATCGAGCAAAAGCAGCTCCGGGTCGGTCATCAGCGCCCGCGCGATCTGAACCCGCTTGCGCTCCCCTTCCGACAGGGTGCCGAACCGGCGAGACCGCAGCGACGCGACACCGAGCTGCCGCAACAACTGCCCGGCGCGGTCCCGATCGGTCCCGTCGTACAACTCGCGCCAGCGACCCACAACGGCGTACGAGGCTGTCACCACGACGTCCCCGACCCGCTCCTCCGCCGGGATTCGCTCTGCCAGCACCGCGCTGGTCAGTCCGATGCGCGGTCGCAGCTCGAACACATCGACACCGCCGAGTTGCTCGCCCAGCACCGTGACCTCACCGCTGGTGGGAAACAGCTGCGCCGCTGCCACCTGGAGCAGCGTGGTCTTGCCCGCTCCATTGGGTCCGAGGATGACCCAGCGGTCGCCCTCCTCGACGTCCCAGTCGATCCCGTCCAGCAGCCGCGAGCGCTGCCGTACCACGCTGACGTTCCGCAGCCGGATCACGTCAGCGGTCGGCGCGGGCACGGCCAGAACCTATCGGTCGGCCTCGGTGGTCACGTGCGCTTACCCTGCTGCCATGGTTGCCGTCCCGCGCTCCGCACGCCTCGTCGCGTGGGGCAACGCGTGGCTCCGTGGCAGCACCAGCCTCGACGAGGCGGCGGCCCGTGTTTGCGGGTCAGATGAACCGCACCGCGTCCACGGCCTCCCGGGGCAGTTGGACCCATTGGCGATGACCGTTGCACTAGGTCGCCTCCGCGGTTGGGGTGTCGAGTCGTTCCGCCTCGCGCTGCCCGTCGCCGGTGACCCGCTCGGGTTGTGTGGGCCCGCGGAGTTCACCCGCCGGGCCGTCGACGTCGGCGAAGCAGTGCTCGCGGTGGGCGACAACGAGGCGATCGGCCTCGTGCCGGACATCGCCGTGCACGGTCCCAACGGCGACACGATCGCCACCGTCCGGTGGGACGCCGAGCCCGTTCACTGCCCCGCGGGCATCCCGCTGCCCACGGTGGCCGAGGCCGACCGCGAGCTCAGTGAGACGCTGCGCGATGCCACCGCCCGGCTAGCCGCACTTGACGTGGCCCGTTGGCGACCAGAATTGGCGGAGGCCCTGGTTGCGGTTCGCCGACTCGGCGCCGACGGTGACGCCCTCGCACCCGGCTACCCACCGCGTGCCGTCCAGCTGCTCGCATCGGCGCGCCGACTGGCGGCGGTCGCGGCGCTGGCCCAAGTCGACGACGGCGCAAGCGTGTCGGCCGGAGACATGGCGGCCCGCCGTGATGCGCTGCGCCCGCTCGAGCGCGCCACCCGGCGCGCGCAGGTCGCGGCGTACAACGCGGTCCTCGAACCGTTCTAATAGACCGCTACGGGTTCCGCGTTCACGCATGGTTCGGCGTGTCGTGTACCGGCGGAACCAGTAGGCGACCGACGACGCCTATCGCGGGGCGGCGCCGTTGCGGACCGCCCAGAGGGCGGCTTGCGTCCGATCTTGGACGCCGAGCTTGAGCAGGATGTTGCTGACGTGCGTCTTGACCGTCTTCTCGGAGACGACGAGCGCTCGGGCAATCTCGCGATTGGACCGGCCCTGAGCGAGCTCGCGGAGGACGTCTCCCTCCCGCTCGGTCAAGCCGCTCGAGCCCGAGGACGAACCAGCGCCGCCAGCCACGAGCACCGCCGCCACATCGTCCGCGAGCAGCGTCTGACCGGCGTGCACGCTGCGAATCCCCTGCGCCAACGATGAGGGCTCCACGTCCTTGTACACATAGCCCGCCGCACCCGCCCGCATCGCCGGTAGAACGGCTTCCGGCTGCGTGAAGCTGGTGACAACCAACACCCGCGCCGCATCGCCGCGCGCCCGCATCGCCTGGAGCACCTCCACCCCAGACATGCCCGGCATCTGCAGATCCAGCAGGACGACATCCGGCTGGATATCAGAGATCAGCGCGAGTGCAGCATCGCCGTCGCCTGCCTCGCCGACGACGACGATGTCGTCCTGCACCTCGAGGAACGCGCGCAGCCCCTGCCGCACCACGAGGTGGTCGTCCACGAGGAGGACGCCGATCAGGTCAGGCATCTGGCACCTCGAGTCTGACCTGCGTGCCGGACCCCGGCGCGGACCGCACGGAGAGCGAGCCCCCGACCCCTGCCGCCCGGTCGCGCATCGACACGAGCCCGAGCCGCCGCGACGCCCGGCTGGCCGCCTCGACGTCGAAGCCGGACCCGTCGTCGATCACCTCGAGCAACAACGTCGACCCCACGACCGAGAGGCGAACGGTCACCCATGATGGCCCGCCGTGACGCAGCGCGTTGTGCATCGCTTCTTGGGCGATTCGCAGCACGGCGTCCTCCACGTCCGCGGGCAGACGCGGCAGGACCCCGGCATCCAGGCGAACGCGAGCAGTGTGAACCCGGTCGAGGACGTCGACGTGCTTGGCGAGTGTCGCGACCAGGCCGTCATCGACAAGCTCCGCGGGCCGGAGAGCATCGATCACTGAACGCAGCTCTCGCAACGCCGACCCGGATAGTTCCGCCACCCTGGCCACCTGTTCCGCTGCGCGCGCGGGGTCCCGAGTTGCCACCGTGGCGGCCGCCTCGGCGGTGAGCCGCAGGCTGAACAGCTTCTGCGCGACCGCGTCGTGCAGCTCCCGAGCGATCCGAGTGCGCTCCTCGATGATCGTCAGCTCGCGGCTGCGCTCGTACAGCCGCGCGTGCCGGAGCCCAATGCCCGCATGGGCCGCCAGCAGCGTCATCAGGTACTCGTCGTCCTCGGTGAAGCTCGCGCCGTCGCACTTGTTTGCGACGTAGATCGCACCGAGAACCACATCGTCGGCAACGATGGGAACACCGAGGAACGAGGTCAGTACCGGGTGCGCCGCCGGCCACCACTCGAACCGGTCGTCGGTACGGATGTCATCTGTGCGGTACGGCGTTCGCCGCTGCAGGAGGACGCCGAGCAGTCCGTGGCCACGCGGCGCCGGCCCAATGGCCTTCCACTGCGCGTCGGTCACCCCAGCGGTGACGAACTGCTGGAACAGCCCCTCCTCGTCGGGCACTCCGAGCGCCGCGTAGCGGGCTCCCGCCAGAGTGCGGGCGGCCTCGACGATCGTCCGGAGCACGGACTCCACCTCGAGATCCGACGCGACCGCAAGAGCCGCCTCGCTCAGCGCGGCCAGCTCGGGTGCGCGCGAGCGACCGCGAAGCGTCGCGTCGGTCACGTTCGCACGCTACCCGCGGCCGCTCGCGGCGGCGTCGGGCCGACGACCTAGGTCCAGCGGCGCAGCCGACGTCGTCCGAGCGCCCGATTCCGCGCGACAAGATCGTTCCTAGCGTCGCTCTCATGACGCAACCTGTGGCACTCGTGACCGGCGCCTCCCGTGGACTCGGCCTCGCCCTTGCCGCTGGCCTCGCCGCCCGCGGCTGGGCCCTCGTGATCGATGCGCGGGACCGCGTAACGCTCGAGCACGCGCACCAGCTCCTGCCCGCATCGGTCGTCGCCCTCCCCGGCGACGTCACCGACGCCGGACATCGAGAGCAGCTCCTGCGCGCAGTCGATGAGCTCGGCGAACTGCGCTTGATCGTCAACAACGCCAGCACCCTCGGCGTCAGCCCGCTGCCGACGCTGGCGACGTATCCGCTCGACCAGCTCAGCGAGGTCTTCGCGGTCAACGTCGTCGCACCGCTCGCCCTCATTCAGGCGGCGCTACCACGGCTGCGCGCCACCGGTGGCGCGATCGTCAACGTGACGTCGGATGCCGCGGTCGAGGCGTACCCGGGCTGGGGCGGCTACGGGTTGTCCAAGGCAGCGCTCGAGCAGGCATCGCACATCCTGTCTGTCGAAGAGCCGGACGTACGCGTGTGGTGGGTCGACCCCGGTGACCTGCGCACCGCGATGCACCAGGCGGCGTTCCCCGGCGAGGACATCTCCGACCGACCGTTGCCCGAGGAGGTGGTCCCTGCATTCCTGCGGCTTCTCGACGCAGGACCGCCGAGCGGCCGCCACCGGCTCGCCGATCTGCCCCAACCGGCAGGAACGAGCGCGTGATCACGACCTTCGTCCTGCCACCAGAGCTGGTGGCGTCCGAACCCGCCGAGGTACGTGGGCGCGGCCGTGACGACGTCCGCCTCCTCGTCGGCAGGCGCAGCACCAACGAGGTCGAGCACCGCCACTTCCGCGAGCTCCCCTCGCTGCTCAGACCCGGCGACGTCCTCGTCGTCAACACGTCAGCGACCCTCCCCGCCGCCGTCGACGCCGACCTCGACGGCGAGCGACTCGTCGTCCACTTCTCCAGCCCACTTCCGGACGGCACCTGGACCGTCGAGTTGCGCTCGCCTCAGCCTGGCGGCGCCACCCGACCACATCCCGGCGGCCGCGCAGGGGGACGGCTCGGGCTGCGTGGCGGCGCAGCGGTGACACTGCTGGCGCCGTACTCCCCCGATCGGCTCTGGGTCGCGCGTGCCGACCGCGACGTTCTCGCGTACCTGGCGAGGTTCGGTCGGCCCATTCGGTACGGGTATGTCAAGAACGACTGGCCGCTGTCCGCCTACAGCACGATCTTCGGGACCGACCCCGGCAGCGCGGAGATGCCCAGCGCCAGCCGCCCCTTCACGCGAGCCATCCTGGATCGACTGAGGTCTGCGGGGGTCGTCCTCGCTCCCGTCCTGCTGCACGCGGGTGTCGCCTCGCCAGAGGCGCAGGAGAAGCCGTCGCCGGAGCGGTACGCCGTGACGTCGAGAACCGCCGCCATCGTCCGCCGGGCTCGAGAAAACGGGGATCGCATCCTGGCGATCGGCACTACCGCCGTCCGCGCCCTCGAGTCGTCCGTCGACGCCAGCGGAGACGCTCACGCGTCGCGCGGCTGGACCGATCTCGTCGTTTCCCCCGACCGGGGCGTCCGGGTCGTCGACGGGCTGCTGACGGGATTCCACGAGCCGCAGGCGTCTCATCTGAAGATGCTCGAAGCGATCGCTGGTGCTCCGCTTCTCGAACGCTGCTACGACGTGGCGCTGCGTGAGGGCTACCTGTTCCACGAGTTCGGGGACGTGAACCTGCTCCTGCCGTGAGCTGGATAGCGTGGACGACACCATGGCTGCGCAGCGCACTCTGCTCGTCACGCTCACCGGACGTGACCGTCCCGGCGTGACGTCCGCCCTGTTCAGCGCGGTCGAGCCGTACGGCGTGGAGGTCATCGACGTCGAGCAGGTCGTGATCCGGGGGCGTCTCGTCCTTGGCGTGCTCCTCACGGCAGGCGACGACGAGCAGGCGATGCAGCGCGCGCTCCTCGATGTCGGGGGCGAGCTCGACATGGAGGTCGACGTTGTCGCCGCCTCCGGGGACGCCGCCCCACGCGACATCGGCCGGTCGCACGTCACCGTGCTCGCGGCCCCGCTGCGACCCGAAGCGGTCGCCGGGATTGCGGGGCGAATCGCCGCGTGCGGCGCCAACATCGACCGCATCGTCCGGCTGGCGTCGTACCCGGTGACCTGCCTCGAGCTCGAGGTGTCCGGAGCCGATCCCGACCTGTTGCGAGTCGAGCTCGCCGCCGAGGCCGTCACCCAGTCGGTAGACGTCGCCGTCCAGCGATCGGGCCTGTATCGCCGCGCCAAGCGCCTCATCGTGATGGACGTCGACTCGACGCTGATTCAGGACGAGGTCATCGAGCTGCTCGGCACCCACGCGGGTTGCGCGAGCGAGATCGCACGCGTCACCGAGGAGGCGATGCGCGGCCAGCTCGACTTCGCGGCATCGCTGCGGGCGCGGGTCGAGCTGTTGGCAGGACTGGACGCGAGCGTCCTCGACGAGGTGCGCCGCGCGGTGCGGCTTGCCCCCGGCGCGCGCACCCTGGTCCGGACCCTCAAGCGATTGGACTACCGCTTCGCGATCGTCAGCGGCGGGTTCCACCAGGTCACCGACGAGCTGGCGACCGATCTCGGCATCGACTACGCCGCCGCCAACACACTCGAAGTCGTGGACGGTCGGCTCACCGGTCGACTGGTCGGACCCATCCTCGACCGGGCGGGTAAAGCGGCGGCCCTCGAGCGCTTCGCTCGCGAGGCTGGCGTTCCGCTGAGCCAGACGGTCGCCATCGGCGACGGCGCGAACGACCTGGACATGATCGCGCGCGCCGGCCTGGGCATCGCCTTCAATGCCAAGCCGGCGGTACGGGAAGCCGCCGACGCGACGGTGACCGTTCCCTACCTCGACGCGATCCTGTACCTGCTCGGCATCTCCCGCGAGGACGTGGAGGCGGCCGATGCCGCGGACCTGGCCTCGGGCCTGACGGGTTAGGGGAGCCTGCGATCGGCGAGGGCAACGCGCAGCCGCGCGAACAGCTCGGACCGATCCGTGGCGCCGATGCGCTGCTTGATCCGTGCGACGTGGTGCTCCACGGTCTTGGGCGAGATGAACAGCTGGTCACCGATTTCGCGGTAGATGCGGTTGCTCAGCAGCAGCTGGGCAACCTCGATCTCACGTGGACTCAGGCGCGTGGTCGGTTGACCTGATGCAGGGTCACGTTTCGCAGCTTCGTCGCCAGTCTCACCGATAGCCGCTGCCGCCTCGCTGTCCTGCAGCGCCCTGGCTGCCTGCAACAGCGAGGTGATCGCCTTGCGATCGGTGCTGCGCGCGGCCGCCTGGGCAAGCAGCCGCGATGCGTCCCAGGCCAGCCCGAGATCCTGGAGGCCACGCGCTGCCTGGTGGACGGCGTCCGGGTTGACCTCGCCCGCGAGGACATGCATCCACGCCGATCCGGCGGTGGCGAGGACGCCGGCGACGTGACTGCTGCGCGCCGCATGTACGAGCGCCTTGGCGTGTGGCTCGAGCGCATCGGGGCGGCCGGCGAGGATCGCCGCGTGCACGCCGTACCAGTGCAGTGGGGTCGCCCACACGACCGGTTCGCCGAGGCCGGCGAGCAGGCTCCACGCCTGGTCCACGTGCGCGCTCATCCGCTCGCCCTCACCCAGCCGGGCGGCGGCGACGCTCAGCTCGCCAAGAGGCAGCAGCGCGAACAGGTCGACCGGATGTCGCACGATTGCCTCTCGGGCGGCGCTCCACGCTCCGACGAGGGCGGGGACGTCGCTCGCCCGCCGGGCGAGGCCGACCTGCAGCGCCTGGAGGAACAGCTCGTCCCGCGGCTCCAAGGTCGGCGAGGCGTCGATGACTTCGGCAATCAAGCGGCGCGCGGCAGCGCTCTGGCCGCGCAGCATGGCTACCCATGCCAGCAGCAGTGCGTGGCGTGGCGCCGCCAGCGTGCCTCCCATGTCTGCAGCAATGGCTCGGCGCAGGGCGGATTCGGCGATGTCGAGCTCGCCGACGCAAATCGCCACCAAGGCGGTGAGCGCGGCCGGGGTATCAGGCAGCAGGGCAGCCGGCCCCGCTGGTTCGAGCAAGGTGCTTGAACGGCTGAGGGTCGACAGTGATGCCGTCGCCGAACCGGCGACCGACTCCCATACACCCTGGGCCATCAAGGTCTGGGCGCCAGCCACCATCGTCGGGGTGCCGCCGATCCCGGCGGTCAGGGCAAGCATTCGCTGCGCGTCGTCGCGCGCGCCGATGCCGAGCATGGCCAGGGCCGCCAGGGCTGCTCCCGAGCTCATCCGGTCGGTCCCGAGCCACTGGTACAGCTCAGCGGAGCGGTGCAGGAGACCACGTTGGGCGAGCACGCTCGCCGCCACGTCCACGGCGCCAGCCACGTTCGCGGCCATCGGATCCGAGAGCACCGTGTCGGTGATCTGCAGCGCGAGGTCGAACCGACCAATACGAGCCGCCGCCTCGGCGCGGTGAACGGCGAGCAAGCCGCGATCGGCACCAGCAGCGAGCGCCGCGTCGTAGTGGTCGAGCGCTGCCGCGGGATCATCTGACAGCGCGGCGTCGCCGGCTTGCTCGAGGACGCGAGCGACTCGAGGATCGCGTACCCCGTCGTCAGCGAGCGCGCAGGCGACGTCGACGATGTCGATGCTCGTGTGGGCGCTGCGAGCGAGCCAGCTATCCAGCAGCGCCAGTCGGACCTGGCGCGTCCGGTCAGCCGGGGCGCCGGCGAGGATCGCCTCGCGGATGAGCGGTAGGGGCTGACCGTCGGGCCGCAGGAAGCCGGTGGCTCGAGCCTGCTGGATCAGCGCCCCGACGTGCTCGGCGTCCTTGCTCAGAAGGCCGGCTATCACCTGGGTCTCCAGCCGGGCGCCCGCAGCGACCGCATGCAGCACGGCGCGCTCGTCGTCCGGCAGCTCGTCGAGGTCCTGGCTCAGCTCCTCGACCACCTGTGAGGGCACCTGGACGTGCGTGCCACGCACGGGCAGCTGCATCTCCTGCAGCGTGCGCAGCACCAGGTCGACCAAGGTGGGATGTCCGGCCGTCTCAGCCGCCAGCATCGCTACGAGCTCCACGGATGCGGGGGTCCCGAGCACGGCAGTGGCACGGCGTTCGATCTCGACGCCGTCCAGTGGTTCGAGAACGACGAGCGGTCGAGAGCGGCGAAGCACGGCCGTGAGCCCAGCGAGCCCGCGCGGGCGAGGCCACGGGCGGAAGGCCACGAGCAGTCGGGTGCCTCGGCGCTCGGCAAGGGACGTGACTCGCTGCAGGACGGCGGGATCGAGGGCATGCGCGTCGTCGACCACGATCGCGGCATCTGGCGGGGTGGGCTCGTCACCGATCTCGGACGCGTCGACGACCGCGACACCCGCGCTGCGATACGCCGTGCGAACGGCATCGAGCACGGCCGTCTTTCCGTACCCGCCTGGCGCGAGGATGCCGGCAGTCAGCTCGGCGCCGGGATCGTCGTCCACGAGACGGAAGAGGTCCTGCCCCCTGGTGATTCCCGCGATCATCGTGGCGCCCATCGGTCAGGGCGTCGCGTCCGGGGCGGGTGGTTCCGGCGTCGGCTCGGTCGTCGGCGTGGGTTCCGAATCGACCGTCGGGTCGGGCGTCGGTTCAGGCGTCGGCGTGGCGTCTGCCGTGGTCATCGGATCGGGCGCCGGCGGGGAGCCACCGTCGCCCGGATGGGTCGCAGGCGGGGGCTCCTCGTTCGATGGGTCCTGGGCCGGACCGCCGCCGCGGCCGCCAGACGCGCCCAACGCCAAGGTGCCCGAGGTGGCTCCGGCCGCCACGGCCGGGACGTCAACACGCGACGACTGTCGACCACCGGTGCCGGCGGCACCGCTCGTGGACATCTTGATCTCCGCGACCGGCTGCTCCGCGGTGGCCGGGCTCGTACCACCCGGGTTGCCGTCGCCCACCGTGGGTTCGCTCGGGGTGCTGAGCGGGGCCGGGACGTTCGCGGACTCGGGCTCGAACGTCAACCGGGTCGCGAAGGCCGCCCCCGCGGTGACCACGATCGCGATGAGCGCGAGGACGGCCAGCGCGGGTACCCGCCGGATTCGGTGCCGCAGCGGGATCGGACGCGAGTCGACGAGCCCGTCGCGCAGGGTGACGATCGCGTTGGGCTGGGTTGGCTCGTCCTCGTCGTCCTGGTCCTGGTCGTCGTGTTCGCCGTGGCCATTGTGGGGCGCCATCGCGACCGCAGAGCCGTTGATCGGCACGAGTGCGGGCACGCGGGCAGCCGCCATCCGGGCGGCGCCCAGCGCGATCGATGCCTTGGGATCGGCGTCAACGGCGATGGGTCGACCGAACTCGGCGGACAGGAGCTGCGCCACGAGCGGTATCCGCGAGGATCCGCCGACGAGGAGCACCGAGTCGACGTCGTGCTCGAGAATGCCGGCAGACTCGAGGGCACGGCGAAGGGCGTCGACGGTGTCCTCGAGCGAGTCGCGGACCATGCCCTCGAACTCCGAGCGGACCATCCGTACCCGGGTTTGTAGCTGCGGCAGCAGCACCGGGATGGTGACCTCGGTATCGGCGGACAGCGCTTCCTTCGCCTCGGTGCAGTCGCGTCGCACGCGTGCGACCGCGGCCAGCACGTCGGGGTCAGTGGGATCGAGGGACGGCATGTCGAGGCCCGCACGCACGTGTCGGAACACGGCCTCGTCGAAGTCGACGCCGCCTAGGGAGTCGATGCCCTGGGGCGTACCGAGGACCTCGAAGGACACCTCGTCCATCTTGCGGACGACCGCGGCGTCGAAGGTGCCGCCACCGAGGTCGTAGACCGCGACCGTGCTGCCCGGCTCGATTCGGGCCTGAGATGCGTAGTGGGCCGCGGCCGCAGCCGGCTCGCTGAGGAAGGTGATGTTGGTGAGGCCGACTTCCGTCAGCGCGTGCTTGAGCAGCGCCTGCTTGTAGGGACCCCAGCTGGCGGGATGGGTCACGGCGATCGCGTCTGCGGCGGAGCCCTCCCGCTCGGCCACCCGGTCGACCACCCAGCGCACCACCGTCGCAGCGATGTCCTCGGGTCGGTGGCTCTGCCCGCCTACGACGAGAGGGACCGTGTCGCCGAGGCGGCGTTTGAACTCGCGAACCACGCGATCGGGATGCGTCGCCGCGCGCCGCTCGGCCGAGTCGCCGACGAGGAGCTGACCGGCTTCTCCGAGAAAGACGACCGAAGCGGTCGTGGCGGACCGGCTACCGAGAGCCACGGCCTCGGGATCCGCGTACGTTCCGTTGCCGCCCCGTGCGACGGCTGCGGCGGTGAAACTCGTGCCCACATCGATGCCGATGGTGTAGGCCATTCGCTCCCTATCCCCCGTCTCGACAGCTGGCGGAGCAACGGGACAGATCACCCGATTCCCACCGCTTCAGCTCGCTGGAAACCCTACTGAGACAGTCCCGGCCAGATGGGCCAGATGATGATTCGGATCAGGTAAGTGTTCGGACTGCCCCCTAGTACCCGGACGTTCGGGGGATCCCCAATCCCCTAATGGGAGGGCTCAGATTGCGGGCGAACCCCCGATGCCCGGCTCCCAGGAGCGCTCGTAGCTTGACGACCGTGCCTGGCGACCGCCCGGCGCACAGCCCAACGGGGGGAAGGTTCCATGCCCGACAACTCTCTGCTCGACTTCATCCTTGATCTCCTCAGCGACCATGAGGCCGCTGCGGAGTTCTACGCGGACCCGGACGGGGCGCTCAAGTCGGCCGGCCTCGCCGGCGTATGCGGCTCGGACGTCGACCATGTCCTGCCGCTGGTCCTCGACTACGCGCCGGTGACGGTCAACACCTCATCCTTCGACCGCACGTACGACACCGGCAACCGCGGCTCCTCGTACGCCGACGGTGGCGGCAACAGCTCCGGTGGGCACCACGCTCCTCCGCCGCCGCCCGCGCACCACGACGATGACCACGACCACGCGGTGCAGCAGATCCACCACATCCTGAACACCTACACCTACAGCTCGGTGGACGACCGCGACACGATCGTCGACCAGTCCGTGAACCAGAACATCTGGGCCAAGGGCGACGTCAAGCAGTGGTTCGACAACGACTCCGTGGTCGCCTCCGGCGATGGCGCGGTGGCCGCTGGCGACGACGCTGAGGGTGTCATCACCGGCGACGGCAACATCGTTGGCGATGGCAACGTGACCGGCGACGAGAACATCGTGGGCGACGGCAACACCGAGGTCACCGGAGACGGCAACATCGTCGGCGAGGACAACGACGGCAACTACAACACCGACAACAGCGTCAACGTGGATGGCGACGGCAACGCGGTCGGCGAAGGCAACACCGTCGACAACTCCGAGGTCGAGATCGAGGACTCCTACAACACCGACAACTCTGTCGAGGTCGAGGACTCGTTCAACGACAACAGCCAGGACAACGACGGCGTCGACGACTCGTTCAACGGCAACGACCTGTCGACGAACGACTCGTACAACGACAACAGCGACAACTCGATCAACGACTCCTTCGACGACAACGACCTGTCGACGGACAACTCCGATAACTCGACGACCGACAACTCAGTCAACGACTCGGGCAACACCGACGTCGATGTCGAGGTCGAGGTCGAGGACTCCTTCCAGGACAACGACACGAAGATCGAGGACAACGTCGTGGTCTTCGAGGAGGACAAGGGCGACGTCGAGGTCGACTAATCATCACCAAAGCCGCCTCGCTCAGTCATTGAGCTGAGCCTGCACCAACCGATCGGCCCCGTGGACCCGAAGAGGGTTCGCGGGGCCGATTCGTGGTGTATCAAGACAGCGGTAGCTGACGGTGACTGGTGGGAGCGCGCGCGTGAAGGAACTGGGCCAGCTGGTCGATCGCGGGCTGGCGGTAAGCCGGGCGTGTGATCGACAGGACCTCACCGACCGGCTCCACCACACCCGCCAGCGGCTCCAGGACCCGAGCGTCCGGGTGCTCATCGTCGGTGAGTTCAAGCAGGGCAAGAGCCTGCTGGTGAACGCGCTGGTCAATGCGCCCGTCTGCCCGGTCGACGACGACGTGGCGACGGCTGTCCCCACGGTCGTCCTGCACGGCGACGAGCCGGCAGCCACCCTGGTCCATGCGGATCCCGCGGGAAACCAGTTCGATGCCGAGGGCACGCTCCTTCCGCTCGAACGCCGGTCGGTCCCGCTCGAGTCGCTGACCGAGCACGTGTCCGAGGCCGGCAACCCGAATAACGAGCGCCGGCTGGCCTGTGTCGAGGTCGAACTGCCACGACGGATCCTGTCCAGCGGGCTCGTCCTGGTCGACACACCCGGCATCGGCGGTCTCGGCTCCGCTCACGCCGCGAGCACGATCGCGGCTCTGCCAACCGCCGACGCGGTGCTGCTGGTGTCGGATGCGGCCCAGGAGTACTCCGCACCCGAGCTGGATTTCCTTCGGGCCGCCATGAAGCTGTGCCCCAACGTCGCCTGCGTGCTGACCAAGACCGACCTGTATCCACAGTGGCGGAGAATCGCTGAGCTGGACCGCATCCATCTGGCAGGTGCGGGCATCGAGGCGCCGCTGATCCCGGTGTCGTCGACGCTGCGGCAGCATGCACTCGAGACCGAGGACGGCGAGGTCAACGGCGAGTCCGGCTTCCCGGTGCTCACCCGCTACCTCCAGCGTGACATCGTCGGGCAGGCCGAGGAGCTGTCGCGTCGCTCCGTCCTCCACGATGTGACCTCGGTGACCGATCACCTGTCGGTCTCGCTGCAGACCGAGCTCGAAGCGCTCGAGGACCCGGAGAACGCCGCTGCGCTGATCGCCGAGCTGCAGCTGGCCCGAGACCAGGCCGATGAGCTTCGCAAGCGCACCGCCCGCTGGCAGCAGACGCTGAATGACGGCGTCACCGACCTGATGGCCGACATCGACTACGACCTGCGCGACCGCGCCCGGCTTATCACCCGTGAGGCGGAGGAGATCATTGACGCCGCGGACCCGGGTCAGATCTGGGACCAGTTCGGCGAGTGGCTGCAGCAGCGACTGGCCGCGGCCGTCCAGGACAACTTCGTCTGGGCGCACGAGCGCTCGACGTGGCTGTCCCAGTTGGTGGCGGAACACTTCGCCGAAGACGGCGGCGGCGAGCTGCCCGAGCTTCAGCCAGGCAACGCCGAAACCGCGTTCGAACCGGTCCTCGGTCTGACTGACCTCGATCGAGGCACCACCCGGCTGGCGGGCAAGATCCTCATCGGGATGCGCGGCTCGTACGGCGGCGTACTCATGTTCGGCCTGATCACGGGGATCATGGGCATGGCGTTGCTCAACCCGATCTCGATCGGGGCCGGTCTCATCCTCGGCACCAAGGCCTACCGCGACGACAAGGAGACCAAGGTCAAGCGTCGCCAGGGCGAGGGGAAGGTGGCCGTGCGACGTCACGTCGACGACGTGATCTTCCAGGTCGGCAAGGAGTCCAAGGATCGCCTCCGGCAGGTCCAGCGTGTGCTGCGTGACCACTTCACTGACATTGCCGACGAAGTCCACCGCTCGCTGAGCGATTCCGTAGCCGCGGCGCAGCGCGCGGCGAAGACTGGCTCGGCGGAACGGGAGCGGCGCATCGGCGAGATCAAGAACGAGCTTCGACGGCTCGACGCCCTGAAGAAGCAGACCGCGGCGCTGTCTGCATCATGACGTCGCTGGCATCCCGTCCGAGCTGGAACTCGACCACCGGGGCACCGGGCATAGACGCAGCCGTCCGTACCGTCCTCGGTGACGCGATCGAGGCATACGCCGACGATCGACGGACCGCGCAGTCGTTGCGCCGGCACATGCAGCGCCTCAACGAACCGCTGCGCGTCGCCATCGCCGGCAAAGTCAAGGCGGGCAAGTCCACCCTGCTCAATGCCCTGGTTGGCGAGGAGATCGCTCCCACCGACGCGGGCGAGTGCACGCGGGTCGTCACGTGGTACCAGTACGCGAATAGCCCGAGCATCACGCTGCAGCCGAAGACCGGACAGCCGACCCAGCTACCGCTGCGCCGGGTGGACGGCAAGCTCAGCATGGACCTCGCGGGGCGATCGCCCGACGATGTCGAGCGGTTGCTTGTCGACTGGCCTTCACGTGGGCTGCGCGCGGGCACCTTGATCGACACCCCGGGCATCGACTCCCTGTCCACGGCGGTATCGGCGCGAACCACGACATTCCTCACGCCCACCGACGAGCCCTCCGCCGCGGACGCGATCGTGTACCTGATGCGGCACCTGCACGCGTCTGACGTGCGCTTCCTCGAGTCCTTTCACGACCAGGCAGCGGGTCGAGCCACCACGATCAACGCGATCGGCGTGCTGTCTCGCGCCGACGAGGTCGGAGCGGGGCGTATCGACGCGCTGCTGTCGGCCCAGAAGGTGGCCCGCCGGTACAGCGATGATCCGATGCTGCGCCAGCTGTGCCAGTCAGTCGTTCCGGTAGCCGGGTTGCTCGCCCAGACCGGACGCACACTGCGTCAAGCGGAGTTCGCCGCGCTCCAGGACCTCGCCGCATGCTCACGCAACGAGACCACGGCGCTGCTGCTCTCGGCGGATCGGTTCGTCCGCGCCGAGGCTGACGTTCCCGTAGCTCCCCACGACCGGGCCGAGTTGCTCGACCGATTCGGCATGTTCGGCGTCCGGCTGGCGATCGCCCTGATCCGAGGCGGGCTGAACGACGCTTCCGCCCTCGCTTCCGACCTCGTCCGCCGCAGCGGGCTGGAAGAGGTTCGTCGTGTGCTCGCGGTGCAGTTCACCGAACGCAGCGACGTCCTCAAGGCGCGATCGGCCCTGCTGGCGGTGGATCGCGTGCTGCGCGAGACACCACGGCCCGGCACGGAGCCCATCGTCAGCGCCGTCGAGCGCATCCTCGCCGGAGCTCACGAATTCCAGGAGCTTCGCCTGCTCGGCGCCTTGCGGACCCCCGGCCTCACGCTGCCGCGTGATGGGCGAGTTGAGGCAGAGCGGCTGCTCGGCGGCCAAGGCACGGGCGTCGACGCCCGGCTCGACCTGCCTGCGGCGCCGGCGCCGGACGAGGTCAGGGCAGCCGCGCTGGATGCGCTACGCCGTTGGCGCGAGCGCGCCGAGAACCCTCTGTCCGACCGGACGACATCGGCCGCGTCTGCCGTGGTCATCCGCAGCGTCGAAGGGATCCTGGCGCGGCTCGACACTCCGCGGACTTGATCTATCAGCGCCGCTGAGGCAGCCGCGATGTCTCAAAGCTCCTGGATTAGACCGGGAGGGCGGCGTCACCAATACCGATGACGCTGCTCGTCAGCTGCACGTCGGTCTGCGCGAAGCACGCGGCGTGATACGCCCCAGCCGCCTTCCACCCCCACGCGGGATCCGCGGTGTAGACCTGGCTGTAGACGATGATGTCGGGCCGCTCGGTGCCCAGCAGCGGAACGAACAGGTCGCGGCACAGGCCGTCGAGGATCTCCCAGCTGGCCTGCGGCGCCGTCCGAGAATCGAAGGCGTCGAGGAACGCCTGGTCGAGGCCCGGCGCCGTATCGCGGAACTCGGCCAGGTCGACGTTGCCCAGGTACTCGCGATCGTGCGGCTCCGTGCAGGCCACCTTGCGCTCCCCCACGTCGGCCGTCGGGCGCAGCGCGCAGTCGCGCACGTCGACAGGGACGTGGGCCTGCTTGCTCAGCAGGTCTGCGAGCAGCAGCGATGTCACGGGGACAGCTTCCTCGCCATCGAAGCCGGGACGGCCGAAGACCTGGTAGCAGATGAGCGTTCGGTCGCCGCGATCCCACTGCCGCGCGGGCGTGGCTTCCACGGCGAGATCCCCGTACAGCGCCGGCAGCACATCAGCACCAGGCGCTTGCGCGGCCGCCAGCTCCTCGTAGCCCGTGTATGCGGACCACGCCGGCTCGCACAGGTTCGATACCTCTGCGAGGTAGAGCCGGCGCGCCTCGCCGCCGACGACGTCGAGCTCCGCACGATTGAAGTCGGCCAGCTCACCGCTTGCCGGCGCAGTGGCCACCACCTCGACCGTGTGTGGCTCGTCGCAGGACACCTTGGCGTCGAAGTCGAAGGAATTGGCAGTGCCACGGGCGAAGCAGTCACCGGTCTGAATGTTCGGGCCACTGCTGCCGCAGGCGGCGAGAGTCAGGCTCAGCAGCGACAGGACCGTGGCGGCGATGCCGGCGCGAACGGCCGACGATCGTCGGTGGTGCAGCACCCGTTCCCCCTTGGTACGTCTGGTCTGCGCTTAGCGCCGGGCCCGATGATGGACGCGGAACCAGGCATTAGCCGACGGCGCGAACATCGTCACGATCGCCGCCAGCACGAGGACCCCCTGCGCCGCCAAGCCAAGCTGGACGTAGTTGCGACGCAGCGGCGCCCCGGTGGATATCAGCTCCTGCGCCACGTAGAACCCGGGCAGGCTGAGCACCCCCACGAGCGCGAGCAGCACCCTGGCCCAGTTATGCCTTCGACGCATGATCAGCGCGAGGATTGCCTCGATCACCATCACGAGCAGCACCCCGCCCAGCGCTGCATAGAGGCTGACGGTGACGACGCGGTCGAGCGACTCGGGCGTGATCGTCGGATCGTCGGCGCGGACGGCGAGCTCGATCTTGAGCAGGAGCTCGTCTCGGATGGTGAGGACGTACCCGGTGACCATCGCGCCGACAACGAAGCTCGCGACCCACAAGGAGAGCGAACGCCCTAATGCGCGCGGTGCCGGCCCAACCAACCCCTCCAGTGGGGAAGGCACGGGTACCGATAGCGCCGGCCGTGCGGGCGCCGGGGGACGCTCCGGCGCAGTCCGTGGCGGACGCTGGGGCGGTCCCGACGATGAGGCGGGCTGGCTCATGGGTCGACGGTAGTCAATCGTCCACCACCAGGAGTCATCCTCGCGGAATCGTCAGCGACGCGAGGTGCGCTCCGCCACCTTGCAGCTCAGCCCACGCGATCGACGCCTCCAGAACCGCGATGGCCGAGGTAGGAAACTTCTCGTCGAGTTGCGCCCGGGCGTTCTTGTCGGCGGTGCCGGCGAGCTCCTCGACAAGGTCCTCGAGGCCCGGGTTGTGGCCGACCAGCACCACGACGCGGGCATCTACCGGCAGCGCTTGCAGGACAGCCATCAGGTCCTCGACGTCGGCCTCGTACACCCGGTCGTCGATTCGCAGGTCGGGTTCTCCGGAGTATGTCGCGCTGGCCCGCTCCCACGTCTCGCGCGCCCGCTGCGCGGGTGATGACACGACGAGGTCGATGCTCGGCGCGATCTCGTTGAGCGCTTCGCCGGCGGCAGCGGCGTCCACGCGACCGCGTGCCGAGAGCGGGCGCTTCTCGTCCCGCATTCCTGGCGGGCGGTCCGACTTGGCGTGCCGGAACACAATCAGCTGGTTGGTCGCCATCGTTCACTCCTCGATCGTCAGGCGCCCATGGCGTGGACGCCGCCATCCGCGTGCACGATCTCGCCGGTGGTTCGCGGGAACCAGTCGGACAGCAGCGCGACGCAGACCCGTGCGGCGGGCTCGGGGTCGCTCACGTCCCAGCCCATCGGTGCCCGCGTCTCCCATATCGAGGACAGCTCGTCGAAGCCGGGGATGCTCTTCGCGGCCATCGTGCGCAGCGGTCCGGCGGACACAAGATTCACACGGATGCCGTCGGGTCCAAGGTCACGCGCGAGATAGCGGGCGCACGACTCGAACGCGGCCTTCGCGACGCCCATCCAGTCGTACTTAGGCCACGCCACGGTGGCGTCGAAGTCCAAACCCACGACAGCGCCCCCTGGCTTCATCAGCGGCTTGGCCGCGACCGCGAGCGACTTGAGGGAGTACGCGGAAATGTGCAAGGCGGTCGCAACATCGTCCCAGCCGGTATTGAGGAAGTTGCCGCCGAGCGCGGCCTCGGGGGCGAATCCGATGGCGTGAACGACACCGTCGAGCCCGTCGACGTGCTCGCGTACCCGCTCGGGCAGCGCCGCCAGGTCGTCGGTGTCGGTGACGTCGAGCTGTATCACCGGCGCCGTCTCGGGTAGCCGACCGGAGATACGCGTCGTCAGGTTCAGCACCCGCCCGTACGAGGAGAGCACCACTTGGGCGCCCTCCTGCTGGGCCAGCCGGGCCACGTGGAACGCGATCGAGGCGTCCGTCAGCACGCCGGTGATGAGCAACCGCTTGCCCTCGAGTAACGCCACGAGTGTTCTCCCTAGTGACCCATCGCTAGTGACCCATTGCCCTAATGACCCATGCCAAGGCCGCCGTCGACGGGGACGATGGCACCGGTGATGTACGCGCCCGCCTCGCTCGCGAGGAACAGCACGACGCCCGCGACCTCGTCCGGCGTGGCGTACCGCTGCAGCGGCACGTTGCCGAGAATCTCACCACGGCGCTCCTCGGACAGCACGGCCGTCATGTCCGACTCCACAAAGCCGGGGGCGATCACGTTCGCGGTGATGCTGCGCGACCCGAGTTCGCGGGCGAGCGAGCGGGCCAGGCCGACGAGCCCGGCCTTGGACGCCGCGTAGTTCGCCTGGCCCGGCGAGCCGGTAAGCCCCACGACCGACGAGATGAAGATCAGCCGTCCACGTCGCAGCCGGAGCATGGATCGGGCGGCGCGGCGGGCGACGCGGAACGAGCCGACGAGGTTGGTCTCCAGCGGTGCCACGAAGTCCTCGTCCGACATGCGTAGCACCAGCGTGTCCCGGGTGATGCCCGCGTTCGCGACGAGCACTTCGACGGGCCCCTGCGCCTCCTCCACCGTCGCGAACGCAGCGTCGACGTCGTCCCGCGACGTGACGTCGCACCGGACGCCGCGCAGGTCGGCGGGCGGTTCGCCGCTGCGGTAGGTGATCGCCACGTCGTCGCCGGCAGCGTCGAATGCCCGCGCGATCGCGAGACCGATCCCGCGGTTGCCACCGGTCACCAGCACCGATCGGGGCACGTGCAACTCCCACTCATGGCATCAGGTCGTTGACAAAGCTCTCGCACGCTACCTGCACTGTCGTCCGTACCCCCGGATAGGGTCGGCCATCGTGCGAGCGGTGCAGGTGACTCAGTTCGGTGGGCCCGAGGTGCTCGATCTCGTCGAGCTGCCCGACCCGGAGCCACGAGCTGGCAGCGTCGTGCTCGACGTTGCGACGATCGGCGTCAACTACGCCGACACTCACCAGGCCGAGAACAGCTACCTCGCGCCGCAGACGCTGCCGTTCGTCCCGGGTTCCGAGGTCGTGGGTACGACCCCGGACGGGCGGCGCGTGGCGGCCTTGGTCGGCACGGGCGGCTACGCCGAGAAGGCACACGCGACCGCGGCAACAATCTTCGAGCTGCCGGATGACGTCGATGACGTGGCCGCTCTCGCACTGGTCGTCCAGGGCCTCACCGCGTGGCACCTGCTGCGCACCTGCGCCCACCTGGCAGCCGGTGAGTCGGTCGTTGTCCACGCAGCCGCGGGCGGGGTCGGCTCGATCGCCGTCCAGCTGGCCAAGCTCTTCGGCGCCGGTACGGTCATCGCGACCGCGTCGACGCCGGAGAAACGCCAGCTCGCCCTCGATATCGGCGCGGACGTCGCCATCGACCCGGCCGTCGACGACCTGCGCGACGCCCTCCGTTCGGCGGGGGGTAGGGCCGGCGTCGACGTCGTGCTGGAGATGACCGGTGGCCGCGTCTTCGACCGAGTCCCTGTCGGCGCTCGCGCCGTTCGGCCGCCTGGTCACCTATGGCACCGCGTCGCGGCAGCCGCCGACGCCGGTGGTCCCCGCCGCTCTGGTTGCCCGGTCTCGCGCTGTCATCGGTTTCTGGCTCGCGCACTGCACCCGGCATCCCGCGATGCTGTCGCAGCCCTTCGCCGAGTTGCTCGAGCTCGTCCGCGCGGGCCAGCTGCGTCCCATCGTCGGGCAGAGCTACCCGTTGACCGCGGTCCGGCAGGCGCACGAGGACCTTCGGGCGCGGCGTACCACGGGCAAGGTCGTCCTGCTTCCCCACGCCAACTGATCCCCACTTCCATGTGGAACGGAGCATGACTTCCTCGATCGACGCGTCATTTCTTGATCTACCGCGGTCAGCTCTCGCCGACGCCGCGCTGGAGCGGGCGGCAACTCTCGGAGCCGAGCACGCTGACGTCCGGATCGGGCGCACGCGAAGTCAGAGCCTGCGCGTCCGGGACGCACGGCTGGAGGGGGCGAACGACGACGAGGACCAGGGGCTGGGGGTTCGCGTCGTCGTCGATGGGACGTGGGGATTTGCCGCGACCGAGGACCTGTCCACTGACGCCGCGGCCCGAGCAGCGGAGCAGGCCGTCGAGCTGGCCCGAGTGAGTCGCCCGGTGAACACCGAGCGCATCGAACTCGCTGACGAGCCGGTCTACGACGACGCGGAATGGATATCGGCGTACGACGTCGATCCGTTCACGGTCCCCGACGACGACAAGGTGAACCTGCTGGTCGACTGGAGTCGCCGGCTCCTCGATGCCGATGGCGTCGACCACGTCGACGCGTACGTCCTGGCCGTACGCGAGCAGAAGTTCTATGCCGATGCCCGGGGAACGTCGACGACCCAGCAGCGGGTCCGGGTCCAGTGTCAACTCGACGCCGTCGCGGTCGATCAGGACAGCGGGCGATTCGAGACGATGCGAACGCTCGCACCGCCCGCTGGTCGAGGCTGGGAGTACCTCGCCGGCAACGGAGCGCGCGGCTGGGACTGGGATGCCGAGCTCGCGGAGCTCCCAGAATCTCTGGCCGCCAGGCTGACCGCCCCGTCGATCGAGGGCGGGCGCTACGACCTGGTCATCGATCCGTCGAACCTGTGGCTCACCATCCACGAGTCGATTGGCCACGCGACGGAGCTCGATCGTGCGCTCGGCTACGAAGCCGCGTACGCCGGCACGTCGTTCGCCACGCCGGACACGCTCGGGACGCTGCAGTACGGCTCGCCAGTGATGCACGTGACGGGCGACCGCCTGGCCGAGCACGGCCTGTCCACCGTGGCGTACGACGACGAAGGGGTCGCCGCGCAGCAATGGGACCTCGTCCGCGACGGCATCCTCGTCGGCTACCAACTGGACAGGCGGATGGCCCGAGCCACCGGTCGGGAGCGGTCCAACGGATGCGCCTTCGCGGACTCGCCCTCTCACATCGCGATACAGCGGATGCCCAACGTGTCGCTGCAGCCGGCGCCGGACGGTCCGACAACCGCGGAGCTCATCGCGGGGGTTGAGCGCGGCCTCTATGTCGTCGGCGACAAGAGCTGGTCGATCGACATGCAGCGCTACAACTTCCAATTCACCGGGCAACGCTTCTTCAGGATCGAGAACGGGCGCCTCGCCGGTCAGGTCCGCGACGTGGCCTACCAGTCCAACACGCTCGACTTCTGGCGCTCGCTTGAGGCCGTCGGCGGCCCGCAGACGTACGTCCTCGGCGGCGCATTCAACTGCGGCAAGGGGCAGCCCGGTCAGATTGCGGCGGTCAGCCATGGGTGCCCGTCGGCGCTGTTCCGCGACGTGAACATCCTCAACACCGCATTGGAGGGTGGCCGGTGACGCCGGACGTGCCCGCTCAGGAGATCGTCGAGCGTGCGCTGCGCCTGTCGCGTGGCGCGGGTTGCATCGTCGTACTCGAAGAGCGGCGCAGCGCCAACCTTCGCTGGGCCGGCAACACGTTGACGACCAATGGCGTCATGAACGGCCGCACGCTGACAGTGATCTCGATTCTGGGTGAGTCACGCGGCGCAGCGGCGGGCGTCGTCTCCCGCAGCGGCGTGAGTGCCGACGACGACATCGAGGCGGTCGTGCGACTGTCCGAGGACGCTGCCCGCGCCGCCGGCCCCGCGGAAGACGCCCAACCGCTGAGTGACGGATTCGCAGCCGCCGGGCGGGGCGACTTCGCCGAGCCGCCGGGAGAGACGTCGGCCGGTGTGTTCGCCTCGTTCGCGGCGGCGCTGGGCGACGCCTTCGGACGCGCCCGCGCAGCGGACCGCGAGCTGTTCGGCTTCGCGGAGCACGACGTCACCACGACGTACCTCGGCACCTCTACCGGCGTCCGATTGCGCCACGAGCAGCCGGCCGGGCGGGTCGAGATCACCGGCAAGGCCGACAGCCGCACCCGGTCTACGTGGGTCGGGCAGTCGACACGTGATTTCGGCGACGTCGACGTCACGACGCTCGAGGCGGAGGTGAACCGGCGGCTGGACTGGGCGCGGCGCACGATCGAGCTGGCACCTGGCCGCTACGACACCGTGCTGCCCCCAGCGGCCGTGGCGGACCTGATGATCTACCTCTACTGGTCGGCGGGCGCCCGCGATGCGAGCGAGGGCCGCAGCGTCTTCAGCAAGCCCGGCGGCGGCACGCGGATCGGCGACCAGCTGACCGACCGACCGCTGCGGCTGTGGAGCGATCCGAGCGCCGCCGGTCTCGAGTCGATCCCATTCGTGGCCGTGACCGCATCGACGGGGAGTTCGTCGGTGTTCGACGACGGGTTGCCACTGGCTGCCACCGACTGGATTCGCGACGGCCAGCTGTCGGCGCTGATGCAGAGCCGCTACAGCGCCGAGCTCACCGACCTGCCATACACCCCGGCCGTGGACAACCTGCTCCTCGGCGAGGCGGGCGCCACCGGTTCCGTCGACGACCTCGTGAGCGGGGTCGAGCGGGGGCTGCTGCTGACGTGCCTGTGGTACATCAGGGAGGTCGACCCGCAGACACTGCTGCTCACCGGCCTCACGCGCGACGGTGTGTTCCTCGTTGAGAACGGGGAGGTTGTGGCGGGCGTCAACAACTTCCGCTTCAACGAGAGCCCCGTCGACCTCCTCGGCCGGGTGTCGACGGTCGGCGCGACCGCGCGAACGCTGCCGCGCGAGTGGAACGACTGGTTCACCCGTACGGCGATGCCTCCCTTGCGCGTACCTGACTTCAACATGAGTACGTCGCGGACGCGCAGTAGGCGCCCCCTTGGCTACTGCTTCGCCGCGACGATGATGCTGAAGCGCGAGAAGCTGGTTTCCTCCGTCACGACGAGGCCCGCGTCGCTACACAGTTGGTGGAGCTCGCTTCGGGAGTTCACAACGTTGCCCCAGGTGAGCTCGTACCACTGGGCCAGCGCAGCGAAGCGGGTTGGCATCGTCTGCAGTCCTCCATCGGAGTCCGGGTACGCCTCGTCGAAGATCAAGAAGTGGCCTCCCGGCTTCAACGCCCGCGCGACGGCGTCAAACACTGCCGGCTTCAGATGGGTAGCGATCTCATGGACGACGAGGAAGCTGGTGGCAATGTCGTAGGCATCGTCCTCGTCGAGCTGGTCGGCGTTCAGCGGGCGGACCTCGCACCGGTCTGACAGGCCGCGCTCGAGAATGAGCTGCTGCGCGAGCTCCACCGAGTAGGGCTCGATGTCGATGCCGACGCAGGTAGTCCGGGGAAACCTCTCGGCGATTTGCACCACTGCCCAGCCCCCGCCACACCCCACGTCAAGCATCCTTCCCCCGTCGCGCAGGCGCTGGTCAAGGATGGGCAGGCGCGGTAGCACGAGATCGAGAAAGATGCGCGGCAGCGTCTTCAGGGCCTCGGCAACCTCGCGCATGAAGGCTTCGCCATGATCTTGATAGGTCGTCGTGGTACCCGCCCGGAAGTGGCGAACGTAGCTGCTGTAGTCATCGCCGATCACCATGTGGACCCGGGGCGCGTTCGCAAGATAGAAGCTCGAATCGGGCGATCCGAGGATCTGGTCGAAATGCGCCGCCATGCGCCAGCCGTCGCCCTCGCGGTCGAGCAAGCCGAACGCAAATGCGGTGCGGCAGAGGACGTCGGTGTAGAAGGGGTCGGTGTCGAGTCCGGCCGCCAACTCATCCGACGTCATGCCCGGCCGCTCGGTGAGCGACTGCCACACCCCGAGCTCTCGGGCGATCTCCATCAGGTGGGTCGCGTGGAAACCGCCAATAAGGTCGTAGAGCCGGTTGACCTGATCAGCCAACGTCGGCACGGTTGCCGGTGCGCCTTCCGTCATCGGCGGCGTCAGGCGTCCTCGAGCCGGAAACCGACCTTCATGCCGACCTGGAAGTGCTGCACTTCACCGTCGAGGACCTGGCCGCGGATCTCGGTCACCTCGAACCAGTCGAGGTGGCGCAGTGTTTGGCCGGCGCGCTGCAGACCGTTCCGTACGGCCTGATGGATGCTGTCCGGCGACGTACCGACGATCTCAGTAACGCGGTAGGTGCGATCGCTCATCGAAGTCCTTTCGTGGCCGGGCAGGGTGGAAGCCATAGTCGCGCAGTGCCGGCAAGGTCGTCTGGCCGGGTGCTGGTGTCTGACCTACGGTGGGGCGTGTGCGCCGCTCCCGCTCGTCATCGAAGGATGTCTTCCAGATCACCGGCGCACCCCGGGCGCTGACCGACGACGTTCGTGATCGTCAGCGGCGCTACCTCATCTCCATGGGCATCCGCACAGTCTGCTTCGTGCTGGCGATCGTGGTCGATGGCTGGCTGCGGTGGGCGCTGCTCGTGGGCGCGCTGATCCTGCCGTACATCGCCGTGGTCATCGCCAATGCCGGCCGCGAGCGCGTGGAGGCGCCGACGACGCTCGTCGAGCCGGGTCCGGCAGCGCTCGGCTCGGGCAGCGACGGACCGGCGTCGCAGCGCTAGGACAGCGGTCAGGGTCAGCCCTCAGAGGAATCTCGGCGAACCGCCGGGGCGCTGTGATCCGCGGTGCCATACTCGAAGACGCGCTCCGCTCCCCCGTCGGAGCGCACCGCGATGCCGGGCAGCTCTCCCCGTGGCTGCCCGGCATCGCTTCGTTCACGAGGCCGCCCATCCCTCCCGGCAGCGGCCTAAATGATCACGTATACGTGATCATTTAGGGCGATACGCCCGTTGTAGAGGGCGTATCGCCCTAACTCGGCGAGCATCGCAAGATCGGCAGGCGCGGAACTACCCGCCGATGGCGGACATGGGACGTGCCGGCTGGAGGAAGTCCGGGTCGTCGATGCCGTGTCCCGGCTTCTTGCCCGCGAGCGCGCGCCGCAGGATCGCCGTCAGCTCCGCGTCGGACGCGCCGGCGCGCAGCGGTCCACGCAGGTCGTCTTCCGAGCGCGCAAATAGGCAGTTGCGCACCTGACCATCGGCCGTGAGCCGGACCCGGTCGCAGTTGCCGCAGAACGGTCGGGTCACCGATCCGATGACGCCGACGCGCGCCGGTCCACCGTCGACCAGCCACGTCTCGGCCGGGGCGCTGCCCCGAACGTCGGCCTCCTCGGGCGTCAGCTGGACCTCGGGCGACAGTCGATCGAGGATTTCCTCGGCGGTGATCATCGTCGCCCGATCCCAGCCGTGCTGGGGATCCAGCGGCATCTGCTCGATGAAGCGCAGCTCGTACCCGCGGGCAACGCACCAGCGCAGCAGCGGTACCGCTTCGTCCTCGTTCACACCGCGCATCAGCACGGCGTTGATCTTGATCGGCGATAATCCCGCTGCGCCCGCCGCTTCCAACCCAGCCAACACGTCGTGCAGTCGTCCGCGCAGCGCCAGCCGCCGGAACCGCTCGGGGTCGAGGGTGTCCAGGGAGACGTTGACCCGATCGAGGCCGGCTGCTGCGAGCGCCGAGGCGATCCGCTGCAGCCCCACCCCGTTCGTCGTGAGACTGGTCTGCGGTCGAGGCCGCAGAGTCGAGACCGCTTGCACGATGTCCACCAGACCACGGCGCAGCAGCGGCTCGCCGCCGGTGAAGCGCACCTCCCGCACGCCCTCCGACACGGCCAAGCCGATGACACGGACGACCTCGGCGTCGGTGAGGACGTCGTCATTTGGAAGCCAGTCGAGACCCTCCGGCGGCATGCAGTAGACGCAGCGCAGGTTGCACCGATCGGTGAGCGACACCCGCAGATCGGTCGCCACACGACCGAAGGCATCGACTAGCACGATCATGAGGGTACGTCGACGGGCGACGGGAACGATTGCCCTATGGCCACCTGCGAGGTTTGCGGCAACGAGTACTGGATGAGCTTCGAGGTGCACGCTGCCGGAACCGTCCACGTCTTCGACAGCTTCGAGTGCGCGATTCACGCCTTGGCCCCCATCTGCGAGCACTGCGGGTGCAAGGTGATCGGGCACGGCGTCGAGGCCGATGGCCGGTTCTTCTGCTGCGCACACTGTGCCAGCGCCGAAGGCAAGAAAGGATTGCGCGACTCGGTCGGCGAGCACCCCGGGTAACGTCGAGATTGTGCTCCGCCTGCTCGCTCGACCACGGTGGATCGCGCTGTCCCTGCTGGTCGTGGGGCTGATCGTGATGTGCATCGAGCTCGGGTTTTGGCAGCTGCGCCGCCTCGACGATCGGCGTGAGTCCAACGCGGCCGTCACCGCGAGCACGACGGCGGATCCGATCGCGATCGAGCAGCTACCGGGCGACGAAGCGGCCGAGTGGACCGTGGTTCGGGCAACGGGCCGCTACGACGCCGAGGAGGAGCTTCTCGTCCGTAATCGCACGCTGGATAGCACCAACGGCTTCTACGTGGTGACCCCGCTGGTCACCGATGACGACTCCCGGCTTCTCGTCTTACGCGGATGGGTACCGGCGGGGAACACCGCGCGGGAGAGCCCCGTCGTCCCCGCTCCTCCCGCGGGGGAGGTCAGCGTGAGCGGCCGCTTGCGGACGAGCGAGACCGCTCGCCGAACCCTGGTGGCGGAGATACCCGGACAGGTGACCGCACTGGACACCCAAGCCATCGGCGACCTGCTCGGCGGGCCGGTGTACGAGCAGTACGTCGAGCTGATCGATCAAGACCCGCCAGCCGGGGACGTACCCAGGCCGCTTCCCGCACCCGAGGTCTCGGACGGCCCGCACCTCGCGTATGCCGTGCAGTGGTTCGCTTTCGGGGTCATCGCGGTAGGAGGATGGGTGGCGTTGTTGCGGCGCGAGCGCAAGGACGAGCGCGCCGACGAGGAGGCAGCTGCATGATCATCGCGACGACCAATGACCTGCCCGGGTACACCGTCGACGAAGTGATGGGTGAGTGCTTCGGCCTGACCGTGCGGTCACGCCACCTTGGCGCGCAGATGGGGGCGGCGTTGAAGTCGCTTGTCGGCGGCGAGCTCAAGGGCATGACCGAGCAACTGGCGAACAGTCGCGACGAGGCGGTGGCCCGCCTGGTCGAAGCCGCTACTGCGCGCGGCGGCAATGCCATCCTCGCGATGCGCTTCGACACCTCCGAGCTCGGTGAGACCTGGTCAGAAGTCTGCGCGTACGGAACCGCCGTCCGAGTCACCCGCCCCTGAGCCCGCGCCGCAATCCGCGTGGCAGGTCGCATCGAGGACTACGCCGTCATCGGCGACATGCATACGGCTGCGCTCGTCGGCCGGGACGGTTCGATCGACTGGCTGTGCCTGCCGCGCTTCGACTCGCCGGCCTGCTTCGCGGCACTCCTCGGTACGCAGGACAACGGGCACTGGCGGATCGCGCCACACGGCGCCACTACATGCACCCGGCGGCGATACCGCCCGGACACGCTCATCCTCGAGACCGAGTGGGACACCGCTGACGGGACTGTCCGCGTCCTCGACCTGATGCCCACGCGCGACAACGCCGCCAATGTGGTGCGCATCGTCGAGGGCGTCTCCGGTTCAGTCGAGATGCAGAGCGTGCTCCGGCTGCGCTTCGACTATGGAGCTGCGGCGCCGTGGGTCCGCCGCATTGACGGACAGCTGGTGGCCGTCGCCGGACCCGATGCCGTCTGGGTGACGACGGACGTCCCGACGTACGGACGCAACCTGGCGACGTACGCCGACTTCACCGTGACTGCCGGCGAACGAGCACACTTCGTGCTGACGCACCATCTCTCGCACCTGCCGACGCCGGTCCCCGTCGACGCCAACTGGGCGCTCGATGAGACCGAGGCGTACTGGCATCGCTGGATGGAGTCGTGCACGTACAAGGGCGAGTACGACGACGCCGTACGCCGCTCACTGCTGACGCTGAAGAGTCTCACGTACCACCCGACCGGCGGCATCGTTGCCGCAGCCACCACGTCGCTGCCGGAAGAGATCGGCGGCGTGCGCAACTGGGACTACCGCTACTGCTGGCTTCGCGACGCGACGCTGACGCTTGCCGCGCTGCTGAACACCGGCTTCGAGCACGAGGCCAGGGCCTGGCGGGAGTGGCTGCTGCGCGCCATCGCTGGCCGGGCGGAAGACCTGCAGATCATGTACGGCGTCGCGGGCGAGCGCCGGCTCGTCGAGTTCACACTCGACCACCTGCCGGGATACGAGGCCTCGGCGCCGGTACGGGTCGGCAATGCGGCCGTCAAGCAGCTCCAGCTGGACGTGTACGGCGAGGTCATGGACTGCCTTGCTCTCGCGCGCGCGGGCCCCATCGGCGCCGATCCAGCCTCGTGGCGGTTGCAGCGCGCGCTGATGGACTACCTCGAGGGCAACTGGTCCCAGCCCGACGAGGGGATCTGGGAAGTCCGCGGCCCGCGCCGGCAGTTCACTCACTCCAAGGTGATGACGTGGGTGGCCGTCGACCGCGCCCTCCAGGGGGTCGAGCAGTTCGGTCTCGACGGCCCAACCGACCGGTGGCGGGCGCTGCGACAAACGATCCACGACGACGTGTGCACGCATGGGTACGACGCCGAGCGGAACACGTTCACGCAGTACTACGGGTCGCGCGACCTCGACGCGTCGCTGCTCGTCATGGCGAGTGTCGGGTTCCTCGCTGTGGACGATCCACGCTTCGTCGGCACCGTCGATGCGGTGCATCGCGAGCTCCTCGTCGATGGATTCGTCCGCCGCTATCCCACGCACGAAAGCGAGGGCAAAAACGTCGACGGGTTGCCCGGCAAGGAGGGCGCGTTCCTCGCGTGCAGCTTCTGGATGGCGAGTGCACTGCACCAGATCGGGCGGACGGACGAGGCACGCGAGATGTTCGAGCGTTTGCTGGCGTTGCGCAATGACGTCGGCCTGCTCGCTGAGGAGTACGACCCGATAGGGAAACGACAGCTCGGAAACGTGCCGCAGGCGTTCAGTCACCTGCCACTCATCGCCGCAGCCCACGTCCTGAGCTCAGGGAAGGAAGTTCGCACGGACGTGCCACAGGCTTAGTGCGAGTCCGCTAGCGCAGAGTCAGCGTCCCTGCGTCAGCGTCCAGCTCGGCAAGGGCACCGAGGGGAATCGTGCGCTGACGCGCGCCGTGACCGAACGGCAATCCGGCGAGGATGGGGATGCCCAGCGGCACAAGGCGCTCTGCGATGACGTCCTGCGCGCCAGGACAACCGAGCCATGAGCCCAGCGCCACACCGGCAACCTCATCGAACCAGCCAGCCCGCAGCAGCTGCGTCAGCATGCGGTCGATGCGGTACGCGTCCTCGTTGATGTCCTCGAGCAGCACTATCGCGTCCGGCCCGGGTGCTGCGGTCCCATGAACTCCGAGCAGCGCAGCCAGCAACGTCAACGTGCCCCCGGTCGTGCGGCCCACCGCATGTCCCGACATCAATGGTGCCGATCCCTTGAGCTCCTGGGTCTGCGTGATCGGGCGGCACAGCTCAGTGATCAATGCGTCCACGTCGTCGTCGACAGAGAATGCATCCGTTGCCGGCATCGGCCCGAACCACGTGATGACGTCGAGCAAGGCAGCAAAACCCTCGTGGAGCACGGTCGCGTCGCTGGATCCGACGAACGGCTTGGGACGTGCTTTTACAAGCTTGTCCCAATCGAGCAGGTCCACGATTCGAAGCGCGCCGTATCCGCCGCGAGCACACAGCACCGCGTCGATGTCATCGTCGAGCCATGCGCGTTGCAGATCTTCCGCGCGCCCGGCGTCATCACCCGCGAGGTAGCCGCTGCGGTCCAGAATGTGCAGCCCGAGCACGACTTCGAAACCTCGCGCTTGCAAAGCCGACATTCCGAGGTGCAGCTTCTCTAGCAGCACCGGACCACTCGGCGAGACGATCTCGATCCGAGCGCCTGGCCGCAGCGGTCGCGGGCGCCTCACCGTAGGCCAGCGACCAGGAAGGGCAGCACCTCGCCGATCGGTTGCCGCAGCACGGCGTCGGCTGCAAGGTCGTACGGCGTGGGCTCCGCGTTGATGATGACGAAGGTTGCGCCGGCTGCCTGAGCCTCCGCACAAAGACCTGCAGCTGGGTGCACGGTTAGCGACGACCCGATGGCGAGGAACACGTCGCATTCGCATGCAGCATTCCGCGCCGCAGTAAGCACGGTCTGGTCGAGTGACTGCCCGAACGAAATGGTGGCGCTCTTCTGAATGCCGCCGCACTGGACGCAGGCCGGGTCGAGGTCGCCGACGGCCACGCGCTGTAACTCGGTCTGCATCGGCGACCGGTAGCCGCATGACAGGCACTGTGTCTCGAAGATCGTGCCGTGCAGCTCGATGACCTTCTCGGGTGACGTGCCCGCTCGCTGATGCAGCTCGTCGATGTTTTGCGTGACGAGTGCCCTGAGGCGGCCAGAGTGCTGAAGGGTCACCAACGCGCCGTGACCGGCGTTGGGCGTTGCGGACCACGCAGGATGATCGCGCCGGCTCTGCCAGGCGAGTCGGCGAACCTCGGGGTCGGCGACGTAGTTCTGGAACGTGAACATCTGCTGCGCAGCAGGATTGCGCGTCCACACTCCCTGCGGTCCGCGGAAATCGGGGATGCCCGAATCGGTGGAGATGCCCGCTCCCGTGAGGACCGTGACGGCTGCGGCATCGCGCACCCAGGCGGCAACGGTCTCGGCGGAAACGTCGGTCCGGAGCTCAGAAGTCATCGGTTCCCGACGCTAACCCACGGCCCGTCCCCTTGCCTCTCCCCATCTCGTGTCAGAGTCTCGCGCGGCTATGGCCGCGCCACGTTCTGACACGAGATCCGGGTGATCGACAATGGGCGGCATGGATCTCGGGCTCATGGATCGGGTGTTCGTCGTCACCGCGGCCACGCAGGGGTTGGGTCGCGCCATCGCAGACGCTTTGGTCGCGGAGGGCGCACGCGTCGTTGTCTCGGCCAGGACCGACGACGCCGTCGAAGCCACGGCCCGCGAGCTTGGCGGTCCCGAGCACGCGGTCGGCGTCGTGGCGGACAACGCGGATCCGACCGCGCCGGAACGACTCGTCGACGCGGCGACAACGACGTGGGGGCGACTCGATGGTGCCCTCATCAACGTCGGTGGCCCGCCGACTGGCACGGCTTTCGAGATCAGCGACGACGACTGGCGAGCGGGCTTCGAGACCGTCTTCCTCGGTGCGATCCACATCGCTCGCGACGTCGTCGCTGCGCTTACCGAGGGCGGTTCACTCGTCTTCCTGCTGTCCACGTCGGCGCGGTCTCCGCTCGAAGGTTTGGCGGTGTCCAACGCGCTGCGGCCGGGACTTGCGATGACGGCGAAGTCGCTTGCCGACGAGCTCGGGCCGCGGGGCATCCGCGTCAATGGGCTGCTGCCGGGACGCATCGATACCGCGCGATCCCGCGAGCTCGATGAGGCGACTGCCGATGCCGCTGCCGCCCGCCGAGAACGCGAGCGGGCGATTCCGCTGCGACGCTACGGCCGAGCCGACGAGATCGGCCGGGCTGCGGCGTTCCTGCTATCGCCCGCGGCGTCGTACGTCACCGGCGTGATGTTGCCGGTCGACGGCGGTGTGCTTTGCGAACCCTAGATCTCGACGAGCGCGGCATTCGTGCGTTGCCGTTCGAACTGCGTGCGGTACAGCTCGGCGTACGTCCCGCCGCGCTCCAACAACTCGTTGTGCGTACCGCGCTCGACGATTCGGCCATCGTCGACCACCAGGATCTGGTCGGCGTCGCGCACTGTCGACAATCGGTGGGCAATGACGAGCGAGGTACGTCCGGCGAGCGCCGATGTCAACGCCTGCTGCACCGCGGCCTCGGACTCGCTGTCCAGATGCGCGGTGGCTTCGTCGAGGACGACAATCGCGGGCGCCTTGAGCAGCAGGCGCGCCAACGCCAGGCGCTGCTTCTCCCCGCCGGACAGCCGGTAGCCGCGATCGCCGACAACGGTGTCCAGGCCGTCAGGCAGCGATGCGACGAGATCGCCGATCTGCGCGGCCCGCACCGCCTCGAGCAGTTCCTGCTCGGTGGCCTCCGGCCAGGCGTACAGCAGGTTGGCGCGGATGCTGTCGTGGAACATGTGCGCGTCCTGCGTGACGACGCCAACAGCATCGTGCAGCGATTCCAGCGTCACATCGCGGACGTCATAGCCGCCGATCCGGACCACGCCAGCGTTGACGTCGTAGAAGCGACTTACCAGCGCCGAGATCGTCGTCTTGCCCGCACCGGACGGTCCGACGAGCGCGACCAGTTGGCCCGGCTCCGCTCGGAACGAGATGTCGTGCAGCACCTCGTTCGAGGGAGCCGCATCCAGCACTGCTACTGATTCCAGCGACGCCAGCGATACCTCGTCGGCTCGTGGATAGCGGAACGACACCCCGTCGAACTCGATCGTTGCGGCACCCTCGGGCAGCGGTACGGCGCCGGGCTTGTCGTCGACCATCGGCGGCAGGTCGAGCACCTCGAAGACGCGATCGAAGCTCACGAGCGCGGTCATGACG
Organism: uncultured Actinomycetota bacterium; assembly: GCA_963801015.1. Lineage (GTDB taxonomy): Bacteria > Actinomycetota > Actinomycetes > CAWDCV01 > CAWDCV01 > CAWDCV01. The sequence continues at coordinate 578,106 of CAWDCV010000003.1, read as the reverse complement.
TCGACCTGCACGTTGGACAGCCCGGTGAGGGGACCGTAGAGCCGGGTGAGCAGGGCGGCGAGGGCGACGAGCGTGCCTACCTCGAGCGCGCCGTCAATAGCCAGCAGACCACCGACGCCGTAGACCAACGCCGTCGCCAACGCGGCAAGCAGGGCCATCCCGGTGAAGAACACCCGGCTGTACATTGCCGACACAACGCCGATGTCGCGGACCCGCCCCGCGCGCCCAGAGAATGCGGCGGACTCCTCCGGCAATCGACCGAAGATCTTCACTAGCAGCGCACCGGCCACGTTGAAGCGCTCGGTCATCGTCGAGCTCATCTCTGCGTTCAGCTGCATCGACTCACGTGAGATGTGCTGCAGCTTTCTGCCAACCCAGCGCGCCGGGAAAATGAACAACGGAACGAGGACGAGGGCCCCGAGCGTGATTTGCCAGGACAGGATCAGCATCGTGATGACCACGATGACGAGGCTGACGACATTCGACACCACCGACGACAGCGTCGACGTGATCGCCTGTTGCGCACCGATCACGTCGCTGTTCAGTCGGCTGATCAGGGAACCGGTCTGCGTGCGCGTGAAAAAGGCGATCGGCATCCGTTGGACGTGAGCGAAGACCCGCGTCCGCAGGTCGTAGATAAGGCCCTCACCGATGCGCGCAGAGAACCATCGCATCACGAGGGTGAGAATGGCGTCGAAGATGGCGACACCCGCGACAGCGGCAGCGATGCCGATAACGATGCCGCGGTTCCCGGCGATCACACCGTCGTCGATGATCACCTTCAGCAGCAGCGGACCCAGCACGGTCAGGAACGCGTCGACGACGACGAGCGCCAGGAAAATAGCGATCTCACGCTTGTACGGCGCCGCGTAGCCGGAAATCCGGCGAAACGTGCCCGGTGGCAGCGAGCGCTTCGTCACGTCGGCGTCGCGCGTGTACGAGCGCATGGCCATCCACGGAGAGTGGCTGGTCATCGGCGCCTCCAGCAGAAGTCGAGCGAGCCCCTAGGCACGCTCTGAGTCAACGTCGCGCGAACCTGGCGGCTTCCGCAGGCGTGTACGCCGAGCGCGTAAATGTCACGGCCGCCGAGCGAGCGCCCGCAGTAGTGGTGCTTGCGCACGCCGTTCTGCCGCTCGCTGATCGTCGAGCGCGCGGCTCGACGCTGCGATAAGGAGCTCCTTTGTCTTGCGTACCGCTTCTGGCGGCGAGGCGAGCACCGCGGCGACCAGGTCGTCGACCGCTCCCTGCAGATCGGCGCGCGGCACGACCAGGTTTGCCAGCCTCAGGTCGAGCGCGTTGCGAGCGTCCACCCAGCGCCCCGTCAGGCACATCTCGAGCGCCACCGGATAGCCGACGATATCGACCAGTCGCTTCGTTCCGCACAGGTCAGGGACCAGGCCGAGCGTCACCTCTTTCATCTGCAGCCTCGCATCGTCAGCGAGGACGCGCAGGTCGCAGGCAAGTGCTAACTGGAATCCGGCACCGACGGCGTGCCCCTGGACCGCGGCGATGGTGATCAGGTCGGGTCGAGCCCACCAGGTGAACGCCTCCTGGTAGCTGCCGATCGTCGTGTCCAGCGCGGCATCGTCCAATTGCGCCAGCGACCGCAGAGATGGTGTGCCGTTTCCGAGCAGGATGCTGCGGTCGAGACCCGCCGAGAACGACGTCCCCTCCGCGCGCAGTACGACGACCCGAACCGATGCCGGCATTGCCGCGCCGATCTCGGTCAATCGAGTCCACGTGGCTGGCGACTGCGCGTTGCGCCGCTCCGGCGCATCCAGCGTCACCCAGGCGACGGTGTCGTCGACGATGTCGACGCGTACCCCGGCATCTGTGGGTGTCCCGTGGCTCAGGACCGGCTTCTACCTCGGGTGGCTCCCCCGCGCCCGCGCAGCGTGACCCCCGATTCGGTGAGCATGCGATGGACGAACCCGTAGCTGCGCCCGGTCGACTCTGCCAAGAAGCGGATGCTCTTCCCTGAGTCGTACTGGCGCTTGAGGTCCGCGGCCAGCTTGTCCCGATCTGTTCCGGTGACCCGGCTGCCCTTCTTCAGGGTTTCCACCACCCTGACCTCCCCGTGGTTGCTGCCCGACGTCCTGCGGTTCCCCGATGATCACTCATCGCCGGGCAATCGGCCACCGGAGCGCAGATTTCGCCAGCTTCGTGCAGAGCGCACCGATCGCGACCACCGATCAGGTACGAAGGCTGTATGTGATGGTCTCGTACGCCGGCTCGAACCCGATGTCGACGCACATGCGCTCAGCGACACTGGCCGCATCGACCGCCACGATGACCCGATCGGCGCCACGGCCGAGGAGGTCGCTGGCGGCTGCCGACGTGAGCGCCCGGCCCAGCCCGCGGCGACGAGACGCTACCCGAACGGCAATCTCCGAGACGATGCCGACGGTGGCGGAGGAATCCGCAAAGAGGAATGACAGCGCCGCACCGACTGGCCCGCCCTGCTCGTACGCTGCGAACACCCTGACCCGCGGATCGTCGAGACGATGACCGAGCGACAGCGCCAGCTGCCCCTCGACGGCGGCCGGCCACTCGTAGGCATCGACAAGGAGCGTCGACAGGTCAGGCTCATCACGTTCCCGCAGCAGGACGATGCGGACGCCAGGCTCGTGCTCGACCAGGAGGCCCGGGTGCGCCAGGAGCAACACGACGCCCTCGTCGACCGCGAGGTAACCGGCCTCCTCTGCCACCACGTCCAGCTCGGGCAGCGAGGACGGCGAGCCCACCAGCACGACCTCGCGGCGCCCTGCGTCGGCGAACACAGCTGGGAGCGCGGCCAACGTGGCGGCCGCCGCGGCTGGAGAACCTCCTACCTCGGTGACCATGTTTGCCGTCACCAGCGGAGAGTCCGGATTGAGAACGAGAGCCGCGGTCCCGATGCGCAGGTCTGAGCCGTATCGGATGCGACCGAGTGAGCGCTGGGCGCTCTCGACGGTGGCCGGCAGGTCGAGCAAGCGGTGCGACATCAAACCGTCCTCACTCACGCAGCGCATGGGGGGTGTTTCCGCTGCTTTCTCTGCCGTGTTATCCACAGTTTTCCGCGGACCCGAGACGTACGACGCCATCTCATCTACTGTCGGAGTCGCCATGCTCGAAGCCGCCGCGAACTCCCCGCGGGGCGGCTCTTCGTCGCGACGAAGAGCCGCCGCTGTCGGCGTGCTGCTCGCACTGGCGTGCATGCTCGGCATCGTCGCTGCGCCAGCGGCACTGGCAGCGCCCGACTCGATCCCCTCCGCCAGCCCGGGCGAGATCCCGAGCCCGACAGCGGCCGGAACCGAATCGGCTGCACCATCGGCCCTGCCGGTGTCGCATGGCTCGCCCGACGAACCAGCGCCAGCGATCGGGGCGTCGGGTTCGACCGCCCTCCCCGCCCTGCCGCCGGCACCGACGCCCGAGCTGGATGCCGAGGCCACCGCGCTCCTCGAGCGGCTGGAAGCCAGCTACGCCGAGTCTGAGCGCCTCAGTGAGGACATCAACGCCGCTCAGGAGCAGCTCGACGGCCTGACGAGCCGGCTCGTCGACGTCGATGCTCGGACCGCAGCGGCACAGCAGACCTACGACAAAGCCAGCGCCGCACTCGGACAGCGCGCTCGAGCGGCGTACATGCACAGCGGCAGCTCGCAAAGCCTCGCCGCCACGCTACGGCCCAATCTGCTGCCCAGCCCCGGGTACGCCGTTGGGGACGTGCTGCGTCGCGACAGTTCAGCCGTCAGCAAGGCGCAGAAGGCACGCGACGCGTTGGTGGAGCTGCGCCGCTCTCGGGCAGCCGCCGTCACCAAGCAGCAAGACGTCACCGCTCAGCTGAAGGCGCAGCAAAGCGAGCTGCAAGCCGCGGCCGATGCGATCACTGCCGAGCTCTCTCGGCTCAGCGAGCAGATGCTCGGGGCGCTCGAGACCGTTCGCGCTCGCAGCACCGCCGCCAACGACGCGACCTGGCAGCGCTTCGTCCAAGCCAACGGCGGCATGCGGGCCGAGAACTACCTCTCCCCGTCCGCCGCGGCCGCGCGCGCCGTCGAGGTTGCGCTCGCGCAGCGTGGCGATCCCTACGTCTGGGGGGCGGTAGGACCGGACACCTTCGACTGCTCCGGGCTGACCCGCTACGCCTACGCGGCCGCTGGCGTGTCCATCCCACGCGTCTCCCGCGACCAGTACAACTTCGGTCAGAAGGTTCCGCTCACCGACCTGCTCGCCGGTGACCTGGTGTTCTATGCCAGGAACTTGTCCGACCCCTCGACGATCCATCACGTTGCGATGTACATCGGCAACGGGTCGATCGTGCACGCGCCACACACCGGCGACGTGGTGCGGGTCGCCCCGGTGTGGCGCAGCGGACTGATTGGGGCCACTCGTCCGACGCTGCCGGGCCAGCGTCCGGGTGCCCCGCTCGCGCCGCCCGACGTGCTCAACCCGACGGGGACAGCGCCCCCAGTGCCGCCACCCGTGGTAGACACGCCAGCTCCGACGACGCCGCCACGTGCGGTCGAGACGACGCCGCCGGCTCCGCCGACCGAAACGCCAACGCCCACGGACACGGGAACGGCGACGCCAACACCCACCGATACGGCGACGCCAACGCCCACAGACACGGGTACGCCGACACCCACCGATACGGGTACGCCCACACCCACGCCAACCGACACGGGAACGCCGACGCCGACGACGACGCCGGCGGACACTCCGACGCCAACACCAACGCCGACGGAGAGCCCGGCGGCTACCCCCACGCCGACGGAGAGTCCGAGCCCGACATCGACGTCTACGCCTACGTCGTCGGAAACACCGACCGAACCGGCGCCGCCCACGGAATCGCCGGCTCAGACGCCGAGCGAGCTACCCGACGAGCCGGCAGTCGAGCCGACGTCCCCGGTTGGTACGCCCTGATCAGGTCGTAACCGCTGATCAGGCAATAGCGGAGTTGGTCATTACGCCGGGGTGAAGAACACCACGATGTTGCTGCGGTAGCTGCGCCGCTCCGCGTCGAAGTCACCGCCACACGTGATGAGGACCATGCGCTCCTCGAGTTCCTGGGCGAACAACTCCTCCCACGGCAGCACGACCTTCTCGTACGAGCGCACCGCCTCGACGACGTACTCCCGGGTGCCGCCCTCGCTGATCACCGTGGCGCGGTCGCCGGGCACGAGCTCGGTGGCACGCGACAGCGGCCCCTTGCCGTACTCGCGGCTGTCCACGTGCGCGTCGAGGACGACCGTGCCGGTGCCCGCGCCGGGAGCGGCACCGCCCTCCCACCACCCGATGATCGCCGGATCCTCCGGCACGCCGAGCACGAACTCGGTGTCGACCTGAACCGGCTCGATGGGTTGGTCGGCGTCGATGGCGTCGATGAGCAGTCGTTGGGGCATGCCGGTGTCTCGCGTGATCGCGAGCGGAGGCCCGGTCGGCACGATCGCCTCGGTTACCGCTGGCGTCGGCGCCGGGGTAGGCGTGATGGCCGGCACAGTGCCGACCTCGGTGACGCCGTCCCCGATCAAGCCGAAGGCGCCGGACTGGAGCAGCCAGACGAGGCCGCCTACGACAAGAATGACTCCGGCGGCGAGGCCGAGGCCTCGCCGCCGGGTCTTGTCAGCCTGGTGCATCACGAACCGATGTTGCCGTAGGTCCTCTCGTTGACTTGGTCAGGACACGGAGGCCCGGCGCCGCAGCGCGGTTCCGATCGTGACTATGAGGACCACGAGACCGAGGCCCACGAGAGCCACGGCGGCCCAGGGAAGCGTGCCAGCGCTGCTGCCGTCACCCGACGGCACCGAGTGCGGCGGAGCCGAGGAGCTGGTGCCGACCTCGTAGGTCTGCACGAGCAGCCTGTAGCCCGCGTCCGCGTTGCCGACGGCATAGACGATGTAGCGGGTGCCCGCAGCCAGGTTCAGGTCTGCCGGGCCGATCGCAACGGTGCTCGTGCCTGCCAGGACGACGTCAGCCGAGACCGTGCCGGCCGGGACGAACAGGGATGCCTCGTTCGGGTTGGCCAGGCCGGGAACGATGACCTGACCACCCGCGCGCACGTCGACCGCGGGAGCGGCCGCGGCGTGCCGAACCGTGACACCGGCCTGGCCCTCGGGCGTCCGCGACGTTGGGTTGGCGAACAGCGTAAGACTGGGCTGGCCCGCCTCGGTCAGGTGAGCGACAACGGAGTAGTTGCCGCCGGAGGCCAGGTCGGCGTCGGCGGACAGGATCGGTGGGCTCGCCGGATCGGCCCCAGCGGGCCGGACCTCGAGCGTGTGCGCCCCTTCCGGCAACGACGTCGTCGTCACCGTCTCGTACTGGAAGTTCGGAATTGCCGCGGAGCCGTCGACGTAGACGTCGACAGGGGTGTCCGGGATCCCGTGAACGACGGTCACCGTGGCGTCAGCGGCGACGGCTGGCGTCGCCCCCATCGCCAGGGCCGCGAGGCTGATGGCGGTTGCCCCAGCGAGGTGCCTGAGGCCGACTCTGCCCACGAGGCGCATGCATGCCCTCCTTGTCGTGCCTTCGCGACGCAGCGGCGCGAAGGGTTGGAACGAAAGTGGAACCTGTTGCTAGGTCCCTTCCGACGCGACGCAGCGCACGGATGCACCCAACGGCGACATCACCGGATGGGAGGTCAGGCGAGAGCGACCAAGTCGGCGTAATCGGGAGACCACAGGTCTTCGACACCGTCAGGAAGCAGCACGATGCGTTCGGGCTGCAGCGCGTCCACGGCACCCTCGTCGTGAGTGACGAGAACGACGGCGCCGCGATACGTACGCAGTGCCGACAGCACCTCGGTGCGGCTGGCCGGATCGAGATTGTTCGTCGGTTCGTCCAGCAGCAACACGTTCGCTGCGGAGACCACCAGGGTCGCCAGCGCGAGTCGCGTCTTCTCCCCGCCGGACAGCACGCGTGCGGGCTTGTCCACGTCGTCGCCGGAGAACAAGAAGCTGCCGAGAACGTTGCGCAGCTGTGTGTCGGTCATGGATTCCGGTGCGCTCACGCGCATGTTGGCCAGGACAGTGCTGTCCGGGTCGAGGGTCTCGTGCTCCTGGGCGTAGTAGCCGAGCTTGAGTCCGTGACCCGGCGCGACCATGCCGGTGTCCGGTGTCTCCAACCCGGCAAGGATGCGCAGCAACGTGGTCTTACCAGCGCCGTTGAGGCCGAGGATGACGACGCGCCCACCGCGGTCGACGGCGAGGTCGACATCGGTGAAGACCTCGAGCGATCCGTACGACTTCGACAATCCGGACCCCGTCAGCGGCACCCGACCGCAAGCCGCTGGCTCTGGGAAACGTAGCTTCGCGACGCGGTCGGCGCTGCGTTGCCCGTCGAGCCCGGCGAGCAGCCGTTCGGCGCGGCGCTCCATGTTCTGCGCGGCCCGGGCCTTGGTGGCCTTGTACCGCATCCGATCGGCCTGGCTCTTCAGTGCCGCCGCTTGCCGCTCCGCGTTGCTGCGCTCCCGGCGCCGACGGCGCTCGTCGGTCTCGCGCTGGAGCAGGTAGGCGTCCCAGCCGACGTTGTAGACGTCGAGCACCGCCCGCGTTGCGTCGAGGTGGAAGACGCGGTTGACGGTGTGCTTCAGCAGCACGGCGTCGTGCGAAATGACGACGAGTCCGCCCTGATGCGTGCGCAAGAACTCGCGCAACCAAATGATGGAGTCGGCGTCCAGGTGGTTGGTCGGCTCGTCGAGCAGCAGCGTCTCGGCACCGCTGAACAGGATGCGAGCGAGCTCCACCCGCCGCCGCTGCCCTCCCGACAGTGTCCGTAGCGGCTGGCCGAGAACGCGATCGGGCAAGCCCAAACTGGACGCGATCGATGCCGCTTCCGCCTCGGCGGCGTACCCGCCGCGGGCCAGGAACTCCTCGTTCAAGCGGGCGTACCGCACCATTGCCCGATCGCGGGTGGCGTCGTCGGCACTGGCCATCGCGCCTTCGTGGTCACGCATCCGGTGGACGACCTCGTCCAGGCCGCGCGCCGAGAGAATCCGGTCACGCGCGAGGACATCGAGGTCACCGGTACGCGGATCCTGCGGCAGGTACCCCACCGTGCCTGAGCGCGTCACGCCGCCCGCGGCGGGCTGACTCTCACCGGCAAGCACGCGGGTCAACGTCGTCTTACCGGCGCCGTTGCGGCCGACCAGACCTACCCGATCGGTCGGTCCCAGGCGAAAGGACGCGTGCTCGAGCAGCAGCCGTGGCCCGGCGCGCAGCTCGAGGTCGGCGGCGGTGATCACGAAAGTCCTTCCATAGCCCCGCACTGGTTCGCGATCGCGAAACCGGCAAAGCGTTCTAGTGTACGGACCGGCGGGTACGAGGTCGGGGACCCACAGGGGAGGCCCGGATGGAGTTCGACGACCAACGCGTCGACGTCAGCGGTGTCAGCGACCGGCGCGGCAGCGGTGGTGGTCTAGGGCGCGGCGTCGCCATCGGCGGCGGTGGCCTCGGCCTGGTGGGTGTCATCGTCGTCCTCCTGCTGCAGCTCCTTGGCGGCGGGGCCGGCGGAGGCGGCGGCTTCGACCTCACCCAACTCGCGCCGGGCACGGTGACCGGGGGCGCTCCCGACGAGTCGCAGGAGCAACTCGCGGAACGCTGCAACAGCGAGGGCGCGATCGAGCAATACGACGACTGCTACCTCATCAAGGTCTACAACGAGACCGACGAGGTGTGGTCCGAGGAGCTGGCGGCGCGCGGGGCGGAGTACCGTCCGCCGGGCCTGACGTTCTTCACCCAAGCCGTCAACACTGGTTGCGGTCAGGCAACGTCACAGGTCGGGCCGTTCTACTGCCCGCCGGACGAGAACATCTACATCGACATCGATTTCCTCGAGCAGCTACAGCAGCGCTTCGGGGCCGATGGTCGGTACGCGCAGGCGTACATCATGGCGCACGAGTTCGGTCACCACCTGCAAACCATCCTCGGCGTCGAGCCGCAGGTCCGGCAGGCTCAGCAGGCCAATCCTTCTCAGCAGAACGACCTGTCGGTGCGCCTCGAGCTACAGGCTGACTGCTTTGCCGGCGTCTGGGGACGCCTTGCCGATGATCGCGGCAACGTCACCATCACCCGCGCCGAGCTGACGCAGGCACTGGAGGCGGCGGCTGCCGTCGGCGACGACCGCATTCAGGAGGCCGCGACCGGGCGCGTCGACCCCGAGTCGTTCACGCACGGCTCGTCGCAGCAGCGTCAGGAGTGGTACACGAGGGGCTTCGACACCGGCGACATCCAACAATGTGACACCTTCGTCTGACAACAAGCTCTCAGTCAGCCGACCCGCTCGCGAGTCACACTCGTTCCGCGTGCTGCCTCCACCGCCGCGACGAACTCCGGAGCGTCCAGGTAGGACATCGTCGTGGCCAGGTAGGCCGCGAGGATCCGATCGCCGGACTCGGTGAGCTCGTACACCTTCCGCTTCGCGCCGGTTCCGGCGACCTGCCGGGGCGAGTGAGTGATGACGTTCAGCCCCTCGAGACGGCGCAGCGCGCGGTACAGGCTCTGCTCGTCAATGCTCAGATGCCCGCTGGAGTTGCTGACGAGGAACGCCGCGATGTCTCCAGACCAGCCGGGTGCGCGAGCGAGGGCGAGCAGGATGAAGAGCGTCAGCGTGCTCTTCTTGTGGATTTCTGACCACAGCGCCAGTATCTGCCGCTCGTCGTCGCTCAAGGTCGACGACGGCTGGTCGACGTCAGGCAGCGGCGACATCGTCGAATCCGCGGGTGTGGACGGCACCGAAGGCGTGCACCGCAAGCCCGATGCCCCACCCGACGGTCACGGCGGTCAACGCAGCAGCCCATTCGGACGCCGCCTCCTCGCCGCCCGACAGCTCCAGCCCACCGGCGTAGATTGTGCCGTTCGAGATGGGCTGGCGGCCGCTGGGTCTGGAGATCACTGTGGCTCCTAGTTTACCGTTGGTATAGTACCCAAGGTAGCACGGGATACGGCAGACAGCTGCCCGAACGCGACTCGGGATCAGCTCTGCGCCAAGGGGTTCCATTCGCACGCCACCGCGCGGCGTGTCGCGTACCGGAGGAACCAGCCGACGAGACGGCCGGCCTCAGATGTTGAATTCGAGCGCGCGCAGGCGAGGTTAGATCTCGTCGTGCTCGTCAGAAGCCCACTCTGACGCAGACCCGGGCTCGAAATCTGGGCTTTTGACGAGCACGACGCCGCCGACTAGTGCGCACCCCCGTGGTGCGCCGAGTGGTTCTCTGCGCACTCCACCGCGCGGCGTGTCGTGTACCGGGGGAACCAGCTGTGAAGCCGGGGGTCAGATATTGAAGCCCAGCGCGCGCAGCTGTTCCCGACCGTCGTCGGTGATCTTGTCCGGGCCCCACGGCGGCATCCACACCCAGTTGATGCGGAAGTCCTCGACCAAGCCTTCGAGCGCGGTCCGCGTCTGATCCTCAATGACGTCCGTCAGCGGGCAGGCGGCACTCGTCAGCGTCATGTCGATGGTGGCAATCCGGTCCGGGCTCACGCTTAACCCGTAGACGAGGCCGAGATCGACGACGTTGATGCCGAGCTCGGGATCGACGACGTCACGCATCGCCTCGGTGAGGTCGTCGATCGAGATCTCGGACGTGCTCTCCGTCGTCATGATTCCTCCGCAATGCTCGTACGTTCTGAGTTCATTGGTCGCGCTCGCCTTCTCGCTCGTCCCTCGCTCGGCGGCTCGACTGCTCCGAAGCCTGCAACGCCGCGTCCTTCCATGCCATCCATGGCAGCAGCGCGCATTTGATTCGTGCCGGGTAGCGCGACACTCCGGCGAATGCCACCGCGTCCTCGAGCCGGTCGAGGTTCGCACCCGATGCCTCGCCGCGGCTCTGCAGCAACGTCAGGAACTCCCCTTGCACACCCAGCGCGTCGTCGACGTCCCGACCGCGCAGCAGCCCGCTCATCACCGAGGCGCTGGCTTGGCTGATCGAGCAACCGATGCTGTCGTACGAGATGTCCTGCACGGCGCCCTCGGACAGGCAGAGACGCAGTGTCACTTCGTCGCCGCAGGTCGGGTTGACGTGGTGCACCTCGACGTCGTACGGCTCCCGCAGCCCGCGGTGCTGCGGGTTGCGGTAGTGATCGAGGATGATCTCCTGATACATCGAGTCGACGGTCATGGCTGGCCGAAGTACTCCTTCACGCGGTGTAATCCGTGCACGAGCGCGTCGACGTCCTCGGGTGAGGAGTAGACGTAGAACGACGCGCGGGTGGTGGCCGGCACGCCGAAGCGAGTGCACACCGGCTTCGCGCAGTGGTGGCCAACACGCACGGCGATGCCCTGCTCGTCGAGCACCTGCCCCACATCGTGCGGATGCAGTAACCCCAGGGAGAACGACACCGCTCCCCCACGATCCATCATGGTGTCGGGACCGACGATGGTGAGACCGTCGATCTCGCGCAGGCGGTCTAGCGCGTACGACGTGATGGCGCGCTCGTGCGCGGCGACGGCATCCATGCCGAGCTCGGACAGGTAGTCGACCGCGGCGCCGAGCCCGACGGCCTGGGCGATCGGCGGCGTTCCGGCTTCGTACTTGTGGGGCAGCGCGGCGTAGGTCGAGCCGCTCATGCGGACATCGGCGATCATCTCGCCGCCACCGAGGAACGGCGGCAGCGCCTCGAGCAACTCGCGACGCCCCCACAGGACACCAACACCGGTTGGCCCGCACATCTTGTGCCCAGTGAACGCGACGAAATCGGCACCCAGCGCCGCAACGTCGACGGGCAGCTGCGGAACCGCCTGCGACGCATCGACGACCGACAGCGCGCCAACCTCACGCGCGCGCTGCGTGATCTGCGTGACCGGGTTGACGGTCCCGAGGATGTTGGACACGTAGACGAAGGACACGACCTTGGTGCGCTCGGTGATCAGATCGTCGAGGTCCGACAGATCCAGCCGACCCTCGTCGGTGATGCCGAACCAGCGCAGCGTTGCGCCGGTCCGCTCGGCCAGCAACTGCCACGGCACGATGTTGGAGTGGTGCTCCATCTCGGTGATGATGATCTCGTCGCCAGGCCCAACGCGGTACGGCGCAGGAGCCCACGCCAGCACGTTCGCCACCAGGTTGAGCGCCTCGGTGGAGTTCTTGGTGAAGACGACCTCGTCCCGACTCGGCGCACCGACGAACGCGGCGACCTTGTCGCGGGCGCCTTCGTACAGGGCGGTCGCTTCCTCGGCCAGCACGTGGATGCCGCGGTGCACATTTGCGTTGTGCAGCGCGTAGTAGTCGTCGAGCGCCTCGAGAACAGCACGCGGCTTCTGCGACGTCGCGGCGCTGTCGAGGTAGACCAGCGGGCGGTCCCCGTGCACCCGGCGCTCGAGGATCGGAAAGTCCTTTCGGACCTGTTCTACGTCGAGGGGCGAGTTCATGTCGTAGCGCCGGATAACTTCGCGAAGCGTTCGTAACCCTCGGCTTCGAGCTGGTCGGCAAGCTCCGGCCCGCCCTCCTGCACGATGCGGCCGTCGACGAACACGTGCACGAAGTCTGGGCGGATGTAGCGCAGGATCCGGGTGTAGTGCGTGATGAGCATGATGCCGACGTCGCCGGTGGCGCGGACTCGGTTGACGCCTTCAGCGACGACCTTGAGCGCGTCAATGTCGAGACCCGAGTCGGTCTCGTCGAGGACGGCGATGCGCGGCTGCAGCAGTTCGAGCTGCAGGATCTCGTGCCGCTTCTTCTCGCCGCCGGAAAAGCCTTCGTTGACGTTGCGCTCCGCGAATGCCGGGTCGATCGCGAGTCCGTCCATCGCACCGCGTACTTCCTTGACCCAGGTGCGCAGTTTCGGCGCCTCGCCACGGATGGCGGTTGCGGCGGTGCGCAGGAAATTCGAGACCGAGACACCGGGGACCTCGACGGGGTACTGCATGGCGAGGAACAGTCCGGCGCGAGCGCGGGCGTCGACCGACATGGCGAGGACGTCCTCGCCGTCGAGGGTGACCGAGCCCCGGGTGACGACGTACTTGGGGTGACCCGCGATGGAGTACGCCAAGGTGGACTTGCCGGAGCCGTTCGGGCCCATGATCGCGTGCGTCTGACCGGACTCCACGGCCAGATCGACACCGCGCAGGATCTCCCGCGCGGGAGTGGCGCCGTCGCCGGGGACGGAGACGTGCAGATCGCGGATCTCGAGGGTTGCCATGCTGGGGACGTACTCCTGACTAGACAGAGTTGACGGCGACGAGCACGTCGTCACCGTCGATCTTGACGGGATAGACGGGAACCGGAACGGTCGCTGGCAGGCCGATCGGCCACCCAGTGGCCAGGTCGAAGCGCGAGCCGTGCAGCCAGCACTCCAGGGTGGTGCCATCGATGTCGCCCTCCGAGAGCGGGACCTCGGCGTGGCTGCACTCGTCGCGGAGGGCGTAGAACTCACCCTCGGTGTGCACGACCGCGACGGCTTCGCCGTCGATCACGCAACGCAACGCCGTCCCCTCGGGGACGTCGGCGACCGGACAGGCGCGGCTGTAGTCGCTCACGCAGCCGCCCCCGCGGCCTGCTCGAGCTCATGCTCCACCGCAGCGACGAGTCGCTCCTGCAGCTCGGGTACGCCGATCTGGGCGACGATGTCGGCGAAGAAACCGCGGACAACCAAGCGACGGGCCTCGTCCTCGGGAATGCCGCGCGACTGGAGATAGAACAGCTGCTCGTCGTCGAAGCGCCCGGTTGCGCTGGCGTGCCCCGCGCCCACGACTTCACCGGTCTCGATCTCGAGGTTCGGTACGGAGTCGGCGCGAGCGCCATCGGTCAGGATCAGGTTGCGGTTGAGCTCGTAGGTGTCGGTGCCGACCGCGGCATGCCGGATGAGGACGTCACCGATCCAGACTGCGCGCGCCTCGGCACCCTGCAGCGCGCCCTTGTAAGCAACGCGGCTGCGGCAGTGCGGAACGGCGTGATCGACGAACAGCCGATGCTCGAAGTGCTGCCCCGCATCGGAGAAGTAGAGGCCGAGCAATTGCGCGTCGCCACCTGGGCCGGTGTAGGACACCTGGGGATACAGCCGAACCAGGTCACCGCCAAGGGTGACCACGACCGACTTCAGCCGCGCGTCACGACCAATCAGGTAGCGGTGATGCGACAGATGAACCGTGTCGTCGTCCCAGTCCTGCACAGACACCAGCGTCAGCGATGCGCCCTCGCCGATGAGCACTTCGACGTTGTCCGCATAGGTTGCGCTGCCAGCGTGGTCCAGCACCACGACGGCCTCGGCGAAGGGCTGTACGTCGACGACGAGGTGCCCGTACGCGGTGCCGCCCTCACCGCGCAGCGTGACCTGAGTGGGTCGCTCGGCGCGCAGCTCGGCAGGAACCGTGATCACGGTGGCAGTGGCGAAGGAGGCGTGCGCCCGCGCTGAGACGCGATCGGTCGGCTTGCCAGCGACTCCGATGCGCGCGTCATCGCGTCCCACCGTCTCGACGAGAACGCCGGGTGCTGTGTCCACCTCGACCAGCACCTTGCCGTCGGCGACAGGTGCGAGGGCATCGTGCAGCCCACGCAGGCGGCGCAGCGGGGTGAACCGCCACTCCTCCTCGCGTCCGGTCGGAACCGGGAAATCCTCGATGGCGAACGAGCCGTCCTGGTGTAGTCGCGACTTCGGTCGTGGCGATTCGGCACCCGCACCATGAGCATGCGGCGTCGCTCCAGCGGCCGGTGGCTCGGTGGTCACGGAGATGCTCGGCCCCGTGCCCTTCTCCGGTCGCAGCACCTGCGCCGCGACCCCCTGATGCTCCGTCACTGGTCGCGCTCGCCTTCTCGCTCGTTCCTCGCTCGGCAGCTCGACTGCTCCGATGCCACGACTAGCCCACGGCCCCTTCCATCTGCAGCTCGATCAGGCGGTTGAGCTCGAGGGCGTACTCCATCGGTAGCTCGCGGGCGATCGGCTCGATGAAGCCGCGCACGATCATCGCCATCGCCTCCTCCTCGGTGAGCCCCCGGCTCATGAGGTAGAAGAGCTGGTCCTCGCTGACCTTCGAAACCGTCGCCTCGTGGCCCATCGCGACGTCGTCCTCGCGCACGTCGACATACGGATAGGTGTCGGAGCGGCTCACCGTGTCGACGAGCAACGCATCACAGCGAACGGTGCTCTTCGAGTGATGAGCGCCTTCCTGCACCTGGACCAGACCGCGGTACGAGGTGCGGCCACCGGCCCGCGCTACGGACTTGCTCACGATGGTCGACGAGGTGTGCGGCGCGGCGTGCACCATCTTGGCCCCGGCGTCCTGGTGCTGGCCCTCGCCGGAGAACGCGACCGACAGCGTCTCGCCGGTGGCGTGCTCACCAACCAGCCAGACCGCCGGGTACTTCATGGTGACCTTGGAGCCGATGTTGCCGTCGATCCACTCCATCGTCGCGCCCTGATGAGCGACCGCTCGCTTCGTGACGAGGTTGTAGACGTTGGTCGACCAGTTCTGAATCGTCGTGTATCGCACCCGGGCGTTCTTCTTCACGACGATCTCCACGACCGCGCTGTGCAGCGAGTCGGAGGAGTAGATCGGCGCCGTGCAGCCCTCGACGTAGTGCACGTACGAGCCCTCGTCGGCGATGATCAGCGTCCGCTCGAATTGGCCCATGTTCTCGGTGTTGATGCGGAAGTACGCCTGCAACGGGATATCGACGTGCACCCCTGGCGGCACGTAGATGAACGACCCGCCCGACCACACCGCAGTGTTCAGCGACGCGAACTTGTTGTCGCCGACCGGGATCACCGAGCCGAAGTACTCCTTGAACAGCTCCGGGTGCTCGCGCAGGCCGGTGTCGGTGTCGAGAAAGATGACCCCCTGCTCCTCGAGGTCCTCTCGAATCTTGTGGTAGACCACCTCGGACTCGTACTGCGCGGCCACGCCGGAGACGAGCCGCTGCTTTTCCGCCTCGGGAATACCGAGTCGGTCGTACGTCGACTTGATGTCGTCCGGCAGATCGTCCCAACTCGCGGCCTGCTTCTCGGTCGACCGCACGAAATACTTGATGTTGTCGAAGTCGATGCCCGACAGATCGGCGCCCCAGGTCGGCATCGGCTTCTTGCCGAACAGGCGCAATCCCTTGAGACGAAGGTCGAGCATCCACTCTGGCTCGCTCTTCTTGCCGGAGATGTCGCGCACCACGGCCTCGTTGAGTCCGCGCTTCGCGTCCGCACCGGCGACGTCGGAGTCGGCCCAGCCGTACTCGTACCGGCCGAGGCCCTCCAGCTCGGGGTGGGTGGTGGTGCTCACAGGGTCCTCCCAAGCACCCCGGAGGGTGCGGTTGTCTTCGCTGGTCGTGCAGGTGGTGAGACGTGCGTCGTGCAGATTCCATCGCCACGAGCGATGGTCGCGAGCCGCTGGACGGGAACGTCGAGCAGACGCGCGAAGACCTGAGTCTCGGCCTCGCACAGCTGCGGGAACTGGGCAGCGACGTGCGCGACCGGACAATGATGTTGACACAGCTGCGCGCCACCATCGGTGCGGGCAGGGCGGGTCGATGCGGCGAAGCCATCGCCGGTCAGCGCCTGCGCCAGCGCGGCTACGCGTTCCGGCGAACCGGGGGTGAAATCGGAGACGTCACTCACATAGCGCGCCGCCATTGCCTCGACCCGCGACCGCGCGAAGGCCACCACCGCGTCCTGCCCTCCCGACTCGGCGAGAAATCGCAACGCGTCGGCGGCGAGGCTGTCGTACCCCTGCTGCAAGAGCGAGTCGTGTCCGGTATCGGTGAGGGCGAACACGCGGGCGGGCCGACCACGCCCACGCCTGGGGGTTGGTCGGGCGGCGCGGGTCTCGACCAGACCCTCGTCGAGCAAGGCGTCCAGGTGCCGGCGTACGGCGGCGTCGGTGAGTCCGAGAAGCTGAGCAACCGCCGACGTCGTCGACGGGCCCTCCAGCAGGATCTGGACGATCCGGTCGCGGGTACCGCGCGTCAGCTCGCCGGCGTCGGCAGGTGCCCGACGCGGCGAGGCGAGCTCGCGGTGGGTTTTCACAACACCATTGTTCCGAAAATCGCGGCCGAGCGCCAACCCACCACGCCCTGCGGCTCGCTTTCTAGACTCCGCACGTGACTACGCCGGCCGTCGAGGTGGTCGACCTGGTCAAGCGGTACCGCGGTCGACCGGCCATCGACGGCGTCTCACTCGACGTACCCAGGTGTGAAGTCACTGCGATCCTCGGTCCCAACGGCGCCGGCAAGACGACCACGGTTGAGATCTGCGAGGGTTACCGCACGCCAGACGCGGGGTCGGTACGCGTGCTCGGCCTCGATCCGCGCGACCGTCAGCTCAGAGCGCGTGTCGGGGTCATGCTGCAGGACCGTGGCATCGCCGCCACGGCCCGACCGCGAGAGACGCTGAGGCAATACGCGTCGTTTCACAGCGATCCACACGATCCGGAGGCATTGCTCGACCTCGTGGGGCTGACCGCCGTTGCGGCAACGCCGTACCGACGACTGTCCGGCGGCCAGCAGCAACGTCTGTCGCTGGCACTGGCGCTACTCGGTCGGCCCGAGCTGGTGTTCCTCGACGAGCCGACCGCCGGACTGGATCCGCAGGCCCGCCAGACCACCTGGCGCATCGTCGAGAACCTACGCGCCGACGGGGTGACCGTGGTACTGACCACGCATTCCATGGAGGAGGCCGAACGGCTCGCGGACGAGGTGGTCATCCTCGATCACGGCCGGGTCGTCGCAGCGGGCACACCCGCGGCGCTGACCGGCGCGGGTCCGCAAGAGTCCTGGCGCTTCCGCGGGCCGCCCGGCCGGCCACTCGCATCGCTGCAGTCGGCCCTTCCCCGCGCGACCGCTGTCATCGAGGAACGCCCAGGCGCCTACGCGGTGTCCGGCGAGGTTTCTCCCGCCGTACTCGCCGCCGTGACGGCGTGGTGCTCCGAGCATGGTTTCCTACCCGAGGGCCTGTCGGTCGGGAGACGCAGCCTCGAAGACGTGTTCCTCGATCTCACCGGTCGCGAGTTGCGGTCGTGAGTGTCATCTCATTCGTGCCGCGACCGGGCGCCGCACCGTGGATACGCATGGTCCGGACGCAGGCTGTTGTAGAGCTGCGGGCGCTCCTACGCAACGGCGAGCAACTCGTGCTCGTGCTCATCCTTCCGGTCGGGTTGCTGGTTCTCGGGTCGACCGTTCCGCTGTTCGACGTCGACCGCGGGGAGCGTGTCGACTTCCTGCTTCCCGGCGTCATCGGCCTTGCCGTGATGTCGACATCCTTCGTTGGGCTCGCCATCGCGACTGGCTTCGAGCGCCGGTACGGCGTACTCAAGCGCCTCGGCGCCAGCCCTCTTCCCCGCAGCGGCCTGCTCGCCGGGAAGGCGCTCGCGATCCTGGTGATCGAGGTGCTGCAGATCCTCGTTCTCGTGCTGGTGGCGCTGGCTCTCGGCTGGACAGCAACGACCTCAGCCCGCGGATGGGCATATGCCGCGCTGCTCGTCATCGTCGCAACGGTGGCGTTCTCCGCGCTCGGCCTGCTGATGGCCGGCCTCCTGCGCGCCGAAGCGACCCTTGCGGCAGCGAACCTCATCTACCTGCTGTTTCTCGTGGGTGGCGGCGTCGTGGTCCAGCTCGACCGGCTGCCAGAGGTCGTACGCCCCGTCCTCGAGGCGCTGCCGCTCGCAGCCCTGACGGACGGTCTCCGCGTGGCGCTGGAGCGGGAAACGCTCCCCCTCGGCGAGCTTGCCATCCTGACCATCTGGGCGGTGCTCGTGAGCGCGATTACCAGCCGGACGTTCCGCTTCGCCTGACTGCTGCGTCTGATTTGGCCCTCGGATGCGAAGAGAGGGAAGGAGGTCTTCAACCATGGGCATGCGCGTAGGTCGCAGTAGGCGCTACTAGCGTGACGCTCGTGGATGCACAGGCCGAGCCGGGCGCCGGGGTCGACGGCGGGATCGACCGGGACGTGGCACTTCGATTCCACTCCGGTGACGAGCGCGCTCTCGCCGACGCCTACGGTCGCTGGTCCGCGCTGGTCTACACGGTTGCGCTGCGCTCATTCGGCAGCCGAGAGGAAGCAGAGGACATCACCCAGCAGGTGTTCACCGCGGCGTGGCGAGGCCGGTCACGCTACAACGTGGGCGGCGGCTCCCTGGCCGGCTGGCTGCTCGGGATCACGCGCCACAAGGTCGCGGATCGCTGGGCGATGCTGCAGCGGGAGCGCCGTGCCACCAGCGCTGCCGCCTTGATCAGTACCGATGTGGCTGCGCCCGCCGTCGACGCCATAGCCGACCGCGTCCTGCTCGCCGACGAACTGGCCAAGCTCGGCGAGCCGCAGCGACGCATCATGCAATTGGCGTTCTACGACGACCTCACCCACGTCCAGATCGCCAGCGTGCTGAGCCTCCCGCTCGGCACGGTGAAGAGCCACATCCGGCGCAGTTTGGAGCGGCTCCGAGCCAGGTTGGAGGTGGACGGTGCCGCACTGTGATCCGGACATGCTCGCTCTTCGCGCGCTCGGCGAGAGCGCCGGCTCCGCTGCTGACGATGACCACCTGGCCCAGTGCTCACGCTGCCAGAGCGAGCTCGACCAGCTGCAGGCAGTGGTGTCGACGAGTCGGTCTGGCGGCGACGTCATCGCGGCGCCGCTGAAGTCACCCTCACCTGCGGTCTGGGACCGCATTGTCGATGAGGTTGGGCTCGGCGCTCCACCTTCGGCGCAGCCGCAGCCGGTAGGACGTGGCTCCCACGGCCGTCCGCCGGACGCCCGGCGCCGCCGCACCGCTGTCCTCCTCGGAGTCGCGGCCGCAGTTCTCGGCGTGCTCGTCGGCGTCCTTGGCACGCTGCTGCTCACCGGACTGAACGACCAGGACGCCTCTCCATCGGTTGAGGCGAGCGCGGCGCTGGCCCCGATCCCTGATGGGCCGCCGGGCGGCACCGGGGAGGCGCGCGTCGTGCCCACTGCCGATGGGCGTCGGCTCGAAGTGTCGGTGTCGGAGTTCCAGCCGGAACCGGAGCGCTACTACGAGGTGTGGTTGCTCGACAGCGCGGGACAGCGGTTGTACTCGCTCGGTGCGCTGGACGGCGACCTGTCGGGCTCGTTCCGGGTCCCGGCGGACGTCGACCTGGCGGAGTTCCCCGTCGTCGACGTGTCAGCGGAGCCGTACGACGGCAATCCTGGTCACTCCGCGGTCAGCATCTCCCGTGGCACCCTCTCCATCTGAGGTCGGGCGTGTCCCTCTTGTCGCAACGATCATGGAGTTGCGGGACGAAAACGTCCGATTCGTCCCGCGTGTCGCACCTGCAACTCCATGATCGTTGCGAGTGGTGGGGCGGGCGCTAGGACGAGGCGCGGGCCGCCTCGAGGCGCTCACGGGCGACGCGCTCGACGGCGTCCGGCGTGAATCCGAACATGCCGAGCAGGGCCTTGAGCGGCGCCGAGTGTCCGAACGTGTGCATTCCGATGACCGCGCCGCCCGAGCCGACGTAGCGATCCCAGCCCATCGTCGCGGCCTGCTCGACGGCGACCCGAGCGATCACCGAGGGCGGCAGGACGCTGTCGCGGTACTCCTGCGGCTGCTCGTCGAACAGCTCCCAGCACGGCATGCTCACGACCCGCGCGCGGATGCCGTCTGCGGTCAGCGCCTCGTATGCGGAGATAACCAGCGCGACCTCACTCCCGCTCGCGATGAGGATGACCTCCGGGTCGCCGTCCTCAGCGTCGGCGAGCACGTACCCGCCCTGCGCCACGCCGGACGCGGGGGCATAGATGCTCCGGTCGAGCGTGGGCACGGCCTGCCGGGTGAGAACGAGCGCAACGGGCTCGTGCCGCATCGGCATGATCGTTCGCCACGCCTCCACCACCTCGTTGGCGTCGGCGGGGCGCATCACCAGCAGGCTCGGGATTGCCCGCAGCGATGCCAACTGCTCGACGGGCTGGTGCGTCGGCCCGTCCTCGCCCACACCGATCGAATCGTGGGTGAAGATCGCGATCACCGGGATCTCCATGAGCGCAGAGAGCCGGATGGCGCCGCGCGCGAAGTCGGAGAAGATCAGGAACGTCGACCAGAACGGCCGGATCTTGGACAGGGCGAGTCCGTTGGCCACCGCACCTGAGACGAACTCGCGGATACCGAAATGCAGGTTCCGGCCGCGAGCCTTCACGACATCCGGGTCCGCGCTGGCGACATCGGTACCGCCGGGCTGGTTGGTGCCGGCGTGGCCGGGCGCCTCCTCCACGCCGAAGTCACCCGCGCCGTCAAATGTCAGCCGAGTCTTCGTCGACG
Organism: uncultured Actinomycetota bacterium; assembly: GCA_963801015.1. Lineage (GTDB taxonomy): Bacteria > Actinomycetota > Actinomycetes > CAWDCV01 > CAWDCV01 > CAWDCV01. The sequence continues at coordinate 556,950 of CAWDCV010000003.1, read as the reverse complement.
GCGCCAGGTCGGCGGCACCGCCAATGAGCCACGGCACATTCTTCGCGATCGCATTGAGCACGGCGCCCGACGTGTCGCGGGTGGCCTTGCCCTTCGGGTCGGCCGGGAACTCGGGGATGTCGGCGTCCCAGCCTTCCGGCAGCTCCCGCCGCTGCATGCGCAGCAGCTGGTCGGCGAGCTCGGGGTGTTCGGCGGAGTAGCGCTCGAAGAGCTCCATCCAGGCGTCGCGCAGCTTGCGACCACGCGCGCCCAGCTCGTCGGCGAAGTGTTCGTACACCTCGTCGGGCACTCGGAACTGCGCATCCTCCGGCCAGCCGTAGAACCGCTTGGTGGCGCGCACCTCATCGTCGCCGAGTGGCTCCCCATGTGCCTCGGGGGTGTCCTGCTTGTGCGGGGCGCCGTACGCGATGGAACTGTCGACGATGATCAACGTCGGCCTGTGCTGCTCGTTGCGGAACGTCGTGTAGGCGCGCGACAGCATGGCAAGGTCATTGGCGTCGCCGACGCGGGTGACGTTCCAGCCGAGGCCGATGAACCGGGTGGCGACATCCTCGGAGAACGCCAGCGACGTACGACCCTCGATGGTGATCCGGTTGTTGTCGTAGATCCAGCACAGGTTCGACAGGTGCAGGTGGCCGGCGAGCGACGCCGCCTCCGACGAGACGCCCTCCATCATGTCGCCGTCGCCGCAGAGCGCGTAGACGTCGAAATCAAACATCTCGAAGCCGGGACGGTTGAACGTCGCCGCCTGCCAATGGCTCGCGATCGCCATGCCGACGGACGTCGCAAGCCCGGTGCCGAGCGGGCCGGTCGTCGCCTCCACGCCGGACGTCCAGCGGTACTCCGGGTGCCCGGGGCATTTCGAGTCGGCCTGTCGGAATCGGCGGATGTCGTCGAGTGTCACCGACGGGGTGCCCAGGGTTTCGTACGCGGGGTTGACCGCGGCCACCTTGGTCAGGTGCAGCAGCGAGTAGAGCAGCGTCGAGGCGTGCCCCGCCGACAGCACGAACCGATCGCGATTCGGCCAGATCGGGTCGGCGGGGTCGAAGCGCAGGAACCGCTGCCACAGCGTGTATGCCACCGGCGCCATCGCCATCGGCGTCCCCGGATGGCCGGAGTTGGCTGCCTGAACCGCGTCGATACACAGCGTGCGGATCGTCGTGACTGCCAGGGCGTCCAGGTCGGTCGAGGCATCGAGCACGGTCACGGGAGGCTCCTTCGGCTGTGGTCGTGTTACCTATCCGCGATCTTGAGACCTAAGCGTCGCTCGCGCGACCATAACGGTGATTACTCCCGTGGTGTTGCCGGCGTGCGCGGCGGCGATCCACGCCTACCATCGGGAGGTGGCCAGCTCCCCCGCCGGGCCTGTTGCGCGTCGCGTCTTCCTCGCCGGCATCGTCGCTCAGGTCGCGATCGTCGTGACTGGCGGGCTGGTGCGGCTCACTGGCTCGGGACTGGGCTGTCCCACCTGGCCGGAGTGCGCTCCCGGCAGCTACGTCCCGGTGGCGCAGCAGGCTGAGGGCTTTCACGCGGTCATCGAGTTTGGCAATCGCTTGCTGACGTTCGTCGTCGGGCTGGTGATCCTCGCCGGAATCGTCGCGGCGCTGCGCGTGCGGCCGTTCCGCCGATCCCTGTTCGTCCTGGCCTGCGTGCAGCTGCTGGGCGTGGTGGGCCAGGCGATCCTCGGCGGCATCACGGTGCTGACCGACCTGCATCCGGCTGCGGTGGCTAGCCACTTCCTGCTGTCAGGAGTGCTGATCGCGGCCGCGACCCTGCTGTACGAACGGTCTGGAGAAGGGGACGGGCCACCCCAGCCTCTGGTGCGTAGCGAGGTGCGGTGGCTGAGCCGGGCCTTGCTGGTCGCCACGGCAGCGGTCGTCGTCGTGTGGCACGGTCGTCACCGGGAGCGGCCCACACGCCGGGGACCTCGACGCTCGGCGCTTCGGGCTCGACCCGCGAACGGTCAGCTGGCTGCACGCCGACCTGGTGTTGCTCTTCCTCGGCCTGGTGGTCGCTTTGATCGTGGCCCTGCGGCTGGTCGACGCCCCGGCTCGGGCGCGCCGGCGGGCGCTGACCGTGCTCGTCGTCGCCCTGGCTCAAGGCACCGTCGGGTACGTGCAGTACTTCACCGGCCTGCCCGAGCTCGTCGTCGCCCTGCACCTGCTCGGCGCGAGCCTCGTCATCGTCATCGTCGTCCGGTTACACCTGTCGCTGCGCATTCGGCCGGCCGAGGGTCCAGCTGGGTCACAGCCGGGAACCGCCGAGTTGAGAGCCAGCCATCCGGACCCACTCGTACGGGCCGGTACGAATCCGCGCACCGAGCTCACGTGAGAAGGCATCCTCGACCTCGGCGCCTGCCAGCGCGGCAGCAGCGCGCGCGGTCGCTTCGTCGCTGACGACCAGGTCACCGAGGGCCCCGTCCGGCGCGACGAGCACGAGCCGTACCCGACCCTGTCCGATCGGCTCGACGACGGTCGACACCAACGAGTGATCCGATGCGGTATGCCGATGACCGAACCCGAGGATCTGCCGCGCCGTGCGTACGGTCCGGCGGTCGGTGGGGCCAGGCTCACGCGGCGAGCCGCGCAGTTGCCGAGCAGCTCCCACGCCGGCAGCGACGATGACGACGCTGCCCAACATGGCGACGGGCACAGAGATCCACAGTCCGCCGACGAGCCCGACCAGGCCGGCGGCGAGCAGCGGCGGCCACCACATCGGCGCGGGCAGCCTCGCCGCGCCGACGCGAAGACCGTCTGGATCGCGCTCGGCGAGCACCAGGAACGCCGTCGCGTCGACGGCGGCGACGACGCCGATGACCAGCAGCAGCGCCGGAGTCGTCGAGTCGTTGCTATTGCGACTGACGAAAGCCCAGCCGATGCCGACAAGCAACGTCGCGACTGCGAGCCCGGCGAGAAACCGGGCAGTGGTGCGCATGGCGGCACACTAGGCGGTCCGCGGCCACCGCTCACTGGCATAGATGGCTACGGCGAGGGCGCACACCGGCGAATCGAGGACGTGGGCGACCGTGCTGATGGATTGGAACTTGTGAGCCGCAAGGCCGCGGTGCTCGCACAGATCCGTCATCGAGTCCTCGATCAGCGCGTGCAGGTCGCGCTCGACGGCAGCGCGGTCAGAAGCAACGACCTGGTGCTCGACGAACCACCCACGGTTGTCATCCGTCTGTATCCAGCCGATCCCGGCGCCGACCCATTGGCCGTTGAGGCTGGATCGCTGCTCGGCGCGCACGACGTAGAGGCGCTCCCCGAACGTTTCCGCTGGCGCGTCGTAGGCGTCCTGCTCGACGAGTTCGGCACCGAGCGGGATGACCGAGGACAGGGGCAGCAGGTTGTAATCGCCGATGCCAGCCTTGACAAGCGCGGCATCGAACGCCGACAACTCGGTGCGGCCGGTGCCCACCGTCGTGCACAGGACGACCTTCATCCCGTTCTCACGATCAAGTACGTCTGGGCACCCAGCAGGAGGAGGAGCACACCCCAAACATCGAGGCTGTAGTGGGTGCCGTACCGCAGCACGGCGAGCAGTACGACGCCGGCTTGCAAGATCACGATCCAGCCGAATGTGACCACGACGATGTCTGCCACCCGGAGGGTCGCGGCGTACACCAAGAACAGGGCGAGGAACGTCCCTAGCCCGGCCAGGAGCGACACGATCGACCGGTGGGCAGCCCACTCGGCGGCGAAGAAGGCGCCCACGAGATCGAGCCCAGCCAACGCAATGATCGCACCGGTCACCAACGCTACGAAGTTCACCCGGACCACATCCGTCCCCAGCTCCGACGTGTCAGGTGTCACGCGGAGGAGAGCGGCGTCCCACGCCGGTTGATACGCACGACAACAGGCCGCTCGAGACGCCCTGCTCAGGCGACAGGGCTCACGCGAAGAGCAGCGCGTCGATCGCCACCGCGGCGAACAGCAGCGCCAGGTAGGTGATCGACCAGTGGAACAAGCGCATCGCGCCGAGCGCCGGCTCGGACATGCCCGCGCGGGCTCGCCGATGCAGCCGCGCCGCTTCGAGCAGGAACAGCGCCCCGAGGATCACGGCAACGATCGGATACAGCGGACCTGTCGGCGCGACCGGCCACAGCAGCAGCGAGGTGACGACCATGGCAATGCTGTAACCGAGACTGCGCCGGGTGACGGTCGCCGGCGCAGCTACGACGGGCAGCATCGGCACGCCCGCAGCTGCGTAGTCGTCGCGGAAGCGCATCGACAGCGGCCAGTAGTGCGGCGGGGTCCAGAAGAAGATGACGAGGAACAGCACGACCGGGGTCCACGACAGCGACCCCGTCACCGCGGCCCAGCCGATCAGCACCGGCATGCAACCGGCGGCACCGCCCCAGACGATGTTCGACGGCGTCCGGCGCTTGAGACCGAGGGTGTAACCGAACACGTAGAACAGGACGGCCGCGAGGGACAGCGCGCCGGTGAGGGGGTTCACCGCCACCGTCATCAGGACCGTGGCCACGACGCCAAGGGCGACGCCGAAGATGAGCGCCTCCCGCGGCGTGACCGCGGCCGTCGGCAGCGGGCGACGCGCGGTGCGATGCATCAGGACGTCGATGTCGCGATCGAGATAGCAGTTGAGAGCGTTAGCGCTGCCCGCCGCGAGTGACCCTCCGAGCAGCGTCAGCAGCACCAGCTCGAGGCTCGGCACCCCCCTCGCCGCCAGGACCATCGTCGGCACGGTCGTGACGAGGAGAAGCTCGATGATGCGCGGCTTGGTGAGCGCGACGTAGGCGCGCAGGATCTGCCCGGGCGTACGGGTAGCTGCGACGGTTGCGCCCACGGCGGGCGGTCGCGCGTCGACGGCAGTCACTCACGGCCTTAAAGAGACGAGAACGGGGCAGACCAGGCCAGCGTAATGGCACCGGCCGACCTGCACCTCGTCGCCACAAGTCATGAGCGGGCCTCCGGCGCGAGCACACCGCTGGAGCGCAGTCGACGGAGGCCGGCGGGGTGCAGAGCGGAGCGTCGCGTAGCCAACCCTCACCTGGGTAGGCTCGTTGTGACCTGGGCAGACATGCGGCGATGGCGCCGAGTTGGGGGCCGACATCGCCACGCCAGTGCTCATGAGGAGGGCTGTGGCCGACACGTCGACGAAGCAGCGGGCGGGAACGTCCAGCGACTTCGAATGGACCGACCTCGACCGGCGCACGGTCGACATCGTCCGGGCCCTGGCCGTGGACTCCGTGCAGAGTGCCGGCAATGGCCACCCAGGCACGGCCATGAGTCTCGCTCCGGCAGCGCTGCTGCTGTTCCAGCGGTTGATGCGCCACGATCCGACCGACGCGAGTTGGCCAGGCCGCGACCGCTTCGTGCTGTCCTGCGGGCACTCGAGCCTGACGCTCTACATCCAGCTCTACCTCAGCGGATACGGGCTAACGCTCGACGATCTGCGCCGGTATCGGTCCTGGGGCAGCCTCACTCCGGGCCATCCAGAGCACGGCCACACGATCGGCGTCGAGACCACCACCGGGCCGCTCGGCCAGGGCGTCGGCAACGCCGTCGGCATGGCGATGGCAGCTCGACGCGAGCGTGGCCTCTTCGATCCTGACGCCGAACCGGGCACGAGCGTCTTCGACCACCACATCTACTGCATCGCCTCCGACGGCGACATGGAGGAGGGCATCAGCAGCGAGGCCTCGTCACTTGCCGGCACCCAGCAGCTCGGCAACCTCACGCTGCTGTACGACGACAATCACATCTCGATCGAAGACAACACGATCATCGCGTTCAACGAGGAGATCGTGCAGCGGTACGACGCGTACGGCTGGCACACCCAGCGCGTCAACTGGCTGCTCGACGACGGGCGGTACGAAGAGAATGTCGCCGCCCTCGACGCGGCGTACCGCGCGGCCGAAGCGGTCACGGACAAGCCGTCGTTCATCGCGCTGCGCACGATCATCGCCTGGCCGGCGCCCGACGCCCAGAACACCGGTAAGGCCCACGGCAGCGCGCTTGGAGCCGAAGAAGTCGCCAAGACCAAGAAGGTCATGGGCCTCGACCCAGCGAAGTCCTTCGACGTCCCCGAGGACGTTCTCGAGCACGCTCGCGCGGTCATCGAGCGCGGCCGGGCCACCCACGCCGAGTGGGACGAGCGTTTCCGCGCCTGGCGCGAGGCCGAACCCGAGCGGGCCGCGCTGTTCGACCGGATGGCGCAGCGCAAGCTGCCCGACGGCTGGGCCGATGCGCTCCCGACGTTCGAGGCCGACGAAAAGGGGATGGCCACGCGCAAGGCGTCCGGCGCCGTGCTCAACGCCATCGCGCCCGAGCTGCCGGAGCTGTGGGGCGGGTCCGCCGACCTGGCAGAGTCGACGAACACCACACCCGAGGACGAGCCGTCCTTCTTGCCGACGGATCGCCAGTCGAAGGAGTTCCCCGGCGGGCCGTACGGGCGGGTGCTTCACTTCGGGATCCGCGAGCACGCCATGGGCGCGATCCTCAACGGCATCGCGCTGCACGGCGGCACCCGGCCCTACGGTGCGACGTTCCTCGTGTTCAGCGACTACATGCGCCCGGCCGTACGCCTGGCTGCGCTGATGAAGCTGCCGGTGACGTATGTCTGGACGCACGACTCGATCGGACTCGGCGAGGACGGACCGACTCACCAACCGGTCGAGCACCTCAGTGCGCTCCGCGCGATACCCGGCTTAGACGTCGTTCGACCGGCGGACGCGAACGAAACCGTTGCTGCGTGGCACACGATCCTCGGCCACACCGATCGACCCGCGGCGCTGTGCCTCACCCGGCAGAACGTCCCGACCTTCGACCGTTCGGTCGATAGGGGCTTCGCCGACGCCGCGGAGACCGCTCGGGGCGGCTACATCCTCATCGACGCCAGCAACGGGCAACCCGACGTGATCGTGATCGCAACGGGCAGCGAGGTACAGCTCGCAGTCACCGCACGCGAGCGGCTCGAGGCAGATGGCGTCCCCACCCGAGTGGTGTCGATGCCATGCGTCGAGTGGTTCCTCGCGCAGGACGAGGCCTATCGCACCCGGGTCCTACCGTCCGCCGTCCGGGCGCGCGTCTCGGTGGAGGCCGCCGTAGCACAGTCGTGGCACCAGTTCGTCGGTGACTACGGCGAATGCGTCAGCCTGGAGCATTACGGTGCGTCCGCGCCGTACCAGGTGATCTTCGAGCAGTTCGGGTTCACTCCGGACAGCGTCATCGCTGCGGCGCGGGCCACGTTGTCACGCAACGCCGCGATCCAAGGCAGTACAACCGGCAGTTAACGGCAGGCAACTTCCCAGCTCCGGGAGGCAACATGTCCGAGCAAGTTCTGGCTCAACTCTCTGATGCCGGCGTCGCGCTGTGGCTCGACGACATCAGCCGCGACCGGCTCTCGACGGGCAACCTCGAGGCGCTCATGCGCGACAAGCACATTGTCGGCGTGACCTCGAATCCCACGATCTTCCAGAAAGCCATCACCGGCTCTGAGCTGTACGACCAGCAGGTTCACGACCTGGCGGCGCGGCGCGTCACCGTCGAAGAGGCGGTCCGCATGATCACGGCTCAGGACATCCGGTGGGCGTGTGACCAATTGCGTCCGGTCTACGACGCCAGTGACGGCGTGGACGGCCGGGTGTCCTACGAGGTGGATCCCCGGCTGGCCCATGACACCGAGACAACGATTGCGGAGGCGCGCCAGCTGTGGTGGCTCGTCGACCGGCCAAACCTCTTCATCAAGATTCCCGCCACCCAGGAGGGCCTCCCGGCTATCAGCCAATGCCTGGCCGAGGGGATCAGCGTCAACGTGACGCTCATCTTCTCCCTCCAGCGCTACCGCGAGGTGATGGCCGCGTTCCTCGACGGCGTCGAGCGGCTGCGGGCCACGGGCGCGGATCTGAGCAGATTGGGTTCGGTTGCGTCGTTCTTCGTCAGCCGCAATGACACCGAGACCGACAAGCGTCTGGACAAGATCGGCACCGACGAAGCCAAGGAGCTGCGCGGCAAGGCCGCCATCGCAAACGCTCGGCTGGCCTATCAGGAGTACGAGCAGGTGTTTGGCTCGCAGCGTTGGAAGAACCTGGCCGAGGCCGGCGCCAAGCCGCAGCGGCCGCTGTGGGCATCGACGGGCGTCAAGGACCCGCAGTACGAGGACACCCGTTACGTGATGGACCTGGTCGCGCCGGGGGTCGTCAACACGATGCCAGAAGCCACCCTGGACGCGGTCTACGACCACGGCGTCTTCCGCGGCGAGACCATCCGCCCGTTCTACGCCGACGCGAAGCAGGTCCTCGACGACCTGGCCGAGCTGGGCGTCGACTACGACGAGGTCGTCCAGGTGCTCGAAGACGAGGGCGTCGACAAGTTCGAGGTCTCCTGGAACGAGCTGCTCGAGGCGGTCCAGGGCGAGCTGGAGCGGCTAGCGCCGGAGAAGACCGCCGCGGACAAGAAGTAGGGCGTGCCCGCCAACCCGCTGCGCGACAGCAGGGACCGCCGGCTTCCTCGCATCGCCGGCCCGTGCGGCCTGGTCATCTTCGGCGTCACTGGTGACCTGTCCCGCAAGAAGCTGCTGCCTGCGATCTACGACCTTGCCAACCGTGGCCTGCTGCCGCCTGGCTTCGCCCTGGTCGGCTTCGGTCGGCGCGATTGGTCCGACGAGGTCTTCGCGGGGGTCGTGCACGAGTCGGTGAAGAGTTCCGCGCGGACGCCGTACCGCGAGGAGGTCTGGCACCAGCTCGCCGACGGCGTGCGCTTCGTCACTGCGGACGGGTTCGGGGACGACGAAGCCTTCGATCGGCTCGCGCGGACGGCCGAGGAGCTCGATCGGACGCGCGGAACGGGCGGGAACTTCGCGTTCTACCTGTCGATCCCGCCCAAGGACTTCCCGGCCGTCGTCGAGCAGCTGCGCCGCGCCGGGCTGTCGCGGGACGAGGCAAGCGAGGAGGGGCGTTCCTGGCGGCGTCTGGTGATCGAGAAGCCGTTCGGGCACGACCTGAAGAGCGCCCAGGAGCTCAACCGCATCGTCAATGACGTGTTCCCGCCGTCGGCGGTGTTCCGCATCGACCACTACCTCGGCAAAGAGACGGTTCAGAACATTCTCGCGTTGCGTTTCGCGAACCAGCTGTGGGAGCCGGTCTGGAACGCCAACTACGTCGACTCCGTGCAGATCACGATGGCCGAGGACATCGGGATCGGCGGGCGCGGCGGCTACTACGACGGCATCGGCGCCGCGCGTGACGTCATCCAGAACCACCTGCTCCAGCTGCTCGCTTTGGTAGCGATGGAGGAACCGGTCTCCTTTGACGCGCGGTCGCTGCGGCTGGAGAAGGAGAAGGTGCTGTCGGCGGTGGTCCTTCCCGACGACCTGGCACTGTCGACGTCCCGCGGCCAGTACGCAGCCGGGTGGCAGGGTGGCGACCCCGTTCGGGGCTACCTCGAGGAAGAGGGCATCCCGGCGGATTCCCATACCGAGACCTACGCCGCCATCACGCTGCTCGTTGACACCCGCCGATGGGCGGGCGTGCCGTTCTACCTGCGCGCAGGCAAGCGTCTGGGCCGGCGGGTGAGTGAGATCGCGGTGCTCTTCCGGCGCGCACCGCACCTGCCGTTCGAAGCCACAGACACCAAGGAGCTCGGTCAAAACGCGCTCGTCATCCGGGTCCAACCGGACGAGGGCGTGACGGTTCGTTTCGGCTCGAAGGTGCCGGGGTCGGCGATGGAGGTCCGTGACGTCAACATGGACTTCGCGTACGGCGAGTCGTTCACCGAGTCCAGCCCCGAGGCGTACGAACGTCTCTTGCTCGACGTGCTGCTCGGCGACCCGCCGCTGTTCCCCCGCAACGAGGAGGTCGAGCTCTCGTGGCGCATCCTCGACCCGATCGAGGAGTACTGGGACAAGCACGGCGCGCCGGATCAGTATCCCGCCGGAACGTGGGGGCCCTCGTCGTCGGACGAGATGCTCGCTCGCGACGGCCGCGCCTGGCGCCGGCCGTAGTCACGCCTAGGAGCGGCACGTGATCGTCGACCTCACCGACACCAACGCGGGCAAGATCAACGATGCGTTGACCCAGGCGCGGCACGCCGTGGGCAGCCCGACCCTCGGCATGGTGCTCACGCTGATCGTCATTACCGATGAGGATGGTCACTACGACGCGCTGCAGGTGGCGCACGAGTCCGGGCGCGAGCATCCGAGCCGCATCCTCACCATCGTCGATCGCGGTGGCGATGGTGTTGGCGATGGCGACGGGAAGCACCGCCTCGACGCCGAGGTACGCGTCGGCGGTGAATCCGGTCCCGGCGAGACCGTGCTGATGCGCCTGTACGGCGAGCTGGCCGACCATCCGGCCTCGGTCGCTACTCCGCTGCTGCTCCCCGACGCACCGGTTGTCGCCTGGTGGCCCGGCGCGGCGCCGGACGCCCCGGCCGAAGATCCGATCGGTCGGCTGGCGCAGCGCCGCATTACCGATTCCAGCGGCGACGACGATCCGATGCGGGCGCTGCGCGCACGCTGTGCGTCGTATGCCCCGGGCGACACAGACCTGGCGTGGACGCGAGCAACGACGTGGCGGACGATTCTGGCCGCGTCACTGGACCAGCCGTACGACCCGATCAGCTCCGTCGAGGTTTCCTCGGAGGACGGCAACCCAACCGGAGAATTGCTCGCCGCCTGGCTCGGGTCACGCCTTGACGTACCGGCACGGGTCCAGTCGTCGCCCGGGCCCGGGATCACCGAAGTCGAGCTGGCGATGAACGGGGCCAGCATCCTGCTGACCCGCCCCGACGGTCGGCTCGCCACCCTGTCCCGACCAGACCAGCCCGACCGGACGGTGGCGCTGCCGCGGCGGACACTGCCCGAGTTGCTCACCGAGGAGCTGCGCCGGCTCGACCCGGACGAGGTCTATGCGGAGACGCTGCACGCGGTGTCGGCTGGGGGGTCGACCGCATGAGTGCTTCGACGGTCATCGTCCACCGCGACGAGGAGACGCTGGCGCAGGCGGTCGCCGCCAGGCTCATTACCCGGCTCGTGGACGGTCAGGTGGGAGGTCGGTTCGCGCACGTGGTGCTGACCGGCGGCGGGATGGGCAATCGCACGCTCGCCGCGGTGGCCTCCTCGCCGGCGCGCGCGGCCGTGAACTGGTCGGCGCTGCATGTGTGGTGGGGAGACGAGCGCTACCTGCCGGCCGGCGACCCCGAACGCAACGAGACACAAGCCCAGGTCGCGCTGCTCGATGCCGTATCGGTCGACTCGGCGCTGGTGCATCCGATGGCTGCCTCGGACGGACCGTTCGGGCGCGACGTCGACGCTGCTGCAGCCGCCTATGCGGACGAGCTCGAGGCGGCGACTCGACCCGAGGACCACGGTGCCGTCCCGTCCTTCGACGTACTCATGCTCGGCGTCGGCGAGGAAGGGCACGTCGCGTCGCTGTTCCCCGAGATGCCAGCGTTGTACGACGAGAGATCCGCAGTCGGCGTCCACGGCTCGCCGAAGCCGCCGCCGACCAGGATCTCGCTGACGTTCCCGTCCATCCGCGCCGCGCGCGAGGTGTGGCTGATCACGGCCGGTGCGTCGAAGGCGGCCGCTGTCCGGATGGCGCTGTCGGGGGCCGGCCCGGTGCAGGTTCCTGCCGCCGGGGCGATCGGGCGCCAGCGCACGCTGTGGCTTCTCGATCGGGCCGCGGCCAGCGAACTCCCGGCCGGCCTGGCCCGCCTCGCCTCCCCCTAGCGCCGCCTGCCCCTGCCTAAATGATCACGTATACGTGATCATTTAGGGCGATACGCCTGTTGTAGAACGCGTATCGCCCTAACTCGAGGCGTATCGCCCTCGGGGCGAGTCCCGTTAGTAGGGGACGCCGGTGGCGCGCAGCTTCTCCAGCGCCTCGGCGAGGATGGCCTCGCCGTCGGCGTCGGTGCGCCGCTCGCGCACGTAGGCGAGGTGAGTCTTGTACGGCTCGTTGCGCGGCGGAGCGGGCGGGTTCTCCGGATCCTGGCTGGCCGGCCACCCGCAGCGTGGGCAATCCCACGACTCGGGGACCGCGGCCTCGGCGGCGAAGCTCGGCCGCGTCTCGTGGCCGCGCGCGCAGTAGAAGGAGACGTACAGCCGGGGCGCGGATTCCCCCCGCTCGGCCTCCCCCATGGGACCGGCGCCGACACGACTGCCGCGGATCGCATTGCCACTTGCCACCGGTCGAACTCCCCTAGGTCGAGATTTACGCCGAAGTAGAGCCAGGTAGAGATGTCAGGCGGGTCGCAGCAGGAAGAGCAACCCCAGGATCGACGCGAACCAGATGAGGCCGCAGCCGATGGTGAATCGGTCGAGGTTGCGCTCCACCACCGACGAGCTGCCAAACGATGACGTGAAGCCGCCTCCGAACAAGTCGGACAGGCCGCCGCCCTTGCCCTTGTGGAGCAGGACGAGCAGGACGAGGAGGGAACTCGTGATCATCAACACGACGGACAGGGTCACGACCACGGACAGCAACACTCCATTCCTGCAAACGCATGCGGCGGCGGGTTGGCCGCAGCCAAGGGTACGCCCGCTCAGGTAGTCCGCTGTCCCAACGGCACCGCGCGGACGAGGTGATCGCGGTAGCGGCAGATCGAGGCGAACTCCTCCGGGTCGATGCTGGCGCTGCCGACGAGGGCTCCATCGATGTCCGGTTCCTCCATGAGCGGGGCGATATTCGCAGCCTTGACCGAGCCGCCGTACAGGATCCGCACCTCGTCGGCGATGTCCTGCCCGTAGTGGTGGGCGAGCCGTTTGCGGATGCCGTAGCACACCTCCTGCGCGTCCTCGGGCGACGCGACCTTGCCGGTGCCGATGGCCCACACCGGCTCGTACGCGACGACCAGTCGTTCCCGAACCGCAGCCGGATCGAGGTCGGTGAGCGCGGCGTCGAGCTGGTTGGTGGTGAAGACGACCTGACCGCCGCGATCGCGTACCGCTGTGCCCTCGCCGACACAGACGATGGTGGTCAGGCCGACCGAGTGCGCCGCCTTGGCCTTCGCGTTGACGACGTTGTCGTCCTCGCCGTGATACTGGCGGCGCTCGGAGTGTCCGACGAGGACGTAGCTGCAACCCAGCTTCATGAGCATCGAGCCGGCGATCTCACCCGTGAATGCTCCCGGCTTGTGCGGCGAGATGTCCTGCGCGCCGTACCCCATCGGGAGCTTGTCGCCGTCGATCAACGTCTGCACGCTGCGGATGTCGGTGAACGGCGGCAGTACGACGACCTCGATGTCGTCGAACACGTCCTTCGGCAGGGAGAACGCGAGCTTCTGCACAAAGGCGATCGCCTCGAGATGGTTGAGGTGCATCTTCCAGTTGCCGGCCATCAGCGGCCGACGACCAGACCCGCTCCGCTTGGCTGGACTCACGGAGTCTCCAGTACCGTGAGCCCAGGCAGCTCCCGACCCTCGAGGTACTCGAGGCTCGCGCCGCCGCCGGTGGAGATGTGGCTGAACCCATCCTCGGCGAACCCGAGCTGGCGGACCGCAGCTGCCGAATCGCCACCGCCGACGACGGTCAGCCCACCTCGCGCGGTGATCCCGGTCAGCGCCTCGGCGACGGCCGCGGTGCCCGCGGCGAACGGCGCCATCTCGAACACCCCCATCGGCCCGTTCCAGAAGACCGTGCGGCAGTCGGACAGCCGCTCGGTGAACAGGCGGGCAGAGTCCGGCCCGATGTCCAGGCCCATCCGGTCCGTAGGGATCTCGTCCACGGAGACGACCTCGGTGCCCGCGTCAGTCGAGAACTCCGTCGCCGCCACCACGTCGACCGGCAACACGATCTCGACGCCCTCGTCTCGCGCCCGATCCAGGTAGCCGCGGACCGTGTCGACCTGATCCTCCTCGAGCAGGCTGGTACCCACCTCATGACCTTGCGACTTGAGGAAGGTGTAGGCCATGCCGCCGCCGATGAGCAGCCGATCGGCCATGCCGAGCAGGTTGTCGACCACCGCCAGCTTGTCGGACACCTTCGCGCCGCCGAGGACGACGGCGTACGGCCGATCGGGGTCAGTCGTGAGTCGATGCAGCACCTCGACCTCATCGAGCACGAGCCCGCCCGCGGCATGCGGTAGCCGCTGCGGCACGTCGTAGACGCTGGCGTGCTTGCGATGTACGGCGCCGAACGCGTCGTCGACGTACAGGTCGGCAAGACTGGCCAGATGGTCGGCGAACTTGCCGCGCTCGGCGTCGTCCTTGCTCGTCTCCCCCGGGTTGAACCGAAGGTTCTCGAGCAGCGCGACGTCGCCATCCTCGAGCCCATCGACCACGTTGTTGGCGTCGTCGCCGACCGTGTCGGTAGCGAACGACACCGGTGCGTCCAACAGCTCGCTGAGGCGGGCGACGACCGGCGCAAGGGAGTACTGCGCCTCTGGCGCACCCTTGGGTCGACCCAGGTGGGCGCAGACCACCACCCGAGCGCCGCGGTCACGCAGGGCCTGGATGGTCGGGACGCTGGCGCGAATCCGGCCGTCGTCGGTGATCGTCGTGCCGTCGAGGGGCACGTTGAGATCGCAGCGGACGAGAACGCGCTTGCCGCGTACGTCGCCCAGGTCGTCCAGCGTCTTCATGCCGTCAGAGCGACCGGCCGATGAGCACCGTGGCGTCGACGAGACGGTTGGAGTAGCCCCACTCGTTGTCGTACCAGCCGATGACCTTGACCTGGTTGCCCTGGGTCATCGTCATCAACGAGTCGAACGTGCACGACGGCGCGGTGTTGACGATGTCCGACGACACGATTTCGTCCTCGGTGTAGGTCAGCAGACCCTTGAGCTGCCCGTCCGCGGCCGCCTTGAATGCCGCGTTGACCTCGTCCTCGGTGACCTCGCGCTCGACCTCGACGACGAGGTCCATCAACGATCCTGTCGGAACCGGCACCCGCATGGCGACACCATCGAGCTTGCCTTTGAGCTCGGGGATAACCAGGGACGTCGCCTTGGCCGCGCCAGTCGTGGTGGGAATGATGTTGATGGCCGCGGCCCGCGCGCGCCGCAGGTCCTTGTGCGGGAAGTCGAGAATGACCTGGTCGTTCGTGTAGGCGTGGATCGTCGTCATGAATCCCTTGACGATGCCGAACGACTCCAGCAGGACCTTGGCCATCGGCGCGACGCAGTTGGTCGTGCACGACGCCATCGACACGATGGTGTGCTTCGCCGAGTCGTAGACGTCGTCGTTCACGCCCATGACGACGGTGAGGTCCTCACCCTTGGCCGGCGCGGAGATGATGACCTTCTTGGCGCCCGCGTCGATGTGCTTGCGGGCGTCATCGGCGTTGGTGAACCGCCCGGTCGATTCGATGACCACGTCAACCCCGAGCTCCCCCCACGGCAACGCGGCGGGGTCGCGCTCGGCGAAAGCCTTGAAGGATCGGCCGCCGACGGTCAGCCCGTCGTCGTCGTACGACACGTCCTCCGACAGCTTGCCGAGGATGCTGTCGTACTTCAGCAGGTGCGCGAGGGTCTTGTTATCGGTGAGGTCGTTGACGGCGATGATCTCGATCTCGCTGTCGTCGAGGCCCTGGGCCATCAGCGCCCGGTAGTAGTTGCGCCCGATCCGGCCGAAGCCATTGATACCGACTCGTATCGTCACGTGCTGCTCCTCGGGTTCCGTGGTAAGAGGGAAGTTGCCGTTGAATCTAAGGGATACGCGCGAGTAAGCCGAAGTGACGGCTCGCTACGGTGCCAGCATCTCCGCGGTGACGTTGGCCTCGGTGCCTGGTATACCCATCTCGGCGGCTCGCTTGTCGGCCAGCGCCAACAGCCGGCGGATGCGCCCGGCGATCGCGTCCTTGGTCATCGGCGGGTCGGCGAGCTGTCCAAGCTCCTCCAGGCTCGCCTGCCGGTGCTCGAGTCGGAGCTTGCCCGCCTGCGCCAGGTGATTCGGCAGGTCGTCGCCGAGGATCTCCAGCGCGCGCTGCACGCGAGCCCCGGCAGCGACCGCCGCTCGGGCCGATCGGCGAAGGTTGGCGTCGTCGAAGTTGGCCAGCCGGTTCGCGGTAGCGCGTACCTCGCGTCGCATCCGGCGCTCCTCCCAGGCGAGCACCGACTCATGGGCGCCTAGGCGAGTGAGCAGCGCGCCGATGGCGTCGCCGTCACGGACGACGACGCGATCAACGCCGCGGACCTCGCGCGCCTTGGCATGGACGCCGAGCCGGCGGGCGGCACCGACCAGTGCCAGCGCCGCCTCCGGCCCCGGGCAGGTGACCTCGAGAGCAGATGACCGGCCCGGTTCGGTGAGTGAGCCGTGCGCGAGGAACGCTCCGCGCCAGGCCGCTTCTGCGTCGCACATGGACCCGGACACCACCTGCGGCGGCAGGCCTCGCACCGGACGCCCACGACCGTCGAGGAGACCGGTCTGTCGAGCCAGGGCCTCGCCGTCCTTGACGACGCGGACGACGTAGCGGTTTCCCTTGCGCAGCCCACTCGGCGCCAGCACCACGATGTCGGAGCCGTGCCCAAAGACCTCAGCGATGTCGCGACGCAGGCGGCGCGCCACGGAACCGGTGTCGAGTTCCGCCTCGACGACGATCCGGCCGGCCACGATGTGCAGGCCGCCCGCGAATCGCAGCATCGACGAGACCTCGGCCTTACGGTCACAGGGCTTCGTCACCGGAAGGCGGCTGAGCTCGTCCTTGACCGCGGCGGTCATCGCCATGATGCGATCCTTCCATGCCGCTCCGGCGGCGCGTGCTCGGGACCTTCGGGAGAAGCGTCGGCGGTTGTGAGGATCTCGGCGAAGACAGCTGCCAACCTCAACGGGTCGTGCCGGGCGGTGCCGTCGGATGCAGCAACATCGGCAAGTCGCAGCTCCGCACCCACTGCGGCAACGGCATCCCGCAGCTCCTGCTCGTTCTCGACCGCGCTGGCGTCGGCGAGGACGACGTCGAGTCGCAGGTCGGGGGCGTGGGCCGCGAGCACCTCGACGAGGTTGGCTTGGGAGAAGCCCGTGGTCTCCCCGGTCTGCGGGGCCAGGTTCAGGGTGACCAACCGGCGGGCTCGCGACGCCACGATTGCTCGCTCCAGGTCAGGAACGAGCAGGTGCGGAAGCACACTTGTGAACCACGACCCCGGCCCGAGGATCACCCAGTCGGCTTCGTCGATCGCCGCAACTGCCTCTACGCAGGCGGGCGGATTCGCCGGTTCGAGCGCGATCGAGGCGACACGCCCGGACGTAGACGCCACCGCGACCTGCCCGCGAACGGTCGTCACCTGCGTGGGATGCGCCGGGTCGCATCCCACGACCTCGGCAGCGATGTCGAGCGGTACGGCTGCCATCGGCAGCACCCGCCCCTGCGCGTCGAGCAGCTTCCCCACCCAGTCCAACCCGGCAACCGGTTCCTGAAGCAGCTGCCACAACGCGACGATGAGGAGGTTGCCCACGGCGTGATCGTGGAGCGGCCCGGCGCTGGTGAACCGATGCTGGACCACTTCGCTCCACGTCCGGCCCCAATCGTCGTCGCCGCACAGTGCCGCCAGCGCCATCCGCAGATCGCCGGGAGGAAGCACACCGAGCTCGCGGCGCAACCGACCGCTCGAGCCACCGTCGTCGGCGACGGTCACCACCGCGGTCAACCGATGAGTGATTCGGCGCAACGCCGACAGCGAGGCAGCGAGGCCGTGGCCGCCGCCAAGCGCGACGACTCGTGGGCCGGCGACCTCACGGAGCAGTGCGGGTGCCTCCGGTTCATGCACCGTCACTCACGACCCAGGTCGCGGTGCACGACCAGGGTCTGCATGCCGCCGTCCCGCAGCCGCCCAGCGAGCGCCTCGGCCATGGCGACGCTGCGGTGCTTGCCGCCGGTGCAGCCCACGGCGACCGTGACGTACCGCTTGCCCTCCCGCACGAACCCCTCAGCCACCAGCTCGAGCACATCGCGATACCGATCGAGGAACTCCGCAGCACCCTTTTGCGCGAGCACGTAGTCAGATACCTCGGGGTCCAGCCCGGTCTGCGGGCGCAGTTCCGGCACCCAGTGCGGGTTGGGCAGGAACCGGCAGTCGACGACGAGGTCAGCGTCGACCGGGATGCCGTACTTGTAACCGAACGACACCAGCGTCGCGCGTACGGTCGGCTGGTCCTCGTCGCTGAACGCGGAGATGAGCTTCGCCGCGAGTTGATGGACGTTGAGGACCGAAGTGTCGATGACGAGGTCGGCGTCGGCGCGCAGATCGCGAAGGTACTCGCGCTCGGCGGCGATGCCGTCAAGGACACGGCCGGCGCCTTGCAGTGGATGAGGTCGGCGAACGCTCTCGAACCGCCGTACCAGCGCTTCGTCACTGGCCTCGAGGAATACCACGCGCGGGTCGATCCCCCGGCTAGCGAGCTCCTGGAGGGCTGCGTTCAGGTGGGTGAAGAACTGCCGGCTGCGGACGTCGGCGACGACCCCGATCCGGTCAGGTGCGTTCTGCGACGAGCCGTCCAGGTCGAGCAGCGACGGGATCAGCGCCGGCGGCAGGTTGTCGACGACAAACCAGCCGAGGTCCTCGAGAACGTCGGCGGCCGTGCTGCGCCCCGCACCGGACATGCCGGTGACGATGACAACGTCGGGCTTGCTGGGACGTGCCGGTCCATCGACCTGGTTCACGCGATGCTCTCCTCTGCCGCGGATGCTGGCTCCGCGTCGTCGAGTATCTCTCCGGTTGCCGTGTTGATCGCGGGCGCGGTCGCGCGCCGGGTCGCGCGCTGCTCGGCGAGTGCTTGCACGATCGCCTCCGCCGTCCGGCGGCCGATGCCGGGAACCTCCGCGACCTCGTCCGCGCTGGCGGCACTCAGCCGGCGCAACGAGCCGAAGTGGCGCAGCAGCGCCGTACGCCGTACCTCGCCCAGACCCGGGATGCCATCGAGAGCGCTACGGGTCATGGACTTCGAACGGCGCTGCCGGTGGTGGGCGATGGCGAACCGGTGCGCCTCGTCGCGCACCCGCTGCAGCAGGTAGAGCCCCTCGCTGGTGCGCGGTAGCACCACCGGGTCGTCCACACCGGGTAGCCACACCTCTTCCAGCCGCTTTGCCAGTCCGCACAGTGCCAGGTCATCGATGCCAAGCTCGTCGAGGGCGCGCTGGGCGGCAGCAACCTGCGGTGCTCCCCCGTCGACGACGACGAGCTGTGGCGGGTACGCGAATCGCCGCGGCCGTCCCGTCTCGGGATCGACCGCGGGGGGGAGCTGCCCTCCGGCCTGTTCGGCAGCGGCGATGCGGTCGAGGTCGTCGTCGGGGTCGATGTCGAGCTCGACGAGCTCACCGGTCTCGGCGCGTGACTCGAGGTAGCGGCGGAAGCGGCGGGTGATGACCTCGAAGATCGCGGCGACGTCGTTCTGCCCGTCGATCCCGCGGATGGTGAACCGCCGGTACTCGCTCTTGCGCGCCAACCCGTCCTCGAAGACGACCATCGACGCGACCACGTCGCTGCCCTGCAGGTTCGACACGTCATAGCACTCGATGCGCAGCGGTGCCTGCTGCAGGCCGAGCGCACGCTGGATCTCGTCGAGAGCGCGGCTGCGGGTGGTGAGGTCGCTCGCGCGCTTGGTCTTGTGGAGACCGAGCGCCTGCTGCGCGTTGCGCGCCACGGTCTCCATGAGCGCTCGCTTGTCGCCGCGCTGCGGCACGCGCAGCGAGACCCGCGATCCGCGCAGCCCGGACAACCATGTCGTCACCGCGTCGACGTCCGGTGGTTGCTCGGGGACGAGCACCTCGCGCGGGACGGCGTCCCCGGCTTCGCCGCCGTACACCTGGCTCAGGAACTGCTCGACCAGATCGCCGGTCGTGACCGCTTCGACCTTGTCGACGACCCAGCCGCGCTGACCGCGCACGCGACCGCCACGCACATAGAACACCTGCACGGCGGCTTCGAGCTGGTCCTGGGCGAGGGCGATGACGTCGGCATCGGTGCCATCGCCGAACACGATCGCCTGCTTCTCGAGGGCTCGGTTCAGCGCGCCGATGTCGTCGCGCAACCGGGCGGCGCGTTCGTACTCCTGCTCCGCCGCGGCCGCCTGCATCTGCTTCTCGAGGCGACGGATGTAGGTCGCGGTCTGGCCCGACATGAAGTCGCAGAAGTCCTCGACGATGCGGCGGTGCTCGTCCGCGGTCACCCGCCCGACGCAGGGGGCGGAGCACTTGCCGATGTAGCCCAGCAGGCACGGCCGCCCGACCTGGCCCGCACGCTTGAACACGCCGTTGCTGCACGTGCGGGCGGGGAAGACGCGCAGCAGCAGGTCCAGCGTTTCGCGGATCGCCCACGCATGCGAGTACGGCCCGAAGTAGCGCACCCCCTTGCGCTTGGCGCCACGCATCACCATCAGTCGTGGGAACTCTTCGTACAGCGTGACTGCGAGGCTCGGGTACGACTTGTCGTCGCGGTAGCGGACGTTGAAGCGCGGGTCGAACTCCTTGATCCAGGAATACTCCAGCTGCAGCGCCTCGACCTCGGTGTTGACCACGGTCCACTCGACAGCGGCGGCCGACGTCACCATGGCGAGGGTGCGCGGATGCAGGTTCGAGGTGTCCTGGAAGTACGACGACAGCCGCGAGCGCAGGCTTTTCGCCTTGCCGACGTAGATCACCCGTCGGTTCTCGTCGCGGAACCGGTAGACACCCGGCGAGTCGGGAATCGACCCCGGCGCCGGCCGATACGTCGCCGGGTCTGCCACGCGTCCCAGCCTAGGCGGGGCCGCGCTGGAGAACTGCTGTCGGCCGAGGGGCCGATCAGGTCAGGACGACGTCCTCACCCGACACCGCCACGTTGGCGGTCGGCAGCGGTGCCGTCGCCGGCCCGCGAAGCACTTCACCCGTTAGGGAGTAGCGGCTGCCGTGGCAGGGGCAGTTCAGCTGCTCACCAGCGACGGCCACGGTGCACCGCTGGTGCGTGCAGATGGCGCTCAAGCCGGTGAACTGGTCGGCCGACGCCTGCACGACGACGTACTTGGCACCGTCCGGCCCGTCCACAATCACCGCTCCGCCCACGGGCACGTCGGCGGCCTTGGTGAGGACCGGTCCGCTCGCGCCAGTCGCGGCAGCGGTGGGAGCGGCCTCGCTCGTCGGTGCCGCACTGCTGGCGTCGGCGGTCGGCGATGTCGTGGCGCCGCCGGTGCCAGTCCCGCCGTCGTCGCCGCCGCAGGCAGCGAGCGCTGTCCCGGACAAGCCCACGGCACCAGCAAGGGCCGAGTAGCGCAGCACGCTGCGGCGCGTCAGGGCAGCGGGATCGGCAGGACGGTCGTCGTCGTGAATCGCGTGGGTCGACATGTGCAGGGGCTCCCCATCCACCTGAAGGTTTGTTGGCACCTGAAGGTTGACCGGATTGAACTCGTTCTCCATGCAACGATCTCTCCGTGCAACGATCAGGTTCTCGACGCCGTTCACGCCAGCAGGGCACGAATGCATAACGACCACGCAGCGAACAAGCGCGCTACGCGAGTGCCCGGGCTCGCTTCCGGCCGCGGCTGCGCGTCGCCCCGACGCGATCGCCGAGCAGCCGGCGCAGGAACTGCGCCGTGTAGCTCTCCTCGACGGCCGCCACGTCCTCCGGCGTCCCCTCGGCGATGACCAGGCCGCCACCGGAACCACCATCGGGTCCGAGGTCGATGACCCAATCGGCGGTCTTGATGACGTCGAGGTTGTGCTCGATGACGATCACCGTGTTGCCCTGCTCGACGAGCTTCCCGAGCACGCCGAGCAGCTTGCGGACGTCCTCGAAGTGCAGGCCGGTCGTCGGCTCGTCGAGCACGTACACGGTGCGCCCGGTCGACCGCTTCTGCAGCTCGGAGGCGAGCTTCACCCGCTGCGCCTCGCCCCCCGACAGGGTCGGCGCGGGCTGACCGAGCCGGACGTAGCCCAGTCCGACGTCGTTCAGCGTCCGCAGGTGCCGAGCGATGACGGGCACAGCGGCGAAGAAGTCCCTGGCCTCCTCGATCGGCATGTCGAGGACCTCGGCGATCGTCTTGCCCTTGAAGTGGACCTCGAGCGTCTCCCGGTTGTAGCGCGCGCCGTGGCAGACCTCGCACGGCACGTAGACGTCCGGGAGGAAGTTCATCTCGATCTTGATCGTGCCGTCGCCTGAGCACGCTTCGCAGCGCCCACCCTTGACGTTGAACGAGAACCGTCCGGGCTGGTAGCCGCGGATCTTCGCCTCGGTGGTCTCGGCGAACAGCCGGCGGATGGCATCGAAGACGCCGGTGTACGTCGCGGGGTTGCTACGCGGCGTCCGTCCGATCGCGCTCTGGTCGACATGCACGACCTTGTCGACCTTGTCGGTGCCGGAGATACGCCGGTGCCGCCCGGGGACCGCGCGTGCACCGTTGAGCTCGCGGGCCAGCGCGCTGTAGAGGATGTCGTTGACCAGGGTCGACTTGCCGGACCCGGACACGCCGGTGATGGCGACCAGGCAGCCGAGGGGGACGGAGACCGTCACGTCGCGCAAGTTGTGCTCGCGGGCACCGTGAATCGTGAGTTCGTGTCCGGGTACCCGCATCCGACGAATGTCGGGGACCGGGATTGCGCGCCGACCGGACAGGTAGTCGCCGGTGATCGAGTGCTCGCTGGCGAGCAGGTCATCGACCGTTCCAGACACGACGATCTGGCCGCCGTGCTCCCCTGCGCCGGGTCCGATGTCGACGACCCAGTCGGCAATGCGAATCGTGTCCTCGTCGTGCTCGACCACGATGAGGGTGTTTCCGAGGTTGCGCAGGCGTACCAGCGTCTCGATCAGCCGATGGTTGTCACGCTGGTGCAGCCCAATGGACGGCTCATCGAGGACGTAGAGCACGCCGACAAGTCCCGAGCCGATCTGGGTGGCGAGTCGGATCCGCTGTGCTTCCCCGCCGGCGAGCGTCGCCGCCGGGCGAGACAGTGACAGGTAGTCCAGCCCAACGTCGACGAGGAACGACAGCCGCTCGTTGACCTCCTTGAGCACGCGCTCGGCGATCTGGCGCTCGCGCGGGCTCAGGTCGAGGGTGCGAAGGAAATGCGCGCACTCGCCGATCGGCATCGCGGCGATGTCGGAGATCGACCGCCCACCGAGAGTCACCGCGAGGGACACCGGCTTCAGCCTGGCGCCCATGCAAACCGGACACGGCACCTCGCGCATGTAGCCCTCGAACCGTTCCCGGCTGGTGTCGCTCTCCGCCTCCGCATGGCGTCGCTCGACGAACGGGACGACGCCCTCGAACCGGGTGTAGTACGAACGCTCGCGCCCGTACCGGTTGGCGTAGCGCACGTGCACCTGATCGTCGTATCCGCGCAGGACCGCCGCCTGGGCCCGCGCTGGCAACCGCTCCCATGGCGTGTCCATCCGGAACCCGACCGCCTCGGACAACGCGACGACAAGCCGGGTGAAGTACTCGCTGGTCTGCCCGGCCGACCATGGCGCGACCGCGCCATCGGCCAGCGATCGGGTCGGGTCGGGGATGACCAGCTCCGGGTCGACCTCGAGCCGGGTGCCGAGACCGGTGCACTCCGGGCAGGCGCCGAACGGCGAGTTGAACGAGAACGACCGTGGCTCGAGCTCCTCGAAGGACAGGTCGTCGTCCAGGCAAGCGAGGTGCTCGGAGAAGACCCGCTCGCGATGTGGGTCGTCCTCGGGGAGGTCGACGAAGTCGAGGGTGACCAGCCCGCCGCCCAGCCCCAACGCGGTCTCGATCGAGTCGGTCAGGCGCCGCTTCGACGACGGCCGGACCGTGAGCCGATCGACCACCACGTCGATCGTGTGCTTTTCCTGCTTCTTCAGCGTGGGCGGCTGCGTGAGCGAGTGGACGACGCCATCGACCCGCACCCTGCTGTAACCCTTGGTCTGCAACTCACGAAAGAGCTCGCCGTACTCCCCCTTGCGGGCGCGAACGACCGGCGCGAGCACCTGGAAGCGGCTGCCCTCCTCGAGCTCGAGGACACGGTCAACGATCTGCTGCGGTGTCTGCCGGGCGATCGGCCGCCCGCACACCGGGCAGTGCGGTCGGCCGGCACGGGCGTACAGCAGCCGCAGGTAGTCGTAGACCTCGGTGATCGTCCCGACGGTCGACCTCGGGTTGCGGCTGGTGGACTTCTGGTCGATCGACACCGCGGGCGACAAGCCCTCGATGAAGTCGACGTCGGGCTTGTCCATCTGCCCCAGGAACTGACGCGCGTACGCCGACAACGACTCGACGTACCGCCGCTGACCCTCGGCGAAGATCGTGTCGAAGGCAAGGCTGGACTTCCCGGACCCGGACAGCCCGGTGAAAACGATCAGCGCATCGCGCGGCAGATCGATCGAGACGTCCTTGAGGTTGTGTTCGCGGGCGCCACGCACAAGGAGACGGTCGGCCACAGTGCCCTTCAGCTGGGTTGAATCGGCTGTGTTGAATTCAGCTGTGTTGAATTCAGCTGTGTTGAATCAGCAGGGTCGGGATGGGCGTGGGGAAGACCGGCCCATGGTAAGTGGCTCCCCCGACAGTTCCGCGAGTCGGGATGGCGGGCCAGGCAAGTACGCTCCGAGCGCAGCGCTCGAACTCGCCATTTGATTCCCCGGAGGTCTTCGTGCCCTACCACGGCAACGTCCGCGTCGGCGGGCCGGCGGACCTACGCGACCTCGCCGACCTACAGATCACCAAGATCGCGGTCGGGCCCATGGACAACAACGCCTACGTGTTGCGTTCCCCGCAGACGGGCGAGACGTTGCTCATTGACGCCGCCGCCGAACCCGACCGCCTCCTCGGCGTGGTCGAGGACGGCATCGACAAAGTCGTCACCACGCACCGCCATCCAGATCACTGGCAGGCCCTGGCCGCCGTCGTCGACGCAACCGGCTCCCGGACGGCAGCACACGCCCTGGACGCGCCGGAGCTGCCGGTTGCCGTCGATGACCTGCTCGAGGACGGCGCCAGCATCGCGGTGGGCAACGCGCGGCTGGAGGTCATTCACCTGGTCGGGCATACGCCGGGCAGCATCGCGCTGCTGTACGACGACCCGCGCGAGCGGGCCCACCTGTTCACCGGGGACTCGCTGTTCCCCGGCGGTCCCGGCAAGACCACCAGCCCGGCCGACTTCACCTCGCTCATGGACGACCTCGAGGCCAAGGTCTTCGGCCGCCTCCCCGACGAGACGTGGGTCTACCCCGGGCACGGCAAGGACACCACGCTCGGCGTCGAGCGTCCTCACCTCTCCGAATGGCGCGCCCGCGGCTGGTGACCGCTGGCGCTCGGCCGCCAACGACCTCTCAGTTGTCCGAATGCGGCTCGCGTGCAGTCGCGAGGACGTTCGGACACGTCGCAGAGGGGGCGGTGATCACGGGCGGGGCGCGTTCCGCTCGGAGACGTCACGCTCGCTTTCGACCGTGTCTGCATCGTCTGCTGACACGGGGGGCCGCGGCTGTGTCGCCTCATCGAGGACGCGGGCCGCTTCGCGGTCGTTGCCGGACTTGATCAGACTGAGCACCGTCGTCACACCGAGGGCTACGACGATCACTGCCAGGGACAGCCAGATGGGCACTTCGGGCGCCCACTCGAACGGCTCGCCGTCGTTGAGGAACGGCAGGCTGTTCGTGTGCAGCGCCTCGAGGATGAGCTTGACGCCGATGAACGCGAGCACGAATGCCAGGCCATAGCTGAGGTAGACCAGGCGCGTCAGCAGGCCGCCGATGAGGAAGTACAACTGTCGCAAGCCCATCAGCGCGAAGACGTTCGCGGTGAAGACGAGGTACGGCTCCTGCGTCAGACCGAAGATCGCGGGGATCGAGTCTAGGGCGAACAGGAGATCGGTCGTCCCGATCGCGATCATGACGATGAGCATCGGTGTAACAACGCGCTTACCGTCCACCTTCGCGAGCAGCGCCGCTCCGTGGTACTCGGTCGTCGATGGCAGCGCCCGAGCCGCCCAGCGCTGCACGACGTTCTCGCTGTACTCCTCGGAGTCGTCGTGGCGGGCCAGCCCGATCGCGGTGTAAATCAGGAACGCCCCGAAAACGTAGAAGATCCACGAGAACTGGGCGATGACCGCGGCGCCGAGCGCGATGAAGATCCCGCGCATCACCAACGCGAGCACGATGCCCCACAGCAGCACCGTCTGCTGGTACTCCCGCGGCACCGCGAACCTGGACATGATGATCACGAAGACGAACAGATTGTCGATCGACAGCGAGTACTCCGTGATCCAGCCGGCGAAGAACTCCGCGCCGTACTGCGGACCCGACACGACAAGCACGCCCACGCCGAACAGCACGGCAAGGGCGACATAAAAGCTCACCCATAGCGACGCCTCCCGCAGGGAGGGTTCGTGCGGCCGCCGACCGATCACGAACAGATCGACCGCCAGCACGACCAGCAGCACGCCGACCGTGACGAACCAGACCCAGGGGTGGATGTTCACGGATCAATGCCCTCCGGTAGGTACCCGTACCGTTCCGGAGGTCTCTTCCGCCCAGAACAGCGCTGTTCCGGGCCGACAGCGCCGGGCACCGTTCGCCCAGGGGCGTACGGGAGCCGTGGTGACGACGCCGCCGCGAAGGAATACTCCCCTCCACGCCGCTGGCATTCTCCCCCGAGACCACGCCCCGGCACGACCCCGGATCGCCGATCGCACTGCGCGGTCAGGGCCGAAGGCGCTTGACCAGGGACTTGGACACCAGTGCGTGCGATCGGTCGATCAGCTCCCGGACCTCGTCGTCCGGCACCGCACCACCAAGCCGTACGAGGTTCCACTGGTGCTTGGCAAGGTAGGGCGCCGTCGTCACGTCGTCCGGATAGGCCGCGCGGAGCTCGTCGACGAGGTCAGGCCCGCACTTCAGCGCCACTCCACCACGGGGTGCGGACGGATCATTGTTCGGATCGTGTCCGAAGCCGTCCGCGGAACCAAGGAACGCGAACACCTTGCCTTCGGGCGCGATGCCGACCTTGGCCACGAGGTCGTCTTCCCCCCATGGGTAATCAGCGAAGGCGCCCGGCTTGCCCAAGCAGTAGCTGACCAGCTCGTCGTGCGTCACCGCGTGCCCCCGCCCTCAGCCCACTCCCGCCGCCTGCATGCCGCGCAGCTCGCGCTTGAGCTCGTTGACCTCATCGCGAAGTCGCGCCGCTAACTCGAAGTGCAGCTCCGCCGCCGCGCCGTGCATCTGGTCGGTGAGCTGCTGAATGAGGCTGGCGAGCTCCGCCCGCGGCAACTCGCCAGCGTGCCGTCCCACTCCCCGATCGCTGGTCCGAGACGACAGCCCCGGCACCGGGGTCTTCCCGCGGCTTT
The DNA here is from genome assembly GCA_963801015.1 of uncultured Actinomycetota bacterium. Taxonomy (GTDB): domain Bacteria; phylum Actinomycetota; class Actinomycetes; order CAWDCV01; family CAWDCV01; genus CAWDCV01. The sequence continues at coordinate 529,785 of CAWDCV010000003.1, read as the reverse complement.
GCTGTCGCCCAGCCCCACCGATGAGCTGCTCGGTGTCGGCGTCCTCGCGCGCGATGCTGTCGAGAATGTCGGCGATGCGCTTGCGCAACGGCTGCGGGTCGACACCGCGCTCGACGTTGTAGGCAATCTGCTTCTCGCGCCGCCGGTTGGTCTCGTCGATGGCGTTCTGCATCGATGGCGTCACCGAGTCGGCGTACATGTGGACCTGCCCCGATACGTTGCGCGCCGCACGACCGATCGTCTGGATGAGCGACGTACCGGACCGCAGGAACCCCTCCTTGTCGGCGTCGAGGATCGACACCAGCGAGACCTCGGGTAGGTCGAGGCCCTCGCGCAGCAGGTTGATGCCGACGAGCACGTCGAACTCGCCGAGCCGAAGCTCGCGCAGCAATTCCACCCGGCGCAGCGTGTCGACCTCGCTGTGCAGATAACGGACCTGGATGCCGAGCTCGAGCAGGTAGTCGGTGAGGTCCTCGGCCATCTTCTTGGTCAGCGTCGTGACGAGGATGCGCTCGTTGCGCTCGGCACGCTGCCGGATCTCGTGGACGAGGTCGTCGATCTGGCCCTTGGTCGGCTTGACGATGACCTGCGGGTCGACCAGACCGGTTGGCCGAATGATCTGCTCGACGACGCCGTCGCCCTTGGCGAGCTCGTACGGGCCGGGAGTCGCGGACAGGTAGACGCTCTGCCCGGTCCGCTCGAGGAACTCCTCCCAGCGCAGCGGCCGATTGTCCATCGCGCTCGGCAGCCGGAAGCCGTGGTCGACGAGGCTGCGCTTGCGTGACATGTCGCCCTCGTACATGCCGCCGATCTGCGGGACGGTGACGTGCGACTCGTCGATGACGAGCAGGAAGTCCTCGGGAAAGTAGTCGAGCAACGTGTGCGGTGGTGTGCCCGGACCGCGGCCATCGATGTGACGCGAGTAGTTCTCGATACCCGAGCAGGTGCCGACCTGGCGCATCATCTCGATGTCGTACGTGGTGCGCATCTTCAGCCGCTGCGCCTCGAGCAGCTTGCCCTGGCGGTCCAGCTCGGCGAGCCGGTCGACCAGTTCGAGCTCGATGCCGCGGATCGCACGTTCCATCCGCTGGGGGCCGGCGACGTAGTGCGAGGCGGGAGAGACGAACAGCGTCTCGTCCTCGCTGACGACCTCGCCGGTGATCGGACTCAGCGTCATCAGACGTTCGATCTCGTCGCCGAACATCTCGATCCGGACGGCGAGCTCCTCGTAGACCGGGATGATCTCGATCGTGTCGCCCCGGACGCGGAACGTGCCGCGGGTGAACGACAGGTCGTTGCGGGTGTACTGGATCTCCACCAGCCGCCGCAGCAGCTGGTCACGCTCGATCACGTCGCCGACACGCAGCTGGATCATCCGGTCGATGTACTCCTGCGGGGTGCCGAGACCGTAGATGCAGGAGACCGACGCGACAACTACGACATCTCGCCGGGTCACCAATGACCACGTCGCCGAGTGCCGAAGCCGCTCGACGTCGTCGTTGATCGAGGAGTCCTTCTCGATGTAGGTGTCCGTCTGCGGGATGTACGCCTCGGGCTGGTAGTAGTCGTAGTACGAGACGAAGTACTCGACCGCGTTGTTCGGCAGCAGCTCGCGGAACTCGTTGGCGAGCTGCGCAGCCAGCGTCTTGTTCGGCGCCATCACCAGCGTCGGTCGCTGCACCCGCTCGATGAGCCACGCGGTGGTCGCCGACTTGCCGGTGCCCGTCGCGCCGAGCAGCACCACGTTCTGCTCGCCCGCCTTGATCCGGCGCTCGAGCTCATCGATCGCCGCCGGCTGGTCACCCGCCGGCGTGTAGTCGCTGACGACGTCGAACGGCGAGAACCGGCGCTCGAGCGTGCTGACTGGTCTCACACCCTCCACGGTACGTCCGGGCTCCGACAGTTTTCATCGCGGACGTCCGCCTCTAGCAGAGCGTCCCGGTTGGTGCTCGGTCATCCACTGGTTGACAGGCGGTCCTCCCACAGGGCGTGAACTTTCGTCGCAAGGTCAGCCAGAGTGCCGTCGTTGACGAGCACCACGTCTGCGACCGCTCGGCGCTGCTCGTCCGTGGCCTGGGCCGCCAATCTGGCGTGCGCCTGGTCAGGTGTCATCCCCCGATCGTGGATCAGTCGCTGCAGCCGAACCTCCGTGGGAGCTTCGACGACGATGACCAGCGCGAACATCGGGGCGAGCCCATTCTCGACCAGCAACGGAATGTCCTGCACCACAACTGCATCTGCGGGTGCCTCGTCGATGAGGGCGGTCGTGCGCTCGCGCACGAGGGGATGGACGATCGCATTGAGCCGCTGCAATCGCTGCGGATCCGAGAAGACGATCGCACCGAGCCGCTCACGATCGAGCGACCCGTCGTCCTGCAGGATCTCCTCGCCGAATTCCTCGACCACTCGCGCCAGCCCTGGCGTGCCCGGCTCGACCACCTCACGTGCCAACTGGTCAGCGTCAATGACGATCGCACCGAGCTCGGCAAGCGTTCTCGCGACGGCGCTCTTCCCGGCGCCGATGCCTCCGGTGAGACCAACCCGCAACACCGGGCGATCCTTTCACCCGCTCGTCCACCGATCTTTAGCATCGCCGTATGAAGATCGTGGTGACGGGAGGCGCCGGGTTCATCGGCGCCAATCTTGTCCGGCAGCTGACCGAGACCCACAGTGTCGATCAGGTGGTCGCCGTCGACGACCTGTCCACTGGCGGCGAGAGCAACCTCGAGGGCGTGGACGTCGAGCTGCTGCGCGGGTCGATCCTCGACCGCTCCCTGCTGGATCGGGCGTGTGCCGGCGCGGACGCGATCGTGCACCTGGCTGCACTGGCGTCGGTTCCTGGATCGGTCGCCGACCCGCTAGGCACCGATCTGGTGAACGTGACCGGGACGTTGGAGGTGCTGCAGGCGGCCCGCAGGGCGGGCGACGCCCACGTCGTCGTGGCATCCTCGTCCGCCGTCTACGGGAACGACCCGCGCATGCCCAAGCGCGAGAGCATGCGCACCGTCCCACTCAGTCCGTACGGGGTGAGCAAGCTCGCCGCCGAGGCCTACACCATGGCGTATGCCGCCTGCTTCCGCCTTCCCGTGCTGCCGTTTCGCTTCTTCAACGTCTTTGGCCCTCTGCAGCCGGCCGGGCACGTGTACGCCGCGGTCGTTCCCGCTTTCGTCGATGCGGCGGTCTCCGGCCGCGAGCTGACGATCTTTGGCGACGGCGAGCAGACCCGCGACTTCGTGTACGTCGGGACGGTCTGCGATGTGCTGGTCGATGCGGTACGCCGCCGGGTGACGTCCGAGGACGCGGTCAATCTCGCGTTCGGGACGCGGACATCGCTCAACGGCTTGGTTCGTGAGTTGGAAGCGACCGTGGGCCGTCGGCTGTCCGTGGTCTACACGGATGCCCGTGCGGGTGACGTACGGAACTCCCAGGCCGACACCGAGCGGCTGCGTGCACTGTTCCCCGACATCGTGCCGGTACCGCTTCACGAAGGACTGCGGCGCACCGTCGACTGGTTTCGCGTCAGCTTGCCGGACCCGACAGAATCCGGTTTGCGAGCGTGACGAGTGCCTGCCGGGCCTGATCGGCCGGCAACCGATTCGCCTCGATGCCGACCAGCGTGGTCCGCGTACCGTTGACACCAACGACGCTGATGCGCTCCGACGTCTGAAACAGGAATCCCGGCTGTCCGCCGACCTCGATCGGAGTCACGGACTCTCCGCGCGTCCGCGATTCGCTGACGCTCACGTCGACTCGCCGTTGCGCCGATGCGGCATCGACGTACAGCATCAGCGAGGCGTCGAGGATCGCCGTCGACTGTCCACCGGTTGCGGTGACGTTGACTCCGTAGCCGCAGGTGACGCGACCGATCCGGCCGATGTCGGGTGCGGGCACGTCGAAGACGTAGGTGGTCGAGCCGCCGAGCTGCCCGACAGCGCGCTGCACCTCGGCGCTGGGAAGCAGCCCGGAACAATCTGGCGGTAGCGCTGACGTGCCGGTCGATGTCGGCGAACCCGACGGCGATGGAGAAGCGCTGGACGCCGTCGGCGATGGGCCGGCCGTCTCTGGCTCGTCGGTGTCCGGTGCGCAAGAGGCCAGCAGCACTGCACCGACCAGGCCCGCCACCACTGCAGCGATCATGAGCTAATTGTCGTTCAGCGCCGCGTGTCGCTCCGACAAAATCATGATCGACGCAAGCTGTGTCGCGTCAGGCGCCGCCGGACAGCTTCTCGCGCAGCGCTGCCAGCGCCTCGTCGGTCGCGAGGGCGCCGGAGCCGTTGCCGTTGCCGTTGTCGGAGGAGTACGACGACGAGTCGCCCGCGTCGGCGTCGGCGGCGCGAGCGTCGCTGATCTGCCGCTGGTGCGCCTCGAACCGGGTGCGGGCCTCGGCGTACTGCCGCTCCCACTCCTCGCGCTGAGCGTCGTAGCCCGGCAGCCACTCCTGGGTCTCCGGGTCGAAGCCCTCGGGGTAGATGTAGTTGCCCTGGTCGTCGTAGGTGGCGGTCATGCCGTAGAGCGTCGGGTCGAAGTGGTCGGTATCGGTCGCGACCGCGCCGGCTTCCTCGTTCGCCTGCTTGAGGGAGAGCGAGATCCGCCGCCGCTCGAGGTCGATGTCGATGACCTTGACGAAGATCTCGTCGCCGACCTGGACGACCTGCTCGGGGATCTCGACGTGCCGCTCGGCGAGTTCGGAGATGTGGACGAGGCCCTCGATGCCCTCGTCGACGCGCACGAACGCACCGAAGGGAACGAGCTTCGTGACCCGGCCGGGAACGACCTGGCCGATCGCGTGCTTGCGGGCGAACTGCTGCCACGGGTCTTCCTGCGTCGCCTTGAGGCTCAGCGAGACGCGTTCACGATCCATGTCGACGTCGAGCACCTCGACGGTGACCTCCTGGCCAACCTCGACGACCTCGGAGGGATGGTCGATGTGCTTCCACGACAGCTCGGACACGTGCACCAGACCATCGACGCCGCCGAGGTCGACGAACGCGCCGAAGTTGACGATCGACGACACGACGCCGGAGCGGACCTGGCCCTTCTGCAGGGTCGTCAGGAACGTCTGGCGTACCTCGGACTGGGTCTGCTCGAGCCAGGCGCGACGCGAAAGCACGACGTTGTTGCGGTTCTTGTCCAGCTCGATGATCTTGGCTTCGAGCTCGCGACCGACGTACGGCTGCAGGTCGCGGACCCGGCGCATCTCGACGAGGGACGCCGGCAGGAAGCCGCGCAGTCCGATGTCGAGGATCAGGCCGCCCTTGACGACCTCGATGACGCTGCCGACGACGATGCCGTCGTCCTCCTTGATCTGCTCGATCGTGCCCCACGCGCGCTCGTACTGCGCGCGCTTCTTGGACAGGATCAGCCGGCCCTCCTTGTCCTCCTTCTGGAGGACCAGGGCCTCGACGTGGTCGCCGACCTTGACGACGTCGTGCGGGTCGACGTCGTGCTTGATCGACAGCTCACGCGACGGGATGACGCCTTCGGTCTTGTAACCGATGTCGAGGAGGACCTCGTCGCGGTCGACCTTGACGATCGTGCCGTCGACGATGTCGCCGTCGTTGAAGTACTTGATGGTGAGGTCGATCGCGGCGAGGAACTCATCGGAGGAACCGATGTCGTTGACCGCGACCTGGGGAATGCCCCCCGAACCGGTCGACGTGGCGTTCGAGCTGGACTGCGGGGAAGTGGTCGTGGATTCGGCCAGCGGGTTCGCGGCGGTCTCGGTGCTGCTCGTCATGTGGTGGGGTGCTCCGGGCGGAAGGTGGTGGTCGACGTGGCGCGCAGAGGGCCGTGGTCGTCGTGCCGAGGAAGGAGGTTCGCCGGATAAGGAGACCGCCGGGTTCGACATGATGAGCGCGAGCCTGCTCGGTCCGAGGTCACGCAGGCCCACAACGCAGCCGCAAGGATACGGTGATCGTGGAGACAGGGTCAATTGTGGGCGATCCCGGCGCGCCTTTGGCCGATGCCAATGGTCCTGGCGTCACCCGGCGTCCCGCCAGTAGCGAGGAAACGCTCAGCGCGAACCGCCGCTGGTGGGACGGTACAGCCGATGCGTATCAGGAAGAACACGGCGATTTCCTGCGTGCCGGCGGCTTTGTCTGGTGCCCGGAGGGTCTCGACGAAACCGACGCGGGTCTGTTGGGCGACGTGGTCGGCCGGCGGGTGCTCGAGGTCGGGTGTGGTGCCGCGCAGTGCTCGCGATGGCTGATGCAGCAGGGCGCGTCGCCGGTAGGAATTGATGTGTCGGCCAACCAGCTGAGGCACGCGCGGCAGCTGTCCTCGCGCACCGGCGTGATGATCCCCGTCGTCCAGGCTGACGCCGCTCGCCTGCCGTTCGCGGCATCGTGTTTCGACGTGGCGTGCTCTTCCTTCGGGGCGTTGCCGTTCGTGGCGGATTCGGCCGCGGTGATGCACGAGGTGGCGCGGGTGCTGCGACCTGGCGGTCGATGGGTCTTCTCCGTCTCGCATCCGATCCGCTGGTGCTTCCCGGACGACCCCGGTTCTTCTGGATTGATTGCGACGACGCCGTACTGGGATCGACGCGCGTACGTCGAGGAGGACGACGCGGGGCGGGCGACGTACGTCGAACACCATCTGACGCTTGGCGACCGGGTGCGCGAGATCGTGGCCGCGGGCTTCCGGCTGCTGGACGTCGTGGAGCCGGAATGGCCGGAGGGGCACGAGCGCCTCTGGGGTTCGTGGAGCCCGCTGCGGGGTCGCATCATTCCAGGGACGGCGATCTTCGTCTGCGAGAAGCCGCGCTGATCGTGGTCGGCGCGGAGAGCTCGGTGCGGCAGGCGGCCGTGAAGATCGTCGTGCAACGCCAGCAGGTCGCCATACGGGAGCGCGTACACGACGATCTACACGACCGCCGATCAAGGCACCCGCCGCCTCAAGGCGTCACGACCGTGAAGATCGTCGTGCAACGTCAACACGACGCCACGCGTGAACGGTTGCACAACGATCTACACGATCGCCGATTACGACGCTCGCTATCACGTCCCTAACGACCGTGAAGATCGCCGTGGAACACCAGCACGAGCGCAGGCGGGGACGTTCTCACGACGATCTACACGACCGCCGACAACGACAGTCGAGAGCGGGACCCACGGTTGTGAAGATCGTCGTGAAGCGTAAGCACCGGCGGCGGGGCCGACGGACGGGGTCAGTGGCCGGCTTCGTGCCAGGTGCGGCCGACGCCGATGGACACGTCGAGCGGTGCGCGCAGCTCGTACGACGATCCCATTTCCCGGCGGACGAGTTGCTCGACGGCGTCGCGCTCCCCGGGTGCGACCTCGAGCACGAGCTCGTCGTGGACTTGCAGCAGCAGCCGCGACCCCAGCCCCTCGCGAGACAGCGCCGACGCGACCTGCAGCATCGCCACCTTGATGATGTCGGCTGCAGACCCCTGGATCGGGGCGTTGAGCGCCATCCGCTCCGCCATCTCTCGGCGCTGCCTGTTGTCGCTCGTCAGATCAGGGAGATAGCGCCGCCGGCCCAGGATCGTCTCGGTGTAGCCACTTCGTCGGGCCTGGTCGACGACGTCGCGCAAATAGTCGCGTACACCACCGAAGCGCTCGAAGTACTCGTCCATCAGAGCGCGCGCTTCCTCGGCGGGGATCTGCAGCTGGCGCGACAGCCCATACACCGACAGGCCGTACGCCAGCCCGTAGTTCATCGCCTTGATCCGCGCGCGCATCTGCCCGGTCACCTCGGTCGGCGGGACCTGGAAGACGCGCGACGCCGTGGCCGCGTGGAAGTCCCAGCCCGACTGGAACGCCTCGATCAGCGCTGGATCCTCCGACAGATCCGCCATGATGCGCATCTCGATCTGGCTGTAGTCGGCAGTGAGCAGGCACTCGTACCCAGGGCCAACAACGAACGCCTCCCGAATCTGCCGCCCCTCCTCCGTCCGGATCGGGATGTTCTGCAGGTTCGGATCGGTCGACGACAGCCGGCCGGTCGAGGCGATCATCTGGTTGTAGGTCGTATGGATGCGGCCGGCGTCGTCGATCATCGGCAGCAAGCCGTCGATCACCGTCTTCAGCCGCGACACGTCGCGATGCCGCAGTAGGTAGCCGAGGAACGGATGCTCGGTCTTGACGTACAGCTCCTGCAGCGCTTCCGCGTCCGTCGTGTAACCGGTCTTGATGCGCTTGGTCTTGGGGAGCTCGAGCTCGTCGAACAAGACGACCTGCAACTGCTTTGGCGAGCCGAGATTGACCTCCCGGCCCAGCACGGCGTAGGCCGACTGCTCAGCGTCCTTGACCTCCGCGCCGAAGTGCGCCGAGAGGTGAGCGAGGTGCTCATCGTCGGCCGCGATGCCGAGGCGCTCCATCTCCCCGAGGACGCTGACCAGCGGTAACTCGACGTCCTGCAGCAGCCGCGCCCCACCGCGCTCCTCGAGGTCGCCACCGAGCACGATCGACAGGTCGAGTACGGCGCGGGCGCGCACGACTTCCGCGGCCGCTACGTCCTGCTCGTCCCCGCCGTCCAGCGACAACTGACCGTCGTCGACCTCGCCTTCGACACGCAGCTCGCGCTGCAGGAAACGCAACGTGAGGTCGCTGAGGTCGTACGACCGCTGGCCGGGCAGCACGAGAAACGCGGATAACGCCGTGTCGGCGACGAGGCCGCGCATCTCCCAGCCGCGAGCAGCGAATGCGTTCAGCGGTCCCTTCGCGTCGTGCAGCACCTTGCCGCGCCGAACGTCACCGAGCCACGTCGCGAACGCCGCGTCGTCCTCCTCGGTGACCTGCGTCGGGTCGAACCAGGCGCCGGCCCCGTCGATCGCGGCCAGCCCGACGCCGGTGATGACACCGGTGCCCCGGCCGTACGTGCCGCTCGTCGAGATGCCGACCGGCTCCGCGCCGCTCGCGTGCTCGGCCAGCCACTCGGCCAGGTCGCCTGGAGCGAGCACGTCGACGTCGACCTCGAAGCCCTCGTCGGCCTCCGGCTCCGCGGCCTGCAGCGTCTCGTACAGCCGGTCACGCAAGACACGGAACTCGAGCGCATCGAAGACGCTGTGAACGGCCTCTCGATCCCACTGCTGCACGCGCAGGTCGCCGGGCTCCACCTCGATAGGAACGTCACGCACCAACTCGGTCAGCTGGCGGTTGCGCACCACGTTGCCGAGATGAGCGCGCAGGGCATCCCCCGCCTTGCCCGGGACCTCGTCCACCCGATCGACGAGGTCGCCGAGGCTGCCGAACTCCCGGATCCACTTCGCCGCGGTCTTCTCGCCCACACCGGGGATGTTGGGCAGGTTGTCGCTGGGGTCGCCGCGGATGGCCGCGAAGTCGGGGTACTGGCTCGGCGTCAGGTCGTAGCGCTCGCGGACCGCCGCCGGGTTCATGCGGCTGAGTTCGGACACTCCGCGTCGGGGATACAGCACGGTGACCGCATCGGACACCAACTGAAAGGCGTCGCGGTCACCGCTGAGGATCAGGACGTCGAAGCCGGCCGCTTCGGCCTGCGTCGTCAGCGTCGCGATCACGTCGTCGGCTTCGTAGCCCTCCGCGGTGACGACCGGGATCCGCAGTGCGTCGAGCACCTCGCGGATTAGCTCCACCTGCCCCTTGAAGTCGGTCGGCGACTCGAGCCGGCCGGCCTTGTACTCGGCGTAGGTCTCCCTACGGAACGTCTGGCGTGACACGTCGAACGTCACCGCGAGATGGGTCGGCTGCTCGTCCCTGAGCGTGTTGATGAGCATGGACGTGAAGCCGTAGACGGCGTTCGTGGCCTGACCGGTCGTGGTCGCGAAGTTCTCTACCGGCAGCGCATAGAAGGCTCTGTACGCCAGCGAATGCCCGTCCAGCAGCAACAGTCGCTGGCGCTGTGCCGCTTCAGCGACTCCTCCGGACGATACCGACGCCTGCGAAGCCACGTCGCGATCCTAGGCTCGGGCGCTGACAGTCTTGACCGCGCCCGAGGAGGCTCCCGTGACCGTGCCGCCCGCCGACGCGTTCACACGCGACGGAGATATCGGAGCACTAGCCCGGCAGATGGGGATTGCCATCCTCGAAGCGTCCGCTGAGCGTGTGGTCGGCACGATGCCCGTCGGCGGCAACACACAGCCGTACGGCCTCCTGCATGGTGGCGCCTCCGCCGTACTCGCCGAGACTCTCGGCTCCATCGGATCCGCGCTGCACGCCGGGCCCAACCGGATCGCCCTCGGGCTCGAGCTCAACGCGACGCATCATCGAGCCGCAAGCGAGGGCACCGTCACGGGGCTAGCAACGCCTGTGCACCGGGGAGTGAGCACCGCGACCTACACCATCGTCATCACCGACGAGCGCGACCGGCGCATCTGCACTGCGCGGCTGACCTGCCTTCTCCGCGACGCCTAGAAGGGCTAACTGGTACCGCTGGCCGACTCAGCCGCGCGCTCGGCCACGCGCGTCATCGCGGCCCGAACCCGGCTGCGCGCATGCATCCGACGGCGGGCGACGTCCTCACCTCGAGCGCGGCCATCGAGAGCCAACCGTCGGCGTAACGTCGACACGGCCGCAACGCGACGCACGGTCATCGGACTGAAGCCGAGTCGTGCGAAGTAGCGGTTCGCATCGCGCATGGCAGGAAAGACGTGCACCACGATGTGGTCGGCGCCGACCTGCTCGGCGTATGCAGTCGCCGCGGTGAGAATTGCCCGTCCCACGCCACGACGACGCAGCTGCGGGCGAACCAGCAGGTAGCTGAGCTGCACGGTCGGGCAGTCGTACAGCGGTCCAAGCGGATCGATGGTGAGCACGGCGAATCCGGCGATGCTCTCGTTGAGCTCCGCGATCAGGATCCTGGTGCGATCGTCGGCCGCGACGGTCGTGAGCCGTTCGAGGACCCCGTCGATTGTGGGCGCAGGCACGATGTCGCCGCGGTTGGACAGGTTGCGCAACAAACCCCACAGATCGGCGAGCGCCGGGACGTCGTCGCGCACCGCGTCACGGACGACGACTTGCGGACGGCTCACGAGAACTCCCCCATCGTCGGCATCGCGTCGACGGCCACGAGGTACCCGGTTGGGGAAACTAAGCTCCCTCGAGGCGAACGAGCCGGAGCCTACGCCCGGTGGTACCGGTTTGACTTTGGGGGGGACACGGGGGGCGAGCCCCCCGTGCGTGAGGTCTCGACAAGTCGTCCAGGACGGAGGCTCGTGTTCCGCGGCTTCGGCACCGTGCTCAACGTCGCGACCGTCCTACTTGGCTCAGGCATCGGGGTCCTGATCGGGTCGCGACTGCCCGAACGCACCCGAGACGTCGTCACGGACGGCCTCGGATTGGTGACGCTGCTCGTCGCCGCACTCAACATCGTGAGCGTCGTCGACGGGTCGTACGTCGACGCAGTGGGCAGTGGCGCGACGGTGCTCATCGTGCTCGGCGCGATCCTGGTCGGTGGCATCGTGGGCTCCCTGCTGCACCTCGAGGCGCGGCTGGAGCAGCTTGGCGAGTTCCTGCGTACGCGGTTGACGCGGTCGTCGCCAGGATCTGACCAGGTGGACTCCCGTCGCTTCGTGGAGGGCTTCGTCGCGGCGTCGCTCACGTTCTGCGTGGGTCCACTCACGGTGCTTGGATCGTTGTCCGACGGCTTCGGCCGCGGGTCTGATCAGCTTGCGCTCAAGGCTGTCCTCGACGGCTTCGCGTCGATCGCCTTTGCGGCAGCCTTTGGTTGGGGGGTGGCCGCGTCGGCGATCACCGTGCTCGTCGTGCAAGGTGGGTTGACGGCGATCGCCTTCCTGCTGGGCGATCTGCTCCCTGCGGCGCAGATCTCTGCCCTCACCGCGACGGGAGGGTTGCTGCTGGTCGGCGTTGCCCTGCGGCTGCTGCGCATCAAGGCGGTTCCCGTCGCCGACTTGATGCCGGCGCTGATCGTCGCGCCCGCCCTGACGGCACTGGTTGTGTCTCTACGGTAGGTGCTCAGGTCTCCTCGGGGTCAGCTCCCCGTGCGGCGCGACCACCGTCGATCGGGAGCACGACGCCGCTGATGAAGCTGGCCTCATCGGACAGCAGGTACGCGACAGCGGCCGCGACTTCGTCGACGCTGCCGACTCGACCGAGGGGGTGCAGCAGCGCCATCTGCGCCTGCGTGCGGGCAGCGTCCTCCGGGTCCTGGTCCCGCAGCAGGTTCTCGTAGCGCTCGGTGGAGATCGAGCCGAGCGCCACGGCGTTCGCGCGGATGCCGGCGGCGCCGTAGTCGACGGCGACCGCACGCGTCAGTCCCTCGAGGGCAGCTTTCGCGGTGGCGTATGGCAGCGCACCTCGGACTGCGCGCTGCGCCTGGTGGCTGGAGACATTGACGATCGAGCCAGCCGTTCCGGAACGCAGGAAGGTGCGAACCGCCGTTGCGCACCCCACGATCGCGGGCGCAAGGTTCGCAGTGACGAGCTTCATCACGTCCGCGGCCGAGCCGCCGTCGAGGGACGCGTCCGCGAACACGGCAGCGTTGTTCACCCAGCCGGTGAGCTCTCCCAGCGTCGAGGCCGCGTCGGCAGCCCGCTCGGCCGCGGATTCGTCGGCAGCGCTGCCAATCACGGCCGCGATGCGATCCGACACGGGATGTTCCGAGGTCCAGGTGAGAGCCGCCGGATCAAGCTCGATAATGGCCACGCTGCCGTCGTCGGCGAGCAGCCGTTCGACGATTGCCCGACCCACTCCCCTGCCGCCGCCAGTGACGACGTAGGACCGCGTCACTCGGTCGCTAGTCCTCGCCGAGGTAGGCCTTGCGCACCTGCTCGTTTCCGAGCAGCGCCCGCCCGTTGTCCTCCAGCACGACCCGACCGGTCTCGATGACGTAGCCGCGGTCGGCGAGGCTGAGCGCGGCCTGCGCGTTCTGCTCGACGAGCAGGATGGTGACCCCCTGTTCGCGTAGCTCGCTCACCGTCGTCATGATGCGCTGCATCATGATCGGGGAAAGCCCCATCGACGGCTCGTCCAGCATCAGCAGTTTCGGCTTGCTCATCAGCGCCCGGCCCATCGCCAGCATCTGCTGCTCTCCGCCGGACAGCGTGCCCGCCGCTTGGCGCCGGCGCTCGCCGAGCACGGGAAACAGGTCGTACGCCCGCTGCACGTCCTTGTCGATGTCGCTGTCCGACTTACGTAGGTAGGCACCGAGCAGCAGGTTCTGCTCGATCGTCATGCGCGGGAAGATGTGCCGGCCCTCGGGCGACTGCGCCAGACCGAGCTCGACGATCTTGTGGGCGGCCATGCCATCGATGCGCGTTCCATTGAAACGAATCTGGCCGTCGGCTGGACGAAGCAATCCGGAAATCGTCCGCAGCGTCGTTGTCTTGCCGGCACCGTTGGTGCCGATGAGGCTGACGACCTCGCCCTCGTCGACGTGGAAGCTGATCCCCTTGACCGCCAGGATCTTGCCGTACGCGACCTGAATGTTCTCGACCTCGAGCAGTGCGGTCATGGTGCCTCCTCCTCCCGCCGGTGCCGCCCGGACTCCGGTGGTTCATCAGACGCCTCGGCCGCGCCCTCGCCGTCGTCGGCGGTCGTGCCGAGGTAGGCCGCGATCACCCGATCATCGGCCTGCACCTCCTGGGGCGTGCCCTCGACCAGCTTCTGACCCTGGACGAGGCAGGCAACCCGGTCACACAGGTTGAAGATGAAGCGCATGTCGTGCTCGATGACGACGACGGCGATTCCGCGCTCGCGGATGCGGAAGACGAGCTCCATCGCCTCCCGGGTCTCCTGCGGGTTCATGCCCGCCGTCGGCTCGTCGAGCAGCAGCAGCCCCGGCTCACTCGCGAGGGCGCGGGCAATCTCGAGGCGGCGCTGGTCTCCGTACGCGAGGTTGCGAGCGACGGTGTCGGTCACCTTGGACAACCCGACGAAGGCAAGCAATTCGCGCGCCCTGTCGACAGACCCTTGCTCCTCGCGGCGGAACTTGGGGCCGCGCCCGATGGCGGACAGGATGCCCACGTTGGTCCTCGTGTGGCTCCCGACCTGCACGTTCTCCAGTGCCGTCATGTTGTGGAAGAGCCGGATGTTCTGGAAGGTCCGGGCGATGCCTGCCGTGGTGACGAGGTACGGCTTGCGAGACAGCGGGTTGCCGAGGTAGATGACTTCGCCGGCTGTCGGCACCTCCATGCCGGTCAGGCAGTTGAAGAACGTCGTCTTACCGGCACCGTTGGGACCGATCAGGCCGACGATTTCCCGGTCGTGGACGACGAGGTCAACGTCATTGACCGCGGTGAGGCCGCCGAAACGCTTCGTGACCCCGCGCGCCTCGAGCACCAGCTCCGGAGTCCGCTCCTCCTGCACGGCGCTCACAGCCGGTCCGCCGGCGTCATCTGTGCCACCGGGCTGCCCGGCGCGGCACCCATCGCCCCGACTTCGTCCTGGTCCTCGTGGAACTCGGCCGCCCGACGCTTGTCCGGAAGGATGCCCTCCGGCCGGAACCGCATCATCAGGACCAGAGCGAGGCCGAAGATCAGCAGTCGGTTGTCGGCGAAGAAGCGAAGCTTTTCCGGCAAGAGAATCAACAACGTCGAGCCGAGGAGCGCGCCTGACACCGTGCCCAAACCGCCGAGGACGATTGCTGCAAGCAGGAAGATGGACTGGAGGAACTGGAACGAGTCAGGTGTCACCGATGCGGACAGGTGCGCGTTGACCGTCCCAGCGGCACCAGCCAACAGCGCGCCCAGGGCGAACGCCAGCAACTTGAAGCGCGTTGTGTTGATGCCCATCGCTGCTGCAGCTATTTCATCCTCTCGAATGGCGACCCAGGCTCGGCCGATCCGGCTGTTGTTGCTACGAACGAAGACGAGGATGACGACTGCGATGAAGGCAATCTCTAGCAGGTAGTAGTTCGCGAAGTTGCCAAGGGTGAAGCCGAAGATCGTGAGGTCATTGCCGAAGTCCCAACCGAACAAGTTCAGCGGCGGGATGGCGGGGATGCCGTTGGGACCGTTGGTGAGGTCCGGTCCGGCGAAACCGTCCATGTTGTTCATGGCGATGCGGAAGATCTCGCCGAAGCCGAGTGTGACGATGGCCAGATAGTCGCCGCGCAGTCGCAGCGTCGGCGCGCCAATGAGCACACCGAAGATCGCGGCGATAACAGCACCGAGGATCAACGTCACGAAGAACGGCGGCGCCCACCCGATCGTGCTGAATGCCGATCCTGAGAGCAAGGCACCGACGTAGGAACCCACGCCAAAGAAGGCGATGTAGCCGAGGTCGAGCAGACCGGCCAGGCCGACGACGATGTTGAGGCCGATGGCGGTGGCCGCAAAGAGACCGGCAGTAGCTGCGACCGACAGGTAGGTGTTGTTGGTGCCCTGGGTGAAGGGGAAGGCGAGCGCTGCCACGAAGCCGGCGATCACCGTCACCTTGCGGTTGCGCTGTGTCATCCGGTTGACCCACTCGAGCAGGCCCACTCGCTGCAGCGTGAACACGAACATGCCGAGGAAGAGCAAGAAGGCGATGAACTCCTCGGACGACTCCATGTCGAGGCCGATCACCGCGGCCCAGAGGATGAGGGCGAGCATGACGGATATGACGAGGATCTCGCCCCAGACGGGCAATCGAGGGCGCCGCACATCGACGCGGTCATCGGGAAGAGCCCGGGCTGCGACAAGCATTCCGACCGCACCCGCGAGCGTCACCCACCCGCCGATGTCGACGTTGACGAGGCCCCCGAGCTGAGTGGTAATGGCAACAATCGTGTACCCCACAACGACCACGACACCGAGGGCGGCGATGCGCACACCACTCGCGGCAGCGCCGCCGCTGAGCCAGCGCAGGACACCACGGTTGTTGACCGCCGACAGGAACAGCAGCAGACCGAGCACGGCGAGCACGAGCGTGTAGAGCTGGGATCCCGCGGGATAGAAGTACACCGTCAGGTTGGGAGGGAACGACGCGCTGAACGTCCACGCCATCAGGCACCCTGCGATGACAACCACGGAGGCGACAACACCGATCCATGCTGCGCTGCGACCCGAGAGGACACCACGCAGGCCGCTGTCCACTCTTTCCAGCGCGCCGCTCATGCCCGGTCCGCCACGCGCTCGCCGAGAATGCCCTGCGGACGCAGGGTGAGGACGAGGATCAGCACAACGAAGACCCACACGTCCTTCCAGGCCCCGCCTGAGAATGGAGCGGGCGCGTACTGAGTGGCCATGGCCTCCACGATGCCGATGACGAAACCACCGAGAACTGCGCCGTTGATGTTGCCGATGCCGCCGAGCACCGCCGCAGTG
This sequence comes from uncultured Actinomycetota bacterium, assembly GCA_963801015.1. Taxonomy (GTDB): domain Bacteria; phylum Actinomycetota; class Actinomycetes; order CAWDCV01; family CAWDCV01; genus CAWDCV01. Next base: position 513,584 of record CAWDCV010000003.1, on the reverse strand, counting down.
AACGCTTTGAGCCCGGCCAGGAAGCCCATCCGGAAGTCGATCTGGCCGAAGCGAAGTCCCTGTGCAACTCCCGCTACGGCCGCGAGGATCGCGCCCAAGACGAATGCGGTGACGATGATGCGGTCGGTGTTGATGCCCATGAGCCGAGCCGTGTCGGGATCCTGTGAGGTTGCCTGCATGGCCCGGCCCGTGCGACTGCGTTTGACAAACTGGGACAGCGCCACCATGCAGATGACGGCGACGATCACGATGGCAGCGGCGGTTCGGGACACCTGGATCCCTGCGACCTCCAGCGGTTCGCCGGAGATGAGCTGCGGGAACGGTCGAGCCGAGGTCGCACCGGGATAGATAGAGCCGCACGGCCTCTTGCAAGAAAATCGAGATGCCGATCGCGGTGATGAGCGGTGCTAATCGGGGCGCGTGTCGAAGCGGTCGATAGGCGAAGCGTTCGATCGCGACTGCCACGAGGACCGCGGCCAGGATGCCGCCGACGAGCATCAGGGGCAGCAACACATAGGAGGGGGCGTCCTGAGGCAACAGCCAGGTATACGTCGCTAGCGCGCCGAAGGCACCGATCATGAACACTTCGCCGTGCGCGAAGTTGATCAGCTGAATGATGCCGTAGACCATCGTGTAGCCGAGCGCGATCAGCCCATAGAGCGCGCCGAGGACGAGGCCGTTGGCGAGCTGCTGCAAGAACTGCATGGTTCCTCCCGGGGACGACGTCCCGGCGGCCGGGTGCGGTGGCGGAAAGCTAGCGCACCACGACGAGGGGCGGGGGCATAATGCCCCCGCCCCTCGTCTTGTGGCGATCTAGATCAAGCGGTTTCTTCGAACTCGCCGGTCTCCACCGGCGCCCACTTGCCACCCTCGACCTTGTAGACGGTCAGGGTCTTGTTGGTCGTGTCGCCGTACTCGTCGAAGGACACCGTGCCGGTGACGCCCTCGAACTCGACCTCCGCGGCGGCCTCCACCATGGCGGTGCGGACCTCCTCGGTGACCTCGTCAGCATCGGCGAGCGCGATCTTGGCCGCCTCGAGGATGGTCTGAGCGGCATCGTACGAGTAGGCGCCGTACGCCTCGTACGGCTCACTGAAGCCGGCCGCCTCGTAGTCGGTCACGAAGCTCTGCGCCGACTCGAGCTCCTCGGTCGGGGCACCCACGGACGTCGCGAGGTCACCCTCGGCCGCCGCCGCAGCGTTCTCGATGTAGACGCCGGAGTAGATGCCGTCCCCACCCATGACGGGGACGTTGACGCCAGCCGCCTTCATCTGCGCGGTCAGCAGCGACGCCTCCGGGTATTCACCGCCGTAGTAGACGGCCTGGGGGCTCAGCGGCGCGACCTTGCTGATGACGGCCGCGAAGTCCTTGTCACCGGGGTTGATCGTCTCGGTCGCGAGGACCGTGCCGCCCAGCTTCTGGAACTGCTCGGCGAAGGTGGCCTGCAGTCCTTGCCCGTAAGTCTTCTTGTCGTGAATGATCGCAACGCTCTGAATGCCCGCGGTGGTGTAGAGGTAGTCAGCCGCGAACGGGCCCTGGACCGCATCGGTGGTCGCGGTGCGGTAGTAGTTCGGGTAGAGCCGCGACTTGGTGTTGACCCAGTCCTCGCCCTGCGTGAGCGACGGGTTGGTGTTCGCCGGCGAGACCATGAGCACACTCTCGGCGTCGAGCACGGGCTGCACCGTCTGGGCGACGCTGGAGTTCAGAGTGCCGACCACACCGATGACCTCGGGGTCGGAGGCGAGCTTGGTGGCCGCTGCCTGGCCGGTGGCCGGGTTGGCCTGGTCGTCCTCAGCGGCGAGCTCGAACGTCCAGCCCTCGACGGCACCGTCCTCGTTGGCCTGCTGAATCGCCAGGTCGACGGAGTTGCGGATGCCGAGGCCCAGAGCCGACAGCTCACCGGAGAGGGGGGCGATGACGCCGATCTTGGCGACCTTGGTGGCCTCGCCACCGCCGCCGCTGTCACTGCCCTCGTCGTCGCTGCGGCTGCCGCACGCCGTGAGCGCAAGGGCTCCGGCCAGAAGCGGCACGCCCAGCTTGAGAAGCGAGCGCTGACGCACGTGTCCTCCTTGTGGTACAGATGATCCCGCGGACTGCGGGTACGTCCCGATACGACTCCGCATGATGCGGGTGACCGGCAGAGTAGCCCGTGAATCCGAAAGCGGGACCCACCGGCTCCGGGGTGATACCGCCTTGTTACCTCGGCTCAGCCGATCCGTCATCGGTTGTTACAGGCGTGGAGCTGCCCGCGATGATGGCCTGGGCAACCTCGCGCATCGTCAGCCGGCGATCCATCGACGTCTTCTGGATCCAGCGGAACGCCTCCGGCTCACTCATGCCGTACGTCGTCTGCAACACCCCTTTGGCACGGTCCACCAACTTGCGCGTCTCCAGCCGGCCCTGCAGGTCGGTCACCTCGAGCTCGAGCTGGGTGATCTCTTGGTGGCGACTCACGGCCATCTCGATGGCCGGTACCAGATCGGCCTTCGTGAACGGCTTCACGACGTACGCCATCGCGCCGGCGTCGCGCGCGCGTTCGACCAACTCACGTTGGGAGAAAGCGGTCAAGATCACGACCGGCGCTAGCCGCTTTTCGGCGATGCGCTCAGCGACCGAGATGCCATCGATGCCGGGCATTTTCACGTCCAGGATCACCAGATCGGGAGCCAACTCCTCCACGAGTTCGACCGCCCGGTTTCCGTCCGGCGCTTCGCCGACAACTAACCAGCCCTCTTCCTCGAGAAGCTCGACGAGGTCGAGTCGAATCAGCGTCTCGTCCTCGGCAACGACGACGCGGCGCTTGCCGGCAGCGTCCTGGGCGACATCCGTTGGCTGTGGCACCTCGACTGACGGCGAGGTCGCGGGGGCAGCATCCGGTTGGCGGCGCGGCGGAGCCGGCTTGGGCACTGGCTCGGTGGCAGACGGCTTCGACGGCTGCTCGGATGCGGTCACGTGGAGCAGCGTACTGAGTTGTGCGCGGCCGAATCGCGGCCGGCAACCGGTAACCTCGGCCCGCACGCCGGGTTGGCGAAATGGCAAACGCTGATGGCTCAAACCCATCTGCCCGCAAGGGCTTGCGGGTTCGACTCCCGCACCCGGCACCCCGCCCCCGACTCCGACTTGTCCGAACGATGCGACGCTCTGGCTTCACACGTTCGGACAACTCGAGTGTGGGAGCGGATCAGGTGCGGTACGCGGGCGCTGCTCCAGAGACGGCGTCGCCGATGCGATGCACACGCATGGCGTTCGTCGTCCCCGTGATGCCGGGCGGGCTGCCGGCGACGATGACGACGAGGTCGCCGACCTTGCCTCGGCCGGCATCGATCAGGGACTTCTCCACCTGCTCGACCATTTCATCGGTGTGGACGACGAACGGCACGAGGAAGGTCTCGACTCCCCACGACAGCGCGAGCTGGTTGCGGACCTTCTCCTCGGGCGTGAACGCCAAGAGGGGGATTCGCGACCGCAACCGGGACATGCGCCGGGCAGAACCGCCGCTCGTCGTGAACGCCACAAGGTACACCGCGTTGACGACTGCGCCGACCTCCGCAGCAGCGCGCGTGATCGACCCGCTCTGGCTGCGTGGGGGCGACAGCATCGGGGCGATCGCGTCGAGCGCCTCCTCCTCGGTGTTGTTGATGATGCTCGCCATCGTGCGGACGGTCTCGATCGGGTACTTCCCGACACTCGTCTCACCGCTCAGCATCAGCGCGTCGGCTCCGTCGAGGACCGCATTCGCGACGTCTGACGTTTCCGCTCGCGTGGGCCGGGACGCACTGATCATCGAGTCGAGCATCTGCGTAGCCACGATGACCGGCTTCGCCGACCGACGCGCGATCGCGACCGCTCGCTTTTGCACGATCGGCACCTGCTCGAGCGGCAGCTCTACGCCCAGGTCGCCGCGCGCGACCATGATGCCGTCGAACGCAGTGATGATCTCCTGCAGTCGCTCGACCGCCTGCGGCTTCTCGATCTTGGCAAGGACGGGCACGTGCACGTCCTCCTCGTCCATGATCGCGCGTACCAGGTCGGCATCGGTTGCTCGCCGAACGAACGACAGCGCGATCATGTCGACACCGTGCCGCAGCGCCCACCGGAGGTCTGCCATGTCCTTCTCCGACAGGGCGGGCACACTGACCTCGGTGCCAGGCAGGTTGATCCCCTTGTTGTCGGAGACCATCCCGCCCTCGACGACCCGCGTCGTTACCCGCGGCCCGTCGACGGTGGTGACGTCCAGCGACACCCGACCGTCGTCGACGAGGATCCGATCGCCGATCTCGACGTCCTCGGCCAATCCGCCGTACGTCGTGGAGCACGAGTTTTCGTCGCCAGGCACGTCTTCGGTGGTGATGACGAACGAACGATCCCGCTCGAGCTGGACCGGCCCGGTGGCGAACCGACCGAGCCGGATCTTCGGGCCCTGCAGGTCGGCAAGGACGCCGACGCCGCGACCCGAGTCGGTGGCCGCCTGGCGGATGAGAGCCAAGGTTTCCTCGTGCACGGCATGGTCGCCGTGACTGAGGTTGAGTCGGGCAACGTCCATGCCGGCATCGACCAGGGCGCGTACCTGTTCGGGGCTGGAGGTCGCGGGGCCGAGCGTGCAGACGATCTTGGCGCGACGCATGAGTCAGAGACTAGAGGGTGCGTCAGCAGGGGCGCCGGATCAGCGGTCGGGGCCCGGCGCCCGGCGGGCAAGGCGGAGGAGGAGGCCATAGCGGAGCTATGGGCGACGACGACAACGCCGCCCCGCGGGATGCCGGAGCAGGACCGCCCGGCAGTCCCTGTTGACGCACCCTCTACAGGCGCAAAGCGGCTGCGGTCGCGTCCAGCGGGCGCGGCAGCGCCGTCCTGCCCCGCAACCACGCATCGACCGATGCGGCAGCCGCGCGTCCCTCCGCGATGGCCCAGACGATCAGTGACGCGCCGCGCCCTGCGTCGCCGGCCACGAACACCGGTGCAACGTCCTCGTCGTCGCCGTCGAGAAGTGCCCGATAGTGGGCATCGCGACGGATGGCGCCACGAGGCGTGTACGTCACCCCCAGGCCGTCGAGCAGGGAGCCCCGCTCCGGTCCGCTGAAGCCGATCGCGAGCAGCGCCAGGTCGCAGGGCAGCTCTCGCTCGGAATCTTCGACGTGTTGCCACGTCCCGTCGACGCGCCGGCCTTCGCTCAGGCGCAGTGCCCGTACGGCGCCGTTGCCGTCGTCGACGAACTCCTCGGTGTTGACGGCATAGACGCGTTCGCCGCCCTCCTCGTGTACCGCAGCCACGGTGAACAGCAGCGGGATCGTCGGCCAGGGCTGCTCCGCCGTCCGCTGCGACGGCGGCTGCGGATGGATCTGCAGCTGAGTGACCGATGTCGCGCCCTGTCGCAACGCCGTGCCGTAGCAGTCGGCGCCCGTGTCGCCGCCACCGATGATGACGACGTGCTTTCCGGCTGCGGAGACGGGCGTCTCGTCGAGGTCGCCGGCCTGCACTCTGTTGGCCAGCTCGAGATAGTGCATCGCATAGTGGACGCCGTCGAGATCCCGACCGGGTACGGGCACGTCGCGATGCGCCAGCGCACCGGTCGCGAGGACGATGGCGTCGTACGTCGACCGCAGCTCCTCGACACTGATGTCAACGCCGACGTCGACACCCGTCCGAAAGACAGTCCCCTCGGCAGCCATCTGCTCGAGTCGCCGGTCCAGCAGCGCCTTGTCCATCTTGAAATCGGGAATGCCGTACCGCACGAGGCCACCGATGCGGTCCGATCGCTCGAACACGGTGACGTCGTGCCCGACCCGGGTGAGCTGTTGTGCAGCGGCGAGACCGCCCGGGCCCGAACCCACGACGGCGATGCGGAGATCGGATCGCGTCTCCGGGAGCTGCGGCGTAATCCACCCCTCGGCAAATGCGCGGTCGGCGATGGCCTGCTCGACCACCTTGATGCTGACTGGATCGGCATTGATGCCGAGCACACATGCCTGCTCGCACGGTGCAGGGCACATGCGACCGGTGAACTCGGGGAAGTTGTTCGTTGCGTGGAGCCGCTCGCTTGCGGTTTTCCAGTCGTCGCGCCAGACGACGTCGTTCCAGTCGGGGATGAGGTTCCCGAGCGGGCAGCCACCGTGGCAGAAGGGCACGCCGCAGTCCATGCAGCGCCCCGCCTGCCGTCGAGCAAGTTCGGTGTCCGGCTGCTCGTACACCTCGTCAAAGTCGCGGATACGCACCTCGACCGGTCGGCGGGATGCGGTTTCGCGCGGCGTCGTGAGGAAGCCGCGAGGGTCAGCCACGCGACGCCGCCATGGTGTAGAGGACCGCGTCCTCCTCGGACATCCCCTGTCGCTCTGCTTCGAGGCGTGCGGCCAGCACGCGCTTGTAGTCCCTGGGCATCACCTTGGTGAAGCGATCCACAGCGATGTCCCAGTCGAGGAGCAGCCGTTCTGCTACCGCCGACGCCGTGACCGTCCGATGCTGCGACACGAGGTACCGAAGCCGTTCGCGGTCAGCATCGTCGAGCGGGTCAAGATCGACCATGGCGCCGTTGACGCGCTGCTCCTTGAGATCCAGGACGTACGCCACACCGCCGGACATGCCGGCGGCGAAGTTGCGTCCGGTCGGACCGAGGATGACGGCGACACCGCCGGTCATGTACTCGCAGCCATGGTCGCCGACGCCTTCCACGACTGCTGTCGCACCGGAGTTGCGCACGCAGAATCGCTCCCCCACGAACCCGCGGATGTACGCCTCTCCCGAGGTCGCGCCGTACAGGATGACGTTGCCCGCGACGACGTGTTCCTCAGCCGCGAACGGGGCATCGGGATGCGGGCGCACGACGACAACGCCGCCCGACAGGCCCTTGCCGACGTAGTCATTCGCATCGCCGAGCAGACGCAGCGTTATGCCCCGAGGAAGGAACGCTGCAAACGACTGCCCTGCTGACCCGGTGAACGTCACGTCAATGGTGCCGTCCGGCAGCCCGTCACCGTTCCACCGCTTCGTGACAGCGTTGCCGAGCATGGTGCCGACAGCACGGTTGACGTTGCGCACTGGCAGCTCGAGACGCACCCGATCGCCGTACGCGATCGAGCCTTCGGCAAGCTGCATGAGAGTGTGGTCGAGCGCGTGCTGGAGGCCGTGTTCCTGGCTTACGGTTCGATGGCGTGCAGCACCGTCGGGTAGCTCGAGGGCGTGCAGGATCGGACTGAGATCGAGACCGTTGGCCTTCCAATGGTCGATCGCTGCAGCGACGTCCAGCACTTCGGTATGACCGATGGCCTCGTCGATGCTGCGGAATCCCAGCGCAGCAAGGATCTCCCGTACCTCCTGGGCGATGAACTCGAAGAAGTTCTCGACGAACTCGGGTTTGCCGGTGTACCGCTTACGCAGCTCGGGATTCTGCGTGGCGATGCCGACCGGGCAGGTGTCGAGGTGGCAGACCCGCATCATGATGCAGCCGCTGACGACGAGTGGGGCCGTGGCGAAGCCGAACTCCTCGGCGCCGAGCAGCGCCGCGATGACGACGTCACGCCCGGTCTTCATCTGGCCGTCGACTTGCACCACGATGCGATCGCGCAAGCCATTGAGCAGCAGCGTCTGCTGCGTTTCGGCCAGCCCGAGCTCCCACGGCATGCCTGCGTGCTTCAGGGATGTCAGCGGTGATGCACCGGTCCCACCGTCGTGTCCGGACACCAGCACGACGTCGGCGTGCGCCTTGCTCACCCCCGCGGCGACGGTGCCGACGCCGACCTCCGATACCAGCTTCACGTGCACGCGTGCGTCGGGGTTGGCGTTCTTGAGGTCGTGGATGAGCTGCGCGAGGTCCTCGATCGAGTAGATGTCATGGTGAGGTGGCGGCGAGATCAGGCCGACGCCCGGCGTCGAGAACCGCGTTCGAGCGATCCACGGGTAAACCTTGTTCCCAGGAAGTTGGCCGCCCTCCCCCGGCTTGGCGCCCTGCGCCATCTTGATCTGGATGTCGTCGGCGTACACGAGGTATTCGCTGGTGACGCCGAACCGACCGCTGGCGACCTGCTTCACGGCCGACCGGCGCGCGGGATCGCGCAACCGCTCGGGCTCCTCGCCGCCCTCGCCGGTGTTGGACTTGCCGCCGAGGCGGTTCATCGCGATGGCGAGTGTCTCGTGCGCCTCGATGGAGATGGAGCCGTAGGACATGGCACCGGTGGAGAAGCGGCGGACGATGTCGGACACCGGCTCGACCTCGTCGATGTCGATCGGTTCACGCGCGCCGTCGATCAAGCGGAACAGCCCGCGCAGCGTGAGCAGGCGCTCCGATTGCTCGTCCACGCGGCGGGTGTAGTCGCGGAACAGGTCGTATCGACCGGATCTGGTCGAGTGCTGCAGGCGAAACACCGTCTCCGGGTCGAACAGGTGGATCTCGCCGTCGCGACGCCACTGGTACTCGCCACCCATGTCGAGTGAACGCTGCTCGGGCGGGGCCGTGACCGGTGGGTACGCGCGGGCGTGGCGCTCCGCCACTTCCGCAGCAAGCACGTCGAGCCCGACTCCGCCCAGCCGCGAGGCGGTTCCCGTGAAGTAGGTGGCGACGAGATCTCGCGACAGGCCGAGTGCCTCGAAGACCTGAGCGCCGGTGTACGAGGCGACGGTAGAGATTCCCATCTTCGACATCACCTTGAGAACGCCCTTGCCGAGCGCCTTGACCAGGTTGCGTGTCGCCGCCGGCATGCCCAGGTCGCGCAACTGCTGGTTTCCGCCCGCCAGCACGAGATCCTCGACGGTGCGCATCGCGAGGTAGGGGTTCACCGCGGCCGCGCCGTACCCAATGAGCAACGCGACGTGGTGCACTTCGCGCACATCACCGGCTTCGACGATGAGCGAGGCCATGGTGCGGGTCTTCTCGCGGATCAGGTGATGGTGCACGGCCGCGGTCAGCAGGAGTGACGGGATCGGTGCGTGCTCGGCGTCTGCATGTCGGTCCGATAGCACGATGATGCGCGCGCCGTCCTCGATCGCCTCACTCACCTGCCTGCAGATGCTGTCGAGTCGTTCCTTGAGCGCCGTGGCACCGCCACCTACGCGGTACAGGCCGCTCACCGTGACAGATGCGACGCCGGGTAGATCGCCGTCGTCGTTGATGCCGATGATTTTTGCGAGCTCGTCGTTGTCGATGACGGGGAACGGCAGCGCGATGTGGCGGCATGACGCCGGTGCTGCCTCGAGCAGGTTGTGCTCAGGGCCGATGCTGCTGCCAACCGACGTCACCAGTTCCTCGCGGATCGCGTCGATCGGTGGGTTCGTCACCTGCGCGAAGAGCTGCGTGAAGTAGTCGAACAGCAATCTCGGCCTGGTCGACAGCACAGCGACGGGCGTGTCGGTGCCCATAGAGCCCAGCGGCTCCAGACCGCCGAGCGCCATTGGTGTGAGCAGCATGCGCAGCTCTTCCTCGGTGTAGCCGAAGATCTGCTGGCGCAGCAGCGTTGACTGGTGCGAGTGCGTGTAGTGCTCGCGGTCGGGAAGGTCCTCGAGAGCCTGCATACCGGCGTGCAGCCAGTCGTCGTACGGCTGCTCTTCAGCGAGGGTCTCCTTGAGCTCGGAATCCTCGATGATGCGCCCAGCCGCGGTATCGACGAGGAACATGCGGCCGGGACGCAACCGACCCTTGCGGACGACCCGGGCCGGATCGATGTCGAGGACGCCGACCTCGCTGGCGAGCACGACCAGTCCGTCGTCGGTCACCCAGTAACGTCCGGGGCGCAACCCGTTGCGGTCGAGAACGGCTCCGATCACGGTGCCATCGCTGAACGTCACCGAGGCCGGGCCGTCCCAGGGCTCCATCAGCGTGGAATGGAAGCGATAGAACGCTCGTACGGCAGCTGACATCTCGCTGTGGTTTTCCCACGCCTCCGGGATCATCATCAGCACCGCGTGCGGCAGCGACCGACCGCCGAGGTGCAACAGCTCGAGCACCTCGTCGAATGACGCCGAGTCGCTCCAGCCCGGCGTACAGATCGGAAATAGTCGGTCGAGGTCGCCCTCGATGACGTCACTGCGCAGCTGGCTCTCGCGCGCTCGCATCCAGTTGCGGTTGCCCTTGATGGTGTTGATCTCGCCGTTGTGCGCCATGAAGCGAAACGGATGCGCCAGCGGCCACGAGGGGAACGTGTTCGTCGAGAAGCGTGAGTGCACCAGAGCGAGGGCGCTGCTGAAGCGGGGATCCTCGAGATCGGGGAAGAACGACTGCAATTGCGGCGCCGTCAACATGCCCTTGTAGACGAGCGTTCGCGACGACAGGCTCGGGAAGTAGACGTCGGCGTCGCGCTCGACGCGCTTGCGAAGGCAGAACGCGCGGCGATCCAGGTCGATGTCGCGAACGTCGGGGTCAACCGACGCCAGGAAGACCTGGCGAAACTGCGGCATCACCGCTCGGGCACCTGCGCCGACAAGGTCGGCAACGACCGGTACGTCCCGCCAGCCGAGGACGTGGAGGTCTTCCTCACCGGCGATCCGCGAGACGGCCTCGGTCGCTTCAGCGGCTGCCTCGTCGTCGATGGGGAGGAATGCCGTGCCGACGGCGTACGACCCGGCGGGAGGCAGGGCGAAGGGGACGACCGCACGGAGGAACTCGTCCGGCACCTGCGTCATCAGACCCGCGCCGTCGCCGGTGTCGGACTCGCTTCCGGTCGCGCCTCGGTGCTCGAGATTGCGCAGCGCGGCTAGCGCCTGCTCGACGATTTCGTGCGTGGGCGTGCGCGTCAGCGTGGCAACGAGCGCGACGCCACAGGCGTCGTGCTCGTTGACCGGGTCGTAGAGGCCCTGGGGCGGGGGCAGTCCAGAAGACACCACGATCGTCCCGTCGTCTCGGTGGGTTGCTTCCGGGACGACATCGGCCCGCTGGGATTACCGGCAGGTTACCGCAGGACAGGTGATTTGCTCAGGTCAAGCCGACGTTGACCAGTGTCCCGATGAGGTATGTCACAGCGGCCGCCGCGGCGCCGAGCAACAGCTGTCGCAGACCGCTGAACCACCACGATCGCGCGGTCACCCGAGCCACCACGGCACCGGCGACGAACAGCCCGAGCAGCGCGAGCACCAGCGCCGGCCACAGCGTGGTGACGCCGAGCAGGTACGGCAGCAGCGGCACCAAGGCACCAACGGCGAACGACGCGAACGACGACGCGGCCGCGAGCAGTGGCGAGGGTAGGTCGTTCAGGCCTACGCCGAGCTCCTCGCGGACGTGAACTTCGAGTGCGCGCTCCGGGTCGCTCGACAGCTGCGCGGCAACCTGAGCGGCGAGCTGGGGGTCGATCCCGCGGGACACGTAGAGCTGCGCGAGCTCGGCCTGCTCCGCCTCTGGCGCGCGACGCAGCTCGCGCCGCTCGACCTCGATCTCGGCCAACGCGAGCTCGGACTGCGAAGCCACCGAGACGTACTCCCCGGCGGCCATCGAGAAGGACCCGGCGACCAGCCCCGCGAGACCGGCGAGGGCGATCGTCGACGGCGACGCCCGCCCGCCGGCGACACCGGCGATCAGTCCGAGGTTCGACACCAGGCCGTCCATCGCGCCGAAGACCGCGGGACGTAGCCACCCGCCGGTGACGTCACGGTGGCGGTGATGGATTTCGGCTCGCGGGGCGTCGACCTTGCGCTGCGACGGCTCGCTCATCCCGGCGACCCTAGGACGCACGGTAATGCTGCGCATCGAAGGCAAGGCTGCCCTCAGCCGCGTTCGGGTGCAGCGTTGGCGGTGCCGTCGACGTCGTCGTGAAGATCGTCGTGCAACGCTCGGTGATCGTGAAGATCGCCGTGAGCGCTCTCCCGCGCAGAAGCGTGCCGATCCTTCACGACGATCTACACGGTTGCCCCAGAGCACGCGACGATGTCAGTCGTGAAGATCGCCGTGCAACGCTCAGTGGTCGTGTCGATCGTCGTGAGCGCTCTCCCGCGCAGAAGCGTGCCGATGCTTCACGACGATCTTCACGGCACGCTTGACCACGATCGTCACGACAATCTTCACGACTGCGGTGCGCGCTCCAGCTGTGCGTCCATGCGGGGGTCGACGACCTCCTCGCGGCCGGGACGTAGTCGCGCCGAGATGACGATGTACGCGACCGCGCCGACGAACAGCAGCAGGCTGGTCCAGTCGTTGAGTCGCAGGCCGAGGATCTCGTGCGCGGGGTCGATGCGCAGGTACTCGATCCAGCCGCGGCCGGCGGTGTAGCCGGCGACGTACAGCGCAAAGGCTCGGCCATGCCCGAGCTGGAAGCGACGGTCAGCCCAAACAATCAGGGCCGCGACGCCGAGGCACCACAGCGCCTCGTACAGGAACGTCGGGTGGTACGTCGCGATGTCCTCGTACCCGGGCAGCCGATGGTTCTCGTCGATGCGTAGACCCCAGGGCAAGTCGGTCGGTCGGCCGTAGAGCTCCTGGTTGAACCAGTTACCGAACCGTCCGATCGCCTGCGCGACCGCGATGCCGGGAGCCGCGGCGTCGGCGAACGGGGGCAACCGGATGCCCGCGCGACGGCAGCCGATCCAGGCGCCGACCGCTCCAAGCGAGATCGCCCCCCACACGCCGAGACCGCCCTGCCAGATCTGCAGCGCGCGCCAAGGATCCCTACCGTCGCCGAAGTACAGCTGCCAGTCGGTCAGGACGTGATAGAGGCGGCCACCGATTAGCCCGAAGGGCACCGCCCACAGCGCTATGTCGCCGGCCGTCCCTGCGCGACCGCCGCGAGCGACCCAACGTCGCTCAGCGATCCAGATCGCTGCGATGACGCCGAGGATGATCGCGAAGGCGTACCCGCGGATCGGGATCGGACCGAGGAACCATTCCCCGCGTGACGGGCTCGGGATGTACGCGAGATCGATCATGACGCCGCCTCGACCCGCGCGCGCAACTTCTCCGGGTCGAACGACTCGCCGGTGATCAGCTCGCTGGTATCAACGAGCTCACCGTCCAGGAACAGCGTGGGGGTGCCCGTCACCGGCCGGTCGTTCGCACCCTGCTGGACCTGCTGCACCCAGCCCTCGTACGTGCGGTCCTGCACGCAGGTCTCAAATGTTGCATAGGCGTCCCCCTCGATCCCGGCATCCCGACCGAACTGCAGCAGCTCCTCCTCGGTGTAGCCGTCCCCCTCGCGCTCAGGCTGGTTCGCGAAGACGGTGTCGTGGTACGCGGCGAAGGCGCCGGCGTCCTGGGCGCACCCGGCGGCGTTGGCGGCGCGCAGCGAGCTGTCGTTGCCGAGCTGCCGGTCGAGGAACGACAGCGGGTAGTACACGATGCGCGCGGTGCCAGCCGAGACCAGATCGGCCAGGGTGCTGCCGAACGCGTCCTCGAACGTCTTGCAGATCGGGCACTGGAAGTCCTCGTACAGCTCGAGGACCGGTGCTTCGGCCGTGCCGACGGGCACCCCGCCGCCTGCGGTGTCGACACCCGTGGGCAGCGCCGCATCATCGGGCGCCTCGTCGCCTCCGCGCGTCGCCATGAACAGCACGACCCCGAGAACGACCAGCACCACCGCTACCGCGGCGCCCACGCGGATCATGCGCTCGCGCCGGCGCTGCGCGGCCTGGTCGGCGGCGCGCTGCGCGAGCATGCGCTCCGTCTTCTCCCGCTTGGTCTCACGACGACCGCTGGGGGCGCTCACGCGGCGACCTCCTCGGGTGTCGGCACCTCGCGGCGATCGCCGGATCGGTCCAGCGCGAACCGGGTCTGCGGCCTGAAGATGAGGAACACCGCCGCAATGATCAGCCCGGCGTCGCGGACGAGCTCCTCGACGTAGCGCGTCGCGCCCGGCGCGACCTCACCCCCGCCGCCGAAGCAGCCGCAATCGATCGACAATCCGCGTGCCCAGGCCGAGGAGACACCAATCACGAAGGCCACGAGCAGGACGAGCGCCACCACGGCCGCGGCTCGGGTCATCAGGCCCAGCAGGAGCAGGAGGCCGAGACCGATCTCCACCGCGGGCAGGACATAGCCCACGATCTCGGCCACGTCGGTGGGGAGGAGCCGGTAGGCCTGGACGGCCCGCACCGATGCGTCGGGGTCACCCACCTTCAGCGCACCAGCGACGAGGAACACGCCGCCAAGAGCGAGGCGCGCGAGAGTGCCGATCCACGACAGCATCTCGGCACTCCTTACGAACTAAGACCGTCGATGGGACAACCCCTCGACGGTACGGCGGGTTCCCTGGTCACGGGCGGTGCGGTCGGCGTACTCCTCCAGCAAGGTCGGCGGCGAGGGCGGCCACACCATCGGAGGCACCTCGCTCATCGGGTGCATCGAGCACGCAGCGGACGAACGCGGAGCCCACGATCACGGCGTCGGCGAAGCCTGCGACCTCCGCGGCCTGCCGACCGTCGGACACGCCAAGGCCCACCCCGATCGGCACAGCGGTAAGCGTGCGAGCCCGGGCGACCAGCTCCGGTGCCTGCGTACTGGTCTGTGTTCGCACTCCCGTCACGCCCATGACCGACGTCGCGTACAGGAACCCGCGCGACGCCGTGGCGGCCGCGCGGATCCGTACATCTGTGGAGCTTGGGGATACGAGAAACACCCGATCGAGCTCGTGCGCGTCGCTCGCGTCGAGCCACTGCTGCGCTTCCTCTGGGATCAAGTCGGGTGTGATGAGCCCGGCACCACCCGCCGCCGCGAGCGAAGCCGCGAAGCGATCGACTCCGAAATGCTCGATTGGGTTCCAGTAGGTCATGACGAGGACTGGTACGCCGGTCTGCGCCACCGCCTCGACTGTGCGCAGCACGTCAGCTGTGCGCGTGCCGCCGCTGAGGGCGATCTCGCTGGCCTGCTGAATCGTCGGCCCATCCATCACCGGATCGCTGTAGGGGAAGCCGATCTCAATGGCGTCGACCCCGCCGGCAACCATTGCTTGCATGATGGCGATGCTGCCGTCGACGGAAGGAAACCCGGCGGGGAGGTAGCCGATGAGCGCGGCCCGCCCCTGCTCGCGCGCCGTCACGAAGGACGCGCCAACACGAGAGCGCATGGTTAGCGACGTGCTCACGAATCAGTCGCCAGACCGAACCAGCGAGCGGCGGTGTCGACGTCCTTGTCGCCGCGACCGGAGAGGTTGACGAGCACGATGCCGTCGGGCCCCAGCTCGCGACCGAGCTGGCGCGCCCCGGCAAGAGCGTGCGCCGACTCGATCGCCGGGAGGATTCCCTCGGTTCGACACAGCAGTCGGAACGCCTCCATCGCCTCGGCATCGGTCACCGCGGCGTAAGACGCCCGACCCCGATCGTGCAGCCAAGCGTGCTCGGGCCCGACCCCCGGGTAGTCGAGGCCGGCGGAGATGGAGTGGGTCTCGAGCGTCTGCCCGTCCTCGTCCTGCAGCAAGTAGGAGCGCGCGCCGTGGAGCACACCGGGGGCGCCGGCCACGATGGTCGCGGCATGCAGTCCCGCGGCCACGCCGGAGCCACCGGCTTCGAACCCGTGCAGTTGTACCGCGAGGTCGTCGAGGAAAGCGGTGAAAATGCCGATGGCGTTCGAGCCGCCGCCGACGCATGCCGCGACCGCGTCGGGGAGCCGCCCCGTCAGGTCAAGCACCTGCTGGCGGGCCTCGTCGCCGATGATGCGATGGAAGTCGCGCACCATGGCGGGAAACGGGTGTGGGCCGGCCACGGTCCCGAGCAGGTAGTGCGTGGTGTCGACGTTGGTCACCCAGTCGCGCATCGCCTCGTTGATCGCGTCCTTGAGGGTTCGGCTTCCGGTACGGACGGGCACGACCTCGGCACCGAGCAGCTGCATCCGCGTCACGTTGAGCGCCTGCCGGCGGGTGTCCTCCTCGCCCATGTAGACGACGCAGTCGAGGTCGAGCAGCGCACAGGCCGTTGCGGTAGCGACGCCGTGCTGCCCGGCTCCGGTTTCAGCAATCACCCGTGGCTTGCCCATGCGCCGGGTCAGCAGCGCCTGACCGAGCACGTTGTTGATCTTGTGCGATCCGGTGTGGTTGAGATCCTCGCGCTTGAGCAAAATGCGCGCCCCGCCGGCCGCCTCGGCGCCGAAGCGCTGCGCGTCGGTCAGCGGACTCGGCCGACCGGTGTAGGTCGTCTGCAGTCGGCTCAGTTCGGCACCGAACGCGGGATCGGCGCGGGCGGCGTCGTAGGCCTGAGTCAGCTCATCGAGCGCGGCGATGAGGGCTTCAGGAACGAAGCGTCCACCGTACGGACCGAAGTGCCCGGATGAGTCGGGAACTGTTACCGCGCTCGGCGCGATCACCGCTGGGCGCCTCGACCGTGCCGAAGCGCCGGATGTGCCCCCGCTGCCACCAGGTCGGCAACGGCGCTGCGCGGGTCGCGGCCGGTCACCAGGCTCTCGCCCACGAGGACGGCGTCGGCGCCGGCGTTGGCGTACGCGATCAGGTCGTGCGGACCACGCACCCCCGACTCGGCGACGCGGACGATCGGGTCGGGAATCGCCGGTGCAAGCGTCGCGAACGCAGTGCGGTCGACCTCGAGGGTGCGCAGGTCGCGGGCGTTGACGCCGATGACCCGCGCTCCGGCGTCGACGGCACGCTCGACCTCCTCCGCGGTATGGCACTCGACGAGGGCAGTGAGCCCGATGGAGTGGGCGCGCTCGACGAGGGACACCAGCGCATTCTGGTCCAGCGCAACCACGAGGAGCAGCACCATGTCGGCGCCGTGAGCGCGGGCCTCCCACAGCTGGTACGACGACAGGATGAAGTCCTTGCGCAGCACTGGGACGTCCACAGCGCCGCGGACGAGGTCGAGGTCAGCGAGGGAACCGCCGAACCGGCGGCGCTCGGTGAGGACGCTGATGACGCTCGCCCCGCCGTTCTCGTAATCGCGCGCGAGCGACGCCGGATCCGTGATCGATGCCAGCGCGCCCTTGGACGGGCTGCTGCGCTTCACCTCGGCGATGACGGAGATCCCGTCCTCCTGCCGGAGCGCGGCAACGCCGTCGTGAGCATCCCTGCTGCGTGCGGCGCGCTCCTTGAGATCGTCGATGGAGACGCGGGATTGACGCTCGGCGAGGTCGGCGCGAACGCCGATCAGGATCTCGTCGAGCACGCTCACGCGATCCTCCCCTCCGACTCGGCGTCGCTGCGGGCCGCAGTACGGCGACGATGGTAGCCGTCGTGCCTGAACGCCCATCGGGTGGATGGGCCTCGGGGCTGAAGCGTTCAGGGAGCCAATGCGGCGCCGGCGGGGAGGTTGCGCGCGATCGTGAAGCCCGCGGCGACGACGACCAGGACGACCGTGGCGCGTACGGACAGCGTCGGTGGAGCGGTGGACTCACCACGCCATCGCTGCCGCAACCAGCGCCACCACAGCACGCCCACCAACGGCACCAGCGCGACCACGAGGGCATTGCTGGCAACCGCCGCGACCGGGTCGCCGGTCGCCAGGTCGTGGGTCGCGCGCAAGCCCCCACACGCCGGGCACCAGAGCCCTGTGAGGGCGTGCCAGGGACATGGCGGATACCGCCCGGGCTGGTGCGGGTCGACGACGGCCAGCATGACAACGGCTGCGAGCGCCAGTCCGGCGGTAACCAGTGGCGCGCGCATGCGGCTCGCTCGCTCGTGCAGCGTCACCACGCTGGCTACGGTATGGCGCGCACGGCGGCGTTCGCCGCGCCGTCCGGCATCGGCCAGCCGATCGGCTCGGTGACCGTCTCTCGCGGCAGCCGAATGGTGAACTGGGCGCCGCCCTCGGGCGACGTCCCGGCGCTGGCACTCCCGCCCAGTCGCCCGGCCAGCCCGGCAACCAGAGCCAGCCCTAGACCGGTCCCCACGCGGCGCACACCCCGGTAGCGCTCGTACAGCGCCGACCGTTCGAACGCCACCTGAACGTCGTCCACGGTCAGCCCCGGACCGCCGTCCCTGACCCCGAGGATGGCGAACCGGGTGTCGGCCGGGTCGACGCGCGCGGCGAGCACGATCGGGCGGCCTTCGGGGGTGACTCGCAGCGCGTTCTCAGCCAGCCCGTCGAGGATCTGTCGCACCCGGGTCGCGTCGGTGTGCGCGATCAGCGGGCCTGCTGGCGGCTCGACCCGCAGGTGGATGCCGTGCGGCCGGCAGCGGTCCGCCCACACCTGCCCGGCGCCGCGGAGGAGGTCGCCTAGGTCGACGTCGGCCAGGTCGATGCGAAAGTCCTTGGCGTTGAGCCGCGCCAGGTCGAGCAGATCCGAGACGAGCCGCTCGAGCCGGCGCGCCTCCTCGCGAACGATCTCTCCGGTCCGCCCGACGTCGGCGGGCGGTACGACACCGTCGGACAGCGCTTCGGCGTAGCCCGAGATGGCAGTCAGCGGCGTTCGCAGCTCGTGCGAGACCGACAGTAAGAACTCGCGCTGCCGCCCCTCGCTCGTCGCCAGCGCCGCGGCCAGCGCATTCAACGCCGTCGCCACCTCGGCGACTTCGCGCGGCCCTTCGGGGTCGAGCCGCACGTCGCGGGCACCCGTCGATAGCCGATGCGCCGCCGCGGCGGCGCGGATCAGCGGCCGGGCCACGAGGCGGGACAGCACAACGCCCGCGATGACCGCAACCACCAGGCCGATGACGAGTGCGGAGAACAGCCGGCGCCGACCCTCCGCTGACAACTGGCGGGCGGCTGCGGCTGGCTGGGTGAGGACGACGGCCTGACCAGCTTCCGCCCGCCGCGCCTCGACGAATGTGTCGACGCTGCCGGTCGTCACCCGCGACGAGACGGGGTTGCCCATCGCGAGCGACGCCACCTCGTCACTGCTGAGGCCGGCGGCCCCGGCGGCCTCGGGCGCGACCAGCTGTAGGCCGATCTCCTGCGCGTTGAGCAGAGTGAGCAGCTGCGGGGGTACCCGACGCGCGGCGCGCTCGATCAGCTCCTGCCGTCGGTCGAGGGTGGCCGCGACCAGATCGGCCTGATCGCCCAGAGTGCGGCGCGCCTGCTCCTCTGTTGCGTCCCGCACCAGGCCGAGCGAGACGACGCCGGTGATGACGACGGCGACCACAGCCACCGTGGTTGTGACGACCGCCGTCTGAACGGCCAGCGACCAGCGGCGCGGCGAGTCACCGGTCACTCCCCGACTCCGCGGCCTGTCTCTTCTGCGGCATACCCCACCCCGCGCACGGTACGGATCGGGCTGGCTGCGCCGAGCTTGGACCGCAACTGCGCGATGTGGACGTCGACCGTGCGCGTACCCGCCGCAGCGGCGTACCCCCACACCTCGGAGAGCAGCTGCTCGCGGGGATACACCCGCCCGGGGCGGCGCAGCAGGTGCGCGAGAAGGTCGAACTCGGTCGTGGTCAACCGCACCTCGGCCCCGTCTGCCATCACCCGTCGCCGGGCCGGGTCGAGCACAACGGCGCCTACGGACAGCGGCTGATCGGTCGGCACGGTCCCGCTCGCGCGCCGCAAGACCGATCGGACGCGGGCGACGATCTCCCGCGGACTGAACGGCTTGGTGATGTAGTCGTCGGCGCCGAGCTCGAGGCCGAGCACCCGATCGATCTCGTCGTCGCGGGCGGTGACGAACAGCACCGGCGTCCAATCGCCGGCGGCGCGCAGCCGCCGGCACACCTCGGTGCCGTCCATGCCGGGCAGCCCCACGTCAAGCACGATCGCTACCGGGTGCAGCGACCGTGCAGCGGCCAGTCCACTGCGGCCGTCGGTCTCGATCTGCACGCCGAACCCATCACGGGACAGGTAGAGACGCAGCAGGTCGGCGATTGGTCGCTCGTCCTCGACGACCAGGACAAGTCCCCTGCTCGAGCCGTTGCCCGAGGGATCTGTCGGGGACGACACGGAGGTCACGGTACGGCGTCGACCCGCAGACACCTGTCAGGATCGTGTTCGAGCCACGTACGGTCAGGGTCAGCGGGCGGGGCGTACCGATTGCGCAATCGCCACCGCCCGCAGCACCGCCGCGGCCTTGTTGCGCGACTCGGTGTCCTCGGCGGCCGGGTCGGAATCGGCGACGATGCCGCCGCCGGCCTGGACGTGCGCCACCCCGTTGCGCAGCAGCGCCGTCCGGATCGCGATCGCGGCATCGAGGTCGCCAGCGAGGTCGAGGTAGCCCACGATCCCGCCGTACAACCCGCGCCGAGTCGGCTCGAGCTCCTCGATGATCTCCATGGCGCGCGGCTTCGGTGCCCCGGACAGCGTGCCGGCGGGAAAGCATGCCGTGAGCACGTCGAACGCGACCCGGCCTGGACGCAGCCGTCCCGTCACCGTCGACTCGATGTGCATTACATGGCTGTATCGACGGACGGTCATGAAGTCGACGACCTCGACGCTGCCCGGCTCGCACACCCGCCCAAGATCGTTGCGACCAAGGTCGACGAGCATGATGTGCTCGGCGCGCTCCTTCGCGTCGGCCAGCAGCTCCTCGGCCAGCAGCTGGTCCTCCTCGGGCGTCTCTCCGCGCCAGCGCGTCCCGGCGATTGGACGGGTCATGGCGTGGTTGCCCGTCACCTTGACCAGTGCCTCCGGACTGGAACCGACGACGTCGTAGCCGTCGAAGCGCAGCACGTACATGTACGGACTGGGGTTGGTCACCCGCAGTACGCGGTAGATGTCGAGCGCGCTCGCCGACGTCTGCATGTCGAAGCGCTGGCTGACGACGACCTGGAATGCCTCACCAGCTCGGATCTCCTCCTGCGCCTGCTCCACCGCGGCGAGAAAGTCCGGCCGTGCGGTACGCGCGTCGAAGGTCGGCACCGCGTCCGGGTCGTACGTGGAGGTGGTCGACGGCGCTGGCTGGGCGAGCTCGGTGGTCATCCGCTCGAGTCGGGAGACAGCGTCCGCCCACGCATCGTCGACGCGCTCGTCGGTGTCGTCCCAGTTCACCGCGTTCGCGACGAGCAGCACGCTGCCGTCGGCATGGTCCAGCACCGCGAGGTCGGTCACGAGCATCAGCGCCAGCTCGGGGAGGTGCAGGTCGTCCGCGGTGTGGTCGGGCAGTCGCTCGAGGCGCCGGACGGCGTCGTACCCGATGAAGCCCACCAGTCCTCCGGTGAGCGGCGGCAGGTCGGGCAGCCGGGGCGTCGCTAGCGCGGTGAACGTGTCGCGTACCGCTGCGAGCGGGTCCCCGCCCGAGGGCAGGCCGACCGGGGGCGTCCCGAGCCAGACCGCCGTGCCGTCTCGCTCGGTCAAGGTCGCGGCGCAGCGGGCTCCCACGAACGAGTACCGCGACCAGACCCCACCGTGCTCGGCGGACTCCAGCAGGAAGGTGCCCGGACGCTCGGCGGCGAGCTTGCGGTAGACGCCCACCGGCGTCTCGCCGTCGGCGAGCAGCCGCCGGCTTACGGGGATGACGCGACGGTCCTTCGCGAGCACGCGAAAGGTCTCGAGGTCCGGGGAGACAGCGCCGCTGGACATCCCGCCATTCTGCCGGTGTATCCCGGGGGTGCGCGGCGGGCGTCTCCCCGTGGGTCCGCTAACTTGGCCCGGTCACGAGCCACTATCGACGGGAACCCCTTGTCTGACAGCACCCCGTCCTACCCGCCACCGGTCCAACCGGACCATCCGGCCGGCGCCACGGCTCCGGGCCAGACCTGGGGGCAAGCGCCGCAGTCACCCGCCGGTTATGGCTCCCCGGGCGCCACAGGGTCGTACGTCGGAGCGCAGCCGCCGTTAGCCAACTGGGGGTACCGCGTCGGCAGCTTCATCATCGACTTCTTGCTGTATGCCGTCCCGGCCACCATCGGATCGGCGATCGCCAACCTCAGCGGCACGCAAACCGTCAACGAGTTCGGTCAGCTCGAGACGACGGACGTGCCGGCGTGGGCAGTGATCCTGTCGCTGCTGCTGCTCGCCTGCTCCATCGCCATCTTTGTGTGGAACACCTGCATCCGGCAGGGTCGCACCGGCCAATCCCTCGGCAAGCAGGCCCTGGGAACGAAGCTCGTTTCGGCGCGGACCGGGCAGCCCATCGGGGGCGGTATGGCGTTCGCCCGCTACCTCTGCCACATCATCGACGCATTGCCGTGCTACCTCGGCTACCTATGGCCGATCTGGGACCGCGAGCGGCAGACGTTCGCCGACAAGATCGTCGGCACCTACGTGATCAGGGTGTGATTCGGCCACCATCAAGCAGCCACAATCAAGGGGAATGACCTTGTCGGAGAGCACGTCGCCCTACCCGCCACCCAGTGCGGCATACGGACAGCCGGCCGTCCCGGACCTGCCCTACGCGAACTGGGGCTACCGTCTCGCCAGCTTCATCGTCGACAGCTTGATCAACGGTATCCCCGTCACGATCGGCTCCGCGATCATCAGCCTCGGCACCACCACGACGGTCAGCGATACCGGCGTCGTCGAGACGACGCCAGCATCGGCCGGAGCAGTCATCACCGGCCTGCTGCTGACTGCGCTCTCGGTCGCGATCTTCGTCTGGAACACCTGCCTGCGGCAGGGTCGCACCGGCCAGTCCTTCGGAAAGCAACTGGCCGGGACCAAGCTGATCTCGGCGAAGACCGGTCAGCCGATCGGCGGCGGCATGGCGTTCGTTCGCTACATCTGCCACATCTTCGACGCGCTGCCCTGCTACATCGGCTACCTGTGGCCGATCTGGGACCGCCAGCGGCAGACGTTCGCCGACAAGATCGTCAGCACCTACGTCATCAGGGTTTGAGTACGTCGGCGTCAAAGCAACTGCGATCTCCGGTGTGACACGCAACGCCGTGCTGATCGACCTTGACCAGCACGGCATCCCCGTCGCAGTCGAGCCGGACCTCCTTCACCAGTTGAATGGCGCCGGAGGTGTCCCCCTTTCGCCAGTATTCGCCGCGACTGCGACTCCAGTACGTCACCCGACCCGACGTCAACGTGCGGCGCAGCGCCTCGTCGTCCATGTAGCCGACCATCAGCACCTCACCGGTGTCGTACTGCTGCGTAACGGCGACAACGAGACCGGTCGAGTCCCGCTTGAGGCGGGCGGCCACATCGGGATCGAGGTCGCTCGACGCATCCGTCATCCCACTGCCTCTCGTTCCAGCTGAGCCGCCCACGACCGGTGCAGCTGCTCGTACACGCCACCCGCAGTGACCAGTTCGTCGTGCGGTCCGCGCTCCACGACGCGACCGGCGTCGAAGACGAGAACGTCATCGGCCGCCTCCGCCGTAGACAGCCGGTGGGCGATGGAAATCGCGGTACGGCCCCGGGTCAACCCCTCGAGAGCGCGTTGCAGCCGTACCTCCGTCGCCGGATCGACCGCCGACGTTGCCTCGTCGAGCACGAGCAGGTCGGGATCGGCGACATAGGCGCGCGCGAGCGCGACGAGTTGCCGCTCCCCCGCCGACAGCGATTCCCCGCGCTGGCCCACCGGCGTCTCGAGTCGGGCGGGTAAGCCGTCGAGCCACTCGCCGAGCCCGAGCTCGAGCAGGGCAAGCTCGATGTCGGCGTCGCTCGCATCGGGACGTCCAAAGCGGACGTTGTCGGACAGCGTGGCGTCGAACAGGAAGCCGTCCTGCGGCACCATCACGATGCGCGATCGCAGCGAGGAGAACCGAACGTCACGCAGGTCCACCTCGTCGATCAGCACGCGCCCGGTGAGCGGATCCATCAACCGGGTAAGCAGCTTGGCGAACGTCGTCTTGCCCGAACCGGTTTCACCGACGACGGCAATGCGGCTCTGCGGCGCGATGGCCAGATCGATGTCATGCAGCACGGTTGGCCCGCCCGGGTAGCCGAACGTCACGTGGTCGAAGCGCACCTCGATCGGACCGCGGGGCAGCTCGATCCCGTCCGGACCTGGGTCGGCGACGTCGGCCGGAGTGTCCAGGACGCCGAGCACGCGACGCCACCCCGAGACGGCGTTCTGCGCCTCGTTCAGGACCTCGGTGCCGACCTGCACCGGGCCGACGAACAGCGTGATGAGGAAGAGGAACGCCAACAACTCCCCGAGCGTGATGTTGCCGGCGATGCCGAGCAGGACGCCGAGGACGACCACGCCCGCCGTGGTCAGACCGGCGACCAGCTCACCGGTGGAGAACGTGAAGGCGACCACGGTCTGCGCTCGAGTCGAGGCCTGCTGGTGTCGCGACACGGCGGCGTCGATGCGCTCCGCCGTGCGGTCCTCGATCGCGTACGCGCGAACGACGGACGCACCCACCACTGATTCCGAGACCGCCGCGAGCATCTCGCCCATCCGCTCGCGGACGACGCCGTACGCCGCAGTGACGCGACGCTGGAACGTGCGCAGCAGGAGGAACAGCGGCAGGAAGCACGACCAGACCAGCACGGTCAGCTGCCAGGAGTAGAGCGCCATGAGGACGGTGGCCACGATGAGCTGGCCGAGGCTGACGATGAGCAGCACGCCGCCCCACTGCATGAACGTGCTGATCGTGTCCACGTCGCTGGTGACGCGGGAGACCATCGAGCCGCGTCGTTCCGCGTTCTGGGTCAGGATCGACAGATCGTGGACATGCCGGAAAGCCCGCGTGCGCAGCGTTGCGAGTCCTGATTCGGTGGTCCGGTAGAGCCGGACGTTCATCGCGTACGCGGCCACGGCTGTGCAGGCGATGACGAGCGCCGCTATCAGCACGAAGCGCCGGATGAGCTCCAGGTCCGGCCCGGTAGCGGCGAGGAGGCCGCGGTCGACGGTTTGCTGCACAGTCACGGGGACGACGACGCGACCTGCCGTTGCGACCAAGGCGAGCAGCAGCGTGCCCAGCAGGCCGCGCCGGAACTCTGGCGACAGGGCGAGGCCGCGGCGAATGGTCGCCCACGGGCTGTCGCTCGCGGCGGTTGCCATCGTCGCGCTCACGCGGCGGCCTCCGCGTCCATGGCGCGCCGTTCGGCCTCGGCCCGCTCGTACGCCGTCACCAGCTGGCGGTAGCCCTCGCAGCGCTCGAGCAACTCCGCGTGGGTGCCGCGGTCGAAGACGCGGCCGTGCTCGATGTAGACGACCTCGTCGGCGAGCGCGATCGTCGCCATGCGGTAGGCGACGACGACAACGGTCGAGGGGGCCGCCACGTCGCGCAGGCCAGCCAGGATGCGCGCCTCGACCTGCGGGTCGACGCTCGACGTCGCGTCGTCGAGTACGAGCAGGCCCGGCTTGCGTACCAAGGCTCGGGCCAGCGCCAGTCGCTGCCGCTGACCGCCCGACAGGGTGGTACCGCGCTCGCCAATGCGCGTGTCGAGACCCTCGGGCAGCGCATCGACGAAACGCTCCGCCTGGGCAAGACGCAGTGCGTCGCGGACCTCGTCGTCGGGGACGTCCGCACCAAGAGTCACGTTGCCGCGGACGGTGTCGTCAAAGAGGAATGTCTGCTGCGCCACGAGCGCGGCCGCGGCGGAGACGCCGCCGGGTCGCAGCGAGCGCAGGTCGATGCCATCGAGTCGGATCTGGCCGGACCTGGGGTCGACCAGGCGAACGAGCAGCGAGGTCAGGGTCGACTTACCGGATCCGGTCGGGCCCACGACAGCAACCGTCTCTCCCGGTTCGACCTCGAAAGAGACGTCGTGCAGCACGTTGCTGTCGTCGTACCGGAAGCTGACGTCCTGCACCTGCAATCGACCGGGCTCGTCGCGCCGGTCGAGTGCGTGGCTGCCCTGGGGAAGCGCTCCGCTGGCGTCGAGCACGGAGGTCACCCGATCCCAGCCGACGACGCTGCGCGGCAGCTCACCGAGCACGAAGCCGATGGCTCGAATCGGGAACGCGAGCAGCGTGAACAGGTAGGCCGCCTCCACCAGATCGCCCGGATCGATGCTGCCCGACGACACTCGAGCGGTCCCGACGAGAAGGACGATGAGGACGCCGAGGTTGGGCAGAGCTTCGAACGCAGGGTCGAACATGCCGCGGACCCGGCCGACCTGGATCAGGGCGTCGCGCAGCTCGCCGGCCTGCGCCGCGAACCGCTGGGTCTCGTCCGCCTCGCGACCCAGCGTCTTGACGACGAGGCCCCCATCGAACGACTCGTGCGCGACCTCGCTGACCTCGGCGCGCAGCCGCTGCGCCCGCATCGCGAGCGGCGAGAGCCGGCGCTGGTACGCAAGATTGATGACGAACACGAGTGGAAAGATCACGAATGCCACCAACGCCAGCACGACGTCGTTGAGCAGCATCGCCACGGCGGCAATGCCGAGCAGGACGACGATCGCGACAGCGAGCGGAAACGGTGCGATGGGATACCAGGTGGCCTCGACGTCGGCGCCGGCGTTGGAGAGCAGCTGTCCGGTGGGATGGCGCTGATGCCACGCCATCGGCAGTCGGAGGTATTGGCGGGTCACGCGGCGCCGGTACGACGCCTGCAGCCGGTACTGCATGATGCCCGCGCCCAGCCGGCGGACGACCGTACCGCCTGCCCGCAAGACCGCTACCCCGATGATCGCCGCCGCAGCAGCCGCAAGCGCTCCGGTCGTGGTCCGTCCATCGGCGAACGCCGGCACGATCAGGTCGTCGGTGATCCTCCCGAGCACCCAGGCCGACGCAACGAGCCCGGCCGCGTTGATGACGCCGCCCAGCGTCGCGATGGCGAAGATGCGCGGCTGCTCGCGGACCGCGACGCCCAAGATCCTGAGGCCGCGCCGCAGGACCTGGCGGTGCGGGTCGGGCACGCGAGAGCCTCCAGACTGGCGGGGCTTTCCATCCTGCCTCACCCCCGCCACAGCTTTACCGCTCCTCCTTGCCGTTGAGGAACGGATGTGGGAAGGCGTGCTGGGTAGGGTGAAATCGTGACGAACTGGGCTCAGGTCGAACGGCAAGCTCTGGCCGCGGACTTCGAGAAGCTGGGTCCAGACGTCGACACCCTCTGTACGGGCTGGAACGCGCGCAAGCTCGCCGCCCACGTGATCGTTCGCGAGCGGCGCCCGGACGCCGCCGTTGCCGGCCTGGCCGCGGCCGCCGCACAGCCACTCAAGGACTACGCAGTGTCGGTCTTGCGTGGCGAGGCGCAGCGTCCGTGGGACGAGCTGATCACGCTGGTACGGACCGGTCCGCCCATCTGGTCACCGCTGCGGATCGAACCGGTCGACGTCCGCGTCAACACCGTCGAGTTCTTCGTCCACCACGAAGACCTACGGCGCGCGCAGGTCGGGTGGCAGCCGCGCGTGCTGTCGGACGAGCAGGCCGACGACCTCTGGGGAAAGACGGTCGGTGGGGCCCGGCTGGCCCTGCGGCGACTGCCGGTTGGACTCCTGCTGCAGCGTCCCGGTGGCCGGGCGGTGCGGGTGAGCAACGGCGACCCGGCCGTGACCGTGGTCGGCGAACCCGGAGAGCTCGCGCTCTACACGACAGGGCGGCGCGACCACGCGAACGTCGAGCTGCAGGGCGACGACGACGCGCTCGCTCAGCTGGCCGCGGCAACCATCCGCTCCTGACTGTCAGCGGACAGGAAGCTCGGCGGCCGCAAGCGCCTCCTTGACGTCGCCGATACGCAGCTGGCCGAAGTGGAAGACGCTCGCTGCGAGCACAGCATCGGCCCCAGCCATCACCGCGGGCGCGAAGTCCTCGAGCGCACCTGCGCCACCGCTGGCGATCACCGGCACGTCCACCGCCGACCGTACCGCCGCGATGAGCTCCAGGTCGTAGCCGGCCCGTGTCCCGTCGGCGTCCATGGAGTTGAGCAGGACTTCGCCGGCACCGAGCTCCGCGCCCTGCCGTACCCAGGCGATGGCATCGAGACCGCTGCCGTGACGGCCCCCATGCGTCGTCACCTCGAACCCGGAGTCGGTCGACGTACCCGGTGGGCACCGGCGAACGTCCAGCGACAGGACGAGCACCTGCCGGCCGAAGCGCCGGGCGATCTCGGCAATCAACTCGGGACGGATGATCGCGGCGGTGTTCACGCCGACCTTGTCGGCGCCAGCACGCAGCAGCCGGTCGACGTCTTCTTCCGCTCGCACCCCGCCGCCAACGGTCAGTGGGATGAAGACCTGCTCGGCCGTGCGTCGCACCACGTCGTATGTCGTCTCGCGGTCCCCGCTCGACGCGGTGATATCGAGGAACACGAGCTCGTCGGCACCCTCGGCGTCATAGACCCGCGCCATCTCCACCGGGTCGCCGGCATCGCGCAGGTCGAGGAAGTTGACGCCCTTGACGACCCGGCCCGCGTCGACGTCGAGGCACGGGATGACCCGGACGGCGACGCTCATACCGCGGCCAACGCCTCTTCGAGGGTGAATGCTCCGGCGTACAACGCCTTGCCGACGATGGCCCCCTCCACTCCGAGCGGCACGAGGGCGGCCAGCGCCCGCACGTCGTCGAGCGATGCCACGCCCCCGCTGGCCACCACCGGCCGGTCGGTCGCGGCGCAGACATCGCGTAGCAGCTGCAGGTTCGGCCCGGTCAAGGTGCCGTCGCGGTGTACGTCGGTGACGACGTACCGGGCGCAGCCATCGGCATCGAGCCGCGCCAGCACGTCGTACAGCTCACCGCCGTCGCGGGTCCACCCCCGCCCGGCCAACGTCGTGCCGCGCACGTCGAGGCCGACCGCGATGCGATCTCCGTATGACGCGATGGCGTCGCGTACCCATCCGGGAGACTCCAGGGCCGCGGTGCCCAGATTCACCCGGCGGCAGCCGGTGGCCATGGCCGCCACGAGGGACGTGTCGTCACGAATCCCCCCCGACAACTCGACGTCCACGTCGAGCGCGTCGACGACCTTCGCGAGCAGGTCTCGGTTGCTGCCGCGTCCGAATGCGGCGTCGAGGTCGACCAGGTGGACCCATCGCGACCCCGCGCGCTGCCACGCCAGGGCGGCTTCCAGCGGGTCGCCGTATCGCGTCTCGGAGCCGGCCTCGCCCTGGACCAGTCGCACGGCCTGCCCGTCCGCAACGTCGACCGCAGGCAGCAGCTCGAGATTCATAGCGTCGCGAGCCAGTTCGACAGCAACGTTGCCCCGGCATCACCAGACTTTTCCGGGTGGAACTGAGTGGCCATCAGCGCGCCGTTCTCAACCGCTGCAAGGAACGGCTCGCCGTGCTCAGACCAGGTCAGGATGGGGGCAGTAAAGCGGGGCGACGGGGGCAGCTCCCAGCGTCGAGCGGCGTAGGAGTGCACGAAGTAGAAGCGTTCGTTCTCGACGCCGCGAAACAGCTGTGAGCCCTCGCCGACCTCGACGGTGTTCCACCCCATGTGCGGCAGGATCGGCGCCTCCAGCTGCTCGACGACTCCCGGCCATTCGCCGCAGCCGGGGGTGGCGACGCCGTGCTCGACCCCGGTCTCGAACAACACCTGCATGCCGACGCAGATGCCGAGGACGGGCCGGCTACCAGCGAGTCGCTTGTCGACGATGCGATCCCCCTGCACGGCGTGCAGCCCACTCATGCACGCCGCGAACGCCCCGACGCCGGGAACGACCAGGCCGTCGGTGTCGAGAGCCAGACTGCTGTCGGCCGTGACGGTGACGTCCGCGCCAACGCGCGCCAGGGCGCGTTCTGCAGATCGCAGGTTGCCCGACCCGTAGTCCAGGACGACGACGCGGGAATGCGTCACAGCGCTCCCTTGGTGCTCGGCACCCCGTGCACCCGCGGGTCGAGCGAGACGGCATCACGCAGCGCGCGAGCGAGTGCCTTGAACTGCGCTTCGACGATGTGGTGCGCGTTGCGGCCGTACAGCACGCGGACGTGCAGGCAGATCTGCGCCGCGTTGCTGATCGACTCCCAGACGTGGCGGGTCATCGTGGTGTCGTACGCGCCGATCATCGGCGCGAGACCAGCCGGCTCCTCGTGGACGACGTACGGGCGACCGGACAGATCGACCGCGACCTGGACGAGCGTCTCGTCCAGCGGCACGGTCGCGTCGCCGTACCGGCGGATGCCGGCCTTGTCGCCGAGCGCCTCGCGCAGTGCCTGGCCGAGCGCGATCGCGGTGTCCTCGATGGTGTGGTGGGTGTCGATCTCGAGATCGCCCTTGGTGCGGACGCGCAGGTCGAAACCGCCGTGCTTGCCGAGCTGGTTGAGCATGTGGTCGAAGAATCCGACTCCGGTGTCGACGTCGGCGACACCGGCGCCGTCGAGGTCGAGCTCGACGAGGACGTCGGTCTCCTTCGTAGTGCGGGAGACGACCGCGGTGCGCGATGTCACACGATCTCCTTGACGGCAAGAAGGAAGGCGTCAATCTCGTGTTCCAGGCCGGCTGTCACCCGCAGCCAGCCGGGCAGCCCGACGTCGCGGACGAGAATGCCGGCGTCCAGCAGCTGCGCCCACACCGCCCGCTGGTCAGCGAACCGGCCGAACAGCACGAAGTTGGCGTCACTGTCGATCACGTCGAGACCGAGGCCCCGCAGGCTTTCGACGAGGCGGTCACGCTGCTGCTTCACCTGGTCGACGGTCCCGAGTAGCTCGGTGGCATGGGCCACTGCGGCGCGCGCCGCCGCCTGCGTCACCGAGGAGAGGTGGTACGGCAGGCGTACCAGGCGGAGCGCGTCGACGACTGCGGGATCAGCCGCCAGGTAGCCGACCCGGGCGCCCGCCAATGCGAATGCCTTGGACATCGTCCGAGTGACGACCAGCCGCTCGCGCCCAGCGAGGAGGGGCAGGAGCGTCGGTCGGTGGGAGAACTCCACGTATGCCTCGTCGACGATCACCATGCCCGGCGCGGCGTCGTACACGGCTTCGACAACCACGGCGGCGAGCGCCGTGGCCGTCGGGTTGTTGGGCGAGCACAGGAACACCACGTCGGGGTGGTGCTCGAGGACAGCCCGGGTGGCGGTGTCTACGTCGAGGTGAAAGTCGTCCGGATCTCGCTGCGCGGTGACCCAGCCGGTGGAGGTGGCGAGCGCGATGAGTCGATGCATGGAGTACGACGGCTCGAAGCCGAGCGCCCGCCGACCCGGGCCGCCGAACGCCTGCAGCAGCTGCTGAAGGACCTCGTTCGAGCCATTGGCCCCCCACACGGACTGCGCGGTGAGACCGTGCCCGAGATAGTCGGCGAGATCGGTGCGCAGGGCCAGGGCTTCCCGGTCTGGGTACCGGTTCAGCGACGAGGCAGCACCGGCTGCGGCACGGGCGATGTCGGCGACGACATCCGCCGACGGTGGGTGCGGGTTCTCGTTGGTGTTGAGCCGCACGGGCACGTCCAGCTGCGGCGCGCCGTATGGCGCAAGGCCGCGCAGATCGTCCCGGAGCGGCAATCGGTCCAAGGAGGTCACGAGCGGAACCGCGCCTCGACGGCTTGACCGTGGGCCGGCAAGTCCTCGGCGTTCGCCAGAGTCACGACGTGCTGGCCGACGTCGCGCAGCGCGCGCTCGTCGTAGTCGATGATGTGGATCCCGCGCAGGAACGTCTGCACCGACAGGCCGGAGGAGTGGCACGCGCAGCCGCCGGTCGGCAGCACGTGATTGGACCCGGCGCAATAGTCGCCGAGGGAGACCGGCGACCAGGGGCCGACGAAGATCGCACCGGCATTGCGCACCCGCAGCGCGATGCTGCGTGCGTCGTCGGTGTGGATCTCCAGGTGCTCGGCCGCGTACGCGTTGACGACCTGCACGCCGCGCTCGAGATCGTCCACGAGTACGACGGCCGACTGCGGTCCGGTCAGTGCGTCGCGGATGCGGTCGCTGTGCTTCGTCGTCTCGACCTGCAGGGCGAGCTCGTCGGTGACCTGCTCGGCCAGCGCCTCGCTTGCAGTGACGAGGACAGCCGCAGCGACGACGTCGTGCTCTGCCTGCGAGATCAGGTCGGCCGCGACCAGGACGGGATCGGCAGTCTCGTCGGCGAGGATGCATATTTCGGTTGGCCCGGCCTCGGAGTCGATGCCGACGACGCTACGCACCAGTCGCTTCGCCGCGGTGACGTAGATGTTGCCCGGCCCAGTAATGAGATCGACCGGCGCGCAGGGATCGGCGCCGTACGCGAACATCGCAATGGCTTGAGCACCACCGGCGGCGTAGACCTCATCGACGCCGAGCAGCGCACAGGTAGCGAGGATCGACGGGTGCGGCAGGCCACCGAACTCGCGCTGCGGCGGCGAGGCCACCGCAAGCGAGTCGACGCCGGCCACCTGCGCCGGCACGACGTTCATCACGACCGACGACGGATAGACCGCGCGACCGCCCGGAACGTACAGCCCGACCCTGCGCACCGGCAGGAAGCGCTCGGTCACCGTGCCGCCGGGAGCCACCGACGTCGTGATATCGCTGCGGCGCTGATCCTCGTGGACGCGTCGAGCGCGCCGGATCGACTCCTCCAGGGCGGCTCGGACGGCCGAATGGAGCTTGTCGAAGGACTCGGACAGCGCACTTGCTGACACCCGCAGCGACTCCGGGCGCACCCCGTCGAATCGCTCCCCGATCTCGAGGACGGCGTCGGCCCCGCGCGTGCCTACCTGCTCACAGATCGGCGCGACCACGGCGAGCGCAGCGTCGACGTCGAGCGCCGCACGCGGCAGCACATCGCGCTCGATGCGCTGAGGACCGCGTAAGTCGATCCGCCGAATCACTCGAACGAGTCTACGGACGCACGGAGGGCCAGCCCCCGTGTTCCCCCCGAACCCAACCCGAACCCGCCTAGATTGGCGCAGGTGACGACGCGGATCCCGCTGTTCCCGCTCGGCACGGTCCTGTACCCCGGTCTGATGCTGCCGCTGCACATCTTCGAGGACCGGTATCGGCAGCTGGTCCGCGAGCTCGTCGACGCACCTGAAGGGGCGTCGCGGCGCTTCGGGGTCGTCGCGATCCGGGAAGGACGCGAGGTCGGCTCCGATGGCATCAAGGCGCTGCACGACATTGGTTGCATGGCCGAGCTGCGGCAGGTCGAGCAGTACGAGGATGGGCGCTACGACATCGTCACCACAGGGACGACTCGCTTCCGGTTACGCGGCATGGACGAGTCGATGCCGTACCTACAGGGCGACGTCGACTTCCTCGAGGAGGCGGGCGGCACCGACGCGGAGGTGCTCGTGCCCGGCGTGACCCGGCTGCTCGGCGCCTATCGGCAGGCGCTGCTGTCGGCGCAGGGCATGACCGGTGAGCTGCCCGAGCTTCCTACCGACCCGATCGTGCTGTCCTACCTGATTGCCGCTGCCATGGTGCTGGACATGTCGGACAAGCAGCGGCTGTTGAGCGCTCCCGACGCGGCCACCCGGCTCGGGCTCGAGCTGATCTTGCTGCGGCACGAAGCCAGCATCCTGTCGCAGCTGCCGTCGATGCCCGCCGTCGAACTCACCCGCGTCGGCTACTCCCGCAACTGAGCTTCGGGGTTGGACCACGCCCGTGGACGAAGGTGGCGAGCGAATGGCGCCACACCGTTGTGTCGACCAGGGGGTCTCCAGGCAGGACAACGCCGGTCAGGGGGCGTCCAACCGCGAGCCGGCCCGCGTGCTCGGTCACGAGCTCGGCAGCAACAGTGGTGGCCGCCTCGAGTGCCCCCGGCGCGCCGAGGCCGGTCGCGGCGAGCAGCGCCAACTCCTCGGGATCGACGCCCGGCCGGGTGCCGGCGTTGCCGAGGTCGGTGCCATAGACCAGCGGCACGCCGGCGGCGACGAGCCGCGAGGCGTTCTCGAGCAGGGTCGCTTGATCGTCGGTTCGGCACAGCGTCGCCAGCGTCGAGACCACCGGAACCCTCGATAGCGCCAGCCTTTCGACCACCTGATCGGGCAATCGCTCGGTCGGGGTATGGCAGAGCTCGTCGACTCCCGCGTCGAGAGCGCGCTCGACCATGGCCACGGTCAGGGCGTGCGCGGTGACCCAACGACCGCGGCCGTGTGCACGATCGACAATCGCTCTCAGTGTGGCTGGGTCGAGCACGGGTGCTCCATCCGCCGGTTCGAGCGCAACCTTGACGAGGTCGACGCCCGCCTCGACCAGCTCGTCCACCGCCCGGGTCGCGACCGGCCCATCGCCTACGAAGCGGGCGAACCCGGCCGCACCCCAGCTGCGCGACGGGTAGCCGCCCGGTGCCGTGAGGAGCGGGCCAGCCACGCTCACCCATGGCCGTCCAAGCGGGGGACGCTCTGCGGACCCGGTGCGCCACGTCAGGGCCTGCTCCAGTGGCGCGCCCAGATCACGAACGGCAACGAGACCGGCCGCCAGTGCATCCTCGGCTCGGCCGAAGGCGAGGTGGACGTGCGCGTCGACAACTCCGGGACCCACCCAGCAGTCCTGGCCGCCAAGCATCGGGAGGTCGGGTGGCGGGTCGACATCGACGGCTGGCCCCATCCGCACGACTACACCAG
The DNA here is from genome assembly GCA_963801015.1 of uncultured Actinomycetota bacterium. Taxonomy (GTDB): domain Bacteria; phylum Actinomycetota; class Actinomycetes; order CAWDCV01; family CAWDCV01; genus CAWDCV01. The sequence continues at coordinate 479,554 of CAWDCV010000003.1, read as the reverse complement.
AGGCGTCCAGCACGACCGCACCGTCGCCCCAACCCTCCGCAGTAGCGCCCGGCCATACCCGCCCGAGCAGCACCAGCCCGCGAGGAGCGGCGGTGGCGATCACACCAGGCAGGCAGACCCGAGCAGCGCCTTGAGGTCGCCGAACAGCGCTGGCGACGGCGTCACCCGCAATCCGTCGTCGAGCCGCAGCACCGTGGTCCGGGCCCCAGACTGCAGCTGCAGCCGAACCTCGGTGACGCCCGGGTGGGTCGCGAGTATCTCTCGCAGCTTCTCCACCACCGGCGGCGTGCAGCGAGTGGCCGCCAGGGTGAGGACGACCGGCCCGTGCGGTCCCTCCGAGAGGTCGGGAACCGTGACCTCCATGGCGATCAGCTTGGGCACGTCCTCGCGCCGGTCGAGCCGGCCGCGTACGAGCACGATCGCATCCTCAGCCAACAAGGTGGCGCACTGCTGGTAGGTCGCCGGGAAAAACATCACCTCGATGGCGCCCTCGAGGTCCTCGAGGGTGGCGAGCGCCCACGGGTTGCCCTGCTTGGTGACCTTGCGCTGGAGACCGGACACGAGTCCGCCGACCGTCACCACGGCACCGTCCTGCCGGGTCTCGTCGGTGGTCAGCGCGGCGATCGAGCAGTCGGTGGAGGTCGCAAGCACATGCTCGACGCCCAGCAGCGGATGGTCAGAGACGTACAGACCGAGCATCTCGCGCTCTGCGGCGAGCAATACGGACTTCTCCCACTCGCCAACTGGGATAGGCGGCAAGCCATCGAAGTCGAGCGCGACGCCGTCGTCGTCGCTCCCGCCGAACAGCGAATCCTGTCCGTTTGCCTCGTTGCGCTTCACGTCAATCGCGACATCGAGGTAGCGCTCGTACACCGACGTCAGTCCGCGCCGGGTGTGGCCCAGCGAGTCGAAGCAGCCGGCCTTGATCAGGGACTCGACGACGCGCTTGTTGCACACCAGCGGCGGCACCTTGGCAAGGAAGTCACGGAAGTCGAGGAAGCGACCCTGCGCGCTCCTCGCCTCGCAGATAGCGGCGACGACGTTGCCGCCGACGTTGCGTACGGCGGCGAGCCCGAAGCGGATATCGGTGCCTCGGGGGGTGAAGTTGGCGTCGGACTCGTTGACGTCGGGCGGAAGCACCTTGATGCCGATGCGCCGGCACTCATTGAGGTACAGCGCCGACTTGTCCTTGTCGTCGCGGACGCTGGTGAGCAGCGCCGCCATGTATTCGGCGGGGTAGTTGGCCTTGAGGAATGCGGTCCAGTACGACACCAGGCCGTAGCCCGCGGTGTGGGCCTTATTGAAGGCGTAGTCGGAGAACGGCACGAGGATGTTCCACAGCGTGGTGATGGCGCCGTTGCTGTAGCCGGCGTCGCGCATGCCCGCGTGAAACGGTTCGAACTCCTTGTCGAGGATCTCCTTCTTCTTCTTGCCCATGGCCCGGCGCAGCAGGTCGGCTTTGCCGAGGGAGTAGCCGGCGACCTTTTGCGCGATCGCGATGACCTGCTCCTGGTAGACGATCAGGCCGTAGGTCTCGTCGAGGATCTCCGCCAGGGGCTCGGCCAGCTCAGGGTGAATGGGCACCACGGGCTTGCGGCCGTTCTTGCGGTCGGCGTAGTCGTTGTGGGCGTTGGCGCCCATGGGGCCCGGCCGATACAGCGCGGACACCGCGGAGATGTCGCCGAACGATGTGGGTCGCATTGCCCGCAGCAGCGACCGCATCCCGCCGCCCTCGAGCTGAAAGACGCCAAGCGTCTCGCCGCGCGACAGCAGCTCATAAGCGGTGCTGTCAGTGAGGGGCAGGTCCTCGAGCACGACAACATCGCCGCGGTTGCTCTCGATGTTGCTCAGGCAGTCGTCGAGGACAGTGAGGTTGCGCAACCCCAGGAAGTCCATCTTCAGCAGCCCGAGGTTCTCGCACGCACCCATGTCGAACTGGGTGATGATCGCGCCGTCCTGCGGCCGGCGCTGGATGGGGATGACGTCGAGCAGCGGTTCGCGCGACAAGATCACGCCCGCCGCATGGACGCCCCACTGGCGCTTCAACCCCTCGAGGCCGCGTGCGGTGTCGACCACGCGCTGCACGTCGGCATCGCTCTCGTACAGCGTCCGGAACTCCCCCGCCTCGCCGTAGCGAGAATGAGCGCGGTCGAAGATGCCGGACAGCGGGACATCCTTGCCCATCACCGGCGCCGGCATCGCCTTGGTGATGCGATCCCCGACGGCGAACGGGTAGCCCAACACCCGAGCGGAGTCCTTGACGGCCTGCTTGGCCTTGATCGTGCCGTAGGTGATGATCTGCGCGACGCGCTCCTCGCCGTACTTCTCGGTGGCGTAACGGATCATGTCGCCGCGCCGGCGCTCGTCGAAGTCGATGTCGATGTCGGGCATCGACACTCGCTCGGGGTTCAGGAAGCGCTCGAACAGCAGGCCGTGCTCCAACGGATCGAGCTCGGTGATACCGAGCGCGTACGCGATCACCGCCCCGGCCGCTGACCCGCGCCCGGGACCGACCCGGATGCCGTTGTCACGTGCGTAGCGCACGAGGTCGGCAACGACGAGGAAGTAACCCGGGTAGCCCATCGCGCGGATGACGCCGACTTCGTACTCGGCCTGGCGGCGGTGCTCGTCGGGCACTCCGTCGGGGAAGCGCCGGCGCAGTCCGCGGTCGACCTCCGCGACCAGCCAGGAGTCCTCGGTCTCGCCGGCCGGCACCGGGAACCTCGGCATCAGGTTGGCGCCCTCGGTGAAGCCGATCTCGCAGCGCTCGGCTACGAGCAGGGTGTTGTCGCAGGCCTCCGGCAGATCGCGCCAGACGTGCCGCATCTCCTGCGCAGACTTGAGGTAGAAGTCCTCGGCGTCGAGCCGGAATCGAGCCGGATCGGCCATCGTCGTACCGGTCTGCACGCACAGCAGCACCTCGTGCGCCTGCGCGTCGCCGGCGAAGGTGTAGTGAAGGTCATTCGTCGCGAGCAGCGGCAACCCAAGGTCGCGAGCCAGCCGCAGCAGGTCGTCACGGTGCCGGCGCTCGATACCGATGCCGTGATCCATGAGCTCGGCGTAGTAGTTGCCCTGGCCGACGATGTCGCGGTAGTCGGCAGCGGCCTGCCGGGCGGCGTCGTAGCGGCCGTGTTGCAGCAGCCGGTTGACCTCCCCAGACGGGCATCCGGTCGTCGCCAGCAGCCCGTCGGCGTAGGTGCTCAGCAGCTCGCGATCAATGCGGGGCTTGTAGTAGTAGCCCTCGAGGCTCGCCAGCGACGCGAGCCGGAACAGGTTGTGCATCCCGAACGTCGACTCGGCCAGCAGCGTCATGTGGGTGTACATCTCACCGGAGCCGTCTTCGCCGCCCCCGGTGCTTGCGGTGCCGATCGTCGTGCGGCGGCGGTCGAAGCGGCTACCGGGCGCGACGTAGGCCTCCATGCCGATGATCGGTTTGATGCCGGCGGAGGTGGCCTGCTTCCAGAAGTCGTACGCCCCGAAGACGTTGCCGTGATCGGTCATCGCGATCGCAGGCATCCCCTGCCGGGCCGCCTCGGCGATCAGGTCCTGAGGGCGGGCCGCACCGTCGAGCATGGAGAACTCGGTGTGCACGTGCAGGTGCACGAACGAGTCACGCTCGATCATGCGCGGGAGGACCTCCGTGCTGTCAACGTCCAGGGATCGGCCACCGACTCTAGTCGCGGCGTCCGACAGGACCGGCGTCCCACGCCGAGGTGCAATCGCCCCCGCCAAATGATCACGTATACGTGATCATTGAGGGCGATACGCCTGCTGTAGAGGGCGTATCGCCCTCACTCGACGCGTATCGCACCACCACGACGCCGGTTGTCCGGGCGGCGAGCGATTGTGGGCTAGGGGGCGGGCTGGGCGGCGCAGATGACGCGGTCCTCGGCGATGTAGCGCGTGTTGAACTCCTCGGTGCGCTCGACAACTCCCGCGCGAACGAAGGTACGGGTCACGGTGACGTCGAACCCGGACTGTGCCGCCTGCGACACGCATTCCGGGGACGGGTCGTAGATCGTCGTCGGCGTGCGGTAGTTGCTGCGCTCCGATTTTCCGGCCTGGATCTCGTCCCAGACCTTGGTGCTCCAGAACCGGGCGTGAACCTGCCCGTCGGCGACCCACGTCTCCATCAGCACGCCGTACGGCGAGTCGTTGCGGAACTTGAGGTCGACCGTGGGGTAGTTCACCGTCGCCTCGCGACCCTCGGGGTAGCGGGAGATGTAGAACGAGTGCGGCTTGTGCTCGACGTCCTCGAGGCCCGCGAAGAACATGGCGTTGAACAGGGTGGTCGCCATCTGCGACACGCCGCCGCCGACGGCCCGGGTCAGCCGCCCGCTCTCGATGACCGGCGCGATGTTGTAGCCCTTCTCCGGCGTGCGCTCCCCCAGTCTGTCGTTGAGGCTGAACGTCTCACCGGGCAGGAGCAGCGTCCCGTTGACGGTGGCCGCAGCGACCGACAGGTTCTCCGTGCGGCGGGCGTCCGGCGTCAGGTTGGTGGCGAATTCGGATACCGGTTGCACGACTCCCAGTGCCTGCGCTTCCGCAGTCGTGAGCTCGGCCTCCGCAGGAACGACGGCCACGGTGACGGTACGGTCCGGCGTCGGCAGTGCCTTGAGCGCGGCATCGGCCATCGCCGTCGGATCGATACCTGTTCCGCTCTGGGCGGGCACGACCACCGGCGCGCCGCCCTCGAGTCGTACGGTCGCATTGGTCGGAGCGGCGATGGCCGCGGGATCGCGTGCCACCACGGCCGCAACGAGCACGGCGCCGTCGATCTGCGGCTCCAACCGACCGTCCACCGGCTGCATGCTGAGCGCGGGTGTCACCGCTGCCGGCTCCAGCGCGACCTGGCGTCCTTCCACCACGACCGTCAGTGGCCCCGCGGTGGCTGGGATGGCGAACGATTCCATCGCGTCGTCCACGGCCGCTTGGTCGATCTGAGGACGCTCGATCGAGCCCGGCAGCTCAACCGGCCGGTCGCCGGCGAACCACGCCGTCGCGAGTAGGTCCACGGCGTCGGGGACGTCGAGGGACCGCTTCTCCTGCGCCGGGGTCGGTACCGCCGCACCGTCCGCGAAGGCGATCGCCCCCTCGACCACGGTGTCGCTGTCGACCGCGGCGACGAGGTCCTCGACTGCGGGAGTGAGTTCGCTGCGGTCCGCAGACACCTCCGGTCGTACGTCGCGACTACCGAGCAGGTGCGCCCACAGCACGCGCGGATCGAGGCTGAAGCCGACCAGGTCGTCGACCGTGGCGTCCAAGTCCACGCTGAGCCCGGCCACGGCCGGGTCGAGGGTCGCGGTGGCGCTCCCGAGCGCCACCGGCACCGCCGCCGACGCCCGCTCGTCGAGCTCCTCGTGCAGGGTCTGCGCGGCCGCCTGCCGTGATTGCCCGCCGATGTCAACGCCGACCACCTCGACACCGCGCGGCACCCGGCCGGCGAGGAAGGCTGCGGCTACGACATACAGCAGGAGGACTCCGCCAAGCGTCGCCCCGAGCACCCATGGCCAGCGGCGCGTACGGCCAGGCTCCGGGAGTGCATCTGGCGAGTTCGCATCCTGCGCGCCGACGTCTGCGGGAGACGTATCGGTGCTGTCAGCCGGCACGGCCGTTTCCTCCCCCGGTCGACCCGGCGTCGTGGAGAACCGGCGCGAGCCGGCGACCTCATCGTACGGTTCTCGACGAACGGCAACGGTCAGAGCGGCTTGTCCATCGACAGGTGCGGGATACCGGCCTCGACGTACTCCTCGCCGACCGGCGAGTAGCCCAGTCGCTGGTAGAAGGCGAGCGCATGTGTCTGCGCGTGCAACTCGATCCGATCGAGCCCGAGTTCCCTGGCGTTGTCCTCGAGGGCCCGCATGACAGCAACGCCCAGCCCGGTCCCGCGCTCCGATGCGATCACGGCAATGCGGCCGAGGACGCCGACACCGTCGTCGCGGGCGACCAGCCGCCCGGTCGCGACGGGTTGCCCGTCGCGCCGCGCGAGGACGTGCACCGCCACCCGGTCGAGCACGTCGCGCTCGAGCTCGAGAGGGACGCCCTGCCCGGCGACGAACACGTCCTCGCGGATCTCGTACGCCGCCGCGAGATCCTCGCGTGTCGTTACCCGGCGAACATCGACCGCTCCTGGCCGCGTGCTCACCCCTAGTCCTCGGCCCGCAGGACGTCCAGCGCGTGCTGCAAGTCGTCCGGATACGGCGAGGACAGGTCCCGCCGCTCGCCCGTTGCCGGATGCGTGAAGCCGAGCCGGACGGCGTGCAGCCACTGCCGCTCCAAGCCGAGCCGGGCGGCCACCGTGGGATCGGCGCCGTAGGTGAGGTCACCCACGCACGGGTGGCGCAGCGCCGCCATGTGCACCCGGATCTGATGGGTTCGACCGGTCTCCAGCACGATGTCCAACAGCGTCGTCCCACGGAACGCCTCGATCGAGTCGTAGTGGGTCACGCTCGGACGCCCTCCCGCCACCACCGCCCAGCGCGCGTCGTGGCTGGGATGGCGGTCGATCGGCGCGTCCACGGTCCCGCGCAGCGGGTCCGGATGGCCCTGAACCAGCGCGTGGTAGCGCTTGTCCACGGTGCGCTCGCGGAAGGCCCGCTTGAGACGCGAGTACGCCAGCTCGGACTTGGCGACGACCATCAGGCCGCTGGTTCCGACATCCAGGCGGTGCACGACGCCTTGCCGCTCTGCGGCCCCGCTGGTGGCGATGCGGTAGCCCGCACCGGCCAGGCCTCCCACGACGGTCGGACCCTCCCAGCCGGGGCTCGGGTGCGCGGCGACGCCCACCGGCTTGTCGACGACGATGACGTCATCGTCGTCGTACACGACCCGCAGCCCCGCCACCGGCTCAGCCACCGGGGGGACGGCGGTCGGCGCGGGCGGGAGCTCGACCTCCAACCACGCGCCCGCGAGCACCCGATCGGACTTCCCGGCCGACGCGCCGTCGACCGTCACGTGGCCGGCGGTGACGAGCTGCGCGGCCCGACTGCGGGACAGCCCGAACATGCGGGCCAGTGCAGCGTCGAGCCGCTCACCCTCCAGACCCTCGGGAACGGACAGGGTCCGCCGATCCGCGCGCTCGTCCACGGTGGTCAATCCCGCGCAACGGGGCCGTCGATGGCGATGCCACGCAGGGTCAGCACTACCAGCAGCGCCCCACCGCACACGATCGCCGAGTCGGCGACATTGAACACCGGGAAGTTCGGGAACTCGAGGAAGTCGACGACGTGGCCCTGCAGAAAGCCGGGCGACCGGAGTAGTCGGTCGGTGAGGTTGCCGGTGGCCCCGCCGAGCACGAGACCGAGGCTGATGGCCCACCCGAGGCTCGCCAGCCTGCGGGCGGATCGCAGGATCACGATCACGACGAGGAACGCGACGATCGAGAACACCGCGGTCATTCCGGTGCCGATGCTGAATGCCGCGCCAGAGTTGCGGACCAGCCGCAACCCGAGCAGACCGTCGATCAGCGGGATCGGATCACGATCGGACAGGTAGCGCACTGCGAGGTACTTCGTGACCTGGTCGAGTGCGTACACGAGGATGGCGACCGCGAACAGGACGGATAGGCGCCGACGCCGCAGGGTGGGCGTGGGCGCAGCTGGATGTGCGTCGTTCAGCGACGCTCCTCGCGCTGTTTGCATGACACGCACAGCGTGGCACGGGGAAAGGCCTGCAGGCGCGCCTTCCCGATCGGGTTGCCGCAGCTCTCACAGATGCCGTACGTGCCGTTGTCGATGCGCTGCAACGCATGCTCCGCCTGAGCGAGCATGTCGCGGGCATTGTTGGCGATCGACATCTCGTGCTCGCGCTCGAAGGTCTTCGAACCGGCGTCGGCCTGGTCGTCGCCGGCTCCATCGCCACCGTCCCTGAGCAGGTCGGCGAGATCGGATTCGGCGGTCGAGATCTCGCCGCGGAGCCGGGCAACGTCGCCAGTGAGCTCGTGCCGGACCTCAGCCAGCTCTTCCGACGTCCACGGCGCCTCGTCCTCGCGGACGACGAGCCTGGACGCGGCTGTGGACGCCGCCGTGGCGGTCGCTGCCGCGGCCTTCCTGGGAGCACGCTTCGTGGGAGCAGGCTTGGTGGGAGCAGGCTCGGTGGGAGCAGGCTTCGTGGTAACAGCTTGTGGGGTTGTCCTGGTGGCCTGCTTCGTCGCTCGGGTGGCTGCCCTGGCCGGCGTCGTGGTGCCCGTCTTCGGCGCCGGGCGGGAGCGGCTGGGGGCCGCCTTCTGTCCTGCCCCCGTGACCGCCTTCGTGCCGGCGAGGCGGCTCGTCCGAGGTGACGGAGTTTTCGTCGCCGCCTTCTTCGTGGTCGACACTCGTGCTACCGGGGCCTTCCTTGCCGGTGCCTTCTTCGCCGCGGCTGCCTTGGTTGCGGGCGCCTTCTTCGCCGGTGCCTTCTTCGCCGGTGCCTTCTTCGTCACGGCCGCCTTGGTTGCGGGCGCCTTCTTCGTCGCCGCCTTCTTCGTCGCCGCCTTCTTCGGGCCCGCCTTTGTCGGGACTGCCTTATTTGGGGCTGCCTTCGTACGCATGGGCGCCGTGGCCTTCTTCGGTGCCGGCGCCTTCTTTGTGGCTGCTGCCTTCGCAGGTGCGGCCTTCTTGGGTGCCGCGGTCTTCGTCGACCGGGACGGAGCAGACTTCTTCGCGACAGCTTTCGGGGCCGGAGATTTCTTCGTCGCCACGGCTTTCGGGGACGCAGCCTGCTGCTGCTGCTTCTTCTTCGCCGGCGCCGACGTCGCCGGCGACTTCTTGGCCGCCCTCGAGCCGGCTCCCCCACTCGCGCGCTTCGCGGCGGCCGACACAGTCTTTCCTGCCGCGCGCAGCCGTCCGCGGATACCCGTTCCGGCATCGGCCATGGCGGCTCCCCCTTCCGCGTGCACCAACGTGTCGCGACCGGAGCCACCGAAGGCGGGAATCCGGAAACAGTGCGGGGAAGGATAGGTCCCGGTCTGCGCCCCTTCAACCCAGAGCGATCGCTGTCGACGTCGCTCGAGCCACGCTGACGTCTCAAGATCTATATGAGGGCGGGGTCCCCGCGCGTGCGTTATCGTCGAAGCCGCGAAACCTGCACAGTGTCGATGGGGACGAGTACCCCCGCACGCAGCCACGAGCGACCCGGGGACGGTGTAAGCCCGGGGGTGTGCGCGAGGCGAAGATCACCCCGGAGCCGCCGGAGGAACAGCGCAGAGAAACGGCGCCCAGTAGAACCGGCAGCAGGCGTCGCAAGCGAGCGGACGGTCAGCAGCACGCTGACCGTCAAGGAGGGTGGTACCGCGGGACCGGCTCCGACGAGCCGACGTCTCGTCCCTCCATCGGACAGCGATGGAAGGGTACCGACCCGTGAACCACCCCCAGCAGCGCGGCGAGGCGCTTTACCGCGCCGTTCCTCCCCAGGTCGACCTGCCCGCGATGGAGCACGGCGTCCTCGACTACTGGCGTGATCAGAAGGTGTTCGCGAAGAGCCTGGAGCGGACCAAGGACGGTCCGCTATGGATGTTCTACGAGGGCCCGCCGACGGCGAACGGCATGCCAGGCACCCACCACGTTGAGGCGCGCTCGTTCAAGGACGTCTTCCCCCGCTACCAGACCATGCGCGGGAAGTTCGTGCCACGCAAGGCCGGCTGGGACTGCCACGGTCTCCCCGTGGAGCTCGCGGTCGAGCAGGAGCTGGGTTTCACCGGCAAGCAGGACATCGAGGCGTACGGGGTCGCCGAATTCAACGCGCGGTGCCGGGCGTCGGTGGTGCGCCACGTGGACGCGTTCGAGGCGATGACCGAGCGGATGGGCTACTGGGTCGACCTGTCCGAGGCGTATTGGACGATGGATCCCGAGTACGTGGACTCGGTGTGGTGGTCGCTCCAGCAGATCTACAACAAGGGTCTGCTCGTCGAGGACCACCGGGTCACGCCGTATTGCCCGCGATGCGAGACCGGGCTGTCCGACCACGAGCTGGCGCAGGGGTACGAAACCGTGGTCGACCCGTCGGTCTACGTGCGCTTCCCACTGCTTGCCGGCCCGTTGGGTGAGCTCGGCGCCGCGCTGCTCGTCTGGACGACGACGCCATGGACACTCGTGTCCAACACCGCGGTGGCGGTTCATCCCGACGTGACCTATGTCGTCGCTCGGCATCGATCCACCGGTGAGGTGCTCGTCGTCGCCGAGCCGCTGTTCGACAGTGTGCTCGGCCGCGACTGGCGCGTCGTAACGTCGCTCGCGGGCACCGACCTCGAGCAACTGCCCTATCAGCCGCCGTTCGACCTGGTCGAGATCCCCGGCGCCCATATCGTCGTGCTGGCCGACTACGTCACGACCGACAGCGGCACCGGGTTGGTTCACCAAGCGCCCGCCTTTGGCGCCGAGGACCTCGCGATCGGTCGTCACTACGGCCTGCCTGTGGTCAATCCGATCCGACCGGACGGGCGGTTCGAGGACGGTCTGCAGCTGGTTGGCGGCCAGTTCTTCAAGAAGGCGGACGCGACCCTCGTCGACGACCTCCAGGCCCGCGGCCTGCTGTTCCTCCATCGGGAGTACGAGCACGCCTATCCGCACTGCTGGCGCTGCCACACGCCGCTGCTCTACTACGCGCGGCCGTCGTGGTACATCCGCACCACCGAGGTCAAGGATGCGCTGCTACGCGAGAACGAGCGCACCCACTGGTACCCGGAAACCATGCAGTGGGGAAGGTACGGCGACTGGCTGCGCAACAACGTCGACTGGGCCCTCTCGCGCAGCCGATTCTGGGGGACGCCGCTGCCGGTGTGGCGCTGCGACAGCGGCCACGTCACCGTCGTCGGCTCCCGCGCCGAGCTGTCCACGTACACCGGCCGCGACCTGAGCGGACTCGACCCGCATCGGCCCTACGTCGACGAGGTCTGGTTTCCCTGCCCGCAGTGCGAGGCGACCGCGACGCGGGTCCCCGAGGTCATCGACGTCTGGTACGACTCCGGCTCGATGCCGTTCGCGCAGTGGGGCTATCCACACGTCGCCGGCAGCGACGAAGCGTTCCGCTCGACGTACCCGGCACAGTTCATCTGCGAGGCGCTCGACCAGACCCGCGGCTGGTTCTACACCCTGATGGCGATCGGCACGATGGTGTTCGACCGATCGTCGTACGAGAACGTCCTGGTCCTGGGCCTGATCCTCGCCGAGGACGGGCGCCGGATGTCCAAGCACCTTGGCAACATCCTCGAGCCGATCTCGCTGATGGAGCAGCACGGCGCCGACGCCGTGCGCTGGTTCATGCTCGCGGGCGGGTCGCCGTGGTCCGCGCGGCGCATCGGGCACACCACGCTGCAGGAAATCGTGCGCAAGGTGCTGCTCACGTACTGGAATACCGCGGCGTTCCAGTCGCTGTATGGCCGGGTGTCCGGCTGGTCGCCGCAGGCGGCCGGGCCGCCGGTCGAGAAGCGAACCATGCTCGACCGGTGGGCGCTGTCCGAACTGCATACTGTCGTCCGTGATGTGACGTCGGCGCTCGACGACTTCGACACCCAGCGTGCGGGACGGCTCCTCGCCGACCTCATCGACGACCTGTCGAATTGGTACGTCCGGCGGTCGCGTCGACGGTTCTGGGAGGGCGATCCCGCGGCCCTCGCCACCCTGCACGAGTGCCTCGACGTGCTCACGCGGCTGCTCGCACCCTTCGTGCCGTTCGTCACTGACCGGGTCTGGCAGGACCTGGTCCGGCCGGTCGACGACGCCGCGCCCGAGTCGGTGCATCTCGCCGACTGGCCGCAGGCCAATCCACAGCGCATCGACCCGCAGCTGTCCGCGCGGATGGCCTTGGTGCGCCGGTTGGTCGAGCTCGGCCGGGCCGCGCGCGCCGAGTCCGGGGTGAAGACCCGCCAGCCGCTCGGTCGTGCGCTGATCGGTGCTCGCGGCTGGGAGACACTTCCGCTCCAGCTGCGTGACCAGGTCGCTGACGAGCTCAACGTCGTCGACCTCGCCGCCCTCGACCCGGCCGCCGGCGAGCTCGTGGACACCACGGCCAAGGCCAACTTCCGCGCCCTCGGTCGGCGGTTCGGCGCTCAGACTCCCGCGGTGGCCGCCGCGATCGTCGCGGCCGATGCCTCGACGCTGGCGCAGTCCCTGCGGGAGCGCGACGCCGCCCCGGTGACGGTTGACGGTGAGGAGGTGACCTTGACAGCGGAGGAGGTCATCCTCACCGAGACTCCCCGGACCGGCTGGGCGGTCGCCGCGGACGCCGGGGAAACGGTGGCGCTCGACCTCACCGTCACCCCCGCGCTGCGGCGCGCTGGACTGGCGCGCGAGGCGGTCCGGCTCGTCCAAGACGCCCGCAAGGCCGCCGGCTTCGACGTGTCCGATCGCATCGAGGTCTGGTGGACGGCAGTCACGCCCGAGCTCGCCGAGGCGTTGCGTGAGTACGCCCGACTCGTCGCCAGCGAGGTGCTCGCCACCGCATTCATCGAGGGTTCCGGTCCGGAGCAACTGGACGAACGCGCGGATGCCGACCTCGGGCTCCGTCTGTGGCTACGCCGGTCGGCTCCCGCCGCGGCCGAGTAGGGCGCCGAACGCAGCCACCTCGCTCCGGTTGCGCAGGCCGAGTTTGCCGATGACCCGGCTCACGTGGTGGGCGGCAGTCTTCCGGCTGATGAACAACCGCTGTGCGATCTCGGGATTCGACAGTCCGGCGGTGAGCAGGGCAAGGACCTCCTGCTCCCGAGCAGTCAGCAGTTCCTCCGACCTGGGACCAGGAGGCGTGGGCACACCCATCTCGCGCAGGAGCGCCGCGGTGTTGTCGGCGTCGCGTCCAGCCCCGAGTTGATGGAACGCGTTCAATGCCCGCGTCGCCTCCACGGCTGCAGCTGCCGGCTGCGTGGCGATCAGCACCCGAGCCAGCTCCCGCCGAGCGCGGGCCGCCTCGTAGATCAGACCCGCCCCATCGAAGTGACGCAGCGCCGCATCGAGATGCGCGACGGCGAGTTCACGCTGTGACTCGGTGCTCGCGAGTCGACCTGCTGCCATCTCTGCGTGCGCCCGCACGAGTTGATGTGGGTAATCGTCAGCGAGCGACCTGAGCTCAGCGACGATGCGGTGCGCGTCGGCCGAGTCGGCGGTCGCGAGCCGCGCAGCCACAAGCGCGTCGAGGAGCGGTGCGCGGACGAGGGGTCGTTCGGCACATCGGGTCAGGAGCCGTTCGAGCACGGCGGCCGCCGCTACGGGCCTGCTCTGCTCGATGAGCACCTCCGCGTGAACCTGGGCACCCGACGGCTCCTCGGCATCGGCCACGAGCGCCTCGGCTTCGTCGATGTGGCCCTGGCGCAGGCGAAGGCGGGCGAGGGCCGCCGAGGCGCGAGCCTGCAGCGCCGGCGTTGCGTGGCCGGCCACCGCGAGGGCGACGGTCAGCTCTGTTTCGGCAGCCGACCAGGCACCGGTCGAGACCAGGACGCTGCCGTACAGCGTCCGGCACTCGGCGTTCAGGAATGGACACCCGTACCGCGCCATGAACGCGTCCGCGACGCGGCACCACTGGGTAGCGCGATGGACATCGGCTACCAGATCACAGGCCTCGAGCATGTCGCAGCAGGTGAACACGACGGTGTCGAGCCGTGTGTACTCGCCGGCGAGGGTGCCAGCCATGCCTTCGTCAATGAGGGCAAGCCCCTCCGTCACGATGCCGCTGCGGATCAGCGCCAGGCCCAGATCGCACAGCGCACACAGCTCGAGATCGCGGTCATGGAGACGACGACCGTCCTCGAGCGCGCGGCGCGCCAGGTCGACGGCCATCTGGATGTCTGGGCTGATGTAGCCACGCACGAGGTCGTACCACGGGCGAAGATCCTCGTCATCGGCTGCGCCCAGACTCTCGGCACGTCCCAGCCATCCCTGGGCGGCGACGTCGTTGCCGAGGCTGGAGAAGAACACGACGGCCAACTGCAGCGCGACCACGACGGCCGCGCCGTCGTTGCCGTCCTCGCGATAGGCCGTGAACGCGCGCGTGCGGTAGTCGACGCACCCCCGGGGATCGCCGATCCACCACAGCGCCTCGCCCATGCCCTCGAGCGCCTCGGGTGTGACATGCGCGTCGAGCACGGCGGCGAACGCGTCCCGGGCATCCCCCCAACGACCGTCGGCGACGGCTGCCACCGCCGCGGCGGCGTAGTCCTTCGTCGTGACCCCTGTCGTCACGAGGTTCATTGTCCTCACCGATGTCGGATCGAGAATGGGTCAGGTGCCCGATGTTGGCGGCAGAGCGCACCTGGACGCTGACTGCATGACGACACCTGCTGAGACCTTCTCCATCCCACTCGAGGCTGCCGAGGCGTACGAGGCGATCTTCGTCCCCAACATGTTCGCCCGCTGGCCAGCACACCTGCTGGACCTCGCCGATGTACACGCAGGCGACCGGGTGCTGGACGTCGCCTGCGGCACTGGCATCGTCGCTCGGACCGCAGCCGATCGGGTCGGTCCCGAGGGGACCGTGACCGCCGTCGACCTGAACGAGAACATGCTGATCGTGGCCCGGCGCGTCCGGCCGGATGTGACCTATCGGCAGGGCGACGTCGCAGCGCTGCCCTTCCCCGACGACAGCTTTGACGCCGTCCTGTGCCAGATGGGGTTGATGTTCTTCCCTGACCGCGTGGGCGCGCTGCGCGAGATGGCTCGGGTCGCCACCGCCGTCGGCCCGGTGGTCGTGGTGGTCCCGGCCGACCTCGACGAGCAGCCGGCTGAGGGGCCGCTGATGGACGTCGCGATGCGAAACACGGGTCCGAAGGCGCGGGAGCTGCTGGGGACCTACTTCTCGTGCGGCACCCGCGTAGACGTCGAAGGGTTGATGAGCGCTGCTGGACTGCGGGTCACGCGCGCGCTCACCGCCACCGAGCCGATCTCGTACGAGTCAGTCGACGCCTACCTGACTGCCGAGGTCGAGAGCACACCGTTGCGCGACCTCATCGACGATGCGACGTATGACAAAATCCGGGCCGAGGCCGAGCAGGTCCTCGCGCCGTACGTTACGGCTACCGGCGTCGAGGTGCCGTTGGTCGGCTACGTGGTCGCAGCGACAGCGAGCTGAGCCGGCGGTTCGCTCGCATCCGTGCGACTGGCCGACGGCGGTGCACACTGATACGTCGCCCAGTGGCTACAATCGAGAGTGCCAAAGTGGCGCTCGACGGAACAGGGGCATGGGGCTGGCATGGAGGTCGGGGTACGCGCGCTCCGGGATGCGCTGAGCAGGCATCTTGCTCAGGTTCAGGCAGGCCACACGGTCACTATTACTGAACATGGTCGTCCGATCGCCCGCATCGTTCCCATCGGTCAGCCGAACGCGCGAGAGCGACTCATCGCAGAAGGACGGATCTCCCCCGCAAGCCGCCGCAAAGAGCCGGCACCCTCGCCAGTTCACATCGCAGGCACGGTGAGCGATCTGGTGACCGATCAGCGACGGTGATTGTCTACGTGGACACGTCCGCCTTTGTCCCTCTGCTCATCGATGAACCGAGCAGCGCGGTGTGTCGAGAGCTTTGGGATGCGGCAGATGCCGTCGCGACATCACGGTTGCTGTTCGTGGAGGCAGCGGCAGCCATGGCACAGGCGACGCGGCTCCATCGCCTACGTGAATCTCACCGTCGATCCGCTGTCCGTCTCCTGGAACAGTTGTGGCGAGAGTTCGACGTGGTCGAGGTGGACGCCATCGTGATGCGGCGAGCAGCGGAAGTCGCGCACCTGTGCCAGCTTCGCGGCTATGACGCGATGCACTGTGCGTCGGCCGAGCAGCTCGACGATGCTGATCTCGTCGTCGCGAGCGGTGACCAACACGTGTTGAGGGCCTGTCAACGGCTCGGGCTCGCGACGGCCAACACCGGGTAGCTATCGCGAGCTGGTTCCCCCGGTACACGACACGCCGCGGGAGGCGTGCCAGGGGAACCACTCCGTGCGGCACTCACGAGCGGATGCGTCCTACCCAGGGCAGGAAACGTCCAACGCGGCTGGCGTACTGCTCGTACTCGGCGCCATGCGTGGCCTGGAGATAGGGCTCCTCGACCAGGCGAACCTGCAGCTGCAGGCCGATCAGCGCCATGGCCAGGCCGGCGAGGGCGACGGGGTTGGGCAGGGCCAAGGTCAGGCCGAGCAGGGTCGCATACGTTGCTGTGAAGATCGGGTTACGGACGACGGCGAACGGGCCGGTGGTCACCAACACGGTCCGTTCCTCGGGATCAACGAGGCCGCGCCACGAATCACCCATGGCCAGCTGGGCGGCGACCGTCGCGCCCGATGCCGCCAACGCGGTGGCGACCCCGGCGCGACGCAGAGCCAACCGGTCGAGGATCGAGACGGGAGCAAGACCAGCGATAGCAGCGGCCGGGGCGATCACGCCCACCGCGATGCCGCCATTGCCGGCGATTTGGCTCACGCGGCGCTGCCGAGTGCCCGGCCGACGAACATCGGGGCGGAAGCCGGTGTCGCCTGTGCGGTGGTGCTGCAGTGCGCCCCGGCCGATGACGGCGAACAGGACCCAGGCCAGGAACAACGCAAGAACAGTGACGCCTCGGCGCGAGTTGTCCGACCGAGCGCCGCGGGCGACCGCGAGCACGTTCGGACAACTCGGTGTGAAGCGGCGGGCCTAGTGCTCGTCTTCGAGGAAGCGGCCGCCGCCCTGCCCGACGCCGGCGGTCGCCGGTTGCCGGGAGTTGGTGGCGCGGGGGCCAATGTCGTCGCCGCGGACGTCGAGGTCGCGCAGCTGGCTCTCGAGGTAGGACTTGAGTCGGGTGCGGTACTCGCGCTCGAACGCCCGCAGGTTCTCCACCTGGCGCTCGAGGTCGACCCGCTGCTGCTCGAGGGAGCCGACCATCGCCTGCTGGCGCTCGCGGCCCTCGCGGTCCATCACCTCCGAGCGCGACCGCGCCTCGGACAGCATCTTGTCTGCCTGGCCGCGGGCCTCGTTGATGATGCGGTCGGACTTGCTGCGCGCCTCTGACACGGCCTCGTCGGCGGTGCGCTGGGCCAGCTGCAGGATGCGGGTCGCCGCATCGGCGCCATCGCCAGCTGAGGCGGCGGCTTGCACGGGGGCGGCTTCGCGCCCGGGGACGGCTTCGCGCCCGGGGGCCGCGGGCACAGGAGGAGCAGACTTCGACTGCGGACGGGTCTGGGCAGTGGCGAGCTGGGCCCGCAGGTCAGCGCTCTCCTTGTAGAGGCGCGTCAGCTCCGCCTCCACCTCGTCGAGGAACGCATCGACCTCGTCCTCGTCGTACCCCTCCCGCAGGCGCACAGTCGTGAACTGCTTGTTGCGCACGTCTTCGGGAGTCAACGGCATGGTCCCACCTCGTCGGTTGGTCTGAGTGGCTCGGAGCAGGATGCCCCAGCCCTGCACCCGGTAGTCAAATCAGCTGAAGATCCGTCCTACCACGTTGATCAAGATCTGGACGGCGATAAACAGCACCAGGAACGACAGGTCCAGTGCAATGCCACCAATGCGTAGCGGGGGGATCACCCGGCGCAATGCCTTGAGCGGCGGATCGGTGACCGAGTAGGTCACCTCGAGCAACACGAGCGCCAGCCCGCGCGGCTCGTACGAGCGAGCGAACATCATGACGTAGTCCATGACGAGCCGGACGATCAGGAGCAGCAGGAACACCCACAGGGCAACCTGAAGCACCTGGCCAATGACGTTCACCGGCGGTCAGCCTAACCACGGCCGCCAAGTCGTGTGCGCGGCCCTCGGTGCTGCGTGGGTGAGCGGCGATTCAGCTCTGGTTGAAGAAGCCGTTCTCCGCGATGCGGGCCTTGTCCTCCGGCGCGACCTCGACGTCGGCCGGGGAGAGCAGGAAGACCTTCGCCGTCACGCGCTCGATGGTGCCGTGCAACCCGAACACCAATCCCGCGGCGAAGTCGACCAAACGCTTGGCGTCGACGTCGTCCATCTCGGTCAGGTTCATGATGACCGGAGTGCCGTCGCGGAAGTGCTCGCCGATCTGGCGCGCCTCGTTGTACGTACGCGGATGCAGGGTCGTGATCCGCGGACCGTCGGGACCGCCGGCGATCCTGGGACGTACCGTGGTGGGAGGACGATTCGTTGGACGCTCGGCTCGCTCCGGGCGGTCGGCGAGCGCCACCACGCCGCGTGGTTCGTCGCGCAGCGCCGTCACTGAGCGGGCCGTGGCCTCGCGTCCGCGTCCAGTGGTGTCGCGAGTCGTACGCGAGCTGGACTCCTCGACCTCCTCGTAGTCATCGAACTCGTCATAGTCCTCGTAGCGGCTCTCGTCCTCCACGAGACCGAGGTAGACCGCCATCTTGCGCATCGCGCTGGCCATCGTCCGCAGTCCTCCGATGAGGTCGTCTCGTACTCTTGCTGCTGCCCCAGCGACACTAACCGAGCACCGGCCGGGATCCGAGGATCCCGGTGCCGACGCGCACGTGTGTCGCGCCGGCGGCGATAGCTGCCTCGAGATCGCCCGACATTCCGGCGGACAGCCATCGCGCCTCGGGATGGTCGATCCGCGTACGGTCAGCCAGCTCGGCGAGCCGGTCGAACGCCCGACGCGGATCGGCCTCGAGGGGCGCAATCGCCATCAGTCCGAGGAGCCGCAGCCGCGACGTGTCGGCGACCGCATCGGCGAGTCTCGAGAGGTCAGCCTCGACGACACCGCCGCGGGTGGGATCGCCGTCGAGCGACACCTGGACGAAGACGTCGAGATCCCGCTCGGCCGCGGCCGCGGCGTTGTCGAGAGCAGTGACCACTCGCCGCCGGTCGACGGAGTGCACGACGTCGGCGTACGAGCTCACCGACCGGGCCTTGTTGGTCTGCACCCGACCGACGAAATGCCAGTGCAGGGACAGGCCGGCGCAGGCAGGGATCTTCTCTGCCGCCTCCTGGTCGCGACTCTCTCCCGCATCGGTTACGCCGAGGTCGGCCAGGATCCGGACGTCGGATGCAGGAAATGTCTTCGTCACCGCCACGAGGACGACGTCAGACCGCTCGCGTCCGGCGGCCTCGCAGGCTGCGGCGATCCGGGCATCGACGGTCCCCAGATTCGCTGCCAGCGTCGCCCGACGGTCCGCCGGATCTGTGGGATCGCCGTCGCGGGTCACCTCGTCATCCCGGGCGCCAGGCGACGCCGGCCAGTCGGCCCGTCGGATGGTGGCGTCGGTGCGAGAACAACGCGGCGTCCTCGAAAGTGCATCGGTCGGCGTTGCGGGCGGGATGGTGCACGCCTGCTCGCCGCAGTTGCGCATGGATTCCGGCGCGGATATCAAGCGCCGAAGTGTCGACGCGGGTTCGTGACGACGCCTCCGGGACGATGGCGCTGACTTCGGCGTGCAGGTCGGGCGGCACCTCGTAGCAGGCTCCACAGATGCCGGGGCCAACGACCGCGTCGATGCGCTCGGGCGAGCCGCCAAGATCCGCCATGGCCGCGACGACGCGTGGGACCAGTCCCGCCGCCAAGCCACGCCTCCCCACGTGCGCCGCGGCCACCATGCCCGAATCATCGTCCGCCAGGAGCACCGGGAAGCAGTCCGCCACAACGACGACCAGAGCGAGTTCGGCGCTGGTGGTGACGATGGCGTCGACCTGCGGCGGCAGGGCGCCGGCCGGCCACGGGCCGTCCACGACGGCCACGTCTACGCCGTGGACCTGGCGGGGGAAGACGAGCCGTGAGGCAGGTAGCCCGATCGCCGAGGCCAGCCGGCGTTGGTTCTCGGCGACGGCGTCGGGGGTGTCGCCGACACCGCCGCCGAGGTTCAGGGAGTCGTACGGCGCAGCGCTGACGCCGCCGGTCCGGTCGGTAAAAGCGAAGCGGGCAGAACCCGACTCGAAGCTGTCGACCAGCACGCTGCAGCCGGCTACTTGAGGAAGTCGGGCACGTCCAACTCGTCGTCTTCGAACACAATGGTGCGTCGCGGGCGCGCTGGCTCGCTCGGACGGGCGCTCCCATTCCCGTGACCGTTGCCTGACTGATGGCCGCTGCCCGCCGGGGTGGCGTCATAAGTCACGCCCGCCGATCCCGCTCCAACCCCGGCAGGCTGCAACGACGGGGGCGGAGCCGGGTCCGAGGGCACGTAGGCCTCAGTGGTGCGCCTCGTGGTCGTCGTGGTCCGTCGCCCCGGGGCTCCACCGTCGAAGCCGGCCGCGATGACGGTCACCCGGACCTCGTCGCCGAGGGCGTCGTCGATGACGGCACCGAAGATGATGTTCGCGTCGGGGTGCGCGGCCTGCGCCACCAGCTGGGCCGCCTCGTTGATCTCGAACAGGCCGAGGTCAGAGCCACCGGAGATCGACAGCAGCACGCCGTGGGCGCCGTCGATGGATGCCTCGAGCAGGGGGCTGGAGATCGCCATCTCGGCGGCCGCGACCGATCGGTCGTCACCGCGCGCGGAGCCGATGCCCATGAGCGCCGAGCCGGCGTTGGACATCACCGACTTGACGTCGGCGAAGTCGAGGTTGATCAGGCCCGGGGTCGTGATCAGGTCGGTGATGCCCTGGACACCGGACAACAGCACCTGGTCGGCCGACTTGAAGGCGTCGAGGACGCTGACGGCGCGGTCGGAGATCGACAGCAGCCGGTCGTTGGGGATGACGATCAGCGTGTCGACTTCGTTGCGCAGCGAGTCGATGCCGCTCTCAGCCTGGACTGCCCGCCGCCGTCCCTCGAAGGTGAACGGACGAGTGACGACGCCGATGGTCAGCGCGCCGAGGGTGCGCGCGATGCGGGCGACGACGGGCGCGCCGCCCGTACCGGTGCCGCCGCCCTCACCGGCGGTCACGAACACCATGTCGGCGCCCTTGATGACCTCTTCGATCTCCTCGGCGTGATCCTCGGCTGCCTTGCGCCCCACGTCGGGGTTGGCGCCGGCGCCGAGGCCCCTGGTGAGCTCGCGACCGATGTCGAGCTTCACGTCGGCGTCGCTCATGAGCAGCGCCTGGGCATCGGTGTTGATCGCGATGAACTCGACGCCCTTGAGGCCGACCTCGATCATCCGGTTGATGGCGTTGACGCCACCGCCGCCGATGCCGACGACCTTGATCACCGCGAGATAGTTCTGCGGAGCTGCCACGATCGAGTACCCCTCGCCTCGGTGGTCCCACCGCCGACCCGGTCCGCTGCCCGACCCGTTCCGTACGGCCTGTGCCTGTCCTCTACCGCGGCCGAACCCTAACCCTCAGGTAGAGGCCGATAGTTATGTCAACCTGCGCGCTGTTTCGGGACAGTAGGCAGGGGGTGGCACCGATTCAACGAACCACGCCGCGCGCCGCCCAAATCGCGCTCAGGCAATCGCCACCAATATCGCCAGGACACCAGCGATCGCTAGGACGACTTCGATGCATCAAGATCGCGGAGAAGGGGGCGCGAGAACGCCAGGACCGCAAGCAGCAGCACTCCCCCGACGAGGAAGGGTGCCGTGATGCCCAGCGCTGCGGCGAGCAGGCCACCGCCTGCGGCACCGATCGCTGCAGCCGACATGGTGCAGGTGCGGTATGCGCCGGTGACACGGCCGAGCAGCGAGCTCGGGACCAGTTGCTGACGCACCGACGTGCTGACCACGTTGTACGCCGCGAAGGCAGCGCTGCTGAGCGCGAGCAGAACTACCGTCAATGCGGCCGACGCTGTCAGGCCGAGAACGATTTGCGTTACCGCCGCCAAGACGACGCTCCCAACAAACACCCGACCACGGCCCAGCCATCGCGTCGCTCGATCGGTCATCAGCGCCCCGAGCAGCCCGCCGGCAGCACCGGCGGCCACCAGGGCGCCGTACGTCGCCGCAGGAAGTTGCAGCACCTGCGTCGTGTAGAGCACGAGCAGGCCGAACCACGCCGAGTCGGCCGCGACCAGGGCGACGGCCAGCAACAGCATCCCGCGCAGCGCCGGCTGACCCCACAACCAGCGGACACTTCCCCACGCCGACGGCACCGCTGTTTCCGACGCGAGTGCAGCGTCGGGCACGAGGCGTGGCAGCGTCAGGATCAGGATTGCGGCTACCGCGACCAGGCTCGCGTGCACGCCGAAAGGCAGGAGCACGCTAACCGTGAACAGTGCGGCACCGACGAGCGGTCCGACAAACTCATCGGTGACGACGAGCGAGGAGACGAGTCGTCCGTTGGCACGCACCAGACTTGGCGCCGGTACGAGCTGCGGTACGGCCGCTTGGGCGGCGGTGTCATATGCCGTCTCGCCCACGCCGATGAGAAACGCGGTGACATACAGCATTGGCAGCGCAGCCGTGTCGGTTGCCAGCGCGACGATGAGTAGCGTCAGCGCCATGGTGCGGCCGACGCTCACCGCGCTCATCAATCGTCGCCGGTCCATTCGGTCGGCGACTGCCCCCGCCGGCAAGCCGAGCAGCAGCCACGGCAGGTACTGCACGACCGAGACACCGGCCACGAGGCGCGGGTCCTGCGTCAGGGTGACGGCGAGCAGGGGAAACGCGGCGAGCCTGATGCCATCGCCGAGGTTCGACAGCGTGACGGACGTCCACAGCCGCCAGAACGCACCGGGCAGCGGTGCGGACATGGTTGCCGCCATCGGCGAAGGCTAGCCCGACGTTGTCGGCATTTCTGGGGTGCTGACGTCGTAGATCTGCGCCGGTTGCTGCATCAGGACGGTTAGCACCGCAGCCTTGCGCGCTGACTCCTCCGCACCGCCCCATTCCACGACAACACCGTCGTCGAGAACCACGGTCACGGAGTCCGGTGTGCGCGCGCGGATCTCCTCCGTGCGCGCGGCTAGATCGGGCGGCAGCGCGCGGGCGACGGTCAGTCCGGCGATCACGATTGCCGAATCGGCCCCGGCGCCGTCCTCGATCTCCGCATCGATGAGGGGGAACCCGTCGGGTCGCTCGGCGACGGTGTCGAAGCGCACTCCCGTGGCGTCGAGCAGTGCGTATGCGCCGTCTCCGTCGGCGACGACAGCCGCCGGCGTTCGTTCCGTGATCTCGATTCGGACGGTGTCCGGCCAGTGCCTGCTGACTCGCGCGTCGGCGACGAGCAGCAGCGCCTCGACCCGCTGCGCGACCTCATCGGTCTCCGCCTGGATGAGCGGCACGCCGCGGGGCACCTGCGCTGCCTCGAGCACCTCGTCCGCCGACAGTTTCGACGTGCCGCGCACCTCGACGGCGCGAATGTCGAACAGCGACGACCACCCCACCGCCCATGCCGCGCCGGCAATGGCACTGATCAGCACGACGACAGCGATCACCCATCCCGCGGTACGCCAGCGCCGAGCTCGTGTGCGCGCAGCGAATCGCTGCTGCGTCGGCACCGCTCGCGCATTGCGCGTCAGCACTCGACTCATGCGGAATCCGTCGAAGCGAGACGCTGCAGGATCTCCGGCCCGAGCATCGTCACATCGCCCGCGCCGAGGGTGAGAACAATGTCGCCGGGACGTGCGCGTGCAGCAACGCGATCGGCGACTGACGTCCAAGACGGCTCGAACTCAACGCGGTCCGGCGGCAGCGGCACTCCGGCGGCAACAGCGGCACCCGTCGCTCCCGGGATCGGGTCCTCACCGGCGCTGTAGACCTCCATGACGACCACCTCGTCGGCGAGGCCGAGCGCATCAGCTAGGCCGAGTCGGAACGCTGCCGTCCTGCTGTACCGGTGGGGCTGAAACGCGACAATGATGCGGCCACCATCGGCAACCGTGCGCGCAGCAGTGAGCGTGGCTCGCAGCTTCGTCGGGTGATGGGCATAGTCGTCGAAGACGCGGATGTCGGAAGCCGCACCCTTGAACTCGAAGCGCCGCCGCGTCCCTGAGAAGGACGCCAGCCCCTCTGCGGCGACATCGTCGGCAACGCCGAGCCCCGACAGCATCGCGTACGCTCCCGCAGCATTGAGCACGTTGTGGAGGCCGGGAATGCGCAGTGTCAGCAAGCCCGAACGGCTATCTGACGTGACCACAGAGAATGTCGATCCTGATCCGCTCAGCGAAACGTCGACGACGCGGAAGTCTGCGTCCGCCGCCTCCCCGTAGGTGCGGACGTCGACCCCGCGGCCACGAGCAATGCTCGCGAGCCGCCTGCCACCATCGTCGTCGACGCCCACCACGAGGAAGCCGCTGTCGTCGATGCGATCGACGAATGCGACGAATGCCTCGTCGACCGCCTCTGCGGTGCCGTAGTGATCGAGGTGATCGGCTTCGACGTTGGTGACGATCGCGGCGTACGGCGAGAGGAGTAGAAATGACTCGTCACTCTCGTCGGCTTCGGCGATGAACAGATCGCCGCTGCCGTGATGAGCGTTCGCACCGGACTCGTTGAGGTCACCGCCGATGGCGAACGACGGGTCGGCGCCCGCGTGCTGCAGGGCCACCGTAAGCAGCGATGTCGTCGTGGTCTTCCCGGCGGTACCCGCGACGGCGATGCCGCGTCGGCCGGCCATCACTGCGGCCAGCGCTGCCGCCCGCGGCAACACTCGCAAGCCGCGACGCTGCGCCTCTGCCAGCTCGACGTTGGTCGAGCGAATCGCGGTCGACATCACGACCGTGTCAGCGCCGTTGACCTGCGATGGGTCATGGCCGACGTGAACGCGCGCACCGATGGCTCGAAGCCCTGCGAGGGTCCTCGAGTCCTTGGCATCGCTGCCGGACACCGGGATGCCCCGAGCCACCAGGATCCGCGCGATGCCGGACATGCCGGCACCGCCGATGCCGATGAAGTGCACGGCGCCCAATTCGTTGGCGGTCACCGAGGTGACCTTCCCGCCAGCGTCGCCGCTGCGTCACGGACCATGCGGGCGAGTGTCGCATCCGCATCGCGACGCCCGAGCGAGGCGGCAGCCGCGCCCATCCGCGCGAGACGGTCCGGATCGAGCAGCAGAGGCAGCACTTGCTCCCGCACAACATCGGGCGTCAATGCTCCGTCGTCGACGACCAGCCCACCCCCTGCCTCGACGATCGGCTGCGCATTGAGGCGCTGCTCGCCGTTGCCGATCGGCAGCGGTACATACATCGCGGGAAGACCGACGGCCGCCAGCTCGGCACAGGTCGTAGCGCCCGCCCGACACAACGCGAGATCGGCGACCGCGTACGCAAGATCCATGCGCTCGATGTACGGCAGCGCGATGTAGCGGCCTCCATCCGAGAAGGCGTCAACGGCAACGTCGGCATTCTTTGGCCCGACCGAGTGCAGCACCTGGATCCCGGCGGTGAGCAGGTCGGGCACCGTCACGCTCAGCACCGAGTTGAGCCGCCGCGCGCCCTGCGAGCCGCCGAACACCAGCAGCGTCGTACGCCGCGGGTCGAGGCCGAAAACGGAGCACGCCTCCTCCCGGCGCGCAGCTCGGTCGAGGGTGGCCACGGACTGACGCAGGGGCATGCCGATGTACCGCCCGTGCGGTAGTCGGGTGGCGAGTGATCCGAGCGCCACATGGTGTGTGAGCCGTGCACCGACCCGGTTGGCCAGACCGGGCCGGGCGTTGGCCTCGTGTACGACGATGGGCACCCGCCGCCGGGCCGCGGCGAGGTACGCGGGCAGTGCGACGTAACCACCGAAGCCGGCGACCACGTCCGCGCTGCGTTGATCGAGGATGTCGCGGACCGCCGCGACAGCGCCGACGAGCCGTGACGGCACGGTCAGCAGCGCGGGGGTGAGCCGCCGAGGTAGCGGGACAGGCGGGATCAGGGCGAGGTCATACCCGCGTGCGGGCACGAGTCGGCTCTCGAGACCGCGCTCGGTGCCCAGCGCCGTGATCTCGACGCCGGGGTCCTGCCGGCGCAGCGCATCTGCGAGAGCAAGTGCGGGTTCGACGTGGCCGGCCGTGCCGCCGCCGGCGAGGACGACATGCACGATCAGGCCTTACTGCTACGGCTCGACGAGCCTGCTGGACGCCGCCGCCACCAGCGCCGGGGCCCGGAGCGCCGGGCAGCGAGAGCAGCGCGGGCGCCCGGTTCGTTCCTTGCCAGTGCGAGCAGGAGGCCGAGTGCCAGCATCGTCGGTAGCAGCGCTGATCCGCCGTACGACACCAGTGGCAGCGGAACACCGGTGATGGGGAGCAGGCCGAGGACAGCGCCAAGATTGACGAACGCTTGGAACATCAGCCACGCCGTCACTCCGGCGGCGGCCAGTCGGGCGAAGATGTCGCGGGAGCGAAGCGCAATGCGTATCCCGGCGTACCCGAGCAGCGCCAGCAGCGCGACGACGGCGAGTGTCCCCATGAGACCCAGCTCTTCGCCGACGACCGCGAAGATGAAGTCGGTGTGCGCTTCCGGGAGGGAGCCCCACTTCTGTCGACTGCCGCCGAGACCTACGCCCCACCAACCGCCAGTGCCGAGCGCGTAGATGCTGTTGAGCGCCTGGTAACCGCCGGCCAGCGGATCCGCCTCCGGTGTCAGGAATCCTGTGACGCGGGCGATGCGTGTTTCTCGCAACGAGATCAGCCAGATCACAACGGGAGCGGCAACCAGCGCGAGCCCGATGAACAGCCGCACCGGCGCCCCCGCGTAGAACAGCAGCGCCGCGAGGATGGCGCCGAGAATCATCGCGGTTCCGAGGTCGTGTCCGGCGAGAACGAGCGCGATGATGAGACCCGCGACGGGAACCAGCGGCACGAGCAGGTGCTTCCACTGCCCGAGGACTTTTCGCTTGCGGGCCAGCAGATCAGCGCCCCACACGACGAGGGCGAGCTTGGCGAATTCCGATGGCTGCAGGAGGAAACCGCCGCCGATGGAGATCCAGTTCTTGTTCCCGTTGAAGTCTCGGCCGATCACCGGCACGAGTGCTAGCAGCACCACGATGACGAGCAGCGAAGGGTAGGCCAGGCGTCTCCACCAGCGCAGTGGCAGCTTCGTGCCGGCGATGAGCAGGATGACCCCGATCGCGGCGTACAGCGACTGCTTCTGCAGCACGGTGAACGCCGATCCGGTCTTCTCCCACGACCAGACGAACGATGCCGACCACACCATGACGAGTCCGAGAATGCTCAGCATGGCAGTGCAACCGAGCACCAGGTAGTACGACGTCAGCGGTCGTTCGAGAAGTCGCGGATGTGCGGCGACCATGCTGCCGGTCAGCGGAATGGACGTCATGCTCGATGCACCGTCGCCTCGACGCCCATGCGGCATACGGCAGCAGCGAAGACGTCACCGCGCTCGCCATAGTTGCTGAACATGTCCATGGACGCGCAGGCAGGCGCCAGCAGCACGGTGTCTCCCGGATGGGCGAGACGGTGCGCATGCTGCACCACCGATGCCATGACGGCTTCCACGGTCACATCGTCAGTTTCGGGGGCGACGACTTCGATGACCGGCACATCCGGCGCGTGTCGCCGCAATGCCTCCGCGACGATGGCCCGATCCTGGCCCATCAACACCGCCCCGCGCAGGCGAGCGGCGGCCCCGCGCACGAGCTCGTCGAAGGAGGCACCCTTCGCGAGGCCACCCGCGATCCAGACGACGCAGGGGTACGCCGCAAGCGACGCGGCGGCCGCGTGCGGGTTCGTCGCCTTCGAGTCGTCGATGTATCGAACGCCGTCGATCGTGGCCACGTCGGCTATCCGGTGTGGGTCGGGTCGGAACGCACGCAGGCCGTCACTGATCGCGTGCGGCGGAGCGCCGTACGCGCGGGCGAGCGCAGCCGCCGCAAGCGCGTTCGTGACGTTGTGTGGGGCAGCGGGCTGCACGTCGTCGACAGAGGCGAGCATCACGTCGTCGCCATCGAACGCGCGGTCGATCAGAACACCGTCGATCACTCCGAGACAGCCTCGTTGCGGCTCACCCAGTGTGAAACCCACGCGATGCTGCATGCCTTCGCTCATGGCGACGGTCGCGGGATCGTCGACGTTGTAGATCGCGAAGGGCTGGCCGCGATAGATCAGCGCCTTGTCCGCGGCATACGAGTCGAGAGAACCGTGCCAATCCAGGTGATCGGGCGCGATGTTGAGCACCGCGGCGGCGTGAGACTCCACGGTGCTCGTCCAGTGCAGCTGGAAGCTGGACAGCTCGACCGCGAGCACGTCGTACGGCGGATCCACTAGCACCGCGTCAAGCAGCGGTGTTCCCACGTTGCCGACGGCAGCCGCTCGATGGCCCGCGGCAGCGAGCATCGCCGCGAGCATCCGCACGGTCGTTGTCTTGCCGTTGGTACCGGTCAGCGACAGCCACGGAGTCGTCCGGTCGGCGAGCCGCCACGCGAGCTCGACGTCGCCCCACACCGGAATCCCTTGCTGGGCAGCAGAAACGAGGAGCGGCGCAGTCGGGCGCCACCCTGGCGACGTCACCACGAGATCGGTACTCGGCGGCAGCGATGTCGCGGACCCGAGAGTCACGGTGGCCCCCCGCTCACGCAGCGCCGCGGCCCGGTCATGCTCGATGTCACCGACGCCGTCGTCGAGCACGGTGACGCGAGCGCCGAGGTCGAGCAATGCCCGCGCGACCGACTCACCCGACGTCCCGATGCCGGCGACGCAGACACGTACGTCAGGCCAGTGGGTCATACGCCAGTCACCCACTCGGCGTAGAACACCGCCAACCCGAATGCCACCGACAGCACGGAGATGACCCAGAACCGGATGACGATGGTGACTTCGGCCCAGCCGGCCAACTCGAAGTGGTGCTGCAGCGGCGCCATCCGGAACACCCGCCGGCCGGTCAGCTTGAAGAAACCGACCTGAATGATCACCGACAGCGTGATGATGACGAATAGGCCACCGAGGATGACGAGCAGCAGCTCGGTCCGGCTGAGGATGGCGAGCCCGGCCAGCGCGCCGCCAAGCGCCAGCGAGCCGGTATCGCCCATGAAGATCTTGGCTGGTGACGCGTTCCACCAGAGGAACCCGAGACATGCACCCATCAGCGCCGCTGCGATCGTGGCCAGATCGAGCGGATCGCGGACCTCGTAGCACTGCGAGCCTGGCTGCACCGAGCAGCTCTGCCCGTACTGCCAGATACCGATGAGGACGTACGAAGCGAACACCATCAGCGAGGCGCCGCTCGCGAGGCCGTCCAGGCCATCCGCGAGGTTCACCCCGTTGGATGTCGCCGCGATCATGAGGTACGCGAACAGCACGAAACCTACGGCCGTCAGGCTGAACGCGGTATCGCGAATGAACGACAGGTCAACCGATCCCGGCGTGAGCCGCCGGCCATCAGGGAATTGCAGGGCCAGCGCGGCGAAAGACAGGGCCACCAGCGTCTGGCCACCGAGCTTCGTGCCGGCGCGCAACCCCAAGCTCCGCTGCTTGCTCACCTTGATGTAGTCGTCCAGGAACCCGACGAAGCCGAGGCCAACCATGAGGTAGAGCACGAGGAGCCCGGATGCCGTCGGTGGCCGCAGCGTGAAGAGGTGCGCACACACATAGCCGATGACCGCAGCCAGGATGATGACCGCGCCGCCCATCGTCGGCGTGCCGCGCTTGATGTGGTGAGTGGTCGGACCGTCGTCGCGGATCAGCTGACCGAACCCGCGTCGTACGAGGGTGCGGATCGCGAGCGGCGTCCCGAACAGGGACAGCATCAGTGCGATCGATGCCGCAACGATCACGCCCCTCACGCGGGATCCTCCAGCAGGGAGAGCGCGACCCGCTCGAGGCTTGCCGCGCGGGACGCCTTCACCAGCACGACGTCACCCGCTTGCAGGTCCGAGTGCAGGACCGCGATGGCATCGTCGACATCGTCGACGAAGAGCGGTGCGTCCGACCACGAACGCTCATCGGTCGCAGCTCGATACACCGCATGAGCGCCTGGACCGACAGCAACGACGCGATCGATCCCGAGACGGATTGCGAACCGACCGATCTCGGCATGCTCCCGCTCCGCGGCGGCTCCGAGCTCGCGCATCTCCCCCAGCACGGCCCAGGTACGTCGCCCCTTGCCCATCGTGACCAGCGCCTGCAGCGCTGCACGGACGGAGTCCGGGTTGGCGTTGTACGCATCGTTGACGACGGTGACGCCGTCCGCCCGGTCGACAACTTCCATCCGCCACCGGCTCTGCGGCGTGGCTGAGCTCAGCCTCTCTGCGATGTCACCGACGTCGAGGCCGGCGGCTCTCGCTACCGCTGCGGCGCCGAGCGCGTTGACGACGTGGTGTTCGCCGTGGCCGCGCAATTGAACGCGCGCGCGGCCCTCTGGCGTGAGGAGGACGAAGGACGGCCGCGCAGCATCGTCGAGCACTACGTCGCTGGCTAGCACATCCGCGCTACTGCCTCGTCCGAATGTCGTCACGGTTGCGCGGGTCCGCTCGGCCATGGCCGCAACGAGCGGGTCGTCGGCATTGAGCACCGCAGCGCCGTCCGGCGTCAGCGCTTCGACCAACTCGCCCTTCGCCGCGGCGATGAGTTGCCGGCTGCCGAACTCGCCCAGGTGCGCCGCCCCGACGTTGAGGACGAGCCCGATGGTGGGCGGAGCAATTGCGCACAGCGCAGCGATGTGTCCGGCGCCGCGCGCACCCATCTCCGCAACCAGGTATCGCGTCGACTCGTCGCACCGCAGCGCGGTGAGCGGTAGTCCGATCTCGTTGTTGAACGAACCCGCGGGAGCGACCGTCGGACCGCGTGCGGTGAGTACCTGCGCGAGCAGGTCCTTGGTGCTGGTCTTCCCGCTCGACCCAGTCACGCCGACGACGGTCAGCTCAGGCAGCCGGTCGAGCACGGCGCGGGCAAGGCGGCCGAGGGCGACCACGGTGTCGTCCACGACGACGGTAGGAACGCCGAGCGGCCGAGACGCGAGAACTCCAACGGCGCCCGCCCCGACAGCCGCGACCGCGTAGTCGTGACCGTCGACGCGCTCCCCCGGAAGGGCAACGAACAGCGACCCGGTCGCCACGGCGCGAGAGTCGATGACGACGTCGCCGGTGATTCGCTCATCACCTTGCTCTTGGGTCCCGGTGAGCGTGCCGCCCACGAGAGATGCCACCTCGGCCAGGCTGAAGCTCAGCACGTTCGAGTCTCCGCACCGACCCACTCCATGAGCGCCGCCTGCAGCACCGACCGGTCATCGAAGGGCCGGACGACGCCAGCGATCTCCTGGCCCTGCTCGTGACCCTTTCCCGCAACGACGACGGCGTCGCCAGGTCGGGCAAGCCGTACCGCGGTCTGGATGGCTGCCGCCCGATCAAGGTCGACGAGCAGCTCAGCGCGTTCGTCGGCGGAGACGGACAGTGCACCCTCGAGCATCGCGTCGAGGATGCTCGTTGGATTCTCCGAGCGTGGGTTGTCACTGGTGAGGACCGCGATGTCAGCCCCGCGGACGGCGGCCGCACCCATCTCTGGGCGCTTCGCGAGGTCTCGATCTCCGCCGCAGCCGAGCACACACACAAGGCGCCCGGCGGTGACCGCACGCACCGCCGCGAGCAACGTCTCGACGGCGTCGGGGGTGTGGGCGTAGTCGACCAGTGCCGTGAACGGCTGCCCAGCGTCAACACGCTCCATCCGCCCGGGAATTCCGGAAACGGCCGCAATACCCGCCGCGGCCCGATCGGCTGGGACGCCCGCGAGCACCAGCCCGACCAGGGCAGCGAGCGCGTTCTGGACGTTGAACGCGCCGGGCACGTGGACCGACACCGGCACCGCCAGGCCGCCGGGACCCAGCGCCGTAAACGTGCTCCCGTCCGCGTGCAGCACCACGTGATTCGCACGCCAATCAGCGTCGTCCGCGCCGCGAGCGGAGTAGGTCGTCACCGGCACCGTCGCGCGGCGCACCAGCTTCCGGCCGTACGGATCGTCGATGTTGACGACACCCGCCCCGGAACGCTGCGGTGTGAAGAGCGCTGCCTTGGCGTCGAAGTAGGCGTCGATCGTGCCGTGGAAGTCGAGGTGGTCGCGGCCGAGGTTGGTGAAGATACCGACGTCGAAGTGCATGCCGTCGATGCGGCCCAGCGCCAGCCCGTGGCTGGAGACCTCCATCGCGACCGAATCAACTCCGCGCTCGCGCATGACTGCAAGCAGTGCCTGAAGGTCGGGCGACTCCGGCGTCGTGCGCACGCTCGTCAGGGCTTCGTCACCGATGCGGGTCTCGACCGTCCCCACCAGCCCGGTACGCCGGCCATCGGCACGCAGGCCTGCCTCGATCAGGTAGGACGTGGTCGTCTTGCCGTTCGTCCCGGTGATCCCGATCAGCAGGAGATCATCGGACGGCCGACCGTAGATCAGGGCGGCCAGCTCGCCCAACCGGCTGCGCGGATCGGGAACGACAAGGATTGGCAGGCCGGCGGGCACGGGCAGGTCGCTCCCGGCGGGATCGGTGAGGATGGCCGTCGCGCCGCGATGTGCAGCCTCCGCCGAGTGTCGAGCGCCGTGGTCACGTGCTCCGGGCAGCGCCGCGTACAGGTCGCCCGGCCGTACCTGAGCCGAGTGAAGCGTGACCCCGGTGACGACCGCGTCACGCAGCGGCGCAGGAACACCGAGGAGCGCCGCCAGCTCGCTGGTCGACCGGGGCGCAAGCCGCGTCGGTCGCACTCCGGACGGGCTTGGCACGGCGCAGAGGCTACCCGTCACTCCGCCGTCAGCCGGAGCCCGGGCGGCTCGGCTCCGGTCGGTGGCACCTTCAGTGCTTGTAGTGCGAACCCCGTGACGTGGCTGAACACCGGCCCCGCGAGGGCGCCACCGCTGTGGCCGTTCTTCGGGTCTTGGAGCACCACCGAGACCACGACCTGCGGCGTGTCCGCGGGCGCGAACCCGATGAAGGAGGAGGTGTAGCCGTCGTACGCGCCGCTCGCTCCGACGCGCTGGGCAGTCCCGGTCTTGCCAGCGATGCGGTAGCCGTCGATGGCAACTCGCTTCGCCGTTCCCTCCGGCCCAGTGACGCCTTCCAGCATGCTGGTCACGGTGCGTGCCGCCTCGGCGCTGATGACCCGAGTCGAGCGGGGCGTTGCCATGCGCTCGACCGTGCCGTCCGCTGCGCGGTAGCTGTTGACCAGATGTGGCTGCACGCGGACGCCGCCGTTGGCGATGGTCGCGTACACCGACGCCATCTGGATGGAGTTGACCGAATACCCCTGCCCGAAGGGAATCGTGTAGCGCTGGCTGCCGCTCCACTGCTCGAGGCTCGGCAGGATGCCGCGGCTTTCACCCTGCAGCCCGAGGTCGGTCTGCTCCCCGATGCCGAACCGCCGGTGGTAGTCCTCGAGGGTCTGCGTCGGCATCATCTCCGAGGCGAGAATGGTGCCGATGTTGCTCGACTTCGCGATCACCCCCGCGAACGTCAGCAACTCCCCCGCATGCGACGACGAGTCGTTGAAGGTCTCGCCCGCGCGAGCCAGGCTGCCGGGAATGTCGAACACCGTCTCGGGCGTGAGGGCACCGGTGTCGATGCCGGCGGACGCGGTGATGACCTTCGCGGTGCTTCCCGGCTCGTAGACGTCGGAGACTGCGGGGTTGCCGCGCTGGTCCTCCGGCGTCGCTCCTACGTCATTGGGATCGACTGAGGGTGAGGTGGCAAGGGCGAGGATCTCGCCGGTGGGGCGCATGACGATGACGTTGCCGCTGACCGCGCCGGACGCGGCGACCTGCGCCGTGATCGCCTGCTGCGCGGCGTACTGGATGTCGCGGTCGAGCGTGAGCTCGACGTCGCGTCCGGGGACGGGGTCGCGCTGCTGCGAGGCGGCCGCGGGGATGGTCCGGCCGCTGCTCTGCTCGTACACCTGGAGGCCGTCGGTGCCGGCCAGTACCCCGTCCTGCGACAGCTCGATGCCCGCCGACCCGTGCCCCTCGGCGTTGACGTAGCCGATTACCGACCCGGCGAGGTCGCCCGCTGGGTACGTGCGCCGGTCCTCGAGCTCGCCGACGATGCCGGGGATGCCGTGCTCCTTGGCGACGGCGCGGATCTCGCGGAACGCGTGCGGGGGCACATTCTTGGCGATCACGACGTACCGCTTGTCGGTGCGACCGAGCTGCTCGCGGACGTCGGGGTTGTACTCCTCGAGCAGCGGTGCCAGCGAGACAGCGGCGGCCGGCAGCTTGCCCTCGGTCCGCAGCAGCAGCGGGTCGACCGCCACCCGGTAGGTCTCCACACTCGCAGCGAGCTCGACGCCGTGCCGGTCGGTAATGGAGCCGCGCTCCGCCGGCAGGACCATCTCCTGCAGGCGGATGCCCTTGGCCTGGTCGGCGTACGCGGACGCGTCGAAACCCTGCACCTGCACGAGCCGGCCGGCGACCAGGACGGCGACGGCGGACAGCAGGAACAGGGTGAGTCGCAGCCGTCGCGGCGCGCTGCCGAGCCGGACGCGTGGCCGGCGAGGGGGGCGCCGGTTCGGCCGCCGAGGCGTCGGCGCCGAGCGGGCTGGCGGGCGCCGCGTAGGAGCGCGTTCGCGGCGCGGTGGGTCCGGCCCCCGACCGGCGGTGCTGCGGCCAGGCGTACGGGGGGCGACCAGGTCGAGCACGGCATAGTCGTCGGTCGCGCGGCTCCGCGCGGGCGTACGTCTGGTGGTGCTGGCTTTGGCCCGCGGGGATGGTGGAACGCGACCGCTGCCCGCTCGGCGCGCGCTCTGCTTGCCGGCGTCGCCGGGACGCGCGCCGCCATCCCGCGGCGGCATCAGCCCTCGCCCGAGGGTGGGGGAACCGCCGGGTCGGCGACGGTGGGGTCGGTGGGCTCGACCGGGGTCTCGGTCGCGGCAGGATCGGTCGCGGCGGGATCGGTCGCGCCGGGATCGGTCGCCGCGGGATCGGTCACCGCCGGATCCGGCGCCGCGGGATCGGTGACCGCTGGGTCGGTGGGCGCTTCGGCGGCGGGGTCGGCGGGTGGCTCCGGTAGCGCAGGTGCCTCGCCCGGCACGGGCGTCCCGAGGATCGCGCCATCGCTCAGCCGGAGGAAGGCCGGGCTCGTCGTCGCAACCATGCCGAGGTCCGCCGCCCGGGCCGCCAGCTCCGCTGGTGATTCGGCAACGGCGACCTCCTGGGCGAGAGTGGCCTCGTCGTCGGCAAGCTCGGTGGCGCGCTGCTGGAGCTCTTGGACGACGAACGACCCCTCGGCCAGAGCGGTGTTGAGCAGCAGCAGGCTGACCATGCCGGCCAGGAGCAGGCCGAGCACCAGCAGGATGAAGGGGGCACGCGCCAGGCGCGGGCGTGGCTGAGGGACGACGGTGAGACGTGGTCGAGCCGGGCTCCGCGACGGTTGTGGGAGCTTGCGCCCCAGGGGTCCCTGACGCTCCTCGCTCACGCTCGTCGCTGCAGTCACCAGCGCGGTGCGCAAGGTGCTCATGCGGCCTCCCGCACGCGTTCTGCAGCCCGCAGCCGCGCGGAAGCCGCTCGCGGGTTGGCTGCTATCTCGCGCTCGTCCGGGACCTCAGCTCCCCGGGTGAGCAACCGCAGCTGCGGTTCCCATCCGGCGGGCACGACCGGAAGGTCGGCCGGGACGTCGCTCGTGGCGCCTGCCGCGAGGACCCGCTTGACCAGGCGGTCCTCGAGGGACTGATACGCCAGCACGACAATGCGTCCCCCGACGGCCAGGGCCGCGACTGCGGCCGGCAGCGCCCGGGCGAGGGCATCGAGCTCGCCGTTGACCTCGATCCGCAGCGCCTGGAACGTCCGCTTGGCCGGGTTACCGCCGGTGCGCCGGGCGGCCGCGGGGATGGCGCCCCGGACCAGCTCGACGAGCCGGGCAGAAGAGGTGAATGCGGCCTGCGCGCGCTGGCGGACGACCGCAGCCGCGATGCGGCGGGCGAAGCGCTCCTCGCCGTACTCCCGCAGCACCCGAGCCAGGTCCTCGGTGGCGTAGGTGTTGAGCACGTCCGCAGCGGTGAGGCCGCTGGTCTGATCCATCCGCATGTCGAGGAAGACGTCATCGCGGTAGGAGAACCCACGCCGCTCGTCGTCGAGCTGCAGCG
Source organism: uncultured Actinomycetota bacterium (assembly GCA_963801015.1). Classification (GTDB taxonomy): domain Bacteria; phylum Actinomycetota; class Actinomycetes; order CAWDCV01; family CAWDCV01; genus CAWDCV01. Next base: position 443,855 of record CAWDCV010000003.1, on the reverse strand, counting down.
ACGAGACGCCGAGGTCGAACAGGACGCCTTGGACGCGGGGCAAACCCAGCCGAGCAAGAACCGCGGGCAGCTCGTCGTAGACGGCGTGAACGAGAGTGAGCCGGTCGGCGTACGGAGCGAGGCGTCCCCTGCTCGCTGCGAGGGCGTCGGGATCGCGATCCAGCCCGACGAGTCGTACCGCGGGGAAGCGGCGCAGGATCGCTTCCGCGTGCCCGCCGAGGCCGAGGGTGGCGTCGACGACGACCGGGGCGGGATCGTCGCCGTCGAGGGCAGGTGCGAGCAGCGCGACGACCCGGTCGACCAGGACCGGAACGTGCACCGGCTCGCTCATGTCGGGATCGCCTAGCCGACGACGCCGAGCAGCGCGGCGAGCGAGGAGGCCGCAAGTACGGCGGCCGCGAGCGCGAGCAGGATCAGCGTGGCAGCGCCGCCGATATCGCGGCGAGCGCTCTGGGGATTCGGGAGGTTCGGGGCCGGCGGCGCCGGCGCAGCGTGGGCGTGCGACATCTCGACCCTTCGGACGTGCCACCGGCTCGCGGACCGGTGGGGGCGCGGGACGTACCCCCAGGTCCCCGCCCGCTCGAGGGGAAGTGCTTCCGGCTGGCGCCGGGGAAGGTGCGTCAGCGGGACCGAGCGGGTGGAGACCTCGACGTACGTCTGGGACTGACCGTTGCTTGACGGGGCTGGACGGGGCTGGACGGGGTTGGGGGCTCAGACCGTGCGGGCAGCACCTCCTCCGACAAGGCTCTGTCGACGGCAGCCGCTTCAGACGGTCCCGGTAACCACCTCCTCGGACAGGTCCGAGAAGCGCGGCTCCTGCTCGTTGAGGTAGGCCTCCCACGCCTGCGCGTCCCAGATCTCGACCCGGGTGTTTGCGCCGATGACGATGCAGTCGCGGGCCAGCCCGGCGTAGTCGCGCAGCGCCGGCGGGATCGTCACGCGGCCCTGCCGGTCGGGTACTTCGTCGGACGCGCCGGCGAACAGCACTCGCATGTAGTCGCGCGTCGGCTTCGCGGTAACCGGAGCGTTGCGCATCGACTCCGTCAGCCGTCCGAACTCCTCCAGCGGCCAGACATAGAGGCAGCGCTCTTGACCCTTGGTGATCACCAAGCCCCCCGCGAGCTCGTCCCGGAACTTTGCCGGCAGGAAGATCCGACCCTTGTCATCCAGGCGCGGAGCGTGAGTGCCGAGAAACACCCTGCCCTCCCCCCGCATCGCGCCATGAAGCCCCCGATTGCTCCACTGCGCTCCACCATACTCCACTTGGCCCCACACACAACCCGTCCGCACGACGCAGCTGCCGTCCTCGGCTGGTCACCCGAGGAACCAGCAGTGACATGCGCGCGTACTGCACCGGAAGCGGAACCTGAACGAGCAACGACTCGTCCCTAGGACCAGGGCGGTTCGCCGTTGTTCAATGGCAGGTTGAATGGCAGAGAACGCCAGCACCAGCACAGCCAGGGACGGGATCGTCGCGTCCGGCCAGACCCAGCCAAGGAGGACTGGTGAGCACAGCGCCGCACGCGGAGCACGCGCTCAGCTTTGAGGATCTCGCCCATACCACCGCCCGGATCCAGGCCGCGGTGGAGACCGTCATCGAGGGCAAACCGGAGGTCGTCCGGCTCGCCGTCACCGTGCTGCTCGCCGAGGGGCACCTGCTCATCGAGGATGTGCCCGGTGTCGGCAAGACGATGCTGGCCAAGGCGCTCGCGCGGTCCGTGGACTGCTCCGTACGCCGGGTGCAATTCACCCCCGACCTCCTCCCGAGCGACATCACGGGCGTGAGTGTCTACAACCAGGAGCGGCGCGACTTCGAGTTCAAGCCCGGCGCCGTCTTCGCCAACTTCGTTGTCGGCGACGAGATCAACCGCGCCTCCCCCAAGACGCAGTCGGCGCTGCTCGAGTGCATGGAGGAGCGGCAGGTCACCGTCGACGCGCATACCTACGAGCTGGATCCGCCGTTCATGGTTGTTGCGACCCAGAACCCGATCGAGATGGAAGGCACCTACCCGCTGCCCGAGGCGCAGCGCGACCGCTTCATGGCTCGGGTCTCGATGGGCTATCCCAGCGTCGAAGCCGAGCTCGCTGTCCTCGACTCCCACGCCTCCGCGTCTCCGTTGGACGAGCTCGAGCCAGTTGCGGACGCGCGCGAGGTGGCCAAGCTCATCGAGGTCGTCCGTCGCGTGCACGTTTCTGACGAGGTACGCCGCTACGCGGTCGCGGTCGTCGGAGCCACCAGGCAATCTCCCGACCTGCGACTCGGCGGCTCGCCCCGGGCAACGTTGCATCTCGTGCGTGCCGCGCGCGCCGAGGCGGCACTGGACGACCGTGACTTCGTCCTGCCCGATGACATCCAGCGGCTGGCCATCCCCGTGCTGGCACATCGGCTCCTGCCCACGGCAGAGGCGCAGATCGGCCGCCGCACCACGGAGCAGGCCGTGCAGGAGATCCTCAATCGCGTCCCGGTCCCGGCGAGCCTGCGACGCCGAGACGGATCGGCCGGCATGCCCCGCGAACCGCGGTCGGCCCTGTAGGTGCGAGCCGCCCTGTCCGGCCTGTCCACCCGCGGCCGCTCGTTCCTCGCCGCGGGCCTGTCAGCCGCGCTGTGCTCCGTGCTGCTCGGCCAGCGCGACATCCTGCGCATTGGCGTGCTCCTGTGCGTACTTCCGCTCATCAGCGCCGCCGTCGTAGCCCGCACCCGCTACCGGTTGGCGTGCACGCGCACGGTGGTGCCCGGCCGCGTCCCCGCTGGCCAAGAGGCCAGCGTCATCGTGGCGCTCGAGAACGTGTCGCGACTGCCGAGCGGCTTGATGCTCGTCGAAGACACGGTGCCGTACGTGCTGGGCAACCGGCCGCGCTTCGTCCTCGACCGAGTCGAGCCGCGAGGGCGCCGCGAACTGACCTACACCGTCCGCTCCGACCTGCGCGGTCGGTTCTCGATCGGACCGCTGTCGATCCGCCTCACCGACCCGTTCGGCATGTGCGAACTCACCCGATCCTTCACCTCACGCGACGCCCTGATCGTCACGCCGGTCGTCGAGCCGCTGCCCATCGTTCATCTGGGCGGCGAGTGGGCGGGCAGTGGCGAGAGCCGGGCGCGGTCGGTGTCCGCGGCCGGTGAGGACGACGTGGCGACCCGGGAGTACCGCCACGGAGACGACCTTCGCCGCGTGCACTGGCGTTCCACCGCGAAGCAGGGCGAGCTGATGGTCCGTCGCGAAGAGCAGCCCTGGCAGAGCCGGTGCACGCTGCTGCTCGACACCCGCTCAATCGCCCATCGCGGCGAGGGGATGGCGTCGTCGTTCGAATGGGCGGTGTCTGCGGCCGCGTCCATCGGCGTCCACCTGTCCCGTCGCGGTTACGCGGTACGGCTCGTCCTCGACACCGGCGCCACCATCGCCAGCGCGTCGCACGACCCCGGATTCGGCATCGGGCAGTTCGAGGGTGCCCTCCTCGACGCGCTCGCCGTCGTGCAGCCGTCGGGCGTCGACACGATGCGCACCGCCGCCGAGTCGCTGCGACGCGGTGGCGGCGATGGACTCGTCGTCGCGGTGCTCGGCACCATGCAGACCGACGAGGCCCAGAACCTGACCCGGGTGCGTCATGGAACGACGTCAGCCGTGTGCGTCCTGCTCGATGCCACGACGTGGTCGCATGGCGGAGCGCGGTCTCGCCGCAGCGACCCGACGATGTTCGCCGGCTCGTCCGCGCTGCTTCGGCGCAGCGGGTGGCGCGTCCTCGAGGCTGCTTCCGGGGACACGATGGCGCAGCTGTGGCCGCAAGCGGATCGCAGCCTCACCAGCGTCGACCTGCCGCTCAGCGTGGGACGTACAGCATGAATGGGCAACGCCGGCTCACGGTCGTAGCGGCGCTCGCGACCACGCTCACGTCGCTGGTGTTCTCGATCGTCTTCGAGTACGGCGGCTGGCTGACGCCCATTCTCGGCGCCATCGCGGTGACCGCAGCCGCGGGGGCAGCCGCCCGACACTGGCGGCTGCCGCGGTTCAGCGTGCCGTTCTGGCAACTGCTCGCGCTGTTCGTCTGGCTGGTGTTCGTGTTCGCCCGGTCCCAGGCGTTCTGGTGGGTCGTCCCGACGCCGAGCGCCATCAACCGGCTGGCGGATGTCTTCGTCGCGGGCTTGAACGACGTGAACCGCTACGCCACTCCCGTGGCGCCGTTCCGCGGACTGGTCGCCCTGGCAGTTGCGGGCATCGGGCTCTGCCATATTGCCGTCGACGCGCTGGCGGTGACCTGGCGGCGGCCGGCGCTGGCCGGGCTGCCGCTGCTCGCGCTGTACTGCGTGCCCTCCGCGCTCGCCCCCGGCGGCGTCGGCTGGGGATGGTTCGTCCTCGGTGCGGGCGGCTGGCTGGCGCTGCTGGTTGCGGATGCTCGGCTGCGGTTCACCGCCTGGGGACGTCCGCTCGGGTACGGGCGCGGCGACCGGGCGAGCGAACGCGAGTACGCCGGCGAGATCGAGACGACCCCGTTGAGCGCCCTCGGTCGGCGAATCGGCGCGGCCTCGCTCGGCGTGGCGGTGATCGTCCCCCTCGTCATCCCGGGCCTCGACGAGAGCGTGTTCGGGCGTGGGGGTGCCGGTGACGGCGAGGGTGACGGATCAGCCAGCGTCACCGTGCAGAACCCGATGGTTGACCTTCGGCGCGACCTGACCCGCCCGCAGAACCGCGCGGTCATCCGGTACACCACCGACGATCCGCAGCCGGACTACCTGCGCCTGGTCACGCTCGACACCTTCGACGGCATCGCGTGGGAGCGCGCGACCTTTGATACTCCGCGCGCCAACCGGGTCACTGGCCAGGAACTGCCGCTGCCGACCGGCTTGAGCGAGCGCGTTGCCCGTGAGCGGCGCACGACGCAGCTGCGGGTCTTCGACCAGGCCGATTCGTGGCTGCCGATGCCCTACCCGCCGGAGCGAGTGCGCATCGACGGCGGCGACTGGCGTTTCGACCTCGAGTCGCTCAACGTCGTCGCCCAGGACGGATCGACGATCCGCAATGCTGAGTACGAGGTCGTGAGCCTCGACCTGCAGCCCACGTCGGCGCAGCTGCGCTCCGCGCCAGCGGCCGACGAAGAGTACGACCGGTATCTCGAGCTGCCGCCTGGCCTGCCCGACCAGGTGCTGAGCGAGGCGAGCGAGGTCGTCGCGGATGCGACCACGCCGTACGACCGGGCGCTAGCCCTCCAGGACTGGTTCCGCGACACCAGCATCTGGACGTACTCCACCGACGTCGAGGAGGGCAACGGCAACAGCGCTCTGGCAGATTTCCTGGCCGACCGCACGGGCTACTGCGAGCAGTTCGCGGCCACGATGGCGGTGATGGCCCGCTCGATCGGGATTCCCGCCCGGGTGAACGTCGGCTTCACGCCGGGCACGCGCGACGGTGACGAGTGGACCGTGGACCTGCACGACGCCCATGCGTGGCCGGAGCTGTACTTTCCGACCGTCGGCTGGGTGCGCTTCGAGCCCACCCCGCTGTCGGACGGGCGCGGGATCGACCCCGAGTACGCCGGGCCTGCCGCCGACCGCGTCGACCCGACGGACCCGGCAGCGGCGCAACCGGCACCTAGCACCTCGGCCACGCCTGGAGGCGAGCTCGCGGACAACGATGCACGACTCGAGGGCGACGATCAGCTGGCCGGCGGTGCCGCGGCGAACACCGGACCACCGCGCTGGCCATTCGTCGTGGCGCTCGTCGTCGCCGTGCTCGCCGTGACACCGCGGTTGACGCGGTCGGTGGTGCGTCGTCGCCGTTTCGCCGACCTCGAGGATCCGCGGGCTCGGGCAGAGGCTGCCTGGAGCGAGATCCGCGACAGCGTCCGCGACCTGGGCTACGAGTGGTCCAGCAGTGAGACGCCTCGACAAGCCGCGACCCGGCTCAGCGAGGAGGCGTTCCTCGAGCAGCCTCCGCGCGAGGCGTTCACCGCGCTGGCGCGCGTCGTCGAGCGCGCGCGATACGCCCGCGATCCGGGCCAAGTCGACGACCTGAGCGTCGAGGTCGACGTGGTCCGCACGGGGCTGGGCGCGCCACTGTCGCGCTGGCGGCGCTGGCGCGCGCGCTGGGTACCCGCGTCGGCGGGCGACGTGCTCCAGGCCGCGTCGGACTACGTCGTCGACGCCCTCGATTGGGTGGACTCAGCGGTGGCGCGGGTACGGCAGCGGCTCACACCGCGCCGCCGGCGTCGCGCCCCCGGCTAGCCGCGCTCCGCCTTACTCTGCTGTTCCACGACGAGTGTCACGACGATCTTCACGACCGGTCGTGTAGATCGTCGTGGAACTCGGGCGGCGGGAAATCGTGCAGATCTTCCACGGCGATCTACACGGCAGTTACTGGCGCAGTTACTGGCCGTTCTGCTCGCGCCGACGGCGCCAACGCTCTTCGATGCGCTCCATCATCCGGCCACGCGACTTGGGGCGACGGCCACCTTTCTTGCCGCGCCCGGTGGTCGTGCCCTTGGGGGTGGCGGCCTCACCGCCGCCGGACGGGATCTGCCGCCAGCTGGTCACGGCGAAGACGAGTGATCCGAACATGAGGAGGAAGCCGACGACGCTGATGGCTACCTGCGGGAGCACGACACCGACGAGCAGCAGCACCAAGCCGACGATCAATCCCATGACCCCGATGGCAACCCGGCGCCGGTGGTGACGACGGGGATCGGCGCCGCGCAACGTCGACGCCAGCTTGGGATCCTCGGCGTACAGTGCCCGCTCCATCTGCTCGAGCAATCGCTGCTCGTGCTCGGAGAGCGGCACCTCGTCCTCCCAGGGCTGGTCGCGGACGCTGCGACCGGTTGTAGCGTCTCAGGATAGGTCGCGAACCGCGTGCACGAAACCCAGCCCGCAGAGTCTGCTGAGCGTCGTGCCAGCGGGTTATGGGGAGCATTCCCGACCCTCGAACGGCTAAGCGCCCTCGTTCGTTCCGTTCTCACGGTCACCGGAGCCTCCCCGGTCGGGATCGACCAGCGAGGCCGGGCGGACCACGCCGCGCCCGAAACGTCGGACGGCTCTGTCGGCCGCGCGCTCGGCGTCGCGGCGACCATGGTCACGCTCCCCGAACTGCAACTGCCGTGGCTGCCGCTGAGCGTCGACGAGACCTTCGACACGCACACCGACCAATCGGATCCGGGCCCGATCCAATCCCAGTGCGTCGTACAGCGAGCACGCCGTCAGGTAGATCTCGCGCCCGACGTCGGTGGTCTCGCGCAGCGTCCGCGCCCGCGTGATCGTGGTGAAGTCGGCGAAACGGACCTTGATGCTGACGGTGCGTCCCTGCAGTGCTGCGGCGCGCAGCCGGACCGCCGTACGTTCGGCCAATCGCAGCAGCTCGCGGCGGACGACCTGCGGATCGTCGACGTCGCGGGCGAATGTTTCCTCCGCTCCGATGCTGCGATCCGGCTCGTGCGGGATGACCTCGCGATCGTCGCGTCCCCAGGACAGCGCGTGCAGGTGACCGCCACTTCCCGGCCCCAAGGCGCGCTGCAGCGTTGCCAGTGGGGTGTTGGCGACGTCGCCCACGGTCCGCAGCCCGAGGCGGGACAGCGACTCCTCGGTGCGCTCCCCCACCCCCCATAGCGCGCTGACCGGCAACGGATGCAGGAACGCCACCACGTCGTCCCGCGGCACCACCAGCAGACCGTCGGGCTTGCAGCGGGTCGACGCGAGCTTCGCCACGAACTTCGTGCTCGCCACCCCGACCGAGCAGGTGATGCCCTGCTCGTCAGCGACCCGGGCGCGGATCAGCTCCCCGATGGCCGCTGGCCGACCCAGCCGACGACGCGCCCCCGCGACGTCGAGGAACGCCTCGTCGAGCGCCAGCGGTTCGACCAGGGGCGTGATCGACCGGAAGATCTCCATGACCCCCGACGACACCTCGACGTAGGTGTCGTAGTGCGGCGCCAGCACCACCGCGCGCGGGCACAGCCGTCGGGCCCGGGCCATCGGCATCGCCGAGTGGACGCCGAACCGGCGCGCCTCATACGTCGCCGACAGCACCACCCCGCGGGATCCACCGCCACCGACGATCACCGGCTGCCCGCGTAGCCCCGGTTGGGAGCGCAGCTCGACCGAGGCGTAGAACGCGTCCATGTCGACGTGCAGGACCGGACAGCCGGTGTCGTCTCCCGGTGGCTGGTCGGACGGACCCGGCCGCTCCAACTGCTGGCTGCGGCTCATCGGGCAGCTTCCGGTGCAGGCATGAGCGGTGGACCCTCAGGAGCGGGATGCGAGCACGTGCAGCTGAGTCGCGACGTCGCGAAACGCCGGCTGCTCCGCCGCGGCAGCTTCCAGTTCGCGCAACGCCGCAAGAGCGCCGGGTTCGCTGTCGACCACCGCCCCGGGAACGAGATCGGCGAAGATCCGGACGCCGTGCACGGCGTCGATGCGCAGGCCGCTGCGCTCGAGCAGTGCCACGACCTCGGCGTAGTCGAAGCGTCGAGGTACCGGATCGCCGGCGCCCCAGCGTCCATCCGGATCGGCGAGCGCATGGTAGGCCTCGGCGACATGCCCGGCCACGGCCCGGGCGAGCACGACCGCATTGCGGTTGGCGACGAGCACGCTGGCCGCACCGCCAGGTCGCAGGCATCCGGCGATGGCGGCCACGGCTGCGGGCAGATCGTCAACGACCTCGAGCACGCTGTGGCACAGCACCACGTCAAAACTGTCCGGGTCGACCAGGCCGACGAGTTCCCCGGCATCGCCCTGAACGCTGCGGATCCGGTCGGTGACACCGGCCTCCGCGGCCCGCCGTTCCAGGGCGGCCAGCGAGTCCGGCGAGGGATCGACCACGAGGACCCGGTGACCCAGCTCGGCAACCGGTACCGCGAATCCCCCGGTGCCGCCGCCAGCGTCGAGCACATCGAGGACTCCGGCTGCCGATCCGTCGGCGCGCGCGGCGAGCCGGCCCAGCGTGGCTTCGAGGACGTCCCACACGACGGCGGTACGGACCGAGCTGCGCGCACGCAGGCGGTCGGGCACGGGAAGCCTCCCCCGGACGGCGTCGGAGAGGACCACCCTAGGGCGTGCGCTCGCCCGGAGGGCTGACGATGCGGAGCGTCAGCGGAGCGAGGAGGGCCGACCAATGTCATTGCGCTACCCGCCCGCGCTGCCGGGGCTGGAGTGCCAGAGCTTGCGGGGAGCGTTCTTGGTGTCCTCACCGGCCGGGCGGATGTCGGAGTACGGCGACTGCTGGAAGCCGGTCGGGTGGACCACGACGCGGCGCTGCCCCATGCCGCCGGCGGTGGATCCGGTGCCACCTCCGTAGTCGTAGGCGACGCTCGTGCCATTCGGCGGCCGGCTCATCACCGGGCGGGACGACCAGCTCTGCGCGGCGCCGGCGATAGCCGCCTCGGTGAGGTCAGCGGGGGCCGCCATCAGCTGCTCGACGGCGGCGAGCCCGCTGGTCTCCCAGGCGTCGTGCAGCGCCGGCAACTGCCAGCATCCGGTGGCGCGCAGGGACACTCCCCGCGGACCCGTCCGGCGCAGCTCGCCGCGGACGACGAGGAGCCAGGAGTGGAAGAGCGTGGTGGCGTACGGACCCTGCGCGTCTTCGAAGAACGTCGCGTCGACCGGACCCGTCGCATCGTCGAGGGTGAGGAAGATGACCCGTCTGCCGGAGCGAATGGGAGGTGTCTGGGTCGCCACCTTGACCCCGGCAACGAAGAGCTCGGCCTTGCTGCGGCATCGCAGCAGGTCCTTGGCCCGGGTGACCCCGAGCGCGTCGAGAAACGGGACGTAAAAGTCGACGACGTGGCGGCTCACGTCGAGCCCGAGCACGTCGAGCTCGGCGCGTACCCGCTCGGTGCCCGTCATGTCGGGCAACCCGCTCTCCCGGGTGGTGTTGGGCGCATCGTCGAGGTCGAGCGCGAGCTGCACGGGAATGTCCGCCACCGACACGACCGGGAGTGACGCCTGGGACTGCCGCGCAGCGAGGGTGCGGATATCAGCACCGGGACTCTGCGGGGTGTCATTCGGCAGTGCCACCCGGCGCCGCGGGGAACCGCGCGCCGCCCGCGTCCACGCGTCGAGCTCGACGACCTGCAGCAGCAGGTCGCGGCGGGTGACCTGACCCCGCCGGCGGACGGGAACCGGGGACCCGATGCCGTAGAGCGAGTCGAAAGCGCCGGCGAGGACGAGACGCTCGACGACCGGCCGCGAGACCCCGGTGCGATGCCAGAAGTCGGACAGCGACGCGTACGGCCGCCCGGCGACGACGCGAGCGATCTCGGCATCACTGATCCCTTTGACGTCGGCGAGCCCGAGCCGGATGCCGTACGCGCGCGCGTCAGGCAGGCCAGGTTCGGGCGGGTGGCGCGGCGGCTCCCCGAGGATCTCCGGCGGCGGCTCGTCGAGCACCCCCACCTTCTCCACCCGGTAGTCGACGTCGGAGCGGTTGACGTCGAGCGACAGCACCGCGATGCCGAATTGCCGGGCGTCGTCGAGGATCAGGCGCTTGGGATACATCCCCGGGTCATGAGTGAGGACGCCGGCGAGGAACGCCGCCGGATGGTGTGCCTTGAGCCAGGCGGACTGGTACGTCGGCACGGCGAAGGCCGCGGCGTGTGCCTTGCAGAAGCCGAACGACCCGAACGCGCGCAGCACCTCCCACACCGCGTCGACCGTGGGACGGTCGTAGCCGCGATCCAGGGCAATCGGGTAGAGCCAGGCGCGCACCTGGACCTGCCCGTCGGTGCTCCCGAGGAACCGGCGCGCCTCGTCGGCTTCGGCGAGCGAGCATCCCGTGAGCGTCGTGATCAGCTGCAGGACCTGCTCGTGGAACACGACGACGCCGCCGGTCTCCTTGAGGACCGGAACGAGCGTCGGGTGCAGGTAGGACGGCTGGGCCCAGCCCTGTCGGGTCTCGAGGAACGGGGTGACCATGTCGCTCTTGACCGGCCCCGGCCGGAACAGCGAGATGTCGATGATGAGGTCGTCGAACGTCTCCGGTCCGAATTTCCCGATCAGTTCCCGCTGCCCGGGCGATTCGATCTGAAAGCAGCCGAGCGTCTTCGTCGACTGGATCAGCCGAAACGTCGCCGGATCGTCGAGCGGCACCGCGTCCAGGTCGATGCGGTCGCCCCCGTCGACTCGGGCCACCTCCTCGATCGCGTGTGTCATCGCCGACTGCATGCGGATCCCCAGCACGTCCAGCTTGAGTAGTCCGAGGTCCTCGACGTCGTCCTTGTCGAACTGGCTCATCGGGAACCCCAGCCAGCTCGCCTCGACCGGGGTGCGGTCCAGCAGCGTCGCATCGGACAGCAGCACGCCGCACGGGTGCAGGGCCACGTGCCGGGGCAGGCCGTCCAACCGCTCGACGAGCCGGAAGACCATGTCCAGCCGGCCGTCGCCCAGCTTGCTCGCCCGCAGCTCCGGCAGATCCTGCAGCGCCGCTCGGGCGTCCCGCGCCCGGATGTGCGGGAACGCCTTGGCCAGGGAATCGATCTCGCTTGGCGGCAGGCCGAGCGCCGCACCGACGTCACGGATCGCGTGCCGGACCCGGTAGGTGTCCATCATCGAGACGCAGGTGCAGCGCTCACCGCCGAAACGCTCGAGGATGCGCTCGTAGACCTCGGTCCGGCGCGCGGATTCGACGTCGATGTCGATGTCGGGCAGCGCCGCGCGCAACGGGGAGAGGAAGCGCTCCATGACCAGCCCGTAGCGCAGCGGGTCGACACCGGAGATTCCGAGCAGGTACGTCACCAGGCTGCCGGCGCCTGATCCGCGCGCGGCGACGCGTACGCCCATCGACTGGATGAGGTCGACAACGTCCCCGACCGTGAGGAAGTAGGAGGGGTAGCCGAGCTGGCGGATCATCCCGAGCTCGTGCTCGAGGCGCTCGGCGACCTTCGGGGTGCGAGGCATCCCGCGCAGGGACAGGCCGGCCTCGCATCGTTCGCGCAAGACGAGGTCGGCGGGCTTTCCGGAAGGGTCGAGGATCTCGAGCTCGGGGAAGTGGATCGCGCCGATGCCGAGATCGGCCCGCGGATCGACGACGCACTGGTCGGCAATACGCCGGGTGGAGGCCAGCAAGCGCCGACCGTGCGACGGGTTCAGTCCCGCCAGCCGGGTCACGTCGTCGGCGACCTCGGCCATCTCCTTGCCCGACTTGAGGAACCCCTCGGCGTTGACCCGGTCGACGTGGCGGATGTCGAGGGCGACGAGCCGGCGAGCGGCGTCGAGGACGTCAGCCGTCGGAGCGTCGGAGCGGTCGGCGTAGCGCACGGCGTTGGTGAGCAGCGCGGGAAGACCGACGTCGCGAGCGAGACCGACCATGCGGGCGGCGAGCGCGCTGTCGCCCTGCCCGCGGTGGGACACGATCTCGATCACGAGGTCGGCCGCGCCAGCGGCGTTGCGCCAGCGGGTCAGTGCCGCGCCGGCGAGGTCGGGGCGGCGGCCGGCGAGGGCCCGGCCGATATCGCTGTGCGGGCCGAGGAGAACGAACAGCCCGCCCGCGGCGATGTGCTCGGCGAGCAGGTCGAGCGTGGCCTCCGGCCGACCCCGCTCCCCGGCCAGGTGGGTCGCGCTGATCAACCGGCAGATCGCCGCCCAGCCGGTGACGTTCTGCGCGAGCAGGGTGATCCGCGGCAGGCGCGCGTCGACGGACGCGCCACCCCGCGCGGGAACCCGGCGATGCCGCCCACTCGTCGGCGCGGGCACGTGCGGCGTTGCAACAGCGAGGTCGACGCCGACGATCGGGCGAACCCCCGCGGTCATGCACGCCTTGGCGAACTTCACCATGCCGTAGGCGCCGTCGCGGTCGGTGAGCGCGAGCGCGTCCATGCCCAGGTCGGCGGCCCGCTCCACCAAACGCCCTGGCAACGACGTGCCGTAGCGCAGGGAATAGCCGGAGGCGACGTGGAGGTGGACGAACGGATCGGACATCGCGATGCGCCCGATGCGTGCTCAGCGAGACCGAGCGCCGCGCAGCAGCCGCATCCTCCGCCGAGCCGGGGAATGCGTCCGAGGATCGGCATCTCCTCGATCGAGACCCGGAGCGGCAGGGAGGGTCTCCTGGTGGGGCAGGCCAAGGGTGGTCTCGACCAGGGCGAGGAACGTCTGGGCGTCGCGCAGCAGGTCGTCCGCCTCCCGGGAGTGGACGGAGCGCGACAACCCGGCTTCGGCAGCGGCCCGCTTGCCGGCACCGGCGGCGAAGAACGCCGCCCACTCCGCGAGCTCGGGTGCGACCGACGGCAGCAGCGTCCAGGCGCTGCGTGGCCGGCTACGGACCGCCCGGTCCTCCGGACGCGCTCGGGCGGCGAGAACGGCAGCAGCGCAGCGCAACGCGGACAGGTGAGCGGCGGCGTAGCGCTCGGTCGGGACCGTGGTGCTGCTCGCCTCGACGAGGCCGCGGCGGGCGGCACCGAGCAGCTCCAGTGCGGCGGACCGCGCAGCCGACGGTGCTGTCGATACCGACCGGCGTGCCGCCACGGATGTGCGCAGCGATGCAGCAGACATTCCGCTCCTCAGTCCATCGTCCGGGCGAGGGTCCACGCTCCGGTGGACCAGTCGAGTACGAGGTCGAAGACTCCGGCGCTCGCATCCCGGCCGGGACGCGCCTCCACGCGCCACACCTCGCGTTCGCCGTCGTCGACGAGAACCGCTCCCGGTGGGTCGCCGCTGGGCGCGGCAGCGTCGGCTCTCGAGTCAGGTGTGGGTGGCGGAAGCGATCCGCCCGATTCGTACAGCGAGCGCGCCGGTCTCGATCGCCACCAGGGCGCCACCTCGATCCAGTGGTCGAGGACCGCGCACACGACGTAGAAGCGGCTGCGCCACACGAACTCCGCTGGAACATCGTCGCGCCGCCGAACGTCGACGGGATCGCCGTAGCGTCGCGTCATCGAGCCTCCCTCGCACACCGAGCTGCCTGTTTGTCCCAAGCACCACCACCAGGACGCGCGGGTAGGCTTCGCGGCGCCGTACCCGATCGGCGAGCCCGCTCGGGACGCCGGGGTCGAAACGTCGCCCCGAGCGAGCTCTGCCTGTCCGGTCATGGACCGCGAGTTCCTGCCGGACTTCGAACACACCCCTTCGAACATGTGTTCGAATAAACCCAGACTACACCTGCCCACCGACAAGAACGCAACGCCTGGCGAAGGGGACACTGGACGCCATGCATCCGGCTACCCGCACCGTGGTCGACGCCCTAGCAGCGGCTAACGCCACCGGCCAAGTGCTCGAGCTGGACCAGCGTGCGGCCACGGCTGCGCGCGCGCGCTGCGGCCGCACTGGATTGCGAGGTCGGCGCGATCGCCAACAGCCTGATCTTCGTCGCCGAAACCGCCCACGGCAGGGAGGCGATCCTCGTGCTCGCCAGTGGTGCTCACCGTGTGGACACCGACCGCGTCGCTCGCCTCGTTCAGGCCGAACGGCTGCGGCGCGCCGACCCCGAGTTCGTCCGCCAGCACACCGGCCAGAGCATCGGCGGGGTGGCACCGATCGGTCATCCGGCCCGGCTCCGCACGATCGTCGACGTCGACCTGGCCGGCTACCCCGTGGTGTGGGCCGCGGCCGGACACCCGCACGCGGTGTTCGCTACCACGTTCGACGAGCTGGTCCGCATCACTGGTGGGACGCCGGCCCAGGTAGCGGCGGCGGTACCGGTCGATCCGATGCGCCAGTCGGCCGGCTGAGGACCGGGAGCACAGACCCGGCAGCAATCAAGGCCAGGCTCGACACCACCGACACCGGGAGCACCACGAGCGTCGCCATTCGCCCGGAAAGCGCACCGCCGAAACCAACCATGGACAGGCCGAGGATCCCTACCACGCTGAGTCCCACTCCCCCTGCAGCGAGCGCATTGCGGACGACCGCCACGGAGGACGTCGCCTGCGCGCCGATCCGGGCCGGGCGCGGCCTGTCCGCCGTACGGAAGATCGCCACCAGACCCGCGGTGACCAGTGCGAGCAACCCGAGGACGACCGGCCGAGTTGCCCACCACTGCCAGTCGCCCACGGCGATATGCGGCAGCCCGAGCGCAAGCGCGACTGCTACGACGGCGAACAATGCAGTGAGGTGCCAGAGGAACGCCGTCATCGCCCATCCATTGGCCGTGACGACCACCGCCCAGGGACGCGGTCGCTGCAGCCAGCGCCCGAGTGGCCCGAGAAGCAGCAGGGCGACGCCGATGACGAACGCTGCCTGGCAGGCCAGGGCGAAGGTCGGCGGCGACATGTTCGAGACCGGCTCGCCAGGCAGGCCCCCACCATCGACACCGGATACGGCCCGTACGCCGTCAGCGCGATGACTCCCCCCAGCCCTACCCCCGCGAGGGCTGGAGCGAGCACGCGCTGGCGACGTACCAGCGTGCCGTCGGCCCAGAGGAACCCGACCTGATGGACGGTGAGCCACACGAAGGCGACGTTGAGGTAGCCGACGTACGGCACCGCGTACCCGAACCGCAGCACGTCGACGAGTGCGACCAAACCGATGAGAACCGTCAGCACCGCCGCCCCGTGCCGGCGGTGCTGACGGAGCATGAGGGGGGCGAGGGCGGCGACGCCCAGGTAGACCCCGACGAACCACAACGGCTGCGCGACGATGCGAGCGGCCTGAACGACCACACCGGTGTCGAGTCCGAGCCACTCGAGCAGGAGCGCCATGAGCACCCAGGCGCCGGCGAACGCAGCCGTCGGCCGCAGCAGGCGCCCCGCTCTCGTCCGCACGAAGTCGGCGTAGGTCCCACCGCGCCGGCGCAGCGACTCCCAGGCGCGGGCGTTGGCGTAGCCGCCAACCAGGAAGAAGACCGGCATCACCTGCAGCACCCAGGTCAGCGGTTGGAGCGCCGGCATGAGCGCGAGCGCGTTCGTCGTCGTGGCGTTCCCCTCCCGACCCACGACGACGACGGCCATCAGCCAGTGCCCGACGATGACGGTGCCCAGGGAGAACACGCGCAGGAAGTCGACGTACCGGTCCCGCGACGCCGGCGTGGCAGCGTCGATGCGGTCCGCTGCACTCGCGCGGCTGACGCCCGACATGCGGCAGAGCCTGTTCCCGTCGGCGCGCGCGGACATCCGCGCACATACTCGGTTACGTACTCAAGCGTCGGTGCGACGGGTTGGTCGAGCGTGCGTACGCCGCGTGCGTTCGCAGACGCCGCGCGATACGCGATGACTTAGGGCGATACGCCCTCTACAACAGGCGTATCGCCCGAAATGATCACGTATACGTGATCATTTCGGAGAGTCGGTGTGGCCGAGGTACGCGGCCGCCTGCAGGCGAACCCAGCGATCGCCTGGAGCACTGTTGACGCGACGAACTCGCCACGCCCCGCGGCCCATGCGATCCGCACCGCTGGGAGAGTGAGTCGCGGGAGCCGGCGGACGTCGAGCTTGCCCTGCGGAGCGTTCAGGTCGTAGATCGTGGGCGCGGCGACGTCGTCGGCGGAGGTCACACCGCCAGTCTCCCTACGCTCAGGCACGTGATCGACCAAATTCCCGCCGTGGTCACGCTGCACGTGTGGGGAGTTCCCGGCGCGGCGGTGCCGCGCGCCGTGCTGCGCATGGGTCTCGACCGGCGTCTGGTTCGCCGGCTGCCCGGGTTGCGGTTCGCGAAGCTGCTGGGAACGGGCGACGGGCGTACGTTCACCGCTCGCGACGCCGACCCTCGACACTGGGGCGTACTCGCTACCTGGGACTCGGCCGCGGCGGCAGATGCATTCGAGACGTCACGGACGGCGGGAGCGTGGGAACGGATCGCGGACGAACGCCTGCGGGTACGCATGCGACCGCTTGCCAGCCGGGGACGCTGGTCCGGTCGCGCGCCGTTCGGTGACCCGACGCCGGTGCGTTCCGACGGGCCGGTCGCATCCATCACCAGGGCGCGCATCCGTTCGTCGAAGGCGCTCACGTTCTGGCGAGCGGTGCCGCCGGTGAGCAGCGATCTGCACCGGGTCGACGGCCTGCGGCTGGCCTTCGGAGTCAGCGAGGCCCCCATCGGTTTGCAGGGCACCTTCTCGCTGTGGGATTCCGCGGCCGCGCTGCGCGAGTTCGCGCATCGGCGATCGCCGCACATTGCCGCGATTCAGCAGACCGCGCGGCACCAGTGGTACGTCGAAGAGTTGTTCGCCAGGTTCGCCGTCGTGGACGTCGACGGTTCGTACCGGAACCAACGCATGGGATCGTGACGACCGTGGCGACGCACATGGACCGGCTCGAAGCGATTGTGGACCGACTCCCCGAGGCCGAGCGGGTGGACATCGCGGAGTGGGGCGACCACCCCGCGTTCCGGGTGCGTGGCAAGAACTTCGTCTTCAGCGCCGTCGACGCATCCGGGCTGAGCTTCAAGCTGTCCAAAGACGAGGCTGCCGCCGTAGTCGCCACAGACGACGCGGCCTCGCCGGGGGGATACGGCCTCGGTGGCCACGGCTGGGTCAACCTCCAGCTGCCGGCTGACGTCGACGAGGAGCGGTGGCGCCAGGTCGAGGAGTGGGTGCGCACGTCCTACACGCTCGTGGCACCCAAGACGCTGGCCCGCGCTGTGCTCGCTGAGGACGAGCCCTCCGGCAGCCGGTGACGATTCTGTCGGTGCCCCTCCGTACGGTGTCGAGCCGACAGCATCGACCACCTGGAGGCTCAACGTGAGCGTGCACATCGACGCGATCGGCATCGTCGTCTCTGACATGAAGCAGGCCATCGCGTTCTACGAGCGGCTTGGCTGCTCGTTCCCGGCCGATGCGGCCGATACCCCACACGCCGAGAGCGACCTCGGCGGCGTGAGACTCATGCTCGATAGCGCGGCGTCGTTGCAGGAGATGGGATTGATCGGGAACGACGCACGCGGGGGTGGTGACCGCGTCGCGCTCGCAGCCCAGTGCGACTCCCCCGCCGATGTCGACCGGCTGTACGAAGAGATGGCCGCCGATGGGTTCGGCCGGCGGGCTCCCTGGGACGCGCCGTGGGGGCAGCGGTACGCGATGCTGGTGGATCCCGACGGCACGCACGTCGACCTGTACGCGTCGCCGCCCGGTTGACCCACCCACTGGAGGGGCCGCCTCGGCCGCGAGAACGGGACGAAGACCACGCTGTGAGGGAAGGTGTGCCACCTCAGTCCTCATCAGGATCGGACGAGCGGCACGGGCACGTGTCGGCCACTCAGTTGCGGCAATCGAATCCTGAGGAGACTGCGTGAACCCGCTCGTGGGGACCGGTGACGGATCGGGCCCGGCGGTCGCCTGGCTCGTCGTGGTTTACATTGCGCTGGCTGCGGCGGCGGTATTGTTCGTCGCGGGCGTTGTCTCAGTGGCGCGCGCGCCGGGCCTGACCTCGACGGGATCGTGGTCCGCGTGACGACCGCGTTCTTCGAGCGTCACCTGCGCCATCGCAGCGGGCCCATCCTTGACATCCCGACCGACTACTACGCCGAGCTCGAGGACCGCACCGATACGATCGGCTGATGTCGGTCGGGGCGCACGGGGCGCTCCGTTCCGACCCCATCGACGAGCGCGTCGGCCGCTTACACCGCGTGCCGTTCGTCCTTGCGTTAGCGGCGATCGGCTGTCAGATCGCGTACCCGCTGGCGTCCGATGACGCATTGCGCGCGCGACTCACGGTAGGCACCGTGATCGTGTTCTTCCTCGCGGTGGTGTCGTCGGCGGCCGCCGCGCACGGGATCCGGACGGCTCTGGTGCTCGTGGGTGTTGCCGGTGGCGCTGGGTTCCTCGCCGAGGCCCTCGGGGTCGCGACGGGCTTCCCGTTCGGCAGCTACGTGTATGACGACGCCCTCGGGCCCGCGATCCTCGGCGTCCCACTGGTCATTCCCCTTGCGTGGACGATGATGGCGTACCCCGCGCTGCTGGTCGGCCGGCGCCTCACCCGCCGATACGTGCCGATCGTCGGCGGCTGGGCGCTCGCGTCCTGGGACGTGTTCCTCGATCCGCAGATGGTGGCCGCCGGATTCTGGCGCTGGGAGGACGTGGGCACTGAAATCCCCGGCGTTCCCGGTATCCCGGTGACCAATTTCCTGGGCTGGGCGATGGTCTCCATCCTCGTCGTGGGACTACTCCACCTGCTGATTCCGCGCCGTATCACCCGCAGCGATGAGACCGTACCGGCGCTGCTGTACCTGTGGACGTTCACCTCCCAGGTCCTCGCGAACGCCGTGTTCTTCGGGCGGCCCTGGGTCGCGCTCGTCGGTGGAGTCGCGATGGGTGTGGTGGCGGTACCGTACGCGCTCGCCCTTCGGCATCATCGCGCATGAAAAGACTGCTCGACGGCCTGGTCAGACTCGGCACAGCGGGTGCGATCCTCGCCACCGCACACACGGTCTACAACCTGCATCGCTTGCGGCGGCCTCCGGTCGATCCTGCGGTGGTTCACGAACCTGTCTCGGTGCTGCTGCCAGTGCGGGACGAGGCTCATCGAGTCGATGCGTGCTTGCAGACGCTGATGACGCAGCGCCGGGTGGCGGACCTCGAGATCCTCGTCTTGGACGACCAGTCGAGCGACGCGACCCTCGACATCGCCCGGGCGACGGCGGGGGATGATCCGCGGGTCCGGATCTGGAGCGGCGATCCCCTTCCGGTGGGATGGCTTGGCAAGCCGCACGCCTGCCACCAATTGGCGACCGCCGCCAGTGGCTCGGTGTTCGTGTTCGTGGACGCTGACGTCCTCTTGGGACCCGACGCGGTCGCAGCGACTGTCTCGCTGCTGCGCACAGCCGGATTCGACCTGGTCTGTCCCTACCCGCGCCAGCTCGCCGAGGCGATCGGCCCGCGCCTGATCCAGCCGTTGCTGCAGTGGTCCTGGCTGACATTCCTGCCGCTGAGGCTGGCTGAGCGCTCGCCTCGTCCGTCGCTCACGGCGGCGAACGGACAGCTCCTCGCGGTCGACGCCGGGACGTACGCGCGCTGCGGCGGTCATGCCGCCGTCCGGGCGGACGTGCTGGAGGACATCGGCCTGCTCCGCGCGATCAAGGCCGTCGGCGGGCTAGGCGCTGTGGCTGACGGCACATCGATCGCCACCTGCCGCATGTACGACGACTGGCCGTCGACGCGAGACGGCTACACCAAGTCCCTGTGGGCCGCATTCGGCTCTCCTGCCGGCGCCGTCGCCGTCGTGACACTGCTCGTCGCCTGCTACGTCGCTCCACCGGTCGCGGCGCTGCGCGGATCCCGGATCGGGGCCACCGGCTATGCGGCCGCCGTGCTCGGCCGCGTGCTCGTCGCACGCCGCGTGGGAGGCCGGCCCTGGCCCGACTCGCTCGCGCATCCGATCTCGATAGGCGCCTTCGGATGGCTGACCGCGCAGTCATGGTGGCGACGGCGAAATCACCGGCTGACGTGGAAGGGCCGCGCTCTGTAACGTTTTGGCCATGACCGACGCGCACGTCGAGGCGATCCTCGCCCGGCTGCGCCCGATGGTCGAGGACCGGCCGGTCATCCTCGCCGGCGGCCCGCTCGCCGGTATGGCACCCCGACTGAACGCGGTGCGGATCCTTGGCGCACGACGGCCCCTGTGCGTGGCATTCGGACTCGGGACGGGCCCGCTGCCTGCCGAGGAGGAAGCTGAGCGTTTCGTCGTACCGCAGCAGGAACAGCCGCTGCTCGCGTCCATCTATGAGGAGATGAGGGTCCTCGCTGATCCGCCGCCCGACCTGCGCGCCGCCGTGGACGCGTACGACTCGCAGTGCCAGGCAGTGGTCCTCGCCGGCCCCTTCATGACGTCGGGCGACCTGGCCGGCCGCCCGGTGCTCGACGGTCGGCGGCCCGCCTGGGAGGCGCTCGAGGACAAGACCCAATCGGAGGCGCTGTGGGACGGCGCCGGCATAGAGGGCGCGCCCAGCCTGGTCGTACCAGCGACCGAGTCGCGGCTGCGGACCGCAGCCCGAGAGCTGGATGAGGGCGACGGCACGGTCTGGGCCGGCGACGCTCGGGAAGGCTTCAACGGTGGGTCGGAGTTCGTTCGCCACGTGGTCGACTCCGCTGACGAATCCGCGGCCGTCGACTTCTTCACCGCGCATTGCGATCGCGTTCGAGTGATGCCCTTCCTCGACGGGATCCCGACCAGCATTCACGGGCTGGTGTTCCCCGACGGCGTGGCGGTGTTCCGACCAGTCGAGATGGTCATCCTGCGCCGTCCGCGTGCCGGACCGAGCGGATTCGTCGTTGGCGGGCTGTCGACCTGGTGGGATCCCCCGGCCGCGGACCGCGAGGACATGCGCGCCAGTGCACGCCGGATCGGTGGCTACTTGCGCGAGGCCGTGGACTACCGCGGCGGGTTCAGCCTCGACGGCATCCTGACGCGAGATGGCTTCCGTCCTACCGAGGTGAACCCCCGGTTCTCAGCCGGGCTGGTCACGCTCGTGCGCGGTCTGCCTGACCTGCCGCTCATCGCCATCCAGTGCGCTCTGGTGTCCGGCGCGGATCCTGGTGTCACACCGGACGAGCTCGAGGGTTTGGTCGTCCGCGCTGCCGACCAGCGGCGCTACGGTGCCGCATCGACCCTGACCACTGCCGTCCATCCCCACGAGACCGATGCGCGTCGGGTGGTCCTCGACGGCCAGCACTACCGAGTGGCACAAGACGGTGAGCCCGACCACGGAACGCTCTCGCTCGGACCGTCGGCGGTCGGCGGCCTGGTTCGACTCGACCCTGACCCGGCACAGCTGCGCCCGGGCACGTCCCTGGCGCCGTTCGCGGTAGCCGCCTTCGCGCTTGCCGACGAGATCTGGGGTACGGCAATCGGCCCGGCGCTTCCGGCTCCTTCGCTGCGCTAGCGCACCCTCGGCTGACACGACTTAGGCTCGCCGACCGTGGCACGCGTGGTCGTTGTCGGCGCCGGCATGGGCGGCCTAGCCGTGTCCGCCCGGCTGGCGCGGCTGCGCCATGACGTCACCTTGCTCGAGCAAGCGCCCGTTGTCGGCGGGAAGCTCGGCACGTACACGCGCGATGGCTTCACCTTCGACACCGGGCCGTCGCTGCTGACGTTGCCGGCGGTGTATCGCGACCTGTTTCGCAAGACCGGTCGCCCGCTCGAAGACGTCCTGGAGCTGACGCCGGTCGACCCCGTCGCCCGCTACCGCTTTCCCGACGGCACCTGGGTCGACGTGCCCAACGCGTCCCGCCGGGCCGTCGCCGCCACATTTGGGGAGGCTTTCGGCGGCTCCGCCGGGGAGGACTGGAGCCGATTCCTCGATCGAGCGGGTCGCATCTGGCAAGCCACTCGCGGCCCGTTTCTCGAGTCGCCGCTCGACGGTTCCCGTGACCTGCTGCGGCAGTCGCGACGCATCGGCGACCTGCGCACGATCGCTCCGTGGGCGACACTGCGCGGACTAGGTCGCCAGTACCTGCGCGATCCGCGGCTGCGCATGTTCCTCGACCGCTACGCGACGTACACCGGCTCGGATCCGCGCCGGGCGCCAGCCGCGCTGGCCGTCGTTCCGTACGTCGAGCAGACGTTCGGTGCCTGGTACGTGCCGGGCGGCCTGCGACGATTGGGCGACGCGCTCCTGGCGCGCTGCCAGGAGCGCGGCGTGCGCGTCTGTACTGGTGCCGAGGTCGTCGAGGTGGCGCTATCCGGCGGCCGCGTCGACGGGGTGGTGCTGGCTGACGGCTCTCGGATGGACGCCGATGTCGTCGTGTCCGACGCGGACGCGACGCATCTGTATCGCGACCTGGTGACCTCACCGCTGGCAAGCGCTGCCCGCAGCCGGTTACGGCGCGCTACCCCGTCGCTGTCCGGCTTCGTGCTGCTTCTCGCCCTCAACGGAAGGACACAGGGGCTGCGCCATCACACCGTGCTGTTTCCCGAGGACTACGACGCGGAGTTCGACGCCATCTTCGGCAGGACGCCGTCGCCGGTTGACGATCCGACGGTGTACGTCGCGGCGCCTGACGACTCGGCGCTGCGTCCCGACGACACGTGCGAGTCGTGGTTCGTGCTGGTGAATGCGCCGCGCCAGGGTTCCGGACCCGGATGCGTCGACTGGGATGCGGCGGGTCTGCGCGATTCGTACGCCGATCGCATCCTCGCGGTGATGGCACGCCGCGGGCTGGACGTCCGCGACCGGGTGCGGTGGCGCGAGGTCCGTACTCCGGCCGACCTCGAACGAGAGACGCGCTCCCCGGGCGGCGCGATCTACGGCACGTCGTCCAACGGGGCGCGGGCGGCGTTCCTCCGCCCGGCGAACAAGTCACCGGTCCCGGGACTGTTCCTCGTCGGCGGCTCCGCCCATCCCGGCGGCGGACTGCCGCTCGTCGGCCTGTCCGCGGCCATCGTCGCCGACCTCATCGGCCGCGCCTGACCCACACCCCTTCGTCAGTCGGCGTCCAACTCCTCGAAGATCGTGATCTGCAGATCCGCGGGCGCCGACAGCCGAGAGTTGAGCGACTGCCAGGGCGTCGTCGTCGGCGCGGCGATCAACTCGGCGCCGCCACGTACCAGGGCGTCGGTAGTGCGCTGCGCATCGGTGACCTCGAACGCGACCCGGAGCCGCGGGCTCACCCGCCGGCCGACTTCCACGTCGTCGATCATGGCGACTTGAGCGGGATTCGACAGCTCCAGCGTGGCTCGGCCGACGTCGAGGATCGTCACCTTCTCACCGTCGTCGCCATGCACGACGAGCTCCTCGCGGGCGCCCAGCACGTCTCGGTAGAAGGTCACCGCCTCGTCGTAGTCGGGCGTCTCGACGACAAGCCGCATCTGCAGCACTGAGGGACGCTGGTCACTTTCGAAAGCATCGGACACCTGGACAGCGTCTCACCGCAGGAGTCCTACCGTTGCCGGATGGCCGGCCATGACCGGGACCAACTGCTCGCCGAGCAGGTCGCCTACTACCGCGCCCGCGCCGGGGAGTACTTCGTCTCGGATTCTGCTGCCGAGCCCGCGTTGGAGGCGGCGCTGGACGAGTTTCGGCCAACCGGGGATGTGCTCGAACTCGCCTGCGGCCCGGGCACCTGGACCCCGCAGCTGCTCCGCTATGCCAGCACGGTGACCGCCGTCGACGAATCGCCGGAAATGATCGCCATCGCATCGTCGCGCGTCGGCGGCGCGACGCTCGAGTCCAGTTCATCCAAGCCGACCTCTTCGACTGGAGACCGGACCGCCGCTTCGACGTAGTCTTCTTCGGCTTCTGGCTCTCGCACGTCCCCATGGATCGCTTCGACGCGTTCTGGTCGAGAGTCGAGGATGCGCTGCTGCCAAGCGGTCGCGTCTTCTTCGCCGACGACAACGACCGGACACCGGCGGAGCTGATCGAGGGCGAGGCCTCGTCAACGATCCAGCGCCGGCGGGGCGACGGGACGCCGTACCGAGCGGTCAAGGTGCCGCACCAGCCTGCGGAGCTTCAGCAGCGCCTCGGCGCACTCGGCTGGCGCATCACGGTCACGGCGACGTCTGGTCCGTTCTACTGGGGCGTCGGCTCGCGCGCCCGACGCGATACGCGACGAGTGAGGGCGATACGCCCTCTACAGCACGCGTATTACCCGAAATGATCACGTATACGTGATCATTTCGGGCTGGGGTCTAGCGGAGGAGGCGGCGGACGACGACGAGAAGCTGGGTGAAGCCGACGACGCCGAGCCCGACCCAGGCGGCCGCGCCAGCCGTCGCGGCCTCGACCGCGTACGCCGGGAACAGCCCGCCGGCGAGGAGGAACATCGCGGTGACGGCCACCCGGGTCGGCCGCTCCCACACGGTGACGACGCCGATCTCCCCCATGCCGGCGTTGCCCGCCCGTGCGCGCAGGTACTCCTGCAGCAGCATCAGCACCCCACCGACGACGCACACCGCCGCCGGGGCACCGACCACCCACAACGCCACCAGGTAGAGCGCGTCCGACACCCGGTCGACCACTGAGTCCAGGACGTAGCCGAACCGCGTCGCCCGGTCGGTGAGCACGGCCACGGCACCGTCGATGTTGTCGGCCACCCCGCTCACGGCCGTGATCACCGCCGCGAGCAGCAGCCAGCGCCCCTCCTGCGCGGCGACGAGGACGAGCAGCGCGCTGATCAGGAGACCGCCGAGCGTCAGGATGTCCGGCGGTACGCGCGCCAGCGCGAACGGCCTCGCGACGACGTAGGTCATCCCCAGGTAGCCCGAGATGAGGCGCGATCCGCGCGGGTCGTAGTTGCCATGCAACGTCGACCACCGGGCCAGGTAGCCCTCCCGATCGGGGAGAACTGTCACCTCAGCTCCCAGCGCACCTCGACCCTCACCTGGACTTCGGCCGTGCCCGGCTCGATCGGGACTGATGCCTCGGCCGCAGCGAACGACAGGCGAGCCATCCGCGGGATAGGTCCCGGGGACGACAGCGCCTCCTCCACCGCCTGAACCGGGCCCAGCGACGCACCGGCGAGCTCCGCATACTGCGCCGCGCGTGCCCTGGCCTCCTCGAACGCGGCCGCCCGGGCCTGCACGTCGAGCGCTGTCGGATCGCTGTGTTCGAACGCCACCGAGTCAAGCCGAGCGGCGTCTCCCCCGGCGCGGACGACCTCGGTGACCAGCCGACCCGCTGCCGAGACATCGCGAACGGTGGCACGCAACCCCAGCCGGGCCGTGAATCGGGCCCGATGCGCATCGTGATACAGGCTCAGCCCGCTGCTGACGAGATCATCCGTCGCCACCCCGGCCGCCGTCAGCACGTCGCGCATCCGCGTCAGGCCGGCCGAGCAGCGGTCCAACGCCTCCTCGGCGGACGACGCCTCCGCCTCGGCGTCGCACTGCAGGCGCAGCACGTCGGGAACGCCAGCGGCGCGCCCCACCCCGGCGACCGTGACCGTGCGGACGGGAACATCAGCGTCAGCCACGACCACTCAGCCCCAGCCCGGAGTAGATCTCCTGCGTCGCCGTCGAACGGTTGAGCGTGATGAAGTGCAATCCCGGTGCCCCCTCCGCGAGCAGCTTCTCGCACAACACTGTGGCGACCTCGATTCCGATGGCTCGGACCGCCGCCGGGTCGTCAGCAACGTCGTACAAGCGCTCAGCGAGGTCGGGCGGGAACGCCGCGCCGGACAGCACGGCGAAGCGCTCGATCTGCCGGATGTTCGTCACCGGCATGATCTCCGGCAGGATCGGTACGTCACAGCCCAACGCCGTGGCGCGGTCCCGCAACCGGAGATAGTCCTCGACGTAGAAGAACATTTGCGTGATCGCGAAGTCGGCGCCTGCCGCGACCTTCTGCGCGAAGTAGCGGGCGTCGGTCTCGTAGTCGAGCGAGCGCGGGTGCTTCTCCGGAAACGCCGCCACCCCCACGCAGAAGTCACCGGAGGCCTTGACGAGCCGGACGAGCTCCTCCGCGTACTCGAACCCCTCGGGATGGCGAACCCACTCCCCCTGCGGGTCCCCAGGTGGGTCGCCGCGCAAGGCGAGCACGTTGCGGATGCCGGCGTCGGCAAACTGTCCGACGACCTGGCGCAGCTCGGCCACCGAGTGGTTGACCGCGGTCAGGTGCCCCACCGGCGTGAGTGTGGTCTCGCTCGCGATGCGACCGACGATCTCCACGGTGCGGTCGCGGGTCGACCCGCCCGCGCCGTACGTCACCGAGACGAACGTCGGATGCAGCAATTCGAGCCGGCGTAGGGCGTCCCACAGCTGGCGCTCGCCGTCCACCGACCTGGGGGGCATGAACTCGAACGAGTACGACCGCTCCCCCGACGCCAGCAGCTCGCGGATGGTCGTGACGCGCTGCGGCAGCGTCGACGGAAGACCGAGAGCCATGCCGAAAGGCTACCGGCGCACTTGCCTAGCCCGAGAGGCCGATCATGACGACCCGCACTAGCATCCCGCCCATGCCGGAGATCACCACGCGTACCGGCGCAGTGCTGAGCGAGCGTCGCTCCCCGCTCGATGCCGAGGATCTGCGGGCACGGGTGCAGAAGGTGCTCGACGAGTTCCTCACCCGCCAGGTCGCGGTCCTGGACGACGTGAGCGGCGACGTCGGCCCGCTGGTCGAGACCCTCACCCACCTGCTCGCAGGTGGGAAGAGGCTGCGGCCGGCGTTTTGCTACTGGGGCTGGCGCGGAGCGGGCGCCGCGGACGACACCGGCATCGTGACCGCCGCAACCGCCCTCGAACTCCTCCAGGCGTGCGCACTCATCCACGACGACGTCATGGACGGCAGTGACACCCGGCGCGGGCTTCCCTCAGCTCACCGGCGCTTCGCCACGCTGCACCAGCTGGGCGGCTGGCGGGGATCTTCGGAGCGATTCGGGACGGGAGCCGCCATCCTGCTCGGCGACCTCTGCCTGTCCTGGACGGACGAGCTGCTGTACGGCAGCGGCCTGCCGACAGCCGCCCTCGCCCGCGGGAAGCCGGTCCTCGACCGCATGCGCACCGAGCTCATGGCCGGCCAGTACCTCGACCTGCTCGAGCAGTCGATCGCCAGCGATTCGGTCGAGCGTGCCCTGCGCGTCATCCGCTTCAAGAGCGCGAAGTACACCATCGAGGCACCGCTGCACCTGGGTGCCAGGCTCGCGGGTGCCGGCCCAGACCTGCTGGCGTGCTACTCCGCGTTCGGGCTGCCGCTCGGGGAGGCCTTCCAGCTACGCGACGACCTGCTGGGCGTCTTCGGCGACCCCAGCGAGACCGGTAAGCCGGCCGGAGACGACCTGCGCGAAGGAAAGCGGACCGTTCTCATCGCCATCGCTGTCGGCAGGGCAACGAGGGTGCAGGCCGAGGTGATCCAGCGTCACCTCGGCGACGACGACCTCGACACAGACGGCGTCGCCCTGCTGCGTTCCGTACTCGAGGAGACCGGCGCCCGAGATGAGGTCGAATCGCTGATCGCGACGACTGCCGCCCAAGCCGTCGCCGCGCTCGACACGACCATGATCGACGAACCGGCCCGCGAGGTCCTCCGCGCGCTCGCTCACGCGGCAACCTCGCGTTCCGTCTGACGTGCGCACCGTCTCCGGGCGTACGGATTCCGTCGTCGTCGTCGGCGCTGGTCTCGGTGGGCTGTCAGCCGCGCTACGGCTCGCCGGCGCTGGCCGGCAGGTGACGCTGCTGGAACGCGAATCCGGCCCTGGCGGACGTGCCGGGGTGCTGGAGCTGGACGGGTATCGCTTCGACACCGGCCCGACGGTGCTCACGATGCCCGATCTGATCGCGGACGCATTCGACTGTGTTGGGGAGCGGATGGAGGATTGGCTGGACCTGCAGCCCGTCGACCCGCTCTACCGCGCGTTCTACCCGGACGGCTCCTCGCTGGACGTCCACGCCGACACCGACGCGACGGCCGCCGAGATCGAGCGCGTCTGCGGCGCTTCCGAAGCAGCGGGCTATCGCCGCTACGTCGACTTCGTCAGCGAGCTCTACCGGCTCGAGATGCGCGACTTCATCGACCGCAACATCGACTCCCCGCTCGACTTGATCACACCCGATCTGGTCCGCCTGGTGGCTCTCGGCGGATTCCGGCGGCTCGCGCCGAAGGTCCGCCAGTTCCTGCGTGACCCGCGCACCGAACGGTTGTTCTCGTTCCAGGCGATGTACGCAGGGCTGGCGCCGCAGGACGCCCTCGCGATCTATGCCGTCATCGCGTACATGGACTCGGTGGCCGGCGTCTACTTCCCTCGGGGCGGCATGCACGCCGTGCCGAAGGCGATGGCCGGGGCGCTGGAGAAGCACGGAGTCACCATCGCCTACGACCGGGAGGTGACCCGCGTCGAGCTGCGCGGTCAACGCGCCGTTGCCGTGCATACCGCCGACGGCGACCGCATCCCGTGCGACGCCGTCGTCCTCAATCCCGACCTGCCGGTGGCGCGCCGCGACCTGCTCGGGCGGCCGCTGCGGCGCCGGCTGGCGTACTCGCCGTCCTGCTTCCTGCTGCTCGCCGGCTCGTCTGCCTCGTACGGAAAGATCGCCCACCACAACATCCACTTCGGCCGGTCGTGGAACGGAGTGTTCCGGGAGCTGATCGACGAGCGACGGTTGATGACCGATCCCTCGATCCTCGTCACCAACCCGACCCACTCCGATCCCTCGCTGGCACCCGCGGGCAAGCACAGCTACTACGTCCTGTTCCCGACCCCCAACCTGGACGCCCCTATCGACTGGCGCATCGAAGGCACGCGGTATCGGGATGAGGTGGTTCGCGTGCTCGAGCAGCGCGGGTACGTCGGGTTCGGCGACGCCATCGAAGTGGAGTCGGTCACGACACCGCTCGATTGGGAGCGCCGTGGCATGGAGCGGGGCGCGCCATTTGCCGCAGCACATACCTTCCTCCAGACCGGCCCATTCCGGCCGGCGAACCTGTGGGGCGACAACGTCGTGTTCGTCGGTTCGGGGACGCAACCGGGGGTGGGCGTCCCGATGGTGCTGGTGTCGGGGCGACTGGCCGCCGAACGCATCCTCGGACCCGACCCGGCGTACCGCTCGCGCGCGCGGCGCTGAGGTTCGACCGTGAGTCGTCGCGAGCTGGACGCCGCCGGGATCGTCGATCCGCGGCTGCGAGTGTCGTACGAGCGCTGTCGCCAGCTGAACGCCGCACACGGCAAGACCTACTACTTGGCGACACTGCTCCTGCCACCGGCCAAGCGACCGTACGTGCACGCGCTGTACGGATTCGCCCGTTACGCCGACGAGATCGTCGATGTCCCCGGACGCGACGACGCCACTGCCGCCGCGCATCTCAAGGAGTGGGGTGACGCCTTCCTCACCGACATGCGCCGCGGGCGCAGCACCGACTCGATCTGCGCTGCCGTCGTGGACACGGTGCGGCGCTGGGACATCCCGATCGAGCACTTCGAGGCGTTCCTGCACTCGATGGCCATGGACCTCACCGTCGCCGAATACGAGACGTACGACGACCTCTACGAGTACGTCCATGGCTCCGCGGCCGTCATCGGGCTGCAGATGGTGCCGATCCTCGAGCCGCTGTCACCGGCGGCGTACGGGCCGGCCAAGGATCTCGGCATCGCGTTCCAACTGGCCAACTTCGTTCGCGACGTCGGTGAGGACCTCGACCGCGGGCGGGTCTACCTGCCGCTGGAGGACCTCGAGGCCGCCGGGCTGACACGAGCCGACTTGGAACGCCGCGTCGTGGACGATCGCGTTCGAACCCTGCTGCGAGCCCAGATCGCGCGAGTACGACGGCTCGAAGAGGCGTCGCGTCCAGGAATCGCGATGCTGCATCCGACCAGCCGGCCGTGTATCGATGCTGCCCGAGTTCTGTACTGCGGCATCGTCGACGAGGTCGAGCGCATCGACTACCAGGTCTTCACCCAGCGTGCGAAGGTGCCGGTGCGTCGCCGACTCGAGGTGGCGTTGCCCGCATACGCCCGCGCCCGCCGCGCCCGCCGCGCCCGTCGAGGTATCGTCAGCCGGTGAGGTCGGTGACCTCCGCAGCGATGTACTGGTGCCCGAGCGCACGAGCAACGGCGACACGGTGCAGGCCGTCGATGACGAAGTAGTCGCTGCGCCACTTGTACACCTCGATGGGTGGCAGCGGCTCGCCGGTGCGCATGGCGACGTAGACGCTGAGAAAACGCTCGCGGGCGCGCTCGTCCATCGGCCGGAAATCCCTGTCGAACAGCTGGTTGGCGCCGTCGGCACTGCCGATGATGTGGTGCACGGCGATGCTGCGCTCGCCGCGTGAATGCTGTCCCAGATACTGACCGACGGGCGCGACATCATCCAGACTCGGCAGGTCGAGCCGTTCGCGGTGCCCCGACAGCGATGCCGTGACCAGGTGGCGCCGATGCTCACGCAGGATGGCGTCGTAGGCGTCCTCGGCCTCGAGCCACGGGCTGCCGACCACGATCAGTCCGGGACGACGACCCAGCGGGACGCGCAGCAGTCGTCCGGCCAGCAAGACGGCTCCGGCGAGCACCAGAATCAGCACGGCGTACTCAACCAGCTGACGTACCGGCATCGGCGATTCTCCCGCGGGAAGCCTACGGTCCATCTGTGTCAACAACTGCGCCGCCCGAACGCATCCGCTGGGCCGTCGAGATGCTCGACGTTCAGCCGGACGATGTCGTGCTCGAGATCGGCTGCGGTGGTGGCGTCGCGGTAGCACTCATCTGCGATCGGCTGGCCGACGGGCACATCCTCGCCATCGATCGCTCGGCGACCATGATCGAGCGAGCCCAGCGCCGAAACAGCGACTGCGTGGCGGCGGGGCGGGCATCGTTTCGCGTTGGCCCGCTCGAGTCGGCCGAGCTGGACATGGCAGCTTTCTCGACGATCTTCGCGATCAACGTGAACCTGTTCTGGGTCCGAGACTCCGGCACAGAGCTCGCCGTTATCGCGAGATCTCTCCTGCCCGACGGCAGGCTCTTTCTGTTCTACGAGCCACCCACCGTCGGTCAGGTGGCGCAAACCGTTGAGACGTTGTCAGCCGCGCTCGAGCGGTCCGGCTTCGACACGACGACCATGACGGACGGACGCCTGCTGTGCGTCAGCGGCTCCCAGCGTTAGCTCGAGGCTGCTCGCGGCGCCCCCACCAGACCCACCACACCATCGACTGAACGACGAGCGCGAATCCGAAGAGCAGGTCCTCGATCGGCGCGTACACAATCCTCAACCCGACGATGGTGTCTGGGTCGTACATCACGATGTCGCGGCCGGTGAGCCAGCCGTTGCTGACCAGCTGGAAGAACACCACGATGGCGTAGGCGATCCAGAACGCGCGCCGGGTCAGCAGTCGGGTTCGCAGCACCACCAGGTCGAGCACCACGGTGACGACCACGGCGGTGACGGCGAGCGCGGTGTACGTCACCGCACCAGCTCCCGCTCATCATCGACGCCGATCGGAAGCCGCTGCACCGTGCGCACGGCCTCGAGCGCAAGGATTCCGGCGATCGGCACCACGACGAAGAACAGCAGCTCCTCGAGCGGCAGCCCGCCGAGCAGGATCACGTCCAGGCTCTGGTTCGGGTCGATACGCCACTGGTCACGTGACAGCGCGTACAGATCCCACCCGACGAATACCGGAACGACGCACGCCAGCGTCTTGAGCAGGCGCCCCATTCGCCGGTAGACCCGCACCCCCGGCCACACGACTTCGAGCCACAGCGTGCCGAACACGCAGAAGAGCAGCACGGCGACGTACGACAGGGATCTCACGTCGCCTCCCTCAAGCGTCGAGCCAACGTGGCCGCAGCATCACCAGGGTCTGCAGCCTCGGTGATCGCGCGCACCACGACGACCCGACGAGCTCCTGCCTCGAGTACGGCGTCCAGCGTCTCGAGGTCGATGCCGCCGATGGCGAACCACGGACGGTCGTCCTGCGCAGCGACCGCGTACCGCAGCAGCGGCAAGCCCGGAGCTGCGCGACCGGGCTTCGTCGGGGTCGGCCAGACCGGTCCGACGCAGTAGTAGTCGACGGCGTCGGCGACGCGCTCCGCATCGACCTCGTCGGGGGCATGGGTGGACCGACCGATCAGCACGTCGTCGCCGAGGATGCAGCGCGCCGCGTCCACGGGAAGGTCGTCCTGGCCCAGGTGCAGGATGTCCGGCCGCGTCACCCACGCGAGATCGGCGCGATCGTTGACCGCCAGCAGCGCATCGTGCCGGCGGCACGCGTCGGCGAAGACCTCGAGCGCCGCAAGCTCAGTCCTCGCCTCCATCCCCTTCTGCCGCAGCTGAACGATGTCGACACCAGCAGCCAGGACCGCATCCAGAAAGTCCGGCAAATCGCCCTGACTCTCCCTGGCGTCGGTGCAGAGATAGAGCAGCGAACGCTGCAGTTGGTCTCTGTTCACGACGACAGCTTCCGGTGGTCCCACGATGCGACGGAGTCAACATGCAGGCGCATGGCTACCTGTTTGGGTGCACGATGCAGCGCCACCGCCCGCGCTGCTACCACGTGTTCGTCCGCAAGTCCTTCGTACTTCTGCAGCAGCGCCACCATGACATCCGCAACAAGATCGTCATCCTCGACGAGCTCGATGCTGCCGCTCAGTTGGACGCCCCGCAGTTCCGCATAACGCTCGCCTGCCTCGACCAACGCAGCGACGCGCGGATCGCGACGAAGGTTCACGACCTTCTGCGACTTGCGGTACGTGCGCATCAGCACCGCGCCCGCGTCGTCGACGACGTACCACATCGGCACCGGGTCGGGAGCCCCGTCAGGGCCAAGGGTGGCAAGCACCAGCGTGCGGCCGGCAGCGACGAAGTCGGCGACCTCAGCGTCGCTGAGGGCGATGGCGCGGCGAGACGAGGACATGGCTGGCGCGGCGACGTCAGAACGCGAGCGCCTGAGCGCGCCGGCGAACCTCCGTGCCGCGGTTCTCGACGAGTGCCTGCGCCGGCGTGCCGGGAAGCGACTCGTCCGCGGTGAACAGCCAGCGCAACGACGCGTCGTCGTCGAAGCCGCTGTCGGCCAGCAGCGTGAGCGTGCCGGGCAGGCCCTTGAGCACCTTGCCCTCCTGGACGAACGCGGCAGGAACCCGCAGCACGCCTTCGTCACCGCGCACGGCGAGCAGCTGCCGTTCGCGCAGGAACTGGCGGACCCGGGTGACGTCGACACCCAGTTGGTCGGCCACTTCCGGCACGGTCAACCACTGCTCCACGAGGGCTGACATTGGCGGCGGGACGCCATGGTCGATCACGTTCGCCAGCCTGCCATCCGCAGTCCAGCGATTGCGTACCGACGTACCCTGGTGCTCGTACACGGGAGCCCGGTGCACGGGCTGAGAGGGCGGCTGCTGCCGCCGACCGTCGAACCTGATCCGGGTCATGCCGGCGAAGGGAGCACCCCACACATGACAACGACTAGCGACCTCGTCCTCGTCGGTGGCGGGATCATCGGCTTGTCCATCGCGTGGCGCTGCGCGCAGCGCGGCATGTCTGTACGAGTCGTGGATCCAGCGCCAGGCGCCGGAGCAAGCCACGCCGCCGCCGGCATGCTCGCTCCCGTCACCGAGCTGCACTACGGCGAAGAAGACCTGCTGCGCCTCAACCTGCAGTCGGCGCGGCGCTATCCCGCGTTCGTGGCCGAGCTCGAGGACGCAGCCGGCACAAGTGTCGGCTACCGGACCGAGGGGACGCTGGCGGTGGCCCTCGACCTCGATGACCGCGCAGTTCTCACCGACCTGCAGGCTTTCCAAACCTCCCTCGGGTTGGACGTCGAGGCCTTGACTGCCCGCGAGGCACGGCGGCTGGAGCCGATGCTCGACCCGGGCATCCGCGGCGCCCTGCACGTCCGCTCCGATCACTCTGTTGACAATCGCCGGCTCGTGACGGCGCTGCTCGTGGCTGCCGAGGGCGTCGGCGTCCACCTGGTCAAGCAACGCGTGGACGAGCTGATCCGCGGTGACGATGGCGTGCTCGGCGTACGAGCCGCAGGAACCGATCACCGGGCGGCGACCGTCGTCATTGCCGCCGGCAGCTGGTCGGGGTCGCTCGCGGGCCTGGAGGACGGGCTGCTTCCCCCGATCCGTCCGGTCAAGGGGCAGATCCTGCGGCTACGCACCCCGCCGGCGTACGGCACCGTGCTGACCCGCACCGTGCGCGGGTTCGTCCGCGGCTCCGGCGTCTACCTGGTACCCCGATCGGACGGCGAGATCGTCGTCGGCGCGACGGTAGAGGAGCGTGGATTCGACGACGCGGTCACGGCCGGCGCCGTGTACGAGCTGCTGCGCGACGCCCGCGATCTGGTGCCCGCCGTCACCGAGCTCACCGTGGCCGAGTTCGGAGCCGGCCTGCGTCCCGGCTCGCCGGACAATGCGCCGCTGATCGGCCCTACGTCCGTGCCTGGCCTGGTGCTCGCGACCGGGCACTTCCGCAACGGCGTCCTGCTTGCACCGCTGACCGCGGACCTGGTCGCCGACCTCATCACGACCGGGTCGTTGCCCGAGGCGGCCGCCGCCTTTGCGCCCAGTCGGTTCGAGCGGATCGGAGCGCCCGCGTGATCACGGTCAACGGGGAGCGCAGCGACGTGGCCGCCGGAACGTCGGTGGAGGCGATCGTGTCGACGCTGACGCCCCAGCGCTCCGGTGTCGCGGTCGCGCTCAACGACTCCGTCGTCCCGCGGGCGGCCTGGTCGACCACAGTCGTCGCCGATGACGACCGGCTCGAGGTGCTCACCGCGGTGCAGGGAGGCTGACCGATGGACGATCCGCTGACGATCGCCGGCGAGCCCTTCAGCAGCCGGCTCATCCTGGGCACCGGGGGCGCGCCGAGCCTCGAGGCGCTCGAGCAATCACTCGTCGCATCCGGCACCGAGCTCACGACGGTCGCGATGCGGCGGATCGACCCCTCGAGCCGCGGGACCGTCCTCGACGTCCTCCAGCGACATGGGATCCGGGTGCTCCCCAACACCGCTGGCTGCGCGACGGCTGGAGAAGCGTTGCTCACCGCTCGGCTGGGGCGCGAGGCGCTGGGCACGTCGTGGGTGAAGCTCGAGGTCACCGCCGACGAGCGGACCCTGCTCCCCGATCCGCTCGAAACCCTCGACGCCGCGGAGCAACTGGTCGACGACGGCTTCGTCGTGCTGCCGTACACCAGCGACGACCCGGTCCTCGCCCGGCGTCTCGAGCAGGTCGGCTGCGCTGCCGTGATGCCGCTCGGGTCGCCCATCGGTTCCGGGCTCGGCATCCGCAACCCGCACAACATCTCCCTCATCGTCGAGCAGGCGTCGGTTCCCGTCGTTCTCGACGCGGGTGTCGGGACCGCCTCGGACGCCGCGCTGGCGATGGAGCTCGGCTGCGACGCGGTCCTGCTCGCCTCGGCCGTGACCCGCGCCCAGTCGCCAGCCCTCATGGCGGCCGCGATGCGCCACGCCGTGGAGGCCGGGCGACTGGCCCGCCGGGCCGGGCGGATCCCGCGTCGGCTGTACGCGCACGCGTCCTCGCCGAGCGAGGGACGCGCCGACCTGCCCAGCTTCTGAGTCGATCGGCTCATGGCTACTGATCCTGACGCCCTGTCATCGCGACTCGAGACCTTTGCCGTCCAGTTGTCGGCGATGGGCGCGATCCGGTCGCCGGCGATCGCAGCAGCGTTGAGACTGTTCGTCGAGATCGCTGTGTGGAGTCGTTCTTCGGACCAGACGGCCTCGTCGTCGTACCGCAGGACGTCATTCCGCAGCCGGAAATCCTCGACCTCGTCTACACCGACGCGCCGCTCGTGACCCGGCTGAACGCAGCTATTGGCACTCCGCTCAGTTCGAGCTCGCAACCATCGCTCGTGGCCCGGATGCTCGAGGCACTGGAGCTCGCATCCGGGATCACGAGTTCTTGAGGTCGGAGCCGGTACTGGCTACAACGCAGCCCTTATCGCGACCATACCGGCGCACCGGTCGTCACTGTCGAGGCCGATGGAGTCACTGCAGAGCTCGCGCGAGCGTCCATTGACAGGCTCGGACCCACGCCACTGGTTACGGTCATCCATGCCGGCCGACGGTTCGAGGGATCAACGGCGCACGCTTCGACCTTATACTGGCGCGCGAGTTCGGCGTTGACCTGGACGACGACGAGGACTAACCCATGGCTCGGGTTGTTCTGACCTCGGAAGCGAGAGAGGACGTGCGTGACCTTGATGGTCGTGCACGGAAGCTGGTCCTCAAAGCGCTCAAGAAGCTCGAAGACAACCCGAGTCAACGCGGCGAGCCCCTCGGTAGCCAAGACAACAACCTGACGACTTTTCGCAAGCTGGTTGTGGGCGACCGCGACTACCGAGTGATCTTCCGAGTTGAGCCCAATGGCGAGGTGGTTGTCGTGTGGGTCGTCGGCAAGAGGGCGGACCGGCAGTGCTACGACCTGGCCGTGGCCCGCCTACAAACCTACGCGGCGAACCCGGGTCTAGGTCGGGAGCTGCAAGCACTGGTGAACGAGGTGTGGGTCAATACCGAGGGGCGTTAGGACGTCGAGGCAACGTTCGGGTCTCGTTCGACGCTTGTCACAGGTCGGTGTCGCCTGCCCGGACCGGAGGTCGCTCGACCGTACACTGCGCGAGTGGACACGACCCTCAGCGATCCGCTGGTCGGACGGGTCCTGGACGGTCGTTACCGGGTCGAAGCCCGGCTCGCGCGCGGCGGGATGGCGACCGTGTACGAGGCCGTTGACCTGCGGCTCGAGCGCACCATCGCCCTCAAGGTCATGCATCCAGCCCTGGCCGATGACGACCAGTTCGTCGCGCGCTTCATTCGCGAGGCTCGCTCAGCTGCCCGGTTGTCACACGCCAACGTGGTTGCGGTCTACGACCAGGGTGACGACCACGGCACCGTCTACCTGGCGATGGAGTACGTCCAGGGGCGCACGCTTCGCGACCTGCTCCGCCGGCGTGGCCACCTCGATCCGCGCACCGCGCTGATCATCTTCGAGTCGGTCGTCGCCGCGTTGGCTGCGGCCCACCACGCCGGGCTCGTCCATCGGGACATGAAGCCGGAGAACGTGCTTCTCGCCGATGACGGACGCGTCAAGGTGGCGGACTTCGGGTTGGCGCGCGCCATCTCGTCCGCGTCGTCGGTCACCGCGGGCGCCGGCACCGGCGGAGTCCTCATCGGCACGGTCGCGTACCTCGCCCCCGAGCAGGTCGAGCGTGGCATCGCTGGCCCGCGGTCCGACGTCTACGCCGCGGGGATCCTGCTGTTCGAGATGCTGACCGGGCAGACTCCGCACGGCGGCGACACCCCGCTCGCGGTGGCGTACCAGCACGTCCACAACGACGTCCCGCCGCCCTCGACGCGCCTGCCTGGGATCCCGCGGGCGCTCGATGAGCTCGTGGCCGATGCCACGAGCCGCGATCCGGACCTGCGGCCAGAGGACGCTGGCGTGCTGCTCGAGGAGGTCCGCGCGATCATGCGCGCCCTCGACGACCCGTTCGACCCCGATGCGGACAACGGCTACCACCACACCGCCGTCGTACCGGTGACGACGCTCGGCCCAGGGCACACCATGAACGGCGGCGCCGTCGCAACGCCGCCCACGGCTCCCCCGCCTCCCCTGAGACGCCGACGCAGTCGGGGGCCGCTTGCGCTGCTTGTCGTGCTGCTGCTCGCGCTCGTCGCCGGCAGCGTCGCCTGGTACCTCGGCGCCGGCCCTGGGCGCTTCACGCAGGCACCGTCCCTGCTGACGCTGTCGCGCGTCGATGCGGAGGCCAAAGCCAGCGCGGGAGGATTCAGCGTTGGCTTCGCGCCGGAGGCATTCAGCGAGACGCTTCCTGCCGGGTCCGTACTCGAGCAGACCCCGGAGCCGACCGGACGCATCCGCAAGGGCGGGCGCATCGAGCTCGTGTTATCAGCGGGACCCGAGCGGTACAACGTGCCGAACCTCGTCGACAAGTCTCTCGCGGACGCCACTGCCGAACTGGCGAAGCTCAACCTCGTCGTTGGCGAGATCACCCAGGAGCACGACGACGAGATCGCCGCCGACTCCGTCATCTCGAGTGACCCGGCCGAAGGGACGCAGGTTCGCCGTGACACACCCATCAAACTCGTCGTCAGTCTCGGCCCGGAACCGGTCGAGGTGCCGAGCCTGATCGGCCGCACGGTTGACGAAGCGCGCGACGTGATGGCGGACGCCGAGCTCGAGCTCGAGACCACCGAGGAGTTCAACGACACCGTCCAGGCCGGCCGCATCGTCAGCCAGGAGCCGGCGAGCGGCAAGATCGCCAAGGGCAGCACGGTCTCGGCCGTCGTCAGCAAGGGCCCGCAGACGCTCGAAGTGCCCGACGTCAAGGGCAAGTCGGTCAAGAACGCAACGGAGCAGCTGGAGAAGGCTGGCTTCGAGGTCGACGTCCTCGGTGGCCGCGGCAAGGTTCTCCAGCAGAACCCCGGACCGGGTAGCCAACACCCCAAGGGCGGCCGCGTCGTCCTGCTCGCCAGCCTGTAACCGCTCGCCGCATCCCGACTTGTCAGAACGTCAGCCGGCTATGGCCGCGTCTCGTTCTGACAGACGGCGGCGCATTGCGACCTGTCAGAACCTCAGCCGGCTATAACCGCGTGTCGTTCTGACAGATCGAGGGAACGCCGGATGTTACAGCGGTGGGCCATCGCCCGGGCGCTCCTGGTAGGAGTAGCGCTGCTCCTTCCACGGACTCGCCCGGTTGTGGTAGCCGCGTTCCTCCCAGAAGCCACGCCGATCGGAAACCAGGTACTCCACGCCGCGCACCCACTTCGGGCCCTTCCAGGCGTACAGCTGCGGGACGATCATCCGCACCGGAAACCCGTGCTCCGGCGACAGCGGCTCCCCGTTGCGGTGCGTCGCCAGCAGTGACGTGGGGGCCGCGAAGTCGACCAGCGGCATGTTGGCGCTGTACCCGAACTCCGCCCACACCATCACGTGGGTGACGTCGGGCGCGGGTGGCGCCTGCTCGAGCAGCGTGGTCGCCATCACGCCGCCCCACTCGTTGTCGAGCATCGAGAACTTCGTCACGCAGTGGAAGTCGGCTCGCACGGTGTCGATGGGAAGTGCCTGGAACTCCTCGTACGTGCAGCTCCAGTCCTCGCCGCTGTCCAACGCCCCGAAAACGCGCAGGTCCCAGGTCTCCGGACGGAACTTCGGCAGCGGTCCGTAGTGCAGGACCGGCCACGTACGCGGGCGATACTGGCCGGGCGGCAACCGGGACTCGCTAGGTGCCGCCGTCACGGCCGCCAGTGTTACAGAGCAGCGTCGGCGCTCGACACGGCACCCGGTGAGGTCACGAGTGCGTATCGGATGCTGGACTCCGCGTGTCAGGGCTCGGACGGACCCGCTAGCCTCCGCTCGTGCCACGCACTCGCTGGTTTTTCTACGCCGACCGGCCCGAGACGTCTCGGGCGGGCGGCCGGACCAGCGTCCCGCAGGTCTGACACCGCAACCGCCAACCGAGAGCCCCGGGCCGACAGGTCCGGGGCTTCGCGTTTCGGACCTGCAAGACAAGGAGTCGACATGGTCGTCGTCATGAATCCCCACGCCACCACCAAGGAGATCGACGCGGTGGTCGCTCGCGTCGTGGCTGCCGGCGGTGAGGCATTCGTCAGCCGTGGCCTGACCCGGACGATCATCGGCCTCGTCGGCGATATCGAGAAGTTCCAGCAACTCAACCTGACAGCACTGCCCGGCGTCGGCGACGTCCTGCGCGTCTCCGATCCGTACAAGTTGGTCAGCCGACAGAACCACCCGGATCGTACGACGGTCTGGGTCGGCGACGTCCCCATCGGACCGGACACGTTCACGCTGATCGCCGGACCCTGCGCCGTCGAGTCGCTCGATCAAACGTACGAGGCCGCGCAGATGGCGCAGGCGGCCGGAGCGACGTTGCTACGCGGTGGCGCGTACAAGCCGCGGACGTCGCCCTACGCGTTTCAAGGTCTCGGCGAGGAGGCGCTGCGCGTGCTCGCTGAGGTACGTGACTCCATCGGTATGCCGGTCGTGACCGAGGTCGTCGATGCGCACGACGTCGAGTTGGTCGCGAAGTACGTCGACATGCTGCAGATCGGCACCCGCAACATGCAGAACTTCGCCCTGCTACAAGCCGTCGGCGCGGTCGACAAGCCGGTCATGCTCAAGCGCGGCATGAACGCCACCATCGAGGAATGGCTGATGGCCGCGGAGTACATCGCTCAGCGCGGCAACCTCGACATCGTGCTCTGCGAGCGCGGGATCCGCACGTTCGAGAAGGCAACGCGCAACACTCTCGACATCAGCGCCGTCCCCGTCGTGCAGCGCCTCTCGCACCTGCCCGTGATCGTTGACCCGTCGCACTCCGGCGGGCGTCGCGACCTCGTCGTGCCACTGTCACGCGCCGCGATCGCAGTTGGCGCCGACGCGCTGATGGTCGACGTGCATCCGCATCCGGATCAGGCGCTGTGCGACGGTCCGCAAGCGCTCGTCAACGGTGACTTGCGTTCTCTGGCGCAGGCGGTACGCCAACTGCCGCCGCTGATGGGACGTCGTCCCGCCACGGCTGTCGCGCCAGTGGGCTAGTGCAACGACTTCGCAACGACCTTCACCGCGTAGTCGATCGCGGCGTCGTCAACGTCGAGATGCGTGACCAGTCGAAGCTGCTTGGGCGTGAACGCGGTCACGAGGACGCCGTCGGCACGGCACTGGGCCGCCACGCGGCGTGAATCGTCCACATCCACGAGCACGATGTTCGTGTCGACGGTCGATGGGTCGATGTCCAGTGCCGCCGCGATGTGAGCAGCACGCCGGTGGTCGTCGTCGAGGCGCTGCACGTGGTGCTCGAGTGCATACAGCCCGGCCGCCGCGAGGATGCCCGCCTGCCGCCAGCCACCGCCGAGCCGGGCGCGCAGCACGCGCGCTTCGGACCCGTGCTCGGCGCTGCACACGACCAGAGAGCCAACGGGAGCGCCGAGACCCTTGGACAGGCAGACCGAAAGCGTCGTGCAGATGTCACCGTAGGACGACAGCGGCGTTCCCGTCGCCACATGTGCGTTCCAGATGCGGGCCCCGTCGCAGTGCAGCGCGATGTCGTTGTCATCGGCAATCGCGCGCAGCGCCCGCAACCGAGCAAGCGGATAGATGGCTCCGCCGCCACGGTTGTGAGTGTTCTCCACGGCAACCGCTTGCGTAACGACAGCGTGGTAGCCCGAGATCCGTAGCTGCTTGGTGACGGTTACTGGATCGAGCAACCCGCGCGTCGACGGAATCGTCCGGGTCTGGATGCCGCCGTGCTGCGCAGCACCCGCGCCCTCATAGGTGACGATGTGCGCGTCGGCGTCACAGAGCAGCTCGGTCGCCGGCGGACACACGAGCCGCAGCGCGATCTGGTTGGCCATGGTGCCGGTCGGCGCGAACACGGCGGCTTCGTGGCCGAACAGGTCGGCAACGGTCTCCTCGAGTCTGCGAATCGTCGGATCCTCGGCGTAGACGTCGTCGCCGACGTCGGCGTCGGCCATGGCAGCGCGCATTCCTGGCGTCGGTCGGGTCACCGTGTCGCTGCGCAGGTCGACCAGCATGCTCACTCACGCACCTGTCGCGGTTGTACGACGTTGCTTCAGCATGCCGGCGACAAGGAATGCGAGCTCCAACGATTGCGACCCGTTGAGGCGCGGGTCGCACGCTGTCTCGTACCGTCCGGACAGATCTGCGTCGACGATGCGGTCGGCGCCGCCGAGGCATTCGGTGACGTCATCGCCGGTGAGCTCGACGTGGACCCCACCAGGAACCGTGCCCAATGCTGCGTGAACGTCGAAGAACGCCGTGACCTCGTTGATGATGTCGTCGAAGTGCCGCGTCTTCAGGCCCGTCGACGACTCCATCGTGTTGCCGTGCATCGGGTCGCACACCCACACGACTTCTGCACCGGTTGCCGACACCTTCTCCACGATCGGTGGCAACACGTCACGAACGTGAGCGGCGCTCATCCGGCAGATCAGCGACAGCCGCCCGGGTACGCGGTCGGGATCGAGTCGCTCGACCAGGGAGACCGCATCGTCGGGCGATACGGTCGGGCCGAGCTTGACCGCCACCGGATTGGCGATCGATGAGGCGAACGCGACATGTGCGCCGTCGAGTTGCCGGGTGCGCTCCCCCACCCACAGCAGATGACCGGACAGGTCGTACGCCGAACCCGTCGTCTCGTCGACGCGCGTGAGCGGCTCCTCGTAGTCGAGCAGCAGCGCCTCGTGGCTCGCGAAGAGTTCGACGCCGTGCGTTGAGTCGATGCGGTCGAGGTCGACCCCGCACGCCTGCATGAAGGCAAGCGCACGATCGATGTCGCCGGCCATCGCCTCGTAGCGCTTGCCCGCAACGCTGTGGCGGACGAAGTCGGCGTTCCACGCATGTACGCGACGCAGGTCGGCGAAACCACCGGTGGCGAAGCCTCGGACCAGGTTGAGGGTGAGCGCCGCGGCGCGGTAGGCGCGCAGCATGCGCTGCGGATCCGGTCGGCGCGCCGATGCCGTCCGGGCGAGGTCGTTCACCGCGTCGCCGCGGTACGACGGGATCTCGACCGGGTGGTCCATTCCGGGCACGACTTCTACCGCGTTCGAGCGCGGCTTTGCGTACTGCCCGGCGATGCGGCCCACCTTCACGACCGGAACGCTGGCGCCGTAGGTCAAGACGATCGCCATCTGCAGCAGCGTTTTCACCTTGTCGCGCACGTTGTCCAGCGTCAGCGCGGCGAATGTCTCGGCGCAGTCGCCGCCCTGGAGTAGGAACGCCTCACCCCGCGCAACCGCGGCGAGCCGCTGACGCAGCGTGTCGCATTCGCTGGACAGCACCAGCGGCGGAAGCGATCGCAGTGTGGCCAGGGTTCGGTCGAGCTCCGCGGCGTCGTCCCAGTCCGGCTGCTGCGCGGCGGGCAGTGTCCGCCACGCGTCGACGCCGACACCGGTCACGATGCCCACCCTAGGGCTGTCCCGCGAGCGTCAACGTAGAGCTAGCCGAACAGGACCTCGGCCTCGGCGTAGAGCTCGGGCGTGACGACCTTGAGCTCAGTCGTCGCCTCGGCCAGCGGCACCCGCACGATGTCGGCGCCGCGCAGCGACACCATCTTCCCGTAGTCGCCCTCGTGAACGGCGTCGATGGCGCTGAGCCCGAACCGCGTCGCAAGCCAGCGATCCATGGCGGTCGGGGTGCCGCCGCGCTGGATGTGGCCAAGGACGGTGGTGCGCGCCTCCTTGCCGGTCCGCTGCTCGATCTCGGCCGCGATGACCTGTCCGATGCCGCCGAGCCGGACGTGCCCGAACGCGTCGAGCTCGCCGCTCTGCATCGCCGTCGTCCCTTCCTTCGGCGTCGCACCCTCGGCAACGACGATGATCGGCGCGAAGTGGCTCTCGAAGCGATGCTCGACGTACTTGACGACGCGATCCATGTCGAACGGCACTTCGGGCACGAGAATGACGTTGGCGCCGCCGGCGATGCCGCCGTGCAGGGCGATCCAGCCGGCGTGCCGCCCCATGACCTCGACGATCAGCGCCCGGTGGTGCGACTCGGCGGTCGTGTGCAGCCGGTCGATCGCCTCCATGACGATGTTGACGGCGGTGTCGAAGCCGAAGGTGTAGTCGGTCGCGTTGAGGTCGTTGTCGATGGTCTTGGGCACGCCGACGACCGCAAGACCCTGCCGGTCGAGCTCGGTGGCCACGCCAAGGGTGTCCTCGCCGCCGATCGCAATCAGCGCATCCACCTCGAAGCCCTCGAGGTTC
The DNA here is from genome assembly GCA_963801015.1 of uncultured Actinomycetota bacterium. Taxonomy (GTDB): domain Bacteria; phylum Actinomycetota; class Actinomycetes; order CAWDCV01; family CAWDCV01; genus CAWDCV01. The sequence goes on along the minus strand of CAWDCV010000003.1, from coordinate 399,877 downwards.
GCCTTGATGCGTTCGACACCACCGTCGACCTTGATCGGGTTGGTACGCGACGAGCCGAGGATGGTGCCACCGCGCGGCAGGATGCCGCGGACAGCGGCGACGTCGAGTGTCATCGTGAGGCCCTCGAGCGGCCCCCGCCAGCCGTCCCTGAAACCGATGAACTCGTGGCCGTAGTTCTGAATGCCCTTGCGAACCACGGCACGGATGACGGCGTTGAGACCGGGGCAGTCACCACCGCCTGTGAGCACACCGATGCGCATACGACCTTCCTTTGCCGCGGGGGGATTTCCAGCGCGACCCTAGCGGGCTCGGTAGGTTCGCGCGTTGTGACGTTCTCCATCGTGGCACGCGGCCCATCGGCCGCCGGCGACGCCGCGTGGGGCGTCGCGGTGGCATCGAAGTTTCTCGCCGTGGGCGCGGCCGTACCCGCGGCCCGAGCCGGCGTTGGCGCGCTAGCGACGCAGGCGTACGCGAACCTCGCCTACCGCAGCGACGGCCTCGCAAGTCTGGCGCGCGGTCGCAGCGCTCAGGAGACGCTGGATACGTTGATCGATGCCGACGACGGCCGCGAGCACCGGCAGGCCGGCATCGTCGACGCGAGCGGGCAGGCAGCAACGTGGACCGGGGTGCGCTGCCACTCCTGGGCCGGCGGGGTCAGCGACACTGACGTCGCCATCCAGGGCAACATCCTCACCGGGCCTGACGTCGTCGCCGCGATGCACGATGCCTGGCGCGCGTCGGCAGGTGATGACTCCCTGTCCCGCCGCCTGCTTCGCGCGCTGGAGGCCGGTGATGCAGCCGGTGGAGACCGCCGCGGTCGACAGAGTGCCGCGCTCCTCGTGGTCACTCCCGGCGGCGGATACGGCGGCGGCAGCGATGTCCTTGTCGACCTACGCGTCGACGACGCGACCGCTCCCCTCCCCGAGTTGCGCCGACTGCTCGATCTGCACGACCTCTACTTCGGCAAGCCCGACCCGGACACGCTGCTCCCGCTCGAGGGCGAGCTGGCTGCCGAGGTGACAGAGCGGCTAGCCCGCCTCGGGTACGCCGACCTCGAGGCGTGGATGGGCGTCGAGAACTACGAGGAACGGGCCGTCCTCGGCAGCATCGACCCACTCGTCCTCGCCAAGCTGAGAGAGGCCAGCCCGACATGAGCGTGCTCGCTGTGGATGCCGGCACCACCGGCGTGACGGCGCTCGTCGTGGGTGACGACGCGCGGGTGCTCTCACGCGGCTACGAGGAGTTTCCCCAGCACTTCCCGCAGCCGGGCTGGGTCGAGCACACACCGGAGGAGTTCTGGCAGGCGGCGCTGGCTGCGTGCACAACCGCACTGGCCGCTGCCGAATCCACGCCGACGTGTCTCGGCATCACCAATCAGCGCGAGACCGCCGTCCTGTGGGATCGGGAGACGCTGCGGGCGCCGCGACGCGCCATCGTCTGGCAGGACCGTCGTACCGCGGCGCTGTGCCAGCGACTTCGCGATCAAGGGCACGAGGACCGGGTGAGCGAGCTCACGGGGCTGCGGCTCGACCCGTACTTCACCGGCACGAAGCTCACCTGGCTCAGCGAGGAAGACCCGGACACCTGGGCGGGCGTGCGCGAGGGACGCGTGGCCGTCGGCACCGTGGACTCCTACCTGGTCGCGCGGATGACCGGTGGTCGGCTGCATGTCACCGACGCGTCCAACGCGTCGCGGACGCTGCTCTTCGACATCGCCGGCGGCAGCTGGTCCGACGAGCTCAGCGAACTGCTCGATGTCCCGCTATCAGCGCTGCCCGAGGTGGTGCCGTCGTACGGCGTGATCGGTCGCACCGACCCGTCCGCGTTCCTCGGCCTTGATCTGCCCATTGCCGGCATCGCCGGCGACCAGCAGGCAGCACTGTTCGGACAGGCCTGCTTCGACGTTGGCGACACCAAGTGCACGTACGGTACGGGGTCCTTCGTGCTCACCAACACCGGCGATCGGCTGGTCCGCTCCGACGAGGGTCTGCTGACGACGGTCGCCTGGCTCACCGCGGACGGTGAGCTCGTGTACGCGCTCGAGGGCTCGATCTTCGTGACCGGCGCGGCGATCCAGTGGCTGCGGGACGGCCTGCAGATCCTCGACAGCGCACCGGAGTCGGAGGCCGTCGCGCGGACCGTGCCGGACACGGGCGGCGTGGTGTTCGTGCCGGCTCTCACCGGCCTCGGCGCACCCGACTGGGATCCGGCGGCTCGCGGCGCCCTGCTCGGGATCACCCGCGGAACGACAAGGGCGCACGTCGTACGCGCCGCGCTCGAGGCGATCGCGTTCGAGGTCGGTGACGTCGTGGACACGATGACGAGCGAGGCCGCTGAAGGGAGCGGCCGTGCTGCGCTCAAGGTCGACGGCGGCGCCAGCGCCAACGACCTGCTCTGCCAGCTGCAGGCCGACCGCCTCCAGGCGCCGGTCGAGCGGCCAGAGATCCAGGAGACCACCGGGCTTGGGGCGGCGTTCCTGGCCGGGCTCGGCACCGGGGTGTGGTCGTCCCAGGACGAGCTGGCCGCGACCTGGCGATTGGACCGCCGCTTCGAGCCGGCTGCCCGTGACGAAACGGGCCTGCGGCGCTGGCGAGCTGCCGTCGAGCGGGCCAAAGGCTGGGCCGATATCTAGCTCGCGTCAGGTCGGCGTGTCGAGCCCGCGCTCGATGGCGTACCGCACCAGCTCTACTCGGTTGTGCAGCTGCAGCTTGTTGAGCGTGTTCTGGACGTGGTTCTGCACGGTGCGGTGCGACAGCACGAGCCGCTCGGCGATCTGCTTGTACGACAACCCCTTCGCCACCAGCCGCAGCACTTCGGTCTCGCGCTCGGTGAGGCGCGGCGCATCCGCCTCGGCGGGGTCGCTCGCCGTCGTCGGCAGCCCGGCCAGCCGGCGGTACTCGCCGAGAACCAGTCCGGCCAGACCCAGCGTGAACACCGGCTCGTCGGCGGCGGTTCGCCCGACAGCGTCGAGCAGTTCCGGACGAGACGCCGACTTGATGAGATAGCCGGTAGCGCCAGCCTTGACCGCGTCCAGCACATCATCGTGCTCGCCGCTCGCGGAGAGGACGAGGACGCGGACGGTGGGATCGGCCGCGACGATGCTGCGGATGGCCTCGACGCCGTTCAGCCCGGGCATCTGCAGGTCCATGACGACGACCTGCGGCGACGTGGCCGCTGCTCGGCGAACAGCTTCAACGCCGTTGGCTGCGGTGGCGCAGACCAGGTAGCCCGCCTCGTCGAGATCGCGGGCCACGGCGTCGCGCCACATGGGGTGGTCGTCGGCTACCAGCACCCGAATCTGATCACCCATGGCCACGTCCGTTGACGATGGGCAGCCGGAACTCGACCTCGGTGCCCTCGCCGGGGGTCGACGTGACGATGGCCTCGCCACCGAGATCACGCAGCCGCCCCTGCATGGATTGGGCGACCCCCAGCCGCCCCTGCGTCGCGGCTTCGGCCAGCCGCTGCGGTGGCAGCCCCGGACCGTTGTCGCGCACCGTCACGAGCACCAGGTTGCGCCCCTGAGCTCGCTCCTGCTCCAGCAGGACCCAGGATCGCGCGTCCCGGCCAGCATGCTGCGCGACGTTGTCCAGGGCGGCGCCGACCGCGGCCGCCATCTCCTTCGCGTCGTCCGCGGGGAGAAGCACCGGCGTGGCCGGCGCCGCCACGGTCACCCGCGACGATGCGAGCGGCGTCAGCAAGCTGCGCAGATCGGTGACGGTCGCCGGGGTCGTCGGCGTAGGTGAGAGCAGGTCCGGTGACGATCGGACCAACGCGCGAAGCGATGCCTCCTGCTCGCCGGCGAGTCGACCCAGCTCCGCCGCCGGTCCGCCGATCTCGGCACCACGACGCTGCACGAGGGCGAGCACCTGCAGGACACCGTCGTGAATGGAGCGAGCCAGCCGTTCCCGCTCCCGCGTCGCCGCATCCAGCGCGAGCGCCTGTTCGAGCGCAACCTGTCCCTGCCGGGCCCGATCGACGAGATAGCCGACCACGAGCCCGCCCAGCAGAACGAGGACGATGTTGTGCAGCGTGGAGCCGGTCATGGTGCCGCGCTCGATCCAGTCAGCGATGGCCAGCATCACCGCACTGAACAGGCCGCCCCGCCAGCCGGCCCAGGTGGCCCAGGCGAAGACCGGCGCGACCGACCAGATGGTGGGCAGTGTTGCCTCCCCCGCCTCGATGCGCGCCGTGGTGTCGACGACGCGCGTCACCAGCACGCTCGCGCACCCAATAATCAGATCGGCGGTCAGCAGTGGCCAGCGCCGGCGGCGAGGTGAGCTGTATGCCCATGCCGTGAAGATCGTCCAGGCCGCCAGCACGCCGATGACCACCCAGCCGAGCGTGGGACGCGCGTACTCGGAAAGGACTCGGCGTAGAGGACGACGACGTACACCAGGGCAAGAGCGCGAAAGACGGCCAGCGCCCGCCACAGCGGCGTCTCAAACGACATGAGGCGTCTCGAACGACATCAGCGGTTAGCTCGACTCCGCGCTCTCGACCGGCGGGACGTTCTCAGGCAGCATGGTCATCCGGGGAGTCCACCGCGTCATCCGGACCGGGCGGCGCGGGATCGACCGGCTCGAGTACGGATGGGCTGGTCCGGCGCGCCTCCTTCGCCTCCGCGCGAGCTTTGGCTTCCTTCGCTTGGGCGCGTGCTTCGGCGCGCGCCTCGGCCTTCGCTTCTGCGATCTTCGTCTTGGCCGACGACGCGTAGACGTCGACGTACTCCTGCCCCGACAGCGTCATCAGGGCGTACATGATCTCGTCGGTGATCGAGCGCAGCACGAAGCGGTCGCTCTCCATGCCGGCGTACCGGCTGAAATCGAGCGGCTTCCCGATGCGCACGCCGGGACGCAGGATGCGCGGAACAACCTGGCCGGGCGGCTGGAGGCGGTCGGTGTCGATCATCGCGACGGGGATGACCGGCACCCCTGCCTCGAGCGCCAGTCGCGCAACACCGGTCTTGCCGCGGTAGAGCCGCCCATCCGGCGAGCGGGTCCCCTCGGGATAGATGCCGAACAGCTCACCCCGCCGCAGCAGCTTCAGCCCCGCCCGCATCGCCGCCTGGCTGGCCCGACCGCCGCTGCGGTCGATGGGAATCTGCCCGATACCGCGCATGAATACCGCCGTCAGCCGGCCCTTGACGCCGCTTCCGGTGAAGTACTCCGCCTTCGCCGGAAACGTGATGCGCCGCGGTACGACCAACGGCAGGAAGATCGAATCGGAGAACGACAGATGATTGCTCGCGAGAATCGCCGGCCCGGTCTCGGGAATGTTCTCCAGTCCCTCCGCCCATGGCCGGAACACGAGCCTCAGGAACGGCCCGAGAGCCAGCCATTTGAGGAACCAGTAGAACAACCCTCACCTCCCTACGCGCAGATGAACAGTAGGGAGACGACGCGCCCTGAGCAACGTTTCCGCTGTCGATGAGCCTCGTGGCGCCTAGAGACCCTCGCGCACCGCAAAGATCTGGTCGGCCAGCAGGCCGTGTGCTTCGCGGTGGACACTCATAGCAGCGTCCGTGTCCGGTGCGTCGACGAGGCAGAAGACCTTTCCGCCGTCCTCGTCGACCCAGTACCGCAGGTACTGCACATCGTGCTTGTTTTGCACCTGCAGATCGGCGGCGTGCGCCTTGGCGACGTCCTCGAGGGCAACTCCCCCGTCGATCGTGTGCATGTCCATGAAGAGCGGCATGATCGTGATCCCTTCTCGAAACGAAACCGACCACGACAGTGAATCCCGCAGCGGACAGCGCCACATCGGGGCGCGGCCCTATGTTGGCTGCCGCTCGGTCCGGCCAATACCCAGCTTTGCGGCGGCAGCGATAGCTCGGGAGCGTGACGGAGCGTCCACCTTCCTCAAGATCGCGGACACGTGATGGCCCACCGTCTTCTTCGACATGGTCAGCTCCTGCGCGATCTCGCCATTGGAGAGACCCTCCGCCATCAGCTCCAACACTTCGAGCTCGCGCGACGTGAGCCCCGCAGGGTTGGCCTGCGTCGCTGCTCGCGGGCCACGAGGAACCGGTACGTGCCGTCGCCTCAGATCGCGCGTCAGTGCTTGGGCCGTGGCCGTGGCACCCAGGCGTTCGAGAATTCTCAACGCCCGCTTGGCATCCGCCGGCTCGGTTGACTGGCCAAGCGCCAGCGCCTCCCAGACGAGACACTCCCGCGCCGCCCATTCCGCGGCCGCGGCACGTGGCCGATCGTCCATCATGAGCGCGAACGGCTGCGGCAGGTCTTCCGGCGCCAGCGTCTCGAGGCCGGCGATGTGTCGCCACCAGGCGAGCTCTGCCATGTCCCACGTGTTGTCACGCGCCATGGCGGTGCGCCACGCATCGTCGGTTACGGCACCGATCGTCAGCGTCTTCCCCGCGGTCCACGCGAGCTCGGCCGCCGCTGCAGCAACGGGCGTGAGCCGCTGGGCCTCGCCGGTCGGTTGGGCCAACGCCTGCGCCTGCATGAGCAGCATCTCCGCATCAGGGTGCCCGCGTCGGATGGCGACCGAGCCGGCAGCCGTCAAAGCGTCGATCTTGGTAACCGGCGACAGGTTGGGATGGCGAAGGACGCTGCGCGCCAGTCTCGCTGCATCCTCGAGTCGACCACGGTCCGCGAGCACCCGGGCAAGTTCTGCCTCCATGTAGAGACGCCAGGAGTCAAGGTCGTGGTCGATGCAGTAGGCGATGCCATCGCGCAAGCGGCGTTCCGCTGTCGGTAGTAGCCACTGCCGGCTTATGGAGGCGAGGTTGGTGTAGGCACGCGCCGCGTGCTCCTCGAGGTCGTTGATCAGCGCCAGATCGAGGCTTCGCTGCAAGAGCGCTTGGCCCTCGACATCCTCCCCCCGCGTGAGCCTCGCAGTTCCCATGTTGTTCAGCGCATGGCTGATGACCTGGTTGTCACCGAATGTCGTCGCGAGCTCCATCGCCTTCTCACCCCAGACCAGGGCGGCTTCGGTGTCGTCGGCAAGCATCCGCAACTGCGAGAGATTGCTGTAGGCCATGGCCAGCTGCGAGCTCGGTGGCAGCTGTTGCAGGACGGCAACTGCATCGTTGCCGTACCTGTCGGCGTCCTCGTTCCGACCAACGAACCAGGACAGCCGAGACAGCCAGCGCAAGGAATCGCCCACCGCGAAGGGCATCTCCGGCAGCCTGATAGTGGGTCAACGCCTCACGGCGGCTGTCGATCGCGGCGGGAAGTTGGTCGGTCAGATAGCACTCGTACGACAGCGCCTCCAGCAGCTGGGCACGCGCGGACTCGCTCGGAAACAGGCCGTGGCGCACCGCGGCGCGGTAGTGCGTTGCCGCTTCCCGATGAGATCCGAGACGGGCTGCTTCCTCCGCTGCGCGGGGCGCATGCTGGGCCACCACAGCTGCGTCGCCGCAACGCTGCGCGTGGTACGCCAGTCGGCGATGGTCGGATGCGCCCTGGGCCACCAAGTAGTCGAGAACAGCACGATGCACCCGCAGCCGGCCGGCTGATGGCATGTCCTCGTCGATCACCTCACGCGCGAGCTCGTGGCGGAAAGACACATGGTCACCCGCGTCGAGAAGTACTCCGAGCTCGATGCATTCGTCCAGGGCAGCCGCTGTTTCGCCAGATGCGGAGAGGAGCAGAGGGATCTCTGCATGGAGCCCAATTACAGAGGCGGCGCTGAGGACGGCCCTTCCGCGTGGGGACAGGCGGGCTGCTCGAGCCAGTACCGCATCGCGCACCGACGGTGGCAGCCGGCCGGTGTCCGCGGAGAGGATCTCGGTGACGAAGAATGGATTGCCGCCGGTGCGCTGGTGCACCTCGCTGACGTCGAGCACGCTGCCGGTGTCGTGCACGAGCCGCGTGACGCCTTCCACGGACAGCAATGGCACCTGCATGCGAGCCACACTCGACGCTGTAGCAAGGTCCCCCATCACGAGGCCCAGCGGATGACCCGCACGCACCTCGTCGTCCCGGAAGGTCACCACGACCAGAAGTCGAAGGTCGGTCAACCGGCGACCCAGGAAGCGGATGAAATCCACGGTTGCCTCGTCGGCCCAGTGCGCATCCTCGATCACGAACAGCGTCGGCTCGGCCGCCAACGCCTCACGCGCCTCGGGGAAGAGGTGACTGCGCCTCGGGCTCTCCTGTCCCAGCTCGTGCTGAACGGAACCCAGCGATGCAGCAACGTCCGCCAATGGGCCCAACGGTCGGGGGGTGCTACCACCGTCACAGAAGCCGCGTAGCACGCGAGCCCGAGGTTCGGCGTTAGCGGCGAACTGCGAGACGAGGCTGGACTTTCCCGCCCCCGCCTCGCCGCCGAGGAAGATCAGGCGGCCGCGCCTGCCGAGCATCTCAACGAGGGTGGCGTCGAGCGACGTCAGCAGCGACTCACGCTCGAGCAGCATCGACACGTGGCAGCGTATCCACCCGGCGTCCCCGCGTGCCGCTTTCACCTGGGGTCGTCGATACGCGTATGCGACGATGCCCCGGACCGCGTCTTTCGTACCGCCAATGGAAGGAGCGTTCCGTGCCGTTGCTACCCGGTGCCGAGCCGTTCCTCCACGACGGCGGACCGGTAGGGGTCCTGCTCTGCCACGGCTTCACCGGCAGCCCGCAATCGCTGCGCCCGTGGGCGGACTACCTGGCCGCGCACGGCTACACCGTGTCGCTTCCCCGCCTGCCCGGACACGGGACCCGATGGCAGGACATGCAGCTGACCCGCTGGGATGACTGGTACAGCGAGCTCGACCGAGCGTTCGCGTCGCTGCGCAGTCGCTGCGAGCACGTCTTCGTCATGGGCCTGTCGATGGGCGGCGCCCTGGCATTGCGGCTGGCCGAGCAGCGCGGCACTGAGGTGGCCGGGATCGTGCTCGTCAACCCCTACGTCGTCAATGTCCGCCGGTCCTTCAAGCTGCTACCGGTTCTGAAGCTCCTGGCGCCTACGGTCAAGGGCGTCGCCGGCGACATCAAGAAGCCGGGCATGACGGAGGTCGGGTACGACCGGGTGCCGCTGCGCGCCCTCGCGTCGCTGGTGGAGAACGTCGACCGGACCCGGGCCGACCTCGGCAAGATCATCCAGCCACTCGTCGTCTTCCGCAGCAGCGTCGACCACGTGGTCGAGCCGGACAGCTGTCGCGAGCTCCTCGCGTACGTCGGCACCAGCGAGGTAGAGGAGCGTGTGCTCGAGGACTGCTTCCACGTCGCAACCCTCGACAACGAGGCCGAGACGATCTTTGCCGGCAGCGTGGACTTCATGCGGCGACACAGCCGCAGCACGGTGTCGAGCGAAGGATGACCGTTCCCGGTCGCGGCAACGGCCTGGTCGCGTCGTCCTACGTCGCCATGGCGGACGTCGAGCCGCAGCTGGCCGACCAGTTGCTCGACGAGCTCCGCGCCGCCGGTGTCGCCGCGTACGTCGTCGCCATCGCCGACCAAACCGTGGATCGCCTCTTCGTCGATCGCGCCGCCGTACCCGATGCGGAGGAGGTGCTGCGTCATCGCCTGCCGGATTCGGAAGATGTCACCTCCGCCGAGGACGAAGCCTGGGCAGCCATCGTTGCGGGATGGGACGAACCACCGGCCGAACCGGTGCGGCAGCACGTCGACGGCGAGGAGGACGCGAGCGCCGTACAAACCCCGGAACCGCCGGCATCGACTCCTGCTGTGCCGACCGAGGAGCACTTCGTACCGCCGGCCCCGCCCCCGCTACCCGACGGCGGACCCAGTCACCAGGATGGCGTGGATTGCGGTGGTCAGCGGTCCGGTGTTCTTCCTGCTGACCGCGCTGCTGCGCATCGAAGTCACCGGCCTCGCGGCGTTCCTCGGTGTCGCGGCGTTCGTCGGCGGCTTCGTCACGCTGGTCGCCCGGATGCGCGATCGACCCGACACCGACGGGCCAGACAACGGCGCGGTCGTCTGACACGCATCTGACAGGATCGCGCCGTGCAGGTCACAGAAACGGTTCACATGCACGGGCACCTGCTGGACTCGGGCATCCTCAGCAAGGTCCTCGACGACATCCGCGAGTACGGCGGCGACTACGTCATCAACCGCTTCGACGTCGGCAAGGACCACGAGGACGAATCGAAGGTCTGGCTCCAGGTCGGTACGGACGAGGACCTGCAATTGCAGCGGCTGCTCATGCGACTGCAGACGCATGGCGTCAATCTCGTCGACCACGACGACGTTCTCATCCGTACCGCCGATCGGGACGGCGTCTTTCCCGACGACTTCTACTCGACGACGAACCTGGACACTCTGATCCGCTACGAGGGCCGATGGATCCCGGTGGAGAACCCGGAAATGGACTGCGGACTCGTCGTCAGCGGAGACAGGCTCCGCCGTCACTGTCCGTACCGTCCCGGTGTCCGACGTCAAGGCCGGGGAGCGGATCGTCTGTGGCGCACACGGGGTTCGGGTCGTCGCGCTACCGATTCATCACGAGAAGTCGGCGGATGCGTTCGAGTTCATGAACTCCGTGGTCTCCAGTGAGAAGCCGCAAGCATTGCTTGTCCGCCAGATTGCGCAGCAGATGCGCGAGGTCAAGGCGGCGGGCGGCCGCATCCTCTGGGTGGCAGGCCCCGCCGTCGTCCACACCGGCGCGGCCCCGGCCATGGTGGCGCTCGTGGAGAACGATTTCGTCGACGTGCTCTTCGCGGGCAACGCGTTGGCAACCCACGACATCGAGGCCTCGATGTTCGGGACATCGCTCGGCATGGACCTCGCGAAGGGCGCTGGCGTCGAGCACGGTCACGAGCACCACATCCGCGCCATCAACAAGATTCGCGGCGCTGGCTCCATCGCCAACGCCGTTGCCGACGGAACGCTTACCGGCGGCGTCATGCACGCGCTCGTACAAGCGGACAAGCCCTTCGTCCTCGTCGGATCCGTCCGTGACGACGGCCCATTGCCCGACGTGTATACCGATGTCGTCGAAGGCCAGCGGGCCATGCGGGCCCAACTACGCGGCGTCGGCTACGCGATCATGGTGGCGACCATGCTGCACTCGATCGCGACCGGCAACATCATGCCCGCGACGATCCCGCTCGTCTGCGTCGACATCAACCCGGCCACCGTGACCAAGCTGTCGGATCGCGGCTCCGCCCAAGCCGTCGGCGTCGTCACCGACATTGGCCTGTTCCTCGAGCAGCTCGCCCTCGACCTCGTCCCCTCGTTTCGCCGCAGCGGTGACTCTGTGTGACGGACGTCACCAGCGGCTCGGGCAACTTTACGATTGCTTGACCGTTGTGGGAGAGGCGGCGGCGAGCACGCTACTCCCCCGAGGCGGGCTCGCCGCCGCCTCTTGGTATTCGGAGCACCGCGAGCAGCGGTCGGTGATCGCTCGCGATTTCAAGATTTGGGAGATCCGGGACGCCGCAACTCACCACCTCGATGCTTCGATCGACGAACACCGCGTCGATGCGCCGCCTCGGGTTCTGGGTCGAGAACGTGATGCCGTCCCCGACGGGTGCCTTTGCGTAGCCATCCACGAACCGCTCATTGAGCCGTCGCCATGCCGCGTGCTCCGCTGTCTCGTTCACATCTCCGGCGAGCACGAGCCGCGGCGCCACCAGCTCGTCGAGATACTTCAACACCTCTTCGACGTGCCCGCGCCGCTCGTCCGCGTTCAACCCCAGGTGCATCGACGCGATGCCGAATTGAGCGCCGTTCACGTCGACCACTGCCATCGCGAGCCCACGCTGGTGCAGCCCCTCGTGCTTCGTGAGCAGCACGTCACGGCTGCTCAGCACAGCTGTCCGCAGGCTCGCCAGCAGCAGCACCCCACCCGCCGTCCGCCCACCGGTCACGACGAGCAACCCGGACTCCCGGGCCAGCCGCGCACATTCGCTCCGCCAACGCAAGAAGCGCGGCGCCTCTTGAATGCACGCCACGTCCGGTTGGATGGTGCGGATGATCTCAGTGAGCGCATGCCGGTCGTCCCGCAGCGATCGCACGTTGTAGCTCAGAACCCGCACTTCGACGGCATCGCTCACGCCGTCAATCCTCGTGCAGAGTCAGCGAATCAGCACCGGCGGCTCGGTCTCACCCGTCGTCCGGTTGGTCGTTGCCGTCGATTCCAGACACTGGCCCGCCCCGACGTCGAGTTGCGCCACGACGATCAACCCATCGACGCTCGACAGCCCGCACGTGCTGCCGCCCGAGATCGTTCCCTCTGGTGCGTTGATATCTCCGGAGATACTCCACACCGCCGGATCTGTCGGAGCACCGAACAGCGTGATGGTGGCCGGGCCCCCGCGGGCGTAGATAAGGGACCCATCGTCCTGGGCCGTCAGGTCGAGGCTTGCCGCCGCGGAGAGATCCACCGATCCATCCACGCGGAACTGGACCCCGTTGCCCACGATGACGGCTTCAGGCGCGGCCGTCAGGTCACCGGTGACGACATACGTCCCCGGCAGGAGAGTGCACACCCCCGCGAGCGTGACATCGCCGTCGTAGCTGCCTTGCCCACCGATCATGGCGTCGGGGCTGCACGCCTCGGCGCGGGGTTCGAGTCCCTCGGGAGCCTCCTCGACGTCCAGCGGGATCGGGATGTCCGCGACTTTCCTGACGAGAAACTTCTGGAAGCGAAGTGGGTCCCCGCCGGCCTCACCACCAAGGAACACGGTGCGGTCCTCCGCCTCGATCAACCCGTCGCCGACGAGGTTCACATCGCCAGCGAAGGAGATGTCGGCATCGGTGGCGCGCACCTGCCCGGCGACCGACTGTGGCTCGTCCGACAGCACGCAGATGGCACAGGCCGGGGTGAACGTGACCGGTCCCAGGCTGGCGACCGCGGACGCCGAGATCGACACGCCCTCGCTGTAGCCGAAGATGCCAGCGAAGAAGATGTTGTCATCGGTGTCCGGCACGCGGACGTGCACGCGTATCTGCCGGGGATCCGCAGCCGAGTCGAAACTGACGCAGGGACCTTGCTGCTTTCCCAGCAACTGGGCGGGATCGACACAGACTGACGACCACTGGGAGTTGGGCAGGCCCATGACCGCCAGGGCATTGACCTTCGCCTCATTTGCGGCCTGGGCGAACTTGGGTAGGCCACCGTCCGCGTACAGCTCGGCGGCGGCGGCAAGCGCCGCGGAGTCCGCAGCGTCTTGCGCCCGCGCCTTGAGCATCCGCGCGTAGCCGAGGTCAACAATGATCGCGGCGAAGCCGAATGCCACCACGGCGAAGACAGCAACTACGACCGCGATCGCACCGGCATCCCGCTCATCCCGCGTCATCGATGCACCAGTCGTCGAACCAGCCCGGAAGGACGGGCTCCCCACTCGGCGGGCCGCCTTGCTGAATGGGCAGCACGACCGAGGCTCCGACCCGCCCGCCCTGGGGCTTCGGCAGGAATCCAGTCAAACCCTCGACGTCGATGATTGCGCAGACCTGCACGTTCTCTCCAGGTGCCCAAGCCCCGAAATTCACCGCGACCTGAGCAGTGCCGGCGATAGGATCGACACACTCCCTGATCTTGACCACCAGATCGGAGACGGTCCCCTCCTCCGCGGGCGCGCCGTCGCACTCGTCGGAGAGGTTGCCGACGATGATCTGGCGGCCCGCTTCACTGACACCCGATCGAACGCCCAGCGCGTTGGCGAAGTACAGGCCGTAGTCGATGATCCCGAACAGCAGCAGGACGAGGATGGGCACGACGAGGGCGAACTCGACCGCAGCCGCCCCCGGGTCGCCCCCTCGCGCGCAGGTCCTCCGCCGAGCAAGCATCGCCGAACAGGGTAGACCTGCCGGACTAGCCGTGAGCCCATGGACGCAAGATCGATCAGTGCTGGCGGGCCAGATCGGCAGCACCCACGACGCCGGCCTCCCCGCCGAGGTGCGCGATTCGTACCTCGGCGACGGGGCGATGACCGCGACCCGTCAAGCGACGCCTGGAAGGCATGCCGGGCAGGCAGCAGGAGCAGGTCGCCGGCCTCGGACACTCCGCCGCCCAGGACGAAGCACCCCGGGTCGAGGACGGCGGCCAGATCGGCCATGAGCTGGCCGAGGTAGCGCCCGACGATGTCGAAGCACTCGCGAGCCGCGGCGTTGCCCTCCTGGGCGGCCAGCGTGACCTCCTCGCCCTCGATGCCCTCTGGAGTTCCACCACCGAGCTCGAGGAGGCGACCAGCCAAGCGCGGGTGAGGTGCTCGCCAGCTCCCGTGCCTCGTGGACGAGCGCGCGACCGCTTGCGTACTGCTCGTAGCAGCCGCGATTACCGCAGCCGCAACGACGGCCGTCGGGAACCGCGTTCGTGTGGCCCATCTCCGCGCCGATCCCGAAGCGGCCACGGAACAACCGGTTGCCGATGACGATCCCCCCACCCACTCCGGTCCCGATGGTCAGCATGACAACATCGCTCTGATCACGGCCCGCGCCAAAGCGTGCCTCGGCCCAGGCAGCAGAGTTGGCGTCGTTCTCGACGACCACGGGAAGGTTCGTCAGCTTGCGCACCGCGTCACCCAGCGGCTCCTCACGCCAGGCGAGGTTGGGGGCGAAACGCACGATCGACCGGGTCTCGTCAATGAAGCCTGGCGCCCCGATCCCGATGGCCCTGACGTCGTGGGCGAGGGCCAGCTCGGAAGCAAGTCCTGCCACGGCGTCGACCAATGCGACTGGATCGGTGGACGGGGTCTCCCGGCGTAGTTGAGCGACGATGTGTCCGTCGTCATCGACGACGCCCGCGGCGATCTTGGTGCCGCCGACGTCCACACCGATGGTCAAGGGCATGTCAGCCCTCGACTCGCTTCTTGAGCTCGTTGAGCGCGGTGTCGATGATGACCTTCTCCGCCTTGCGCTTGAACATCCCGAGCATCGGCAGGTTCACGTCCGCTGCGAGTCGGTAGGTGACGTCAGTTGTCCCATCGCCTCGGTCTGCAAGCAGGTAACTGCCGTCCAGCGCCTTCAGCAGCTTGGATTCCACGAGTCGCCAGAACACCGCTTCATTGCCGCGCCAGTCGTATGCCAGGACATAGGAGTCCTTGAGCGGTCCCGAGTCGATGCGGAACCACACCTGGTCGGGCCTACCGTCGGCGCCTGTTTCGAGCACCGAGACCTCTTTGACCGCATCCGACCACTGCGGATATGCCTCGAAGTCGGCGATCACCGCCATCACATCGGCCGGCGCCGCATCTACGGTGATCGAGGCAGTGGTCTGGTCGGCCATGCTTCCTCCCTGCGCAGGTACCGGGACCCTACTGAGCGGCCGCTTACACCTGCAGTACGTAGGGCGTGCCACGCGCCCGGAAGTCACCGACGTTCAGACACTCGGTTTGACCGATGTGCATGCGTGCGCAGCGGATTGTGGACACGGCCGAAGAGAACATGCCGTGGGACGTCTCGTGGATCGCCTCTAGCACGGCTTCACTCCCGCGCTCGAACGACCAGAAGTCACGTCGTACGTCAGCTCTGGCAGCGCCGGCGGAATGTGGCAGCACAGCAGATCGACGGCACCGATCGCCGCCCCCTGCGACACGTCCGCGTAGTCGAGGCGCAAGATCAGGCCATCGGGGCAGATCAGCGCATCGGCACCGTCACCTGCTCGCGCCACGCCGCCACGTTTCCATGGAGTCACTGACGACATGCAGACGCACGACGTCCAGTCAGCCGAGTGCAGCCGCGAGTCGCGGGCGCCCGGGCGCCCGACCGCCCTCGAGTTCGTCCTTGAGCGCATTGACATGGCTCTTCCAGCGCTGAGCACGCTGACGACGAAGGCTCTCTGCGAGGCGACGCTGACGGGGCACGTGCTCTTGTCGCGGGAGGTCCGCGCGCAGGTAGTAGCGAACGATGACCCCGTCGGCGAACGGTTCGAGCCACACCTCGCAGCTGCCGACCAAGGCGCCACGAACAGACCAGCGAATTCCCTTGTCGCCTCTGTCCATGAAGACCGAGAGCTCGAGATCCGGCCACCACGACCGCCAGCGATCCTCCTCATGGAAGCGACCGGCAAGCGCTGCCGGATCACAGACGATGAAGGTCTCGTCGATGAGGTCGATCAGGGGCACGGCTGCAGAATGCCACCCAACCGGCCCCGCTGATGGGCGTGCATCGGGCACACTGCCAGTTCGACGAAAGCATGCAGGGGGACCGATGCCGGCGGTGGTGAACGTGCGAGACCTGACGGTCTCGTTCGGCCCAGTCACCGCGGTCGATGGTGTCGACCTGTCCGTCTCTGCTGGCGGCGGTATCGCCCTGGTCGGGCGCAATGGAGCGGGCAAGTCGACGACCCTGCGGGTGCTTGCCGGGGTGTTGCCGCCGACATCAGGACACGCCGAGATCGCCGGGGTCGACGTCGGGCGTGACCCGACGGCGGCCAAGGAACACACCGGGTACTGTCCGGACGTCGGTGGCCTTATCCCCCGAGCTACTCCCTGGGAGCACCTCACCCTTGCGGCTCGTCTTCGCCGGCTTCCTTCTGGTTGGGAGACGCGGGCTCGCTCCCTGCTGGACCGCTTCGATCTCGTTGCCTCGGCCGATCGCATCACGGCCGGCTTCTCGCATGGCATGAGCCGGCGCATGTCCGTCGTGCTTGCCGCCTTCCACGAACCGAAGGTGCTGCTGCTCGACGAACCCTTTGACGGAGTCGATCCGCTGGGGGTCGAGGCCACTCTCGAGGTCATCGCCGATATGAGGCTGCAAGGCTGCGCTGCGGTCGTCTCAACGCATCTGCTGCCTTACGCCGTCGCTGCCTGCGACGAAGCGGTGATCTTGCGCGGAGGTCAGGTTGTCGCGGCGGCCCCAGCCTTGGAATTGGCCGGCGAGGATGGCGCCCTCCGCTATCGGACGCTGCTCTCGTGAAGCACGTGACGTCGGGGCAGACTCGTCTCCTGCTTCATTTGCGCTGGACTATGGTCAGGCAGCCCAGAAGCCGGCTGGGGCTTGCCCTGCTTGCCGGATCAGCCCTCGGGTTGCTCGTGGGAGCGGTTCTGGCCGGCGCACGCGTGTCCGACGCCGGCGACCGGTCCTTTGGTATCGCCCTCGTCCTGCCGTCGTTGCTGCTTGGCTTCGCTCTGTCGGCCTTCATCTCCCCATTGGCCGCAGGTGGAGGCAACCAACTGTTCCCACCCGAACAGCTGGCTGCTTTCCCCCTCCGTGCATCGGCGCACTTTCGGAGCTCGTTGCTCCTGACGCCGATCAACCTGGCGTGGCTCCTTCAGGTCGTCGCACTCGCGGGTGCCACGGCGTTCGTCACCGGACCCGGTCCCCGGCTGATCCTCGCGCTGCTGGTGATCGGAACCTATGTCGGTTTCGTCACCGTGGCGGGACAGGCAGCAGCCTGGTGGATCGTCGGGCTTCGTCAACAGCGAGCCGGCAGAGCCGCCCTGCTCAGCATCGCGGGCTTGTTGCTGATCGGAGCGGCCGCCCTGCTGATCAGCGAGCGAGTGATCGAGGTACTGGACCGGTCGCCCACGACACTCGTCGTTACGGCAATGGCCAATGCGTACTCGGGCGAGCCCGTTCTGTGGCTCCCCCACGTGGCTGCCCTTGCCTTAGCCAGCTGTGTGGCCTACCTGGCCGGGGTGCGAGCGTGTGCCTGGACGCTGCGGACTCCCAGTCTCGTTTCGCGATCTCATGACGCGAGGACCTACCGTCGGCGGGCACGCGCCGTAACGCCACTCGGTGAGATGCTTGCCGTCGATCGAGCGAACGTGTGGCGGTCGACCTCCATGCGCAGGGGGCTTTACGTCCTCGGCCTCCTACCCGGAGTGGTCGCGGCCCTGGTCGGCGTCCGGTGGGTCGATCTGCCACTCCTGCCGGCGCTTGTTGCTGCAGGAGCCGGCATGCTCTTCGGTGTCAATGCCTTCTGCCTGGACGGATCCGGCGCACTGTGGCTTGCCTCGCTGCCAACGACGCCACGGGCACTGTTCCTCGTACGGACGACTACGGTCGTGACCGTTGGCCTGGTCACCGTCTCGGCGGCTACTGCTGCCGGCAGCCTGCGCGCCGAGGGTCCACTTACGGCCACGGTACTGCTGGCAACACTCTGCTGTGCCGTTTCCGCCCTGTTCTGGGTCACGGCAACATGCCTGCGGCTGTCCATCTCGCGGCCGTACCGAGCCGATCTGCAGGATCCTCGCGATACGCCTGCCCCACCGGGAGCGATGGCGGCCTATTCCGTGCGCCTTGCGACCGGGTCAACGGGTATCGGGATCGCCTTCTTCGTGGTGGCACGTCTGAACGACCCCGTCCTCCCACTGATCCTGACGATCTGCCTCGGGCTGTGGTCGCTTCGATCCCTCGTGATCTCCGATCGACACTGGCAGGACCCGCGCATCCGATCTCGGGTTGTCGCGACGGTGAGCACCGGGTAACCCTCTGCAGCAGAAACCCGGACCGCCGTTGCCGCCGGGCTGTACCGTGCTGGGAGTTCGGCTAGACCGGACCTTTGTGAGCTGGTTCGAGCCCAGGGGGAATGAGCGATGATGGGCTCTTCACGTCGTCTGACTGGTTGAGGCAATGGGACGTCGCACGCTCTTGCTGGTGGCAGCGCTGCTTCTCGCGGCGCTGGGCACCAGCCTCGTTTTCGTCTACGTCAACAACGTCGACGCCCGCGCTCGCGAGGGACAGGCCCCAGTCGAGGTCTGGGTGGCCACCAAAGAGATCACAGCGGGTACGACCGTTGCCCAAGCCAACAGCGACGGATCCTTCGCAACTGAAGTACTTCCTCGACTCGGCCGCCTTGGATGATGCACTGGGAGATCTCACACCTATCGCCGACAAGGTGGCTCTCAGCACGATCTACCCCGGAGAGCAGCTGATCGAGGCGAAGTTCGGTGCGCGAAGGGGAGGCCCCGACCGTTGCCATCCCGCCGGGAAAGTTCGCTGTCTGCCTTCGAGTTCGCGGACCCGAATCGGGTTGCCAACTTCGTTGCTCCAGGGTCAGCAGGTCGCAGTCTTCGTCACCATGCAGAGTGAAGGAGCCCCCGTACCTGCGGGGCAAGATTTCACGCAGCTCCTGCTTCCCACTGTCACTGTCCTCGCCGTCGGCGGGGAAGCCACCGGACAGGTCGCCAACCAAGCCGGCGAGGAGGTGCCGACCCGTTTGTTGACGCTTGCGCTCGACGAGAACTGAGTCGAAGCGGCTCATTTTTGCCCAGGAGAGGGGTGAGCTCTACCTGGCACTGCGCGGAGCCGAATCCCCCGAGCTCTCCCACGCGACCCGATGACAGGCGAGAACCTGTTCCCGGCGGCGCCATGACCGCGATCGTCGACACGGATCGGTCCGCCGCCGAGATGCTCCATGGCGCGCTTGGCCCCGAGACGGTGGTCCTCACCAGTCTCGAAGCGCTGCGTCAGCACCTGGACACCAATCCGGCTGACGATGTCGTCGTTCTCAGCTCAGCTGTCGACCTCTACTCGGCGTTGGCGCTGGCGGAATCACTGCGGGTGTCTCGGCCGTCTCTCGGCGTCATCTTGCTGCGCCGTCGCGTCGATACGTCGGTGCTCCACGACGCACTCCGTGCCGGGGTCCGGGAGGTGGTCGACGAGCGTGATCTCCATGCCATCACGACCGCCGTACGCCGGGCGCGGGCGGTCGGTCGCGCGATGCGAGAACAGTCTGGCAGCGCCGCCGACCAGGATGGTCGCCGCCACGGACGCATCGTCACCGTCTTCAGCGCCAAGGGCGGCTGTGGCAAGACGACACTCGCCACCAATCTGGGGGTCGTGCTCGCAGAGCGAGGACAGCGAGAGGTGTGCATCGTCGACCTCGATCTCGCCTTCGGGGACGTTGCGGTCGCCCTCGGGCTTCGACCCGTGCGAACCATCGCCGATGCCGTCCCCCTGGCGGACTCGATCGACGGCCCCACACTCAGCTCCCTGCTGACCGTTCACTCCCCGGGAGTCAGGACGCTGGCTGCTCCGCTCGAGCCGGGCCTGGCCGAGCAGATTCCCACGGATTTGGTAACTCGCGTACTCGGACTTCTCCGCGAGCAGTTCGACTACGTCGTGGTCGATACCCCACCGGCGTTCACCGACCACGTACTCGCCATTTTCGACCAAACCGACGTCCTCGCCCTGATCGCCACCCTCGACATCCCGGCACTGAAGAACCTCAACCTGACGCTGGAGACGCTGCAGCTGCTGAATTACCCGCGAGAGCGATGGCGGGTCGTCATCAACCGCTCCGACTCCAAGGTGGGATTGCTGCTCAGCGAGGTGGAGAAGTCACTTCGCATACCAATCACCGGGACAGATCCCGTCCAGTCGAGACGTCCCAACCTCAATCAACCGCGGCAAGCCCATCGTGCTGGAGAATGCGCGACACCCGGTCAGCACGTCCATCCGCACCTTCGCGACTCACCAGGTGGCCCCGTCGGCCAGCGTCCCCGCGATCAACGGGTCGGACAGGAAACGGCGTCGGATGCGACGGAAGGAGCCGCGCGCCTCATGACCCTCCACCCCGCCGACCTCGGTCGACTGCGCTCCAGCCGTGTGCTCGCACCGGAGGTCGGCTCGTGACTCTCGCCGACCGTCTCGCTCAGGCTCGTCGCGATCGAGACGACATCCTTGTTGACGGCGCGGGCGACCGCTCGTCCGACGCGAGGTGGCGATCCCTTCGTCGAGCTCAAGCGCACGGTGCACCAAGCACTGCTGGAGAACCTCGGTCCGAAGCTCTACGACGCGCGGCTCACCCAGGGCGAGATCGAGCAGAAGGTACGCCTGACCCTTCAGGAAGTCCTCGCAGCCGAAGACACCCCGCTCACCCTCGCCGATCGCACCCGGCTAGCGCAGGAGATCGCCGACGACATCCTGGGATATGGCCCGCTGGAGCCTTATCTGCGCGACGTGGACGTCACCGAAGTCATGGTCAATGGCCCGGACCGAATCTACATCGAGCGAGCGGGACGAATTCACCCTGTCGAGGGTCGATTCACCGACGAGGGGCATCTCCGGCGCACCATCGACAAGATCGTTGGTCGGGTCGGTCGTCGCGTCGACGAGGCCAGCCCGATGTGCGACGCCCGGCTGCCTGATGGCAGCCGGGTCAACGCGATCATCCCGCCGCTTGCCGTCGACGGCTCACTTCTGACCATCCGGAAGTTCGCGACCGACCCCTTCGTCGCCGATGACCTGGTGACTTTCGGGACCCTGACGCGAACGGTGGCGAACTTCCTGCACGCGTGCGTCGCGGGCCGGCTCAACATCCTCGTCTCGGGCGGCGCAGGAGCCGGGAAAACGACGACCCTTAACGTCCTGTCGTCATTCATCCCCACTGACGAGCGAATTGTCACCGTCGAGGACGCCGCAGAGCTTCAACTGCACCAGGAACACGTGCTCCGGCTCGAATCTCGCCCCCGAACATCGAGGGACGGGGTGAGGTGCGCATCCGCGACCTCGTGCGCAATGCCTTGCGCATGCGCCCCGACCGGATCGTCGTCGGCGAGGTTCGCGACGAGGCCGCGCTCGACATGCTGCAAGCGATGAATACCGGTCATGATGGCTCTGTCTGCACGGTGCACGCCAACTCGCCCCGCGACGTGCTCGCCCGCATCGAGACCATGGTCCTGATGGCGGGGGTCGACCTTCCGGTCCGAGCGATCCGCGACCAGATGGCAGGCGCCATCGATCTCATCGTTCATCTGGCCCGCTTCAAGGATGGCACCCGCCACGTGACCCACGTGACTGAAGTCGTGGGCATGGAAGGCGAGATCGTCACGCTGCAAGACATCTTTCGCTTCGACCATGCCCTGGGGTTCGACGAGGAGGGACGTTCTCTCGGGGTGCTCAAGTCGACCGGACTTCGACCGACGTTCCTGGACAAGCTCGCCTCATACGGCATCTACGTCGACTCGTCGCTCTTTGCCTTCGAGACGTTCCGTTCGTGACGAGCCCGAACCGACGTCCTCTTGCCCTGCTGCTGTGGCTGCCGGGCCTGATGATCGCCTTGTCCGGCCTCCTTGTCGGGACAGCCCCGAAAGCGATGGCAGCCACGGGTGACGTCTTCGACATACGGGCAGAGGGCCGCAACCTGAGATTCATCCTGACGGCTCAAGACCTGCCATCCGGCGCCAGCATCGAGACGGAAAGCGTCGAGGTCAGCCTTCAGGGAACAGCCGTCGAGCCGACTGCCCAAGCCGTGAACGACGCGGCCGAGGGGCCGACACGACGTGTCGTTTTGACAATCGACACCAGCGGAACCATGCGACAGGACGGACGCCTAGACGCCGCCAAGAGTGCCGCGGGAGCGTTCCTTGACACGGTTCCCGACGATGTCGAGGTCGGGCTCATCGCTTTCAACCAGACGGTCACACGCTTGGTCGAACCGACGACGCAGCATGAGCAGGTGCGGCAAGCGGTAGCTGGCCTCGAAGCCGATGGTGATACCGCGCTCTACGACGCGGTAATCGACTCGCTGAGCTTCCTGGGTTCGGAGGGCCTGCGCTCACTCGTGCTGCTCTCGGACGGCGAGAACGATGCTCCCCTTTCGCCAACAACGATTGAGCAGGCCGAATCCACAGTTGCCGCGCAGGCCGGTAACGTCGACATGACGATCGTCGGCATCGGCACCACGCCAGAGCTAGATCAGCAGCTCGAAGTTCTGGCTACAGCGGCAGGACCAGGCCGAGGCAGGGTCATTCCGGCAACCGATCTCGAGCAGGTTACCGAGACCTTCCAAGGGACTGCAGAAACCATTGCTCAGCAGGTTCTCGTGACGGCGCCGATACCCGAAACCGTCACGAGTGGTGAGATCACGCTCGATGCTTCCGCGAGGATAAGCGACGGGAGCATCATCACTGTCCAGCGGGCGTTTTTCCTGGAAGCACCGGCACCCACCTCAGAACCGACCGCACCTCCCGACTACGGGCCGCGAGCCGTCGCCCTGCCTTCGTTTCCGATCGGCCAGGAGATCCTTCCCATCGCCCTGGTCGCGATTTTCGCTGGCGCAGCGACGATTCTCGCCATTGCCCTGACGGCGGCCGTACGAACCGACACAGTGCAGGGACGAGTTAGCCGACGACTTTCCCTGTACACGCTGGCCGGGCGACAACCTCAGAAGCAGGCCGAGACGACGAGCACCAGCGTGTTCGGCTCCAGTGCCATTGCGCGATCCGCGGTGGAGCTCGCAGGACGGGTCGTCGCTCGTCCCAACGTGCAATCAGCTCTGGCCGCCCGGCTGGACAGCGCGGGCATCCTGCTCAAGCCGGCTGAATGGACGCTCATCCAGATCGGGTCCGGTCTCCTTGCGGCGCTGTTGTTGCTGCTGCTATCGGGCGGCGCGATTCTCGCCATGCTCCTCGGCCTTGCGCTGGGACTGGTGGGACCTCAGCTTTATCTCGTGTTCCAGAGATCCCGGCGGGAGGATGCGTTCCTCGCTCAGCTGCCGGAAACCTTGCAGCTGATGGCCGGCAGCCTGTCCGTCGGCTACTCACTCTCCCAGGCCGTCGACACCGTGGTTCGCGAGGGCAGCCAACCCGTCAGCGGTGAGTTCAATCGAGCGCTCGTCCAGACACGGCTTGGGATGCCTGTCGAGGATGCGCTCGAAGCGGTCGCCGGACGTTTTCGCACCAACGATATGAACTGGGCCGTTATGGCCATCCGTATTCAGCGCGAGGTCGGGGGCAACCTGGCGGAAGTTCTGACAAACGTCGCGGGGACGTTGCGGGAGCGAGAACGGTTACACCGTCAGGTCCGAGTGCTGTCGGCGGAAGGCCGGCTGTCCGCATGGATTCTCGGTGCGCTTCCGGTCGCGTTCACGATGTATCTGGTACTCGTGCGTCCGGAGTATCTGCGCCCGCTCTACACCACAACGCTGGGCTGGCTGGTCATCATCGTGACGTGCGTCCTCTTCCTGGTAGGCGTGCTCTGGCTACGCAAGGTCATCAAGGTCGAGGTGTGACGTGCTCCTCGTTCTCGGTCTGGTCGCGGTCTTCCTCGGGCTGCTTCTCGCCCTGGCCGCCAGCGGGAGCATCGTGGGTCAGCGCCGTCAGGCGCGCCGTCAACTTGCCGTCGTTGCATCGGTAAGTCGGCTACGGTCGGACCACCGGCCCGAGCTCGATGTGCCGTTCTCCCGGCGAATCGTTGTGCCAACCCTTGATGGGCTGAGCCGGCTCGGGCGGCGCCTCGCACCAAGCAACCAGAACGCACGTATTCGACGCCGTCTCGACCTAGCCGGAAACCCCCCGCAGTGGGATGTCGACCGAGTGCTGGCGTTCAAGATGCTCGGGCTCATCGCCGGAGTCGTGCTGGGCCTGATTGTTCCACTACCTCCTCGGGGCCGCTCCGCTGGTCACGCTTGGCTGCGCGCTTCTCGCCGCGGTGCTCGGCTACTCAGCACCCACCATGCTGGTGTACCAGCTCGGCTACAACCGGACGCAGCAGCTACGGCGCGAACTGCCGGATGCCCTCGACCTCATGACGATCTCGGTCGAGTCCGGCCTGTCCTTCGATGCTGCATTGGCTCAGGTGGCCCGAAACACAACCGGGCCACTGGCGGAAGAGTTCTTCCGCGTCCTTCAGGAGATGCAAATCGGCTGGGGTCGGGCCGAGGCGATGCGCGCCCTCAGCGACCGCACCGATCTTCCTGAGCTGCGCACCTTCGTCCTCGCCATGATTCAGGCGGACGCGTTCGGCATCCCCGTGGCGAACGTGTTGCGCATTCAGGCCGACGAGATGCGTGTCAAGCGCAGTCAGCGTGCCGAAGAGGCGGCACAGAAGGTTCCCGTGAAGATCCTCTTCCCGCTGATCTTCTGCATCCTGCCCGCGCTGTTCGCGGTGATCATGGGACCGGCGGCCATTCAGATTTTCACCTCCCTTGCGGGGCGGCTGTGACTCGCGTGCTGGTCGTCTCCGACGACCAGGACCTACCCGCACAGGACGGCGGCGACGGGCCCGCAACCTTGCCGGCGACGCTTCACACCTGGCTGGAGTCAGGTCCTTACGACATCGATGCCCTGATTCTCGACCTCGACGGGCCGGACGCGGCACGAGCCGCGGTCGGCGAGGTGAGGAAGCGCGGACTAGCCGTTCCCATCATCCTGGTAGCCGATGATGCGCCGGGATGGGACGCACCGGATCTGGTAAGCCTGTCGCGGTGCGCGGTGCTTCCCTCTCCCGTCGACCCCCAGGCTTTGCGCGATGCTGTGAACAGCTTTCAGGGAGACAGCATCGGTGGCGCAGTTGCGGCGGATTCCTTTGGCAACGTCCTCGGGCCGGCTCTCTCGCTCGAGGAAAGGGTCACGGAATACCGTGTCGTCCGCCGGAACCGGCGGGAGAGCAATCGCGACAAACGGATGCCCACGACCGACTCCCTGCTCGCGACGCCCAGTGGTGGAGATCAGAGCGGAACGGACGCCACGGCTCAAGCGCGAGATGGTCCACCGCCGGCACCTATAGAGGCAGCGGCACCTGCGTCTATCCCTGCCGAGGAAACGGGTCCGCTGCCAATATCGGCGCTTGCCCTCGTTCGCGCGCTGATCGGTCGGGTTAGTGAACTGGACGGGGTTGCGGCAACGTCGGACGTCATCGTCAAGGGAGCAGTTGAACGCGCTGGTGCCGACGCCGGCGTCATGCTGCTTCCCGATCAGAGTCGCTGGCGGGTTGCAGGCGGGACGGGCCTTCGACCAGTGGAGACCAGATTCGAACTGACTGAGGATTCCTGGCTGGTCAAGGAGATCGCGCTAGCGGCTAAGGGAATGATCGTCGAGGACACGGACATCGCACGTAGTCGACTCCGCGGGGCCCCTCTGGCCAGCTGGCGACATCTGATGGCTGCCCCGGTCACAGGAACCGGCGCTGTTGTCCTGCTCGCACGAAAGAACGATCCCCCCTTCGATGAGGCAGTCCCTGCGCGGGCTTGTCGAGGTTGCCGACGAAGCGGCACCGCTGATCAGTGCAGCAGTCGAGGTCCGAAGCTTCGCGCGACTCCTCGACGGTTTCCGCGACCAGGACTGATCGCTTCGCTCACTCGATGAAGATGCGCTCGTCCACCAGCTGCTCCGGCACTGGCTGACCCTCGAGCTCGAAGCGGCCCTGCTCGAAGCGCTTGCGAAACTCCAGATCGATCCGATCGAGGCCACTGCGATTCTTCTCGATCGACACCACGACCCAGTTGCGATACCGCTCGGCGCTGGTCGTGTCGTAGACCAGGTGATGCCGGGCCACCACGTCGTACTTCTCGTTCATGACCACGACGACATCGGCCTCGTAGGCGATCACCTGCGCTCCCCGCAGACCATTGATGCGAAGTCGACGTCCGGACGTCAGGCCCTCACGGTCCGCTGCAGAGACCGCGACAACGGGCAGGTCGGCAGCGAGGGCCAAGTCCTTGAGGCCCTCGACGATTCGTCCCAGTCGCTGCTCCTCGTCCATGGATAGCCCGGGTACAGCAACCTTCTGCAGGTAGTCGACGGCGACGAGCGGTGGGCGACCCGTCCGGTCAGTCACCGTCCGGACCAGGGAGCCGATCTCGCCGAGATCGGTGGTCACGCCGCTCGACCGGTGGACGACGAACCGCTCGGCGTAGCCCTCGACGGCCTCCACCGCCTCCGCCCCTCCGTCGGTATCGGACAGTCGCTCCCGCAGCGCTCCCCGGCGACCGTCCACGGCATCCAGCGCCTCACGTATCCGGCGCAGGGCGGGCGCCTCGATGCCGTGGCTGGTCCCAGCTTCGATGGCGATGAGGCGTTCCAGCACCGATGCCGGCGGGTGCTCGAAGGAGAGATAGAGCACGGGCTCACCGCGCAGAGCCGCGCTGCGAAGCATCTGCAGCACCATGGTCGACTTTCCGAGGCCCTGAGCCCCACCGAGAACGGTGAGATCACCCGAACGCAGTCCCGCCGCCGAGATAGGTGTCGAGCGGCGTGAAGCCAGTGGGAATCACCCGCGAGCCTGCGCTCGCTCCACTCTGCAGACGCTCCTCGGCATCGGCGAGGACCTCACCAAGGTCGCTCACACCGTTCGACCATGGCACATTCGCCGCGGGCACCGCTGTCACGACTGCATCGAACCACGTCGACGGGGTGGGCACGGGCAGTCGGCGGCACCTGGGAGACTGCGTACTCCCCCAAACACGGAGACGCCAACAGATGCAGCTGACCCTCACCGTGGCCGAGCGCGGCAGCGGCGGAGCGTGCGACGTCTTGCTGGACCTGGATGACGACACGACGATCGACGAACTGGCTCCACTGCTCGTCCAGGCCCTGCGCGACGAGTCCGTGGACGGCGCGGGGACTGGCCAGGTCGTCTCGCTTCGCGCGCACCGAAATGGCACCGCTACGACCCTGTACGTCTCCGGCAAGCCTCTCGAGGGGCCGCAGCTCGTCCGCGAAAGCCCGCTCATCGACGGTGCCCTCGTCAGCCTGGACGATCCGGCGCTGTCGATCCTGCTGGAGCCCGAGGGAGCCGTGGAGCTGCGGGTCGTCGGCGGGATGGGCGCTGGCGTCGTGCACTGGCTCGGCGTGGGCGAGTCAACCGTGGGATCGAGCCCCGGGTGTGCCGTACGGCTCGACATCGACGGCTTGGCAGCGCATGCATTTACCGTGTCCGTCGACCTCGAGACCGTGGTGAGCGTCACGCCCGTGGACGGCGTTCCGATCAGTCTCGACGGCGAAGCGGTACAAGGCCGCTGTCCCCTGGCCAGACGGCGCGATGCTGCACGCCGGTCCGTGCGTCCTCGAAGTGCGCTCCGCAAGCCTGCCCGATGCCGCGCTCGAGCCATCGGACGACGGAGTCGGGCTCGACTACAACCGCCCGCCGCGACTCCTGCCGGCCGAGCGAGAGACGACGTTCGTCCTCCCGACGGAGCCGAAAGCACCGCGTGGACGCGGTATCCCCGTTATTGCGATGCTCGCCCCACTCCTCTTCGCCGGGGCCATCGTGCTCGTCACCGGCAATCCCCGGTATGGCCTGTTCGCGCTGATGAGCCCGATGCTCCTCATCGGCAACTGGCTGTCACAGCGCAGCTCGGGCAAGAAGAACTACCGGCAGGAGATGAAGGAGTACCGCGAGCAGCGTCGTCAGGTGGAGGACGACGCGGCGGAGGCGCTTCGGCTGGAGCGCGAGCAGCGGCGTTCGATGGCTCCGGACCCGGCGGAGGCCGCACTCATCGCTATCGGGCCGCGAACGCGCTTGTGGGAACGACGTCGCGACGACCCGGACTACCTTGCGCTGCGGGTTGGACTCCAGGAGCTGCCCTCGCAGATCAAGCTCGAGGACCCCGGTCAATTGAGCCATCGCCGAAAGGTCGAGTGGTCGGTCCCCGATGCGCCGGTCACCATCTCGCTGGCGGAGCGCGGTGTCGTGGGCATCGCCGGCCGCCCCGAGCTCGCCCGGCCGGTCGCTGCCTGGATGGTGGCACAGGCCGCGATCCTGCACAGTCCGCGCGATCTCCAGCTTTACGTCCTGAGCGGTTCCTCGGGGCAGGACACGTGGGAGTGGATGCGTTGGCTACCCCACTGCCATCCGACTCTGGGCCAGGACAGCGTCATGCTGCTGGGAACCGACGCCGAGAGTCTGGGACGCCGGGTAGCTGAACTGCAGTCACTCATTACCGATCGCCGCTCAACCGGGGCGCGAGACACCGGCATGGATTCCCATGTCGTGGCCGTGCTCGACGGCGCTCGACGACTGCGTTCCCTACCGGGAGTCGCGACCGTCCTCAAGGAAGGCCCGAGCGTCGGTGTCTACGCCATCTGCCTGGACGCGGAGGAGCGGCTCCTTCCTGAAGAGTGCTCGGCGGTGATCATCCAGAGCTCGCCGACGACGGTGACCGTCCGTCAGCAGCGCACGGACGTCGTGACGGACGCGAGAGCCGACGTCGTCCCTTCTGGCTGGTTCGCGAGAGTGGCACGGGCGCTGGCTCCGGTACGGGACGTCACCGACGACGGCGGCGACTCGACGCTCCCGTCGGCCTGTCGCCTGCTGGACGTCATGGATCTCGAGCCACCCAACGCGCAGCGCATCGCGGCCGTCTGGCGCGCCGCCGGCCGAACGACCGAGGCGCTGGTCGGGGTATCGGTCGATGGCCCGTTCGCGATTGACCTGCGCCGGGACGGCCCGCATGGGCTGGTTGCCGGAACCACCGGAGCTGGCAAATCCGAGCTACTGCAGACGTTGGTGGCCTCGTTGGCAGCCGCCAACCGGCCAGACGCGATGACGTTCGTGCTCATCGACTACAAGGGCGGCTCGGCCTTCAAGGACTGTGTGAATCTGCCGCACACCGTCGGCATGGTCACCGACCTCGACGCCCATCTCGTCGAGCGGGCGCTCACCTCACTCGGTGCCGAGCTGCAGCGTCGCGAACACATCCTTGCCGCGGTCGGAGCAAAGGACATCGAGGATTACACCGACCTTGGCGACAAGCGCGGTGGACTGGATCCGCTGCCGCGGCTGGTGCTGGTCATCGACGAGTTCGCCTCCATGGTGCGCGACCTGCCGGACTTCGTGCCCGGCCTCGTCAACATCGCCCAGCGGGGTCGATCGCTCGGCATTCACCTGATCCTCGCCACGCAGCGACCCTCCGGTGTGGTTTCCCAGGACATTCGCGCGAACACCAACCTGCGCATCGCGCTGCGCGTCACGGACAAGGCAGAGAGCTCCGACGTCATCGACGCTCCCGACGCTGCGTTCATCGCCAAGAACACGCCGGGGCGGGCCTACGTACGACTCGGGCACGCCTCGCTCGTGCCTTTCCAAGCCGGCCGGGTCGGCGGGCGACGTCGGGGAACATCGGCGGCAGTGCGCCGCGAGCCCTGGCTGGTACCGCTGGAGTGGCTGGATCTTGGCAGGCCCGTGCCACAGCGGCCGCGAGCTCGCGTCGATCAGGGCGACGTCGAGGTGACGGATCTCGGGGTCCTGGTGGCAGCGATCCGTGATGCCAACGACACGATCGGCGGTCCGCCACAGCACAGCCCGTGGCTGCCGGCTCTTCCCGACCGGGTGACCATCGACGAGCTCCCCGCCGTGACCGACATCGGAACCGATCTCCCACCGGTGCCATGGGCGGTCGCTGACATTCCCCGTCGGCAGGAACAGCGGGCCGAGATCATTGACTTCGCGAGGTTCGGCCACAAGCTGATCGTCGGCGCGGGCCGCAGCGGCCGCACCCAGGCATTGCGAACGATCGCCAGCTCGATCGCTGAGACCGTGCGCTGCGACGAGGTCCACATGTACGCCATCGACTGCGGCAGCGGCGGCCTCCTCCCCCTGGCTGACGTGCCGCACTGTGGAGCGGTGGTACAGCGCACGCAGCCAGAACGGGCTGTGCGCCTGCTCGGACGCCTGCTGGACGAGGTCATCCGGCGGCAGGAGGTGCTGGCAGCAGGCGGCTACGCGAACCTCACCGAGCAGCGGCTCGCCTCGCCACCGCAGGATCGGATGCCGCACATCGTCGTTCTGCTCGATCGCTGGGAAGGCTTTACGGCCTCGCTCGGCGAGCTGGACGGCGGACGACCCCAGGCGGCAATGATGACGCTCCTCGGTGAGGGTGCGAGCGTCGGAGTCCACTGCGTCATCGCAGGCGATCGCACGCTCAGCTCGTATCGCATCATGTCGCTGACCGAGGATCGCCTGGTCCTGAGGATGAACGACGACAGCGACTACACGACGCTGGGACTCAACCCCCGCAAGCTTCCCGACAGCATCGTCGACGGTCGCGGATTCCAAGCCGAGGGATTGCTGGAGACCCAGGTAGCGGTGCTCCCGGGAGAGCTCACCGGGCAGGGACAGGCGGCAGCCGTACGTGAGATCGGAGCGCGCACCCGAGCGCGGGACGCTGCGATATCCAGGGGTCGGCGACCCTTCCGCATCGACGTCTTGCCGGCGAGCCTCAGCCTGGAGACCGCCTTCGGCTACCTCGCGGGCGACGAACCGGCCATGTTCGCGATGGTGGGTATAGGTGGCGACGATCTCGAAGCGCTTGGCCCCGATCTCGCCCGCCGGCCGCTGTTCATGCTGGGCGGCCCGCCGAAGTCCGGGCGCAGTACGGCGCTGCTGGCGATGGTCCGGACGTTGCTGAAGTCGCACGTCGAGGTCGGGATCATCACCCCTCGCCCCTCGCCGTTGCGCGACCTGCTCGGGGAACCGGGCGTCCAAGGGGATCGTCACCGACAGCGAGTTGTCCTCTGACGTGTTGGCTGACCTGGTGCCAGATGAGGGGCCGTTCGTGCTCGCGGTAGACGACGCGGAGATGCACAAGGAGACGCCCGCCGCTGCGTGGCTCAAGACCTACATCCGTACGGCGACGGACACGCGCCGGGCCCTGCTGGTGGCTGGGACCGCCAGCGATCTCTCGGGTGGCTTCACCGGCTGGCACGCGGAGGCGCGCAAGGGCCGAACAGGCGCGCTGCTGTCTCCTCAGGGTGCATCCGAGGGCGAACTCGTCGGCGTCCGCCTCCCGCGCAGTGCCGTCGTCGAGCAGGTCAAGCCCGGGAAGGCGCTGCTCCACCTCGGCGACGGCTTGCTCGTCACCGTGACCGTGCCGTTCGGCTGAACACAGCGACAAGGCCCGGCGCCTTTCAGCGCCGGGCCTTCCGTCCTGCGACTTGAGGAGCTGCGCTGCGATCAGCCGCGCAGGGCCGCCGCCTGCGCGCGGTCGTCCTCGTGGAACTTCTCGAGGTAGTTCACGACGAAGGTGCCGAGCGCCTCGAACGCCGGCAGCGCCTCCTTGAGCTGCGTGATCAGCTCACTGATCTTCTCGTCGAAGGCGACGGCGGTATCCGTGCCCTCGAGGCCGGCGTGGATGCGCTGGACGGCCTCGCCGTTGAGGGCGGTGAGGGTGGAGTCGACGTCCTGCTGGCCGCGGATCAGGGCCTGCTTGAGGGCATCGACGTCCTCGTCGCGCAGCGTGACGGGCATGCATTCCTCCTAGCATCGGGAAGATCCGGAATGTGGTGCTGCTACGTCCAAACGCCGCCTACTGTGGCATATCGCCCGAAGCGCCCCTCACCGGGGTTCGGCATGACGGCGCACGTTCCTTCTCGGCCATTCGGCTAGCGTTCTGCCGTGGCAGTTCGACCATGGCAGCGCTACCGGGACTTCGAGCGAGTTCGCCTAGAACTCGTCCGTGTCGGCGCAGCGGAACTCAGCGGTCGACCCCACACTCACCGTCCCGCATTTGTCGGTTTGCTAGCAATCGGCGCGATCGTGGGTGTCGCGGTGGGTGGCGTCCTCGCCCTGGTGACATCGTCCGCGGGATACCCGGAGTGGACGCTGGTCGCTGTTCCAGTTCATCGCGTTGGCGGCTATCGCGGTGCTCCCCATCGGCCTGGGCATCCGCGCCGTCACGCATGTGACGTGGAGATCCATTACGGGCAAGCAGGCTGGAGCTACACCCGAAGAACTGCAGTTGGCGTCCCAGCTGGTTCTTCCGGTTGGCTCGGGAGCCATCGCGGCGTGGGTCGTGCTTGTCCTAGCGCGATGGTTGGACACCGGTGAGTGGCTGTTCCTCTGACCGGCCGATCCGGTTCAGCGCCAGGCGTCCTCGCCGACACGAAACTGCACCGTCGACGCCATGGCCACGAAGAGCTCCGTCAGCGGCTCGAAGAGCGGCACGACAGGGGTAGAAAAGCCCAACATCAGCGTCTGTCGAGATCTCCGGTACGGGGAGATAGATGTCGACGGAACGTGCTCGTTCCGCCGCAGCCCGGTGTTCCGCTACCTGGTCGACACTGACCTCGCCAGGCGGGCCGGTACGAGACAGGAGTTCGGCTAGCTCCGCGTCCGAAGGCTGCTGCTCGCGGGCGATCGGCACGATGTCCTGGACGACGAGGATCCCGGTGGATCCGCCGAGCTCAGCCATCTCCGCGGTGCCAGTGGCCGGCGCTAGCTCCGTGACAAGCGCTGCCAGCGCCGCGTCATCCGGCAGATGCCGTGGAACGAGCGCGACCACGCAGGTCGCTGTGATGGGTACCTGCCCCACATCAAGCGAGAGGACAAGGAGCTGTTTGGCGTACTCGATCCCGGGCGACTGGGCGAGCTGGACCAACTCGTCCTCCGCTCGCCGGCGAAGGGCGACTGTCTCATCCCGAGATCGGTGCGAGAGACGGCGAAGCAGCCACCGGCGTACGGCGGGTCGCAGCCGTGCAGCCTGGACCGGAAAGGCCGTCCAGCCGTCTGGCACAGCTAGTCGATAACGGACGCCGGGATGGCTGCGCTCTACCTGGACGGTCATGGTGCTCGGAGCCGCACGCTTATCGAGGACGCGAGTTGGTCGAGTGCCTCCTCAGCTAGCTCGGCCTCAACCGGCGAGGCAAACCACGCCTGCACCCCAACGAAGATGTCGGGCGTGGGCCCAACCCAGAGGTATGCGAACAATGTGTAGACCTGCTGCTCCGCCTCTGCAGGTTCCGACACCACCACGATGGGAAATTGCTTCACCTTGATCGCCGGACCGTTCGCCGTTTCCATGTCGGTCACGACGGGATCCCCGAACCGGGCATCTGCCGGCATGATCACGTCGTCGGCGATGCGCTCGAGGGTCGCGTCTGGCTCGGCGCGAATCACGTGCAGCTTGACGACGGAGACAGGAACGCAATCCGCGCCGGGCGCCAGGATGTACGCCGCCATCGTCTCGGCGTCCTCGGAGAAGGCGAGGCGTCGCGCACTCTCGGCCATCTCGCGGAAACCCGCGGCCAGGACGCTCCGTACCTCTCGTGACTCCTTCCGGTTTCGAACTCGAAGACCGTCATCGACCGCGCGACGAGCCCACGACTGCAAGTCTGATTCATCGCGTACCGGGATCTCGACCCAACGCGGATCGAGCCGAATCGAGACGTTGAGGTCGGTCACCGCCGTAGCGCGTCGAGCAGGCTCGATCCGTACTCCGCGCCGTCAAGGGACAGGTCGATCGCGTCGTTGACAAGCCCCACACCGTTGACAAGGGCACCGACACGCAAAGTCGTCTGGAGCGCTTCGAGTCCGCCGACCAATGTCGCAGCCTGCGGGATGCTCCTCAACTCATCCAGGGACGCTGCCACCCGGGGCGCGAGCCCAGCCTCGTCGACACCACCCCACCAGATTCGGGCCACCGTGCTGCTTGGCGGCGCGATCGTTGTGGCGTGCCAGGCCTCCTGGGCAACTCCAAGCGCATCATCGATGACGCCGGCACGGTAGCCCTCCGCCATCTTCGTGACGAAGGGCAGTCGGACGGGCACCCTCCAGGCCAGGACCGTCACATGGAGATCGACAATGCGGCCGGCGAAGCGGTAGAAGAACGCACCATCGACGGCAGCGTCGAATGCCTTTGTCGACCGCGCGGCTGCGACCGCAGTTGACATCCCCTTCCAGGCAGCTTGGATGCTTCGCCCAATAACCGAGCCTGCACCCAACGTGAGCAGACCGATGGCGTCAAACGCCACATCCACCCAACTGCCGTCCGCCTTGATTGCCAAGCCGAGGTTGATGAGCAACGCGGCGACGCCGGCAACGACGGCAACAACGAGCCAGATGGTTCCAGCCGTGGCGACGGTGAGCAGGATGATCCCTGCCACCGCCGCGATAGCGCCGAGGACCGTAGCCAAACCCTTGAGCCAGCCGGCATTGCGCTCCCACCAGTTGTCCTTGACGCTGTCGTCCTTGGCGTCGTTGATCTTGGACTCGCACGTTCGGGCGTCGGCTTCGGCCGCCTGAACGATCTGGTGGAACTCGGTCTGCAGCTCGGCGAACCGTTGCTGCGCCGCGGCACGCCGAGCATTCTGCGCCTCGCCCTCCGGTGACAACTCGGGAGGAGCCCCGTCCTCCCCCGGTGTAGGACTCACCTCGGGATTGGCCTGGATCGTCCGCACCAGCTGGGCCGCCTCCTGCACCTTTAGCTTGGCTGATGCCTCGTGGGCCTGGAGCTCCCCCGACAGCGTCGTCAGCGCTGTCCCAACGCCTGCGTAGCGGCCATGCGTCTTCTCGATCTCGTTCGCGGTGTCAGTAGCGCGTTCACGAAACGCGTCCGCAGTGTCGGTCGTCCAGTTGTTGGCATCAGCGAGGCGACGCAGTGACGCCACCTGCTCGGCGATGAGCTGAGCGGTCGCCGTGACGTCGGCGGCGTACGTCTCTATGGCTGCAGGATCGGCGGGGAACGGATCCCCCGCATGCAGCGGCTCCCAGGACATGTCCGTCTCCTACTGGCAGTTCTCGTTGAGCTGGTCGACGCCCGCTTGATCGAGGTCGACGTAGTTCTGGATGATCTCGACCAGCGCCTCGCGCGTCGTGGTCAGCGTTTCGATCTGCTGCCCGCGGTTGTGCGACCAGTTGTCCACGAACGACTCCACGGCTCCCGTCAGCCACGAGTAGCCGAAGGCGCCGCCCGCTGCCTCCTGCACCTGAGAAGCCGTCTCGAAGTCGGACTGCAGCGTCTGCAGCCCGGATACCGTCCCCTCCAACTCACAGAGGTCGTACTTCCAGGTGCCCATGCCAACGTGTCCTCTCGGGTAACTGTTAGGCAGTACGACCGGCGTCGCGGTTCATCTGCGGAGCAAGTTGCTCGATGAGCGCGTCCGTTTCCGGCTCCGCTCGTCGGATCCCGTTGCGGTCCAACGCGTCGTCCAGCGCCGCAATGGTGACCGCGAGGGAGCTCGGGTCGCGGGATGCGACGAGACGCAACATGTCGCGCCACAGCACCTCGGCCGTCGGGGCAAGCTTCAGTCCGGCGTGCAGTGCGGCTCCGGCCCGTTTGGGATCGCCGTCCAATATCTCGGCAGCGCGGCGCGCCACCGTGGTGGCGAGAACGCGGGCATCGCGAGCCGCCCGGTGGAAGGCAAGCCACCGGTAGCGTCCCGCGGGGACGGCCGAGAATGCCTCGCCCCGGGCCAGGTCGAGAGCGCGGAGCAGCCGGTCTGCCTCCCCCACGCCTGTCCCGTCGCTAACCAGCGCGCGGAAGACGTCCCAGTCGGTGTGGACGTCGTCGTCGAGGCACCACCGACCGTCGTCGGCCTGGAAGAATCGCGAACCGCCGAGCCACCGGTTGACGTCGCGGATCACGTCGGCCACGACGTCGTCGGAGACACCCCTCGGCCACACGGTTGAACGCAGGACGGCGTCGTGCAGGCCGTTACGGTGCAGCGCCGCCGCGACCACGACCTCGGTGAGCAGCGCCCGGCGTGGTTCCTCGACGGGTCCCGGTGCTACGACGTCGACGGGTCCGAGTAGCTGAATCTGAACGGCGGGCACCCCGGTCGGCAGGCTCACTACTGCTGCGCTGTGCTCAATCATCGCCGCCAACGGTGTCATCGCCGCAACCTCGAGGGAACGCTGCGCGCGGGTCTCATCGAAACGCCGGGCTAGCGTGGCGATCTCCCGGTATTCCTCCGGTGGCAGCGCCCGTGCCTGACCGCGGACACCGAGGAGCCCGAGGTCGACCGAGCCACTGCCATCCACGACGAAGCGCCACCTCGCAGATGGGGCATCGCCGACGCACACCACCGCGAGCGGCGTGCGACCACGGCCAACGAGGTGCTGCAGCCGGACGGACTCCTCTGGGGTCGGTGGGCCGGATAGGACGAGGACGTGCGGACGCCAGCGCTCCGGAGCCCGCGACAGGCGACCGGCGAGGACTCCCTCCACACCGAGCGCGCGGGCCAGGTCGTCGACACGACCGGAGTCATCCTCGACGTCAGCAAGCACCGCGGACAGCGTCGCGACCTGGCGGAGGTGATCCGGTGCGGCGTCGGCAAGTTCCTCGCCGAATCCGACGAGGGTCACCGTCACCCCATCCGACCAGGTGTTGGTGGCGAGCTCGACCGCGAGCGACACCGCCACGTCACGCGCGACCCTGGCGTCGCCGCCAAGGGCAACCAAGCCGGGCGCTAGCTCGAGGTCGACGAGGAGTTCGAAGCCGTGCTGGGAAGCGATGTTGACCAGCGCGGGATACGGGGCGGCGACGTTCGGCGCCGGGCCGGGCGGCAGGTCATCGGCTCGAACTGTCCATGATCGGCCGGACTCCTCGGCCTGCCAGGGGTGCGGCGGCTCGGACAGCGCCGGTGCCCCCGCGGCGCCGGTGAGATGCAAGACGAGCTGCTCCCGCGATGCGTAGGCGAGCGCCACCTCAGGAAGTGGCAGTCCCTGACCGGCCCGGGCGGCCGCAAGGATCCGTAGCGCACGGTCGAGCAGGCCGGCGGTCTCGTCGTCAGCGGCCAGCCGCATCCGCTGCTCCATGGCGTCAGGATCGCCGTACGGTCCCCGTCGAGCACTCAGCGCCACCAGCAGTCCGGCCATCAGCAGGCCTCCACCAAGCAGAGCGCGGTCGTTGTTCTGATCCCCTTCTTCCGCTGGTGGAGCCGGCGTGCCGGGCTGCGGGACGAGCCTGGATTCGTCCGGTCCTGTCGGACCAGGTGCGGTACGCACGTCCTGACCCGCAGGAGTCGGTTGTCCGGCCACGGCGGACGGAGGCGCGACCGGTTCGACCACCGTGATGCCGGGCCCGGAGGCGTCGGTCGGCATGGTGAAGATCCAGCCCGGGTGGATCAGATCGGCATCCGCCAGGCTGCGCCCGTCGGGCTGGACCCGATCGCGGTTGAGCTCGAAGATCTCCTTGTAGCGCAGTGGGTCTCCGAGCGTGCGCTCGGCAATGTCCCAGAGGCAGTCGTGCCGGCGGCCCTCGGGCGGCTGCACCTCGTAGAACTTCTGCGCTGCGGTTGTCGGTGAGACCGTCGCTTCCTGGATCGCCGGCGCGCCCGCCGTGACGGTGCGCCCCCCGGTCCGCTCCGCGGTCACGAAGTCCTGAGTGACGGAGATCGGTGGCGGCTCGGCAAGGCCCGTGGTGGACGGCGCTAGCGTCGCGGCGCCGCCGAGCAAGAGCACCCCCGCAACGAGGCGGCGCGCAAGGAGCTGACTACCGCCTCCCAACGGAACCTGGCCGGGCAGGCCGGATGCCCGACGGGCGGCCCGCCACTCGATCACGACGCAGACGACGAAGTGCACCCACGCGATCCAGAGCACAAGCGCCAGCAGGTTGAGGACGACGTCGATCGTTACGTCGGCTGTGAGCCAATCTGTGCCCGGCGCGGTCGAAGGCAGCGGGTTGCCGACGAAGATCAGCAGCGCAACCGGCACGCCGACGACAACAGTCGTCAGCATCAGCGTCGATAGGAGACCGCGGCGAACTTCTCCCCCGCGCGAGCCGGGCGGGCCGCTCGGCAGTCGCGCGTTGCGGGGCGGGACAGTGATCGTCATCTCGTCTCCCTCAGCGGATGACCAAGGTCTGGACCTCGGTGACGCGCAGTGCTGTTAGGGCGGTCTTCTCGACCTCGCGCAGGAGGTTCCAGCTGGCTCCCCCGTCGGTCGAGTACTCGATCAGCCAGACTGCTGTGGAGCGGACCAGGTATCGGTCGGGACGCAGGTCGTCGCCAAACCCGGCGCTGGAGCGGCGGTAGGTGTGCCAGCATGCCTGCGGGCGGGTGTCCCTGGTGTCGGTCGCCTCGACCCGGATGCCCTTGCCGGGGCAACTCGTGAACGCCCCCGCCTCAGGGACGACGTCGAGCCGCACCTGCCAGGCACGCATCTGGATCCCATTGATTTCGGGGATCGACGTCTCCCCCGGAGCGCCCTCGACGATGAAGAAGGCGACGTCGTTACCCACCCGGGGAGCAGCCACCGGGGATACCGCCACGACCGGGAGCGGCAGCTTGCGATCGTCGTTGATGAATGCGACGAAGTTTTCCTGGGCTTCCGTGAGGGTGATCTCCTGCCCGCCCGGAACGAAGACGTACTCGAAGCTGAACTGTGGCGGGCCGGTGGGATTGCCTTCCTCGTCGTAACCGGTCAGGCAGGTCTTGAGTCGCCACGTTCCCTGTTCCGGATCGAGGATCTCCTCGGGCGGCTCCCATCCCGCGTACGGCAGCACGTGCCAGCACGTCGGCGCGCGCTCACCGCGCAGCATGTCCTTAGCGGTCGCGCCGCCCGAGGTGGGGCAGAAGATGCCGTAGCCGTAGCTCGACGCGTACATGCGGCAGCCGCTGGCTTCCGCGTAGGTGACATCAGAGGTCGAACCTCCGCCTCCGCCACCGATCGGGTCTGCCGCCGCCGGGGATGCGGTGACGACGACGAGGGCGATGAGGGCACCGACCACGACACGTAGGCGGCTCACCACAGCTCCTCCCGAATCTCCACCCCGGTGCAGTCACCTTCGGTGACCTCGACGCCGGCGACCTTCCACGTGCCGTCGACGTCCTCGACGTGGACGCGGGCGGCCCGCACCTCGAGAGCTGTGGTGGGGACGTCACTACCTGGGTTGCGCAGCCATCCCCAGTAGTACGCGCACACGCTGACCGTGCGTTGCCCTGGGCCGGTCTCCTCGATAGCGGTGGGCGTGAAGGGCAGCGGACCTGGCGCGCTCAGCTCGACGACGTCGGCGAAGGCCTGCGCGTTCTGCTCTGCCCGCGCCGGTGTGGACGCATCGCGCAGTGCCTGGCTGCCGAGGTCGTCGTCCTCGATCGCGCGGTAGGCCGCATCGAAGTAGCGACGCACCGCCTGCACTGCAGGATCGTCCTCACCGGGGAGCGCCCGAGTCGGAGGTTGTGGCTGCGCCGCGGCGGCGGGGGGCGCGCTTGCCTCCGGCGCTGCCGACACGGTGCGCGGGGTGGGCAGCACTTGCTGGCCGCTTCCACCTGAGCTGCAGGCAGCGGCCACGGTCAGCATGACGAGGGCGCCCACGAGGATGAACGCCCGCTGCGCGCCTGGCACGTCTGTCGCATTTGCCCCCATCTCGGACCCGGAGTCTAGGGGTGACGTTCCGTCACTCGGGGACCAGGGTCGGGTCCCGGCCTACGTGTCGTTCTGACCACCGGGTCGTTCGGGATACGCGAACACCGAGCATCGCCAGGAGGGCTGCTCTGGGGGTTCGCATGGCGGGGCGCACGGGTTGCGCGGGTCCGCATCCCGGGGCTCCCCTGGTTCGCCCTCGGGACAGCGCGGGATGCAGTCGTCAGCGTTGCCGTTGTCCTCGCAGACGCCTGAGGGCGTGGTGCAGGGCACGGCAGGCTCTCGCGGATCACATAGCGGCGGCGGAGCTGGCTCGGGACCCTGCACCGGAATCGGATCCACCTCGACGGGCTGTGGCAGCGCCACTCCCTCCGGCGGGGAGTCGCGGTCTTGATCGTCGGTACCTTCGACCGGCCGTGCTCGCGCCTCGCCGGTGGCGGTGAGATCGGAAAGGCCGACGATGCCGAGCAGGGTGGCTCGCTCGGACATCTGCACACGTACCCGGACGGCCAGTGGGCGGGTGTCCGTTCCCCCCGGTGCTTCGACGCCGAGGAACTTGCACTCGCGCACGGAGCCGCCGTCTCGGGCGATGTCGCAGTACTCCTCGACGCGAGACTCGGCCGCCAATGGGTCGACACGCAGGAATCCATCCGCGCGAGGCTGCAGAGCACCCGCACCGGCGCGAGCCGCCTCCTCGGCGTAGGCGAGGGCGCGACCGCGCAGGTTCAGCAACCGAGATGCGTCGAGGACGAGACCACCGAGCAGCAGCAGAATCAGGGCGATGGCGGGTACCGCCGGAGCGATGGACCCGTCGTCGCGCCTCACGGTCCGGCCTCGTCGACGCGACGGTTGGGGTCGAGCGGGCTGGCGAACGACGCCGCGACGGGCACGGCGCCAGGAATGCCCGGTAGCCCGAGGTCGCCCAGGCCGTAGGAGCATTCTGCATCGACGGTGATGATGTACCCGGCCTGATAACCACCCGGAATGTCGACGTCGAGCGTGCGCAGGCAGTCCGTCGCGCCGGGTCCGAGTGACGCGCGCAGCGACTCCTCAGCGACTCGCTCTGCCTGTGGCTTGCTGCGCGCTTGGGTCGCCGCTCGGGCGGCATCTCGCACACCCGCCTCGAAGGTCTGGTTGGTCTGCGCAACCCGGGCGAATGCGTACACCACGGCCAGCATCAAGAGGAGCATCGGCACGATGATCACGAGCTCGAGGGAAAGCGATCCCCGGTCATCGATGGCTGGACGGGCGGTCATGGCACTCCCGCCAGCGGATCGGCCTCGAATCGCTCGATCTCGCCGGTGGCGGCGCCCGTAGCGGTCAGGGTGAGGCCAGGCACCAGCGTGATCGTCGTCCCCGTCACGGTCATCGACACGGTTCCCGCGTCTTCGTCATAGGTCCCGGTCGCTTGCGGGTCCAGCAGCGCTTCCCGGCCCAGGGCCAGCGCGTAGCTCTCGATTCCATCCTCGACG
Source organism: uncultured Actinomycetota bacterium (assembly GCA_963801015.1). Lineage (GTDB taxonomy): Bacteria > Actinomycetota > Actinomycetes > CAWDCV01 > CAWDCV01 > CAWDCV01. The sequence continues at coordinate 358,806 of CAWDCV010000003.1, read as the reverse complement.
TCATCTTCGATGCTGGCGGCGATCTGCGGGGTCTGGGCCAAGCGAAGCTGCGAGACGCCTTCCCGCGCGGCCTGCACCGCGACCGTGCGGCCATAGAAGAACAGCCCCGCTTGGATGGCGAAGAAGATCAACGGAGGATGGCAGGCGCGACGATCGACAGCTCGAGCGCACTCGCGCCGTCGTCTCCCCGTAGGCGGCGCGGCCCGATGTCCACGTCAGGGAGCGCCGCCAACGCCGCACTGCCCGCCGACCGGCTGGTTGGCACAGTCCTGAAGCTCCTGGCCCTTCTGATTCACCACCTGTACGACGATGTATCCGATGCCGGTGGCGACGGCGACCAGCACCGCGGCGATGACGGCGAGCTCGATCGCCGACGCACCGCTGGCCGCCGTGCTCCGGACTCGCTGGATGGCGCGCAGCAGCGCACTCCCGACGGCGAACATGGCTGTCGTCACTGTGATTGCTCCCGGCGTGCGTTCGATCATGGGTCGGGACGCCGCCAGACTCTAACGGACGCTTCGTCCGGCCTTTTCGTCAGATACCGGACAGCTGCACGACGGCGGGGTAGACCAGGAAAACGAGGAAAGCAGCGCAGATCATCAACTGGGCGACAAGCATCGACTGCGACCGCTCCCCGGCCTCCCCCTCGGACTCGGTGAGTTCCTTGCGCCGCAGGCTCGCCGCTCGCGCGGACAGCGACGCTTTGATCTTCGCCCCGTCGTCAGCGGCTAGGCCCAGCGCGCCGCCGAGATCGCGCAGCTCTTCGACCCCGAGATCGTTCCCCAGCGCGGCGAGCGCCTCCCACGGTGTCGTTCCCATCAGCCGAGCATTGGCGAGCGCTTGGCGGATCCGAATGAGTGCCCAGTGCTCACTCACGGTGGACGCAGCGAGCAATGCCTCGGGTAGTCCCCGCCCGCCGGCGAGATTCATCGCGACCAAGTCGAGGAAGACGCCCACCACGTGGCGGAAGTCGCGGCGGCGCTTCTCGGCTTCGCTACGCAGTGCGATGTCGGGCAGGAAGAAGCCGAGCAGGCCGAGCAGAGCGGCCACCACAAGGGGTATCGCCACGGGCAGGGGCGCACCGGCGAGACGGAGCACGCTCCACATCAGCGGTGCAAGCAGGAAGAGCGCGAGGGCGATGACGACCTTCTGCGCGAGGAACGACCCGATCGACCGGCTCATCACCGCCAGGTCTTGGCGGGTCCGCCCGAGGTGCCACCCTCGTTCCGTCGCCTGCACCTCGAGAACGTCGGCCAGCCGTCCCATCGACCGCTGACTGGAACCGCGCAAGCCGTTGGCGGTCTCGAGGCCGGTCGTCGTGTACGTCGTCATCGAGCGACGTGATGCGTCGATCCGGCCGACGAGTGCAGCGATACCGGGTCGCGGGCGCAGATATACACGTACCAGCGCGTACAGCCCGAGACCGACAACCGCGCCAGCGAGCAGGGCCTGCGCGATCATCCGGCATTCCCATCGATGGCCGCTCGCTGGCCGACGGAGCTGTCAAGAAGGAAGCGCTGTACCTCGACGGGTCGGGCCAGTTTGCGCAACCACAGCAGGCCGGCGAGGAACATGCCCGAAACAAGGACGAGGACGGCCTGCCCGAGCAGGTCGTCGTACGGAGCGACGTAGTCGTCGTTGAAGACGGCGAGCAAGCCGACAACGCCGAGAACGATCGTCATCACGATGCGCACGCTGCGACGGATGCTTCTTCGTCCGGCCTCGATACGGCGACGCATGTCGAGCTCCTCGCGCGTGGAGATCGCAAGGGCAGTGAGGACGTCGCGGAGGCCGGGACCGCGCAGCCGAGCGTTCAACACCAGGGCCGACACGACCACGTCGGCGCTCGCATCGTCGAGGTCGTCGGCGAAGGCCAGCAGGGCGTCGGGCAACGGGGTGCGAATCCGCAACCGGTCGACCAGGAGATTGAGCGTCGGGCGGAGCACGGGCGGAGCGACAGCGGCGCTCGACGGAATCGCCTGCTCCAGTCCGATCGCACCGGCGATGCTGTCGCGAAGCGATTCCGTCCAGATGGCCAGTGCCTCGAGGCGGGCCAGTCGCACCCGCTCCATCGCTGCACTGCCCACGATGCGGTCGCCGTACAGAACGAGCAGGGCGATGCCCGCGGCCAGCACGATCCAGCGGGTGAGGAGAAGGGTCACCAGACCCGCGACGGCAGCGAGCGCGAGTCGACTGGAGATCGAGCGACGCTGTCGCTTCAGGCGGGAACGGACCCTCGACGACATCGGACTTGTCAGGGGAACGCGTGCCAGCACGGCCACCAGCAGCGTGACGCCGAGCCCGACGATGGCGCCGGCGAGAAGCGCCAGCGGCAGGGTGGACGTCATGCCGACCAACGACCGGTCACGGCCGGCTCGTACCCGTGCATCGCGAGCTCGTTCACAGACTGGATCGGGGCATGCGCGACGGCTCGGCCGTACGGATCGGGGGCGAACACCTCACTCGAGAGGACCCGACCATCGATGCCGGTCACCTCGCGAACGCTCTCGATGCAGCGCACGAGGCTGCCGCCCTCGGCGTACTCGTTGCGCTTGCGCATGAAGACAACGAAGTTGATTGATCCGGCGATGAGCATGTGCGTCGCTTCGACGGGCAGGTTCTCCTGCGCCTGCAACCCGTACGTCGAGATCCGGTTGAAGACCTCCATCGACGAGTTCGCGTGGATCGTGGACAGTGATCCGTCGTTGCCCTGGCTCATGGCGTTGAGCATGGTGACGATCTCGTCGCCCAGGACCTCACCCACGATGACCCGACTCGGGTTCATGCGCAGGCTTCGCCGCACCAGCTCCGCCATCGTCACGCCGCCGACGCCCTCGGAGTTCGGCAGCCGCTCCTCCATCGCGACGACGTTGGGGTGGAGGTCGGGGAACTGGTCGAGACCAAGCTCGAGTGCGCGCTCGACGGTGACGATCCGCTCGTGTGCCGGGATCTCGTTGGCGAGCGCCCGCAGCAGCGTCGTCTTCCCGGCGTTGGTGGCGCCCGCGATCATGATGTTCTTCCTGGCCAGTACGGCAGCCCGGAGGAAGGACGCGAGGGATCGGCTCATCGTCTCGCTGCCCACCAGGTCGTCGAGGAAGACCTTCCCGAGCCGGGACCGGCGAATGCTGATCGCCGGTCGCGCGCACACTCCCATGACGGCGGACAGCCGTGATCCGTCCGGTAGGCGCAGGTCGAGCTGCGGATTGGCAGCGTCGAACGGTCGGGATGTCAGGCCCACATTCGCAGCGAGTACCTGGACGAGTTCGACGAGGTCCTCGTCGGAATCGGCGACTGGTGAGTGGAGCACCTCGCGGCCATCGCTGTATCCGACGTAGACACGGTCGTAGCCGTTGATGTCTACGTTCTCTACGTCCTGATCCTCGAGCAGCGGCTGGAGGCGTCCCACGCCGAAGAGGGCGGCGTGGATGGCCGCGGCCGTTGCTTCTTCCTCGTCCGCGGACGGAGGGACGCGGCCCTCGATGATCTCGCCGCGCGCGTGGTCCTCGAGCACCTGGACGATGAGGCTGCGCGCGAACTGCCGCTCGTCCTCGCTCGACATCGCCGCACGACCGGCAATCTCATCGCGGCGGCGCTGAGCATTGAGACGTTCGGCCACCTGCCCACGCAGCTGTCGAACGAGTACGTGGTCGGTTCCGCTCACGACCCGGCTCCTGTCGTCGGGAGCGGCGTCGATTCACTTCTGGATCGGCGGCGCGACCCCAGGCGACGGGCGCGCCGCCCGCCGGTGGGATCCACCGATGCCTGCGTGTCGGCTGGAGCAGCCGCCCGAGGCGGGGTGACCGTGCCGGCGAGCACGTTGACGACTGGCTGTCCCGATCTCACCAGAAGTGTGCGCTGTGGACGGGATACCTGATCACCGGCGAACATGCGCGCGCCGTCTGGGTCGTACGCAAGATGTCCGAAGAATGAGACTCCGGGCAAATCGCGCTCCAGCATGAGACGCGATGCGTCGACGTCACGCTGCTGACGTTCGGCAGCCACGACAACGATCCCGACCTGAGGTTGGTGGCCAGCTGGCCCGATCAGCACGGGCGACAGTCCGGTCAGTCGGTCGCGAGTATGCACAAACCCGCTGACGTCCGGTCGAAGAACGAAGACCACGACATCGCTGTGCTGGAGCAGCGGCAATGCACTGACGAGGAGTCGCACCGGCCGCAGTCGACCAGCACGTCGGCACCGGGGAGGGAGGCGAATGCGCGGGCCAGGGTGTCCCACAGCGGTCCGACCGCCGTGGCCTGCTCGACCCCGGACAGGCCCGCGATCAGTGGGATCCCGCCGAGCAGGGTCTGCGCGTGCTCATGGAGCACCTGACCGGACAGCTCGCGACGTGCAAGCGGGAGCAACGACAGCAGGCCGCGTTGCAGGTCAACGGGCCGTCCATCTGCGCGGGGAATACGTAGCGCGACGTCGCCGCCGTAAGGATCGGCATCCACCAAGACAACGTCACGGGGCCAGAGTGCAGCCGCAAGCAAGGCGGTGGTCGTGGTCCCGGGGGCGCCCTTGGCAGAGACGAAGGAGATGAGACCCAACGTCATTCCCGCACGAAGTCGACGACCGGTGTGGTGTCGGCAGACAGGCGCGTCACTGCGACCTGGCCGACGGCTGATCCGGCGACGAGTGCCGGGGCCACCTGGCTCGGCACAAGAAGAGACACCTGCATCACGTCGGTGCCGCCGCCGGCGACCTCAGTCACGAGCGCGGCACTGACGAGCTCGATGCCAGCGACCTCAGCGCCGCCCACGGTGCTCTCGGCTCGGGGAACGACGAACGCGCGAACGACGTCGCCGATCTCGACGCCGTCTGCGGGTCGCTGCTGCGGGCTGAGGACCACTCCGACGATGTCGGCTCCCGCCGGGACAGTGGTTCCGGCGAGGAACATCTCTCGGTTGATGATCGTCCCGGCCGGGATCCCGTACGTCGCCGTGGTTCCGACGAAGTTGCTCCGGGCCTCGGCCACGACGTAGCCGGCCCCATCCGCGGCAACCTGAGCGGTGGTGAAGTCGTCGGCGGTGACGACCTGTCCTGGCTGAATGGTGTCCGCCGCGACCAGCACCTCAACTCGATCCCCGCTGCGGTAGACGATCAGTGCGCTTCCGAGGGCACCACCCAGCACGAGCAGCAGGGCAAGCGCGGCCAGCGCGGGACGTCGATCGCGGGTCAGGACGGGCAGCCGACGTTGCTCCGCGGGCGCCTGAGCCCGGGTGAGTGTGGCCACGTCGAAACCCCAATCGGCGGCCGCTCCTCCTGGCGCCGACGGGCGGCGGGGCGGCTCGACACGTGCGGATGAGCGCGGCCAGCGTAACGGGGCCCTCGACCTGCATTGTCACGCGGGTTGTTCGAACGGTTTCCCTTCCTTCCCTTCTTTGTGCAACCGTTCCTCCGTGACCCCGACCGAGGCCGCCCTGCGCCGGCGCCAGCACTACCGCCTCGTCGTCGGCGTTCGGGCCGCCTTGCTCGCGATGGGTCTGGTCCTCACCCTCGTCTCGTCCGCGCTTCGACGAACTGCTGCCCACGTTCGTTGCGCTGATCGCTGTCGCCGCCGCCGCGAGCATCCCGCTGCAGGGCGAGATGGCGCGACGCATGCAGCCGGTAGTCGAAGCAGTCGCTGCGGCCGTCGTCATCTCGGCGGCTGCCCCACAGCAGGAGTACTTCCTGCCCTACCTGATCGCCCCCGCCCTAGCCGCCGGCCTCGCCGGCGGCGCCATACCGGCGGTGACTGCCGTCGGCTTGGCCGCCGCGTGTCTCCTGATTCGTAGCCTGTTCGGCCTGGCGGATCCCGTCGACTACCACACCGCGACGGGCCAGGCGGTCCTCATCGCCCTTGCCGTCGGCCTGCTTGCGGCCTGGGTGCGACGCATCCTCTACCAGGACCGACCCTCGGATCCCTCCTACGAGGAGGCGTACCGACTGCTGTCTCAGCTTCGTGGAGTGTCGCGCCAACTCGCGGGCGGCCTCGATGCCGTCAACCTCGCCCAGGCACTGCTCGAGACGATTGTCGAGGAAACGCCCTATGCCGTGGGCGCGGTCTACTCACGCACCGAGGGCGGCCGCTTCATCCCTCTCGCAACGCTAGGCGCCGAGCGCGTGGAGTGGGACGTCCCCACCGAGGCAACGGACCGGCCGCTGCGCTTACCGCATCGCCTTGATGGCTCCGCTGGTGCCGCGGTCCTCCTTCCGATGCGCGTGGGCGGTCGAACCACCGGTTTGGTCGCACTCGAGGCCGACGACAGACTTCCCCGACGAGAGCATCGCTCTGGCGGCGGCCACGGTCCGCGCTGCCGCCTTGCGGCTCGAGACCGCCGTGCTGTTCGGCGAGATCCGGTCGATCGCTACAGTCGAGGAGAGGCGTCGCCTGGCCCGCGAGATCCACGACGGGATCGCCCAGGAGCTCGCGTCGCTGGGGTACACGATGGACGACCTCACCGCCCGCGCTCAGCTGGGGTCAGTTGACGATTTCGAGAACGAGCTGCGGACACTTCGGCGCGAACTGACCCGGATCATCAGTGAACTGCGGTTGTCCATCTTCGATCTTCGCTCCGAGGTGCACGCAGAGATCGGCCTGGGGTCGGCGCTTTCTGACTACGTCCGGTCCGTCGGGACGGGTTCATCGCTCACGGTCCACCTGATCCTCGACGAGGCGCCGTCTCGACTTCGGATCGAGACCGAGACCGAGCTCATGCGCATCGCCCAGGAGGCGATCACCAATGCCCGCCGGCATGCCGGAGCCAAGAACCTGTGGGTGACCTGCCGTGTCGACCCGCCACGAGCACTGCTCTGCGTGGAAGACGACGGCGCTGGCGTCCGAGGACGACGCGACGACAGCTTCGGCATGGACATCATGCGCGAACGCGCGCGCCGGATCGGAGCCAACCTGTCCATCAGTGACCGCGAGGTGGGTGGCACCGTGGTGGAGGTCACCGTTGGATCTGGGTGGGAGTCGACCCACGCGAATAACGAACACAACGACAGGAAGAGAGACACGCGTGTCCACGACAGTGCTGTTGGTTGACGACCACGAGCTCATCCGGCAGGGGCTACGTCGAGCCTTTGAGCGGTCCGGCGATTTCGAGGTTGTCGGCGAGGCGAGCTCGGTGGCCGAGACGCATCGATGCCGTCGCTCGACACGCGCCACAGGTGGTGATCCTGGACGTCCGCCTGCCGGACGGCAGTGGCCTGGATGCGGCCACGAAGATGCGCGAGCTGCAGAACGACATCGGGATCGTCGTCCTCACCATGTATGCCGGTGACGAGCAGCTGTTCGGCGCGCTTGAAGCGGGGGCCTCGGCCTTCGTGCCGAAGGACGCGCCCTCCGACGACGTCGTCGCGGCGGCGCGTCACGCGGCAGTCTCACCTCTGTCCTTCACCGCCAACGATCTGGCTGGCGCGATGCGGCGGCGGCTCAGCCCGAGCGGTCCACGGCTGAGCGATCGCGAGAAGGACGTGCTCAAGCTGCTCGCCGACGGCCTCGGCGTCGCGCAGATCTCGAAGAAGCTCTACATCAGCGAGTCGACGACGAAGACCCACATCTCGAAGCTGTACGAGAAGCTCGGCGCTGCGAATCGCGCGCAGGCGCTCATGACTGCGCTGCGCCTCGGCCTGATCACTCAGGGCACAAGCGAGACCGTCTGATCAAGCCGCGACCCTCGTACTTTCGGACGATGTTGTCCGGCCGGGTGAGCGATACCGCAGACGCTGATCTGCAGCGGCAGTCTCCTCTTAGCGCGGCCTCAGAGGGGGGCCGGTGCCCGGTTTACCGGAGGTTGCACCACATGCTTGCGTACATGAGGAACATCCTGGAGGCCCGGCGTCGCGATGACGGCGCGTCGGCGGTCGAGTACGGACTTCTCATCGCCGCCATTGCCGCTTTGATCGTGGTCGCGGTCTTCGCTCTCGGCGATCGTCGTTCAGCGGCGTCTTCGAGGACACGTGCGACGAACTGAACTCATCGCCAGTTGTGGAAGCGCGCGAGGAGCGCAGACTGCGGCACCGACGCACCTGGCGTAGACCAATCAGGTCAATAGCGCGGTGAGGCGCTGGGCGATGTCGTCCCAGCGCCACGCCTCGCTGACCCACTGCCGGCCCCGCTTGCCCATCTCCTGAGCGCGAGCGGGGTCGAGCAGCAGGGTGGTGACCCGGTCGGCCACCGACTCCACTGAACGGCCGTCGATGACGAAGCCGGTCTCGCCGTCGAGGACGGCGTCGGGGGCGCCGCCAGAGTTGCCCGCAACGACCGGAAGACCCGTCGCTGAGGCTTCCAGGAAGACGATGCCGAGACCTTCGACGTCGAGGCCGCCCGCTCGGGTGCGGCAGGGCATCGTGAACACGTTCCCCGCGTCGTAGTACGCCGGCAGATCCGCCCACGGCACCGACCCGGTCAGGATCACCGACCGCCGAACGCCCACGGCGTTCGCCAGGCGCTCCAAGCGGGAGCGGTACGGACCGCCACCAACTATCAGGAGCATTGCGTCGGGCACAGCTCGTAGGACCGACGGCCAGGCCCGCAGAAGCACGTCCTGCCCCTTGCGGGGCACCAATCGCGACACGCAGACGACGACCGGTCGCTCCCCTAGGCCGTGCCTGGCCGCGAATCGCCTGTCCGCCGGCGCCGGGGAAAAAGATCTCATCGTCGACGCCGGGCGGAAGCCAGGTCATCCGGGATGCCGCAGCCAGGGACAGCCCGCGGACGATGCCCGCACGGGTGTACTCCGTCAGGTACGTCATCGCGTCCATCGAGTCGGCGATGCGCCTCAGCACCGGGCGCGACACCGGGAGCGCCGCCCATCCGGCCTCGTGCCCGTGCGTCATCCCGACGAACCGGTGGACTCCGGCATCGCGCAGCCCGGACGTGAGCAGTCCGAGCGGTGCCATCGCGCCGTACAGCACGGTGTCGCAGCCCTCGGCCCGCGCGATCTCGCGCGTCCGCCGCAGGGCGTACGGCGTCGGGAGCAGCAGGCCACGCGAATGGCGCACGACGGGGAACGGCTGCTCGGCGTCGAACTTCTCCCAGCCGCGGAACTGCGATGCGTACACGACGACGGACCCGGCGGGCTGGCGAATGAGCAGGGCGTGCAGGTAGGCCTGAATGCCTCCAGGGCGTGGCGGAAAGTCGTTGGTGATGACGAGCGTGCGGCTCACGCGACGAGATCTCGATGCTCCGGTACGCGGCGCGCGCGGGCCCACGAGCGGGCCAGAGCGATCCGCTGAGGAGCCGACGGATGCGTCGCAAACAGCAGCGTCACAAGCGGGTGCGGCTTCAGATCGGCAATGTTTGCCAGGGCGAGCTGGCGCTCCATCCGCGCGAACGTCGCCGGGTCGCCGGTGAGGTCCAGGGCGTGCACGTCCGCGCGGGCCTCGATACGCCGGCTCACGAGGTTGCCCAGCGGCCCACCGAGCGCTCCCAGCACACCGAGCAGCGCCAGGATCAGCGGCAAGGCCGCGGGATCCGCTGCCGACACGACCCCGGCTTGATCGAGCAGGGGTTGCCACTGCAGAAGCAGGAACAGCAGGCAGATCGCCGCGGCCGCCGCCACTGCGCCGAACACCGTCCCCCGGAGGACATCGCGGTTCTTGGTGTGACCGAGCTCGTGCGCCACGACGCTCTCCACCTCGCCAGACTCGGCGCGGTCGAGGAGCGTGTCGAATACGACGATGCGACGGGTCGCGCCGAGCCCCGAGACGTAGGCGTTCAGCGCCGTCGTCCGGCGCGATGCGTCGGCGACGAGGACGTCCTTGACATGCACCGAGTCACGCGCGGCGAGATCGAGCAACGCTGTCCTGAGCACTCCAGGAGGCAGCGACGCGAACTTGTTGAAGACCGGTTCGATCACCAGCGGGTACGCAAAAGACACCAGCACAACGAAGGCGGCCGCACCAGCACCAGCCCAGATCCACCATGACGCGGGAAACTCCCGGACCAGCCAGAAGAAGACCAGCAGCGGCACCAGCGTCAGCACGAGGGAGACGGCGAAGCCCTTCGCGAGATCGGCCGCCCAACTCCCCCACGTCCGTGTCGAGAGCCCCCACCGACGCAGCACGATCTCGCTCCAGGCCGACAGTGGCAGCGTGAGTAGTCGCACCACGAGCAGCACCGCCAAACCGCCGAGCAGGACCGCCCACGCCCACCCATCGCCCGCCGGTGTCGCTACCCACTCCACCAATCGAGCGCCGAGTGGCGTGAACCCGAGAACCAGTGTGATCACCAAGCCGAGCGCCATTCGCGCGTACGCCGGCGGCCGGATCTCGCGGTGGTAGCGCACCTCACGCTTGCGTTCGTCCGCGGTGAAGTCCCGCTGCCACGGCGGCCGTCGCTGCAGGCCATCTGAAAGAACCCGCCACGGCGTCGACGTCGCTACACCGACGATCAGTGCGTACACGAGCACGACGAGAACGATGGCCGCCGCAGCGCGGCTGGTGTCGACGTTCATGCCGCGAGTTCCTGCAGCGCGACCTGCCACGCCGCCACGAACTCAGCCGACGTCGTGCCGAGAACAGTCTGAAACGCCGACTCCGTGGCGACCGCAGGCTCGGTGCCAGCCGCGGCCACGGCTTGGTAGAACGCGACGAGCTGCTCCTCGCCGTACGTCTGCGCGATCAGGCGGCACGCCAGCCAGCTCGATTCGTACGCGGAAGCAAGCGACTCGCTCGTCGGCTCGAAAGCGTCATCAGCGGGCAGCGCTGCCGGCGGACCGTTCGCCCGCACTTGCCGCAGCACGTCTTGCGCGGCCACCCGAACCGGTACCTCACTGTTGCGGAAGCCGACGTAGTCGGCGAACCCCTCCGACAGCCACGCCGGCAGTCGAGCCCGTCGACGCGGCCCGCGCAGCAACATGCGTCGTCTCGTGCGTGAGCACAACCCGCCGACCGACGGAGGACAGCTCCGCGAAGGCGTCCGGGTTGAGGAGAACGCGATCGGCGCTGGTTGCCGTATGCCCAGTCAGGAAGTGTCCAGTGGTGACCGCGGCGATCTGGTCGTAGTCGCCGTCGGAGCCGCCGAGGATTGCCGCCAGCTGCGCCGTGTCGCTCGGAGCGATGACGACGATGCGCTGTGCCCACGACGTACCCCACACCTCGCTCACGGCGTTGACCGCGCGATCGGCCTCCGAGGCGTGCCGTTCCAGTACCTCCAGATCGCCCAGGCCGAGCACGATGCTGCTCGTCGCCGCGCACGACGGTGACCGGGCCGAAGTCCCACAGGTCGCGACCAGATCGCGCACCCACGGCCTCGCCGTCAGTGTCCCCGGCGATGCGCCACGTGTCGTCCACGACGGACGACGGTCAGGAAGAGCTCCGTCGATAGGTCCGAGGGATCGAGCTCGGCGAACCGGTGGGTCTGCAGCACCCGGATGAGCCGCGCCTCGGCACCGAGCGCGGCCACGCGATCCGGCGGCAGCGTCGGGGCATCACCCGCCACCTGGTAGGTCCAGGCGCCGAGTGGTACCTCGGCCAACGCGTCGAAGACCGCGGACTGCTGCTCGATGAACTGCGGGCTGGCCGGGTCGAGCGGGGCGAGGAACCCGGCGCGATCTCGGGCCAGGAGGGCGATGGCGCGGGCATCGAGGAGGGCCTGGACCTCGGCGTTGACGACCGCGTCGTCACTGAGCGGTGGACCCGGCGCGGCCTGGATGAGCGGATCGTCGATGGGTGGAGCGGGACGAGTCTCCGGCACGGCCGTGGAACCGCTCGGCCAGCGCAAGGCGCTCAGCAGGGCGCCGTCGAGATCCGCCCACGCCACCAAGCGGGGACCGAGCAGCAACGCGGCGACGACGTCGCCCACGAGGAGGACGCCGGCGAGGACGGCGATCAGTCGGCGTCCCGGGTCCGGAGAGCCGGGGGTACCGCTGTACCCGGTCTCCTCCGTCATGCCCGAATCGTAGGTGGCTGTGCTGTATCGCTGTCGATCCGGTCAGAGAGCAGGCTGGCTCCGGCCCGCAGGGGAACCGGGCCGGAGCCAGCAGAACTAGTTCACCACTCCGCGACTGATCCGTCACGCGGCCAGATCAGCATGGAACTCACCGGAGCTGCGTCAGGGGCGGACCGCTCCCGCGTATGGGCCACTTCTGTCGATCGACGCGATCGCAACCGGCTTGCTCGGGTTAGAGGCGTGGATCATCTGGCCGTCGCCGATGTAGATCCCGACGTGGCTGATGGGTGAGTAGAAGAACACCAGGTCACCGGGTTGCAGCTCCGAGCGCGACACCTTGCGTCCGCTGCTGTACTGCGCCCGCGAGGAGTGGGGCAGTGAGACACCGGCCGCCCCCCAGGCGCCCATGGTCAGTCCCGAGCAGTCCCACGAGTTCGGGCCAGCGGCGCCGTAGACGTACCGGTCGCCGAGCTGGGCGTACGCGAACGCGATGGCCTCGGCCGCAGGTCCGGAGGCGCTCCCGGTGTAGTACTCCAGCGGCTGCCGCTCGGAGCCGGCGTCCCGCGAGCCGCGCTGGGCGGCGAGGACGCGAGCCCGGTCGGCTGCTTGCAGCCGGTCGAGGAGGTGCTTGGCCTCACCGAGCTTCTCCTCGACGTCGCCCTTCAGCCGCTCGAGCTCGGCCTTCGCGACCGACAGGTCTTCGAACTGCTCGGTGGCGAGCGCATTGTCCTGCGCGAGCAGGGCGCGCTCGGAGATCACGTTCCGCAACGACGCAGCCTGCCGGTTCGACAGTTGCGAGAGCGACGCGGAGGAGGCGAGGAACTGCTCGGGATCGGAGGAGGTGAAGAACTGCACGGTTGGGTCGATGCCGCCAAAGCGGTACGTCGCGGACGCGAACGCGCTGAGGTTCTGCCGGGCGGCGGCGACGCGGGCTTCCTGGGTACCGGCGCGCTCCTGCGCGCTGGCCAGCCGTGCCTGCACGTCGTCGAGCCGCAGCCGGGCGTCGTTGTAGCGCTCTGCGGCGACTGCCGCTTCCTGGTTGAGCGCGTCGACCTGGGCCTGAACCTGCTCAACGGTCGGCGGCGGATCCGCGCTGCCAACCCCGGGAAGTACCACCACGGCGGTGACGGCGGCGGTGCAGATGGCGAGCAGGGTGCGCGCGGGGCGGTACGAGCGACCAGTCGGCACGAAGCCGGCTCTCCTTCTCCCTCGACCGCTCTCCCGAGAAGCGCCGGGGTGGGGTGAGGAAGTATCCCCATCGGCAACGAGCGCCGACGTACCCCGAAGTGATGGCTGTCGGGTTCCGGTGGCAGGCCCCCAGTTCCGCCGCCGGATGGAGCGGTAGCGCCACGCCGTCGTCCGGGCTGAACGATCTCCAACGAGCGCCTGGCGCCGGAATCTAACGAGGGTGCAGACCTAGATCAAAACCGCCGGGCGGGACATTACGAGGATTTTGCCCAGATGATCACCCTGCGGCCGTATGCGACTGCGGCAGCACGAGGCGCAATGGTGGAATCAGGCGGGCGTCGGCGAGGACCTCGATCGCGTGGCGCATCGCGGCGTCGAGGACGACCTCGTCCGCAGGCACGCTGAGCTCGTCCGGCGGGCCGCCGAGCAGGACGGTGACGACGCAGTCGCCGCACGCCGCGCCACGCACCTCGCACCTGTCGCAGTCGATGAGCACGATCGCCTCCCGCCGGGAATGTCAGCTGCGAGTGACGGTACGAGAGACCACCGACAGTTTCGTGGGGCCGCTGTCAGCCGCTTGGGCGAGGGACCAATTCGACCGTGTCGCGCCCGTCGCACCAGCGACACCGCACCTGCTCGATCCGATCGACGAGGACCTCGTGCTCCTCCACGGTCGCAGCCCCGGACAAGTCACAGTGCACGTAGTCACGCAATCGCGTCGTCCGGGTCACGTCGAAGCGGGTGAGGTTGCCGCACAAGCGGCACCGCCAGCGGGTCTGCTCCGTCGGCAGGGGTACGGCCACGTCAGCTCCTTCCGTGCCGAGCGAGCCTACGGTCGTGGGCGCTCGACGGAACGGCCGGCCAGAATTGTCGGCGCTGCCACTTACCGTCCGGCCATGAGCGCGGCGGCCGGGTACGGGCTGGCCCAGCTCGCCGGACAGGGCATCCAGGGCACGTTCGACGAGCTGGGGACGCCGCTGCGGGAGACGACGTTCGTGGTCGTCGACCTCGAGACCACCGGAGAGGCCCCGCAGACCGCCCGCATCACCGAGATCGGAGCCGTGAAGGCGCGCGGCGGGGACGTGCTCGGGGAGTTTCAGACGCTGGTCAATCCCGAGACCGCGATCCCAGCGTTCATCGCCGTGCTCACCGGCATCACCGACGGCATGGTTGCCGGCGCACCCCGCCTCGGTGCGGTGGTCCCCGCGTTCCTCGAGTTCGCCGCCGGCAGCGTTCTCGTCGCCCACAATGCGCCGTACGACGTGGCCTTCCTCAAGGCCGCTTGCGCGGCGATTGGCGCGGACTGGCCAGGGTTCGCCGTCATCGATACGGCTCGACTGGCTCGCCGCATCGTCACCGGCGACGAAGCCCCGGATTGCCGGCTGGCGACCCTCGCGCAGCTGTTCCGGTCCTCGACCACACCGATCCATCGCGCACTCGCCGATGCCCGGGCCACGGTCGACGTCCTGCATGGGCTCCTCGAGCGCGTCGGTGGCCTGGGGGTCCAGTCCCTGGAGGAGCTCGCCACATTCTCGGCGCGGGTGTCCCCCGCGCAGCGTGCCAAGCGTCATCTCGCCGAGCCACTGCCGCATGCCCCCGGCGTCTACCTCTTCCTTGACGGCCGCGGGCAACCGCTGTACGTAGGCAAGAGCAAGGACATCCGCGCCCGGGTTCGCTCGTACTTCACCGCCTCCGAGATGCGCTCGCGGATGGCTGAGATGGTCGGGCTGGCGGAGTCGGTCCGACCGATCGTGTGCGCGACCGCGCTGGAGGCGGAGGTACGGGAGCTGCGGCTGATCGCCGAGCACAAGCCGCGCTACAACCGACGGTCGCGATACCCCGAGCGCGCCCTGTACCTCAAGCTCACCAGCGAGGCATTCCCGCGGCTGTCGGTGGTCCGTGGGCTGAAGCCGGGCGATACCGCGTACCTCGGGCCGTTCTCGTCGCCGCGGATGGCCGAGCTCGCGATGTACGCGGCGCAGGACGCGTTCCGGCTGCGCCAGTGCACGAGCACGCTGTCCGTGACGCGCCCGACCAGCGCGTGCGCGCTGTTCGAGATGGGCCGGTGCGGCGCCCCCTGCACGGGTAACGAGTCGGTCGACGCCTACGCAACGCACGTGTCCGCAGCCCGGATCGCCATGCACTCCGACCCACGAGCGCTCGTCGACGCCCTCACCACGCGCATCGACCGACTCGGACACCAGGGGCGCTACGAGGAGGCGGCCCACGCGCGTGACCGACTGATTGCCTTTGTCCGTACGGCGGCGCGCATGCAGCGAATCGAGGCCCTGACGGGCTGTCCCGAGATGGTCGCTGCGCGACCGACCGCGGAGCGTGGCTGGGAGTTGGCGGTCGTGCGGTACGGGCGTCTAGCGGCGGCGGGCGTTGTCCCCGTGGGCGTACCGCCGCGCCCGCATGTCGACGCGCTCCGCCAGACCGCGGAGACGGTCGTTCCCGCCCCCGGCCCGACGCCGGCATCGAGCAGCGAGGAGACCGAGTGCGTGCTGCGGTGGCTCGAGACGCCGGGGACCCGGCTGGTGGAGCTCGAGGGGACGTGGTGCTCGCCGCGGCACGGCGCCGGCCGACTCCGGGACTGGCTCGACACCCTGTCCGGGCATCCCCAGGACCGCGATGACCGCCGGCACCTGCGCACTGTGCATCAGCCCGCCCGCTGACCCCCGGCTTCGGCGGGAAGTCAATAACGCCCTGGATACGCTGCCCGTGTGATCACCGCGATCGTGCTCGTCAAGGCCCAGGTCGACGCCATTCCCGAGGTTGCCGAGCAGCTCGCCGATCTACCCGGCGTCAGCGAGGTCTACTCGGTGACCGGCGATGTGGACCTGGTCGCCATGGTCCGCGTACGCCACCACGACGAGCTCGCCGACGTGATCGCCGACCGGCTCAACAAGGTGGCCGGTGTGCTCACGACTCAAACGCACATCGCCTTTCGCACGTACTCACGGCACGACCTCGAGTCGGCGTTCGCGCTCGGCTACGACGACGCCGATCCCGACTAGCGTGGGTCAGGCGGCGCTGCGACTGACGTCGATCCAGCGCTCGAGAACGTCAGCGGCTGCACCGGAATCGACGACCGCCGCGCCACGTCCCATGCCGGCAATCAGCTGGGTCGCGAGTGGCTCC
The DNA here is from genome assembly GCA_963801015.1 of uncultured Actinomycetota bacterium. Classification (GTDB taxonomy): domain Bacteria; phylum Actinomycetota; class Actinomycetes; order CAWDCV01; family CAWDCV01; genus CAWDCV01. The sequence goes on along the minus strand of CAWDCV010000003.1, from coordinate 342,596 downwards.
TCCGTGGGATCGAGCGCAACCAGGGCTGCGGCGGCGTTGAGGAGCACGGCGTCACGGACCGGCCCCACCTCGCCGGCGAGGAACTTGTGGGTGACACCGGCGTTGTAGGCGGCGTTCGCACCTCGGAGTGCAGCAGCGGTTACCTGCTCGAGGCCGACCTCGGCCGGCTCGATCCGCGACTCGGTCACCTGCCGGTGTCGTACGAACCACACCCGAGACGGTGCCGTCGTGGTGAGCTCGTCCAGGCCGTCCTCCCCACGAAAGACGAGGGCGGACGCGCCGCGATCAGCCAGGACCTGGGCCATGACGGGGGCCATCCGGACATCCGCGACGCCGACCGCCTGGGCACCGGGCTGGGCCGGGTTGGCCAGCGGCCCAAGGAAGTTGAACACGGTCGCGACACCAAGCTCGCGCCGTGTCCCAGCCGCGTGTCGCAGGGCGGGGTGAAACAGCGGGGCGAAGCAGAAGCCAATCCCGGCCTCGTCAACGCATGCCGCGACGCCGGTTGGGGTCAGGTCCACGGCGACACCGAGCTCCTCGAGGAGATCGGCGGATCCGCACGCCGAAGACGCCGCCCGGTTGCCGTGCTTGACGACCCGCCCGCCGGCCGCGGCGACGACGATCGCCGCCATGGTGGAGATGTTCACGGTGTGTGCGCGGTCGCCGCCCGTCCCGCAGGTGTCGACCGTGGGTCCGGGAATGTCGACCCGGGTGGCATGGCGGAGCATGGTCGCCACCAGGCCGGCAACCTCCGCGGCGGTCTCCCCCTTGGCCCGCAGTGCGACCACGAACCCGGCGAGCTGAGCCGGTGTTGCTTCGCCGGTCATGACCTCCTCCATCGCCCAGGAGGTTTGGTCAGCGGTCAGCGGTTCGCCACGCAGCAGGGCGGACAGCAGCGCGGGCCAGGAGAACTCGATGGTCACTGGCTCGTCGAGGCGCGCGCGTGGCGGCGCATCATCTCCGCGACCGACGCCGCCACCCGGATCGGGTCCAGCGGATACGCGATCACGGCGTCGGCACGCGACCACGTGGCAAGCCACCGATCGTCCTGGCGGCCGATGAGCACGATCACCGGCGGGCAGTGAAAGATCTCGTCCTTGAGCTGGCGGCAGATGCCCATCCCGCCGGCGGGGCTCGCCTCGCCGTCGAGCACGATGAGGTCGAGGCCGCCCTTGTCGACCCTGGCAATCACGGCCGGTTCTGTAGCGCACTCCACCCACGTGACGCGGGGAACATCGGCGGCGGGACGTCGGCCGACGGCGAGCTTGACCGAGGACCGGGTGCGCGCGTCGTCGCTGTAGAGGAGCAGCGTCATCGCGTCGTTGTGCTCAGGCATCAGTGGTCCTCAGCGGGCCGGATCCGAAGAGACGGGCGAATCGTACCGGGGACCCCTCCCGTTCGGGGCCGCCGTCGCGGGGGGTCGAGATGTCCTTTGCACCCGATGACCGCAATAATGACCGCGTGGCGACAGCATCCGCCGTCGAGCGGCCTCGCGTTGCTGGTCAGGCCGATCGGCCGAGCATGGTCAGCGTTGGGACGATTGTGTGGCTGGCCTCGGAGCTGATGTTCTTCGCGGGCCTGTTCGCGATGTACTTCACGATCAGGTCGGTCCAAGGACCGGAGGTCTGGCTGGAGAGCACGGAGATGCTGAACCTGCCGTACTCCAGCGTGAACACCCTGATCCTGGTGCTGTCATCGGTCACCTGTCAGCTCGGCGTCTTCGCCGCTGAGCGCGGCGACGTGCGCCGGCTGCGCATCTGGTTCGTCATCACGTTCGTCATGGGCACCGTGTTCGTCCTCGCTCAGGTGTACGAGTACGTCCAGCTGGTCGACGAGGGCCTGTCGATCTCATCCAACGCGTACGGCTCCGTCTTCTACCTGACCACCGGATTCCATGGTCTGCACGTTACCGGCGGGCTCATTGCCTTCTTGTTCGTGCTCGGCCGGACCTACGCCGCGAGGCGCTTCACCCATGAGCAGGCGATCTCCGCGATCGTGGTGTCGTACTACTGGCACTTCGTCGACGTCGTGTGGATCGGTTTGTTCGCGACGATCTACATCCTCAAGTGAGCAGCACCCCTCCGATATTCCTGCCAAAGGACGGCCCGTGACCTGGCTCTCCGCACGTCGACGGCACCCATGGGCCGCGAGCGTCGTGCTGATCCTCGCCCTGCTCGTCGTGGGCGCCCTCTACTCCGCGGTGATGACGTCGCCCGCGGCGGAAGCGTCGTCGGCTGCTGCCCAGGAGCAGGTCGAAGAGGGTCGGGCGCTGTTCCTGCAGAACTGCTCCAGCTGCCACGGCCAGGGCGGTGAGGGCAGCTCCGATGGACCCACACTCATCGGCGTGGGTGCCGCCTCAGTCGACTTCCAGGTGGGTACGGGCCGGATGCCGCTGGCCGCACCGGGCGCTCAGGCACCGGACAAGGCCGTGACGTTCACCGACGAGCAGATTGCGGCGATGGCCGCGTATGTCGCGACACTCGGCCCTGGGCCGGCGATCCCGACCGAGGAGCAGCTGGCGTACGAGGACGCCGATCTCACCGAGGGCGGCGAGCTGTTCCGCACAAACTGCTCCCAGTGCCACAACTTCGCCGGCGAAGGTGGGGCCCTGACCAACGGCAAGTACGCGCCCAAGATCACCGGCACGTCGCCCAAGCACATCTACGAGGCGATGCTTACCGGACCGCAGTCCATGCCGGTCTTCGGCGACGGGACCATCAGCTCGGAGGAGAAGCGGGCGATCATTCGCTACATCCGCGAGCTTGATCAGGAGCCCAATCCGGGCGGGTTCGGGCTGGGGCGTATCGGTCCGGTCGCGGAGGGTGCCGTGATCTGGATCATCGGCATCGGCGCACTGATCTTCCTCGCGATCTGGCTGGCCGGAAGGGTGCATCATGACTGACCAGATGCGCGACACCGACCGGCGCGACAATGCCCAGGATGCCCAGGATGCCCAGGACCCGGGCATCGCCCACGTCGACCTGCACTCCGAGGGGGGCCCGGGCGAGGAGGTCTATCGCCTGCCGGCCGAATTCGACGTTCACGGCCCGAAACGGCAGGAGATCGACGCCAAGGCCGCGCGCCGCGCCGAGCGGCAGGTTGCGACCCTGTTCGGGATAGCCGCGGTTGCCACCCTGGCTTTTTGCGTCGCGTATCTCGCGATCAAGCTGGGCGAGTCCGACGACAACGTCGCACGCACGCAGCTGTCGACGATCCTGCTCGGCGTTTTCCTCGGCATTGCCCTGTTCTGCATCGGCGCCGGCGTCATCCAGTGGACCAAGACGCTCATGGCCGAGGACGAGTACGTCCAGGAACGCCATCCGCTGCGGTCGTCGGCCGAGGAACGTCAGGCGGTCGTCGACAGCTGGCACGCCGGCGTCGACGAGAGCGCGTGGATACGTCGTCCGGTGCTGCGGCGCTCCCTGCTGGCGGCGATGGCGCTGCTCCCATTGCCCGTGGTGCTCCTGCTCGGCGACCTCGGTCCGCTGCCGCAACGCCGGCTGCGCGAGACGCTGTGGACGGAAGGCCAGCGCATTCTCATCGACGTCAGCCGCCGCCCGGTCCGTCCCACCGACCTCGCGGTCGGCAGCCTCATCTCCGCCATTCCGGAAGCACAGACGGAGATTCCCGCGGACACACCGAACAACGACTACCTCAACCAGCTCGCCAAGAGCGCCATCATCCTGGTGCGGATGCGCCCGGAGGAGATCGTGTCCCAGCAGGGAGAGAACTGGGACTATGAGGGCATCCTCGCCTACTCCAAGATCTGCACCCACGTCGGCTGCCCCACCTCGCTCTACGAGCAGCAGACACACCACCTGCTGTGTCCGTGCCACCAGTCCACGTTCGACATCTCCGACAGTGGGCGGGTCGTCTTCGGACCCGCGGCGCGGAGCATGCCTCAGCTCGCGATCACCGTCGACTCCGAGGGATACTTGGTAGCAGCACAAGGGTTCACCGAACCCGTGGGCCCAAGCTTCTGGGAGCGCGGATGAGCACCATCGAACGAGGAATCGGTGCGACGGGTAGCTGGGTCGACGAGCGGCTGCGCGGCGCCGGGTTCCTCAAGCGGACGCTGAACAAGGTCTATCCGGACCACTGGTCCTTCATGCTGGGCGAGATCGCTCTTTACAGCTTCATCGTCCTACTGCTGTCCGGCACGTTCCTCACCCTGTTCTACAAGCCGAGCATGGTCGAGGTCGTCTACGAGGGCTCGTACGTCCCCCTTCGCGGGGTGGAGATGTCGGAGGCGTACGCCTCCAGCGTCGAACTCAGCTTCGACATCCGCGGCGGGCTGCTCATGCGGCAGATCCACCACTGGGCGGCGCTTCTCTTCATCGCCGCGATGGTCGTCCACAGCATGCGGGCGTTCTTCACGGGCGCCTTCCGCAAGCCGCGCGAGTTGAACTGGCTGCTCGGTGTCGGCCTGCTCACGCTCGGTCTCGGCGCTGGCTTCACCGGCTACTCCCTGCCCGACGACCTGCTGTCCGGCACGGGGCTGCGCATCGCCGAGGGCATCATGCTGGCGATCCCCCTGGTCGGGACGTACGTCTCGTACTTCATCTTCGGCGGTGACTTCCCGGGCAGCGACTTCATCCCGCGGCTCTTCACCGTGCACATTCTGCTGATCCCCGGCATCATCATCGCGCTCATCACCGTCCACATCTTCCTGGTGGTCGTGCAAAAGCACTCCCAGTGGCCGGGTCTGGGCCGCACGCAGCACAACGTCGTCGGCTACAAGTTCTTCCCGATCTATATGTCCAAGGCGGGCGGGTTCTTCTTCGTCGTCTTCGGCGTACTCGCGCTGCTGGGCGGCCTGGCGCAGATCAATCCGGTGTGGCTGTTCGGCCCGTACAACCCAACGCAAATCACCGCAGGCTCGCAGCCTGACTGGTACATCGGCTTCATGGACGGCGCATTGCGGGCGATGCCCAACTGGGAGTCGAACATCCTCGGACACACGATCAGCTGGAACATCCTCATTCCAGCCGTCGTCGTGCCCGGCTTCGCGTTCACGGTGTACGCCCTCTACCCGTTCATCGAGCGCTGGGTGACCGGCGACAAGCGCGAGCACCACATCCTCGACCGTCCTCGTGACCACCCCACGCGCACCGGTCTCGGCGTGCTGGCGCTGACGTTCTACGTCGTGCTGCTGATCGACGGCGGCAACGACATCCTCGCCTACCTGTTCGGACTGTCGATCAACGCGATCACCTGGACAGTGCGTATCGCGGTGATCGTGCTACCGCCGATCGCGTTCGTGATCACGCGCCGGATCTGCCTCGGTTTGCAGCGTCGTGACCGCGACAAGCTCTTGCACGGCCGCGAGACCGGCATTGTGGTCCGGCGAGCGGACGGGGAGATGCTCGAGGTCCACGAGCCGATCAGCCGGTCGGAACGTCACTTCCTGCTTGCGCGCGAGGACCAGCACGCTCTCGAGCTCGGCCCTGCGGTCGACGAGAACGGCGTCTCCCGACCCGGTCGGCTCGCGGCCAAGGCGCGGGCGAAGGTCAGCAAGTTCTACTACGGCAGCCACGTCGACAAGCCGACGCCGGAGGAGATCGAGGCCGCGCACCACCACGACGCCGAGCTGGAGTCAGCTACGGCCGAGGAGTCGGTGGAACACGCTGACCGTAGAGAACTGACCGGCAGCGCCGACTGAGAGTCCGCCTCACTCACGCCCGCGCAAGTTGTCCGAACGCGGCCCGCACCTCAAGCCGAGCACGCTCGGACAACTACAGGGTGAATGCACAGCTCGGGCCCACCCCGCTACAGCGCTGAGCCCTGCATCCACTGATCCCATGGCACGTTCCAGTCGGTGATGCCGTTGCCCGGTTCGAGCGGTCGGTCGGAGTTGACGTACTCGACGACGTCGCCGCGTCGACTGATCTCGAACAACCAGCGGGCGTCTTCGGTGCTCATGCCGGTGCACCCGTGGCTGACGTTGTCGTTGCCCTGCGAGCCCACCGACCACGGAGCCGCGTGCACGAACTCCCCGGTGTTGGTCACTCGCATGGCGTACTTGACGTCGACAACGTAGTAGTCGGGATCGGTGGAGTCGACGCCGGTTGTCGCCGCGTCCATGCGCTTGTCGACGTACTTCTCGCTGATGATCTTGATTCCTGCGCGGGTCGCCTGACCGGGTTTACCGGTGGTGACCGGGATGGTCCGCAGCGGCTGGCCGTTCTGCGTCACGGTCATCTGGTGGCCGGCCACGTCGACGGTACTGACCATCGCATCGCCGGTGCGGAACGAGACGACGCGGTCCTGCTCGCCGTAGACACCGTTGCCGAAGGGGACGCCGCGCAGAGACATGCGCACCGTGATAGCGGTGTTGGCCGGCCAGTACGTCTGCGGCCGGTAGTGCAGCGAGGTGTCGCTCAGCCAGTACCACGATCCGGTGACCGGCGGGGACGACTCGACAATCAGCCGGCGCTCGACCGCGGCTCGATCGGCGGTCGGCTCGGTCAGGGTGAGCATGATCGGCATGCCGACGCCAACCGTCTCGTCCTGGACGGGTGCCATCTTGACCTTGGCGGTGGCGGTCGGCACCACGGTGGTGAACGACGTGGTCTGCAGCGTGGACAGTCCGTGGCGGTCCTCGGCGCGCGCCGACAGCACGTAGCGGGTGCCGGCAAACAGGCCGGTGGCGGTCCAGGTGCTGCGGTCTGGACTCAGCGTGCCGGGAGTCGCAGCTCCGCCGGACAGCACGACCTTCTCGAGGGTGCCCTGCTCGGCTCGGACAGTGATCGTGGCGTCGGGCGCGATGTCGACCGCACCGTCCGGCGGGTCCATGACGACGAGGGCCTCGGACACCGTGGGGGTCGCTGTCGCCGCAAGAGCGGACGCAGAGCTGGCCGGCGTGGTACCGCCGTTGGTGCAGCCCGCAACCAGCAGCAGCGCCGGAACCAGCGCTAGCGCGACCCGTCGCATCTTGCCCATGCTCTTCCGTCCCCCATCGACCTACGCCGACGACGCCGAAGCACCATCGCAACAGTCGATTGTCGCTGCTCCCCCCAATCTCACCAAGCGGACGCGTCGATGCCGTGCATCACAACTGTGTGAATCGCCTCGGCGTGCGCCTCGCGCGGCGACCTCAGTAGGTCAGCGGTACTGGCGAGCCGCGGCGCCGCGGTAGTACTCGAAGAGGAAACCGCCGAGACTCAGCAACACGAAGATGAGCCCGAGGCCGACCAGCCACCACCCGAACACCAGCCCCAGTGCGGTCACCGCGGCAGACGCGGCGAGGAACAGCGGCCACCAGCTGTGGGGGCTGTAGAAGCCGAGCTCCCCCGCGCCCTCCTCGATCTCAGCGTCGGTGCGATCTTCCGGACGCGGTCCCGGGAGCCGCCGCGCCGTGAACAGCACGTAGAACGCGATCAGCGCGGACATGGCGGCGGTCAGCGCCAGGGCGACGGTGCCCGCCGGTTCGTACGACAGGAGCCAGTAGATGGGCGTCACGATCGTGAAGAAGATCGTGATGATGGCGAAGATGATGCCTTCGTTCCTCACGCGTCCGGCCCCTTGCCCGGCTCCTGCAGGTCGGGCGGTCCAAGCAGGTTCGTCAGCGGATCACGTTCGCTGGGCTCGTACTGCCGACCGGTCTCGGGATGGTGGAGGTCGAAGGCCGGTCGCTCGGAGCGGATCTGTGGGATCGAGGTGAAGTTGTGCCGCGGCGGCGGGCACGACGTCGCCCACTCCAGCGACATTCCCCAGCCCCACGGGTCGTCGACGTTGACGCGCGGTGCGCGCTTGGCGGTGATGTAGACGTTCCACACGAACGGGATCATCGACGTTCCGAGCAGGAACGCCCCGATCGACGAGATCGTGTTGAACAGAGTGAAACCGTCGCTCGCGAGGTAGTCGGCGTAGCGCCGCGGCATGCCCTGCACGCCCAGCCAGTGCTGAATGAGGAATGTGACCTGGAAGCCGATGAACAGCGTCCAGAAGTGGATGTGTCCGAGCCGCTCGTCGAGCATCTTCCCGGTGAACTTCGGCCACCAGTAGTAGAAGCCGCCGAACATCGCGAACACGACGGTGCCGAACACGACGTAGTGGAAGTGCGCGACGACGAAGTAGCTGTCGGAGACATGGAAGTCCAGCGGTGGCGACGCCAGGATGACGCCGGTCAGGCCGCCGAACAGGAACGTGACGAGGAAGCCGATCGCCCACAGCATCGGCGTCTCGAACGTGATGCTGCCGCGCCACATCGTGCCGACCCAGTTGAAGAACTTGACTCCGGTGGGGACGGCGATGAGGAACGTCATGAAGGAGAAGAAGGGCAGCAGCACCGCGCCGGTGACGAACATGTGGTGCGCCCACACCGCGGTGGACAGGGCCGCGATCGTGATCGTCGCGAACACCAGACCGCGGTAGCCGAAGATCGGCTTGCGGCTGAACACCGGCAGGATCTCGGTGATGATGCCGAAGAACGGCAACGCAATGATGTAGACCTCGGGATGCCCGAAGTACCAGAACAGGTGCTGCCACAGGATCCCCCCGCCGTTCTCAGCGTCGAAGACGTGCGCGCCGAGCTGTCGGTCGGCGAGCAGCGCCATCAGCGCCGCGGTCAGGATCGGGAACGCGAACAGCACCAAGATGGCCGTCACGAGGGTGTTCCACGTGAAGATCGGCATCCGGAACATCGTCATGCCGGGCGCGCGCATCGTGAAGATCGTCGTGATGAAGTTGACGCCGCCGAGGATCGTGCCGAGGCCACCGAGGGCCAGGCCGACGATCCACAGGTCGGCCCCGATGCCCGGGGAGTAGATCTCGTTGGACAGGGGCGCGTACCCGGTCCACCCAAAGGCCGCCGCGCCATCCGGGGTGAGGAAGCCGCCGAAGACGAGCAGCCCGCCGAACAGGAAGGCGTAGTAGCTGAACAGGTTCAGCCGCGGGAATGCGACGTCAGGTGCGCCGATCTGGAGCGGCATGATGACGTTGCTGAAGCCGATGAACAGCGGGGTCGCGAACAGCAGCAGCATCGCGGTGCCGTGCATCGTGAACAGCTGGTTGTACTGCTCGTTACTCACAAACTGGCTACCGGGCTGGGCAAGCTCGGCCCGGATGATCAGGGCCATCACGCCCGCGAGCAGGAAGAACACGAACGAGGTGATGAGGTACATGTAGCCGATGACCTTGTGGTCAGTCGACGTCAGCCAGGAGACGATGATGCGACCGACTTGCTTGCGCGGCGGCGCGGCCGGCCGCGTCGTGGTCGTGCTGCGCGGCTCTTCGAGGATGGTCACGAGGTGTCCTCTCCCCGGCTGGACTGGTCACCGGTGTTCTGACTCGTTCCGGCGTCGCTGTTGACGGTCTCCGTGGTCAGCTGCCCGGTCTGCCCGGCCGCACGCAGTCTCTCCACATGCTCGTCGTACTCCTCGCGACTCACCACTTGGACGTTGAAGAGCATCCGCGCATGGTCGACGCCGCACAGCTCTGCGCACTTGCCGACGAACGTCCCCTGCTCGGAGGGGACGACCTCGAACTGGTTGAGCCGGCCGGGGATGACATCCATCTTGAAGAGGAAGGCGGGGATCCAGAAGGAGTGAATGACGTCGGCCGACTGCAGGTCGAACCGGACCCGCTCGTCCTCGGGGAGTACCAGCGTTGGTGGCTCGGCCGGCGTCCCAGTGTCGTAGACGTCCTCATCGGTGTAGTTGAACGTCCAGCTCCAGCGGTACCCGATGACGTTGACCGTCTGGTCGGGTTCGTCCGTCAGCTCGTAGAGCTCGGCCTGGTCACGCGCGGTGAAGTAGAAGAACGTCAGGACCATGAGGAACGGGACGATGGTGTAGAGGATCTCGATCGGCAGGTTGTAGCGAACCTGCGGCGGCAGTCCCGTCTCACCCTTGCGGCGGCGGAAGAAGATGCACGCCCAGATGATGAGCCCCCAGACGGCGGCGCCGACCGCGAGAGCTGCAACCCAGGAGCCCTGCCAGAGCGTGAAGATGAGGTTGCCCTGATCAGTCACGGGACGCGGCATGTCCATGACCGGGGGCAGGTCCTCGATGGACAGGGAGCAGCCCGCCGTCGCCATCATCGAGCCCAGGACCAGCACCAGGAGCACACGCCGCCGCGGCGACAGCCGGGGGGTGCGAGGCGAGCCGTCGGGACCCACGAAGTGCCTTCCTGCGATGAGCGCCAGACCGTCCGGACCCGACAGCCGCGGGTGGTCGAGCCGACGCGGGTTTCACCTGCTTTATCCAGGCCAAACCCTACTCTGCCGCTACCCCTGTCGCCTGGCCAGGGAGGGTTTAGCGTCTATGCGTGGCGTACCTGGACGCGGCCTCGACGGAGCCCCTGCATCCGTCCGCCCGGGAGACGCTCCTCGCAGCGATCGACGCGGGCTGGGCCGATCCGGCTCGGCTCTACCGGGAGGCTCGGCAGGCGCGGTTGCTGCTCGACCGGGCCCGCGAATCGGTGGCCGCGGGGCTCGGTGCGCGACCCGACGAGATCACCTTCCTGGCCTCCGGCACGCAGGCACTGCACGTCGGCATCCTCGGCGCGCTGCACGCCCGTCGGCGGATCGGTCGCCACGTGGTCATCAGCGCCGTCGAGCACTCTGCGGTGTTGCACGCGGCCGAGCGGCACGAGCGCGACGGCGGCGATGTCAGCTCCGCGCCGGTCGACCGCACGGGCAGGGTCGACGCCGAGGAGTACGCCACGTGCCTGCGGAACGACACCGCCCTGGCCTGCCTGCAATCCGCGAATCACGAGGTGGGCTCGCTGCAACCGGCGCTCGAGGTCGCGTCGCTGTGCCGCGACCGCGGCGTCCCCCTTCTCGTCGATGCCGCCCAGACCGTTGGCCGCTTCACCGTGGAGGACGGCTGGTCGTACCTCACCGCGAGCGCACACAAGTGGGGTGGCCCTGCCGGCGTAGGCGTCCTTGCGATCCGGCACGGCCTTCGGTGGCGGACTCCTGGGCCGGCCGACGAGCGCGAGAGCGGACGCGCCCCGGGGTTCGAGAACGTCCCCATGATCCTGGCGGCGGCGACCGCGCTGGAGGCCCGGCTGGCTGAAGCGGCAGAGCTCGATACGTTCCAGCGACCGCTGGTCGACCTCATCCGACGCCGGGTGCCGCAGCTCGTGCCAGACGTGGAGGTGGTTGGGCATCCCACGTTGCGGCTGCCGCACCTGGTGACGTTCTCTTGCTTGTACGTGGACGGCGAGGCGTTGCTGCACGAGCTCGATCGGCGCGGGTTCGCGGTGTCGTCCGGCTCGTCGTGCACGTCGAGCGCAATACAGCCGAGTCACGTACTCGAGGCGATGGGCGTGCTGTCCCACGGAAACGTCCGGGTCTCGCTCACACGTACCACGACCGACGAGGACGTGCACCGCTTCCTCGACGTCCTGCCCGGCGTGGTGAGCCGACTGCGGGACACCGCCGGAGTAGGTGGGCTGTGACGAGGTACGCAGTCGAGGGCGCTCAACTCGTTATCGACGTACTGGGTCGCCGCTGCCCGGTCCCGATCATCGAGCTGGCTCGTCACCTGCGCGACGTCGACGTCGGCGAGGTCATCGCCGTGCTGGCTGACGACGCAGCGGCCCGGGTCGACGTCCCCGCGTGGTGCGGAATGCGCGGACAGGAGTACGTCGGCGCCGTCGACCTCGACGACGGACGCGGCAGCGCTTACCTCGTCCGCCGCCTCAGCTGAGCTCGCTGCGCTGAGCGAACGCCTCGGGAAGCGGCAGCTCCAGAGCACCGGCGAGCAGGCCCAGGTACTCCTCGCGCGGGATCGCACGGGCGCCGAGCGATTGCATGTGCGGCGTCGCCCACTGGACGTCCAGAAGCCGGTGCGGTCGTCGATCTTCAAGGAGCAAGCCAACCAGGTGCACCAGCGCCACCTTCGAGGCATCGCGCTGGGCGGAGAACATCGACTCGCCGGCGAACAGTCCGCCGATGGCCACGCCGTACAGGCCGCCGGCCAGCGTCCCGTCCGGTGCCCACGCCTCGACGCTGTGCGCCCAGCCGAGCCGGTGCAGCATCACGTAGGCGTCTCGGATGTCGCGGCTGATCCACCCGTGCGGGCGACCCGGGTCGCTGCAGCCGAGCACTACTTGAGCAAAAGCGGCATCGACGGTCATCTCGAATCGGCGCGTCGATGCTCGCAGCGACCGGCTGATGCGCAGCGACTCCAGCGGCAAGATCCCCCGCGGATCCGGTGACCACCAGGCCGTCGGGTACCGCCGCCCGATCGGCATCGGGAACAGGCCGGTGCGGTAGGCGGCCAGCAGCGTTCCGGGTAGCAGATCCGCGCCCAGGGCGACGATCCCCTCCGCGTCGGCTGCGCTCGGCGGTGGGAAGAGCCAGCGGCTCGGCGGTGGCTCGATGCGCACGTCCGGCCCTGCAGGCGGGCGCGTCAGGCGGGGATCAGCCGCAGATGAGCGGTGATATCTGCAGCAGCCTCAGCGCCGTACGCCTCGGTGAAGCGGTCGAGAAACTGCCCATGCCCGAGGTCGTACTCCTGGGTGCCGACCGTCTCGATGACGAATGTCGCGAGCATCGCGCCGAGCTGTGCGCAGCGTTCGTCCGACAAGCCCCACCCGATGCCGGCGAGGAAGCCAGCGCGGAACGCGTCACCCACGCCGGTCGGATCGACCTTGCCTTCCTCGCGCGGGCAGGCCACCTGGACCGAAGGCTGCCCGGACCGCTCGACGATGGCGCCCTTCTTGCCGAGTGTGGTCACCCGCACGTCAACGCGATCGAGGATCTGCTGCGAAGTCCAGCCGGTCTTCTGCTCGGTCAAGGCTGCTTCGTACTCGTTGGTGAACAGGTACGCCGCGCCCTCGACCAGCAGCCGGATCTCCGGACCGTCCATCCGCGCCAGCTGCTGAGACGGATCCGCCACGAAGCGGTAGCCGCGCTGGCGGCACTCCTGCGTGTGTCGGGTCATCGCGGCCGGATCGGTGGCGCCGATGAGGACCAGGTCGAGGTCGCCGAGGCGTTCGGCCACCGGCCACAGCTCGAGCTCGCGGTCCTCGGTCATGGCACCCGGATAGAAGGAGGCGATCTGGTTGTGATCGATATCGGTCGTGCAGACGAACCGGGCGGTATGGGCCACCGTCGACACCCGGACGGAGTCGCAGTCGACGCCGTGCCGCTCCAACCAGGAGCGATAGTCAGCGAAATCCGGGCCGACGGCGCCGACGAGTACCGGCCGCAGGCCCAGGCAGCCGAGTCCGAAGGCGATGTTCGCGGCAACGCCGCCGCGCCGCACGTGGAGGTCATCGACGAGGAACGACAGCGACACCGAGTGCAGCTTGTCCGTGACGAAGGAGTCGGCGAACCGTCCCGGGAACGTCATCAGATGATCGGTCGCGATAGATCCGGTGACGGCGATGCGCACGGGGTGCAGGGTACTGGGCGATCCTCGAATGACAGTGCCGCCGGCTTTCCCACGAAACGTTGTGAACGTATAGTGAGATTTGTGTTGCAGTTGAGTGGTCGACCGCTCCTCGACAACCAGCTCGACGCGGCACTTGTGGTGGGCCGCGACGCAACCGTGAGCCGCGTCGTGGGCGCCGTCAACGCGGATCTCAACGTGCTGCTGGTCGGCGAGCGCGGGTCAGGTAGGACCACGGTGCTGCGCCAAGTGGCGAGGAACCTGCGGGAGCAAGGGGTTGCTTCGCTCTGGATCGACGCTGGTACGGCGCTGACGACGCAGCAGCTCGTCGACGTCGTGACGGCGCGACTCATGGATGGCGACGGCTCGCAGCGCCGCACTGCTTTCGACAGAACGGACGACTGGCCGCTGCAACGCCTCCTCTCTACCCCCGCGGACGCACTGCCGGCGGTGGCGTTGCTCGACAACGCGGTGCCCGCCGCGGCGTACGGCCTGTTCGGCACGCTGCGCGACGAGCTGTGGCAGCTGCCTGTCCGCTGGGCAGTGACGTGCACCGACCGCGACCGAGCCACCCTGCTGCGCCCTCCGGCGGACGCATTCTTCGACGTCGAAGTGGCGCTGCCTGCCCTGCCGGACGATCAGGCGCGCGCGCTCGTCCGCGCTCGGGTACCCAACGGGCAACTCGCCGACGACGCGCTGGCGACGATCGTCGACTTCGCCGCGGGTAATCCGCGCGCGTTGCTGAGCGCCACCCGAGTTGCCCTGGCCGAGCCGGCCGCTACCGAGGCGCTGGCGGGCAGCGCCCGAGAACGCGATCGGCGGCTGTCAGCCGTCTCCCCCGCTGCCGCCGAGCTCGTCGCGGACCTCGAGGCCTCTGGCCCGGCCAGCGCGTCCGATCCCGGCCTCCTCGCCCGGCACGGCTGGACTCGGTCGCGTGCCGCCCAGTTGCTGCGTGAGCTGCTCGAGGCTGGGCTCGTCGAGACGACGACGGTGCGCAACGGACCCGGCCGGCCACGGACGGTCTACACGGCGGTTACCGTGCGACCGTGACCGCGGACGCCACCGACACCGCTGACACCTTGCTACGCCTTCGCGATGAGCACGTGTTCGACCCCGCGCCGCGGCAGGCAGAACTGTTTCGCTTCCATGTGCCGTTCGACGAGCTGACCGGCGGGACGACCTGCGAGCAGACCCTCGATGCGGCATTGCGGCGCGGTGAGCAGGTCGCTCTGATCGGCAGCAGCGGGTCGGGCAAGTCGAGTGTCATGTCGTACGTGCTAGGACCGCTGGTCGAGGACCTCGCCCCGCTGCCGATCCCGGTATCGCTGGAGGACGCGGAGGTGGCGACCTCTCCGGTCGCCTTCGCCGCGCATCTGGTGCGCACCGTCGCTCGGTACATCGCGTACGCGCAGCCGGCCGACGAGGACGACGCTCGCCGGATCCTGCGCCGGACGACTCCCACCTTGCCCGCGGATCGGCGCCGTCCGACCAAGGTCAGCGTGGCTCCGAGCTGGATGGGCGTACGGCTGGAGCTCGCCGCGGAACTCGACTCGGCGAGCTCGCCATCCTCACCTCGATCGGGAGCGGAGGTGGTCGAGCAGGCGCGGCGCATCCTCGAGCTCATCGCAGCACGGGACCTGCTGCCCGTGCTGGTGTTCGACGACACCGACAAGTGGCTACAGGTATCGGCTCCCGCCGACTCGGCGCGACTGGTCGACGGGTTCTTCGGTCGGGTAGTTCGGCTGATCGCCGAAGAGCTACCCGCGGCGGCCGTGATAGCGGTGCACGACCATTACGTCACCCAGCCGGGGTACCGATCCGCCGAGGGCTTCATCGAGAGCTCCGTGCACGTGCCCCCCGTGCCGGATGTGACGGGCCTGGCCCGGATCCTCGCGCAGCGCGTCTCTGACGTCACCGATCAGCCGCTGACCGAGCTGGTCACCCCAGTGGCACTGCGCCTGCTGATGCGCCACTACATGCGTGGGCGCACGGGCGACCTGCGCCGACGAGTGATGTACGTGGCTCACACGGCGCTGGCTCGCGCGTGCGACGACGCTGCTCCTGCGATCACCGAGCGGCACATGCGGCTGGCGATCAGCGAGTGCGCCCCCAATGGGTGATCAGTGGAACGAATCTCCGCATGCGCACGAGCCGGAGGCGTTCGGGTTGTCGATGGTGAAGCCCTGCTTCTCGATCGTGTCGACAAAGTCGATCGTGGCGCCGCCGAGGTAGGGGGCGCTCATCCGGTCGGTGACAACGGAGACGCCGCTGAAGTCCTTGACGACGTCGCCGTCGAGCGAGCGCTCGTCGAAGAAAAGCTGGTAACGCAGGCCGGAGCAGCCGCCCGGCTGTACCGCGACCCGCAGCGACAGGTCGTCGCGGCCTTCCTGCTCGAGCAGGCTCTTGACCTTGCCGGCTGCTACGTCGGTGAGGATGATCCCGCTCGGCGCCGGAGTCGACGTCGGGCTGGTCGTGGTTTCGGTACTGCCACTGACCGTCATGGACGAGCTCCTATGTGGTGGTGCGGACATTATGGGCCGTACAGCAGTGCCAACCGAGTCACCCCGGCCCTGCATTCCCATCCATAGTGACACGTTGCGCCACCCAGGCCGAGTACGCGACCACTGGCTTCAGCGGCGCGACCAGGTGCGAGCCACGCGAGCGGCCAAGTCGGCAAGTCGCTCTGCCGGTCGGTCCAGTGCAGCCTCGACGGACCCAGCGAGGTCGACGACCGAATAGGCGGACTCCACCCCGACGGCGGCCATCTCTCGCCGCCCGACCTCGACTCGCCCGGCGAGAACCACGGTCGGGCGAGCCGCCCGTGTCGCGGCTTCGGCCACGCCGTTGACGACCTTGCCACTCAACGACTGGTAATCGAACGAGCCCTCGCCAGTGACCACGACGTCGGCCGACTGGACCAGCGCGTCGAAGCCGACCAGATCGAGGACGGTGCCGATACCCGGTACTCGAGTGGCTCCGAGCAGCGCCAGCCCGAAGCCGAGGCCGCCGGCCGCTCCGGCGCCCTTGCTGTCCGCGAGCCGCCGATCGGTTTGCTCGGCGAAATGAGTGAGGGCTCCATCGAGGCGCTGGATGTCGTCGGGCGTGGCGCCCTTCTGGGCGCCGAAGACGTTGCTCGCCCCGCGCAGGCCGAGCAGTGGGTTGTCCACGTCACTCGCCGCTACCAGCTCCACGCCGGCGACGCGCTCACGAGCGGGCGAGAGGTCGACCTCTGCCACGTCGGCCAGCGCGGCGCCACCGAGCCGAAGCTCGGCGACTGGCATCGCGCCCAGCGCGGCGAGCATGCCAGCGCCGCCGTCGTTGGTCGCGCTGCCGCCGAGCCCGACGACGATCCGAGCAGCGCCCTCGTCCACCGCCGACCCGATCAACTGTCCGACGCCGTACGACGTCGCCGTGCTCGGATCCCGCTCCGGCGGGGGGATGAGGTGCAGGCCGCATGCCTGCGCCGCCTCGATATACGCGGTGCCGTCGACAAGGAGCAGCGTCGTTGGCACCTGCTCGCCGCGCGGACCGGTCGCGGTGACCGACAGCAGCTTCCCGCCGAGCGCTGCCTGGACGACGTCCACGAAGCCGGGACCGCCGTCGGACAGCGGTGCCGTCGTCACGACGTCAACGGGAGCCGTGCGCTGCCACCCCTGCGCGATGGCATCCGCTGCCTCGACCGCGGTGAGGGTGCCCGCGAATTTATCCGGAGCAACGAGGACCCGCATGGGGCAAAGTCTTCCCTATGGCGGTCCGCTCATGATGCTCCGCCCGATGCGCGAGGAAGACATCCCGGCCGTCGAGTCGATCACCGAAGCCGCCTTTACGCCCCTCGGCCCCGGCTTCCCCCGGACAGCGATCCGGGCACAACGCTTCCGGCAGCGCGTACAGCATCAATTGGCAACCGATCCCGCGGGCTGCTGGATCGCCGAGGTGGGAGGAGAGGCAGTCGGCGAGGCCATTGCCGTTCGCCGCGAGCGGCTGTGGATGCTGTCGTCGTACGCGGTGCTCCCGACGGTGCAGAACCGCGGCATTGGGCGGGTGTTGCTCGAGCGCACGCTGAGCTACGCCGAGGGATCCGTCCGCGGCATGATCGTGTCCTCGCCCGATCCCCGAGCCGCCCGTCGCTACCGGCTGGCGGGGTTCAGCCTCCATCCGATGATGACGCTGAGTGGCACCGTCGACCGCGCCGTGCTGCCCTTCGTCGACCACGTCCGACCCGGAACGATCGCCGACTTGGCGCTGCTCGAGTCGGTCGACCGTCAGGTCCGTGGCGCCTCACACGGCCCGGATCACCGGCTCCTCGGCGGTGATCACCCCCTGCTGGTCTGTGACACGTTTCTCGGCAATGGCTACGCCTACGTGCTCGACGGCTCGGTGGCACTCCTCGCCGCCACATCACGTCGAGTCGCGCACAAGCTGCTCTGGGAGGTCCTCGCCCGATCGACGCCGGGCGAGGAGATCAATGTGCGCAACATCACAGTCGAGAACGAATGGGCCCTCGACATCGGTCTAGCCGCCGGTCTGACGGTCGAGACGTCCGGCTACCTGTGCCTGCGCGGGATGAAGCCGCCGGCTCCGTACGTTCCATCAGGCGCGTACCTCTAGCGCTCGTCAGGGAGAATTTCATCATGACCGTCGACCTCGATCTGCCCACCGGTGTCACGCCGACGCCGCTGGCGCTGCTCCTGCTCGGGCGTGACGCCGACCCCAGCAGCGAGCGCGGGGTCGAGTGCCCCGGTGATTTGCCAGCCGCGTCCGATCCCGATCTGGTACGGCGAGGCCGAGTGGCGCGCGACGCCCTGGGCGATCGCGCTTTCGTCCTCGGCCATCACTACCAGCGTGACGAGGTCATCGCGTTCGCGGACGTCACCGGCGACTCGTTCAAGCTGGCGCGCGACGCGGCCGCCCGGCCGGAGGCCGACTACATCGTGTTCTGCGGCGTCCACTTCATGGCCGAGAGCGCCGACATCCTGACCGCCGACTCTCAGCAGGTCGTGCTGCCCGACCTCGCTGCCGGCTGCTCGATGGCCGACATGGCCGCCCTGGACCAGGTAGCCGAGGCGTGGGAGGTCCTGGAGGACGCCGGCGTGGCAGCGGACACCGTGCCCGTGACGTACATGAACTCCTCCGCCGACATCAAGGCCTTCACCGGCCGGCACGGCGGCACGATCTGCACCTCCTCGAACGCCAAGCGCGCACTCGAGTGGTCGTTCGAGCAGGGCGAGAAGGTGCTCTTCCTCCCCGACCAGCACCTGGGCCGCAACACCGCCGTGCTGCAGATGGGCATGTCGCTCGACGACTGCGTCGTCTTCAATCCGCACAAGCCGGGCGGCGGGCTGACAATGCAGCAACTGCGCGACGCCACCATGATCCTTTGGCGCGGGCACTGCTCGGTGCACGGTCGCTTCACCGCTGACGCGGTGGCAGACGTGCGAGAGCGCGTCCCCGACGTCAGCGTGCTCGTCCATCCCGAGTGCACGTACGAGGTCGTGACCAAGGCCGACCTCGTCGGCTCCACCGAATACATCATCCGCACGATCGATGCCGCGCCGTCCGGCTCGGCCTGGGCGGTAGGCACCGAGCTCAACCTCGTGCAGCGGCTGGCCAAGCGGCACCCGGACAAGCGGATCATGTTCCTCGACCGCACCGTGTGCTTCTGCTCGACGATGAATCGCATCGACCTGCCGCACCTGGTGTGGGCGATGGAGAATCTCGCCGCGGGGCGTGTTGTCAACCGCATCACCGTCGACCCGCAGACCGCCAGCGAGGCCCGCGCCGCCCTGGATCGGATGCTGGCCCTGCCGTAACCCTCAGGTCGGGGCGGCGCTGGCAGCGCCGGCGGCGGGGATGCCGTGCAACTCACGCAGCCGGTCGTAGCGCCGATGCGCTTCGTCCATCGCCGCGATCTCCTCGTCACTCGCGATGACGCCTTCTGTCCACTGCGGCACGTGCGACTCGTCGACCAAGCCCAGGGACAGCATCCCCGCTCCGCGCGCGGCGGTCTCCGGGACGTAAGCCATCCGCAGCCGGCTACCCATGGCAGCCGCCAGCCGGTGCTGCCAGAACGGTGATTTCTCCAAGCCCCCGCCACCGCCGACCACGTCCGGCGACGAGCCCTCCCCGCTGTCGTCGAGTAGCCCGACCAGCGTCTCCAAGCCGCTCGAGATCTCGAAGCACATGCCTTCGATCGCGGCGGCGACGAGCTCGACCGGATCGGTGCCGAGCGACAGTCCGGCGATGACCCCGCTCCCGGCGGGCACGTGCCGCGGGGCGCGGGTGCCGGCGAGGTACGGGAGCAAGGTGACGCCGTTGCAGCCGATGGGGACGTCGCGCAGCCCGACCGTCTCGCCCTTGTCGTCGGTGGGGAGGTCGAGGACGTCCTTGGCCCAGGCGAACATTCCACCGCCGGCAGAGAACGCGATCCCGCTGACGACGCGGTCCTTATCGACGCGATAGCGCCATAGCGCGGGCGGAACGTCCGCTGCCTCGTTCGCCGGCTGGACGACGCGGACTGCGGCTGACGTACCGATGGTGACTGCCACGGCCGACGGATCGATGCAGCCCGCCCCGAGGTTGGAGGCGGCACCATCGCCGAGCGGCGGATGCCACCGCGCCTCGGCGAGCTCAGGCCACCGCTTCGACCAGGAGGATTCCGCCACGCCGGTCCAGTCGTCTGGGAGGACGACTGGCAGCAGGTCGCGAGGAATGCGAGCGACGTCGATGGCCTCGTCGTCCCACGCATTCTTGGCCCAGTCGAACAGGCCGGTGCCCGACGCGGACGACCCCGACGCGCCGCTCTCGCCGAGCAGCGAGGCATAGACGTACTCGGGCAGGCCGACCAGCAGCGCGGGTGTAGCGCTGAGCTGGCGCAGCAGCCATGGCGCCTTGAGACTCCAGTACTGCGCGTGGACCCAGGTGCCCGTGCGGCGGTGCCAGGCGGCCGGGTCGGCGATGTCAGGCAGCGGCCCTTCGGCGGCCCGGGTGTCAGCCCACGTCAGCAGCCCGCTCATCGGCTCGCCCGAAGAATCCAGCGCCATCAGTGAGTGCCACTGCGTCGAGGCGACCACGTCGGTGATGCCATCGAGATGGCCGCCCTCGCGCAGCTCGTCGATACATGCGACGACTCCGTCAAGGTATGTCCGCGGATCCAGCTCCGCCGCACCCTGATCGTCGACGGTGAGCTTGACCTTGTGTCGGGCGAGCGCGTCCGGAACGGGAGCGGCCTCAGCGTCCAGGACGAGTGCGCGCGCCGATGAGGTACCGAAGTCGAGGGCGAGCACCCGTCGACTCACGAGCCGGCCTTCGGCGCGAGCACACCCTGGAGCGCAGTCGACGAAGGTCGCGGAGAATGACCCGGGCCCCCAGACGGGGAACCAGCGCGACAGGTCGCTCTCGATGCGCAGGTCACCCTCGAGCAGCCCGCGCACCTGCAACTCGAGAGCGTTGTCACGGTGCTGCCCGTCGAGTGGCACGAACGGGTAGAACGTGCCGCGCTTGTAGAGGTAGACCAGACCGACGCGACGGCCTGAAGCGTCGGCGAAGCACACCAGGGAGCAGAGCAGCTGCGGACCGAAGCCATGGTCTTGCAGCGTGCTGTTGACCGCGTGCAGGTCGGTGACGAGCTCCGAAACGTCCGGCGGAGATGTGGTGCTGACGAGCCAGGTGTAGCCGTACTCGTCGCGAGTCACCTCGACCTTGGGTCCGTCGTCCGCGTCGAGCAAGCTCTGGATCTCGGCTTGCAGCTGGGTGAAGGCGCCACCCTCCGCCGCGCGGAAGCAGACCGATCCGACGCCCGTAGGCCGCAGATCTGCGCCTACCTCGAGCGTGATCGCCGCATTGGGCACGGCGAACAACGCATCGAGGTTGGGCTGCACCGGCTTGGTCCGGCCGAGCAGCGAGTCGAGGATGCCCATCGAACGATCAGACGCCTAGCCGGCCGCGCGCCCGAGCTGCGCCGAGATGCGGTTCAGCTGTGCGAGCCGCTGCTCCAGCGGCGGGTGCGTCGAGAACAGCGAGGAGAGGCTGGTTCCCTTGGCAATGGCGGGGGCGAAGAAGAACGCGTTGAAGGCCTCGGCCTGCCGCAGGTCGCGGGTGGGGATGCGACCCATGTCACCGTTGATCTTGACCAGTGCGCTCGCCAGCGCCGACGGCTGCCCGGTGAGCAAGGCGCCAGTACGGTCTGCGGACAGCTCGCGATAGCGGGACAGCACGCGGATGAGCAGGAAGCTGACGGCATAGACGAGCACGCTGACCAGCGTCACGACCAGAAGGACGACTGCCGCATTGCTGTCGCGGTCGCGGCCGCCACCCATACCCGAGAAGATCCCGATCCGGGTGAGGAAACCGGCAAGCACACCGACGAACGACGCGATGGTCATGACCGTGACGTCACGGTGGGCGACGTGCGACAGCTCGTGAGAGAGGACGCCTTCGAGCTCACGGTCGTCGAGGCGACGCATGAGCCCGGTGGTGGCGCAGACGACTGCGCGCTTCGGCGACCGTCCGGTGGCGAAGGCGTTGGGGATGTCGACGTCGGCGATCGCGACCTGCGGCTTCGGCATGTCGGCCAGCGCACACAGCCGGTCGACGATCGCGTGCAGCTGTGGTGCTTCCTGCGGGGTGACGATCCGCCCGCGCATGGAGTACAGCGCCAGCCGATCGGAGAAGAACCACTGCGCCCACAGGGCGGCCGCAGACACCACGAGCGCAATGACCCAGGCGCTGCTGGTACCGCCGAGCGCCCAGCCGATGACGACGAACAAAACGATGTAGAGCAACCCGAGCAGGAACATGGTGAGGCCCATACGGGCCGACAAGCCACGATCGGGGGCGTAGCGAGAGTGGGCCATCGCGGTGTCGGGAGCTTCCTTTCGTTGCTCAGTCAGCTGAGTTGAACCACGGAATTACCCAGGGATCAGGCCCTCGTTGCCGAGCATGTCGCGTACCTCGTCGACGTGGGCGTCCTCAGCCGGAAGGATCAGGTCTGATGGTTCCAACGCGTCAAGCGCCAGCGGAATGCCCGACTCGCGCACCTTCGCTAAGAGCGCAGACAGCGCCGACCGGAATGCCGCGTCGTCGTCGCCGTCGAGCGCGCGTTGGAGGTCCTGGTCGAGTCGGTTGAGGTCGGCCACGCCGTCGTCGCCGACCTCGAACTGGCCCTCACCGAGAATGCGGACGATCACGTTGCATCTCCCTGCCGCTCGGGCTGCCGCGGTGCGGCCGGCTCCATAGGTTCCGCCGGGATGGGGGTCGCCGTTGCCTCCGTCGGCGTGGTGACACTCGTGCCCGCTTCGAGCTCAGCCGCGGATGCGCCGGAGGGCAGCTCGCCCTTCAGGCGGCGCAGTTCCAGCTCGACGTCCTGCGTGGACGACAGCCGGTCGAGCTCGGCAGTGATGTCGTCCTTCGCCATGCCGGTCGGGTCGTCGAGCGCCCCGGAGGCGAGCAGTTCGTCGATCGCACCTGCGCGTGCCTGCAGCGTCTGGGTCTTCTCCTCCGCCCGTTGCATCGCCAGCCCGACGTCGCTCATCTCCTCGGAGATGCCGGAGAACGCCTCGCCGATGCGGGTCTGCGCCTCGGCGGCGGTGTACGTGGCCTTGATCGTCTCCTTGCGGGTGCGGAAGGCGTCCACCTTGGCCTGGAGGCGCTGCGAGGCGAGCGTCAGCTTCTCCTCCTCGCCCTGCAGGGAGACGTACTGCGTCTGCAGGTCCTGCATCTGCTGCTGGACACCGGAGCGACGCGTCAGCGCTTCGCGTGCAAGGTCCTCACGGCCGACCGCCAGCGCTTTGCGACCCTGATCCTCGAGCTTGTCGGACTGCGCCTGCAGTTGCTGCAGTTGGAGCTCGATGCGCTTGCGGGAGGTGGCGACGTCGGCGACGCCGCGGCGGACCTTTTGGAGCAGCTCTAGCTGCTTTTGATAGGAGTAGTCGAGCGTCTCGCGCGGATCCTCGGCCTTGTCGAGGACGCGGTTCGCCTTGCTACGGAAGATCATGGACATCCGCTTCATGACACCCATGGGCTGCGGCCGCCTCCTTCATATGTGTGGCCGTGGTTCAGGCGCAGGAATCAATCCCGGTCCCCCACCCTAGGGCGCCGTCGCAGCCTCGGCGAGGGCCCGCGCCCCGGATCCGGCCCTTATCCTGATGGCGTGATCCGTCCCCTCCTCCGCCGGCGCTCGAGCAGCACCGAGACTGCGACCCCGATGGACGTCGGGGAGACCCCCGAGGTCGGCAAGGGACGGCCCACCCCGAAGCGTCGCGACGCGGAGCAACAGCGCCGCCAGGCTGTCCGCGCGCCGAAGGATCGCAAGGAGGCGTACCGCCGCACCCGTGAGCGTGCCCGGCAGGAGCGGATGGCCTCGCGACAGGCGCTGCTGACGGGCGAGGAGAAGAACCTGCCGGCCCGTGATCGTGGGCCGGTCCGGCGGTTGGCGCGCAACTATGTGGACTCCCGACGCAGCGCAGCGGAGTTCTTCCTGCCGGTCGCGCTCGTCGTCCTGCTCGCCACGTTCGTACGCAACGAGGTCGTCTACAGCATCGGCATCCTGCTCTGGCTGGTGCTGCTTGCCGTGGTCATCGTCGATTCGTTCCTCCTCGCTCGCGGCCTGCGCAAGACGGTCGAGCAGCGTTTCCCCGACGAGCAAACCAAGGGCACGACGTCGTATGCGCTGTTGCGCAGCATGCAGCTGCGCCGGCTGCGCCTTCCCAAGCCTCAGGTGAAGCCCGGCGCCACGATCTGAGGGATCGACGCTGCGCACCTAGGGTTGAGGCATGGAGTTTCGACACCTCGGCGACAGCGGGCTCATCGTCAGCGAGATCGCATATGGCAACTGGCTGACCCACGGCTCGCAAGTGGAGGAGGACGCGGCGCAAGCTTGCGTACGCGCCGCCCTCGACGCGGGCATCACCACGTTCGACACCGCCGACGTCTACGCCGGTGGTCGCGCTGAGGAGGTCCTCGGTCGCACGCTGCAGGGCGAGCGGCGCGAGGGCCTGGAGGTCCTCACCAAGGTCTTCTGGTCGATGGGTCCGGGCAAGAACGACCGCGGTCTGTCGCGCAAGCACATCCTGGAATCAATCGACGCCTCGCTGCGCCGGCTCCAGATGGAGTACGTCGACGTCTACCAGGCGCATCGATACGACAACGAGACGCCGCTCGAGGAGACGATGCAGGCGTTCGCCGACGTCGTCCGTGCGGGCAAAGCGCTGTACGTCGGTGTCTCGGAGTGGACCGCCGACCAGATCCGTGCCGGCGTGGACCTCGCTCGGCAGCTCGGTGTCTCGCTGGTGTCGAACCAGCCTCAGTACTCGATGCTGTGGCGCGTCATCGAGAGCCGCGTCGTCCCGACGTCTGAGGAGCTCGGGGTCGGGCAAATCGTGTTCTCCCCTATCGCTCAGGGCATCCTCACCGGGAAGTACCGACCGGGTGAGCAGCCACCTGCTGGGTCGCGAGCGACCGACGACAAGGGCGGTGCCAACATGATTCGCCGCTACCTCACCGACGACGTACTCACTCGTGTGCAGCGACTGCAGCCGATCGCCGACGACGCCGGTCTGTCCATGGCTCAGCTCGCCACCGCATGGGTGCTGCAGAACGACAACGTCTCCGCGGCCATCATCGGCGCCAGCCGTCCGGAGCAGGTCGTCGACAACGCCGGCGCTGCCGGCAAGAAACTGGACGCCGACCTGCTGAAGCGCATCGACGAGATCCTCGACCCGGTGGTCGAGCGCGACGCAGCCAAGACCGTGAGCCCGAAGCGTCGTCCCTGATCGTCGTCGGGGCAGCAGCCCGAGAAAGTCCCGGACGTTGGACCCTGATCGCCGCGGGTCATTGCCTGGTTCCTCGCGTACGGCATCGTTCGGCGTGTCGTGTACAAGCGGAACCAGTTGACGCGCTGGTCTCCCTCTGGCCGGCTTCAGTCCGCCGGGTGCAGGCTCATCCCGGAGTAGACAACGCGGTCACCGTCCAGCAGCGTCACCTGGTCGACCCCGCTGGCCAGCAGGTCGCGCCAGGTCTCGCCGAGCCACGACTCGGCATCCGCCTGCGTGGGAAAGTCTTCGCGCGGTGCGCCCGGCCGATCGACAGGATTGCCGTTGCCGTCCTCGTACCGCCACGTCCACACCATGGGAGCCAACGCTAATGGAGCTGGTACTGCTCGGAACCGGCAGTGCGGACGGCTGGCCGAATCCGTTCTGCACGTGCGCGTCGTGCGTGGCCGCCCGCCGGACGGGAGAGATTCGTGGGCAGACCGCCGTTCTCGTCGACGGCCGGCTGATGCTCGACTGCGGGCCAGAGGCGCCACGCGCAGCCCAACGGTTCGGACGCTCGCTGAGCGACGTGCGGGCAATCCTGCTCACGCATGACCATCCCGATCACACCGGACCGGCCGCGCTGCTATGGCGACATTGGGCGGGTGCGACCGATCAGCTCGATCTGATCGGCCCCACGTCGGCGCTGACGGCGTGCCAGGACTGGATCGGCCCCGACGGTCCGGTACGGCTTCGGCCCGTACGAGCCGGCGACCGCCTCGACGCAGCCGGATACGACGTGCGCGTCCTGCCCGCGGCCCATGAACGCGATGCCGTCCTCTACGACGTTGCCCACGACAATGCGCGGATTCTCTACGCCACCGACACCGGGCCCTTGCCCGACGCGGCCGTCGAGGCCACGCGGAACGCGGCGTACGACGCTGTTCTGCTCGAGGAGACCTGCGGCGACTGGACCGAGCATGCGACGGGGCACCTCGACCTGACGACGTTCCCGAGCACGTTGGCCGAACTGCGCCGGAGCGGTGCGATCACGCCCGCCACCGACGTCGTCGCCATTCACCTCGGACATCGCAACCCGCCGACGCAAGAACTGTCGCGTCGATTGTCCGTATGGGGGGCTCGGGTGGTGCCGGACGGCGCTGTGCTGCAGGCGGGGCAGCGCGAGCCCGACGAGAAACCGCCCCGACGGGTGCTCCTCCTGGGTGGAGCACGATCGGGGAAGTCGGTCGAGGCGGAACGACGCTTCGCCGCCGAACCGAAGGTCACCTACGTCGCCACGAGCATTGTCGATCCCGCGGACGAGGAGTGGGTGGCACGCGTCACCACGCACCGCGCCCGCCGGCCGCCGCAGTGGACGACCATTGAGACGGTCGAGCTGGCAGCACTGCTTCGAGAGGCCACCGGGCCAGTCCTCGTCGACTGCCTCACGCTGTGGCTCGGCGCCTACCTCGACGCGCCTGATCTGCAGGACCGTATCGACGACCTCATCGACGCCTGGCGCGCGACGACGGCGAACGTGATCGCCGTGAGCAACGAGGTCGGAAGCGGCGTCGTGCCCGCCACCGAGTCTGGGCGACGTTTCCGCGACGAGCTGGGTCGGCTCAACGCGCGCATCGCCGCCGAATCCGACGAGGTGGCGCTGCTGGTCGCGGGTAGGGTCATGCGGCTGTGACGGAACCGCTCGACCTCGGCGACGTCGCGAAGCTCGTTCCCCTTCCCTCGCAGCAGGCGCGCGCCGACGCCAAGCAGCGGCAAGCGCTGCTCGCCAAGCCTGCTGGCGCGCTCGGCCGACTCGAGGACCTGTCGATCTGGCTGGCCGGAGTGCAGGATGCCTGCCCACCACGCCCGTTCGCGCGCCCGCGCGTGCTGATCTTCGCCGGCGACCACGGCGTCGCGACAGCAGGCGTATCGGCCTATCCCGCCGAGGTCACCGCGGCCATGGTGCGGACCTTCGTCGCCGGTGGGGCTGCCGTGAATGTTCTGGCGCAGCTCGCCGGCGCGACCGTCCGCGTGCTCGACCTGTCCGTCGACGCCGACCTCGACGATCTGCCTGCTGATCTAACCCGGTGGAAGATACGGCGCGGGTCCGGGCGCATCGACGTGGAGGACGCGCTGTCGTACGACGAAGCGACAGCGGCGATCCAGGCAGGGAGGGCCGTCGTCGACGACGAGGTGGACGCGGGCGCCGACCTGCTCCTCACCGGCGACATGGGGATCGGCAATACCACGATCGCGGCGGTCCTGGTCGCCGCGCTCACGTCGAGCGACGCCGCCAGCGTCGTCGGTCGCGGCACCGGTATCGACGACGACGGCTGGATGCGCAAGGCCGCCGTGGTCCGCGACGCACTGCGCCGAACTCGCCCCCACCTCGGTGATCCGGTCCGCGTGCTCAGCGTCGCGGGCGGCGCCGACATCGCTGCGATGGCCGGGGCGCTGGTGCAGGCATCGGTCCGGCGCACGCCCGTCGTCCTCGACGGTGTCGTCTCCGGTGCCGCAGCCCTGGTCGCTCACCGGATCGCACCCGGCGCGGCTCGCTGGTGGCTTGCCGGGCACCGCTCGCCCGAGCCCGCGCACTCCATCGCGCTCCTGCGGCTGGGCCTCGAACCCGTCGTCGACTACGGCATGCGGCTGGGCGAGGGCACCGGCGCTCTGGTCGCGCTGCCCGTTCTCGCTGCAGCAGGTGCCACGCTCCGCGAGATGGCGACGCTGGACGAGGCGGGCGTAGCGCCAGCATGACGGCGGCGCTTCGGCTGGCCGTCGGGCTGCTGACCGCGGTACCCGTAGGTGACGTCGGTGCCGTCGACCGCGAGGTAGCCAAGCGGGCCCTGTGGTGGTTCGTCCCCGTGGGTGCAGCACTCGGTGCTGCGGGCAGCGTCGTTCTCCTGCTGGCTGAGCGACTTGGCCTCTCCTCGCCGACAGCGGCCGCACTCGCCCTCGCCAGCCTGGCGGCCCTGACCCGCGGCCTGCACCTCGACGGACTCGCCGACACCGCGGATGGCCTCGGTTCACGGCGACCAGCTGACCGTGCGCTCGCCGTGATGCGCGCGTCGGACATCGGGCCGTTCGGGGTCACCGCCCTCATCCTCGTGCTGCTCATCCAGGTGACGTCGCTGGCCGAAGCGTCCTGGCAGGCGCTTCTGGTCGCCGTCGTCATTGGGCGGCTCAGCATTCTGGTGTGCTGTGCCAGAGGCGTGCCCGCCGCACGCACTGACGGCCTGGGAGCCCTCGTTGCTGGCACCGCCTCCTGGCCACTGATCGTGCTCACTGCACTCGTCGTTGCTGGCGGAGCTCTCCTCGCGGTGGGCTGGGTGGGACTGGTCGCCCTACTCCTCGCGCTAGGTGCTGCGGCCCTCCTTGTCCGGCGTTGCAGGCAACGACTCGGCGGCATCACCGGCGACGTGATTGGTGCAGCCATTGAGCTCACGACGACGCTGGCTCTTCTGGTGATGGCGACGGGATAGTTCACCAGCAACCGATGAGTTCAGCGTGGACCGACGGTCAGGATGTCGTCGGGGCGTACCAGACTCCCTGTCACCGTCATCGGCTACACGAGAGGACACGACATGCTCGGCAACACCGCGGGTTTCAGCAGTTTCGCCGTACCGGATCTGGAACAGGCCAAGACGTTCTACGGACAGACACTTGGACTGACGGTCTTCGACGTCGAGGAGATGGGCTTGCTGCGTCTTCAGATCGCCGACGGTCGGGACGTCATGGTTTATCCCAAGCCGGATCACGCGCCGGCGACGTACACGATCCTCAATTTCCCTGTCGACGACATCGAGCAGGTGGTCGACACCTTGACTGAGCGCGGAGTCAGCTTTGTGAGATACGACGGCTTCGAGCAGGACGAGAAGGGGATCGCCCGCGGGGACGAGGGGCCACCCATCGCATGGTTCACCGATCCTGCCGGCAACATCCTCGCCGTAATACAGGACAGCTGAGCACCGACACCGCATGGGGCGAACGTTCTTTCACCTGCTGGCCAACACGCTGCTGGTGTCGGTCATCAACTTCACCGTGTGGTTCGCCATCACGTTCTTCGTCTACCTCGAAACGCGATCTGTCTTCGCCACCGGCGTCATCGCGGGCATCTACCTCGCCTTCACGGCACTGTCCGGACTGTGGTTCGGCAGCCTGGTCGATCACCACCGCAAGAAGGTGGCGATGGTCGTCTCCAGTGCGGTGTCACTCGTGCTGTACGGCATCTGCCTAGCGATCTACGTCGTTGTCGGCGGGGCCGCGTTCGCCGATCCGGCGAGCCCGACGCTGTGGGTGTTCACGCTGCTCCTCATGGCCGGCGTCATCGTCGGCAATATCCGCACCATTGCCATGACCACCGCGGTCACGCTGCTGATCCCCGAGGAGCGTCGCGATAGAGCCAATGGACTGGTGGGTACGGCATCCGGGATCTCGTTCCTCGTGACGTCCGTCATCAGCGGGATCCTCGTCGGGCTGTCCGGGATGCTGTACGTGCTCATCCTCGCGATCGTTGTCACGGCAGCGTCCATCGTGCACCTGGCGCTGGTACGCATGCCCGAGGACCGCGTCGCTGCGAGCGACGACGGCAGCGGCCCGCGCATCGACATTCGCGGGACGCTCGCTGTCATCGGCGCCATCCCCGGCTTGTTCGCCCTCATCGCATTCAGCGCCATCAACAACCTCCTCGGTGGCGTGTACATGGCGCTGCTGGACGCCTACGGCTTGTCGCTGGTGTCCGTCGAGGTCTGGGGGCTGCTCTGGGGATTTCTCAGCACCGGCTTCATCGTGGGTGGTCTGGTGATCGCTCGGCGAGGTCTCGGTGCGAACCCGCTGCGTTCGCTGCTGCTTGCGAACGTCGTGATCTGGCTGATTTCGTGCACGTTTTCCTTGCGCTCGTCGATTGTGCTGCTCACGGTGGGCATCTTCGTCTACCTCTGCGTCATCCCCCTTATCGAAGCGGCCGAGCAAACAGTGCTGCAGAAGGTGGTGCCGTTCGAGCGGCAGGGACGCGTCTTCGGGTTCGCGCAGAGCGTCGAGCTCTCCGCCTCACCGCTGACGGCGTTCCTCATCAGCCCGATCGCACAGTTCGTTTTCATCCCCTTCATGACCACGGGTTCGGGAGTCGAGCTGATTGGCGACTGGTTCGGCACCGGACCCGATCGAGGCATCGCGCTGGTCTTCACGATCACTGGCGTGATCGGGCTCGTCCTGTCCTTGGTCGCGTTGCGATCGAAGTACTACCGCGTGCTGTCGGACCGGTATGTGCACGGACAGCCGGCTTCATCAGAAGCATCAGATGCACCGACCGAGCATGCGTCGGTGGGCAATTCCACTTAAGGCAACCTGACGCCACCTGATGATCGACATGTCACAGCTCACGTTCGACATCAGCATGTCTCTCGATGGGTTCGTCGCCGGACCCAACCCGCGCACCGAGGCGCCGCTGGGCGACGGTGGCGAACGTATGCACGAGTGGGCGTACGACCTGGAGAGCTTCCACGAACGGCACAACATGCCAGGAGGGACGCGGAACCAGGACGCCGACGTGCTCGCCGAGGCGATGGACACCTTCGGTGCCGAGATCATGGATCGGGGGATGTTCGGCGGAGGCCCAGGCCCATGGGATGAGTCGTGGACGGGCTGGTGGGGTGACGACCCGCCGTTTCCGTGCCCGTCTTCGTCCTCACCCACCATCCGCACGAACCGCTGCAGATGCAGGGCGGAACCACCTTCGCGGTCGACGCGACGGTACGAGCTACTCGAGAACGTCGCTAGTCCGCGTCCGGACCACGGGCCGGCGCTCGATCGACTGCATGGTTCAGCGGCGAGCCTTCGCCTACACGCCGCCGACACCGATCCTGACCTCGCGGCCGAGTGGTTCATCGAGTCCGGTTCCGACGGTCTGACCTGGCGGCGCAGTTACGAGAAAGCGGCGGTCGCCCTGCGCGGCCCACTTACCGATGTGCTCGCCGTGATCTATCGCCGCCGGTCGGTCGACCACTCGCAGGTGGACGTGCTGGGGTCGCGAGAGCTACTCGACCTCTGGCTCGACCGCCTCGACCTGGGCTGACGGCAACGGAGAGCAGGGCCCGGGGTTCAGGCCGCGCTCTGCTCCTCCACGAGCCGCTTGATGTTGTCCAACGTCTGCTCGAGGCCCTCATCGACGTCGCCGTTGGCCGCCCGCCCGGTCGACACGTGCACCTCGACCGTCGAGCCGCCATCGTCGCCGTTGGCGACGCGCAGCCAGCCCGAGTAGTCGTTCGGTCCCTCGGATCCCCACTCGATGTGGCGAGCGTCATCGTCGACGCGGAACCACGCCTCGCCTTCCACTTTCTGACCGTCGACATTGGCCGTCGTCCGTACCGCGTCGCCTCCGGCAGGCTCTGCGGACGTCATCGAGTCGAAGTAGCGCGGCAGGTTCTCGATGTCGGACAGGTAGTCGAACAGCTGCTCGGCGGGGGCATCGACGGATGCGGAGCGGGTCTGCTCGGCCACGGTGGGCTCGCCTTCTCCCCGGGGTGCGGCTCTAGCTACGACGTTGCCCGCTCTGCCCCTGAGTAATCGGTCCCTGAGTTGATGGCTGACTCGTTGATGGCTGGCTCGTTGCTGGCTGAGTCGTCGGCGGTTGAGGTCGCGGTGGTCCGCCCTGAGCGGGCCGCTGCGGCTCGTCGCGACCGTTCGGTCGGGCCGGTCCCTCGGCGCCGGGCTGCACCGGCTCGGCGGGGCCGTTCGTGGCGGGCGCTGGTGACGATTGCGCGGCAACGATCCGGACCGACTCTTCCGCCTTGCCACCCGGTGTGCCCGGCTGTCCCGCCGGCGCGGAACCTGGAGCGGGCTTCGCGGCCTCGCTCGCCGCCCGCTCCTGCCCGAGGAGATCGACGAGGACGTCGCGCATCCGGGTCATCCGCTGCACGAGGTCGGTGTGGTGCCGCTCGAGACTGTCGATGCGACGCCGGGCGTCGATGTCGCTTCGCCGAGACTTCTCTTCCGCCTCAGTCAGGATCTTGCGCGCCCGCTCCTCGGCCTCGCTCAGGGCCTGCTTGGTCCGCTCCTCCGCCTCCTTGGTGAGACGGTCGGCGTCGACCTTGGCGGCGGACCGACGAGCGGTCGCCTCCTCGTCGGCAAGCCGCAGGAGGCCGGTGATGCGGTCGCCGAGCTGCTGTGCGGTGGGCGCCGCGTGGGTGGCCGACTGCCGGAAGCTCTCCACCTCGCGCCACGCATCGGAGGCGTCGGTTTGCGCTGCTTCCAGCCGTCTCTCGAGCTCCTGAGCGCGGCTGCGCAGCCGCGCGACGCGCTCGTCGACCTGGCGTCGGTCGTACCCGCGCATGACCACGTCGAAGTGGTCCTCGCCGAGTTGGGGGATGATTGCGGTCTGGTCGTTGCCCGTGGGCAATGGCTGTCTCTCCATGGCTGTCTGAGGGTTTCCCTCCTACGGCGCGTGCGCAACCTGCGACACGCGGTTCTCCAGGCCGTTCGATGCCGCGGCCACCAGGCTCTGGAACAGCCGCCCGTCGGTACCGGCCTCGGGATGCCAGAGCACACCGACGAGGAAACGTCGGTGTGGATCCTCCACACCTTCGATCGTGCCGTCGAAGGCCCACGCAGATGGCGTGAGCCGACCCGACGATTTGATTCCCTGATGGTGGTATGAGAGCACGTTTGCGTCCCGACCGAGGATGCCGGCAAGCCGGCTGCCCGGGTCGGTCGACACATCGTGATAGGAGTACTCCCCCACGACCGCGCGATGCTTGTCATGACCGACGACGTCGGGAAGGTGCTGGATCAGCGTTCCCCCGTGGGCCACGCAGAGCAGCTGCATGCCGCGGCAGATCCCGAGCGTCGGAAGATCGCGCTCGACCGCAGCGTCGAGGAGGGCCAGCTCCGCCTCGTCCCGGTCCGGGCGCAGCGCTTCCAGCCCCGTCTCGTGCTGCTCGCCATACCGCCGCGGATCGATATCCGCCCCACCGGCGAGGATGAGCGCGTCGAGGCGATCGGCGAGCTCAGGAGCGGGCTGCGGCGGCAGCAGGACGGGGATGCCGCCCGCGGCCGACACATGCGCGACGTACCGCTCCGGCAGCAGCACGGCGGGGACGTCGCCCCAGACACCCCAGCGGGCCTTCTCGGCGTAGGCGGTGATGCCGACGAGAGGACGCATGCTCATCCTCCGCTCGTCGGTGAGGGGGTGCCGGGGGGATCGGTGGGCGTCCTCGTCGTGGTGGCCGAGGACGTCGGGCTTGACGTGGCGGTCGACGTGGCCGATGCGCTTGGGCTCGGCGTTGGCGCCCCGTCATCCGTGGGAGCCGGTTGCTGGTCGGTCTGATCCGTGGCGGCAGGTTGCGGTGCGGACTCGCGCGGGGCAAGCGGCTGCTCCGCATTGCTGGCGATGCCGACGAAGTAGACGACGGCGATCGTCGCGGCGAAGAGCACACCGGCGAGGATGGCCATCCTGCGCCAGGGCCAGCCCTGGCCATTGGTCTCAAGCTCGGCCTCGTTGTCGCTATCGGTCTCTGGTGTGGGCACTGGCTCCGGATGCGGCAGCGCCTCATCCGGTTCAGATGTGTGCGTCTCCGCCGCGGTAGGTGCGTGCGCAGACGCGGCGGCACTCATCTGCTGAGTCACCTTCCGGACCTGCCGCTCGGTTTGGTGAGCGGCCCGCGCGATGTACGTCGACGTCACCGCAGCGACGATCGACATGATGGCCGCGCCGGTGATCGTGCCGGCGACACCGAGTCGTGAGGTTGCGTAGGCGACGATTGACGCCGCCCCAGCACCACCCGCGATGGACCGCCAGTCCAGCGCGGGGCTGGGCTTGTCGTCGGTGGGATGGGGTTCGGACGGGATCGAGGAGGAAGAACTCATCAGCTCGCAGCAGAGGGTTGAACGAACGGTGGCTTGACGACGCGCATGGCAGACGTGCGACCGCGCACGTCGACGGAGACGACATCTCCCTCGCTCACGTCCGACGCCAGGAGGGCAAGGCCGATCCCGATGCGCCGCGTCGGCGAGAAGGTGCCGCTGGTGACCTCGCCCACGGACGCGCCGTCGCTGCCGCGTACCTGCATGTGCGGTCGAGGGATACCCCGATCCGTGGCTTCTAGTCCGCGCAGCAATCGCCGCGGCCCGGCTTCCCGCTCAGCGACGAGGACGTCGCGTCCCCAGAACGCAGGCTTCTTCCAGCCAACGGCCCAGCCGAGTCGGGCCTGGACCGGGGTGATGTCGAGAGTGAGGTCCTGCCCGTGAAGCGGGTACCCCATCTCGGTACGCAGCGTGTCGCGGGCACCGAGGCCACACGGCAGGCCGCCGTACGCCTGCCCGGCCTCGAGCAACGCGTCCCACAGGTCCCCCGTGTCGTCCCACCGAGGCAGCAGCTCGTAGCCGTGCTCACCGGTGTAGCCGGTTCGGCAGACGACGACGTCGCGGTCCTGCCAGCTGGTTTCCACAAAGGACATGTAGTCGTGTCCGGTGCTGATGCCCACGTCAGCGAGGAGCTGAGCGCTGTTCGGACCCTGCACCGCGAGCACGCCGTACGCCTCGTGCTCGTCGACGACCTCGACCGACGCTGGAGCGGCGTCACGCAGCCGCTGGATGACGCCGACGGCATTGGCGGCATTGGGCACGAGTAACACGTCGTCGCTGCCACGCAGGTAGGCAATCAGGTCGTCGACGACGCCACCGGACGCATCGTCGATGCAGAGCGTGTACTGCGCCTTGCCCGGGTGGATGCGGTCCAGGTCGTTGCTCAACGTCTCCTGGACGAACGCCGCGGCACCTTCGCCGCGAATCGCCGCCTTGCCGAGATGGCTGACGTCGAAGATGCCCACAGCCGTACGGACCGCGGTGTGTTCCTTGATGACGCCGCCACCCGGGTACTCGATGGGCATCTCCCACCCGCCGAAGTCGGCGAGCTTCGCCCCGAGTGCTGCGTGCCGCTCGTACAGAGGGCTGTGCCGGAGCCCGGCTGCAGGAGCGAACGTCACGCAGACCGACGCTAGCATCGGCCGGTTACTAGAGCCGATGACAGGACCCTTCATTGATCACAATTCGCCTGAGCAAGACCGACGCCGCTAAGGCCGCCCTGGATGCGCTCGTCGTCGGCGTACGACCGGGAGCCGGCACTCGCGGCTCCAACGGCACGGGCGATCTCGTCCTCAGCAGCGAGGCGCGAGCCGTCGACAAGGCACTGCGTGGCCGCCTCGCCAGCACGGTGGCCGCCCTCGGCGGCACCGGCACGGTCGGCGGCGTGACGAAGGTCGCCACCCTGGGTGCGCTGCGCGCAGATGTCGTGGTCGTGGTCGGACTCGGGCCAGCATCGGACGACGCCGACGATCCCGCTCATCTCGAGGCGCTGCGCCGCGCCGCGGGCGCAGCCGTTCGGGCGTTAGCGGGGACGGCTTCGGTGGGGTTGGCGCTGCCCGCCAGCAGCGCCGCGCAGGCGGGGGCGGTCGCCGAGGGCGCGCTGTTCGGGTCGTACACCTTCCACCGCTACCGCGTCGCCTCGCAGCCCGAGCACAAGCCCGGTGTCGAGCAGCTGGTTCTGCTCACCCCCAGCGCCAAGGACAAGGCCGTCAAGGCGGCCGTCAACGACGCGACGACCGTCGCTGCGGCGGTACGCCTCACCCGGGACCTGGTCAACACGCCAGCGTCTGACCTGCATCCGGTGGAGTTCGCCGACATTGCCGCCGGCCTGCCGCGCGAGCACAAGGTCGGCCTCGACGTGGAGGTGCTCGACGAATCCGCCCTCGCCGACGGCGGCTACGGCGGCATCCTCGGTGTCGGGCAGGGCTCGACGAACCCGCCGCGCCTGGTCCGGATCGCGTACCGACCGCGCAAGGCCACCAAGCATCTCGCCCTCGTCGGCAAGGGCATCACGTTCGACTCTGGCGGCCTGTCGCTGAAGACGTCCCAGGGCATGGAGTGGATGAAAGCCGACATGAGCGGCGCTGCCGCCGTCGTCGCCGCGATGGTCGCCATCGCGCAGCTCGGCATCCCGGTCAACGTCACGGGGTGGGCGCCGCTGGCCGAGAACATGCCGTCCGGCACGGCGCAGCGACCGTCGGACGTGCTCACCATGTATGGCGGCCGCACTGTGGAGGTGCTCAACACCGACGCCGAGGGCCGGCTCGTGCTCGCCGACGCGATCGTGCGAGCCAGCGAGGAGAAGCCGGACTTGCTCGTCGACATTGCCACGCTCACCGGCGCGCAGCTCATCGCACTGGGCAGCCGTACCTCGGCGATCATGTCCAACGACGACGCGGTGCGCGCTTCAGTCCACGACGCCGCGACCCGGGCCGGAGAGCAGATGTGGCCCATGCCGCTGCCGGATGAGCTGCGGAAGTCGATGGACACCGACGTGGCCGACATCGCCAACATGGGTGAACGCTTTGGCGGGATGCTCGTGGCTGGCCTGTTCCTGCGCGAGTTCGTCCCGGACGGGCTGCGTTGGGTCCACCTCGACATCGCCGGGCCATCTTTCAATGAGGGCGAGGCGTACGGCTACACCCCCAAGGGCGGGACCGGCGCCGGCGTTCGCACCCTGGTTCAGCTCGCCCGCGACATCGCCGACGGGCGGCTGACCCTGTAGTTACTGCTGGCGACTCGCGTGATGGAACCGGTGCCGGAACCACGGCTTGAACAGGAAGAGCCCGAACAGCAGCCAGAGCAGCGGGAACGGGAAGAACCCGTTCGCGATAGCGCCGATCGATCCGATCACTGCGAGCACCACCACGACCGCGACGATCGCAGCAACCACGGGAGCGAACGGACGCCACTGCCCGCGCCGGTCACGAGCGCCCTTTCGCGCGCGGCTCTGCGGCTCAGTCGACGCGACCCGGTCGAGACCAGGAAGGTCGGTGAGCAACCCCGGAAGTTCGTCGACCCAGCGAGCCGCCAGCGCCACCTCCATGCGCTCGGTGAACTCGCCGCTGTCGAGCCGTCCTTCCTCGTGGTGGCGTCGCAGCTGCTCGACCGCTCGTTCCCGTTCAGCATCGCCGGCACGTACCCGCCGCGGTCCCGCCTCCTGTTCGCTGGTACTCATCGCGTTCTCATCTCCTCGTGCACTGCCGGCTCTCGTGCCGACGCTCG
Organism: uncultured Actinomycetota bacterium; assembly: GCA_963801015.1. Lineage (GTDB taxonomy): Bacteria > Actinomycetota > Actinomycetes > CAWDCV01 > CAWDCV01 > CAWDCV01. The sequence continues at coordinate 305,419 of CAWDCV010000003.1, read as the reverse complement.
GGAACCAGCCTGCTCGCGCGAACGCCCATCGTCGTCGCCCCGCAGGGTCGATCTCGCCTACATCCAGTGCAGTACGCCGCCTCGCGGCCATACGCTCCATGCGGTACGAATTCTGTGGCGAATTACTCGGGTGGCGGTATGGGTAATTCGGGGTCGTGGAATACCGTGTTGATTCTGGGTCGTTTGGCGGGGTCGACCCACGTCGGTGGGGTGCACCACACCCGCCCGTTGCGGCGTTGCAGTGTCCATTCGTCGAAGCGGTGGTGGTGGTAGTCGCAGCCGAGGGCGAGGTTGTCGATGTTGGTGGGTCCGCCGTTGACCCAGTCGGTGCAGGTGCATGACCTCACACCTGGTGGCGGGCACGTCGCAGCCGGGGTAGACGCAGCCCTTGTCCATGACAGTGAGGATCTGTCGTTGGGGTTTGGACGCGAGGCGCTGGGCGTGGCCGAGCCACAGTGGTTCGCCGTCGGTGTCGAACACCGCCGGCACCAGCCGGGCGTTCGCCGCGAGGCGGAGCACGTCGCGGATGGGGATGAGGCCGCCGTGGGCGGTGGTCACGTGCCCGGTGCGGCGTTCCAGGTCGTCGAGCTTCGCGGTGATGAGCAGGGTGGTGGGCACCCCGGCCTGCGATGGCAGGTCACCGGAGCTCAGCATGAGTTTCGCGGCGTCGCGGACGGCGTCGTGCATCCGCTGCGACACGGTCCGCATGTCGCGTTCCTGCGCGGTGTGCCTGGGCGCGGCGAGCGGTTCGAGGGCGGCCCGCAGCAGGGCGCCGGTCTCCGGGTCGAGGAGGCCGGTGACGGGGTACATGCCGTGCCGGTCCTGCCGGCCGATCGTGAACCCGCGCTGCCGCCGCTCGCTCGTCGTCGGTGGAACCGAGGGATCCGTCCGGGTCCAGGCACATCAGCATCCGCGCGCACGCGTGCTTGAGCTGCTCCGGGTCGAGGGTGCGCGCGTGCGCGACCAGGTCGTGTTCGGCCTTGTCCCGGGTGGGCTGATCAACGGTGTTCGGGATGCGGCGCATCGTGTGCCGAATCAGCCGCACCTGCTCCGCGCCCGACCTCACCCGTGCGCGACCGCGGCAGCGAGCGCGGGCAGCCGCGGCGGGAGCAGCTCCCCGGTCGACAGTGACCGCCCCGGGACCAGCTCGTCCGCCTAGCGCCAGCCACGACCCGGCCTCCGCCGCGGAGCAGTTCAGCAGCTGCCGCAGGAACGCGGCATCGGAGCGGCAGCCGCGCTCGGCGGCGACCCCGCGGGAGGCGAGTTCCGCGACGCGCGCCGACCGCGCCGCGGGCAGCCGCCGGGCCGCCCGCTCCAGCTCCCGCAGCTCCTCGATCAACTCCGTCGAGGACCCGGCGCTCACATCGGCGGCCAGCACGAAATCGATGTCGCGGTGCAGACTGCGCAGCCGGTCGAGTACCGACGTGCCCACATCCAGATCGGCGGCCATACAGAAAAGCGTAGAACCAGCCGCCGACAATTCCGGAGCCGTCCACAGAGGAATTGCTGCAGGCCCGGTAAAACAATTCTTGACGATTCTCCTGTGGATAAGAAGCAGCGGGCGAAGATTCTTGTCAGACCCCACTGATAGGGCCAACGACTCAGGACAACCAGCCCGGCCGAACCAACCCGCACTCGTAGGCGAACACCACGAGCTGTGCCCGATCCCGCGCACCCAACTTCATCATCGATCGGCTGACGTGCGTCTTCGCGGTCGCTGGGCTGACGAACAGCCGCCGCGCGATCTCGTCGTTCGACAGTCCCTCGCCGACCAGCGTGACGACCTCACGTTCCCGGTCGGTCAGCGAGTCCAGTCCTGGTACCGATCCCGGCGAACGCAGGCGGGTGGCGAATTCGGCAATCAACCGACGCGTGACCCCCGGGGACAGCAACGCGTCGCCGCGCGCCACCGCACGAACTGCGTGCAGCAGATCCACCGGTTCGGTGTCCTTCACGAGGAACCCGCTGGCGCCGACCCGCAGGGCCTCGAACACGTACTCATCGAGGTCGAATGTCGTGAGGACCACGATGCGTACGGCTGCGAGTCGCGCATCGCTGCCGATCTGCGCGGTCGCTGCCAGACCGTCCATGCCGGGCATACGAATGTCCATGAGCACGACGTCGGGCACCAGGCTCCCCGCCAGTCGTACCGCCGCCTCGCCGTCGGCCGCTTCGCCAACCACCTCGATGTCCGGCTCCGCATCCAGCAGCGCGCGAAAGCCCGCACGTACCAGTGCCTGGTCGTCGACGAGCAGGACGCGCGTCATGAGTCCGAGGTCACGGGGAGCACGCTCACCACGCTCCATCCACCCTGCGGGCGCGGTCCGGCGTGCAGCGTTCCCCCAAGCGCTGCCGCTCGTTCTCGCATCCCCTGCAGGCCATGGCCCTCCATCGCGTTGCTGTCGACCTGACCATTCCCCGCACCCGCGTCCGATACCTCGATCCCCAGGTCCCGCGGGCCGTACGTCAGCGTCACAGAGGCCTCGTCCACACCCGCATGGCGTCGGACGTTGGTGAGAGCCTCCTGCACGATGCGGTAGGCCGCGAGATCGACGCGCGGTGGTAGCGGCCCAGGGTCTCCGAGACGAACGACATCCACCCGCAGTCCGGCGTCCGCGGTCTGCCGGACCAGCTCGTCCACCCGGGCCAGACCGGCCGTCGGCGCGCGCGGTGCGCCCTCGTCGACCTGCCGCAGCGCTCCGACCGTGGCGCGTAGCTCTTGCAGCGTCTCGTGGCTGGCTTCCTTAATGGCGGCCAGCGCGGTACGTGCACGCTCTGGCTCGGCGTCGATCAGGTGTAGCGCGGTACTCGCCTGCACGTTGATGAGCGACACGTTGTGCGCCAGGACATCGTGCAGCTCGCGCGCGATGCGCAGCCGCTCCTCGCTCACCTCACGCCGCCGGCTCTCGGCCTGGCGGCGGCGTACCTCGGCGAAGTGATCGGAGCGATTGCGAAACAGCGCAGCACCGGCCAGGAATAGGTATCCCCACGCCGCCTGGCCCAGCTGCGCACCCGGGCTCGGAAGCTCGTCCTGGACAACCCAAATCAGGACGAAGCGCACCAGCAGCCCGAGGGTGTAGAGGATCCAGGGCCACCGGCCGTACCCCTTGAGCACAGCGTTGACGAGGGCGACGAAGAGCGCGAGGAACACCGGCCCGTCAACGGGAAAGCCGAGAACGTAGTACGCGATCGTGGCGATCTGGGTGACGACCAGGACGCCCATGGGACTGCGATTCATGAACGCTAGTGACACACCGCCGACCGCGAGGAGGACCATCCCCCAGGGCACCAACGGCGTCGGGCCGGTCTGGTCGTGCGTGGCGAAGTACGTGCCGAGCAGCTGGACGGCGGACACCCAGAGCGCGACGACCGGCGCCGGTCCGTGCCAGCGCTCCCACGGGGGCATTGCCGAGTCGCCCCACGACCGCCACATGCTCACGGCCGCACGGTAGGCGGCTTACCTGCGTGGCGTCATCCGCTCACGGTCGACGCCTGACTACCACCGCAGTCGTACGTGAGGTCCCCAGCCTGCTCCGTGTGACGACCCCGCTTGGCGACTCACGGCGGACGACGGGACCCCTCCCGCGCCGAGATCGTGGCCGCATGACAGTCGACATCCAACACGAACGCCCACCCGCCACCAATCAACCAACACAACGCTCGACTCCACGGCGGGGAATCGCCTGGCTGATCATCGTCGGATGGCTGGCGCTCGTCGTCGGAGGTACGGCGATCACCGGCAGCCTGAGCGAGGTCGAGAACAACGAAGCCTCAGCCTGGTTGCCGGCCGGAGCAGAGTCCACGCGGGTCCTGAAGACCGTCGAGGGTTTCGGCAACTCCGGCGCAGAGACGGCGTTGGTCGTGTACGAGCGGCCCGGCGGGTTGACGGATGGAGACCGTGCCACCGTAGCTGCGCACGTCTCGGCCGCCAGTTCCCTGGCAGTTGCCGCGATCCCACCCCCGACACCAGCGCCGGATGGTGAAGCGATGCTGCTCGTCGTCCCACTTCCCGATGACGACGAGGCGCTGACCGGGAATGTCGAGGCGTTGCGCGACGTCGTGCAACCAGGTGCGCCGCCCGGATTGGACGTGTTCGTCACCGGACCCGCCGGCGCCTCGGCCGATCTCGAATCAGCGTTCGACGGTGTCGAGTCGACCCTGCTGATCGCGACCGTCGTGGTCGTTACTGTTGTGCTGCTGCTCACCTACCGAAGTCCCGTGCTGTGGCTGCTCCCGCTGGTCGTCGTCGGGCTAGCCAATCTGCTGACCAACGCCATCGTCTGGCTGCTCGCCGATCGCGTCGGACTGGTGGTCAACGCGCAGAGCATCGGCATCCTCACGGTGCTGGTCTTCGGCGTCGGTACGGACTACGCACTCCTCCTCGTCGCGCGCTACCGCGAGGAGCTGCATCGTCACGAGGATCGGTACGTCGCGATGTGGCGTGCGCTGCGCAGTGCGTTTCCCGCCCTCCTTGCGTCGGCAACAACAGTCGCGATCGGGATGCTCTGCCTGCTCGCAGCAGACCTCAACTCGACCCGCAGCCTCGGCCCGGTCGCTGCCGTTGGCATTGCCACCGCCTTCGTCGCGATGACCACGCTCCTACCGGCACTGCTCGTCATTCTCGGCCGGTGGGTGTTCTGGCCGTTCACGCCGCGCTTTGAGCCTGCAGAGCAAGCAACACAGCACCGCACCTGGGAACGCGTTGCTCGACTCGTCGGCCGCAGACCGCGTGCGTTGTGGATCGGAACCACCCTGGGCTTGGCGGCACTCGCTCTCGGCATCACGACGCTGTCCAGCGGGTTGCCGATGAGCGGCATGTTCACCTCGACGCCCGAGTCGGTGACCGGGCAGCAGGCGCTCGAAGCCCACTTCCCCGGCGGATCCGGCGACCCCGCAGACATCCTGGTTCGCCAGGGATTCGAGAGCGAAGCAGCGAACGAGGCATCTGACGTGGCAGGCGTCGTCTCCGTCGAGGCGCAGGGCGGAGCCGATGGATGGATTCAGCTGTCCGCCGTGCTTACCGACGCCACTGACAGCGATGCGGCGAAAGCAACGGTGCAGCGGCTGCGTGCTGCCGTGCGCGACATCGACGGCGCCGACGCGCTCGTCGGCGGCTCCACGGCTATCGAACTCGACACGGAAGCTGCGGTTGAGCGAGACCAACGCGTCGTGATACCGCTGATTCTCGGCGTAGTGCTCGTTGTCTTGCTGGTGCTGCTGCGTGCAATCGTGCTGCCGATTGTGTTGCTGCTCAGCGTGGTGCTGTCGTACGCCGCCGCGCTCGGCGCCTCCGCGCTGCTGCTCAACGTGCTGGGTTATGACGCGTACAGCCAGGCCTTCCTTCCCCTGCCGCTATTCGCATTCCTCTTCCTCGTGGCCCTCGGCGTGGACTACACGATCTTCCTGATGACCAGGGCCCGCGAAGAAGTGAGCCGTACGGGCGACGCACGGAACGGCGTGCTGCGCGCGCTCGTCGTCACCGGCGGCGTCATCACTAGCGCGGGACTCGTCCTTGCGGCCACGTTCGCCGTACTCGCTGTGCTGCCGGTGGTGCCGATGCTCCAGCTCGGTGTCGTCGTGGCCGTCGGCGTCCTCTTGGACACCGTGGTAGTTCGTTCGCTGCTTGTTCCCGCAGTCACGCTCGACTTAGGCATCCGGGCCTGGTGGCCGAGCAAGCTGGGCGTACGGTCGGAGCCGTGATCGACCATCTCGCGTTGCAAGTCGAGGATGTGGACGCGGCAGCAAACTTCTACCTCAGCGTCTTCGCTGCTCTCGGAATCCAGGAGGCGATGCGACAGACGCACGACGACGGGACGGTTGTCGGGCTCAGCGGGCCCGACGGCTTCCCCCGGCTGTGGCTCGGGCCGCTCGTCGATCCCGGCGTGCGACCCGTCCACCTGGCCTTGACCGCGCCGTCGCGCGAGGCGGTAGACGCAGTGCACTCCGCGGCTCAGAAGATGGGCACCGAGATCCTGCACGAGCCACGGGTGTGGCCGGAGTACCACCCCGGCTACTACGGCGTCTTCCTACGCGATCTCGACGGCAACAACGTCGAGGCCGTCCATCACTCGTTCTAGGGTCCTTCTCTGGGACTCACGCCTCGGCGGGTTCGATGCCGAGCGCATCCAACCGCTGCAGTAGGTACGCGAAGACCCCATCGATCGTCATGCCTCGTCCCCGCTGCGTCGCGGCGGCCGTGCGTTCCGGCCCAAGCTGGTCAGCAATCCGCTCATCGATGTGACGGACTCCGAGAATCCGCTCGAAGGCGAGGGGAGCGCGCACGCCGTACCGATCGCTGAGTGTTTGAAAAGCAGCGAGGACGGTCGCGGCGCCCTCCGCGTCGCCAAGCTCGAGCAGAACTGGCCCCGACTCCTGCAACGCAATCGTCTGGCTTGCCACGTCATGGAGGGGCCGATCCGCAAGCATTCCTCGCAGACCCCATCGCGATGCCTCTCGGACGTCCCCCGAGCGGATCGCGTCCCACGCGAGGCCAAAGGCGACCATGCCCTCATAGGCCGGGTCGGCGAGGCCGTGGAATCGATGCAGCAGCTCGACGAACGCGGGACGCAAAGCCTGCGGGCCTTCCGTCTCGAATCGTTGCACGCACAGCGACCAATCCGCCCGAGCCACGCCTACGGGGTCGCCTACCTCCACGTATCGCTCCCGCGCGAAGCTCGCCATCGCGTGGGCGCCGGGCGGGTCGTTGAGCAGGAAGCGGCTGTGCGCGACGTTGAACGCCGCGTTCGCCTGGGCTGCTGCATCGCCTACGGAACGCGCGAGTGCTAGCTGTTCGTCGTAAAGATCCCGCATGGCTTCCTGGTCCCTCGCCCAGTAGGCGAGGCTGCCCGCTGCATCCAGGCCGAGAATCCTGGCGTCCGAACGCTCCGCCGCGCCGTCGAGCGCCATCACGCGCGTCATCAGCGCACGACCCTCGGCAAGTCGGCCGGTGGTCACCCAGTAGCGCCACAGCGCGCCCCCGAGGCGCATCCCGTACGCGGCGTCCTCGGTCTCGATAGCCCAGCGCATGGCAACGCGGAGGTTGGCATCGTCCGTGACGAGCCGGTCGAGCCACTCGGCTTGATCGTGGCGTAGGTAGTGGGCAGCGGCGCGCTGAGCGAGACCGAGGTACGCCTGCGCGTGCCGCTCCCGAAGCGTGTCGGTCTCCCTGGCTGCGTCCAGCCGCCGGGCAGCATACGTACGGATGGTCTCGAGCATCCGATAGCGGATGCCGTTTGCGGCATCGACCGGCACGAGCAGGCTCTGCTCGCACAGCGAGACGATGTCGTCGAGGAGGTCGGCGCCGGCGATCTGTTCCGCCTGCTCGAGATCGAAACCACCGACGAAGACCGACAGCTGCGCGAGCAGGTGCTGCGCCGTTGGTGTCAGCAGGTGGTAGCTCCAGTCGATGGTGTCGTCGAGAGTCTGGTGCCGCTGCGGCAGATCGCGATACCCACGTCCGGGCAACGGCTGATGCCGCGTCAGCCGCTCAGCGATCGCACCCAACGGCAGGGTGACCACCCGCGCTGCCGCGAGCTCGATCCCCAGTGGCAGACCGTCCAACGCGACACAGATGCCGGCGATGTGCTGCGTTTCCTCCGGCGTGCCGCGTAGCGCAGGACGTGCGGCCCGAGCCCGATCGAGGAACAGCTGGATCGCTGCACTGTCAACCGGGAGCGGGGGCACGGGGAACTCTTGCTCACCCGCAAGCCGCAGGCGTGCCCGGCTGGTCGCGACGACGCGCAATCCTGGCGACCGGGACAGCAGGTCGGACACCTCCCGGCCCGCGTCGAGCAGGTGCTCGAAGTTGTCGAGCACGAGCAGCAGGGTGCGGTCCGCGAGATACGCGTCGAGTCGGGCTGCCGCGGAGTCCACCGGCCCGTCGTAGAGCCCCAGCGTCCGAGCGATCGTCGCCCGCACGGCGCTGGGCTCGGACAGGCTGGCCAGGTTCACCTGCCACACCCCGTCGAGGAAGTCCGGGGCGACATTCCGAGCGAGCTCGAGAGCCAGGGTCGTCTTCCCGGTGCCGCCCGGACCGGTGAGCGTGACCAGCCGGTTTTGCTCGAGCAGCTCTTCGAGCGCTCCGAGCTCCTCTTCTCGACCGACGAAGCTCGTGAGCCGCGTCGTCAGGTTGCCCACCGAACCACTCGCCGTCCGCAGCTGCGGGAATTGCGTCGGCAGCCCCTCGACATCGAGCTGAAACAGCTGCTCGGGCTGGCGAAGGTCCTTGAACCGGTGTCGGCCGAGATTGCGAATCGCAACGCCGGACGGTAGATCCGCCTCGACCAGCGCCCGCACAGCATCTGAGATCACGATCTGGTCACCGTGCCCCGAAGCCGCGATCCGGGCGGCCCGGTTGACCTCCAGCCCGCCGTAGTCGTCGCCGGCACGGTACGCGGATCCAGCGTGCAGCCCGATTCGGACGCGAAGCGTGACGCCGGCCGGCCACGCGTGCGTCGCAATCGACTTCTGAATTGCCACCGCAGCGCGCACGGCGTCGTGAGTATCGGAAAAGACGACGAAGAATGCGTCTCCCTCGGTGCGGACCTCTTGACCTCCGTACTCGGCGCAGGCGGTACGAACCAGTGCCTGGTGCTGGGCATTGAGCTCGTCGAAGCGAGAACCGAGCTCCTGGACGAGGCGCATGGAGCCCTCGACGTCCGACCGGAGGAACGTGATCGTTCCGGTGGGCAGCGTTCCGACGTCAGTCATTGGGTGCTGATCCGCTCGGCCAGCGTTGCCAGCATGGCCATGGCGGCGTCGGGTCGTTCGCGCAGGATCGCCTGCACCCCGGGACCGCTAAGTACGAGGCCTCGAGCACCCCGCTCGTCGGCGAGAACAGTCGCGACCCGTATCCCCTGGCGCAGGACGGCCAGCTCGCCGATGTGGTCGCCGGCGCCGTAGCTGCGGATGAATCGCCGCGAGCCGTTCCCGTCTTGCTGGACGACGTCGACGGTTCCCTCGACGATCACGATGAGCTCGTCGCCAACGTCTCCCTGATTCATCAGCGCCTCGCCGCCGGCGTACATCCGCTCCACGGCTGTCGCGGAGACCCGCTGAAGGTCCTCCGGCTCAAGCATCGAGAACAGCGGGACCCGGCGAAGCAGCAGCATCCTGTCGAGGTCGTCCAACACGGTGCGACCGTCAGGCATCGCAGCACCTCCGGCGCCATCCTCGCTGAGTGTACGAAGGGCAAGAGCGCGAACCCAGAGATCGGGATACTCGGTCAGCCGGCGAAGAATCGACGTCGTCTCGACGTCACTCGCAGGGCCGGATCCTGGCTCGCTGTCGATCAAGCGGACCACGGCCCGCGCGAGTGGCCCGTTGCCGAGAGCGTCGAGCGCCTCGATCGCTTGAGCTCGGGTCTCTGCGTCGCCCGAGTGCAGGCATCGGCGGATCGGGCCGACGGCCTCGGGAGCTCCCAGGATGGCGAGTACCCGAAGCAGACGGCTCTCCATCGTCGCACTGCGACGGCGCAGGAGGTCACTGAGGAACGTGGCGCTCTCGCCCGCCCTCGTGGAGACATCTGCAGCCTGCTGGCGCAGCGTCATTGCCCGCGTGACGGAGTCCAGCGCCCAGGGCACCAGCGTGTCCTGTACCTGGGGGTCGTCTCCATCGAGAGCTGAAAGGGCAGCATCGCGAGCTACCTCGGGACCTGAGAGCAACGTGCGGAGCACATGTGCCGTCAGCTCGGGTCGATTGACCAGAGCGTTCGAAGCGGCTGTCCGCACCGTTGGAGCGTCGGCGGCGAGTGCTGCAATCAGCTGCTCGCTCCACTGATTGCCACGCAGCTCGGCGACGACACGCAGCCCAGCGGCCCGGTCGTCGGCCTGCTCGGATCCGAGCAGCGCATCGGTGATGGAGCGACCCTCGTCGATGCGCTGCCACCGACACAGTGCCACGGCGAGCTCGGCACGAATCTGTGGATCCTCGTCGAGCGCGAGCCGGTCGATGGCTCCTGGGGCGATCGCATCAAACGTGGCGGGATTGCCATGCCGGCTCACGGTGGCAAGCGCCGCTCGACGAACGCTCGGCTCCGGATCGTCGACCAGAGGGACCACGTCGATCACCACGTCCCGCACGTCGAGCCGGTTCGATAGCTCGACCGCAAGCCGACGGTCACTCGGACGGTCCGATTGCAAGGCAGTCCGCAGCTGCGCCGTCATTCCTGGGTGAAGGGCGAGTGCGGCGAGCCCCGGGCCGCCCTCGAGCACCTGCTCCCCCGGCCCTTCCCGCAACGTGGCCAGCAGGGCAGCGGGATAGCGGCGGCGAACAAGGACCACAGTCCACAGGCATGCGACCGCGGCTGCAACACCGAGCGCGAAGAGCGGCCTCGATGTCGCATCCACGCCGACGGCCGCGGCACCGATGAGGAGCGCTCCGGTGAGCACAGTGCCGAGTTGGCCGGGTACGCCGTCGATGAAGGCGAGGACCTGGCCACGACGAGCGGACGGGACAACAGTGAACAGGGCGCTCCACACGGTGTTGGACAGTCCACGCTGGGTGGCTTCCTGTGCGAACTTCACCCCGATCGCGGTGACCGTGGTGAACGCGACCAGCCAAATGCCGAATCCGCCGAGATAGACGAGCGGCAGCAGCAACGCGACGGTGGTTACGCCGAAGCGCGCATACAGGCGGTTGGCGATGAGCGCGGCGAGGAGGAACGACACGGCGGTCACGGCCGCGGCAAGGAGGCCGAGCGCCGTCGCGAGGTCGGCGCGGTCGGGGAAGGCATCTGCCATCGCGGCGGAGAACGGGAAGGCCATCGAGAACAGCAGGACGGCGAACAGCAGGTAGGCAATCGCCACCAGGCGCATCACCGGGGAACGCCGGACATAGGCCGCGCCGGCGCGAAGCGAGCGATCTTCGTCGACACGGCGCCTGCGGGCGACATCGAGCCGGCTCCGGACCCGCCACAAGGCGAGTCCGCCCGTCAGGGTGAGCAGTGCTTGGCCGACGATCAGGGGCTCCACGCCGACCAGCTGTGACAGTGGACCAGCAGCGAGCAGTCCGAGGAACCCGCCGGCGATCGTGGCCGCGGTGCACAGGGGGAACAGCCGCTTGGCCTGCCGCGTATCGAAGATCCGCCCGGCGACGGTCCACAGCACGGTTGTCAGTAGCGCTCCGGCGGTGAACACCGACACCCAGGCGACAGCGAACAAGCGCACGTCACCAACGAGGAGAACGGCCCCCCCTTCGACGCCGATGACTGCGGCGATGATGAGTAGTGACGCGGGAAACAGCACCCCACGGAAGCGTCCGATCAGTGCGCCGTACGACAGCGTCGCGACGAGACCGACCAGCCCGAGCGCGATGTAGAGCGGCGGCAGGATCGCTGCCCCGGCACTGTCGAGAACCAGTGCCTGGACGCTCACCTCACCAAGCCCGCGGCCGGCCTCGACTGCCGCGAAGGCACCCGCAACGGTGGCGACGACCCGACCCTCCCCCGGCCGGATCTTCAGGGTGCCGCCGACAAGGTTCACCGCTCCCCCCTCGCCGAGGCTGGTGCCTCAGCCGGAATCGTCCGCGCTGCTGCCGTCGGTCGCTCGGGCCTGTCGAGCGGTCCACTCCCGCATCCGCGACGGGTAGCCGACCACGGCCGCGTCGTAGGCGGGGATACCCAGCTTGCCGGCGAGGTCGTGAGCCGCCCGAGCGCTCGCCACTCGACGGCGGGTCCATTCACCGTCGTGAGCGACGAGCACGACCGTTGTATCGGTCACCGTCGTGCGAGGCTCGACGAACGCCTCGACCCCGCGCCGCGATCGGGCGAACTCGCTGAGGTGGTCCACGTCGGCTCTATCGGCCGTACGCAGCGTTCCGGGCCGCTGCCGGCGGAACAACGAGGACAAGCGCATGCCGCCACCGTATGAGATGGCCCCCGAGTCAAATGGCCGAATCAAATGACAGTGGACGAGCAGTGGAAGGATGGACAGCGCATGAGAAGGAATAGCAAAGGAGCATCTGGTGGCTGACCCCTTCGACCTGGTGATCCTCGGAGGCGGCAGCGGCGGCTACGCCTGCGCGCTGAGAGCGGCCGAGTTGGACATGAACGTCGCGCTGATCGAGAAGGACAAGCTCGGCGGGACCTGCCTGCACCGCGGCTGCATCCCTACCAAGGCGCTCCTGCACGCGGGCGAGATCGCCGACCAGTCGCGTGAGAGTGAGATGTACGGCGTCAAGACGTCGTTCGACGGCATCGACATGAAGGGCGTCAACGGCTACAAGGACGGCGTCGTCTCCCGGCTCTACAAGGGCCTGCAGGGCCTCGTGCGCAGCCGCAAGATCACCTATGTCGAGGGCAGCGGCACGCTCGTCTCACCGACCGCCGTCCAGGTCGACGACCAGCTCTACGAAGGTCGGCACATCGTGCTCGCGACCGGCTCCGTGCCGAAGTCGCTCCCGGGCCTGGACATCGACGGCAACCGCGTCATCAGCTCCGACCACGCGTTGACCCTTGATTCCGTACCCGCCTCCGCGGTCATCCTCGGCGGCGGCGTGATCGGGGTCGAGTTCGCCAGCGTCTGGCGGTCGTTCGGCGCCGAGGTGACGATCGTCGAGATGCTCCCCCATCTGCTTCCGCTCGAGGAGGAGTCGTCGTCCAAACTGCTGGAGCGGGCGTTCCGGCGCCGGAAGATTGGCTTCGAGCTGGGCGCTCGGTTCTCCGGCGTCGAGTACACCGACGACGGTGTCCGGGTGAGCCTCGAGGGCGGAAAGACGTTGGACGCCGAGCTGCTGCTCGTTGCCGTCGGACGCGGGCCGGTGTCCGAGGGTCTCGGATACGACACCGTCGGCGTGGAGATGGACCGCGGGTACGTCAAGGTCGACCAGTGGTGCCAAACCAACATCCCGACGATCTCGGCGGTTGGCGACCTCATCCCCACGCTGCAGCTGGCCCACCTCGGCTTCCAGGAGGGCATCCTCGTCGCCGAGCGGCTCGGCGGCCTGAACCCCGCACCCATCGACCACGACGGCGTCCCGCGCATTGCGTACTGCGATCCAGAGGTCGCGTCCGTCGGTATCACCTCGACCGTGGCACGCGAGCGCGGCCTCGAGATCGACGAGTTCACCTACGACCTCGCCGGCAATGGCAAGGCGCAGATCCTCAAGACTGCGGGTGCTGTGAAGGTCATCGCGCAGAAGGACGGACCTGTCGTCGGCATCCACATGGTCGGCGCTCGGCTCGGTGAGAACCTCGCCGAGGCACAGCTCATCTACAACTGGGAGGCGCTGCCGACTGAGGTGGCGGCGCTGATCCATCCGCATCCCACGCTGTCGGAGTCCGTCGGGGAGGCGCACATGGCCTTGGCCGGCAAGCCGCTGCACACGCACGGCTGAGGACTTACGCTCCCACGCGAACTCGAACTGACCCACGAGGACTTGCTCCCCGTGCACCTAACAACAGAGGAGTCGAAGCAGCAGATGTCCGTCTCCGTGACCATGCCCCAGCTCGGCGAGAGCGTGTCCGAGGGCACCGTGACGCGCTGGCTCAAGCAGGAAGGCGACGAGGTCCAGGCGGACGAGCCGCTGCTCGAGGTCTCCACCGACAAAGTCGACACCGAGATCCCGTCGCCGGCGGCCGGCGTCCTGACGCAGATCAAGGTGCATGAGGACGAAACGGTCGAGGTCGGTAGCGAGCTCGCCGTGATCGGCGACTCGTCGGACACCAGTGATTCCGCCTCGAGCGACCAGCCGGCGGAGAAGACGCAGGCCGAGGAGACGCCGGCCGAACAGGACAGCGGCGCCCCGCAGCAGCAACAGGAGCCCGAGCCGGATCAACAGCCGCAGCAGGCAGAGCAGGAGGACGAACAGCAGCCTGAGCAGGAACCGGCCCAGCAACGATCGGAACAGCAGCCGGCGCAGCAGAGCAGTCAGCAGTCCGGTTCGAACGGTGGTACGCCCGTCGTCCTGCCGGCCTTGGGTGAAAGCGTGACCGAGGGCACCGTGACCCGCTGGCTCAAGCAGGAAGGCGACCAGGTCCAGGCGGACGAGCCGCTGGTCGAAGTCTCGACGGACAAGGTCGACACCGAGATCCCGTCGCCCGCGGCCGGCGTCCTGACCCGCATCAACGTTCGCGAGGACGAGACCGTCGACGTCGGTACCGAACTGGCGATCATTGGCGGCGCCGAATCTGAGTCGACATCGTCCCCCCAGCAGGCTCCCCCTCAGCAGGAGGAGCGGCAGGCGGAGGAACCGCAAGCGCAGAAGCCGCAAGCGGAGGCGTCGCCGCAGCAACAAACCGACGGCAACGGCAGCTCTGCCCAGACTCCCGCCCAGCCACAGTCAGGACGGGGGGACTATGGCGGTGGCGCTGACGAGTCCGAAGCTGCCGCTGACTCCGCCACCGCTGATGGCGAAGCCGCACGCGAGACGCCGAGCGGCGACGGCAGCGCCTACGTCACCCCGCTGGTCCGCAAGCTCGCCACCGAGCATGGCGTCGACCTGTCGACGCTGTCGGGATCAGGTGTGGGTGGGCGGATCCGCAAGCAGGACGTGCTCGAGGCAGCCCGAGCCAGACAGCAGGAGCCGGCTCGCGACACGCAGCCGGAACCCCGGACCCCGCAGGCTCAGCCCGTCGGCACACCGGCCAATGCCGCCGCCGCGGCGGCTGGTCCCGCTGCCACCGCGCCGGCGCCATCGCCGCTGCGCGGACAGACCGAGAAGATGTCGCGTCTGCGCCGGGTCATCGCTCAGCGAATGGTCGAGTCGCTGCAGGTATCGGCTCAGCTCACCACGGTCGTCGAGGTCGATGTCACGAACATCGCCCGGTTACGTCAGCAGGTGAAGGGCGAGTTCGAGGCCCGCGAGGGAGTCCGCCTGTCGTTCCTGCCGTTTTTCGCGATCGCGGCGATCGAGGCGCTCAAGCAGCATCCTGCGGTCAACGCGTCGATCGACACCGACAAGGGTGAGATCACCTATCACGACGCGGAGCACCTGGGAATCGCCGTCGACACTGAACGCGGCCTGCTCGTTCCCGTGATCAAGAACGCCGGTGATCTCAACCTCGGCGGCCTCTCCCGCAAGATCGCCGACCTGGCGGAGCGCACCCGTTCGAACAAGGTCGGCCCTGACGAGCTGTCCGGGGGCACCTTCACACTCACGAACACCGGCAGCCGTGGCGCGCTCTTCGACACGCCGATTCTCAATCAGCCACAGGTGGCGATCCTCGGCACCGGCGCTGTCGTCAAGCGGCCGGTCGTCGTCGAGGATCCCGACCTCGGTGAGGTGATCGCGGTGCGGTCGATGGCGTACTTCGCGCTCACCTATGACCACCGTCTCGTCGACGGCGCAGACGCTGCGCGGTTCCTCGTCACGGTGAAGCAGCGCCTCGAAGAAGGCCGCTTCGAGGCCGAACTCGGTCTCTAGGCCCCAACTGTCAGAACGTGAGGCGGTCAGAGCCGAGCGATCGGCACGGTGAGCGTGGAGGCGTGCGGGCCGCCGCAGTGCACCACGACGGTGCCGCGAGCCTTTACCGCGTACCCCTGGGGGAACTGACCGTCTGCGGGGTTGCGGGGAAGAACCAGTGCGCCTGCAGGTCGAGGCGCAGTTCCTCCCCTCTATGACGGCCCGGGGCAGCAGTCGATGCTGTTCGACCGGAACGTGCCGTTCCGCCCGGATTGGGAGGCTGTCCTCACCCCCGTCGTGGATGTGCTGGTGGCACGCCCCGACGTCAATGCGCAGCGCCTGACCGCGATCGGCGTCAGCCAGGGCGGGTACTGGTTGCCGCGCGCTCTCGCGTTCGAGCACCGTTCGTCGCCGCCGTCGCCGATCCCGGTGTCGTTGACGTCTTCACGTCGTGGGCCGGCCAGCTGCCGAAGGAGCTCATCGAGCTGGTCGACACCGGCCAACGCGAGACGTTCGACAAGGTCACCGCGTCGATCCCGTCGACGCCGGCGCAGGAGCGCGAGTTCGCGTCCCGAACTCGGCCGTACGGGACGGACGACCTGTTCGCCATCCTCCCGCTGGCCCGTCAGTATGCACTCGGCGACCTCATTCAGAAGATCTCGACGCCGCTGCTCGTGACTTCCCCGGACAAGGACAGTTCTGGCCAGGCCAGTCACAGCAGCTCTACGACGCGCTGCCCGCCACCAAGGAGCTCGCACGCTTCACGAGAGAGCAGGGCGCCGACTGGCATTGCGAGCCGCTCGGCCGGCGGCAGGTGGACCAGCGCGTGTTCGACTGGTTCGCGACGCAGCTCCCACCCGACGCCGGCTGATCGCGGGATGCCGGGACACCATCCGCACGCGATGATGTCCTCGTGAAGATCGTCATCGCCGGTTCGTCGGGAATGATCGGGACACCGCTCGTCCGGGCCCTGTGCGCCGACGGGCACGAGGTGACCCGTCTGGTGCGTCGAGACGCGGCCGCGCCGGACGAGGTGTCATGGGATCCGGCGGCAGGCTCGCTCGATGTATTGGCGCTCACCGGCGTTGACGCTGCCATCAACCTCGCCGGCGTCAACGCCGGTGATGCCCTCCACTGGACCGAGTCGTTCAAGGCAAAGTTCCGGGCGAGTCGCGTGGATAGCACGCGAACGCTCAGCGAGGCGCTGGCCAAGATCGACTCCGGCCCCCGAGTGCTGCTCAATGCGTCCGCGATCGGCTACTACGGCGACACCGGTAACCGTCCCATCGAGGAAAGCGACCCAGCCGGGAGCGACTTCTTCGCCGAGACCTGCACCGAGTGGGAGGCAGCGACGACGGCCGCGCAGGATGCGGGCATCCGGGTCTGTCGGCTTCGTAGTGGGCTCGTCATGTCGCGCCGCGGTGGGCTTCTCGAACGCTGCGTTCCCATCTTCCGCTTGGGATTGGGCGGCCGCCTCGGGTCGGGGCACCAGTACTGGAGCTTCGTCAGCCTGGTCGACGAGGTGCGCGCGATCCGCTTCCTCCTGACAGCCGACGACGTCGTCGGGGCGGTCAATGTCACCGCTCCCGATCCGGTCACGAATCGGGAAGCGACCCAGACACTGGGCAAGCTGCTGCACCGGCCTACCCCATTCTGGGTGCCCGCTGTCGCGCTCCAGGTCGGGCTCGGCGAGTTCGCCAACGAGGTCCTCGCCAGCCATCGAGTGCTCCCCCGCGTCCTGGAGACCGCTGGCTTCACGTTCGAGCACCCGGACATCGAGAGCGCAATGCGCTCCGGTCTCGCCGGCTGATTCAGGTCACGCCCGAGCCACTGACGCGATCCGCCACGTCGCGTCTGCCGGATCGGTCCGCACCAACGTGATGCGCCACGCCGTGTCGCCTCGACCGGGCTCGGTTCGGAGCACGGCACCGCCGCCATCAACGATGTCGTACGGCTCGATCCGATCGATGACGCGGAGCACGACGCGATCGTCGACCACGGACACCGCGGACACACTCAGCCGCTCGACCCGCAGGCCGCGCGCACTCGCGCCGGCCTCGACATAGCGCTGCAGAAGCGCACGGTCGCCGGCCAGCGCCGCAGAATCTGAAGCATCGACAGCGCGCAGCGCGTCGACGTCTCCGGTACTGAACGCGGTCGACCACTGGTCATCGAGCTTGCTCAGGACGGCAGCCCAATCCGTTTCGGCGGCAGCGTGCTCTGCCGGCGCCGGATCTGCGGCACCGGTGCTGTCGGCCCACCGCGTGCCGGCCCACACCGCCATCGCCAGCAGCACGGGGACGACAAGCAGAGCGCTGCCTCGCAGCACCGTGCGGGCGTCGATCGCGGGAGGCCGCCAGCGTCTGCGCCGACGGCGGGCTGGCGCGGACGTCGCGGTCGGCGCGGTCGCCATGAATGTGCCGGCCGGACGCGATGCGTCACCACGTCACCGTTGTCGGCCGGCGCCTCCAGCGTCGACATGCCGGCCGGCAGCCGTACGGGCTGAGCCGCGGCACACCTCCACACCAACTGAGAGAACTGTGCGGCATCCGGCCGATCGGTGGGGTCCGCGGCAAGACCGCGGGCGATTGCGTCGGCGAGCGTGTCTGGCGTCCCCGGCGCGTGCGCGCGCAGGGCCTCGGCTCGTGCGCCCGCCGACATCGTGCTCACCCTCGGGTCAGGTGCTGAGCCGGTGAGCGCGGTCCAGCACACGCCGGCGAGGCCGTAGACGTCACTCGCAGCTCGCACCGGCTCCCCCGTCAGTACGACCGGGTCGGTGAACCCGGTGGTGCCCTGCGGGTTGTTATCGGTCCCCGCCGGTTCGCCGATTAGTCGTGCCACGCCGAGGTCGGCGAGCAGCGGGCGCCCATCGGCAGCGAACAGGACGTTCGAAGCACTCACGTCGCCGTGCAGGATGCCGCGCCGATGAGCAGTGGCGAGGGACTGCGCGAGCGGTACGGCAATCGTTACGACTTCGCCGACGGCGAGCCGACCCCGCAGCGCGAGCACGCGGGCGAGGCTGCCACCCTCGGCGAGGTCGAGGACCAAGATGTCATCGCCGGTTGACGCCCGGAGCACCCGGTGCAACCGCACCACATGCGGATCGTCGAATTCGGCGAGCACGAGCGCCTCTCGTCGCAACCGCTGCCTGGCCTCCTCCGTGGCCATGCCGTCGCCGCCTGGGCGCAGCCGCTTCACCGCGACTGCGGGGCCGCCCGCAGCCGGATGCGCGGCCCATACCTCTCCGGTGCCCCCGAAGCCGAGGAGTCGATCGAGGACGTAGCCGGGAACCTCGAAGTCCTGCACACCACCAGCGAAACAGAGTTCGCCGTCGAGCGGCGTCGGTTGTCCACAGGTACCGATGTCCACAGGTCGAGCGGCGCAGCGCGGGGAGCCGTCGGTAGCGTGCCCTGGTGATCGACAGCGCGGAGCTCCCGGACAGCGCGGACGTCGCCGTCGTCGGCGCCGGGCTCGCCGGCCTGTGCGCTGCGCGTCGGCTCCACCAGGACGGTCTCGATGTCGTCGTCCTCGAGGCCTCGGACGACGTCGGTGGCCGGGTGCGTACCGACGACGTCGATGGCTTCCTGCTGGATCGCGGGTTCCAGCTCTACAACCCCGCTTACCCGGAGGGCAGGCGGGTTCTCGACCATCGTCGTCTGCACCTGCAGGCCTTGGCACCGGGCGTCATCGTCGCGCTCGATGGACGCCGCCGTGCTCGTATCGCCGATCCACGCCGGCGCCCTACCTGGGCGCTGTCTTCGGCACTCGCCCCCATCGGCAGCATGCGGGACAAGGCGCGTCTCGCCGCCATGGCCGTCGACGATGCACGGCGTCCTGCGCACGACCTGCTGGAGGCGACCGAGACGACGACACGAGCGGCGCTGCGCGAGCGTGGTGTCAGCGATCGCGCCATCGACCAGCTCATCCGTCCGTTCTTTGCAGGCACGTTTCTCGAGGACGAGCTCGAGACCTCGAGCCTGTTCTTCGACCTGCTGCTGCGCACATTCGTTCGCGGCACTCCGTCTGTGCCGGCCACCGGCATGGGCGACATCCCCAAGCAGCTTGCCCGTGAGCTGGTGGGGCGGATTGCGACGCAGGCGAACGTGACTGCCGTCTCCGCCGCGGAGGCAAGACTCGGTGACGGCCGCGCCGTGCACGCCCGAGCGGTCGTCGTCGCCACCGACCCGCGGACGGCGTCGGCGCTGCTGCCCTCGCTGCCCGTACCGGCAATGAAGTCCGTGACGACCTACTACCACGTCACCGACGAGGTGCTGCTCGAGGGCGACGGGATTCTCGTCGTCGACGGCGTCCGCCATCGCGGACCCGTGATCAATACCGTCCCCATCAGCAGTGCCGCGCGCGCCTACGCGCCCGAGGGCACAACGCTTGTCTCATCGAGCGTGCTCGGCGTGCATCCCGACGCGGACGAGAGCGCCGTGCGCAAGCACCTGGCCGTGCTGTACGGCATGGACACTCGGCGATGGACAATGCTGGGCAGCTACCCGATTGCCGACGCGCTGCCAGCGATGCCGCCTCCGCACGACTTCCGCAAGCCGGTGCGCGTTGAGCCCGGGCTGTACGTCTGCGGCGATGCGCGCGACTCCAGCTCTATCCAGGGCGCGATGGTGTCGGGGCGTCGCGCCGCCGACGCCGTGCTCGAGGACCTGAGCGCATGAACATCCTCGCCACGAGCGGCGGCTTCCGCGGAAACGCTCGCGGGATGTACGACGCCGGGCCGCTTGTGCAGCATGCCCTGCGGTTGTCGGGTGCCGAACGCCCTCGGTTCAGCTTCGTCGGCACCGCGACGGGTGACAGCGACCGCTATCTGACGCTGGTCTACGCCGCCGTGGCCGCGCTCGGCGGCGTCGACGCGAGTCACCTGTCGCTGTTCCAAATGCCGAGCGTGCCGGACGTACGCCAGCACCTGCTCGCACAGAACGTCATCTACGTCGGCGGCGGTTCGGTCGCGAACTTGCTTGCGCTGTGGCGATTGCATGGCGTCGACCACGTGATGCGAGAGGCGTGGGAATCCGGCGTCGTCCTCACCGGCGTCAGCGCTGGTTCGATCTGTTGGCATGTCGGCGGCCCGACCGACTCGTTCGGACCGACGCTGCGACCAGTCACGAACGGGCTCGGCTTGCTGCCGTACGGCAACGGCGTGCACTACGACTCCGAGGAGCAGCGCCGGCCACTGCTGCACCGGCTGGTCGAGGACGGGACGCTGCCGATGTCGTACGCCACCGACGACGGTGTCGGCCTGCACTACGCCGGCACGGAGCTGGTCGAAGCCGTGGCGGACCAGCCCGACGCCGCGGCCTATCAGGTCGAAGCGCTGGCAGGTGGCGGCGTCACCGAGACCCGCATCCAGCCTCGACTGCTCACCTAGCGGCGAGCTCAGGCGCCCACGTCGGCCAGCTCGGGTGCTCGCGCCTCCTCCGGCTCCTCGCGGCGGGCCAGCTTGCTCGGCCACCAGATGCGGGGCCCGATGTCGTACGACAGCGCCGGCACGAGGAGGGACCGCACCACGATCGTGTCGAGCAGGACGCCGAAGGCGACGAGGAACGCGATCTGCGCGAGGAAGAGGATGGGGATGACGCCCAGCGCGCTGAACGTCGCCGCCAGCACGATGCCCGCGGACGTAATGACACCGCCCGTTACCGCTAGGCCCTTGAGGATGCCCGGCCGCGTCCCGCGACGGAACGACTCCTCGCGGATCCGGGTCATCAAGAAGATGTTGTAGTCGATGCCCAGCGCGACGAGGAACACGAACGCGTATAGCGGCACCGAGGGATCCGAGCCCGGCCAGCGGAACACGTAGTCGAACACCAGTGACGCCACCCCGAGCGTGGCCGCAAAGGACAGCACGACGGTGGCGATGAGCAGCACCGGCGCGAGCAGCGCGCGCAACAAGAGGGCGAGGACGATGAAGATCACCAGCAGGACGATCGGAATGATGACCGTGTTGTCGCGCTGCGAACTCTCGCGTACGTCGAGATTGATTGCGGTCGTGCCACCGACCAGCGCATCGGCACCGCTGACGTCATCCAGGTCAACCCGCAAGCCGCGGACGGCGGCGATAGCCTCGTCGCTGTTCGGATCGGAGCCGAGGACGGCATCGATCTGGACCTGGCCATCGACGACCTTGGCGGGTCCCTGACCCGGCTGACCGGATTCCGTCACGATGGCGGCACTGTCAATGCCGTCGGTGCCCTCCATGACCTCGAGGACCTGGTCGGCAGAGTCCTCGTTCGCGATGACGACGACCGGGTTCCCGGCTCCGCCGGAGAAGTGCCGCGACAGCGCGGCCTGTCCCTCGACCGACTCCTCCGGCTGGAGGAACAGCTCGGTCTCGGACAGCCCGTCCGCGTCGAGGGTGGGCGCAAACGCCGCGAACGCGAGCAGGACCGCAGCGGTCACGATCCAGACCCAGCGCGCGCGACGGCCCACCAGCCGCGCCACCCGGCCCCACACTCCCGTGGTCTCCGGATGCGGGGACCCGTACGCCGGCCGGAAGGGCCAGAAAGCTGCCCGACCGAGCAGCACCAGGCCAGCAGGCAAGAAAGTGAGCGCGACCAGCAGCGAGCAGGCGATGCCGATCGCCGCGACCGGACCCAGTCCGCGATTGGAGTTGAGCTCGCTGAAGAGCAGGCACAGCACGCCGAGGATCACGGTGCTGCCCGACGCGACGATCGGCGCGAACGACTGCCGCAGGGCTACTCGCATCGCCGCAAAACGATCGCGGTTCTCTCGCAGCTCCTCCCGGAAGCGCGCCGTCAGGAGCAGCGCGTAGTCGGTCGCAGCGCCCACGGCGAGGATCGACAGGATGCCTTGGCTCTGCCCATTGAGCGTGATCACATCGGTATCGGCGAGGAAGTAGACCACTGCCGAGGCGACACCCAGGCCGAGCAGCGCGCTGAGGAGCACGAGGAACGGGAGCACGGGGCTGCGGTAGACGACGAACAGGATGACGAGCACGACCACACCGGCCGTGAGGAGCAGGATGCCGTCGATCCCAGCGAAGGCATCAGCGAAGTCCGCAAGGATGCCGGCCGGTCCCGCGACGTATACCTCGGCGCCCGGCGTGTCCGCGAGCTGTGCCCGGATCTCCTCGACGACCTCGATGAGTCCCTCGCCGAGGTTCGGGTCCAGGGGGACGATCGCTTGCAGTGCCTGCCCGTCCTCGGACGGGATCGGCGGACTGACCTGCCCGACGATTCCGTCCAGCGACGCGATGGCCTCCAGGTCGGCGACGGCAGCCTGCTGCGTCTCGGCGCTCAGGCCGTCCTCGCTCTCCCAGATGATGATCGCCGGGAGAACCGTCTGCTCCTGGAAGCCTTCCTGGAGCTCAGTGACTCGCGTCGACTCCGCGTCGGAGGGCAGGAAGCTGGCGTTGTCGTTGGACTGCACCTCCGCCAACCGACCCGTGAACGAGCCGAGCGGTCCGCCGACGAATAGCCAGACGATGACGACCGCGGCGGGAAGCACAAACCGCCAGCGTGAGCGGCGCGCGGGCGTTTGCTCGGCGGTGGTCGTGGCCGAGGTGGTCATGCGGGAGGGGCTCCTTGCGCGTACGTGAGGGTGTGTCCCTCGATCCTCGCAGGGCCGCTGCTCAGCGGCTCGCCGGGCCAACGGCACGTACGCTGACCGGGTGACAGCGTTGCAGGTTACTTACGTCGGCGAGCTGCCGTACGACGCAGCCTGGAACGAGCAACGCCGCCTCCATGCCGCCCGCGTCGCCGGCGACATCGGCGACACCGTCCTGCTTCTGCAGCACCCCCCGGTCTACACCGCGGGGCGCCGTACCGAGCCAATGGATCGGCCCGTCGACGGCACGCCCGTAGTCGACGTGGACCGGGGCGGCAAGATCACCTGGCACGGTCCCGGACAGCTGGTCGGCTACCCGATCGTCGCGCTGCAGGACCCGGTCGACGTGGTCGCCTATGTGCGCCGGATGGAGCAGGTGCTCATCGACGTCTGCGCTGAGATCGGACTCGCGGCGGAGCGGGTGACGGGGCGTAGCGGGGTGTGGGTCCGCGGCATCGATGACGTGCAGGACCGCAAGGTCGCGGCCATCGGCATTCGGGTTTCTCGTGGCGTCACGATGCACGGCTTCGCTCTGAACTGCGACTGCGACCTGTCGTGGTTCGACCGGATCGTGCCGTGCGGAATCCGCGATGCGAGCGTGACCTCGCTGTCGGCGGAGCTGCACCGCCCGGTGTCGGTGGACGATGTCCTCCCGGTCGTGGAGCGACACTTGCCGACACTGCTCGTCCGGCAGCCGGCGGCGGTGCCGGCGTAGCCTGGATGGGCCTACCGAGCATTTGCTGGCCAACGTACGCACTCGAGGGAGGAGCACCGTGACCGCTGTCATGCCTGACGGCCGGAAGCTCCTCCGCCTCGAGGTGCGCAACGCGCAGACGCCGATCGAGAAGAAGCCGGCGTGGATCAAGACCAAGCTGCGCACCGGTCCGGAGTACACAGAGCTGAAGGCGCTGGTGCGGCGCGAAGGACTGCACACGGTCTGTGAAGAGGCCGGCTGTCCCAACATCTATGAGTGCTGGGAGGACCGCGAGGCGACCTTCCTCATCGGCGGCGACCAGTGCACGCGACGCTGCGATTTCTGCCAGATCGACACCGGCAAGCCCGCGGCCCTCGACGTCGACGAGCCCCGACGCGTGGCCGAGTCGGTGCAGGCGATGGGCCTGCGGTACGCCACGGTGACCGGGGTGGCCCGTGACGACCTGGCCGATGGCGGTGCCTGGCTCTACGCCGAGACCGTCCGGCAGATCCACGCGCTCAACCCGGGGACCGGCGTCGAGGTACTCATCCCCGACTTCAACGCCACGCCGGCGCTGCTCGACGAGGTCTTCGGGTCCGAGCCGGAGGTACTCGCGCACAACCTCGAGACCGTGCCGCGCATCTTCAAGCACATCCGCCCTGGCTTCCGCTACGACCGCTCGCTGGACGTGATCCGGCAGGCGCGCGCAGCCGGCCTGGTGACGAAGTCCAACCTCATCCTCGGCATGGGCGAGGAGCGCGCCGAGGTGACCGACGCAATGCGGGAACTGCGCAACGCGGGCTGCGATCTGTTGACCATCACGCAGTACCTGCGGCCCTCCGTACGCCACCACCCGGTGACCCGGTGGGTGCGACCGGAGGAGTTCGTCGAGCTCAGCCAGGAGGCGGAGTCGCTCGGCTTCGTCGGAGTCTTGTCCGGCCCGCTGGTGCGTTCGTCCTATCGGGCGGGACGGTTGTACGCGCAGGCAGTCCAGGCACGCGAGCCGGCCTGAGCGTTGTTGCGACGAGTTCTCATGCCCAGAACGCGGACGTAACCTCACTGCCCAAGCCTGAGTTCGTGCAGTCCACCCTCCTGCGTAGCGCGACGTCCCTCGTCGAATGGGTGACGCGGGCCGTCCACCGCCAATCTCAACGCAATGCGTGGGAGGCGGTCTGCGAGAACGAGATGAACAACATCGACGCCGGATGGCAGGAACTGGAGGCGGTCCTGCGCCGCCGTTGAGCCACGGCTAGCACCATCGCCAGCCACGTATCCTCCGTGCATGGCTCGCAAGGAGCGGTTCGCACGGCTGCGGCAGATCGGCGTCGCCTATCGCATGACACGCAAGGCCGACCCGGCTATCGGCTGGATCCTGCTCGCGTGCGCGTTGGGCACGCTGCTGATCTTCGTCGTGATCGGACTCGTCACCGGTGCGCCCATCATCTGGGGACTGCTCGGCATCACGCCGGCCCTGCTCGTCGTGGTGATTGTCTTCGGTCGGCGCGCCGAACGCGCTGCCTACCGCCAGATCGAGGGCCAACCGGGGGCGGCGGCCGGGGTACTGAACACGCTGCGCCGCGGCTGGACCGTCACGCCGGCGATCGCGGTGACGCGGAACCAGGACATCGTTCACCGCGCGGTGGGGCGTCCCGGCATCGTGCTCGTCGGCGAAGGTTCGCCGACGCGGTTGACCGGGCTACTGACCGCCGAGAAGCGCAAGATCAGCCGGTTCGTGCCCGAGGCGCCGGTGTACGACGTGGTGGTCGGCGACGCAGACGGCCAGGTTCAGCTGCGCAAGCTCCCCTCACATCTGGCGAAGCTGCCGCGCAATCTGCGCCCTGCCGAGGTACGTGAGGTCAACAACCGGTTGCGCGCCCTGCCGCAGCAGCCGCTGCCGGTGCCCAAGGGACCGCTCCCCCGCAACGCTCGCATGCCGAAGATGCCGCGCCCACCCTCCCGCTAAGCGTCGCCTAGCGGGTGCGGATCAGCACCGTGCCGGCGGCCTTGTCATGCAGGCCGCGCCCATCGGCGTCCCAGATGATCGCCGGAATGATCAGCAGGAGCAGTGCAGTCCGCACGATGGCGGCAGGAATGGCGATCGGGTCGCCGTCGGACATCCGCACGACCCGCATGCCGACCACGCGCTGCCCCGCGCTTGCCCCGCCGAATGCGGTGAGGATCAGGACCTCGACAGCGAAGACGGCGCTGACCGTCCACTGCTCCAGCGGTCGGAAGAGCAGCAGCGCGACGAGCAGGCTCATCGCCGAGTCGAGGATGAATGCGAGCAGCCGCGGGCCGAAACTCGCCACCGATCCGGGACCGGACTGTGGTCGGCCGAGCCGCTGACCCGGGTACGCCTGCGGGGTCGGGCCGGCGCCGTCGCCGGTCGCGGCCCCCGTACGATCCACGACAACGAGGCTAGTGGCGCGCCCCGATGTTGCACGTCGGGGCCACCGTTGACCTCTGCCGTAACACTGCGACCAGGTGGGTAACACCGGCGAAACACCAGAGCAATGGCCGAGAAACTGCCCTCACCTACTGTCGCGGACGTCACTCCGGGCGCATCCGGCTCCCGGACAAGGGAGGTTGGATGTTCGAGAACGCCGACGAGGTCCTGAGCTACATCAAGGACGAGGGCGTGGAGTACGTCGACGTCCGGTTCTGCGATTTGCCGGGCGTCATGCAGCACTTCACGATGCCGGCGAGCGCCTTCGACGAGGACGCGTTCATCACCGGCCTGATGTTCGACGGCTCGTCGATCCGTGGCTTCCAGGAGATCCACGAGTCGGACATGAAGCTGAAGCCCGATCCCACGACGGCATTCGTCGACCCGTTCCGGGTGCGCAAGACGCTCGCGCTGAACTTCGACATTCTCGACCCGCTGACCGACGAGCCGTACAGTCGCGACCCACGCAACATTGCCGCCAAGGCCGAGGCCCACCTCGCCTCCACCGGCATCGCGGACACGGTCTACTTCGGTCCAGAAGCGGAGTTCTACGTCTTCGACGACATCCGTTTCGAGACCCGGCAGAACGCCGGCTACTACTTCATCGACTCGGTCGAGGGCCAGTGGAACACCGGCCGCGTCGAGGAGGGCGGCAACCGCGGCTACAAGACGCGGTACAAGGGCGGTTACTTCCCGGTGCCGCCGGTCGACCACTACGCCGATCTGCGCGACGACATGGTCGCGAACCTCGGCGCTGTCGGCATCGAGGTGGAGCGCGCTCACCACGAGGTGGGCACCGCTGGACAGGCGGAGATCAACTACCGCTTCGACAGCCTGCTTCACGCAGCCGACAAGCTGATGCTCTACAAGTACGTCATCAAGAACACCGCGTGGGCCGCGGGCAAGACGGCAACGTTCATGCCGAAGCCACTGTTCGGCGACAACGGCTCGGGCATGCACTGCCACCAGTCGCTGTGGAAGGCCGGCGAGCCGCTGTTCTACGACGAACTCGGCTACGCCGGCCTGTCGGACGCGGCGCGCTGGTACATCGGCGGCTTGCTCGCGCACGCCCCGTCGCTGCTGGCGTTCACGTGTCCGACCGTCAACAGCTACCACCGGCTCGTGCCCGGTTTCGAGGCGCCGGTGAACCTCGTGTACTCACAGCGCAACCGGTCCGCCTGCATCCGGATCCCGATCACCGGGCCGAACGCCAAGGCCAAGCGGCTCGAGTTCCGCGTGCCCGACCCGTCCTGCAACCCCTACCTCGCCTTCTCGGCGATGCTCATGGCCGGCCTCGACGGCATCCGCAACAAGATGGAGCCCGCCGACCCCATCGACAAGGACCTGTACGAGCTCCCGCCGGACGAGCACATCTCCGTGCAGCAGGTCCCGGGATCGCTGCCGGCGGTGCTCGACGCACTCGAGGAAGACCACGCCTACCTGCTCGAGGGCGATGTCTTCACGCCCGACCTCATCGACACCTGGGTGCTGTGGAAGCGGGAGAACGAGATCGACCCGATCCGCCTCCGCCCGCACCCGCACGAGTTCGAGCTCTACTACGACCTGTGAGTCGTCGGAGCCGCTGACCTGGACGTCCCCGGGTCGGCGGCTCCCTCGCGTGTGCATCGCGCCCGACGATCCGCGGCGCGAAGACGTTCGTGCCCTACTCGAGCAGCATCTGCCCTTCGCCCGCGAGGCGTCGCCGCCCGAGCACGTGCACGCTCTCGACCTCGGTGGGCTGCTCGATCCCGCGGCCTCGTTCTTCAGTGCCCGCCGGGACGGTGCGCTGCTCGCCGTCGGTGCGCTGAAGCAGCTCGACAGCCGCCATGCCGAGGTGAAGTCGATGCACACGAGCGCGATCGCGCGCGGGCAGGGTGTCGGTTGCACCATGCTCGTTCACCTGCTCCGGACTGCTGCTGATCGAGGCAACACCCGGGTCAGTCTCGAGACCGGGACGATGGATGCCTTCGCAGCTGCCCGGTCGCTGTATGCCAGCGTCGGCTTCGTCCCGTGTGCACCGTTCGGCGACTACACCGCGAACCCCTACAGCACCACGATGACGCTCGCCCTTGGTCCGCCCGGCTGACAGACGTCGCGCGTGAGCGATGCTCTGGGCCTGACGTCGCAGCAGGAGTGTCTCCGCGCTGCTCGACGACATGGACGTCGAATCTGGGCCCTCCCTGACGACCTGCTCGAGCAGGCCCGGCAGTCGTGGAGCGGACGTTGGCAGCATGAGCGAGTCACAGTTACCGTCGACGGCCGGCCTTCGGCTGTCCTGCTGGCCCAAGAGGATCTGCAGTCACTCGAGGAGACGATCGCGGTTCTCGCGGACAGCGACGCCCTTCGTCAATTTGGTTGCCTCGGACGCTGAGTTGGCGCGGGGAGAAGGCGAGAGCGAGGAGATGCTCGGCGAGGCGATGCTCCGACACAGTGCATCGAGTTGAGCGATCAGCGTTACGAACTCCTTCGCTCGCCGATGGCACGCCAGCAACTACCGGGGAAGCTGCCGGGTCTGTTCCTCATCGGTAGTCCTGATTCGCAATCACTTGGTTCTCGTCAGTAGCTGTGCAACGTGCACACCCCGTACGCCGGCCAGGTCGGCGGCCTGGGTGCGGCAGGAGAAGCCGTCGGCGACGAGGACGGCGTCCGGCATCTCTCGCAGTGCCGGCAGGAGTGCGTGTTCGGCAATCGCGACCGAGACCTCGTAGTGTCCGCGCTCCATGCCGAAGTTTCCCGCCATCCCGCAGCACCCAGTCAGCACGCGTACGTCTGCTCCGCACGCTGCGAGCAGCCGCTGCTCGGCGGCGTAGCCCATCACCGCGTGCTGATGGCAGTGCGGCTGGGCGATCACGCGCACGCCAGACAGGTCGGGGCGCCATCCCTCGCGCGGTGTTGGGCCCTCGAGCACCTCGGCGAGGGTGACGACCTGACGGGCGACGCGCGCTGATCGCGGATCGTCTGGGAGCAGCTCCAACAGGTCGGAACGCAGCACTGCGACGCACGACGGCTCGAGGCCCACGATCGGCACGCCCTGCGACGCTGTCGGATCGAAGGCGTCGAGCAGTCGTCGGAGACGACGTCGGGCCCCGTCGAGCTGCCCGGTGGTAATCCACGTCAGTCCGCAGCACAGGAAACGCGGCGCCACGACGACGTCGTATCCCGCAGCACGCAACACCTGTTCCGCTGCTGTCGCAACGGCGGGATCGAAACCCTTGCTGAAGGAATCCACCCACAGCAGCACTGGAGGCAAGTCCCGGGCCGCGGGGACGCTGCGCCGCCGGCGACCGACGAATGAGCGCCGGGCGAGCGATGGAACCGACCTGCGCCTGTCGATGCCCGCGGCCGCGAGCAGCACGTTGCGCAACGCCGGAACGGTGACAGCGGCATTCACCAGCGCCGGCACCGGCCCAGGCATGCGCAGCCACCGCGGCAACCAGCCCAGTGCATAGTGACTGCGCGGCCGTGACCGACGCCGGAAGCGGCGATGTAGGACCTCGGACTTGTACATCGCCATGTCCACGCCGGCCGGGCAGTCGCTCGAGCATGCCTTGCACGACAGGCACAGATCGAGTGACTCAGCGACCTCTCGCGATGACAAGCCGTTGAGCACGAGGGTCCCGTTGACCGCCTCCTGCAGGACCCGCGCGCGGCCTCGCGTGCTGTCCTTCTCGTCACGCGTTGCCAGGTACGACGGACACATGAAGCCGCCGGTGAGCGTCGTGTCGGCGCGGCATTTCCCGACGCCGACGCAGCGGTGGAAGGCGGCGGTGACGTCACCACCGTCGTGCCGGAACGCCATGCCTCCCGCGATGGAGAGCGGGCGCGCCTGGGGGCGGCGCAGGTCGACGTCGAGTGGACGCGGCCGAACCACGACGCCGGGATTGAGGATGTCGTCAGGATCGAAAAGCGCCTTGACCGCCGCAAAGGTGTCGATGGCGTCAGCCGAGTACATGAGGGGCAGCAGCTCGCTCCGGGCGCGGCCATCCCCGTGTTCTCCGCACAGGGAGCCGCCGTGTTCGGCAACGAGCCGGGCCGCGTCCTCGAGGAAGCGCCGGGCGACCGCAACGCCCCTGCTGTCGTCCAGCGGAAGGCTGAGCCGGACGTGGATGCAGCCGTCACCGAAGTGGCCGTACGGGAAGCCGTGCACGCCGTAGCCGTCCATGAGCGTGTCGAACTCGCGTAAATAGCTTCCGAGACGCGTGATCGGGACCGCAGCGTCCTCCCAGCCTGGCCACGCTGGGCGCCCGTCAGGAGCACGTCCAGACAGGCCGGCACCGTCCTCGCGGATCCGCCAGAGCGCGAGCGCCTCCGGTCCCGCGGACACGATCAGGGCATCCAGAGCCTGTCCCACGTCGACGATGGCGCGCGCCGCTGCGAGAGCGGCTCCCGGCGTCGCTCCTCCGGTCTCCACCATCAACCAGCCGCGCCCGCGAGGCAGGTCGGGAACCGCACCAGGGCCGCGCCGCCGGCGGACGACCTCGACGAGCCGCGAATCCAGACCCTCCACGGCCAGCGGTCGCTGGGCGAGCATCGCGGGAACCGCTTCTGCGGCGTCCGCCAGCGTCGCGTACCCGAGGACTGCCAGCGCCGGCGACTGCTCTCGCGGCACCAGGTCGACTTCCGCCTCGGTCACCACGCAGAGCGTGCCCTCCGAGCCGACCAAAGCGCGCGCAAGGTTCGGTTCGCGTTCGGGCAGCAGATGCTCCAGCGCGTATCCGGACATCTGCCGCGAGAACCTGCCCAACTCGGTGCGGATGACCGCGAGCCGGTGCGCGACGAGCTGCTCCAGCTCCGGAAGTACCACCATGCCCGGCCCGGCGGTGAACGAGCGCCCGGCGCCGTCGATGACATCGAGTGAGGCAACGTTGTCGGCTGTTCTCCCGTACGCCACGGTCCGCGGACCACAGGCGTTGTTGCCGACCATGCCGCCGATTGTCGCCCGCGCTTGAGTCGACGGATCAGGTCCGAAGCGCAGCCCGAAGGGTGCCGCCGCGGTCTGCAGGTCAGCGAGCACGACACCGGGTTCGACTGTGGCTCGGCGTCGTTGCGGATCGATCGACAACACTCGGCCGAGATGGCGTGAGGTGTCCACGACCACCCCAGGGCCGACAGCATTGCCGGCGACCGACGTTCCACCGCCGCGCATCGTGACGGAGGTGCTGGTCTCCCTTGCCCACGCCACGAGCGCTAGGAGGTCGTCGCGGGTGCGCGGGAACACGACCGCAATGGGCACGACGCGGTAGTTGCTGGCGTCAGTGGAGTACTCGGCGCGGCGCCGCGTGGAGTCGTCGACCTCACCCTCGATGACGGCACGCAGGCCGGCGACGAGCGACATGGTCAGCGCTGGTCGGGCCGCGTTTCGTCGTCGTCGGCTGGGCCCTCAGCGCCGTCTCCACTGTCGAGAGCAGCGGCCCGGTTGTGAAGCCGGTCGCGGACCTCCTCGGAGGTGTAGGCGCGCCGCTTGCGTTCTGACCGCGCTACTGCCGCACCAGTCGCCGCGACACCTACCAGCCCGGCGATGCCAAGGAGTTTCCAGATCCGCACGCCCCTAGGCTAGCGATCCGTGGCAGCCACTTCACTCGTCCTCGACGATGCCGTCGAGCTCACGCGTACCGGCGACATCTGGCTGTTCCGCGGTGCCACCTTCGCCGACATGGCCATCCGAGCCGCAACGAACGCTCCGGTGAATCACGTTGGCATGGCCGTCGTCCTCGATGACCTGCCGCCGCTGCTCTGGCACGCCGAGCTCGGTCGGTCGCTGCCGGACGTATGGACGGGCAAGCATCAGCGCGGCGTGCAGCTTCACCTGCTGCGCGACGCCGTGACGGCATGGCACGACAAGTACCGCCAACGCGGCTTCCTGCGACAGCTCGATGCAACGATCACTCCCGAGATGGAAGACGCGGTGCTCAAGGTCATCGCCCGGCTCGACGGCACGCCATTCCCGAGCACGCTCGACATGAGTCGGCGGTGGGTGTTCGGCCGCGTGCGGTACGGCGCATCGTTGGAGACGCTGTACTGCGCCGAATTGGTCGCCTCCACGTACCAGGCCATGGGCCTGCTGCCCGCCAATCGGCCGGTCAACTGGTTCGACCCGGGCCGCTTCTGGAGCGGTGACCGACTCGAACTGCTGAACGGGGCAACATTGAGCAACGAGATCGAGATCCAGATGCCAGGAACGGCAACAGCGATCGGCGCTTGACCCTGACACCGTGTCAGGTCGTACACCGAGATCGTCATGTTCAGCATTGGAGACTTCGCCCGACACGGCAGGGTGTCGGTGCGCATGCTGCGTCATTACGACGCCATTGGCCTGCTGCAGCCGGCGCACGTCGACGACGCCACCGGATACCGCTCGTACGACGCGCAACAGCTGTCACGTCTCAACCGGATCGTCGCGCTCAAGGACCTGGGCTTCACCCTCGAGCGCGTACGGACGCTTCTTGACGAGAAGGTTGGCGTCGAGGAGCTCGGCGGGATGCTGACGCTGCGCCGCGCCGAACTGCAGTCGCAGATCGCAGCGGACACCGCCCGCCTACGCGGTGTCGAGGCGAGGCTCCACCTCATCGAAAGGGAAGGTGCCATGCCCACCGACGACATCCAGATCAAGGCTCTCCCCGCGGTACGGGTCGCGGAGCTCACCGGCACAGCCGCAAGCTTCGAACCACAATCGATCACCCCGGTCATCCAGCCGCTGTACGACGAGCTTGTACGACGGCTCGACCAGGCCGGTGTGACACCAGTAGGGCCGGCGATCGCCTACTACGAGAACATGCGGGACGGTGACGGGGTCGTCGTTCATGCCACGCTGCCCGTGAACGTCGAGGCGACCGGACACGACTTCGCCGTCGTTGACCTTCCCGCAGTCGAGCAGGCGGCAACGATCGTCCACCGCGGTTCGATGGACAACGTCATGTCGTCCATCCAGACGCTGGCGAGCTGGATCGACGCCCACGGCTACCGGTCCGTTGGCTTGAACCGCGAGCTCTACCTGCAAACCGGCGATGACGTGAACACCTGGGTGACCGAGCTCCAGGAGCCCGTGACCACCGGCTAGAGGTCAGCCGGGTGCCACCGCTGCCGCCAGCGCATCGCGGGGCCATCGCGTCCAGGCAACGACACAGACGACGATTCCCGCGATGCCGGCGAGCAGCACGACCAGCGCGGGCGACAGCACCGCCGCCCCAAGACCGGCGAGGGCAAAGGCCGACGCGGACCCGACGTTGAAGCCGGCAGCGGCCAGCCCGTTGACTCGTCCACGGCTGTGTGCGGGTGTCAGCAGGTTGACCGTGGCGATCAGCGGAACCATGAATCCCTGGCCGACGCCGGCGACGAACCACAGTGCGGTCGCGATCAGGACCGGCGGAGATGCGCCAGTGAGCACCAGGGGCAGGCAGGATGCCAGGGCCAGCGGCAGGATCGCCCGCGTCTGATCGCCGGGCGGCCAGCGGCTGACGAGGATCGCCCCAAGAGCGCCCCCCGCGGGCAACGCCGCCATCAGCACCGTTCCGACCGCCGCGGAGTTTCCGCCCGACTCGGCGTAGGCCAGCGCCACCGCCTCGGGAGCGATCATGAAGGCGGCTGCGCCCCACGCGAACAACACGAGGCAACGTCGCACCGGATCGCTGGCCACCTGCGCTGCGCCGCGCTGCAGATCGTGGAGGTACCCGGCGATGCCACTGCGCGCCTGCAGCGGTGCCGGCCGGCGGCGCAAGGTGAGGAGGACGACCGCGAACGACAGCGCGAACGTCACCGCGTCCGTGACGAGAGCACCGCGGGGGGAGATCAGGGCAACCACCACGCCGGCGAGCGCGAGGCCCAAGACCTGGTCGACTTGTGAGAGCACTCGACTCAACCCAGCACCGCGCAGGTAATGACGCGGATCGGGCAGCACGTCCGGGAGCACCGCAGCGCGAGCCGCCTCGAAAGGGGCGCTCAGCAACTCCGCGAAGAACAGCAGCGCGAACAGCAGCCAGACCGGCGTTGACGGCACGGCCAGCAGTGCGAGCAATCCGATGAGGACCGCGCGCCCCATGTCGGCGATGAGCATCACCGTGCGGCGCGACACCCGATCAGCAAACGGCCCGAGCAGCGCAGCGCCGAAGATCGCTGGCACGTAGCCGACCACGAACGCCAGCGCCGCAAGGAACGGGTTGTCGGTGCGGGCGAGAATGAGCACAGCCAGGCCGACCCGGGCGATCTGGTCCCCGCACTCGCTCAGCACCTGGGCGACGATCAGCCCGGAGAATTCACGGTTGCCGAATACCTCGCGATAGCTCGCCGTGGCGGTCGACTCGGGCTGGCTCACGACCCGGTCACCTCGCCGTCCGGCTCCCCAAGGCCGTCCGGTTCTCTGAGAAAGGCGGCGATCGCCGGGATTGCTATCTCCGGGGCCTCCTCAAGCACGAAGTGACCGGCGTGGGGAATGACCACGCACGGGCAATCGCTGAGATCGCGCACCAGGCTGGCGCGGACGCTATCGGGCAGCACCGGATCGAGCGCACCCCAGACGACGAGCGACGGCATCCGCGGTCCGGGCGATCGTCGCCTGGCCACGGCATCGACGGGGGCCGGCGCGGATCGGGCGCGCCCGGCCACTCCGCGAAGAGCTGCCGCGGCTCGGGGACGGAAGTTGTCGCGGTAGTAGCCGAGCATTGCGGCGATACGTTGCGGGTCTGCGTAGGCGTCCTGGTAGTGCGCCAGGAGATCTGGCGCCACTGGCCGATCGGCGTGCCACCCGACCCGAATCACCTGCCCGACCAGGGACCTCCCACCGACCCGAAACGCCAGCTCCGGCAGGCCAGGCAGGGACGCCGTCGGGATGTGCCAGGCCGCGCGCAGGTCGACGTAGCGGTACGCCGCATTGAGGACTACCAGGCGCCGGACAAGATCCGGGCGTGATGCCGCCAACGTGAGTCCGACGACACCTCCCCAGTCGTGGCCCACGATGTCGACCGGCGCATCCAGCTCGTGCAAGGCCAGTGCAGCAATACGTGCCGCCACCGTGCGTGCGTCGTAGGGTCCGCGCAGCTCACTCAACCCGAGGCCGGGCAGGTCGGGAGCCAGCACGACGCGGTCGCTGCCCAACTCCGCGAGCAGGTCCCGCCACATCGCCCCTGTTTCTGGGACCCCGTGGAGCAGCATCGCCGCAGGCGTGGAATGTGTTGCAGGCGCGAGACTTGCCGGATCAACTCCCTGTGGACCGGGGTCACTGCGCCACAACGAGAAGCGCATGCCGTCGACGGCCACGTCGCGTCGCACGCCGCCCGGCACGAGATCCCGCGTCATCCGTAGAACACCCTCTCGACGACGCTCCGGGCTCGCCTGGTCACCCTACGGTAGTCCTCCACCACCATGCCCGATTCGCCCGGTGGGTAACCCAGCAGTCGCGCCACGCTCGCCCGCTCGCGGACGTCGGTCGGGATGCTGTCGCCGGGACGACCGCGAACGAGCAGCACTGCATTGCGGATACGTGCCGCCGCTCGCCAGGCGTCAGCGAGAACGCTCGCATCGTCCTCGGACAGCAGGCCGGCAGCCGCCGCCGTCTTCAACGCGGCCAGCGTTCGGGTGGTGCGCAGCATCGGGACTGCGGCGGCGTGCCGCAGCTGCAGCAGCTGAACCGTCCACTCGACGTCGGCGAGTCCACCGCGACCGAGCTTGACGTGCGTCGTGGGGTCGGCGCCGCGCGGCAGGCGCTCGGCTTCGACGCGTGCTTTGATGCGGCGGATCTCGCGGACCGCGGCGTCGTCGATGCCGCCCTCCGGCCAACGCATGGGGTCGATCAACCACAGGAACCGCTGGCCGAGATAGGTGTCGCCCGCGATCGGCTCCGCGCGCAGCAGGGCCTGCGACTCCCACACCTGCGACCAGCGTGCGTAGTAGGCCTGGTAGGAAGCCAACGTCCGCACCAGCGGCCCCTGCCGACCCTCGGGGCGGAGCGCAGCATCGACCTCGATGGGAGGGTCGGGCGCCGGCAGCCGCAGCAGTCGGCGCAGCTCATGCGCGACCGCGTGAGCGGCCTCGGATGCTTCACGCTCGATCGCATCCGGTAGCGGATCGGAGACGAACACCACGTCGGCATCACTCGCGTACTGCTGCTCATGGCCGCCGAGACGACCCATGCCGATCACGGCGATGCGCATGGGCAGCGGGCCGCGTCGCTCGGCTTCGACCTGCCGCAGGGCGACGCCAAGAGTGCCGGCAATGGTCGCCGCGGTGAGATCCGATAACGCCTCCGCGACGACGTCGACCGACAGCAGGCCGAGGACGTCGCCGGCGGCGATGCGAACGAGCTCGCGGCGGCGGACCGCACGCGCCGCCTCCGCCGCCTGAACCGGGTCGTCGTAGCGGCCGGTCGCCGCCTCGACCTCACTGAGCAGGGCCGCCCTACCTCGCGGCCGGAGTTCCTCCTCGCTGGCGAGCAGCGCCACGCTCTCCGGTGCTCGCAGCAGCAGGTCGGACGCGTAGCGGCTGGATGCCAACAGTCGCGCCACTCGCTGCGCGGAGGCGCTCTCGTCACGGAGCAGCCGCAGGTACCAGGGCGTGGAACCGAGCTCCTCGCTCATCCGGCGGAAGGCGAACAGCCCACCGTCGGGATCGGGCGCGTCGGCGAACCACCCCAGCATCACCGGCAGCAACGTCCGCTGGATCGCGGCGGCGCGGCGGACACCGCTGGTCAGCGCTTCCAGGTGGCGCAGCGCTCCCGCTGGGTCGGCGTAGCCGAGCGCCTCGAGTCGCTGGCGCGCTGCGGCGGGAGTGAGGCGCGCCTCGTCTGGAGAGAGTTGAGCGACGGCCGCCAGCAGCGGTCGGTAGAACAGCTTCTCGTGCAGCCGGCGCACCTCGCGGCCATGCTGTCGCCAGGCGGCGGTGAGGTCAGCCACCGGATCGGCGCGAAAGCCCAGCGAGCGGCCCAGCCGGCGCAGATCGCGCTCGTCGTCGGGCACGACATGTGTGCGGCGCAACCGGAACAGCTGGATGCGGTGCTCCAACGTGCGCAGGAAGCGGTAGGCGTCGGCGAGGCCCTGCCCGTCGTCGCGCCCGACGTACCCACCGTCGCGCAGCGCCGCGAGCGCGTCGAGTGTCGTCGCGCTGTGCAGCGTCGGGTCAGAGCGACCGTGGACGAGCTGCAGCAGCTGCACCGAGAACTCCACGTCGCGCAGCCCACCGGGCCCAAGCTTCAGTGCGCGGTCGGCGTCCTTGCGGGGAACGTTCTGCTCCACCCGCTGCCGCATGGCCTGCACATCGGTGACAAAGCTCGGGCTGTCCGCCGCCGACCAGATGAGCGGCTGCACTGCGTCGACGTACTGCTGCCCAAGCTCGAGGTCGCCGGCGGCGGGACGTGCCTTGAGCAGGGCCTGGAACTCCCAGGTCTTCGCCCAGCGGCGGTAGTAGGCGAGGTGGCTCGCCAGCGTGCGCACGAGCGGACCGGCTCGCCCCTCGGGCCGCAGGCCGGCATCGACCTCCCAGATCGCCCCCTCCGCCGTCGACTTCGAGCATGCCGCCATCACCGCTGACGCGAGCCGCGTCGCCGTACGCAGCGCAGCCGCCTCGTCGCCGCCGGGAACAGGCTCGGCGACGAAAATGACGTCCACGTCACTGACGTAGTTGAGCTCGCGCCCGCCGCACTTGCCCATGGCGATGACGGCGAGCCGGCAGTGCTCGTCGTCGGCCCCTCGCTCGGTGACCGCCGCGTCGAGGGCCGCCTGAAGCGTCGCGTCGGCGAGATCGGACAGCCGCACCGCGGTCTGTTCCATCGACGTCACGCCATCGAGATCGTCGGCGGCGATGCCGAGCAGGACGCGCCGGTAGGCCACCCGCAGCATGTCGAGCGCGGAACGTCCGGCAGTCGAGGTCACCGCCTTCAGCGCGGCTTTCGGCGCCAACGGTTCGCGACCTGCAAGTGGCCAGTCCTCCGGGTGGCGCACCAGATGCTCGCCGAGAGCGGCGCTCACCCCGAGGATGCCCAGCAGCCGGCGACGCAGCGCATCGTCAGCGCCGAGAGCATCGAGCAGCAGCGCGCGATCGGCCGGCGTTAGCGCAGCGACGATCCGGGACAGAGCAGACAGCGCCAGGTCAGGGTCGGCGGTCTCACTGAGCGCGGCGAGCACGGCCTCCTCGGCACCGCCGTCGAGGCCGGTCAGCAGCTGCTCGGCCGTACCCGGATCGGTGAAGCCGTGGCGGATCAGACGCACCCCGACGCTCTCGCCCGGTCGGGGCCGTCGGGGTGCTTCCGTTCCGCTCACCCCAGGAACGTACCCAGCAATCCCGACCGATCTCTGGGAACGAGCACAGCTGTGGATGGATTCGGGCTGTGGACAACCGGGGCTAGGACACGCTAGAGGACGGGCAGGTAGCGGTCCCGCTCGTAGACGGTCACCTGGCGGCGATAGTCCTGCCATTCCGCGCGCTTGTTGCGCAGGAAGAAGTCGAAGACGTGCTCGCCCAGCGTCTCGGCCACGAGCTCGCTGTTCTCCATCACTCGCATCGCCTCGCTGAGGTTCTGCGGGAGCGGGTCGATGCCCACCGACCTGCGCTCGGCCTCGGTGAGCGCCCACACGTCATCCTCAGCGCCCGGCGGGAGGTCGTAGCCGTTCTCGATGCCCTTGAGTCCGGCGGAGAGCATCAGCGCGAAGGCGAGGTAGGGGTTGCAGGCCGAGTCGAGCGAGCGCAACTCGATGCGGGTCGACTGGCCCTTGAGGGGCTTGTACATGGGGACGCGCACCAGCGCGGACCGGTTGTTGTGACCCCAGCACACGTACGCCGGAGCCTCGCCGCCACCCCACAGCCGCTTGTACGAGTTCACCCACTGATTTGTCACAGCAGTGATCTCCGCCGCGTGCCGCAGCAGCCCCGCGATGAACGCGCGGCCGACCTTGGACAGGTGGTACTCGCCGGCCGCCTCGTGGAACGCGTTGCGGTCACCCTCGAACAGCGACATGTGCGTGTGCATGCCGGAGCCCGGGTGCTCGGTGAACGGCTTCGGCATGAACGAGCAGTAGACGCCCTGCTCGAGCGCGACCTCTTTCATCACCAGCCGGAACGTCATGACGTTGTCGGCGGTGGTCAGCGCATCGGCGTACCGAAGGTCGATTTCCTGCTGACCCGGAGCTCCCTCGTGGTGGCTGAACTCGACCGAGATCCCCATGTTCTCGAGCATCTCGATCGACGCCCGGCGGAAGTCGTGGGCGATGCTGTGCGGTGTGTGGTCGAAGAAGCCGCCGTTGTCGATGGGGACCGGCGGCTCTCCAGGCCCTGGCTTGTTCGTGAAAAGGAAGAACTCGATCTCCGGGTGGGTGTAGAACGTGAAGCCCAGATCCGCCGCCCGGCTCAGCGTGCGCTTGAGCACCCAACGCGGGTCGGCGTACGACGGTGAGCCGTCGGGCAGCGAGATGTCGCAGAACATTCGCGCGGTGCCGTGCGCCTCGCCTCGCCACGGCAGGATCTGAAAAGTGGACGCGTCCGGGCGGGCGAGCATGTCGGCTTCGTAGACACGCGCGAAGCCCTCGATTGCCGAGCCGTCGAAGCCGATGCCCTCGGTGAACGCGCCCTCGAGTTCGGCCGGCGCGACGGCGACGGATTTCAGCATGCCGAGGACGTCGGTGAACCACAGCCGCACGAATCGGATGTCGCGCTCCTCGATGGTGCGGAGCACGAACTCGACCTGCTTGTCCATCCCTCCAGCCTGGCACGCGGCCGTGTCGGACAGGTAACCGAGACGCGTGCTCGTGAAGATCGCCGTGACGCAGGCGGCTCGTCGTGAAGATCGCCGCGGAACAGGCACGGTCAGCGATCCTGCTCAGTTTGCACGGCGATCTTCACGACCGCCTCGGACGATGGGCGGCCGTTCTAGGGTCGGCGAGTGCGCAGTGTCTGTGTCTTCAGCGGGTCCAGCTTCGGTCGCGATCCGGTGTACGCCGAAGCCGCTCGCGCTCTCGCGCTCGAGCTCGTCGGGAGACGGCTGCGGCTGGTGTATGGCGGCGCGAGCGTCGGGCTCATGGGCGTGGTGGCGGGCACCGTGCTCTCCGGTGGCGGCGAGGTCGTTGGCGTCATTCCGCAGTACCTGGTCGACAAGGAGATCGCGCATCCGGATGTGACCGATCTGCGCGTTACCGGCTCCATGCACGAGCGCAAGATGCTGATGGCGGACCTGGCCGACGGATTTGTCGCGCTGCCCGGCGGATTCGGGACGCTCGAGGAGTTCGCCGAGGTCGTCACGTGGACGCAGCTCGGCTTGCAACGCAAGCCCTGCGGCCTGCTGGATGTCGGGGGCTACTACGCCCGGCTGCTGGCATTCGTCGATCACGCGACCGCTGAGGGCTTCGTTCCCGTCGCACACCGCCGACTGGTTCTTTCGGACGATGACCCAGGTCGGCTGCTGGACGCACTCGACGCGTGGGTGCCGCCGGCCACGGACAAGTGGTCCGGAGATCGCGGCGAACTACCCTCGAGTCGTGCCGCAGCTACGTCTGGCCATGGCCCAGGTCGACCCGACGGTCGGTGATCTGGCGGGTAATGCCGACCTGGTCCTCGGGTGGACTGGGCGGGCCGCCGAGCAAGGAGCGCATCTCGTCGCGTTCCCCGAGATGATGCTGACCGGCTACCCCATCGAGGACCTCGCGCTGCGACCGTCCTTTGTCGAGGCGTCGCGCACGACGCTCGAGTCGGTTGCCCGCCGCCTCCGCGACGCCGGGCTCGGGGACATCCTCGTCGTCGTGGGCTACCTCGACGGCCAGCGCGATGCAGCACCCCTGGTAGGAACTCCGCGCGGCGCACCGCAGAACGCGCTTGCGTTCCTGCACGCCGGCCGAGTCGTGGCGCGCTACGCGAAGCATCACCTGCCGAACTACGGCGTCTTCGACGAGTACCGGTACTTCGTTCCCGGCGACGCGCTCGCGGTGGTACGGCTGAATGGCATCGATGTCGCTGCTGTGATCTGTGAGGACCTCTGGCAGGACGGCGGCCCCGTCGCCGTGACCCGCACGGCCGAAGCGGGACTGCTCATCGTCATCAACGGTTCGCCGTACGAGCTCGCGAAGGACGATCAGCGACTCGAACTGTGCCAGCGCCGTGCTGCTGAGGCCGGCTGCACGCTGGCGTACGTCAACATGATCGGTGGCCAGGACGAGCTGGTGTTCGACGGTGACTCTGTCGTCGTCGCAGCGGACGGTGCGGTGCTGGCGCGTGCGCCACAGTTCGAGGAGACCTGCCTGGTTGTCGACCTCGAGTTGCCGCAGGCCAACCCGGCGCACATGACAGGCAGCGTGACGGTCGATGAGCCGGATGGTGACCGCATGACCGTCTCGCGCAGCGTCGTCTCGGCCGAGCCGGTGCCGCCGTACGACCCGCTGACCGACGTCGAGCCGGTGCGGCTCGCGGACGAGGCTGAGGTGTATGCAGCTGTCGTCACTGGCCTGCGCGACTACGTACGGAAGAACGGTTTTCGTTCAGTGGTGCTTGGCCTGTCCGGAGGAATCGACTCCGCGGTCACCGCAGCCCTCGCCGTCGACGCGCTCGGTCCCGGCGCGGTGTACGGCGTCTCGATGCCGAGCAGCTACTCAAGTGCGCATTCTCGAGACGACGCGGCTGACCTCGCCCGACGAACCGGACTGCGCTACGGCACCATCGCCATCGCACCGATCGTGGAGGCGTTCCTGAACAACATCGCGATTGACGGGCTAGCCGAGGAGAACCTGCAGGCACGGGTACGTGGCACCACGCTGATGGCGCTGTCGAACCAGGACGGTCATCTCGTACTCGCCACAGGCAACAAAAGCGAGCTCGCCGTCGGGTATTCGACGCTGTACGGCGACGCTGTCGGTGGCTTCGCCCCGCTCAAGGACGTCTCGAAGACGCTGGTGTGGCAACTCGCCCGGTGGCGCAACAAGTCGGCCGAGGAACGCGCCGAGATACCTCCCATTCCGGAGTCGTGCATCAGCAAGCCGCCCAGTGCAGAGCTGCGCCCTGGCCAGCTGGACACCGATTCGCTGCCGCCGTACGAGCTGCTCGACGACGTGCTCGACGACTACGTCGAGCAGGATCGCGGCTTTGGCGACCTGCTCACGTCCGGATTCGACGAAGACCTGGTCGAGCGCGTGCTCGGCATGGTCGACACGGCTGAGTACAAGCGGCGTCAGTACCCGCCGGGGCCCAAGATCTCGTTACGCGCGTTCGGCCGGGATCGACGGCTCCCCATCACAAACAAGTGGCGAGAGCATCACACACGGGGGTCTCGCCCCCCGTGAACCCCCCAACGACACAAGGCGAAACCCGCCAATTCATGCACGGGGGCCAGCCCCCGTGCGCAGGCCGGCGAGAACGATGTCGACGATGCGCTCACAGAGCTGACGATTGGATGCCGGTGTGGTGTCGTCGGTAACGACCATGCTGCGCAGGTGGAGCACGGGCCCGACGAGCATGAGCAGCACGAGCCCGGCGTCAGTTGTCGGAGGAAGCTCGCCACGTGCGATCCCGTTCTCGATGATTGCTTGCAGGTGCCGGCGCCGCGGCTGCACAACGACGTCTCGGTAGCGCTCGAGAACTTCGGGGTGACGCCGTCCCTCGGCGACGAGACACGGCATGAGCCGGCCGGCGCGCGTTCCCGTCGAAGCACGCCGGACGAAGTCGACGACCTCGATCAGGGCATCGCGAAGCGGTACGTCGCTCACGTCGGGGAGATCATCGTTCAACGTGGCGAGCGCATCGACGAGGAGCGCGTCCTTGTTGGCCCAGCGCCGGTAGATCGTGGCCTTTCCGACCCCTGCAGCAGTCGCGACCTGCTCGATTGTCAGGGCGCTCATGCCGACGTCGGCCATCAGCTCGAGCGTCGCCTCGACGATGGCACGATCGGCAACCTCGCTGCGCGGGCGCCCGGGTGGCCGCGCGGGCAGCGCCTCTTCGGTCGCTTGCATCGTCATGCCGGGACTCCCTGTGTTGCAGCCTCGTGGACGTCGGGCTCTCGATCGGGACGAGGCTCTGCATGCCGCGGCAGGAAGAAGAACACCACGGCGGCAGCGATGACGAGGACAGCGATGACGATGATGGTGACGACGTTCATCGCGTCGATGAAGGCAGCGTTGGCGGCGTCGATCAGCGCACCTCCCTGCGCCTCGGTCAGGACACCTTCTCGAACCAGCTGCGCTCCGATCTCGTAGGTCGAGCCGATCGAGTCGGACGCTGCCGCTGCGGTTGATGCGGGCAGCACACCGACCGCCGCCAATACCTGATTGCCATACACCGTCGACAGCACCGATCCCAGGATGGCGACACCGAGTGCGCCGCCGACCTGGCGCATCGTGTTCTGTACGGCCGAGCCGGCACCCGCACGTTGCGGTGGCAATGCTGCCAGGATCCGCGTGGTCGCCGGCGCGACCGTGGCACCCATGCCGAGCCCGATGAGCGCGTACGTCACGAGCAGGATCCACAGCGGGGTCTCGACGTCAATGAGCAGCAACAGCGCGAACGCCATGACGACGAGCGTGAGTCCGGACGTCATGACGCTGCGAGCTCCGAATCGCGCCACCAGCGTGGCGCTGAAGGGGGCAGATATCAGCTGACCCACCGCGACGGGAATGCTGCACAGCCCCGCCTGAAGAGGCGACAAACCGCGGACGACCTGCAGGTAGAACACGAGAAAGAACGTTGATCCCATCAAGGCGAAGAACGTCAGCGATACGGCGGTGAGCGCGACGCTGAAGTCCGCGTTGCGGAACAACGCGGTGTCGAGCGATGGGTGCCGGCTGCGGATCTCGTACACCACGAACACCGCGAGAACGACGATGCCCGCCACGATCCAACCGAGCACGCCGAGGCTGCCCCAGTCGCGGGTATCGCCGCCGTGCACGATGCCGTACACCAGCATGAGCAGACCCACGATCGAAAGCGGTACTCCGATCGGGTCGATGCCCCGTGGCGTCGGATCGCGGGATTCGGGAACGAGGGCAAGGATGCCGACGACGCCGAGAATGACGACCGGCACGTTGACGAGGAATACCGATCCCCACCAGAAGTGCTCGAGGAGGAAGCCGCCAAGGATCGGGCCGATCGCGATGGCTGCACCGACGGCGCCAGCCCACAGACCTACCGCCCGACCTCGCTCCGACGATGGGAAGATCACCGTGATGATTGCGAGGGTCACGGGTAGCACTGCAGCAGCG
The DNA here is from genome assembly GCA_963801015.1 of uncultured Actinomycetota bacterium. Taxonomy (GTDB): domain Bacteria; phylum Actinomycetota; class Actinomycetes; order CAWDCV01; family CAWDCV01; genus CAWDCV01. Next base: position 261,204 of record CAWDCV010000003.1, on the reverse strand, counting down.
CCGATGCCCATGAGCCCGCGGAACACGATCAGTTGAGTAGGCGACGCGGCAAACGCGGACAGCGCGGAGGCCACGCCAAACAGCAGCAGCCCGATCACCAGGATGCGCTTGCGCCCGTATCGATCTCCCAGGACGCCCCACGTGAACAGGAGCGCCGCGAACACCACGATGTAGGAGTTGATCGCCCACACCAGCTCGCTCTGCGTGGCCGAGAGACTGATCTGGATCGTCTTCAGCGCCACGTTGAGGATCGTGTTGTCGAGGACGACGACGAGCAGGCTGGTGACGAGGACGCCGAGGATGGCCCAGCGTCGCGGATGACCGTTGGGGAAGTCGGCAGGGATCTGCTGCACTCTCGCACCGTATGTCGAGATACGAAACGGTTCCGTTCCGTTTCGTAACGATCGGATAACGCCGGCCGGCGGCGTGGCAGCATGCAGATATCCGGGGACGCCGTGCGGCGCCTCGAGATGGGAGGCTCGCCATGTCCATCGACATGTCCAGACAGACGGCGCCGACAGTAGGGAGACACTCCCGCCGTACGGCAGTGGTCCGGGATCGACTGCAACGCCAGGTAGACGCGTTCGCGTCCATCACCTGCTGGAGATGAAGCAGCGCGGAGAGCGCTGGCCCATGCTCACCGCTTACGACCAGTACACCGCCGAGATCTTCGACGATGCGGGCATCCCGGTGTTGCTTGTCGGCGATTCCGCGGCGAACAACGTCTTGGGCTACGAGACGACCGTGCCGGTGACCGTGGACGAGCTTCTCCCGCTCGTGCGAGCGGTGACGCGCAGCGCTCGGCACGCGCTGATCGTCGCCGATCTGCCGTTCGGCTCCTACCAGGAGTCGCCCACGCAGGCGCTGAGCAGCAGTGTGCGCTTCATGAAGGAAGGTGGCGCGCACGCCGTGAAACTCGAGGGCGGCAGGCGGGTAGTGCCGCAGGTTGCAGCGCTGGTGCAGGCCGGCATTCCGGTCATGTCGCATGTGGGGTTCACGCCGCAGAGCGAGCACGCACTCGGTGGCTACCGCGTGCAGGGGCGAGGCGACGCAGCCGAGGATCTGATGCGTGACGCCGTCGCTCTCGAGGAGGCGGGCGCGTTCGCGCTCGTGATGGAGATGGTGCCGGCCCACCTGGCAAAGCGCATCACGTCCGAGCTGCACATTCCGACCATCGGCATCGGTGCAGGACCCGACTGCGACGCGCAGGTGCTTGTCTGGCAGGACATGGCGGGGCTGCGCGGCGGGAAGATGTCGCGGTTCGTGAAGCAGTACGCCGACCTGCGCGGAACACTGGGCGATGCGGCGCGTAGCTACGCCGATGACGTCCGGTCAGGCTCCTTCCCGACGGCGGACCACAGCTTCAGCTGATCGGATTGCTGACGTAGGGCAGCATGTCTGACGTGGACGCGGCCACGGTGCACACGCTGCGCGAACTGCTGGCGCCGACCGGATGGGTGGAGCGCAGCCGAGACTTCGCCACGTCGATGCGCCGCTTCACGCGGACGCCTGGCGGGCTGCTGCTGCTCGGCACGCCGGTGGAGGAACCGTGGCACCTGACCGCTCATCTCGATGACGAAGCGCGTTGGTCGGGCATCGCTGAGCTCGCTCCCACGCTGGTTCGTTGGGATCCCCCGCCGAACGCACCGGCGCACCTTGCCGTCGACGTCCAGCGACTGCGCGCCGCAAGACGTGGAGAAACGCTGCTCGTCGTCGCGCCCGATGCAACACCGGCATCAATGCTGGAGCGAGTCGCCGACGTCCGCCGCGCGGGAGCGACCGTCCTAGCCCTCGATACCGGCGATGACGACCTCGAGGGCCTGGCACACGATGCTCTCGTTGTGCCACGAGCCGCTACGACTGCAGAGCAACCGTCGTTCGACGTCGTGCAGCACCTGGTCTCTGTCGCGGCCGGGGAGCTGCCGGTGCGGCGCGGGTTCCGGGACCGGTTGGGACGATTCCTGGACGTCGTCAGTGGTCCACCACCCAACCGAACCTGAATGCCAGCGGCGCACCCGAACGTCGCAGCTCTTCGCCCGCGTCAGCATCGACCTGAGCCCGCTGCGTACGTCTCGCGACTGTCGGCTGCTCTTCACCGGCAGCATGGTGTCGTTCATCGGGAGCATGGTCACCTACATCACGGTGCCGTTCTAGGTGAAGGAGCTGACTGGCTCCCTCGTGGCCGTCGGACTGCTGGGTGCGGCCGGGGCGGCAGTATTGCGCTGGCCGGCCTCACGAACGATGTGGTGTGGGCGCTGGTCTTCCTCGCCATGGCAGGTGCTGCTGACATGGTTAGTGGACTGTTCCGGCTGACGATCTGGAATCAAACGATTCCCGATGAGCTACGCGGACGGCTCGCCGGCATCGAGCTGCTGAGCTACTCCATCGGTCCGGTACTCGGGCAATCCCGTGCAGGGATCGTGGCTGCCGCCACGTCGGTGCGTACGTCCATCGTGTCCGGTGGAATCCTCTGCATCGCAGCGACAGCACTGCTCGCAGCGACATTGCCGGCACTGTGGCGGTTCGACGAGCGGACCAGTCCACACGCGATTCGCGAGCGTGCGCTGCGCGCCGAAGCGGCATCGGCGGACAGTCCACGTGCAGCATCGGGCTCGTCCTAGCGTCGATGCTGCACCCAATGGTGACGTTGATGCTGCAAAGTCGTTACGTCCAGTGCTGGCGCAGACGCTGCAATGGTGGGATGGTCATCCACGACAGCGTCCGGGAAATGGGGACCGGACCATCGCCGGTGAGGGAGGCACTGTGCCGGCCAAGTATGTCGTCACGAAGTCGCGAGGGAAGTTCAGCTACGAGCTGAAGGCCAGCAACGGCCAAACCATCGTCAAGATGGGTCCCTACAACGACAAGCGTGCAGTGAACAACGCCATCAAGGCGCTGCAGAAGAACTCTGCAGCAAGCGTCGAGGACACCACCGACTCCGACGGCGCTGCGTCGAAGACCGCAAAGGCAGCTCGGTCCATCAGATCGACTGCGTCGAGGACCACAAAGTCGGCTAAGAAGACGGCACGCGGGGCAAAACGAGCCACCACCAAGAAGGCGACGACGAAGCGAGCCACCTCGAAGAAGGCGACAACGCGCAAGAGCACGGCAAAGTCGGCGGCGAAGGCGTCACCGAGCAAGACAACTGCACGGAAGACCACAACCCGCAAGACTGCGGCGCGTAAGACCACGCCACGGAAGACCACAACCCGCAAGACTGCGGCGCGCAAGACCACGCCACGGAAGACCACAACCCGCAAGACCACGCCTCGCAAGACTGCGCCTCGCACCACCGCGGCGACGCGGACCAAGGCGGCGGAGCCTGCGGCGGTTCCGACCTCCGGTGGATCGATGAGCTGACCACACGTAGCAGCAGGAGTGCCCGGCCACCTGACGGTGGCCGGGCATTCGTGCTTTCCTGGTCAGTGGGTCGAGCTCGCCAACTGGAGGGCCGACCCCGTGCCGGAGTTCGAGATCACCTATGCGCACCGCTGGCGCGACACCGAACGCATCGAGGCAGACGAGATGCGGCGCGAGGGAAAGTGCCTGGTGTTCATTACCGCGGTCGTCGTCGTCGACTCACCCAGGACCGTCGTCGTCCTGCGGCTTCCTCTCACGGAGGTCGCTACCGTGCAGGAGCTACCGGCGTAGCGACAGCGTCACACACACGGACGGCAGTCAGTCACGCTTCCACTTGGGATCCTCGTCCCACGCCTCGCTGCGCTCGCGTGCGGTCTCCAGCGCCCGCTCCGCCTCTTCCCGGGTGGCGTAGGGGCCCAGCCGGCTGTCGTTGGGATCGCCGTCGGGTCCCTCGACGCGCGAGTGCAACAGCGACCAGTACCACGGACCGCCAGACGTATCGCTTGTCCTGTCGTCGGAAGTCATTCTCACATCCTGGCACCCACTTAAACTCCTGTGCCATGAGCGTGCTCGTCCCCGGCCGCCTGTCGCCCATGCGGCCGGTCCCACGCAGCATCCCGCGCCCCGAGTACGTCGGACGACCGCGGGCACGCACCGGCGAGCCTGACGTGAAGTCCGCGGAGACGATCGAACGAATGCGCGCCGCCGGACGGCTGGCCGCTCAGGCTCTCGACGAGGTCGCCAAGCACATAGCTCCCGGCGTCACCACCGACACACTCGACCGGATCGGACACGAGTACCTCTGCGACGCCGGTGCCTACCCGTCGACGCTTGGTTATCCCGGGTCGGGTCGGGCACCGGCGTTCACCAAGTCCCTGTGCACGTCGATCAACGAGGTCATCTGCCACGGCATCCCGGATTCGACGGTGCTGCGGGAGGGCGACATCATCAACATCGACATCACGGCGTACCTCGACGGCGTGCACGGCGACACCGACGCGACATATCCGGTTGGCGTCGTCGACGAGGGGTCACGACTGCTCATCGATCGCACCCGAGAAGCGATGATGCGCGGAGTCAGGGCCGTCGCTCCTGGCCGACCCTTGAACGCCGTCGGACGTGTGATCGAGTCGTATGCCCGCCGTTTCGGCTACGGCGTGGTCAGGGACTTCACCGGGCACGGCATCGGCACCACCTTCCACTCAGGATTGGTCGTGCCGCACTACGACGATCCGCGTGTGAGTGTGATCATGCAGCCCGGCATGACGTTCACCATCGAGCCAATGCTCACCCTTGGCGCGATCGACTACGAGGTCTGGTCGGACGGCTGGACCGTCGTGACGCGAGATCGGCAGCGCAGCGCGCAGTTCGAACACACGGTGCTCGTCACCGACAGCGGCGTCGACATTCTCACCCTCGCTTGACACGGGGACGCGGGACACCGACGGCGACCACTTCGCGATCACTGGCCCGCGAGGCGTGCATGCGCGCCGCGAACAGGGAAGAGTGATCCCAGCAGCGTCGGGCCACGACGGTGAAGTCGGCCACCTGACTGGGGAGTGTGCACGAGATGGCAGCAGCGACCGCGACGAAGACGACCAGCAAGACGGCCAGCACGGCGGCCACGAAGCGCCCCGCCGCGAAAAGCACGGCCACGAAGGCGGCCACGAAGACCGCCACCAAGACCGCCGCCACCAAGACCGCAGCTGCGAAAAGCCCAGCCACCAACAACACCGCCAGCAAGGCTGCTGCGTCCACAGGCGCGCGCACGACCCGGTCGCGCGCCTCCACCGCGTCCCGACCCGCCTCGCCCGCGCGGCGCCGCAGGACTCGCGTCAACACCCTGGCGATCGATATCGGCGGCAGCAGCTTCAAGGCCACCGTGCTCGACCCGGACGGGCAGATGCTGTTAGACCGCATCCGCGTCGACACCCCGTACCCCTGCTCGCCGGACCAGTTCGTCGAGACCGTCACCGCGCTGGTCGAACCGCTTCCCGAATCGGCTCGGGTGTCCGTGGGGTTCCCAGGAATGGTCCGCAAGGGCGTCGTCCTGCACGTCCCGTCGCTGTCGCGTGAGGTGCCCGGCGGCCCCGAAGTGCCGAAGCGCGCGGCCCCGTGGACCGGTTACGACCTCGAATCACGACTACGCGACGCGTTCGGCAAGCCCGTCCTGGTGATGAATGACGCAGACGTGCAGGCGTGCGCAGCCGTCGAAGGCAAGGGTCTCGAGCTGGTCCTCACGCTGGGCACCGGTGTGGGAACAGCTGTCTTCTCCGACGGCACGCTGCTCCCCCACATGGAGCTGTCTCACTTCCCCTGGGGCAAGAAGGACAGCTACGACATCTTGCTCGGGGACGCCGCGCGCAGGAAGGTCGGCAACGTCAAGTGGAGCAAGAAGTTGAAGAAGGCACTGGCTGATTTCGACGAGGTGTTGTTCCCCGACCACGTCTATCTCGGCGGTGGCAACACCAAGCACCTGACCATGGATCTGGCCGATCTCGGCGGGCGCGTCAGCGTCGTCCCCAACACGGCGGGCCTGCTCGGGGGCGTACGTGTGTGGGAGATGGGCAACGTCTGAGAGCACGTCAAGAACGACAAGGAGCGCACATGCAGCTGGCAATGGTGGGACTCGGCCGGATGGGCGCCAATATGGTGCGCCGGCTGATGCAGGCGGGTCACGAATGCGTCGTTTACGACGTCAATCCCGAATCCGTGCAGGAGCTAGCCGGCGAGGGCGCGGTAGGCGCGGCGTCGCTGGCGGAGATGTACGAGAAGCTCGCGCCGCCACGCAACGTCTGGGTGATGGTGCCGGCAGCTATTACGCCCAAGGTCGTGCACGAGATCGCTGATCTGCTCGACCCGAACGACACGATCATCGACGGCGGCAACTCCTACTACAAGGACGACATCGACATGGCCGTGGCCCTGCAGCCGCAGGGCATCCACTATGTCGACTGCGGCACGAGCGGCGGCGTGTGGGGACTCGAGCGCGGCTACTGCCTGATGATCGGCGGTGAGGACGAGCCGGTGCAGCGACTGGCGCCGGTGTTCGAGGCGCTGTCCCCCGGCTTGGATGCCGCACCGCGTACCCCGGGTTTGTCGGGAACGCCCAGTCCAGCGGAGTACGGCTGGCTGCATTGCGGCGGCAACGGCGCCGGCCACTTCGTGAAGATGGTGCACAACGGCATTGAGTACGCGCTCATGGCGGCGTATGGCGAGGGCCTGAACATCATCAAGAGTGCGGACATCGGGAGCGCGAAGGTGAAACACGCTCTCGATGCTGAAACGACACCGCTGCGCGACCCGCAGTATTACAACTTTGACATCGACGTCGCCGCTGTGGCGGAGGTGTGGCGTCGCGGCAGCGTCATCGGCTCGTGGTTGCTCGATCTCACCGCTACTGCGCTGCATGCCGATCCGAGTCTCGAGGCGTTCGGCGGCCAGGTCTCGGACTCCGGCGAAGGTCGCTGGACGAGCATCGCGGCGATCGAGGAGGGGGTTCCCGCCCTCGTACTGACCGCGTCCCTCTACAGCCGCTTCGCGTCTCGTGGCCTCGGCCGGTTCGCGTACCAGGTGCAGTCCGCGCAGCGTAAGCAGTTCGGTGGACACGACGAGCAGGTCGCCCACGGGGAGTAGGCATGAACATCACCGAGACCCCGGAATGGGCGGCGCTCGAGAAGCACTACGCGGAGATCTCCGGTCGGCACCTGCGCGAGTTGTTTGCCGAGGACCCGGGCCGAGCACAGTCGTTGACCGTGCAGGCCGCCGAACTCTTCCTCGACTACTCGAAGAACCGCATCACCGCTGAGACGATCCGACTGCTCATCGCTCTCGCGGAGCGAGCCGGGCTGCGCGAGCGCATCGACGCGATGTTCCGCGGCGAGCACATAAACGTGAGCGAGGACCGAGCCGTACTGCACGTCGCGCTGCGCCTGCCGCGCGACGCAACGCTCACCATCGACGGGCAGGACGTCGTGCACGACGTTCACGAGGTCCTCGATCGCATGGGCGACTTCACCGACCGGGTGCGTGACGGGCAGTGGACCGGTGCCACGGGTAAGCGCATTCGCAACGTCGTCAACATCGGCATCGGCGGTTCCGACCTCGGCCCGGTGATGGCGTACGAAGCCCTGCGCGACTACTCCGACCGGTCGCTGACCATGCGTTTCATCTCGAACATCGATCCCACTGACGTGTACGAGAAGACGTATGACCTCGACCCCGCCGAGACATTGATGATCGTGTCGTCCAAGACGTTCACGACACTCGAGACACTCACCAACGCCGAACACGCGAAGCGCTGGCTACTCGAGGGTCTTGGACCGAACGCTGACCACGACGCCGTCGCCAAGCACTTCGTCGCGGTGTCTACCAACGCCGAGAAGGTCAGTGCGTTCGGTATCGACACCGAGAACATGTTCGGCTTCTGGGATTGGGTCGGGGGCCGCTACTCCTACGACTCGGCCATCGGCCTGTCGCTCATGGTGGCAATCGGTCGCGAACGATTCGCCGAGATGCTCGCCGGCATGCACGAGATCGACGAGCACCTGCGCACGCAGCCGTTCGACCAGAACCTGCCGGTGCTGATGGGGCTGCTCGGTGTCTGGTACGACGACTTCTTCGGTGCCCAGACGCACGCCGTACTCCCGTATTCGCAGTACCTGCTGAGATTCCCGGCTTACTTGCAGCAACTGACCATGGAGAGCAACGGCAAGTCCGTGCAGCTCGACGGGTCTCCCGTCGACACGCAGACCGGGGAGATCTTCTGGGGCGAACCGGGCACCAATGGACAGCACGCCTTCTACCAGCTGCTGCACCAGGGGACGAAGCTCGTTCCCGCCGACTTCATCGGCTTCATCGAACCCAACCACGACATCGACGACATGCACGACCTGTTCATGTCGAACTACTTCGCGCAGACAGCGGCGCTGGCGTTCGGCCGCACGCGTGAGGAGATCGAGGCCGAGGGGACGCCACCCGAGGTAGCGCCACACAAGGTCATGCCGGGCAACCGGCCGACCAACTCGTTCCTCGCGCCCAAGCTCACCCCGTCGACGCTTGGGCAGCTGGTCGCGGCGTACGAGCACATGGTGCTCACCGAAGGCATCGTCTGGGGCCTCGACTCGTTCGATCAGTGGGGCGTCGAGCTCGGCAAGGTCATGGCGAGGCAGCTCAGTCCCCTGCTCGAGTCCTCCAAAGCTGTAGCTCAATCCGATGTCGACGTCGACCCATCCACGCTGTCCCTGATCGAGCGCTACCGCCACGGGCGAGGAAGGTCCTGATGCCGCAGCCGCAGCCGCAGGCATCCGACGCGCTCGTCCTCTTCGGCGCCACGGGCGACCTCGCGTACAAGCTGCTCTTCCCGTCGCTGTACGAGCTGGAGCGAACCGATCGATTGGGCATTCCGGTGGTCGGTGTGGCCAAGTCCGATCTGAGTGACGCCGGTCTGCAGGCGCGCGCACGCGACTCGGTGCACGCATCCGTGCAGAACGTCGACGAAACCATCCTCGACCGGCTGGTCGGGCGGATCAGTTTGGTGTCCGGCGACTACAAGGACCCAGATACATTCCAGCGTCTTGCCGTGCACTTACGTGGCAGCAAGCATCCGACGTTCTATCTGGCGATCCCGCCGTCGCTGTTCGGGCTTGTCGTCACCAGCCTCGGTCAGGTCGGCCTCGCCGACGGAGGCCGTGTCGTCGTCGAGAAGCCGTTCGGACGCGACTTGGAGTCGGCGCGCGAACTCGATGCGACGCTGTGCTCGGTCTTCGACGAGAAATCGATCTATCGCATCGACCATTTTCTGGGCAAAGAACCGATCGAGAACCTGCTCGTGTTCCGGTTCGGCAACGCCATGCTGGAGCCGATCTGGAATCGCAACTACGTCAAGTGCGTGCAAATCACGATGGCGGAGTCGTTTGGCGTCGAGGGCCGCGGCTCGTTCTACGACGGCGTCGGCGCGATCCTGGACGTCGTCCAGAACCATTTGCTGCAGACCATTGCGTTCCTCGCTATGGAGCCACCCGCCAACGCGACCGCGGACGCCCTGCGCGACGAGAAGGTCGAGGTCTTGCGCGCGATGAAACCACTGGACGTGGCGGCCCTCGTCCGCGGCCAGTACGTCGGCTACCTGGAGGAGCCGGGAGTTACCGCAGGTTCCACGGTCGAAACGTATGCGGCGCTTCGCTTCGACATCGAGTCGTGGCGATGGGCGGGAGTGCCGTGGTACGTCCGCACCGGCAAGGCCCTCCCGGTCACCGCATTGGAAGCTGTCGTCGAGTTCGACCAGCCGCCGACGATGCTGTTCGCCGGACCTGAGGCCCCGACGCCGGCACCGAACGTCATCCGCTTCATGCTTCAGCCAGAGGAACGGGTCAGCATCGAGATGCAGGCAAAGAAACCCGGCGATCAGATCACCACGATGCCCGTCGAGCTGTTCGTCGACCTGCAGCGTGCTCTCGGACCGCAGGAACCTGCGTACGCCCGGTTGCTGCTCGACGCGCTGGAGGGTGACCAAACCCGTTTCGCCCGCGCCGACATCATCGAGGAGGAGTGGCGCGTCATCGCGCCCTTCCAGGCCGACCCCGGACCCGTGCATCCGTACGCGCGCGGTACCTGGGGACCTCCCCAGGCGTTGGCGATGACGAACTGGTACGACCCACCCGGTCAGCCGGGCACAGCGGAGGCGTAAGGCGGTGCAGTCCTCGGGTTACTGCATCTCCTCCAGCTCACGACCCTTCGTCTCCTGTACCGCTCGGGAGACGAAGACGAACGACAGCAACGCGAAGATGGCGTACAGCAGGTACGGCAGCGCGACGCTGCCGCCGACGGCGGCGGACAGCGGAGCCCAGCAGCGCAACGGCGACGACGAACCCGGTGACGAAGGAACTCGTCCCGAAGGTTTGCTCGATGGCGTCGACGGCGCCGTTGATGACGGCAGTGTCGAAGCCGAAGAGGAAGCCGCCGATCGCTGCAACGATCGCCAGAAAGAGAACCCGACCGGAGTGTCCCCGTTCGACCGTCGATCCCGTCGCCATGGCCGCTCCCCCGGTCCGGATCAAGCGCGGGGAATGGCTGTGCCGGCTCCTCGCGCGCGCACAACACATGCGACGGCAGGTCCCCGGCGAACCGACGCCGCTCGTGCCACGTATTGCCTGCCATGGATCTGAATTGGCTGAAGCAGCAGGCACGACGTGCGTATTGGGCCGTCGAGACCGGCGACGTTTCCGACCTCGGCGAGTTCATCGCGCCGGAGTGGCGCAACCGCGAGGCCGAGGCCGAACCTCCCGCGGCCAAGGGTGCGGGTCCGGCCGCTTTCGCGGCGACCATTGCGTGGCTGCGTGGTGCGTACACCGAGCTCCAATTCGTGGAGGAGGAGTCCATCGCCGAAGGCGACACCGTGATGTCGCGCGCGGTGATGAGCGGTCGGCACACCGGCGCGCTCGTGCTGCGGAACGGTGACCGCCTTCAGGTGGTGCCACCGACCGGTCGACGGTTCGCCGTAGAGCAGATTCACGTCCATCGTTTCGACGACGAAGGCCGAGCCGTAGAGCACATCGCGCGCAGAGACGATCTCGGCATGATGGCGCAACTCGGCCTGTTCCCACCGCACCCGGGCACGCTGCTGCGCTCCGTCTCGTGGAGCGTCTCCGGGCGTTCGCGGGCCGCCCGTCGCGACTTCCTGGCGCTGACCGGGGACGTTCCCGCCCAGACTGCAGTGCCTTCATACTGACCAGTCGTGCGCAGGGTCTCGGTCGTCGGTACGTCCGGGTCAGGGAAGACGACAGTGTCGCGCAAGCTCGCCGCGGCTCTCGATGTGCCGATGCTGGAGCTCGACGGCGTGTTTCACCAGCCCGGTTGGACTCCGCTGCCCGTGGCGGCCTTTCGCCACGCCGTCGAGGAGTTCATCGCCAGATCCGACGGCTGGGTGGTTGATGGCAACTACGGCGCCGTACGCGATCTCGTGTGGGCCCGCGCAGACACCGTGGTGTGGTTCGACTTGCCGCGCCACGAAGTCATGCGACGGCTGTCCTGGCGAACGGTTCGGCGGGGCGTACTCCGCGCCGAGTTGTGGAACGGGAATCGCGAGTCGCTGCGCAACTTCCTCAGTCGCGATCCCGAGAGGTCGATCCTGGTGTGGGCTTGGACGACTCATCGTCGCAAGCAGGATCGGTACCGCGCGGCTGTTCACGATCCGGCCTGGTCACACGTGGAGTTCGTCCGCATCGCATCCGGGAAGGACATGCGATCCCTGTTCTCACGCACCCGCTAGCGTCGGCGACGTGAGCGAGGTCAGCGTCCGCATCGACGGCTTTCGGTTGCCGGGATCAACCTTCGAGGGCGCCGATTCCATCGAGGTGGGGCTTCAGCGGCGCAACGACGTCGAGCAGGCGGTCCGGGGCGATGCTGATTCAGCGTCGTTCGCGCTGTCCGTCGATGTCGTGCCGTCCGCGGACGGCGTCGACTTCCGCGGACCGTACGTGCACGGCCGCAAGGGGGAGAGATTCCTCTACCTGAGTTGGGGACGACGCGGCAACGACGGCAGCCACGAGATGTTCCGGCGCGCGAAGCTACATCTGTCCGCTATTGGCAGCCCTCAGGTCGATCGCGCGCTCGCGGAGCAGTTGCCGCTCGTGGCTGAGCTCGCCCTGACCGACGAGCAGGGCGGCCCGGTGTGCGCCTCGGTGCGACCGCCACAGATCCACTGGGAGGTCGATCCGCTCCCCCGCCTGCGTGCACTGTGCCTTCCGCTGCCGGAGGCGACGGAGCGCATCAGTCACGGTGAGCCAACGTGGTTCGTGCGCGACAAGAAGACATTCGTGACGTACGCCAATCGGCACCACGACGACCGCGTCGGCTTCTGGTGTGCAGCGCCTCCCGGCGCTCAAGAGGCACTGGTGGGCAACGACCCCAAGCACTTCTTCCGCCCGCCATACGTCGGCCATCGCGGCTGGCTCGGCGTCTACCTCGACGTACCCGTCGACTGGAATCAAGTCGCCGAGATCGTCGTCGACGCCTACCGCATGGTCGCCCCGAAGAAGCTGCTCGTCGAACTCGACCGAATCAATGACGCTGTTTGATGCCGATGCGTCTTCAGCGACAGATTTACTGGCCGGTCCTCCCGTCGATACGTTCCCGAAGCAGGTCGGCGTGACCGTTGTGCCGGGCGTACTCCTCGATCATGTGGACCAGCAGCTCACGTAGCGAAATCGACCCGTCCCATGACGGGTGGCTGACGATGCCGAGGTCGGGTGCGTCGGCCACGAAGTGCTCGGCGAACGCGACCTCCTCACGCCAGGCCGTCCATGCGTCGGCGACCACTGCAGGGTCGGCCACGGCACCGTCGAAATCGCCGTCAGGATCAGTCCGCGAGTAGTACCGCGGCGGTGCATCCTGTCCGGCCATGCGCCGCCGGAACCAGCTGCGCTCCACTTCTGCCATGTGGCGGACCAACCCCAGCAGCGACAGCGTCGACGGCTCCACTGACCGCCGAGCCAGATCGGCGGCGTCGAGGTCGGCACACTTCAACTCCAGCGTCAGGCGCTGGGTCCGGAGGAACTCGATGAGCGTTGCCCGCTCGTCGCCGAGGGAGGGGCCGCACTCGCGAGGATCGTCCTCGGGATCGACCCACATGTCGGGGAATCTGCGTCCGGGCATGTCGCGATCATCGACGATGCCAGTGACGGCGCTCCACTGAGAAGTGCAACCATGACTCGTGACTGTGATCTTCGAGATGGGCGTCAACTTTCCTTGGACGCGATAGCTGCGGTCGACGCGGCCACCAGGCAGGCATCGGTGGGCATCATGAAACGCGTGACGTCGGGCCCAGCTGTTTGGCGCACCGTCCTCCCGCGCATCGCGTTCGCGGCTTACGTGGGGCTGCTCGGCCTCTTCATTGTTACTCGTGGACTTCCGCTAGACCGCCTCTGGCAAGCGCTGTGGATTATCGCCGGAATAACCGCGGCGATGGCGGGTCGACCGATGAGCGACTATTTCCGCGTTCTTCGCGATTGGTCTCTCTTCTTCGCCGTACTCCTGCTGTATGACCATACGCGGGGCATTGCCGATACGCTGGGGATGCCGTTACATGTGTCTGACATCGTCGCGGTGGAAAGGGCTATGTTCGGCGGGATCACTCCTTCGGAGTGGTTGCAGGATCACCTGTACGACACAGCGCATCTGCATTGGTACGACGTCGCACTCTCTCTGGTTTACCTTTCGCATTTCTGCACGATATGGATCATCGGAGCGGTCATCTACGTGCGCTCACGCGCGGCGTGGGGCGGCTACGCGAGGCGGGCCCTGGGGTTGTCCGTTGCCGGCTTGCTCACGTACATCCTTGTTCCGGCCGCCCCGCCCTGGTGGGCGGCTAACGCCGGTGTGATCGGCGATGTGGAACGGATCTCCAGCCAAGGCTGGACCTCGCTGGGTCTCCACGGCGCCAGCGCTGCGCTCGAGACTGCGCAAGCCGGCGTCAACCGCGTTGCGGCGTTGCCGTCACTCCACGCGGCCTTTGCTTTGCTCGTCGTGCTCATCCTCTGGCCGCGCGCCCGTACTGCTGCCGTGCGTGGCGTCCTGGTGTTCTATCCGTTGGCCATGGGGTTCGCGCTGGTCTATTTCGGCGAACACTACGTAGCCGACGTGATCTTGGGGTGGATCTACGTCGTGGTCGTGGTACTGCTCGCTCGAACCTATGAGCGCCAGCGGATCCCCGAACCTTCGCCCATTCATGAAAGCGACGATCGGGTGGAAGTCGTGGCGCATCACCGCCAAGAAGACTGACTTCTACCTCGACCCCCGCGACGAGGATGACGCTTTCCACTTGTCCATTCACGGGCCCAACGACAAACACGACACGCACCGCTTCCACATCAAGGTCGACCGCCGGAAGGTCGCCAAAGCGAGGAAGCGTGGCTACGTCATGGGGCACAGCATCTTGAAGGACGGGTTCCCCTTCGACGGCCAGCAGATCGCAGAGGGTGTGTATCGCGTCGCCCGCATCCGCTGGACATGGCACCTTCAGCGATCCCGGTTTCGGGCTGCGGCCGTCTCTGGCCAAGCCCCCGATCTCGCAGACCACCAGTCGGGCGTACGGCGGTCGGATCCCTTGTCACCGAACGATGCGTGGGACATCGACGTGGTCGTCTCCTACGAGCGGCCCTACTGGCCGAACCCGTCCGGGTCTCTGCGCGACAACGCGCGCATCGAGCCTCTCCGAAACAACGCTGGCCTCTGGCTGACCGCGACTTCATACCACCGGTCGCTGACGAAGTACCCCTGCGAAGCAGGCGATCGAGGCCCTGACCTGCGGCGATGGTTGGCGACGGACGAGACCGGCCTGTAAGCCGGGCGCACGTGTCCTCGGCGCCGCGGTTGCATCATCGCAGGTCACACGCGGTGTCAGGATCGTACTTACTCCCGGTGTCACTTCGATGTCACACCCCGGGAGCACACCGATGCCGAACCCTCGCCGCCTCACTCACAGCCGCGGCACGTCGTGGGAGATCACCTACCGGATTGACGACCGGATGGTCCGCCAGCGCTTCGCAACACGCGCGCTGGCTGTCGCCGCGCTCGCCCGCGGCCGCGCCTCGGCACTAGACGGCGTGGGCATCGCCCCCGCCGAGGCAAAGACGACGCTGGCGGACTACGCCCCGCGGTGGCTGGCGACGCAGCAGTGCCGGCCGAGCACGCTGGCGATGTACGACAGCCACGTGCGCAACCACATCGTGCCGGCTGGGCCGGCCACCGATGGCCGCGCTCCGCCGCAGCGACATCAGTGCCTTCGTCGTCGAGCTCACGCACAAGCAGCTCGCGACCGCCACCGTCGTGACCGTCTACCGAATACTGGCGATGATCCTGCGCTCGGCGGTGCACGACCGGCTGCTCGCCGCCAGCCCCTGCTACAAGATCAAGCTTCCTGGGATGCCGCCGCGACAGCTGCAGGCCCTAACTGCCGAGCAGGTCGGCGCGCTGCTCGAGCACACCCCGCCGCGCGATCACGCGGTACTGGCGCTGGCCGTCGGCACGGGAATGCGCCAGGGCGAGGTGCTCGGGCTGACTCTGCCGCACCTTCGGCTGCTGGCTCGTGAGTTGTCAGTCGAACAGCAGTGCCGGGTCGTGCCCGGCGGCCCTCCGGAGATCACCTCGGAGCTCAAGACCGCCGCCAGTCGCCGGGTCTTGCCGCTGCCCCACTTCGTCGTCGCCGCGGTCGCCCGGCACATCGAGCTCTACGGCCTGGGACCTCAACAGACGGTGTTCTTCTCCCCGCGCGGTGGGCTGTGGCGGCGCGGCTCGTTCAACGAAACGGTCTGGAAGCCGGCACTCGAACGCGCCGGACTACCCCGTGCGTACGGCTTCCACGCGCTGCGCCACACCTACGCCTCGTCGCTGATCTCCGCCGGACTGCACCCGCGCGTGATCCAGGCTCGACTCGGTCACAAGTCGATCGTCGAGACAATGGATACCTACGGACACCTGTTCCCCGATGCCAACCAGGAGACCAGCCGCGCCCTCGACGCGCACTACAGGGCCGTACTGCTGCACCGCACCGCACCACCGCATGAACGCCCTCCGTCGGTAGCCGACGGCCGACGGTGCAGCGGTGGCTTGGTATTGCCCGCCGAGGCGAGCCCGCGGGGGCTGCCTGACCACCTGATGCCGGTCGATCCGGAGGTCGACTACAACGACAGCGCCGTCGTCCTTCTTTTCACACAGCTCGTCACCGATGCCGCGTGACGGAAGGGGGGCCGATTCGCACGTGCCGTGGTCGTGGTGGACGCCGGAATCACTGAGTGCCGAGCGCTTCGGCGATCTGATCGATGGCCGCGGCTTCGGGGGGGCTCACCTGCTGCCCCTCCTCCCGGTGTGCGGCCGCGACCTTGTTGGCAAGGGTGAGAATGAAACGCCGGTACTCGTCGACCTCGTCAGGGGTGGCCTTGTTCTCCAGCAGCGTCACCGCAGTACGCAGGTGCTGCAGTCCGGCGTCTTTGAGTTCTTCGATTGAGTGGTACCTGGTGTGCTCCATTTTGGGCTTGGCTGCCACGATCTCATCGAGCAGCTCGCTCTGGCCGTGCATGGCGCGTGCTTCGACGTAGGCTTTCGGGATCGCCATCGTCTCGCGGAACATTCCGCCGCTTGCCGCCGCGACGACGATCATGCCGGCGCTCGGCGGTCCCTTAAGGACCGACGTCCATTCCTCGGGCGAAAACGCGGCCTTGGTCGTCATTACAACTCCTTGGCTCAGGTGGGCTGGTGGGGGCTGCAGAATTGACCGAAATCAGGTTCGGTCGCGTGTAGCGGCGACACATCATGCCTTGGGGGGTACAGGTGGCCCGGCGGGGGGTCCGACCAGGCGACGCTGGTACGCGCGCGCCCGGCTGCCTCGATCTCATGAGGGCCGCTTTTTGCGGACTACGCGTGATCGGTGATATTCGCTGACCTATGGCGAGCTGTGGCAGCGGGCAGGGGGCGTAGCTGGGTCGGCGTTCCCGCCGGGCTGACGGCGTGCCTGGATGGAGTCGGGCTCACCTACTCGGACGAGCTGATCGTTCGGACATCGGCCCGCCATCAGGAAGGCGTCGCTTCTTCCTTCTTCACTCCGGCCTTGGAGGCGTAGTTGAGGAGGAATAGGGCCTCCGCCAGGGCCATCTGGGCTATCTCGTCGGGGTGGACGCTCTCGTTTGGGGCGTGGATCAGGGCCTGCGGCTCTTCCACGCCCATCAGGATGATCTCCGCTGTCGGGTAGGTGTCGGCGAACACGTTGCACAGTGGGATCGATCCACCCTGTCCAAGTGTGGACAGTGGGCGGCCGTACGCTTCGGCGATTGCCGCGGCGAGAGTGGCGTAGGCGGGCCCGCCGGTGCGGGCCTCAAACGGCTCGCCGGAGCCCCCTTTCGCGACCGCGACGCGGACTCCCCAGGGCGCGTTCGACTCCAGGTGCGCGACGAGCGCGTCCTGGGCTCGGGCGGCATCCATACCGGGAGGGATGCGCAGGTTCAGCCGGGCGCGGGCGCGCGGTTGAATGGCGGCGGCCGAGCCGACCACTGGTGGGCAGTCGATGCCGAGCACGGTGACGGCTGGCCGGGCCCAGACCAGATCTGCGACGGTGCCGTCGCCGAGGAGGGAGACGCCGGGAAGCAGGCAGGCGTCGGTGCGGAACTGTTCTGGCGGCCAGGGCACGCCGTCCCAGGTTTGGGTGTTGTCGAGTCCGGTGATGGTGGTGTTGCCGCATGTCGTCGCGCAGGGTAGCGAGCATGTGGATGAGTGCTGCCAGGGCGTCGGGCGCTGGTCCGCCGTACATGCCTGAGTGGACCTCGCCGGAGAGCGCCTCGACGGTGACGACGAGGTCGGCGAAGCCGCGCAGGCTGACGGTCACGGCGGGGAGCCCGACCTCGGCGTTGCCGGTGTCGCACACCAGGATGACGTCCGCGCGTAGCTGGTCGGCGTGCTTGGGAACGTAGTCCTCCAGCCCGCCGGTTCCCTGCTCCTCCGAGCCCTCCACGATCAGCTTCAGGTTCACCGGCACGTCGTCGCCGAGGGCACGTAGTGCGACCAGATGCATGAGGATGTTGCCCTTGCAGTCCGCTGCGCCCCGTCCGTACCAGCGACCGTCCACCTCGGTCAGCTCGAACGGCGGGGTCCGCCACGCTTGCTCGTTCAGTGGCGGCTGAACGTCGTAGTGGGCGTAGAGCAGCACGGTCGGCGCGGCCGGGTCGGGGGCCGGCCGCGCGCCGTAGACGGCGTTGCTTCCGTCGGCAGTCTCCTCGAGGCGGAGGTCGACGAAGCCGACCTGGGCGAACGCGTCCACCAGCCATCGGGCCGCCCGGGCGCACTCCTCCGGCGGGAACTGCCGGGCGTCCGCAACCGACTTGATTGCGACCAGCTCGGCCAAGTCGGCGCGGGCCTGCGGCATCAGCCCGGCGATCCGCTCGCGCAGCTCCATCCGGGTCACTCCCTTGACCACGTCGTCCAGCTTCAGGTCATCGGCGAACTGCGTGAACTCGGGCAGCTCCTCCGGGCAGTAGGTCTCGATGATCGCGAGCTCACCTTGGACCACCCGGTTGTCGGCGATGACCGGCCGGATGCCGGGCCCGGCGGCGCCGTTAGTGAGCTGCCCGTGCAGGACAGCCTTCTTCAGAGCACTGTTCGGGATCCTGCAGACCGCCCCGCCGTCGTCGCCCAGCACCCGGACCACCTGGTCCTTCGACGGCGTCGGCAGACCGGCCTCGTCGATTGAGGCGATGAACTCGTCGGCCTTGTCCTCGGCTTCCGCCGTCGACCTTGCCGAGGAGAAGGCGATCAACGCGGTGACCATCAGCCCAAGAAGGATCACCCCGATCACGACGTAGGTGATGCGCCTGCGTTCGATCCGGCGTAAACATCGAGGAACTCATGCCCACTGGCACCTCCTCCGCCCCAGCCGTCTTCCAGGAGGGCTTACGGGCGCGGTAGAACAAGTACGGCACCAGCAGCCCGAGCCCGAGGGCGCCGCCGGCCACGATCAACAGGTACAGGCCGAGGTTGCCCTCGCCGAACTGCGAGGGCGGGACGAAGCCGATCAGCAGCGCGGCCAGCGATGCGGCGAAGCCGACCCCGCACAGCCCGATCAGCATCGGGGCCCGGTAGCCACGCGGGTGGTCAGGGTGGCGGCGGCGCAGGCGGGCGGCCGCCACGAACATCAGCAGGTACATGATCAGATACACCTGGGTGGTGATCACCGAGAAGATCCAGTAGGCGCTGGACACGTTGGGGATCAGGGCGTATCCCAAGGCGATCACTGTGGTGACCAGGCCCTGCGTGACCAGGATGTTCTGCTGCACACCGTTCTTGTTGAGCCGCTGCAGGAACGGCGGAAGGTAGCCCTCTTGGCGGGAGATGAGCAGCAGCCCCTTGGACGGCCCGGCGAGCCATGTCAACATTCCGCCCAGTGACGCGGCGACGAGCATGATGCCGAGGATCGGGGTCAGCCACTGCGCCCCGAAGTTGGCGAGAACGGCGTCGAACGCCTGCATGATCGCCCGCGGTCAGGGACAGCTGCTCGGCTGGCACGATCCAGGAGATCGCCAGCGCGGGCGGGATGAAGATGAGCAGCACGAGCCCCATGGACAGGAACATCGACCTGGGGAACTCCTTGTCGGGGTCGGCGCAGCGAGGACACGTGCACCGCATTCATCTCCATGCCCGAGTACGACAGGAAGTTGTTCACGATCAGCACCAGGCTGGCCAGCCCCGCCCATGCCGGCAGCAGATTGCTGGCGGTCATCGGCGCAGCCGACGCGTTGCCCTGGCCGAGGAACACGATCCCCAACGTGACCAGCAGCACTCCCGGGATCAAGGTCCCGATGATCAGCCCACCGCTGGCCAAGCCCGGCGATCGACTTGGTGCCCTGAGAGGAGACGTACACCCCCGACCAGTAGCAGATCACGATGACCGCCGCGGTCCACACGCCGCTGGAGGCCAGGTCCGGATTGATGACGTAGGCCAGGGTGCTGGCCACGAACCCCAGCAGGCTCGGGATAATAGAAGATCGTCATCGCGAACTGGCACCAGACGGCCAGAAAACCCATCGGCTTCGAGATACCTGTGGCTGACCCAGTTGTAGACCCCACCCTCCCAGCCCGACGCCAGCTCGGCGGAGACCAGCGCGGTCGGCAACAAGAATATGATCGCCGGGACCAGGTAGAGGAACACGCAGGCCAGCCCGTACAAGGCCATCGTCGGCGCCGGACGCAGGCTGGCCACCGAGCTGGTCGTCATCAAGGCCAGCGCCAGCCAGGAGATGTACGCCCGGGCCGGCACCCGGGCCCTGGCCGCCGGCACTGCGGCCGGCTCGCTCCTTGCGGAACCACCCGCCGTGGGATCTACCGCACTCACGATGCCTCCTCTGTGCGATCTTGGGCGATGCATGAGCGTATCGAGGATGCCGGGCCTTCACCCGTTTCGGGTGATTCGGCCGGTGGCCCTGAACCCGAAACTGCAGACGGCGACGAGTCCGCTGGCGGGGCGTCGTTCATCCGGTTCGGGTGAGGTCGGCCTCCCGCTGTGATTGGACACTCGTCCGGTCGGCGACTCGATACCCGGCCCGAATTCGCCCGCGCTGCGGAGCACGGGACGTTCGAGCGTCGGGTGCAGGAATGCACGCGACGATGGCTCGAAGCGAGGAGACGCGTCTCGGTGGTGGACACCCAGACAGGGCAGCGCCGAGCTGGTCCCAGCCAACGGCACGGCCATGCCGATGGACATCCGGCGTCGGTCACACATCCGGCCGCGGTCGCAACCTCCGTCAGCCTCCACAGCACGATCAGCGGCTGATGGTGGATCCCACCACGACGACAGCGGCCGGCCGCTCGGCAGGGCTCGGGGTCCTCTGGGCCGCGTGCGTGTCGGCGCTGGTCGTCAACGCGAACACCTCCGCGGTGACGATCCTGCTCCCGGCGATCAGCGACGATGTGGGCGCGCCGATCGAGCAGCTCCAGTGGGCCGTCACGGGCTACATGCTCGTCGGTGCTGCCGTGATCGTGACATCGGGCGCGGTCGGCGATGTCCTCGGTCGTCGGCGGGTGTTCCTGGCGGGCCTTGTGCTGTTTGTCGCCTCCTGTGTGCTGATCGCACTGTCCAGCAGCGGTGGCGGCGTGATCACCGGCCGCATGATCCAGGGTGCGGCGGGCTCGACCATTCTCGCCTGTGGCATGAGTCTGTTGTCTGTCGACGCCTCCGGCGCGGCGCAGATGCGCGCGATCACACTCTGGGGCGCGGCGTCGGCAGCGGGTGCCGCCGCGGGTCCGCTGGTCGGAGGCGTGCTCGTCGAAGTCAGCGGGTGGCAAGGACTGTTCTGGATCGACGCGGCGATCGCCGCCGCATGCATTCCGTTGACCTTGTTCACTGTCCAGGAGTCGCGTGACCCGAGCCGTCCCCGATCCATCGATCTCCTCGGCACCGTTCTGATCGCGGTCGTCCTGGTCCCGCTCGTGCTCGCCCTCAGCGAGGGCGGAGACTGGGGCTGGGTGTCGGCGGCGACAATTGCCTGTCTCGCGGTTTCCGTCCTCGGGGCCGTTGGGTTCGTGGCGGTCGAACGGAGGATCGCGGCCCCACTGGTCGATTTGCGCCTCCTCCGCAACCCCGTACTGGTTGGCGCAACGCTCGCCATCCTTATCGTCGCCGGCGCCATCAACGCCCTCATGTATCTGCTCAGCCTGTACTTCCAGGATCCGTCCGCGTTCGGGCTGAGCGCCCTGCAAGCCGGCCTCGCCACGCTGCCTGCTGCGACGGCGATGATCGCGATCACGCCGCTCATCACCCCGCTGGCCGTGAAGATCGGGTCGCGTCTCGCGATCGCGCTCGGCTTCGGTGTCGCCGCGGCCGCGTGCGCCATGCTGGCGTTCGTCAATTCCTCGTGGACCTACGCGGCTTTCGTGCTTCCGCTGATCGGCATCGCGGCCGGTTTGGGGCTCGCGAACGGCCCCGCGTCGTCAGCCTCGACTGCGTCGGTTGCGCCCGAGGAAGTCGGACAGGCCTCCGGCATCTCGAACATGGCTCGTTACATCGGGGGATCACTGGCGGTGGCGGCCGCCGCGACGGTCTTCACCTCGGTCACGGACAGCCGCCGCGAGGAGGGGGCCGCGGCGGGCGACGCCCTTGCCGCGGGTCTCTCCCGTGCAGCGCTCCTGCTGGCGATCATGTCCGCCGCCGGGGTCGCGCTCGCGCTTCTGATGGCACGCCACCGGGCGACCACACCAGGCGCCATCCACCGCGCCGCCGCGGCGGCGGTGAGCACGCACACGATCCCCACCGACCCGCTGACCGGCTCTCATGAACAGCTCCCAGGATCGCCGGAAAGGAGCGCCAGACAATGACCCGGCCCTTCACCACCGAGGTGCACACGCACCGGATGGAACGCGCCATCGCTCAGGCGGCCGACGCGGGGCTGACCGGCGTACTCGTGACACCAGGTCCCGATCTCGTCTACTTCACCGGCTACCAACCCGTCGCGATCACCGAGCGCATCACCATGCTCGCGCTGCAAGGTTCACGCGACCCGGACATGATCGTTCCGATCCTGGAACGGCCCGACGCCCAGGCCGCTCCAGGCGCGGCCGCCGTGAAGTTGACCGACTGGGCCGACGGCACCGACCCATACGCCGCCACCGCAGCCCTGCTCGACCCCCGCGGCAGCTACGCGATCTCCGACTCCGCCTGGGCGATGCACCTGCTCGGCCTGCAGGAAGTGCTGCCCCAGTCGACATTCGTGTCGATGACGGTCGCGCTGCCGATGCTGCGCGCCGTCAAGGACGCCGACGAGCTCGAACGGCTCGCCGCCGCCGGCGCGTCAGCGGACGCGACGTTCGAGCAGGTCACCGGCGTGCGCTTCGCCGGTCGCTCCGAGCGGGAGATCGGCGCGGACCTGGCCGGGTTCCTCCGCGAGCACGGACATTCGGAGGTCGACTTCACGGTCGTCGGCTCGGGTCCCAACGGCGCCAACCCGCATCACGAGGTCAGCGACCGAATGATTGAGGAAGGCGACATGGTCGTCCTGGACTTCGGCGGTCTCCAGGACGGCTACGGATCGGACACCACGCGCACCGTCCACGTCGGTGAGCCGACCCAGGAGGAGCGCGACGTATACGAGATCGTCCGCCGCGCGCAGCAGGCAGCCTTCGAGGCTGTCCGCCCTGGGATCGCGTGCCAGGAAATCGACCGGGTGGCTCGCACAGTGATCGACGACGCCGGTTACGGCGAGTACTTCATCCACCGGACCGGCCACGGGATCGGCCTAACCACCCACGAGCCGCCGTACATGGTCGAAGGCGAGACGAGTGCGCTCGAGCCCGGCATGTGCTTCTCGATCGAACCCGGCATCTACCTCCCCGGCCGCTTCGGCGTCCGCATCGAGGACATCGTCACCGTCACCAAGGAAGGTGGCCAGCGGCTGAACAACACCAGCCACGACATGCACGTCGTCTCTTGACGCCGGTCTGAGCTGGACCGCCACGCCGTCAACACCCGCGGACTACATCGCCGCGGCCACAGGGCTCGATGCCGAACACAGCCCGGTCTTCGCCGTCATCGACCGTACCGATCGAAGTGGTGACGATCTCAGGAGCCATCCCCGTGGCGGCAGCGGCCGAAGTCAGGCGAAGAACCAGCGAAGAAGGGCTCCGTCATGACCACAGGTCCGGCAGTTAGCGCACCGTACGTTTCAACGGGCCAGCTCCCGCCCGCCGAGCACGTCCGACTCCTGGTGAACGAGGCGTTCGAGCGCTTTCGGTCCAATACCGATGGCGCGTTGTCACACGTGTATCCGTCGCTCGCGACGGTTGACCCTGACCGGTTCGGAATCTGTGTCGCGAACACCCAAGGTCTGACAGCCACCGCGGGCGATGCGGAGGTCGAATTCTCGATAATGAGCGTGGCGAAACCGTTTGTGTTTGCCTTGATGTGCAGCGTGCATGGTCCGAACACGGTGGCTGAGTTCGTGGGTCTCAACGCCACGGGTAGGGCCTTCAACTCCCTGGCGGCGATCGAAGACCGACTCGACGGCCGGACCAATCCCATGGTCAATCCGGGGGCGATCGCGACCGCCAGCATGACCCCCGGAAGCACCACCGAAGAGAAGTGGCGATTCATCCAGGAGGGGTTGTCGAGGTTTGCCGGGCGACGACTATCAATCGACGAGGAGATCTTCGCCTCCGCCTCGGCGACGAACTCGATCAACCGCGCGATCGGGGACTTGCTGCAAAGCCGCGGCAGGTTGGCAGCCCACCCCGAGGAGACCGTCGACATGTACACACGGCAGAGTTGTCTGCGGGTTACCGCTCGCGACCTAGCCATGATGGCGGCGACCCTTGCCGGCGGTGGCGTCCACCCGTCGACAGGGCAGGCGGTGGTCGATCAAGCGAGCTGTCGGAGCGCTCTGGTGGTCATGGCAACCGCCGGCCTGTATGAAACGTCTGGCGAATGGCTATACACCATTGGGGTGCCGGGCAAGAGCGGCATCGGGGGCGGGATCGTCATGGTGTCGCCGGGGAAGGGCGGGTTGGGCACGTTCGCACCCCGGCTCGATACGGCCGGGAACAGTGTGAAGGGCCAACTCGCCGCAAGGTTCCTCTCCCAACAACTCGGCCTCGACCTGTTCGTATCCGAGACTGAGAGGAGAGCTAGTCCAAGTGTGAGAGGGCGACCCTAGCTGGGTCCGGTTCTTGCATGATGACGAGGGTTTTGCAGGCGGCGCGAATGCAGGACCGCCAGCATGACGCCGGCGACCGGCCGGAGTGCCTGGTGCGCGCCCGTCAGGACGACCTGGGCGCCGGTGGACTGCCCGATCAGGATCACGCGCCGATCGGTCCGCTCCAGCCAGCCGGCCGTGGCGCGGGCGGCCGCTGCCAGGTCGGCGGGCAGATGCGGGCATGCCCGCGGTTGCCAGGTAGGTCCAACAGCGCTGTCTGGCAACAGCGCCGTCCAACCTCCCCGGCGCAGGCTCGACACGGATGAGTCGCTTGGCGCTACACATCCTCGCCGCGGAGGGCCTGCCCTTCCTGCTACCTCAACCCCGCCGGCCTGTCGTCAACGTCTTGCCCCGCAACAACTAGTGGTTTGTTGACGGGCGTGAAGACGGGGGAGTTCGCTGCTCAGCGTCCGCGGCCACAACTCTGCCGCGGCTGTCCGAGATTGCTGCAATCGCTAGGTTGTCCGTCAGGCGGTCGTTCCGCTGACGTGTCACGCCGAGCCCGCGGTCCGTCAGGAACGGCGCCACGAGCATGTTGCAGCAGCCAGCTGGATGCCTCCGCGTCGGCGTGCACCCACGAGTCAGCCCGCTGATATGCCGGTTGGACACGACAGGCGGCCCGCCCAAGGCCTTCACAGGTCCCAATCGGCTCTGATTCACCCAATCCGGGGGATGCCACGGTCCCGTCCACGTGGCTGTATCAGGGGGCAACAAGGCGGCACGCCCAAGGAGCCGCAACGATCGACGAACGAAAGGGACGCACCATGACGGAATCAACGCAGGCCCCGGTCCTCGACCTGCTCGCACGGATGACCGCGGACTCGTTTGCGGCATCGAATCTCGACCCGGAAACGCTCATGCTCGTCCGCATCGCCGCGCTTGTCGCCGTCGATGCGCCGGCGATCTCGTACATGTTGAACCTCGAGATGGCAGACGAGGTCGGTCTCGACGGCGAGCGAATTCGCGGTGTTCTCGCCGCAGTCGCACCCATCGTCGGCACCGCGCGGGTCGCATCGGCAACGGGCAAGATCGTCGAGGGAATCGCTGTCGAGCTCGAGATCGCGGAGCTGGTCAGGGAAACCGAGGGTCAGCCGCGCAGGCGCTGACCACCGAGGCGTCGTGGAGGACCGCTGCCGGACGTCGGCGCCGTCGGCCAACAACTCATCTGAGCCGTGCTGCAACTCCGGATCGTCAGCGGTGACAAACATCGTTACCGCCGTCAGCTTTATGCTTCCGGCGACTCAATGAACATTGTGTGTCGCCACTGCCTCGTTGTTCGTTGACCGGGTCGCACGGTTAGCTCACTGGTCGGGAAGATCAGGCGGAAGGCGTCACAGTCGGGAATCGTTCGGGCCGATCGCACCTCTCCCCGCCCTCCGCCACAGCATGAGAATCACCGCTAGTTTCGCCTCTGGCCGGGTGTCACCGGGGCTTACGGAGCGGCCACGGCGGCCCGGTGAGCCGTGAGCAGGCCGACGAGGGCGAGCGCCATCCAGACGACGAGATAGCCGAAGGCTGCGGCAGACGAGACGAGAGTCCAGAGCAGGCCGGCGACGGCGCTGGCCACAAAGTTGCCGAGGCTTTGGGCGGCGGCGAGGAGCCCGAACGCCGAGCCTCAAAGTTGGGTGGCGGCCAGGGTGGCTACGGCGGCGTGCTCGGCGGTCTCGACGCAGCCGACGGCGATGAAGGGCAGCGCCGGCAGCGCCCAGCCGACTGGGCCGACGGCGAACGCGACGTAGGCCAGGGCGAACAGGAAACCCCGGCGGCGAGCACACGCAGTGGACCCTGAGCGCCGAGCCCGTCAGCCATGCGGCCGGCGGGGATCGAGGCGACGGTCGCTGCGACTTTGTTGGCGGTGTAAAGGCCGAGGGCCTTGAGCTCGGGGAAGAACTCATCGATGTTCGTCGACCCTGCGTGGATAGGTCCACGAGATCGCGGAGCTTCTCGAGGTAGTCGATGCGCTTCGGGTCCAGTGGACCATCCGATCCAGGCGCTGTTCCAGTGATGCTTGCAACCGACTGTCGAGGTTGCCTTCCGTCCAATGTTGAACAGTTTGCCGAGGGCATCGAAGTCGATCTGCGTGAGATCGACGCGAACCGTGGCTTCTGTGTCGATGACGAACGGTCGCGCCGCCAAGGCTTCCTCGAGTAGTCGCTCGACATCGTCCATCACACCTGACACGTCCGGCTTGCCGGTCTCCATGCGGATCCGCTGGCCAACTCGAACGATCACCGACATCACCGGCTGAGCCTCGGTGGCCGCGGCGTGCGGCCTGACGGACGTCCACATCACGGCGCACATGTCGGCCCGAGCCAGGAAGCCCCGTCGTACCTCGTCCGGGGCGAGTAAGGCCTCGGTGGCCCTCGTCAGCCACTCGCGCGGCACGTAGTACCAGTACGCCAGCCGGTCGATCACGAGTGAGTGCCGTGGCTTGTCCCGTAACGAGAACGGCTCGATCGTCACTTTCTTGGTGTCGACGCGGTGGGTCACCCCGCTGACGTCGGGGACCGGGCCGAGCTCACGCATCAGCGACTCCACGGCCACGGGCCAGTCATTCTCGGTCCCGAGGAGTAGCCCAAGAAGGTCGCGCTTGGCGGTGTCGTCGAGCCGGTCAGGTCGAACCTCCACTGGAATTGCTGACCTTCGGAGTCTGCCGGTTTGGTCGGCTCGGGCGGGAGCGGATGCGGCACTCGGTTCTCCGCGGCCTGGGTTGTAGCCTCGATCGCGGTTTGAGTCCTCCTTCCCAAGCAAGGGAGTCGAGATGACCACCGCAACCGTGACCAGCGCGGCCCGGGACCGCCTGGCCAGCCCGACCGAGGACGATCTCGCGGCCCTCGACGCCTGGTGGCGGGCGAACAACTATCTGACGGTCGGCCAGATCTATTTGCTGGCCAACCCACTGCTGCGCGACTCGCTGACCGCAGAGCACATCAAGCCACGGCTGCTTGGCCACTGGGGGACCAGCACCGGGCTGTCGTTCATATACGCGCACGCGTCGCGCCTGATCCAGCAGACCGGCCAGCAGATGATCTACTTGGCAGGTCCGGGCCACGGCGGGCCCGCGCTGGTCGCCGCCGGTTACTTGGAGGGGACCTACAGCGAGATCTATCCGGACGTGAGCCTGGACGAAACCGGCCTGTTGCGGCTGTTCCGGCAGTTCTCTGCGCCGGGCGGCATCCCCAGCCATGTGTCCGTTCCGACACCCGGGTCGATCCACGAGGGCGGCGAGCTCGGGTACGTGCTCGTGCACGCCTTTGGAGCAGTGATGGACAACCCCGACCTGATCGCGCTGGCGGTCGTCGGGGACGGCGAGGCCGAGACCGGTCCGCTCGAAGGTGCGTGGAAGGGGATTTCGTTCCTCAACCCGGCTCGGGACGGCGCCGTGCTCCCGATCCTGCACCTGAACGGCGCCAAGATCGCCGGCCCAACCGTGCTGGCCCGCAAAGACCCGGCCGAGGTTCGCTCCCTGTTCGAGGGCCACGGGTACCGCGTGCTCGAGGTCGAGGGATCCGATCTACCCGGGATGCACCTGCGTTTCGCGGCCACGCTGGCCGATGCCTGGGCGGACATCCGCTCGATCCAGGACGCGGCACGCGCGGGCTCGAGTGACGGTATGCGGCCGCGTTGGCCGCTGATCGTGCTGCGCAGTCCGAAGGGCTGGACCGGGCCAGATGTCGTCGACGGGGTTCAGGTGCAGGGCACTTGGCGCTCCCACCAGGTACCGCTGTCCGGGGTGAAGGAGGACGCGGCGCATCGGAAGTTGCTCGAGGAGTGGCTGCGCTCATATCGACCGGAGGAGTTGTTCGACGACAACGGCGCCCCGGTCGACCTGGTCCGCCGGGCCAACGCCGAGGGTGACCTACGGATGAGCGCGTCGCCGCACGCAAACGGCGGTTTGCTCACCCGCGAGCTCGACCTGCCCGACTTCCGCGCATACGCAATCGACGTGCCGAAGCCGGCGACGGTGCGCGCGGAGTCGACACGCAAGCTCGGCGAACTGATGCGCGACACCTACACGAGCAGCCAAGACCGGTTCCGGCTGTTCTGTCCGGATGAGACCAACAGCAACCGGCTCGGCGCGGTCTTCGAGGTGTCGGACCGGATGTTTGCCGAGAGGGTCGGGCCCGACGATGTCGCCCTGTCAAGGGATGGCCGGGTCATGGAGGTGCTCTCCGAGCACAACTGCCACGGCTGGCTCGAGGGATACGTCCTCACGGGTCGGCACGGCTGGTTCGCGACCTACGAAGCCTTTGCGATGGTCAGCGCCTCGCAGACCATCCAGCACAGCAAGTGGCTGCAGGAGGCTGCGCACCTGGCCTGGCGGGCGCCGGTGCCGAGCCTGAACATCCTGCTGACCTCGACGGCCTGGCGCAATGATCACAACGGGTTCAGCCACCAGGGTCCCGGCCTGATCCAAAACGTGCTCACCAGTCGTGGCACGGTCAGCCGGATCTATGTTCCACCCGACGCGAACTGTCTGCTCTCGGTAGCCGATCACTGCATGCGCTCTCGCTCGTACGTGAACGTCGTGGTCATCGACAAGCAGCCGCAGTTGCAGTGGCTGACCATGGACGAGGCGATCGAGCACTGCGCGCGGGGCGCCAGCATCTGGTCGTGGGCCGGCACCGATGACAGGACCTCCGATCCGGACATCGTCCTGGCCTGCGCCGGCGATGTGGTGACAATGGAGACCGTGGCCGCGGCTCAGATCCTGCGCGAGCGCCTGCCGGGGTTGCGGGTGCGCGTCGTCAACGTCGTCGATTTGATGTCCCTCCCTCGTCCGAAGGACCACCCGCACGGCATGGACGACACCCGGTTTCGCGAACTGTTCACCGACGGTGTTGACGTGATCTTTGCCTTCCACGGCTATCCGGGCGCGGTGCACCAGCTCGTGCACGGCCGCCCGGTCGCCGACCGCTTCCGCGCGCGCGGGTTCGTGGAGGAGGGCACTACCACCACGCCGTTCGACATGGTCGTGCGCAACCGGGTCTCCCGCTACCACCTGGTCATGGATGCGATCAACAACGCGCGCCGGACCCCACTCGGCGCCTCCGCACTCAAGAACTGGTGCGAACGGCGGCTGGTCGCCCATCGCCAGTACGTCATCGATCACCTCGAGGATCCGCCCGAGCTGCAGGACTGGACGTATGACAGCCCGCTCGGTGACGACTGACGAGCGGGCGTGAAGCCAGCGCGACTCGTCCTTGCGCTTAACTGCGGCAGCTCCTCCATCAAGTTCGCCCTCGTCGACCCCGAGACGGGCCAGCGAGCCGCGTCCGCCCTTGGTGAGCGCGTCGGCACAGCGGACGCCGAGGTCACTGCGCAGCGCAACGACCTCGTGTCGACCACGACGCCGAGCGACACGTCACAGCGAGGCGTTATCGAGCACCTGGTTTCTGCCCTGTCGGCGGACGAGCGCGGCCGCATCCTCGGTGTGGGGCATCGAGTCGTGCACGGCGGGTCCCGGTTCACCGAGCCCACCCTGGTCGACGACGACGTCGTCGCCGGCATCCGCGACGTAGCCGAGCTCGCTCCGCTGCACGTCATAGGCAACCTGTCCGGCATCGAGGCCATCCGCGACTTGCTTCCAGAAGTCGCGAACGTCGCCGTGTTCGACACCGCATTCCACCGCACGCTGCCGGAGGTGGCCTACCGGTATGCGGTCCCGGGCGCCTGGTTCACCGACCACGGCGTACGGCGGTACGGCTTCCACGGGATCAGCCACCGCTTCGTCAGTGAGCGCGCCGCCGACCTGATCGGCAAGCCGGTCGCCGATCTGCGCCTGGTGACATTGCACCTCGGCAACGGGTGCAGCGCAGCAGCCGTGACAGGCGGTGTGTCGGTGGACACCACGATGGGCTTCACGCCGATGGAGGGTCTGGTCATGGGGTCCCGCAGCGGAGACATCGACCCCGGCGTCATTGGATACATGGCCCAGCGCCTCGACTCCGACGCGCACGCGGTGATCGACGAGCTCAACCACCGCAGCGGGCTGCTCGGTCTCTCCGGGCTGAGCAACGACATGCGCGCCTTGATCGAAGCCGCGGCGGATGGCGGCGACGCCGCACTCGCGGTCGACGTGTTCTGCTACCGCGCGGCCAAAGTGGTCGGCGCGCTCGCCGTCGTGCTTGGGCGACTGGACGCGGTGGTGTTCACCGGCGGGATCGGCGAGCACTCCACGCAAGTGCGCCGAAGGGTGCTCGAGCGCCTGCAGGTGTTCGGGCTCACGATCGACGAGGTAGCCAACGCGAACCACGGCCAGCACTCCCGCGGTCGCATCAGTCTCGACGGTCCTACCGTTGCGCTCGTCGTGCCGACCGATGAGGAGCTGATGATCGCACGCGACACCGCCGCGTTGGTGCGGTCACACTGACGGCGTCTGCGCTCTGCCCATTGTTCGTATGCGCCGCCCATCTCCACACCCCTCGACGTGACGAACCGCTGCGGATCTGCACCGCACGAGATTCGGTGGCATGACACGGCCGTGCCGCCGCTGTCAGGTCGTCGGCACCGGCACGCGGTCGCAGAAGAATGAGCTCCGCCTTCGGGTCGATGGCGAGGCGAAGGTATTCGAACGGTGTCCACAAGCTTGACGTCCGCCTCCGCGGCATCTCCGCCCTGGAACGCCTACCCTGCCCAAAGAGCGCACAGGGGTTCCATTGACATGGCCCGGGGACGAGACGAGCCTGGCGTACAGCGGCGGGTGCAGGGGGCGTCATGGCCATTGAAGCTGAGCAGAGCGACTACATGGCGGGCGAGGGAGATGGCCCGGCCGGCGTGACGGTGGAGATCGGCGATGACGTTCCTGCCGAGTACAGGAATGCCATCGAAGCGTCAGTGGCGACCCTGGCGAAACGGTCCGCTGAGGCCTCTAAGAGAGCCTATGAGCGCAGCAAGACTCAGAGCCAGTTTCTTAGCGCTCTGACTCGTCCTCTTGTCAGGATCATCGAAGATGATGACGACGCATCGAAAGAGTTGGCGGCGGCAAGCCGGAGCCAAGAGGACTATCGGTCGGCCGCGCGCCCAGGGGAGCCTGCCTGGCCCAGCGGTCAGGCCGTGGACCCGTGGTTGAGGGTGGCGGGGGCTGCGCCGGGGAGTCAGGTTTTCACGCCTCCTTTCCATTTCCAATGGCAATGGCACAGTGGCGAACCCGCGGAGGTGTCGAGCGTCGATAGGCCGAACGGCCGGATAGAGCTGTGGGGCTATGCCGATCAGACGCAGAACCGGGTGGATGCGCACGCAGGGTTCGGGGTAGCGATGACCACCGGCACGGTCAGGGCGGTAACGGGACGCTCGTTGCGTAGGACTCAGCACAGATACTTTGTGCGGGCCGGGTCCTTCAGCGGAAGCGCCACGGTCGAGGGCGGCATGGAGATGACAGCGTTGGAGGACGGCCGGCTACTTTCCGCTGTACAGGACAAGCGGTTCCGTCGAAGGGTCAGCAACGGCGAGGAGGACACTCTCGAGTTCGATGGTTTTGCGACTGGCGACACGGTTGAGGTGGACTTTGTTATGCGACCTGGTCGGACCTACACGTTCAATGTGGGTGGCTGGGTCTTCTGCGAGGCGCACGGTGGAGTTGGCACTGCTTCGATCGCTTCAGCGACGTTGTATGCGAACGTTCCCGCACTTACTGCATTCTTCGCCGATTAGTCGCAAATCCCGATAGACGTACTCGCGCGGCGCCGAGCATGCGGCGCCAATACTCGATGCAGCAATAAGCCCCTAGCGTTGGGGTCATGACCCTTGTTGATTGCTTCGCCTATCTACGTTCTAAGGCGGACACCCGTTGGATCGCGGTCGCCGGGCAGCCTCCGCGCTGAACACCTGGGCCTACATCGCCCATAGGAAGCGCAGTGTTGTCAGGTAAGGGGACCGCGTCGCCGGCGACTCGCTGATCCGGAATCCGCGACCTGAGCCCCGGGGTCACCGCCGACATCGTTGCCGAGTTGCCGGCACCGACCCGCAGTTCTCGCTCTTGTGCCAGGGTGGTGGGTGACTCAAGGAGTCTCCAGACGCCGAGGTCACGAGCGCGGCCACTCTGCGGGTCTACTGTCGTGACACGCGATTTTCGCGTGGCGCGACGCCGGCTACGGCGACGATGTTGGCGGGCGCCCTGGTGGGAGCGAAGCCCTCCACCTCACCGGTGTGCGCGCCGCGCCCAGACCACACGAACGCCAGGTCACCCACGTCATCCTGGACGCGCCGGACCAACGACAACCTCGCGTCCGGAAAGGCCTGGACCAGCATCGCAATGAGCCGCTGCGCGTCCTCCTTTCCGGTGGCGCGCACCCGCCGATCAATATTGGCGCGATACTCCTCGGTCATCAGCGTGATCCTCCCAGCGCCCCGCGACGCCAGCGGCGCATCGGCGTCATCTTCTACCCCGCGGCTGGATTGGTAAAGGTCGCGGCCGCGGGAGCGGCTGCGTGCTCCGGCGATCGATGACGCCTCGAAGCGCCCGAATCGCGGTGGCGGTGGTGAACACCCGTCGCCAATCCGGAACGACGACGTCGAGTCCCACGATGGACTGGCTCCATGAAGTCTGGTCCCACGGTGAGACACACTCTGGCCGTGGGACGCGCAGAATCGGCGACGCGGGCCAACTCCCGTCAGGTAGCTGGTGATCGACCAGCCACTGCAGGCCGCAGCCCGTGGCCGCCGGCACCCCCGGCTCCGCGGGCAGGGTCTGGAGAGCCTGGACCGCGAGCGCGCTATGGAAGGCCTCGCTTTCCCCGTGCTCGGTCGCCGCCCAGCCGCCGTCTGCCCGTTGGCTGCCGATCACCCAATCCGCTGCCCGGGACAGGAAGGGGTCGGTGTCGCTCAGCTTGCCGCGGCGACGACTCTCGCGTAGCGCCTCGATGGCCCGGCAGGTCGTGTACAGCCCGCCCATCCACCAGTACGCATCCCAAAACCCCTCCGGCCGCTGGCGACGCAACAGGTGGTGCAGCGCGCGTGTCGCACTGGTCTGAGCTCGCTCGTCATCGAGACGGGCGAGAAGTTGAGCTACGACCGCCGTGACACAGGGGTGTGATCCCGTCCAGCCGGAGACATCTGCGCCGCTCGAGCGGAATCGGACGAGCCATTCCTCGGGATCGAGAACGGTCGGAAAGCCCCCATCGGCCTGTTGAGCCGCAAGCAACCGCTCGACTGCCGGCCACCAGCGATCGGCAGTGACCTCGCCGCGAAGCGTCAGGAACAGGAGTGCGTTTGCAGTGGAGTCGACATCAACCGGCCAATGGCGGTTGTACCCCCACCCACCGTCGGGCAGCTGGTGCGTCGCCAGCCACTGTGCTGCGCGCCCCAGATTGCCGTCGGTCGGATCGCTCGATCCGAGGTTCCATCCCACGTACCCGGTGACCCACGAGGTGCTCTCCTGCCCAAGGAGCAGGAAATCACTCCAGTGCCCATCCGGGGCCTGCGCAGTGCTTAGGTATGAGGCGCCGGCCCGCGCCGCGGCCGCCCGCCTTTCGGCGGAAGGAGCGCTGCTCACACTGGTCGCGATCGGTCGGGCCGGACGCCCGCGGACCTCCGCGAGCTGGCCGCGGCGAATGCGACGCAGGTCAGCGCGCAGGCGAGTGATCTCGTCCAGGCGATGGCTGAGCATCGCCCCCCACGCCACCGGCGGCAGGTCCGTCACGGCGGCCAACGCCTGACCGAGTTGCTCTACAGCGTCATCGAGCGCGCGTTCGGCCACACCGCCGTAGTAGAACCGTCGTCCAACGGACAGGACGCTGGCACGTCGCTCGGAGTCGGACGTCGCAAGACCGCCCATCTCACGCTCCAGCTGGGCCACGACCGGGGACCGGTATCCGTGGAGGTAATCCGCCCGCCAGGAGAGGCAGCCTTCGAAAAGCACCAGCCCGGCGTACAGGTGGGTTTGCGACTCGTTCACGAACGGGAGGGGATCATCCTGGCAGGCGAGCCCAGCGAAGGCCGCCGCACTGGCATGGGCGGACCCGATCAATCCCGGCTCGGCCAGCTCGAACATGTTCCAGAACGAGGCTGCCGGCGAGATGACCAGTTCGAGTTCGTGTCGGGCGCTGGAGCGTAGCCACTGGGTGGCCTCTTCGACCCCGGCCTGGTCCTGGCCGCGCAACGTCGCATCCCGGAGTTCGGCTGCTGTGCGCATCGCCCGCGCGGCCAGGCCGATGTGCCGAGCTGCCCGCATCGGCACCGTCGGGAAGTACTCGTACAGAAGAAACGGGAAGTGGTCGAAGGATGCTCGCGCCAGGCTCTTCGGCGGCTTCCAACGCTGTCGACGAAGCCACCCGCGCCAGCGGTCGACGAACTCCTCGTCGACCTGGGCGGTTTCGACTGCCAGCAGGGTCACGACCGGTCTCTCCCCCGGTTCCTCAGGCGACCCGCTGGCGGCGGTCGTGAGCGAGAATCGCGCCGACCGTCGGCACCGCAACGCTGGGCAGGTCACGAGCGCATCGGGCCACCATGCGATGCCCCAGATAGCGACCAACCGCGGGTGGCACCCACCGGGGGAAAGGGCTGCTCGGGACGTGATCGGCGGCCGTCCACAGCTCCGGAGGGTCGTCGATGCCGAGTTCGAGCAGCGCGTCCAGCCAGGCGTCGTGCCCGCGCAGCCAGTCGAGTTCGCCGGCAGAAACACCGAGGTGGGCCTCGAGCGAGTGCTGCGGGAACGCCCTCATGGAGGCGGCAATCGCTAACCCAACGGTGCACAGAGCAATGCCGGTCGTGACGGGGACGCCGCCGTCCTTGAGGACGCGCCACTGCTCGTCGCGGATGCCCACCACGGGGATGCGTGGTTCGCGGGCTGGGTCCAGCCAGCGCCGCCAGGCAGCGGCGATCGGTACGACGATTCCGGATGCGACGGTCCAGGCGGTTGCTGTGTTCCTGGCCGGACTGGTCTCGGCGACCGGAGCGGAAGTCGCCCGGTCCAACTGGAACCGCAGCACGCGCTCTCGGGTATGCCGGATCGCGGCCTGCCAACTGCCCGCCGGCATGCGGTCGAGGTTGCGTTCGGCCCGGTCGAAGTACGCGAGCGTCAGCGTCCGCGCTTCCTCGGCGGCCCCGGAGTGGATGAGGAGGTCATGCACCTCGGCTACCGCCGGTGGGTTAGCCGATTCCACGCGCCGCTCCCAGCCGGCAGATAGGAACGCCCGGGTGAGTGGATACGAGTAGTGCCGTCGCTCGTAGTCGAGCTGCCAGTCGTCCAGATCGTCGGCCAACTGGAAACCGACGTAGAACGCATCATGCGACGCCTCAAGGGGTGCGAGCGCTGCCTCGTTCCCGTCGAGAACGGCGAGCGCCGCCAGGCAGGCTTTCGCCATCGCCGCCTTGCCTGAGTAGATCATCTCGAGGTCCTGCTCCTCGTAGGGATGCACGAGGGAGCGATGCTGCGATTCCTCGAAAAGCAGGGCCCGGGCGAAGTGCTCGTAGTACCGATCGAAGTGACCCCAGAACGCGCTGGTGGACGGGAACAGCGCGTGCAGACGCGTAATTGCTTCGTGGTAGAGCGCCTGGTTGAGCAGGGCGGGCCCGGCGCTGGGTGGGGACGAGCGGTCTAATCGGGCGTCGAAACACAGAACGGAGTCGAACAGGAAGGAGCCCGACACGGACAGTTCACGCAGCTGCGAGAGAGAGACGCCCGGAAAGACGGTGTAGAACAACAGCGGATAGGTATAGAAGCCCAACGTGTCGATCCCGGCGTCGATGCGCCGCTCCGATGGGAGCTCGCCGACGGCGGCTAGTCCATGGACCTGCAAGAGTCGAGCTATCCGGTGGCGGAAGGGACGGCGCGCGTCTTGCGCCAGGACGTTGTCACCCTGCCAGCCGACCTGCCGAGTGGTGTGAGGAGCATCCCTCACCTGCGGCCGTTACCCGCTACCAGGCGACGTGGACTTCGACGATGTCGACGTGCGGCTCCGGGTCGGTGGGCGACTCGTCGGCAGCGAGGCGCAATCGCGACTCGAGCTCGTCGATCCCCAGCTTGGAGATAGGGAGCTCCTCGTACGGCACCTCCTCAAAGGGCACCTCCTCGAACGGTATCGCCGGCGCTGTGTCGTCCGGCTCGCGGCCGTCGGCCATGTTGTCCTCCTCTACTCCTCATCCGAGTAGACCGGCGATCGTGCCGGCACTGCTGATAGCCCCAGCGCCCTCAAGTGGCGCGGCGTCAGGTGATGCTTAGCGGCGAACGCGCGGCGCTGCGACTTGTTGCGGATGACCAGCTCCGGGCGCGTCCGCACTTGCGTGACCGGATCGCGGATCTCAAGGGCGTCGCCCGGCCGTACGAGAGGGTCCCCGTGGCGTGGAACATCCACCTCGAGGAAGACGTAGCCGTGCCCTTGGACCAGGGCGAGGTTCACGAACAGCAGATTGAGCGCCTTTGGTGGCGGGTCCAGCGCCGCGTCGGTCGCGCGCACCGACTGGGTGAGGGTTCGCACGTCATACTCGTACTGCCGAAATACGGTGCGCTCTCGTATCAGGCCGCGCTTCAGGCCATGACACACGGCGAAATAGGAAACCAGATCCGGCAGATGCGGAGCCACCTTCGCGAGCAACGGGAGCACCTCGACTTCGAGATAGCGACTCAGGTCGAGGCCGAATTGATAGAGGTAGTAGTCCTGCCCACGTTGCTGCTCGCCGAGCTCCCGGCGCTGCCACTCCGTCCAGCCGATCAGGACGTCCCGCAGATCCGCGCCTGCCGATCGCAACGCGAGGAACACGGTGGGACAGGTATAGATGACCGCAGAGATCGCTTTAGCCAGTTCTCGGTCCAGGTACGGGGTCGGAATGTAGTAGAAGTTGGGGAAGATGTCGGGATAACGGCGGACGTTCGCTATCTCGGCCTCGTTCAGAAGGAACATTGAGATATCGGAGCTGTGCCCATCGAACCGCAAGTCGTCCTTTCTCGTCTCGTACAGGGGGCTCCCCGGCAGTGGTGCAAGGAGATGCATCTGGGCCCGCGTGCGCGCGGAAAGCTGCAGGATGTCCAGCGCCATCGTGAACGAATCGAGCGCATCGTCGATGGTCTCGTCGGGAAACCCGGTGATGAACGAGCCCGTTGGCGCCATGCCATGGTCGACACATGTCCGCATGACAGGCATCACTCGGTCCAGCTGCAGGTTCTTGCGCACGACGGACTGCATCCGTTGAGACCCGGTTTCGACACCGAAGAAGATGCCGACGCAGCCTGCATCGGCCATGCGGGCGAGCAATCCCTCGTCCACTCGGTCAACGCGCGCACTGCAGCCCCACCGGAACGAGTCCTCGCCATCGGTTAGCGCGGAACAGAAGTCTTCCACCCATCGTCGATCCACGGTCAGCATGTCGTGGACGAAATCGAAGCTGTCGAATCCATGCTGGTCGCGAAGGAACGTCATCTCGGCGATCAGGCGCTGCGGCGACTTGATGCGATAACGCCGGTTGAAGTATTCGTTGGTCGAGCAGAACGTGCACGCGTACGGGCAGCCCCGGCCCGCCTCGATCGGAGCGAGCGCGACGTCGATCTCCGAGAGCGGGTAGAGGTCGAACGCCGGATAGGGCAACGCGTCCAGATCCTGAAGCAGCGGAGCGTCAACGTTTCGTGCAATCGCGTCGTTAGGCCGTCGCCACGTCACACCCGGGACATCTTCCAGGTCCCGATGATCAGACCAGCGGCTGAGCACGCGGCACAGTGTGGCGTCGGCCTCGTTGCGAACGACCGCATCGAGGAAGGGAAAACGCACCATTGTCGGTACATCCACCACCGTCGCCTGCGGCCCACCGAGAATGATCTTCACTGCTGGATCGAGGGCGCGGCACTCGCGTGCCAGTGCGAGTGTCTGGGGATAGGAGTTGCACATCGTGGTAAGGGCGATGACCTCAGGGGCGTGCCCGAGGATCAACTCGGCGATGTCACGATGAAAGCCTGGGCCATCGGTTGCCTGTCCCCGCAGCAGCGCCAGCGTCTGATCGACGATCGCAGGCTCGTGACCATCCGGGCGAACCGTCGCCGCGAGCGCGAGCAGGTTCAGCGGAACATACGGGGCGGGCACCCTTCCGTACCGCCAGTCAGCGTTAAAGCACGTCACGAGCGCTAACCGCATACCGCCCCGCTTCAGCCGCGCTCCCCGGTGGGCGGCGACACTATTCTCGCCGGGTCGAGGACGTCAACTAACCTTCGACCCGCAGCGGCCGCAGCTCACCGGAGTCGTCGGGGCGGAAGAAGTACCGGGCAGGATCGCGATCTCCGTGCCACGAAGGTCGCACAACGTGCGCATCACGACTCAATGCACGGCGGAGAGGACACCCGTGTAAGGGGCTGGACAACGTGACTGGGAGCTAAGGCGGAGATACGCCTGCTCGCCACGTCTGCAGGTCACTGTGAGTGAACTGGATGACGTTCCCCCGATCGGCGCCGGGCAACTGCGCGCCCAACTGGCAATGCGAACGCCGACGCGACCTCGATTCGCCGCGTCCACCGGCTCGACCGGCTCTGGCGGACTTCTTCGCCTCGATCGGACGCGAAACCGAGCCGACCGCGCACGCAGCCTGCTCGAGGGTCAAAGCAATGCGCTGTCCCTCCCGAGCAGCGCCGAACCCGCAAGTGCCTGCAACACGACGACCCGCCCGGCGGCACTGTTGAGACCAATCCTGCCGACATCGGCGAGCAGCTCGTGCCTGCAGCTGTCGTGGCCATGAAAGGACGAACCCGGTGATCGGCCTTTCCGCTATAGCTCGTGATGGCCGATCTAGTCGGGGCGCGCGACATCGCTCACCGCGAGCCGTCCGCCGAAAGTAGGCGGCGGGCGGCGGCTTCGCCCTGAAGATCCATTTTGAAGGGGTACCTAACCTGGCCAGCCGAACACGGACCGGCCGGCGGTCTTCGCGGATGCGTGGTGGCCAGGAATGCGGCCGAAAACGAAGAATGGTGGCCTGCAACAAAGGGGGGCCGAGCCACGTCTGGCCGTTCCCGCACGCCTGTGGGGGTGATTTGCGGTCGACCACGCTGCGCATCGCAGTGTGGAGATTGTGGTGCTACATCGGGTGGTTTTGCTGCTACCGATCATTCCCGTGGCCGGTCGGGATCGAGCCGACGTCCCGTTCGATGACTTCCACACCGTGCTCGCCGAAGTAGTCCAGCGACCCATACTGGTAGTCGGAGAGCAGCCCCACCATCCGGTTGGCATGTTCCTTGCTGGGGGCATAAAGAAAGAGGAGGGAACCGCCTGCCCTGGCGTTGCCCAGCCAGCGTTTTTCTGCCCGGTGGTCGACCACGATTTCCTTGATTGCCTTGGCCAGGGTGGAGCGTTCTTGCTGCAGGCGGGCCGCGATCCGCAGCGTCTCCTTGCCGTCGTAGAGCCGAAGATCACCCTCGGGTACGCCCCGCTGCTGGAGGCCGCGCTGGGCCCGTTGTGCCTCCTCAGGATCCTCAAACAGCACCGCCAGATACCCGACGGCCGTGTAATGCCAGGGGCGCAGGGCCCCTTTGGCCGACTGCTCGGGTGGCCAGTCGCGCTGCTCGCTCACCAGAGATCACCTCTCGCGCTCGCAAGGCGTCGCTTACTTGTAACGACGATAACCAGCGTCGCTGCCGCGCGGCTGCCGCGGACGGGGACTCGCGCTGCCACGGCACGCCCAGCATGCGCCGGGTTGCTGGGTCGCGGTCACCTCCGCAGGGATTCGGCGCTCGCTCGGCGTGGGTCGCGGTCCCTCGGGCCACGGCAGCCCGAGCCGCGGCAGCCGCGTGATGACTGTGCGGGAAGCTGAGCCGAAACTCGACCCGCGGGCAGCCGGCCGGGCCACCAGCGCTGGCCGCCCGGCGCATTCTCAGGTCGCGCCAGCGGCACCCCCGTAGGGCAGCGGGCGACCCGGTCACGCTCCACCGATTACGGCGGCGTGGGCCTGCCGGTGGTCGGCCGCGTCGTCGTCTCCGCGGGCAGCCGTAAGCCGAGCCATGCCGCGCAGCGCCGCCGCCCCGGGGCTGCCGGCAAGCACGACGAAGAGCGACTCACGAGCCTGGCGCGGCCGCGGGGTCTGTGACCACTCGACGACGGTCCGATACAGCGTCTCGGCGGTGTCCGCGTCCCCGGCTGCCTCCAGGACGCGGGCGAGCTGCACCCGCGCGTGCGCGGCGAGCCACGACGTCGAGGCCACCTCGGCGGTAGCCAGCGCCCGCCGGAAGAGCTCCTCCGCCCGGCGCGTGTCCCCGCCCTCCAGCGCATTGGAGCCAAGTTGAGCAAGGGCGAAGGTGGCGTGGTCGGCAAAGCCAATTCGCCCGGCGAGCTCGAGCGCGCGCCGGTAGGCGTCCTCTGCGGCAACGGGCTCGTTTCGCCGCTCAGCGACCCACGCCTCGAGCAGCATCGCGGGAACCACAAACACGTCGTACCCGGCCGCCTCCGAGTGCCGGACGATCTCGGCCGTCATGGTCGCGACAGTCGAGATGTCTCCCGCATGGACGGCGCCCTGGGCCCGGACCACGCTGCTCGCCGCGACGCCCCAATGGTCTCCGGCCGCGCCGTAGCCGGCGCGCGCCTTTTCCGCCAGTGCCGCGGCCCGCTCGTGGTCGCCGGAAAGCGCCAGGGCAAGCGAGAGTGTCCCCCGCGCGAGGGCCGACTCGGATGGTGCAGGACCGGTGGCGGCAACGGCGAGGCCACGTTCGCCCGCGTCGATCGCGGCGTCCAGGTCCAGCTCCTCGGCCGCCAGGTAGCACAGCCACGCGAGCAACTCGATCCGCTTGCCGACTGGCGCGTCGGCTGACGCCGCCCCGAGCGCAGCTTTAAGGAAGCTGCGCCCCTCGGAGACCCGCTCCGCGAGCGCGAAGTACCAGCCCAGCCCCGCCCCCAGCCGGACCGCGATCGCAGGGTCGGGGATCTCGCGTGCATACGCCAACGCCGCCCAGAGATTGTCGTGCTCCAGCTCCAGCCGCTCGGTGCAGGCCAGCCAGTCGGGCCCGCGAAGCTCGCTCCGCGCAGCGTCGGCCGTGGTCGCGAAGTACTCGGCATGCGCCAGCTGGGCCGCGCCCAGGCCGCCAGCCTTGGCCAGCTGCTCGACGGCGTACTCGCGGACGGTGTCGAGCAGGTCGTACCGCCCTCGACCATCTGGGAACGACGCCGTGACGATCGACTTGTCAACCAGCCTGCCCAGCAGCTGGGTCATCCTGGCCGCATCAAGCTGGCCCCGCGCGGCGGTGGCGACCACTGCCGACAGTGGCGCGCCGCCGCGGAACACCGCCAGCTGGTACAGCAGCGTCTTTTCGTCGGCGTGCAGCAGATCATGACTCCAGGCCACGACGGTGCGCAGGTAGCGCTGGGGGACAGCCCGGCGGTCTCGCGCGTCGACAAACAGCGGCCTCCGGCTCTCGAGCGCCGACAGGATCTCGCGCAGCCCCAGGACGGTGACGCGCGCGGCGGCCAGCTCGATCGCCAGCGGCAGCCCGTCCACCCGCCGGCAGATCTCCGCCGCGAAGGCAAGGCGGTCCTCGGTGAGCGGCAGCCCCGGCCGTGCTGCCCGCGCCCGCTCCAGGAACAGCCGAACCGACTCCGAGCCCGCCAGCTCACCGGCGACGACGCCCGCGGCCGGGACCGCCAGCGGCGCCACCACCAACCGGACCTCACCGTCCAGAT
Organism: uncultured Actinomycetota bacterium; assembly: GCA_963801015.1. GTDB lineage: Bacteria > Actinomycetota > Actinomycetes > CAWDCV01 > CAWDCV01 > CAWDCV01. The sequence continues at coordinate 219,044 of CAWDCV010000003.1, read as the reverse complement.
GAAGCACCTCCCGGCTGGTCGCCAGCACCCGCACCCCAGGACATTCGGCCAGGACCCCCGTGGCCACCCGCGCCGCCTCCTCGATCACCGGTTCACAACCATCCAGGACCAGCAGCACGTCTGCCTGGCGCAGGAATTGGACCACCCGCGCCAGCGGGGCCGGGCTTGGCGTCGGGCCGCGGGCATCCAGCGTGCGCGCCACCACCCGGGCCACGTCGGCGGGCCGCACGGCGCGGGCAAGCTCGACAAACCACACCCCGCCGCCGAAGTCGGGCTTCACCGCCCGCGCCACCTCCAACGCCAGCCGGCTCTTGCCGACCCCAGGCGGACCGACCAGGGTCACCAGCCGGTGCCCCTTGACCAGCTCGACCGCCTCGGCCAGCGCCTGCTCGCGACCCACCAACGAGGTCACCGGCGCCGGCAGACGCCCCCGCGGCCCACCGGCCACGGGAACGCTGGCCACGGCGGGGTCGTGAGCCAGGACCGCCGCCTGCAGCCGCTGCAGCCCCGGCCCCGGCTCGACCCCCAGCTCCTCCGCCAGCAGCCCCCGAGCCTGCGCGAAGGCGTCTAGCGCCTCCGCCTGGCGGCCGCTGCGATACAGAGCCAGCATCAGTTGCCCCCACAGCCGCTCCCGGAACGGATGCTCCAGTAGCACCCGGCGGATCTGGCCAACCACCTCGGTGTGCTTCCCCAGCGCCAGCGCCGCCTCGAACTGCTCCTCCAGCGCATCGGTCCGCAGCGCCTCCAGGCGGGCGGCCTCCGCACCGACCCAGCGGCTGTCCGGCAGGCCCTGCAGCGGCCGCCCGCGCCACAGCGCCAACGCGCGCGCGACCAACTCGGCGGCCTGGCCGGCGTCACCCGCCCGCGCGGTGCTGCGGGCGCTGGCCAGCAGCTCCTCGAACCGCTGAGCGTCCACGGTGGCATCCGCCAGCGCGTACCCGTCCGGGGCGGCAGTGATTGACTCGGCTCCCAGCTCGGCGCGGAGCCGAGAAACGTGATGCTGGACGGCGTTGCGGGGCGCCACAGGGACCTGCTCTCCCCACAAGGCGTCGACCAACACCTCGACCGGGACCGTGCCACCGCCCCGCAACGCCAGCAGCGCCAGCAGCGCATGCCGCTTGGGGCCGACTACCTCTGCGGGGCGACCACCGACGAAGACCGTGAACGGGCCCAGGAGCCGGATCTCGAGCGAGGTAGACATGGCGGCGAAACCTCGGATGGCAGCGGCCTAGTCTGGCACGCCCCAACACACCTGTGAAGGACCTCATCGGCGCCGGTGACCCTGTCGAGCAGCGGGTCATGATGCTTCGTGGTCGGTCGAGCCGGTCGAGAAGGCCGTCGAGGATCTTCTGCCGGTCGATCTGGCCCTTGCAGTGGGCGTCGTCGCCAGCAAAGGCCAAGTAGGGCGCGAGCAGATCTTCAACGGCCTGCTCGAGCGACTCGATCACGCCACCGCTTGACACCGCCGACGTCGCGGTGCGTTGGTACGCCGGTGATCGTCGGGTCGCGGCCGGTCCGGAGGGCGGCGCAGGCTGCTCGCAGAGCCGCCTTGGGGTATGGAGAACCTCTCACACCACCTCGGACACCGCCTGGTCGCTGATCTCGGGAGACACACCCGACAGCGAGGCCGGTGCTGGTGGCAGCCGCGTGGCAGCCGCCTGGCAGCCGAGCTTCGTAGCGTCGGAAAGCAGCAGCTCATACCGATATGGGCGCAACCCAAGGAGGAAGCATGGACTTTTCCGCACGAGTCGACGAGCTTCAGCAGCGCGTCACGGCGACCAAGTCGGCGGTGCAGGCCGCTGCCACTGAGTCCCGGGAGCAGCTGCGGGAGCGAATCGACCAGGCCCAGCAGGACGCCAAGGACGCCCAGCAGCGGGCACAGCAGCGGGCGGACCAGACCGCCGACCGCGCACGCGGCAAGTGGGCGCAGATGAAGGCCGACGCCGCGGCCAAGATGGACGACATCCAGGCCAAGATCGACAAGCGGACCCGGCAGCTGGACGCTAAGGACGCCGCCCGTGACGCGGATTGGGCCGAAGCTGACGCGGCCGACGCCCTGGATCTCGCCGACTGGGCGGTCGACAACGCGCAGCTGGCCATGCTGGACGCCGTCGACGCCCGCGCCTACGCCGACAATCTCGCCAAGACGGCGGCCTCCTAGCCCTGGCCCGGACCGGCCGGCAGGACGCTCCACCACACAAGGTAGAAGCAGCCGCACCTCCGCGGGCCCGTGGACATGGGTATCGGGTCCGCGGCGGCAGGCGGAAAGCGAGGTTGTGATGACAAGCGATGTGACATCGTCGAAGAGCCCCCTGCAGGTGGCGACGCGGGCCGGCGCGCGGGAGATGTCGGCGATGTGGTGGTGGTTCCTGCTCCTGGGGATCCTGTGGACCTGGTTCGGGATGTACGTGCTGTCCTACCGGGTGGGCAGCCTGGCCGCGGTGACCGAGTTCGTGGGCGTGGCGTTCCTGTTCGGCGGCATCACCCAGCTCGGGGTGGCCAGCCGGGTCCAGAGCTGGCGCTGGCTGTTCATCATCGCCGGGATCATCGGGGTGGCCGCCGGGATCGGTACCTTCGTCTGGCCCGACATCACCCTGTACGTGGTGTCGATCCTGGTGGCCTGGTACCTGATCTTCTTCGGCACCATCCACCTGGTCGACGCGTTGGCCGGCCCCAAGCAGGGATGGTGGTGGACCGGGCTGCTGCTGGGGATCTCCGAGCTGGTCCTGGGGGTGTGGGCAGTTCGCTCCCAGGAGCGGTCGCTGCTCACCCTGATGACCCTGGTCGGGGTGTGGGCCATCGTCTACGGGGTGAACGAGATCTTCGCCGCCTTCACCCTGCGCGAAGCCCGCAAGCAGGCGAAGCGGCTGTCCAACTGATCACCGCCCGAGCGGGCATCGGACCGGACCGGTCGGCGCGCCAGGCGGTGCCCACGGGGAAACGACCACCACGGCCCGAGAGGCCAGCAACCCTGCCACGGCCCCGGCAGCTGAGCGCGGGGCCGGGACCAAAGGAGGACGCGTGAGCGCACGGCGGCCGCCCATACCAGTCAATCCGGCGCTGCTGCAGCATGCCCAGGAGCGCGGGCAGAGCTGGGAGAACCGGGTCGCCGACCAGATCACCCGGTTCGCCGGTTCGATGAGGTTCGTGTACCTCCATGTGATCTGGTTCGGCTCGTGGATCATCTTCCGGGTCGAGCACTACCCGTTCGGCCTGCTGACGATGATCGTGTCGTTGGAGGCGATCTTCCTGTCGACGTTTGTGATGATCAGCCAGAACCGCGCCGACGAGAAACGGCAGGTGCTGGCCGACCAGCAGTGGCTAACCGTCCAGGACGAGGAACAGCAGAACGAGGAGCTGCTCCGCCTGTCCACCCAGATCCTCGAGCTCACCAAGGCCAGCCACGCGACGAGCGCCGCACGCACGCCGGACGCCTGACCATGCCCGCCGCCGGCAACGAACAACCCAGCCGCACCAGCGATGCGTCCGTCAGGCCAGGATCGTCGCCATCCCCCGCGTCCGACCGGCCCGTGCCGGCGGCGGAGGCGCCCGCAGGAGCGTCGCGCTGGCCCGCGGCTGAGGGGGGATCGCCGATGCCGCGCGGCGTGCTGGTCCTGCTAGGCATGGCCGGGGCGGTGGTGGCGGCCGCCGGATTGCGCAGCGCCGCCGGCATCGTCGGCCCCGCCTTCCTGGCCCTGACGATCGTGATCACCATCCATCCCCTGCTGGCCTGGCTGCAGCGCCACCACCTCCCGGGCTGGCTCGCGGTGACGCTGACGATGCTGGTCACCTACGCCGCCCTGCTGTTGCTAGCCGCCGGGCTGGCGCTCTCGGTGGCGCGGCTAGCCACGCTGCTCCCCACCTACCAGCCGCGGTTCACCGACCTCGTCGACCAGACCAGGGGTTGGCTCGGCGAGATGGGCGTCACCGAGGAGCAGATCAACACGGCGGTCAACCAGCTCGACCTCAACAGGCTGGTCAGCGTCCTGCAGCAGGTGCTCACCGAGGTCGCCGGGATCGTCTCGGACCTTGGCTTCATCCTGGTTTTGCTGTTCTTTCTCATCATCGACAGCAGTACCTTCCCAGCACGGCTGGCGGCCGCCGCCGCCCAGCGGCCGCACTTGGTCGGGGCGCTGTCCTCCTTCGCCCGCGCCACCCGCCAGTTCATCGTGGTCTCCACCATCTTCGGGCTGATCGTCGCGCTGGCCGACGTGGCCGCGCTGTACTGGCTGGGCGTCCCGCTGCCCTGGCTGTGGGGGCTGCTGGCATTCATCACCAACTACATCCCCAACATCGGATTCGTGCTCGGCCTGGTGCCGCCGGCCCTGTTGGCGTTGCTGCAGGGCGGCGTGCGGCAGGCCGTGCTGGTGGTCATCGCCTACGCGGTGATCAACCTGGTGATCCAGTCGCTGATCCAGCCAAAGTTCGTCGGCGATGCGGTGGGGCTGTCGATCACCCTGACGTTCCTGTCGCTGGTGTTCTGGTCCTATGTCATGGGACCGCTGGGAGCGCTGCTGGCGGTCCCCTTGAGCCTGCTTGCGAAGGCGCTGCTGGTCGACGCCGACCCGGACAGCCGCTGGCTGAACCCGCTGATCGCCCCGGTCCACCGAGGCGTTCAGGACAGACGGGCTGAGAAGGGTAGGGACGAGGGATGAAGGAGCTGGTGGTCCTGGGGTTCGCCAGCCGCGAGCTGACGAGGAGGCCAGTTCCCTGGTGGTCCGTCCACGACGGGAGTACGTCTGCTATTGATATCCGAGCCCTGAGGCGCGGGAGGCGGAAGGGCTGTGACTAGTGCGTGGGCTGGGTGGTGATTCGTTTCCGACCGAGTGATAAGGGAATGCGCTCATGGTTCGATCTTGGGGCTGGGCGAAGATAGGGCACACCGTGGCGGCGACCATCTCCGCGGAACCCCTTGGGAACCCTGGCCAGCAGCTCCTTCTCGGGCGCAGGCGTCATCGGCGAAGGTGCCTCGTGGGCCCGATCCATGGGGGACGCATACGGACCGTTAGCGTTGGACCTCCGACTAGTCCTGCGGAGGGTCCGATGCCGGAAGCCGTGGTGCGCATTCGTTACTCATGGCGTGGATTCTTGGGCGCGGTTGGCCTGTCCGGGTTCCTGTTGGTCACGGGCACCACGGCACCGGCCGCTGCCGCACCAGCCACCGATGTGATCGTGCTGCCGGGCGCCAGCTCGGCCGAGGGCGTCGCAGTTGGCCGCGGCGCCACGTTCTACGCGGGAGAGCTGTTCGGCGGTGACATCTATCGCGGCGATCTCCAGCGCGGCACCGTTGCACTGCTCGTCGACGCGCCGGCCGACCGAATGGCCTTGGGCCTCAAGGTTGACGACCCGAGCGGGCTCCTGTTCGTCGCCGGTGGCTTCAGCGGTCAGGGATACGTGTATGACGCCAACACTGGCGAGGCCGTTGCCGCATACCAGTTCGGAACACCCGGGCAGTCGCTGATCAACGACGTGGTGATCACTCGGGACGGGGCGTGGTTCACCGATTCCCAGCAGCCCCGGCTCTACTTCGTGCCGATCAGCCCAACCGGGGTGCCCGGAGAATTCACCGTACTTGAATTAACCGGACCGGCAGCCGACATCAGCGGCGAGTTCAATCTGAACGGAATAGCCGCAACACCCAATGGGCGCATGCTGATCGTCGGGCATTCCACCAATCAAGCCCTCTACACCGTCGATCCGGTGACAGGGGCGAGCACGCTTCTCACGAACGTGGCCGATCCAGACGGAATCCTCTATGAAGCCGGACGACTGTGGGTGGCGCAGCCCTTCGAGAACCAGGTCACCCGGCTGCGGTTGACCCCCGACCTCACCGGCGCCATCGTCGAGAAGGTCATCACGAGCGACCTGTTCCAGACGCCGACGACGGTCGCGATACACGGCAACCGGCTCGCCGCAGTCAACGCCAAGTTCGACACCGGCATCCCCCCCACCGCAGCCCAGTACGAGGTCGTGATACTCGAGCGCTGATCGGTGCTCGGGACGCTGGCGGCGGCAAGTCGCGATCGGCTTGGGCGTCGACGCGTCCCGACCCGTCCCCGCCAAGCAGGGATCAAAGGGTGGCAGTTGGCCGCGGTCGGCACCCACAAGGGGTGAGGCGCCGGCCGCCGCCGAGCAGCCCTAGACGAGGTAAGAGCAGACGACGTCCTGCTCCCCCTCCAGGAAGGAGTGCGGCCCGTGCACCATTGTTGGGTCCTCTTCGCCCAGAATGAACGAGATGTAGCCGACGTCCCGGATTACCACGCCACCATCCGGGCTCCGGAAGCCCAACGGCAGCCCGGTGACCGTAACCGAGTCACCGCTCTCGTACGCCCTCCACACCTCGCGCTCAATCAGCGACCCGCCCGGCCCGTGATCGTCGCGCGGAACGTGGAATGGTGCAGCACCGAGCCGATCCTTCAAGGCCACGGTCCGATCGGTGAACGTGGCCAAGATGGTGATCTCCGCCCCACACAACTCGCTCAGGAACTCGTCGACCTCGGTAAAGGTGTCGGTGAAGGTGGTCGGTGGATCCGCCACCGCAGTACCGGCGCCTCCCAGCATCGCCACCGCAGCCAATCCGACGGCTGCGCTGACGCGTCCAATGCTCCTCACCATGGTCCCCCCCAAAAAAAGAGTGGACTCCGCCGTGCTGGCGCACGGTAATCGCCTGCATTGTCGGCCGGAAGCGTTGAAAAGCGTCACGCGCCTCCGCCGCATGCCCCGAGACCGAGCGCCTACGTGACATCCGCCCGTGCCCTCCCCGACCATCCAGTCTCCAGTCGTGCAACCCAGTAAATGAGACTCGGATGGGGGGATAAGAGCAGTGGTGGCAGCCACCAGCAATAGGCCCAAAACGAGTGACGCATCTGTCGCTGGTTGTTGCTGTCAATTGCCCTAAATTCTGGTTCTTATACGCAAAACACGCATACGGGGCAATCTGCGGGGGCGGCCTTCTCGCTCGATCTCAGGAGATCGACTGCTGAGCAGCCACAATCCCGGGACCGGCCTCACCCCCCAGGGCCCGGCTTGTTCAGCGGGCCTCTGGCCGCCGTCTCTGCCATCCTCGGATGGTCCCCTCCCACCAGCGGTTCGGCACCTGCGGAGGCTAACGCCGGACTGCAAGGCCGGAGGTGGCGCCGGCGCTCACCGCTCCACCTCGCCGCCGAGCATGTCGCCAGGCCCCAGCACCCGTTCAGCCGTCCCTCGCACCCGTAGGACCGCGCCCTCGACCTCCACAACGCGCAAGTTCGCCGCGAACTCTGGCTCAGCCTGACCTGGCTGCACGAAGAAGAAGCGGTCGCCAACGTGGGGCGGTCCCAAGCCCACCTCCCCCCGCAGCAGCCAGCCGTCGGCGGTCCGCTCGACATCGCTGACGAAGCAGGTAATGCGCCAAGTTACCGAAGAACGGTAACGCCGACTCCGCCGCGAACCGACCGTCCGCACTCAGCCAGCGCGGGAGCCGGTGGAGCCGTCGGGGAAGGTGCCGTCCACGGCCAAGTGAACTCTCATCGAGTTGACGCCCGCATCCCAGTTCACGACTCGCTCGGGGTGAGCTGCCCAATCACCCAGGCGCTGCAGCAGCACCCCAGGCGCTCGTCAGCGTCCCGCAGAAAGCGCATGTACGCCACGCCGCTGGTCGGTATCGGTGCCTCTGCGCTCCAGCCGAGGGCAAGGAACTGCCCAGTGAACCAAGCCAGCACCTCGGCCGCGCCTGCGTCCACCTCCACCCGACGCTCGGCATAGGCATCGGGGCTGCCGTTGTCCAGGCCGCATCCAATGCCATCGTCGTAAAACGTTCGTCAACGTCGTCGACTGGCGTCCTGCCGGATACAGCAGGCGCATCTCGGGCGCGTGCAGCAAGTCCACGCCCGCAACCGGCCGCCGATACCGAGTCACCGTCACAAGGCTAGGAGCTACGAGGGGCCGCGCACAGAGGAGCGTTACCCGCGTGATGTGTGGATAGCAGGCTTTCGCGGCTTTTGCGCTCGCCTATAAGGAGGTTTTGACGCTCGGTTGGTCAGTCGCCATTGACGCCATCTCCCCCGGCCTCTATAGATGTCCGCAAGCATCGGGGGCGGATGCAAGGGGGCACGGACATGAACGGACGACGACTGCGTGCGGCGGCGGCGGTGTGCGGGCTGGTGCTCATTGCCGGCATAGTCGCCAGCGCACCGGCGGCAGCCCAACCGCTCGAAAAGGGACGCTTCCACGATGTCTTCACGGAGTTCTTCGACTGTGACGGCACTCCCACTCGGCTCGACGCGGACGTTTTCGGCAACTTCAACGCGGTCCGGCACGGGTCGGGCCTGGTGTTCTTCCGAGAAAGCGTCCGTGGGACGTTGGTGTACACCAACCTCAACAACGGCGGCACGTTCACCGAAATCTTCACGGGGAACAGTCGAGACGCTCAGGTCACCGACAACGGTGACGGCACGTTGACGATCGTGGTCCACGCGACCGGCTCGACGCGCTTCTACGACACCAACGGGAACTTCGTGCTCGCCGATCCGGGCCAAACCCGATTCCAGTTCATGGTCGACGACGGCGGCACGCCGGACGATCCCTCCGACGACCAGGAGATCGAGGGGAGCTTCCAGATAATCCGGGAAAGCACCGGGCGTAACGACACCCAGGACCGGGACTTCTGCGCGGACCTGGTGACCTTCACCAGCTAGCGCAACCCAACCGACCCTCTCGCGAGGATTCGGGTGGAAGGAGCGTCTTGGATGCCGCAGTTTCAGTCGTTCAACTTCCGAGACCGGTTCATCCGGCATCGAAACTTCGAGGGCGTGCTGAGTAGGAAGCAGGACGGGGGGCCGGAGGCTGACTTCTCTTTCGTGGTCGTGGACCGAGGCGCTGGCCGAATATCGCTGCGGTCGGAGAATTTCCCGGATAGGTTCCTGCGGCATCGTGATTTTCGGATCATGTTGGAGGAGTCGGCTGGGCCCGCAGATCAGCTGTTCAGGCAGGACTCAACGTTCTTTCTCGAGCCCGGACTCGCGGCCTCCAACGGGGTTTCCTTCCGATCATTCAACTTCCCGGACCGCTTTGTCCGTCACCGCAACTTCCGACTGTTCCTTGACCCACGGGACAGCCCGAATCTCGCCGCCGATGCAACGTTTTTCCGGGTACAGCTCATCGATCACGGCCCCGAACTCAATCCTGTCGACGATTAGCGCAGTCGACGTAGACCAATTGGACGACCGCTAGCCGAAGCCCTTCACCAGGCACAGGCGAATCTTCACCGCTCATCAATAAGCGACGGGTGCGCCGTCGCCTGGGGCTTCTGGCTTGCCGCCCGGCAGGGGACCGAGTGGCCGCTGGCGCTGCCCTGCCAGCCCTCCCAGGTGGCGGACCAGCCCCCCGTGCCGCGGACGGACCGTCCGATTCGTATTCCTCAAGGGCCTGATGCCATCGGAGGCAGTAGCGCCTGATCCTCATAGCACCAAATCCAGTTCATGCCGCGCTCCTTATAGGGTTTGGTCAGTGGATGCCCGGTCTCCTCGAAGTGTTTGCGTGCGTGTTGGTTCCTCGACTTGTCGCAACAGCCGACGTGGCCGCAGCTGAGGCACAGGCGTAGAGCCGGCCACGTATCGCCCTTGGCGACACATGCCACGCACACTTCGGATGCCGATGCCGTGGCCCTGATCGAGCCGAGATGGCTGCAGTGCTTCCGCGTGAATTGGCCGGTCCAGGCGCGGCGAAGGAAAACGTTGATCACTGTGTGCGCCACGCTCATGCGTAACTCCTTGGCGGATGCCACCCATGATCCGGTTGCTGCCCTGAAACCCATTGTTACGGGGCCGGGCCAGCTACGACCTCACCCGGCTACGCCGCAACCGCCTATCGCTCGCGTCCATGGCCGCAACCTCTACCGCCTCACCGCCGACGGACTCGCCTTCGCAATCTTCTACACCAAAGGTCCACAACCGAGTGCTCATGCCGCTGCTGGCCACCAACGCGCCCCAGCACCACCACCGCTGCGCGCCGCGCTACACACCATCGACCAGCACATCGACGCACGGATCGCCGATGCGCGACTACCGTCGGCGCCCCCTGAAACTCTGGACCAGTGCCAAAGACAAGCCCAGGAACGGGCCAGCGCCGGCGGGTCATGGCGCCGGGGCCGTCTGAGATGCCCATCGCCGGCTCCCCGCCGCCGTTCCCGCCGTAGCAAGGTTGGGCATGCTCGACTTGGTGGCATGATGACTGTCCCGCAGGAGGTCCGTCGCTACCTTCGCGCGGTGTCAGCTCGCGCCCGGGACGTCTTCGGTGGCTCGCTGGTTGGCGTGTATACGACCGGCTCGCTGGCACTCGGCGACTACCGACCGGGTCGCAGCGACATTGATCTGATGGCAATCGTCGCTGAGCCAGGGGATCTCCGACCGAGACGGCAACTCGCGGCTCGGCTTGATCATCGAGTGCTGAGCTGCCCGGCCGCGGGCCTGGAATTCGTCCTGTACCCGTTGGCGACGATCGCCCGGCCCACGTTGGCGGCCGGTTATCTGCTCAACCTCAACACCGGGCCCTCGTTGCCGCCGGTGACGAGCTTCGACCCCGGGGACGGACCGGCATTCTGGTACGCCATCGATCGGGCGATCACCTATCAAAGCGGGGCGTCCGTGTACGGTCCGTCCGCCAAGGAGCTCTTCGCACCGCTTTCCTTCCAGGATCTGCTTCCGGCCGTGATCGCCTCGGTGCAGGCGCACAGCGACGTGCGCGAGGGGCACCTCCTCGACAATGCCGTGCTCAACGGCTGCCGCGCCCTGTGCTTTGCTCGTGACCGCCGCTGGTACGCCAAGCTCGAGGCCGCTAAGCGAAGCCTGCCCGTCGTCGGCGAGTTCGGCCCGCTCATCTCCGACGCGATGGTCTCGTTTCGATCCGGACGGCGTGACGCGGCGACTCTGTCTGGCCAGAGTGTGCGGGCGTTCCTGCTCGACGTGCTCCGCAGACTGCAAGCGGAAGCCGCGGCAGTACCGCCGCGAGGATCGGCTCACTGAGACACAGCTGCACCCAGTCCGGCCTCATCGGCCGATCACGTTGCGGACACTGAACTCAGACGAACGCTAGCCAGCTCATGGCTAGCGTGCCATGTGAGCGAGACACACGTTGCGGCCGCCGGGTCCGCGCCTGCGAACAAGCAACCTCCACCGGCCCAGGGGCCAGGCAAAGCGCCCTCGCGGCCCAGGCTGTAGGAAGCCGTGTCGCGGCTCCAGTTCGGGCAGCCAACTACTCGCAGGCGGCCTTGATGCTCCCCGGTGAACACATGCTCCGTCGCCGCACACGTTGGTGATCCAAGTCGCGTGCGGGTGCGCGCCGTTCTAGCGCCCCATGGCCCGATATCCCTCGGCAGGGCGGACAGGTCTAGCGGCCGCACCTGGCCCAGTCGGCATAGCGGCTGGCGGTGGGTGCTCGCCACCGGCCGGGCCGCCGTCTGACGGTCACTGGCGCGCCACGGTGGACGCGAGATCGACACCGCGGGAGACGGCTTCTTTGTCACCTTCGACCTGCCCTCGGCGGCCTGCGCCCGGCATCACCGCAGCCACGCAAACAAGTCACATCGGAACGGAGCGGTAGCTCAACGCAGCCCTCTTCGTCAGTCTGTGATTCCGAATCGCATGGGTCCTGGTCTGCTGATTCTTGGTAGCGACGATGTCGTTGCCGTCGGCTAGGACGCCGGCGGCGAAGAAGCCGGCGTTGACCCACCGGTCGATGCGTCTGCTGGCCCGGGATTCGTCGACGATCTCGGTGCGAACCAGCCGAGCGACGGCGTCGCGCTCGGTCAGGTCGAGCTCGGCGAGCCGCTCCGCCGCGGCGGGCATCCTCCTCGAGCTGGGTCGCAGCGGCATGGGCAGTCAGCTTCGATGCGGCGCGACGCGGGTCAGCATCACTCAGCCCATCCGGCTCGTCGGCGTTGTGGGCGGCTTGTTGATCAGCTCGGCCAACAGGTCATCTCTGACCTTGAGAGACGGCTGCTCAGGCATTACGAAGTGCGTCCTGGCCGATCGCTACGGCAGGGGCTTGCGCAGCGTCAAGCGGGATCTTGCGAGACCACGTTCCCTGGGCTGCGAGCACTTCGGCAGATCCGACGAAGCTAGCCCTGGCCACCGTCATCTTCGTCGACAGCGTTCGTTCCATGACCCTTCGGGTTCCATCCCCCGATCCGTGGACGACCCGGAGGCGGTTCTCGAGCCACCTCGACGTCGCGGCCGTCGCCGGCAACCATTGGCCAACTACCGTGGGCCGCTGCGAAATGGCCGATACCTTGCCGTCGGGGGGGCTCGGCCCGATCGGCGTCGAGCCGTTCGTCTTCCCGGGTGGCGGCCGCTCTGCTGATCGGGCGGGCGTACCGGTCGCGGGCGAGCCCGCTGACGCACGCGCTCCCGCATCCGGGGAGGGGACACGCCTACAACCGTTGCGACGGCGGCCAGGGGAGTGCAAGGGTGACCGAGGTTGGCCCACGCGGAGGTGGAGCAATGCGTCGATCGCTTGTCATTTCACTGGTCGCGACGGTTGTTGCAGCACTCTGCATGGGGGTCACGACCGCGTCTGCTGCACCGGGCGCAGGTAGAGATTCGGATCGGCTGGACGCCTACACCGCAGTGGTCCAGGCCGCCGAGATACCTCTGATCGCCCAGCAGGGCATCGACGTGAGCGGCCAGCGACAGGTCGCGAACGGCGTCGAACTCGACATCGTCCTCGACCAGGCCCAGGCCGACCGGCTTCGGGGCCGAGGAGTCGACCTGAAGCTGACCCGGGTCAAGGGAGGCTTGACCGTCCAGGAGTTCGCGGCGGAACAGGCCTCCAACGGCTTCACCGTCTGGCGCTCGTTCGACGAGCCCGGCGGCATCCGCGACCAGCTCTACGCCGCGGCGCGCAACAACCCCCAGCTGGTGAAGCTCGAGGTCCTCGGCCACACCGGCCAGGGTCGCGAGATCATCGCGGTCAAGCTGACCCAGGGCGCTCAAGAACAACCGGACGGCATGCGTCCGGCAGTCCTCTACAGCTCCACCCAGCACGCGCGTGAATGGATCTCCACCGAGGTCAACCGGCGGCTGATGAACCACTACATTGACGGGTGGCGGGCCAACGACCGTGAAATCCGCAAGCTTCTGCAGACGACCGAACTCTGGTTCATCCTCGTGGCCAACCCCGACGGCTACCAGTACACGTTCGAGCACGAGCGGCTGTGGCGGAAGAACCTCCGCGACAACAACGGAGACGGACAGACCCAGGTCGGCGACGGCGTCGACCCCAACCGCAACTTCCCCAACCACTGGGGCTACGACGAGGAGGGGTCGTCATCCATCCAATCCAGTGACACCTACCGGGGCCCGGCGCCGATGTCGGAGCCGGAGACCCAGGCGATGGTCGGCCTGCTCGACCGGATCGGCTTCGCGTTCCAGGTCAACTGGCACTCCGCCGGGCAGTGGCTGCTCTATGCCGAGGGTTGGCAGACCAGCACCCCCACCGCGGACGACCCGATCTATTACGCCATGTCCGGCAACCTGGACGACCCGGCTATCGACGAGTTCCACCCGGGCCTGAGCTCGGATGTCCTTTACGTGACCAACGGCGAGACCACCGACTACGCGCACGCTGTGACCGGCGCATTGGCGTGGACACCCGAGCTGTCCGAGGGGTGCGACGGCTGTGGCTTCGTCTTCCCCGACGACGACGCGCTGGTGCAGGCAGAGTTCGAGCGCAACCTGCCGTTCGCCAGGTCGGTGGCCGACTCGGCAGTCGACCCGGATGACCCGAAGACGGTCACTGGGATCACCACCAAGCCGTTCTATGTCGACAGCGACGACCCGTACAAGAGCAGCAACCCGGGCGTCCAACTGAGCTTCGCCAAGTCGTACGGCGACCCGCAACCAGTCGCCGTGATCGCCAAGCGCAGCCTCGGTGCCGTAACAGCGAAGTACAGCATCAACGGTGGCGCGCCGCAGTCGGCACCCATGTCCGAGTGGGAGGGCGGGTCGAGGTACGACCCGGCGTCGGTCTACTACCACCAGATGCGAGGCGTGGTGACCGGTACCGACCCCGGCGACTCGGTCGAGGTCTGGTTCGAGGGCGGCGGCGCAGTCAGTGACTCGTTCACGTACCAGGCCGTCTCCGAGAGCGGCAACAGCGTGCTCGTCGTGGCCGCCGAGGACTACACCGGCGCCTCGCCGGTGCAGGATCCGGCAGGCCCGCACTTCGTCACTCAGTACACCGACGCCGTGGCCGCCAACGGCCAGCAGGCCGACGTCTACGACATCGACGCCGCCGGGCGGATCGCCCCCGACGCCCTCGGAGTGCTCAGCCACTACGACGCCGTCATTTGGGAGACCGGAAACGACCTGGTCACCCGCACCGCCGGCCGCGTTGGCGGCAATGTCGACCGGCTGGCACTCGACGAACTGCTCGAGTTCCGCTCGTACATGAACGAGGGCGGCAAGGTGCTCCTCGCAGGCGACTCCGCCGGCCAGCAGTACACCAGCGCCGCCGTGAACATCCAGTTGTACGACCCCAAGGGCGAGATCGCCTGCAACCCGCTTCCCGCGGGTACGGACCCGCGGCGCTGCCTGCCCTTGTTCGGCTCGTTCTTCGGTGGTGACGCCATGAACGACGTGATGCAGTACTACCTGGGTGGCTACGTTGCCGTGGCCAACGACGGTCACGTCGGAGGCGCCGCGTTCGACGCGATAGGCGTCGACGACCCGTTCACGGGCCTCGCGTGGGGCCTTGACGATCCCGTCTTCGCAGGTAACACGCTCCGGAGGTCGTCGTTCCTCGCGACGAGCGGCATCCTGCCGCCCGACCAGTTCAAGCAGTTCGAGAGCTGGCCCGCGGCGCGGTACGACAAGCCGGGCGGCCCGTTCGACCCGCACACCGGAACCCAGTACGTGTACTCGCAGATCGCCGACGTCTCCTACAAGAGGCTCACCCGCGAGATCGCCGTGCCGGCAGCTGGCGGGTCGATGACGTTCTGGACGTCGTACGACACCGAGGCGGAGTGGGACCACCTGTTCGTGGAGGCGCGTACTCCTGGCGGTGACGACTGGACGACGCTGCCAGAGGCCAACGGACATACGACGACGTCGACCGGCCAGAGCTGCCCCGCGGGCTGGGTCACGCTGCACCCGCAGCTCGCCCACTACCAGACGTGGAACGGCGTCGACGCGTGCACGGAGACCGGCACCACCGGCGCGTGGAACGCCGCGAGCGGCAACTCGGTGGGTTGGCAGGAGTGGAGCATCGACCTCTCGGCGTACGCCGGTGGGACCGTCGAGATCTCCATCGCCTACGCCAGTGACTGGGCAGTGCAGGGCATCGGCGTCTTCATCGACGACATCACGCTCCCCGACGGGACGAGCACATCGTTCGAGACCGGTCTGGATGGATGGGCGATCACCGGTTCGCCGGCGGGAAGCGCGCCCAACGTCAACGACTTCATCCGGACGGACGCGTCCGGCTTCCCAGTCGGCAACGCCATCGCAACTCCGCACTCGCTGCTGCTCGGCTTCGGGTTGGAGGGCGTCTCGACTGCAGACGAACGCAACGCGGTGATGGGCCGGGCGCTCGACCACCTGATGGAGTAGGAGGAGTCAGACGCCTTCGTGGTCACTGAAGCGAGGTGGACGAACGGTTCCCCCCGCTTGGACTACGGTCCGGGGTGCGGTCTTTTCGTGGTGACCGACGAGGTCCGGGACTACGCCGTCGGTCACGGCAGCTGGCGACCGGACGAGGTCGTTCGACGGTTGCGGTCGGAGACGGCGGCCTTGGGCGAGGTGGCCGGGATGCAGATCGGCGACGATCAGGGCCAGTTGCTGACGATGATCACCCGGCTGGTCGGCGCTCGCCGCGCGGTGGAGGTGGGTACCTTCACCGGCTACTCCAGCCTCTGTATTGCCCGCGGCCTGGTCGAGGGCGGTTCCCTGCTGTGCTGCGACATCCGGGCGGATTGGGCCGCGATTGGGATGCGGGCGTGGGAACGCGCCGGTGTACGGGATCGGATCGAGCTACGTATTGCTCCGGCGCTGCAGACGCTGTCCACGTTGCCTGACGAACCCGGCATCGATCTGGTGTTCATCGACGCCGACAAGCCGCGCTGCGGCGACTACTGGGACGCGCTGGTGCCCCGGGTCCGCCCCGGCGGTGGCGCGCGGGATCCGGTCGTGACGTTGATCGTCTGGCGTCTGCGCGGCCGGGCCGCGTCTCGTCGTCGCGCAACAGCTCCACGGCCGCGCTTATCGCGCTAAGCGCTTCCGAGACGACTTTCTCGCGCGGAGCGCCGGCGGTCGCCACTGCGACCCTCGCACCGCGGCGGCGACCGCGGTGCGACCCGCCAGGTGCTACGCGGTCACGGAGCGGCGGGCGCCGGGTGTCGCGGTGTCCTGCGCAGCGGCGTACGCTCCCAGGGCATCTCGGGGCGGGGCGCGGAGACATCCCAGGGGGAACGAGGTCGATGGACGAGCACCCGAACGCGAAGGTCCTGCGTGAGGCCGCTGCGCGCATGAAGGATGGCGACTTCCAGGCGGGCTTCGACATCCTGGCCGACGACGTCGAATGGCACGAGATCGGCCGCGACGAGCCGACGCGGGGCAAGGAGGCCCTCGGGCGGCGCTACCAGGAAAGCCTGGGCGACTACGAGATCACGGTCGACATGCACGACGTCGTCGCCAACGATGAGCATGCGGTCCAGCTGATGAACGTCACCGCCACACGTGGCGACAAGACGCTCCAGTATCGGACCGCCGAGATCTACCACATGAAAGACGGAAAGATCACCGCCCGCTGGGCGTTCTCAGACGACACCGCCCGCATCGTCGAGTTCTTCGCCTAGCCGGCATTGCCATCGGCGCGTTCATCGCCGGGGCGCCTCGCCGGCGCCTTGTGCTGCACGGAGATGGTGACAGATGAACCAGCACGACGCCGATCAGGCAGGGGTGCTCCAGTCGCTCTGGTAGCTGGGTGGGTCGGACATGTCGATCGCGAACGGTTCAGCAAGCACCGGGCAAATCCAGGTCCAGCGCGAGACCGGCGACGGTTGCTGTCTTCCGCATGGAGCCCACTCCTGCGGGATGGGAGAAGTACAGCATCCGCCGTGACCCTGGCGCAGGTACTGCCTTCGAGCGCCTCGCGTCAACCTGTCCGCTTGTGCTTGACGTATGCGCGCCCCTGAAAGACGGTCCGCAGCGGGATGGCTTCGTGCCGTCGCGCCAGCCGGCGCTCAGGCGGCGAGCGCGCGGCCGACGGCGCGCCCCTCCAGTCCGATCTCGCGCACTTGTTGTTGCAGTTCGTTGCGGGCGCGGAACAGACGCGGCCAGATCAGCTCGAATCGATCGCGAGCAGCTCCTGAAGGCGCCGGCGTCATGAGAGCACACGACCAGCTGGTGAGGTGGACGCCCGACACTCACGGGTGCTGCATCAGCATCAGCAGTGTCAAGCGCCCTCTACGGAATCGCTGACCTGCCCGCTAGGTCGACCGGCGCTTCGGTGTTGGAGCCGCCTCAGAAGACCCAGATCGCGAGGATCACGATGACGACAAGCACGCTGGCTACGGCCGCTCGCGTCGGACGCTCGGGCGGACAGCCGGTAGCCGCCGATGAGACCTGTTGAGCGTCAGATGCGATCCTGGATGTTTCGATCCAGCGTTCATTGGGTCGTAATCGAAGCGAACGCTGGTACCGAGCGACACGTCTGTTACGGCGGCATCCATATACAGGTCGACGACCTCTGTCAACGGATACCGCTCCAGCAGGGACTCATCCAGCTGGAATGGGCATGGCACGTAGGCCAGGCGATGACCGACCACGACGTCGCCTCGAAGGTCGTACGTCATCTGCAGCAGTGAGCCGTCAAAGAGAACCGCGGAATAAGCAGAGTTCGAAGGCCAAGCGCGGTATTGAGAGGCCGAGGGAGCGCTAGGGCTCCTAAGAGAGATCGATGACGTTGCGACCCCTGCCAACTAACAATCGACCCACCATCCCAGACGACGGTTGGCCGATCAGGCCGCCTGCGCCTCTACCATAACCACCGGGTCAGGTGCGGCCATGAGGGGATTTGCCCAAGGCCGGTCGTCGAAGCGACGACCAGCCGGTCCACGCGCGTGATACGTCTGTGGTGCGCTCGTTGCCGTCGGCGCGCTCGGCGAGGTCGTGTTCGTGAGGCCCGCCGCCGGGAACGCGAGGACGACCGACACGCCGGCGACCGTGCCGATTACGACGTCGCGGCCGCCAGCGTTGGACGTTCCATGCTTCACTGGTGCTGCCCCACCTAACCGTCAACGCGTTTGAGCCGGTGTCGTCGTTCGAACGCTGCAGCATCGTGGAACACAAGAGTGCGTCCCCGGGCGGGCCTCCGTGGCTTGGTGTAGGCGCTGGCATCCAGGGCCGGGGTGGCCGCAGACTACGTCTACGCGTGCGCCCGGAACGGCCAGAGCACGCGCGTCAGCGCGGTGGCCCACTGCCGGATCATCGGTCCCGTGCGGCTGCTCGGCCCAGTGATCAGATCCACCATCCGCAGTGCCGACAGCGGGCAGGTCGACGGGAACGCGAACGCACACAAGCGGGGCTGTGAACCCACCGAGCGAATGACCAACGACCACCACGCCGCGGCGGCCGCCGATGCCTCCACAACCGCGTCGGCGTACTCCTCCCAGCCGGCCAACTCTTCCTCACACGGAAGGTCGACGGCGACCGGATCATGCCCGCGGCTGCGCAGTTCGCCGCCAACGACGTGCCGAATCCCATGCACCCCCACCCCCGGCGTGGATGAGCGCGAACGGCGCCATGCCGTCCCGAAGTGTCGGTCAATGTGCGTCAAGTATGGGCGGGACCCGCCCTGGGCTATGACGACAGGGTTCCCCGGGGTGCGAAGGCCTTGCGCGCGACAGCGCGCAATCCCGGCGTAGCGCGGAAGGCGAGTAGGCCCTCGACGACTTCGCCGGCAGCGAGCCCGATCGACGCTGCCCGGTCGTGGTCGACGTCATGCTCCCGGCGAGCGCGGCGCCGATGAGCGCCCGCTACCCACGACCCGGCCCAGGAGGGCCTCGGGCGACGGCGCAAGCACGCAGGACTGCGCCGATCCCTCGACCTCGGCGGAGTCCCGGTGTGAAGAGCCCGCCTCCGGGCTGAAAGGCAGTACGCGACGGTGTGCGGGTGCCATGCCGGTTGTCCCCCGCCACTGGAGAACGGCACTGAAACAGTGTTGCGGGCCATCCCCTACCGCGGCGCCTGCGCGCAATACCGCGGCAATGGTCACAACAACATCGGCCGCCGGGAGCGGCGCCCGGCGGCGATGTCCAGGTTGTCGCCCTGGTGGTGGTGGCTGAGCAGCACCGCGTCCACCCAGCCCACATCGGCGGCGGCGGCCGCCGGGCCGGCCAGCTTTCGGGAGCTCGAACCCCAACCGAAGGTGTACCGCCGGCCAGGAGAGTCCAAGGTCGGGTCGGTCACCAGCCGCCACCCACCCATCTCGATCAGGACCGTCGGGCCGCCGATATGGGTGATACGCGTCGTCGTCATGCCCCAGCGCTTGGTGCACTCCCCGTGTCGCGCTCGCGCGCGTGCGCGACGGCCCACTCCAGCGCGTAATCGGCGACCTCTTCCCACCCGTCCCTGGAGGGCAGCAGATGCGGACCCGGGAACTCCACGACCTCAGTCACGGTGTTCTTGGACTTGTAGTGCTTGGCATTGGAACGCTGCACCGACGGTGGCATCAGGTTGTCGTCGCTACCGGAGATGAACAGCAGCGGCGCCCGGTCGTCGTTGTGGTAGTTCACGAAGGTGTCCTGGTGACCGGGCTGCACGGTGGCCAGCGCACTGCCCCACAGCACCCGCACCGACGCGGGGATGTGGTAGCGCTCATACAGCTGCCTGGAACGCTCCTCGGGGAAGGTATTCGTGAAGGCGTAATGCCACTGCTCATGGGTGAAGCCAGCGGCCTTCTTACGTCCCAGCTCCCGCAGCACCGGGAAGGTCGACTTCAGCTGCGACAGCGGCGCCACCGGCACCCCCTCGGTCGGTGCCGAGTCGAGCGCGACCCCCACCGCGCCGTACCCGCGGTCGAGCATGAGCTGGGTGAACACCCCACCAGCGGAGTGGCCCATAAGGATCGGAGGCTTGTCCAGCCCGCCGATCACCTCCGTGAGGTGGTCGACCACCGCGGGCACCGTCAGGTTCTCGATCGGCGTCGGATCCGCGTTCAGCGCCTCAACCTCAACCTCGAACCCCGGATATGCAGGCGTCAGCACCCGATAGCCCTTGGCCTCGTAGTAAGCCTTCCACTCCTCCCAACTGCGCGGCGTCACCCAGAACCCGTGGATCAACACGATCGTGTCCGGGGTGCTCGAGGCACCATTGACGGTCATAGCGTCTCCTCTCAATCCAGGCCGCGCACAGCTGGGGCGGTGAGTTTCCCTACTCGAAACAGCGATCGGCGCAGACGCTGCGCCCCGCGGTCCCCCTCGCCACACCCTCCCAGGACAAGGACGCGCGCGGCTAGCCCCGCACGTAACTCACGGGCCCACACCGAAGTCCGGTCATGGCGGCGTTGCAGCTGGAAGAAGAAGCGTCAAAGCCGACCGCGAGAACTCGGCCTGCCTGGCGCGTGAACCGGGGATGCCGATGTCAAGGAACCCGGGGCGCATGCGTGGACCGGCTCAGTGCGGAAGACTCCGCAGTGACACCCGCGGGCAGCCAGGCCTCCCACCCCCACTGCCATCGGCTCGAGCTGACTGCTGCGTGAGTACCCCGGGGCTCCATAAGCCCGCCGGCGAGATCCGCAGGAAGGAGCGTGTTGTATGCCGCAGTTTCAGTCGTTCAACTTCCGAGACCGGTTCATCCGGCATCGAAACTTCGAGGGCGTGCTGAGTAGGAAGCAGGACGGGGGGCCGGAGGCTGACTTCTCTTTCGTGGTCGTGGACCGAGGCGCTGGCCGAATATCGCTGCGGTCGGAGAATTTCCCGGATAGGTTCCTGCGGCATCGTGATTTTCGGATCATGTTGGAGGAGTCGGCTGGGCCCGCAGATCAGCTGTTCAGGCAGGACTCAACGTTCTTTCTCGAGCCCGGACTCGCGGCCTCCAACGGGGTTTCCTTCCGATCATTCAACTTCCCGGACCGCTTTGTCCGTCACCGCAACTTCCGACTGTTCCTTGACCCACGGGACAGCCCGAATCTCGCCGCCGATGCAACGTTTTTCCGGGTACAGCTCATCGATCACGGCCCCGAACTCAATCCTGTCGACGATTAGCGCAGTCGACGTAGACCAATTGGACGACCGCTAGCCGAAGCCCTTCACCAGGCACAGGCGAATCTTCACCGCTCATCAATAAGCGACGGGTGCGCCGTCGCCTGGGGCTTCTGGCTTGCCGCCCGGCAGGGGACCGAGTGGCCGCTGGCGCTGCCCTGCCAGCCCTCCCAGGTGGCGGACCAGCCCCCCGTGCCGCGGACGGACCGTCCGATTCGTATTCCTCAAGGGCCTGATGCCATCGGAGGCAGTAGCGCCTGATCCTCATAGCACCAAATCCAGTTCATGCCGCGCTCCTTATAGGGTTTGGTCAGTGGATGCCCGGTCTCCTCGAAGTGTTTGCGTGCGTGTTGGTTCCTCGACTTGTCGCAACAGCCGACGTGGCCGCAGCTGAGGCACAGGCGTAGAGCCGGCCACGTATCGCCCTTGGCGACACATGCCACGCACACTTCGGATGCCGATGCCGTGGCCCTGATCGAGCCGAGATGGCTGCAGTGCTTCCGCGTGAATTGGCCGGTCCAGGCGCGGCGAAGGAAAACGTTGATCACTGTGTGCGCCACGCTCATGCGTAACTCCTTGGCGGATGCCACCCATGATCCGGTTGCTGCCCTGAAACCCATTGTCGAGGGTCGGTGCACGTACGGGTCGACGGTGCCAGCGAGCCGCAGTTTCTGCAGTTCGAAAGCCCGCTGCTGCGGTTGATGACCGATGAGCGGTACGAGCTGCGGGTCCAAGGCAATCAGCGCGCCTATCTGCAGCTTCAGCCGGACGGGGACGTTCCGGCGAACACGATTTGGGTGCACCGGTTCTACGACGTGTCCGCGTCCACGTTCGGGCGCAACCCGGAACACTTCTCGCTGGAGAACGCCGCCGCGGACCTGTTCGAACTGGTCAAGCTGGTGCGACGGAAGACCGGCGCGCCGCGGGTGTTCCTAGTCGCGCACTCGATGGGCGGCCTGATCGCACGATCGATGATTCAGCGCGTCATCCCCAGCGACCAAGAGGCGGGCGGGCGCCTCGCCGCCGCCACCGATTTCGTGGAGCGGGTGTTCACCTACGCCACCCCACACGGCGGGATCGAGTTCGCGCTCGGCGGGGGGCTGCTGGAGCGCTTCCCGCGACGACCTCACCAACATCCAGGGCGCCGACATTTCGGCCCGGACCGCATGTACGACTACCTCACCCCCGATCTGGACGGCGTCCCGGACCGCGACCAATTCGACGCCCACCAGATGCCCGCGAACGGGTTCCCGGTCGAGCGCCTGTTCTGCCTGGTGGGCACCAACCCGGAGGACTACGCAACCGCGTTCGGCCTATCGTCGAAGCTCGCCGGCGCCCGCAGCGACGGCCTGGTGCAGATCGACAACGCCTACGTCGAAGGCGCGCACCGCGCGATCATCCATCGCAGCCACAGCGGCCGCTACGGCATCGTCAACTCCGAAGAGGGCTACCAGAACCTGCGCCGGTTCCTGTTCGGCGACCTCCAGATCCGCATCGACCTCATCGGACTCGACGTGCAAGGCGAAGAAGGCGACGACATCATCTGGCAACATGTCGGGCTCGCCGCCAGTCAGTGACAGGTCGACCATCACCTCGGCCAACACGGTGTTCAGCCCTTCACCACGTCCGCCCCCCGGCAGGAGCCGCTGGATGCGTTCGCCGATAGAGTCGGTGGTGCCGACGAACAGCCCCGGCCTGCCCGAGGAGAAGTCGAGCGGGTCGCTCGCGTCGAGCAGGATCTTGCCGTCGAAGCTGTCGAGGCCAGCGAGCCGGAGAACGTCCTCCGCAGCGCTGCCCGGCACCGACAGCACGACCACGTCACCGAAGCGGGCCGCGTCGGCGAAGCTCCCCACCTGGGCGCCGGGACCGGCGGTGTCCAGCCAGGGCTGCAACTTGGCCGGGTCGCGGGAGCCGATCATCACCTGATGCCCGCCGCCGAGGAACCCGGCGGCCAGCGTCCGGCCCGCTGACCCGGAGCCCAGGACGCCGATCCGAAGACGGCCGCTCATGCGGTTCGGGTCCTCACCGGTGGTACGGCTGCGGCCGGAAGTTGGCGAAGCTGTCGTCGAGGTAGTACGGAACGACCACCCCGCCGGGCGGCACGACCCGATCGATCTCATCCAGCAGGTCGGCGTTCAGGGCCACCTGCAGCGAGACGAGCTGGCCTGTGAGCTGGTCGACGGTCCGGGGGCCGACGACCAAGCTGGACAAGGTCTTCTCGAGATCTCGGCGCGATCCGACGGCGATCCCGGGCAGACACTCGCCCTGGCTCCAGGTCCGCGACCTCCGGGCCGAGCAGGAACGGTTGATCGCCGCCGGAGTGACCGTCCTGCGGCCGCCACGAGTGGAACCGTGGGGATTGGTCGAGATGTGGATCGAGGACCCGGACGGCGTGCGCATCGTCCTCGTCGAGGTTTTCGACGATCACCCACCGCGACGGGACCACGTTGGGCGCCCTTCGCGCCCAGTGGTGTCGGCGTACGTTAGGGAGTCGTCAAGATCTGCTGGTTGGTTGTCAGGACGCCGTCAAGATTGCTGCGTTTCTGAGTGTGCGGGGTGAGAGTCCCTGTGTGGGTGGTCTTCTGGCGGCGCCGAAACGACTGCTGGTTGGTCGGCCGATTCGTAGTGAGCGGCTGGGTGAGCAGCTGTTGCCGAAGAAGCTAGCCCTGCCGGTGTTCTGCAGTGACCCGTTGTCGTCCAACGCGTACGCGACCGAAGAGATCCTGCTGGTGTTGAGTCTGGGCGGGCTGGCGCTGCTGCATCTGACCCCGTGGATTGCCGCCGCGGTGGTGCTGCTGTTGATCGTGGTGGTGGCGTCGTATCGGCAGACGTGTCACGCGTACCCGGACGGGGGCGGCGCCTATGCGGTGAGTCGGGCGAACCTGGGGCCGAACGCCGCTCTTGTTGCGGCGAGTGCCCTGCTGGTGGACTACGTGCTCACCGTCGCGGTGTCGGTCGCGGCCGGGGTGGCCAACATCGTGTCCGCGTTCCCGGGTCTGGCGCCGCATGCGGTGCCGATCGCGGTGGGGTTTGTGGCGCTGCTGGCGGTGATGAATCTGCGCGGGGTTCGCGAGTCCGGGATGGTGTTCGCGGTTCCTACGTACGGGTTCATCGTGGTCGTGTTTGTCATGCTCGGGGTGGGCGCCTATCGGGCGGTGATCGGCGACACCCCGGCCGCGGAGTCCGCATCGTTCAGCATCGAGGCGCAGCACCCGATCCACGGACTCCTGTTGGTCGCGCTGATCCTGCGCGCCTTCTCTTCGGGGTGCACCGCGTTGACGGGGGTGGAGGCGGTGTCCAACGGCGTCCCGCACTTCAAGCCGCCCAAGTCCCGGAACGCGGCCAACACGCTGGCGATCATGGGTGGGCTCACGGTGGCCATGTTCGTTGGCATCACGGCCCTGGCGCTGGTCGCCGATGTCCACGTCGCCGAAGACCCCGCCCGGCTGCTGGGCGCGCCGGCCGGCTACGAGCAGCGCACCGTGATCGCCCAAGAGGCGGGAGCCGTGCTGGGAACCGGGTCGCCGCTGTTCTATACGGTGCAGGCGTTCACTGCGGCCATCCTCATCCTGGCGGCGAATACCGCCTTCAACGGGTTCCCTATCCTGGCGTCCATCCTGGGTGGCGACGGCTACCTGCCGCGGCAGTTCCACCGGCGCGGGGACCGGTTGGTGTTCTCCAACGGGATCGTGGTCCTCGCTGGGCTGGCCGGGCTGCTGATCTACGCGTTTGACGCGTCGACGAGCCGGCTGATCCAGCTGTACATCATCGGCGTGTTCGTCTCGTTCACCCTCAGCCAAATGGGCATGGTCCGACACTGGACGCGGCAGCTTCGCTCCGTTGCTGCGAGCCAGCAGCGGCGCGGGACAATTCTGCGAGCGCGGTTCATCAACGGTGTCGGGGCGACGTTCACCGCGCTGGTTCTCGTGGTGGTGCTGCTGACGAAGTTCACCCACGGCGCGTACATCGTCGTGATCGCGATGCCCG
The DNA here is from genome assembly GCA_963801015.1 of uncultured Actinomycetota bacterium. Taxonomy (GTDB): domain Bacteria; phylum Actinomycetota; class Actinomycetes; order CAWDCV01; family CAWDCV01; genus CAWDCV01. The sequence continues at coordinate 193,822 of CAWDCV010000003.1, read as the reverse complement.
CCCTGTTTGTGCTGATGCGGGGGATCAAGCGGCACTACGACACGGTTGCGGTGGAGCTGCGTCCTGAGCCCGGTGGTGTCACGCTGCCCAGCCGCGTGCATGCGGTGGTGCTGGTCTCCCGGCTCCACGCGCCCACCCTGCAGGCGCTGGCCTACGCGCGGGCCACCCGGCCGAGCACCCTGGTCGCACTGACCGCACAAACCTCCAGGGCCGAGACCGAGGCGCTGCAGCGGGAATGGGCGGAACGGAACATCCCGGTCGAGCTCGTGGTCCTCGACTCTCCGTACCGCGACGTCACCGGCCCACTGCTGCGCTACATCGGGCGGATCCGCCGGGAGAGCCCGCGCGATGTGGTGGCCGTCTTCATCCCCGAGTACGTGGTCGGGCACTGGTGGGAGCAGCTGCTGCACAACCAGAGCGCGCTGCGACTCAAGGCCCGATTGCTGTTCCGATCCGGCGTCATGGTCATCAGCGTGCCGTGGCAGCTGCGTTCCGCCAGCCCCACCGCCGCAGGAGACGCGGACAGCGAGGAGCGTCCTCGTGTGACAGTGGGGCGGTGACCCCAACGGGCGTCATGCCCTCCGCGTTCCCGCAGCGCCGCCATGGATTGCCTGCCCGGCGCCGCCGGCTCGGGCTCCTCCTCGCCTCGTCGGCGTTGCCCATCCTCACCGCCGCTCTCGTCGCGCTCCGCGGGGACCTGGCGCTAGGAAGCGTGCTGCTGCTGTACCTGCTCGCGGTCGTTGCGATCTCCGCGGTGGGCGGGCTCGTCGCGGGGGTTGCCACCGCGATTGGTTCCTTCTTGTTGGCGAACTTCTTCCTCACACCGCCGTACCACACCCTCGTCGTCGAAAGTCGCGACAGCATCATCACCCTGCTCGTGTTCCTCGTGGTCGCCGTCACCGTCAGTGTTCTGGTGGATGTTGCCGCCCGCCGACAGGCGGCGGGCGCGCGAAGCGAGGCGGAGGCCGACATGCTCGGCCGAGCGGTGAGCGAACCCCTCACCCGGCGATCGCCGGAAGACGTGCTCGCCGAGGTGGCCGCAACCTTCGAGCTGACCTCGGTCGCCCTGGTCGAGAGCGAACAGCAGACGGTGTTGGCGAGAGTGGGGCCGGACTCGCAGGACCCCGTCACCCTCAAGGTTCCGGCCGGCGGTGACCGGGTCCTGATCGGCGCCGGCCGCGAACTGTTCGCCGAGGACCGCCGACTCCTGGGAAACCTCGCCCACGCCGCTAGCCGCGCCGTGGACGTGCGCGCTCTGGCCGGCGAAGCCAAACGCGCCCGGATGCTCGCCGAGGTGGACGCCGTGCGCACCGCACTCCTGGCCGCCGTCGGGCACGACCTTCGCACCCCACTCGCCGGCATCAAGGCAGCCGTCACCACCCTTCGCCAACCCGACGTCGACCTCGCCGCCTCGGACCGCGATGAGCTGCTCGCCGCGATCGAGAACAGCGCCGATCGGCTCACCGACCTGATCGCGAACCTGCTGGACCTCAGCCGCCTCGAAGCCGAGGCCCTCATCATCAGCCTGGAAGCCGTCTCCCTCGACGAGGTCATCTCCCGGGTCCTCATCGACCGAAAGCTGCACACGGTCGTGAACCGGGTAGCAGACAACCTGCCCATGGTGGCCGCCGACGCAGGATTGCTGGAGCGGATCGTGGCCAACCTCGTCGACAACGCCCACCGGCACGCACCGCCCGGCTCACGGATCACCATCGACGCCGAAACGGCCGGCGACGTGGTCCGGTTAGCCGTCGTCGACCACGGATCCGGCGTTGCAGAAACCGAGTGGGCGCGCATGTTCGTGCCGTTCCAGCGACTGCACGATCGCGGCACCGACACCGGAGTCGGCCTTGGGCTCGCCATCGCCCGCGGCTTCGCAAACGCCATGGGCGGCACGCTCGAACCCGGTCACACCCCAGGCGGTGGCTCGACCATGGCGCTCACCCTGCCCGCGCGGATGTCCGCCTCGACACAAGCGAAAACCAGCAATGACGAACGTCCTGGTCGTCGAGGACGAAGCCGGCCTCGCCCGCGCCCTCGCCATCAACCTGCGCGCTCGTGGCTACGCCGTGGCGACCGCGCACGACGGAACCACCGCCCTCGCCGCGGCGAGCGCTCACCCACCCCACCTGGTCATTCTCGACCTCGGTCTACCCGACCTTGACGGGGTCGACGTGGTGCGCGGCCTCCGGGGCTGGCTCACCGCCCCCATCCTTGTCCTATCGGCACGACACGCGCAGCAGCAAAAGGTCGCCGCCCTCGACGCCGGCGCCGACGACTACATCACCAAACCGTTCGGCATGGACGAACTCCTCGCCCGCGTCCGCGCCGCACTGCGCCGCGGCTCACCACCCACCCCGGACCGCGTCACCGTGGAGACGAACTCATTCACCGTGGACCTGGCCGCGCACCGCGCCTCCACCAGCGCCGGCGAGATCCGCCTCACCCCCACCGAATGGCACCTGCTCGAGGTCCTCGTCCGCCATCCCGGTCAGCTCGTCACCCAGCGGCAGCTCCTCCACGAGGTGTGGGGGCCGACATACGGCACCGAAACGAACTACCTGCGGGTGTACATCTCCCAGCTCCGCCGAAAGCTCGAACACGACCCGACCAACCCCCGGCACATCATCACCGAGCCGGGCGTGGGATACCGATTCGAGCCCTGATCACCGACATCGCCGCCGGAAGATAGTCGACGCATGTTCCGCGGCATACTCCTCGCATTGCCGGCGATGCCATTTGGAACCGGGCTGCGCGCGTTGTCTGGGCCGGTGCCGCGGCCGCGGTCGAAGGTTGGCACCTGGCGGAGGAGGGCGGGTGGTCGGTCGCAGGCGATTCCTCGCCCCGATCGCGGGGATGACTCTGACCCGGGTACGGCCGGGGGTGGTTGTCATCGCCGGCTTCGCGTCGGCGATCACGGTGGTGACCGGGCTGCTGATGCTGCCGGCGTCGCATGAGCAGGGGGTCGGGACCACGTTCCAGGAGGCGCTGTTCACGGCGACGTCCGCGGTGTGCGTGACTGGGTTGGTTGTTGTGGACACGCCAACGCACTGGTCAACCTTCGGCGAGCTCATCGTCCTCGGCGGGATCCAGTTCGGTGGGCTGGGGTTCATGACCTCGACATCACTGCTCGGGTTGCTGGTCGCGCGCCGGCTCGGCCTTCGGTCCCGGGTAGTGGCCGCGGCGGAGACCAGAGCCGTGGCGCTGGGTGATGTGCGTCGGGTGATCCGCGGCGTCGCGTTGGTGAGCTTGTCGGTGGAGTGTCTTGTCGCGATCCCGCTGGCGCTTCGGTTCTGGTTGGGATACGAGGAAGCGCCGGCGCGGGCGGTGTATCACGGCGTCTTCCACGCCATCTCCGCGTTCAACAACGCCGGGTTCGCCCTCTACAGCGACAACCTGATCGGCTTCGCCACCGACCCCTACGTGTGCCTGCCGCTGGCGGTCGCCACCATCGTGGGCGGGCTGGGTTTTCCGGTGCTCTTCGAGCTGCGAAGGGAATTGGGCAGTCCTCGACGGTGGTCCCTGCACACCAAAACCACCGTCCTCACCAGCGCCCTTCTCCTCGTCGGCGGCACCGTGGCGGTAACCGGGTTCGAGTGGCGAAATGCTGGCACGCTGGGTCCGCTCACCGTCTGGGACAAGTTGCTGGTCGGGTTCTTTCAAGGCGGCGTGCAACCGAGGACCGCGGGCTTCAACACCGTGGACTACGCCGAGGTGCGCGAGACGAGTCTGCTGATCACCGATTGCCTGATGTTCATCGGAGGCGGCAGCGCCGGCACCGCCGGCGGCATCAAGGTCACCACGTTCATGCTGCTCTTCTACGCGATCGTGGCTGAGGCCCGCGGGGAACCCGCCGTCGAGGCGTTCCGCCGACAGATACCAACCGCCGTGCTGCGCCAGGCCCTGTCGGTGGCGCTGCTCGGCGTGGCGCTCGTCGTGGTCGGAACGCTGGCGTTACTTGCCCTGTCCGGGCTGGATTTGGACGCGGTGCTGTTCGAGGCCATCTCCGCGTTCGCCACGGTCGGTCTTTCCACCGGCATCACCGCATCGCTGCCGGCGGCCGCGCAGTACGTTCTGATCGTGCTGATGTTCGCCGGCCGGCTCGGTCCGGTCACGCTGGCGTCGGCGCTCGCGTTACGCGAACGGCGCCGGCTCTACCGCTACCCCGAGGAGCGACCCATCGTTGGCTAAAGCATCCCGCCAGGGCGCGGTTCTCGTGGTCGGTCTCGGACGCTTCGGCGGAGCCCTCGCCGAGGACCTCGAACGGCTCGGCCACGAGGTGCTGGCGGTCGACGTCGGCGTGCAGCTGGTCCAGGAATGGTCGAATCGGCTCACCCACGTCGTCCAGGCAGACGCCACCAGCCAGGCCGCGATGCGTCAACTGGGAGCCCAAGACTTCGAACGAGCCGTCGTCGCCATCGGCACCGGCATCGAGGCGAGCCTGCTCTGCACCGGAGTCCTCATCGACCTGGGAATTCCCGAGATCTGGGCCAAGGCAATCACACTCCCGCACGGCCGGATCCTCGAACGCATCGGCGCCGGCCACGTCGTCTACCCGGAACGGGACACCGGCAAGCGCGTCGCCCACCTCATCAGCGGACGGCTCATGGACTACATCGAGTTCGACGACGGCTTCGCCATCGTCAAAATGGCCGCACCCAAGGTGGCCCACCACAAAACCCTGGCCGAGTCCGGGCTGCGCACCAGATACGGAGTAACCATCGTCGGCGTGAAGAGACCCGGGCGAGACTTCACCTACGCCAAGCCCGAAACCCTCGTCCGTCCCGACGACCTGCTCATCGTGTCCGGCCGCAGCGACGTCGTCGACCAGTTCGCCCTGGAAAGCAACCCCTAACACTGCTTCCGCATCACTATCCGCAGGACCGACACCGCCAGCGCGGCGACCAGCCGTCAACATTTGGGCGGGCACGCCGCACCACGCCCGAGCGGATGCACCCTTGCCGTGGCGACAAGGATGCGGCACCGATTCGGCGACACCGGCCGTGGGAAGCGGACACGCGGTAGGAGATCCTGAGCCAGAACTGGGAGGTTCGGCCCGATCCGAACGGGGCCGGCGGGCCTGGATCGTGGTAAGCCTGGCTCATCGTCATACGCGGTGTTCCGGGCGCGGGGTCTCGCGCCGGCGATGCGGAAGGCGGCGACGGCGTGGACGTTCTCGTGGTCAGCGACGCCGGTGTGGAACGGCATGACGCAGACGAGCTGCCCAAGCTGTTGAAGCAGGAGGACGCACTCATCTGGGTCGACATCCCCGCCTGTGACCCCGCCGCCGTCCAGGCCCTGACCGACGTGTTCGGCTTTCACCGCATCGCCATCCGTGACTGCGTCGAGCGAAACCACGTCTCCAAAGTCTTCGTCTACGCCGATCACGTGTTCACCGTGCTCCACGCGCCCCAGGTCGGACGACGCGGCCACGTGCACTACGTCGAACTCGACCAATTCATCGGGCCCAACTATCTGGTCACCGTCCACGGCCCGCTGAATCCGGCCGTCGACCCGGCCGTGGCCCAAGTAGACACCGGCTCAGTGCTGCGACGCATCGAGGAAAAGCACCTGCACGTCGAGTCGTCGTTCGAACTCTCCCGCTGGATCGTGTCCGCGATGATCCGCCGCGAGTCCGACCTGGTCGCCGACCTGGCCGAGGAATCCGGCCGGCTCGAACAGCGGGTCATGCTCGAAGACGAGCTCCAGGACCCCGAAGCGTTCCTCGAGGAACTGTTCCAGGTGTGGTACATCCTGCTCGCGGTGCGCACCATGGCCACCCACAGCAGCGTCACCTACGGGCGAATGGCCCGGCTCGTCACCTTCCTCCCCAACACCGCGCCACCACTGTTCGCCGACATCGCCGACCAATTCGAGGTCGTCCGCACCATGGCCGACGGGCAACGGGAGTTCCTACACGGCGTCATCGAGTTCTACCAAACCCGCACCTCAACCCACCTGACCCTGGCCGCGGAGCAGTCCGCATCCACCGGCGTCCGGCAAAACGAAGACATGCGCAAAATCACCGCCTGGGTCGCCATCGTCGCCGTACCCACCGCCGTCACCGGATACTTCGGACAAAACGTCCCCTACCCAGGCTCCGGCACCACCGCCGGCGCGATCACCTCAACACTCCTGATCCTGGTCCTCGCCCTGACCCTGTACATCATCTTCAAACACAAGGAATGGCTGTAACCCTCACCTGCCGATCCAATACTCCACCGCCCAGCGCCTGCTGACGATGACGTCCCCGGACTCGGTTACAGGAACATCAGCCGCACGCCCGCCCGATCGCCCCGAGAAGCGGTCGGCCCGCGGACCTCGACCTGACAACACAGCAGGAGACGACCGCGCCGTCCGACCCCAAGAACCAGACGCCCGCACAGCCGGCGCTTGGAGACTTCGCACCCAAGCTCGTCGGCCTCACCCACGCCGTGCCCTTCGGCGACGTGTGGCAGCGAGGGCGAACTGAACCCGCGTGACCGAAAGGCCTCATGCCCGTCGCCGCGCTCGTCGCCGCCGGCAGCACCGAGCAGCTCCCCAGCCACCTCAACCTGGGCAAGCAGCGATAGGTGTGCCGAGCGAGCGTTGGGTGGGACCACGTGGCCAATACACGCCCGCTTATGCGGGTGGGTCAGGGATCAGCCTTGACGCCACTCCCCGGAACCTGAATGGACTGCGCTCCTTGCTCGCGGGGGCTTGACCATGACGCAGCGTCAACCCTGCACGCTGACGTCATGCCCATAGATATCCACATGACAACCGAGCAGCTCCGGGGGCCCGCGATCCACGTGCACGCCCTGGAGAAGTCGTACGACGAGCTGCGCGTGCTCTGCGGCGTGGACTTCGACGTGTCGCGGGGCAGCATCTTCGCCCTGCTCGGATCCAACGGCGCGGGCAAGACCACGGTCGTGAAGATCCTATCCACGCTGCTCAAGGCGGACTCGGGGACGGTCACCGTCGCCGGCTTCGACGTCGCCACGCAACCGGCGAACGTGCGAGAGTCCATCAGCCTTACCGGGCAGTTCGCGGCCGTGGACGAGATCCTGACCGGACGCGAGAACCTGATCCTGATGGCCCGGCTGCGGCGGGTGAAAGACGCCGGCCACGTCGCGGATGACCTGCTGGCCCGCTTCCAGCTCACCGACGCGGCCAAGCGGAGGGTGGCGACCTATTCCGGGGGGATGCGCCGCCGTCTGGACATCGCGATGAGCCTGATCGGGAACCCGCCGGTGATCTTCCTGGACGAGCCGACCACCGGGCTCGACCCGCAAGGCCGCATCGAGGTGTGGAACAGCGTCAAGGAGCTCGCCGGGGAGGGCACGACGGTGCTGCTCACCACGCAGTACCTGGACGAGGCCGAACAGCTGGCCGACCGGATCGCCATCCTCCACGGGGGACGGATCATCGCCAACGGCACCCTCGCCGAACTCAAGCGGCTGCTCCCGCCCGCCAAGGTCGAGTACGTCGAGAAGCAGCCGACCCTGGAGGAGGTCTTCCTCGCCGTCGTCGGAGCTCCCGGCCCAGACGCCGACGCGACCGCAGCGTCGGCACCAACACGTAAGGAACAGCGATGACCAAGCGCTTCTTCGGTGACACCGCCCTCCTGACCGGACGGACCCTGCGCCACATCACGCGCAGCCCGGACACCATCATCACGGTCACGATCATCCCGGTCGCCCTCATGCTGCTGTTCGTCTACGTGTTCGGCGGCGCGATCGACACCGGGTCCGAGCGGTATGTGAACTTCCTGCTGCCCGGCATCCTGCTCATCACGATCGCCTCGAGCATCTCCTACACCGCCTTCCGGCTGTTCAACGACATGCAGAGCGGCATCTTCGAGCGGCTCCAGTCCATGCCGATCGCCCGGTCATCCCTGCTGTGGGCGCACGTGCTGACCTCGCTGGTCGCCAGTCTGATCTCGGTCGTGGTCGTCGTACTCGTCGCCCTCCTGATGGGCTTCCGCTCCGGCGCGGGAGTGCTGGCCTGGCTCGCGGTCGCCGGCATCCTGATCCTGTTCACCGTGGCGTTGACCTGGCTCGCCGTCATCGCCGGCCTGTCCGCGAAGACCGTGGACGGCGCGGGCGCGTTCTCCTACCCGCTCATCTTCCTGCCGTTCATCAGCTCGGCCTTCGTGCTCACCGCAACCATGCCCGGACCGGTGCGGGCCTTCGCCGAGAACCAGCCGGTGACATCCATCGTCAACACGATCCGCGACCTGTACACCCAGCAGCCAGTCAGCACCGACATCTGGATCGCCCTCGCCTGGTGCCTCGGCATCCTGATCGTCGCCTACGCCCTCGCCATGGCCACCTACCACCGCAAGATCACCTAAGGACGGGTCTCCTTCGGGCAGGCTGAGCCCATGCTGACGATCGGGCGGCTGGCGTCATACGCCGGGGTGACCATCCGCGCGGTGCGGCACTACCACCAGATTGGACTGCTGCCAGAGCCGGAACGCGACGCCTCCGGCTACCGGACCTACGACGCCGCCGCGGTCGTGCGACTCATCCGGATCCGCACCCTGGCCGAGGCCGGCGTCCCGCTGGCCCGGGTCCGCGAGCTACTCGACGCCGACCCGCAGACGTTCGCCGCCGCCACCACCGAGATCGACCGGCAGCTACGTGCCCAGATCCGCACCCTCCAAGAGCACCGCCGGCGGATCGCGCAGCTGGGCTCCGGCGATACGTTGGCTCTCCCCAAAGAGGTGGTCGACTACCTGGACCGCCTGCGCGCCACCGGAGCACCGAAGGCGGCCATCGAGGGCGAGCGGGACGCCTGGATCCTGATGGCAGCGCGATACCCGGAAGAACTCCCAGCGATCATGGCCGACAAGGTGGCCCAACTGGCCAACCCGAAAGTCGTCCAGATCTACCAGCTGATCGGACGGATCGCAGAGAACTGGGAGGACGAGGATCTCCTGCGCGAGACCGCCGACCTGATGAGCCAGCTGCTCGAGCAGGCGGCGGCCCGCGGGGAGCTGGACCGGCAGGACGAGTACATGCCGGACGCGGCGTTCATTGGCCTGATGGACTCGTTCGCCGATGCTTCCCACCCCGCCGTCCCGCGGCTGCGGCAGTTGATCGCCGAGCGTGGTTGGACCGGGTGGACGCGGATAGAAAAGCGCGAGCCCTGAGGCGTCACGCCATGCCAGCACCCGCGTGCACTCGAGCCCGGGCCGCGGCGTGCCCGGCGGCGATCCCTCCAGCACCGTCGGGTCGCTGGGCAGGGGGCCGACGATCCCGGTGGCGTCCCGCAGCACACCGATGTCCGCAGTCGGTCCTCGCCCGGCGCGTCGTCTTCGGCCAACTTCTCCTCCAGCCAGAATGGGGCGATCGGGAAGGGTCGTGCTCATCCTCCGGGCCGGACCAGCCCGAGCTCGTAGGCGAGGACGACCGCCTGTACCCGGGTGGCCACGCCGAGCTTGGCGAGCACGCGGTTCACGTGGGTCTTGACTGTCGCCTGCGCGACGACCAGCTCGGCGGCGATGCCGTCGTTGGACAGGCCGCGGGCCATTAAGGCCAGCACCTGGCGTTCCCTGTCGGTGAGTTCCGCCAACTGCCGGGTCTTGTCGTCGTCGGGCGGGGGGTGCCGCAGGTACTGCTCGATCAGTCGTCGGGTCAGGGTGGGCGCGAGTAACGACTCCCCGGCGCAGACGGTGCGGATGCCGTCGACCAGGCGGTCGGGCGGGGTGGCCTTGAGCAGGAAGCCGGCTGCCCCCGCTTCGAGAGCGTCGTACACGTACCGGTCGAGGTCGTAGGTCGTCAGCATCAGGATCTTGCTGCGCGCCCCTGTGGCGGTCAGCTCCCGGGTCGCCGCGATCCCGTCGGTCCGGGGCATGCGGATGTCCATGAGGACCACGTCCGGCTCGGTACGGCGGACCACGTCTACCGCCTCGCGGCCGTCGCCGGCGAGCCCGACCACCGCGCAGCCGCGCGCCTCGAGGATGAGCTGCAACCCCGACCGCACCAGCTCCTGATCGTCGGCGATGACGACGCGGATCACGACGCCGCCTGTCGGGCCAGCGGGATGTCCACGTCGACCACGAACCGGTCGTCGGCGCTGTAGGTCCGGTTGAGCGTGCCGCCCAGCAGGCTCACCCGTTCGGCCATTCCCTGGAGACCGAGCCCGGAGCCGGCAGCGACCCGCGACGTCCGGACCGGGTTCGTGCAGGAGATCCGCAAGCGATCGCCTGCCGACTCCACCCCGAGCCGCACCGGTCCGTCGGCATACTTCAGGGCATTGGTCAACAGCTCCTGGACCATGCGGTACGCCGAGACGTCCACCCCGCCGGGTAGCGACACCGGCGGGAGGGCAAGGTCGGCCTTCACCTCCAGCCCGCTGTTGCGGAACGACTCCACGAGGGCGGGGACGTCGGCGAGACCCGGCGCGGGCCGAAGGCCGAGCTCGTCGTCCTCGTCGCGGATCAGGTGGAGCAGGCGACCGGTTTCTTCCAGCGCCTCCCGGCCCGCGTCGGCCACGGACTGCAGGAGCGCGACAGCGCGGTCGGGTGAACTGCGCACGAGGTCCTGCGCCGCGGCGGTTTGCACGACCATGGCGCTCAGCGAGTGGGCGAGCACGTCGTGCAGCTCGCGCGCGATCCGGTCCCGTTCGGCGCGCACGGCCTCGTCGCGGATCAGCGCCTGCTGGCGAGCCAGCTGCTCGGACTGCAGGGTCAGCTTTCGGGAGATTCGCCCGAAGACATACGGCGGGATCGCCAGCGCCGCCACGAACACGACGTCGGTGAAGTTGTGCAACCGGGTATCGACAAACAAATAGTCGATCAGGAACATCCCCAGCAGCAGCCCAATTCCCACCAGCCCTCGCAGGTTGGGGATCCACCGACCAAGCGAGTAGCAGATCAGAGCCAGCGCGAGGATCGGCGTCGACAACTCGTCAAGTTGCGGGCCGGTCCACGGAACCAGCAGCATCAGCCCCGCCGCGGTGGTCGACACGACCAGGGGCCAGAACCGGCGCCAGACCAGGAGCAGCGCCGCGCCCGTATCAAGGATGAGGGCGTATCCCCACCCGTTCGGGCGGACCATCACCAGCTCCACGACCCCTACCGCGATGATCGCGGCCGGCACCAGCACGTCCGCGGGACGAAACCGGTTCAGCACCTTCTGAGGTTACGGCCGGCACTGATGCCGGTGGCGTCAATCCCAGGGTGGAGAAACAGACCAACCCGTCCGCCGACGACTCGCCCCGCCCCGCGTCCCTAGCGTGATCGAAGGCGGCGCCGCCAGGCGCTGGGAGAAGGAGAACGTCATGCTCGAGTCGGTGCCGGCGCAGCGCCGAATCGGACGCTTCGCGTGGGTGATGGCCTGGGTTGGCTTGGTCGTTGGTCAGCTGCACGCGCTGGCCCGATTCGCGACCGCGGACGGCAAAGAGGACCTCGCGTCACCGCTCACCGCGGCCTGGGCGGAGCCGGCCGCCGACCTGCTACAGCCACTGCTCGGCTGGGCCACTCCCGACATCGTCTACATCACCTACGGGAAGATTTGGTTCCCCGTCTTCCTGGCCTTCACCCTGTGCGCGTTCGTCGTGTACCGCCGGCGCCAGCCGGTCCGGGTCGAGAAATGGGCGTGGCGATTCGCGATCACCGCCTACGCACTCGCGTCCGCCGGGGTCTTCCTGGACTACTGGACCCAGTGGACCGGCGACTACAACGGCAACGGCATCGAAGGCACGCTCTTCGCGCTGGCATGGATCACGATCCTGCCCAGCCTCCTGATGTTCCTGCTGACCTCGACCATCCTCGGCGTCACCCTGCTGGTGAAACGGTTCCGGCCGACCCTGCCGGCGGTCCTGCTCGCGCTGCACATCCCACTTGCCATCGCGATCCTGCAGGTCACCTCAATGGGCAGTATCGCGCTCCCAGTCATGTTCGCCTTCGGGATCCTCGGACGCCGGATCGCCCGCGCCGAGTCGACCACCCCCACGCCACACCAGCCCGTTGCTACCCCGATGTGACCGCGATCAACGGGTCCAAGCATTCCTCCCGCCGGACCATGACATTTCTCCCCTACCTGCGGTACCTCACGGTCCACTCGGACTCATGCGCGGTCAAATCCCTCGACCCAGCTCTGATCCCGGGACCAGGGGCTGACTCGTGCGGGCAGCCCGAGCACTTCGGGCACCATGGTGATGGACGACCACCTTCCCCGCTTGACTGGTGCTGCCACACCTAACCGTCAATCCGCTGGAGCTGGTGTCGTCGCGCCGATGCTGCAGCATCGTGAACACAAGAGCGCAAGCCCATCGCGGGACCTCCGTAGCTCACGCCTGTCGATCCCCGAATCAGGGTTCCAGCTGCCACTCGCCTAGCGCGCGCCAACGCTCACACCTCTGGTAACCCCAATAATGTTGACGCACATTCCTAGGGAGCCCTAGCAACAATGGGTCGCTAGGCGGGCGCTACGTTCTCGCCAGCTTGCCGTGTGTTGGATCCGCAGGATCAGGGTGGACTCCAGGGCCAGGCCCGTGGCCACGGAGCTGCCCTAGCGACTGACGATGGATGGACCGTTCGGGGCGCAGCGCCTCCTCCTCCGCCAGCGCACGAGCGCGCAGCCGCTCGGCGACCAACGCGGCCGTGAACGCGCCGAACGCGTCGGGCCACAGGTCGCGCGTGTGGGCGATGAGTTCTGGACTCGCCGCCCGTCCAAAGCTCGTGGCGCCGTGGTAGCGATGACAAGAGCGACGTTGACAAGAGACCAAGGAGACGACCATGCGAGAACTCCTCGTCGACTTCATCACCTCCCTCGACGGCTACGCGTCGGCGGAGGGCTGGCCGGGCTGGTGGGGTCTCCAAGGGCCCGAGTACCTGGGGTGGCTCGGCGAGCAACCCGAGGTCACCTACTTGATGGGAGCGAACACCTACCGGCTGATGTCGGGCTTCGCCGCGGGCGAGGCCCCGGCAGGACAGGAAGAGTTCGCCGCCGACGAGGAAGCGTCGGTCGACGAGCTCACGCGGGCGCCGAAGGTGGTGTTCTCCGCGTCGCTCCAGGAGCCGCTCGGGTGGGCCAACTCCACGCTGGTGCGCGATGACGCGGTCGAAGCTGTCCGGGTGATGAAGGAGGATGGCTCGGGTCTCCTGAGCACGATCGGCAGCCTCAGCTTGTGTCGGTCGCTGCTGCGAGCCGGACTCGTGGATCGCTTCCGCGTGGTGATGTTCCCGGTGATCACAGGCGCCACGGGAGCAGAGCGCATCTACGACGGCTATCCCGACGTCACCCTGGAGATGATCGACAACCGCACGTTCGACGGGAGCATCCAGCTGGTCGAGTACCGGCCCAGCGTGCTCGAGCACCCACCGCTCGGAATCACGACCGGTTGAGCGATCCGGGAATGAACGCGTTCGTCCGCGAGGACGGCGTCGTTCACCACGCGTACGGGCTTCGCGATGTTCGGGGAGGCTCGACCGGCTGACGAAGGTCGGTCGCGGAACGGCGTGGTGTATCTCTGGTACCGGTTGGAGGGTGCGCGAGATGTCGATCACGGCGCGAATGTCCGAGGCGGTGGAGGCGCTGCTGGCCTCGCTCTCCGACCACCAGCGTGCGGCGGCGACGGCGCCGTTCGACGTCGGTGACCACCGCCGGTGGACGTACCTGCCCGGTCCCCGCCCGGGCCTGTCCTTTGCCGACATGTCGGGCGAACAGCGGGCACTCGCCTTGACCATGCTCGACGCGGGTTGCAGCGAGGCTGGAGCCCGGACGGCCCGCGCCGTGATCGAGCTGGACATGATCCGTCGCCGGCTTGCCGCCGCTCCGGATCGTCAGCCAGACCCGACCGATCATCGGTACTGGGTGCGAATCCTCGGTGCACCGGGCGGCGGCACTGTCTGGGGATGGCGAGTGAACGGCCATCACCTAGCCGTCCACGTCACTGTCGTCGGCCGGGAGGTCACGGTGACGCCGACCTTCTTCGGCGCCGAACCTGCCCGCGTCCCACACGGCCCGCACCGAGGTTCGCGCACGCTGCCCGACGAGGAGGATCTCGCACGGAAGCTGCTCGACACCTTCGACCAGGCGGCGAGACGCGTCGCCGCGGTATCCGACGTCGCGCCGGCCGACATCCTGACCCGCTTCGACCCGGTCGCGAACCCGGACCGGGCTCCGTCCGGGCTGGCCCATGCGAATATGACCGGCGGCCAGCAGAACCTGCTGGAGCGGTTGATCCGGCTCTACCTGGGCCGCGCCCCCACCGAGCCCGCGGCCACCTCCTGGCACGATGTGCTCGATGCCGGTATCGAGTACGTAACCTTCGCCTGGGCCGGCCCGAGTGAGCTTGGCCACGGTCACTACTACGCGGTCCGCGGTCCAACGTTCCTGATCGAGTACGACAACACCCAGCACAACGCCAACCACATCCATTCGGTGTGGCGCGACCTTCGGCACGACTGGGGCGAGGACCTGCTGGCCGCGCACTACGCACGCCACCACGACGAAGCAAGTTCCGCCGCCAGCTGATCACGGCTGGCGCCTTGCGCAGCACCGCTGACCGATCCCATGCATCGCGGCATGCGCGGCTCGAAGATCAACCAGGCCGCACTCTCCGGACTCCGAGCCAGCCGACTGAGGAGTCGCCAGCGCCTGCGACAGGTCGACATGACACGGGAGCGTGACCGGTCCGAGCTGAGCCGATACGTGGACCAGCATCGAACCGCCGTGGCTCCGCCTGATCGGCCGTGCCCGCCCCAAGAAACCCAGGACCAGGGCGGCGTCGTCTACAAGGTCGCGAGCCCCAACAATGTCGACGCACATTCCGGGCACGGGGCACCGAGACCTCGGACAAGTGCTGAATCAGCTCGCGGTGGATGTCCAGCACCAGATCGGCCATCGGCGCCGACCGGGACCCGAAGCCCAGCCTCGCCGAAGCCGCCCAGCAAGCCAGACGTCCAGCTGGTCGAGCGCGCTGGCCACGCCGCTCCGCGTACTTCCGGTCTTGTACGACGCCGGCGCCTACCGCCTGCCCGAGCACGCGGTCCGGGTCGTCGGGTTAGGTGCTTCAGGCGGGTGCTGACGGAGTGCGTCTGCCGCGTCGTCGGCGTCGCACCAGCAGGATGACGGCAAGGCCGAGCGCGACGAGACCGGGTCCGCAATGCACGGCGAGCACGCCGAACAGGCTAGGGCCGCCCCAGTCGTTGGCGTAGGTCGCGGGATCGCCCATGTTGATGATGAGCGGCTCAACGATCGCGCGGATCACGAGACACGCCGCGAGCACGAAACCGATGATGGACAGCACTGGCCGCATGCTGCGTCTTCCTTCCCATCACTTGTCGAGCGGCTTCGTCGCGTGCTGCGGCACTCCGACGGCGACGAGGATGCGGGTGACCAGATCGTGTAGCGCCGGTCCCTGCAGTGCCCGTCGGCCGGCGCCGACGAGCTGGTTGAACAGCAGCCCGTCGACCAGTGCGAGGAAGTCCTGCGCCCGCTCCTGGGGGTCACGTACGCCGAGGGCAGCGAACCGCTCCGCCACCAGCGCACGGATACCAGCAGCCGAAGCGGCCAGGCTGTCCCGCAGTTCGGGTTGACGGGCCGCCTCGAACGTCAGCTGGTAGCGCGCGAGCTGTCGGTTGCGCCCGTCGGTGAGCAGGTGCTCGACGACCCCGGTGAACGCCACGGCGAAATCCCTCTCGTTGGTCTGGGGAAGCGTGGGGATGTCGGCGGCGTCGAGTTCGGCCAGCCGCCGTACAGCCGCCCGCAAGAGATCCAGGCGGGACCGGAAGTAGAAGGACGTGGAACCCTCCGGCAGGCCGGCGGCGCGGTCGACGGCGCGATGCGTCAGGCCTCGGCTGCCGTCGCGCGCCAGCGTCGCGATCGCCGCGTCGGCTAGCTCAGATCTTCGTGCTGTGTCCGGCACCTCGGCTCCTCACTTGCCTTTTCGCTCTACTCCTGTAGAGTCACTCTACAGGAGTAGAGGTACGTGCGCTCGGTCATCATCGCATGGATTCATCGGCGAGCTGGAGGAAACCATGCCCATCGGGTACTTCGTGACGGTCGCCCTCGTGGCGTCATGTACGGCTCTGGCGCTGTGGCCGATGTCCAGGCCACGGCTGCTTGCGAAGCTGAGCTTCGTGCTCGCCGTGGTCGTCAACGAGTTGCCGCATGTGGCGTTTCTGCTGCTGCTCGCCTCCACCCTGCTGGCGATTGGGCAGGACGGACTCCTCGACACCACGAGTGGCTGGGCGGTGGCCACCCTGGCGGGGCTGACAACCCTCGGGCTCGCCGTCCTCGCGCGGCGGGCGCTAGCGGCTCGCCGCGTCGTCGATACCGCGGTGGGCGGCGGACTCGGCGTCCACCCGGCGGGCACGTCGGTCGAGGCCCCAAGATCTCGGCTGCGCCGCCGTGCCTGGCTGCGGGTGCTACTCGCGCCATACCCGTTCCGCCCCCGCCGCGTGGAGCGGATCGCCAACCTCCCCTTCGGCGATGCGGGGAAGCGGAACCGCCTGGACGTCTATCGTCACCGTTCCCTCCCGCGGCGAGCCCCGACGCTGTTGTACTTCCACGGGGGCGGCTACTTCAACGGCAGCAAGAACCGGGAGGGGCGCGCGCTTCTGCATCGACTTGCCGGTCACGGCTGGGTGTGTGTGAGCGCCACGTACCGGCTGCGACCGGCCGCCGGCTTCCCCGATCACCTGGTCGACGCGAAGCAAGCGATCGCCTGGGTTCGCCGGCACGGCCACGAGTATGGCGCGGACCCGGCTAGCCTCGTTGTGGCGGGCAGCTCGGCGGGCGCGCACCTGGCATCACTGGCCGCGTTGACCCCGAACAACCCGATCCTCCAGCCGGGGTTCGAGGACGCCGACACGACCGTCGACGCCGCCATCTGCCTGTACGGCTACTACGGCCGCTACTACGGGCGGGGCGCCGACGAGCGGCCGCCGTCGACCCCACTGGCCTACGACGCCTCGCAGGCCCCGCCGTTCTTCGTCGCGCACGGCGATCGCGACACCTACGTGCCGGTAAACGGTGCCCGGATGCTCGTCGAACACCTGCGGGAGGCGTCGCACGAGCCGGTCATCTACGCGGAGCTGCCCGGCGGTCAACACGCGTTCGACCTGTTCCACTCCGTCCGCAACGAGGCCGTGGTCGACGGCATCGAAGCGTTCCTCGACAAGGCACAGATGCGCCAACAGCCGAGTGCGCAACTGGGGTAGCGGCGCGGTGGGCGGTCACGCGGTGAGCGACGCTGCCCTCGCACGGGTACCAGCTGCGCGCGCGTCTGCGCGACGCGCTCGGCCCTCTCGGCGAGGCGATGACCGCTGGGCAGGTCTACGTCGCGCTGGCCCGGCTGGAAAAGGCCGGCCTGTTAGCGGTCGAGAGGTCTGCCCATGGCTCCGACCGTTCGGATCGCAAGGTGTAGGCCGCTCACCCCTCACGGCCAACAGCGAGTCGGCGAGTGGATTACCGAGCTGAATCGGCCAAGACCCGACCTCGCGGAGTTCCATCTCAAGCTGATCGCGGCCGCGGCAGCCGGGCTGGCCGACCCGTGTCACGGCGTCTCATCCACCCGCTCGTTTGGTAGCGCGTCTGTCTGAGAGAGCGTCATGCATAGTAACGTGTGTTTGACTATACAGTGTGTCGCACACTATAGTGCCAGGTGTGGATACCGAGGGAGCGCTCGAGACGCACCTGCAGGAGCTGCGCCGCGGCACGGTCGCGCTGGCGTGCCTGCGGCTGCTGTCGCGTCCGGGGTATGGCTACGGCCTACTCGAGGAGCTCCAGACCCGCGGGTTCGACACCGACGCGAACACGCTGTACCCGCTGCTGCGACGGCTGGAGAAGCAGAGACACCTCACCAGCGAGTGGAACACCGCCGACGCGCGTCCACGCAAGTTCTACCGCACCAGCGCCGCGGGCACCCGTCTCGCGAATGTCCTCACCGACGAGTTCCGCGCAATCGCGACCGCGGTCGATGCCCTCCCCGAGAAGAGTCGATCATGAACGCCATCACCAATCTCACCGACCGGTATGTCGACGCCGCCATGCGGACCGTGCCGGACAAGCAGCGCACCGACCTCGCCGCCGAGCTGCGAGCCTCGATTGAGGATCAGGTCGACGCGCGCGTCACCGAAGGCGAGGAGAGAGACGCAGCCGAGCGCGAGGTGCTCACGGCACTCGGCGACCCGGAGCGGCTCGCCGCCAGGTACACCGACCGGCCGCTTCACCTCATCGGGCCGCGCTACTTCCTCAGCTGGTGGCGGCTGCTGAAGCTACTCCTGTGGATCGTGCTCCCCTGCGTGGCATTCGCCTTCGCGCTCACGCAGACCTTGGCGGGCGAGCAGTTCGGACGGATCGTCGGCAGCACCTCCGTCGTCCTGCTCATGGTCACCGTCCACCTGACGTTCTGGACGACGCTCGTCTTCGCCATCATCGAGCGCTCCGTCGGGCGTGACGAGCCGCTCGAGCCGTGGACCCCCGATCAGATGCCGGACACCAGGGAGAAAGGCGCGGGCTTCGGCGAGTTGGTGAGCACCCTCGTCTTCCTCGGCATCATGGTCGGTGTCGTGCTCTGGGACCGATTCATCGGCTTCGTCCCGAGCCGCCGCGGGCTGTCGTTCCTGGACGACGGACTGTGGCCGTGGTGGACCGGGGCGCTGTTCGCCGTCCTGGCCCTCGAGGCGGCGCTCGCGGTCCTGGTCTACACCGCCGGGCGCTGGACCATTCGGCTCGCCGTGCTCAACGGCATCCTAAATCTCGCCGTCGCCGGTGCCGCGCTCTGGTTGCTCTCCGCGGATCGCCTCGTGAACCGCGACTTCTTCCCAACCCTGATCCCGGACGACGGGGCCACCGTCGGAGACATCCTCGCGGTGATCGTCGGCTTCGCGATCGCGGGAGTTGCCATCTGGTCCACCATCGACGCGGTGCTGAAGGCCCGCCGGATCTGACCGATCACCGTCCAGCGCGATTCGGTCCGCTGGCCAGGAAGAAACCGAGCTGCATCGCGATCAATGCCGCAATGCTTGCGGAAATCTTCGCCGTCGATCGCCTTAGCCGACTCGCGGGCCCCACGTACACCACGGCGGGCATCGGCACCCTCATTGGCCCGCTGGCAGCCGGCATCCTCATCGACGTCTCGACACCTACCGGTGGGCGATCCCCGGCTGCTTCGTCCTCGCCACCGCGGCGGTTCTCGCCCTGCTCCCACTCAAAGCCACTCAAGCGGGCGGTGCTGGTCGTGTCGGTCAGGAGCGGGTTTCCCGGTTGAGATCGCGATGCAGCAGCCCGACCGAGTGAAGGTGCTCGACGCCCCGCAGGCGTCCTCCAGAAGGCGGACGCCGTCAGCAGGGACGCAGGCGCTTGTAGCGGTCTTGGACGTTCCTCTCGAGGCAGCTAACCGTCAACGCGCTGAAGCTGGTGTCGTCGCTCGACTGCTGCAGCATCTCGACACAAGCATGCATGCCCTGGCGGTCCGCCGTCGAAGATCAAGCCTACGGATCCCTGATGGATTGGGCCCGTCCTCCCTTGCTTACACGCGTAAACGCTCACACCTCTGGCAGGCCCGAGTTCAGCGCGATCAGCAGGTCGAGACACTCCTCCTGTCGGACCTCGCCGACGATGATGTGCGACGGCCGCATCCGAAGCGCCTCTTTGACGAGGCGACGCAGTCGAATCTCGCCGGTTCCTTCGAGGTTGGCCTGGCGGCATTGCAGCGCCACCGTGTCAGGAAGTGGAATGCGGAGCTCGAACACCTCCTCGCAGGTGACCACGCGTTCGCGCGCTGGTACTGCGCCCGCCAAGCAGTTCAGCAGCCACATCTACGCGATAACGCATATGTGAGCTCCCGGCTCATCGCGTTCGTCAGGTATGGCGGTTCAGCTGCGCGACCTCCAGCTGCGGCGGCGCCTTCACGAGCCCGTTGCCGGCTAAGCGTCCGGCGATGGGCCGGAGGGTCCACGGGTCGCGAGCGCGATCCCGAAGTCTCCAACCTGTCAACCGGAGGTTCGAGTCCCGTGGATGCCGTTGCCGCTGGGGCTGGCACGCAGGTCAGAACCTGTTACGAACGCGGCAGCGTCCGGTTCTGGCGATCGAGCGCCAAGGATGTCCTCAGCAACGACGGGAGTGTGCTCTGTTAGTGCGCGCGATCGCCCCTCGAGCTGTCGACCTACCTTGATCATCGGGGATTCGACGAAGCGATAGACGAAGTCAGCGATCATGAGTCCCACCACCATGGTGGCGATAACCATGGCGGTGGAGGTCAGCTTCGGCAGGAGTGCGTACACCGTCCACGCCGCCAGGACCTGGCAGAGGTACAACGAGTACGACCGGGCGCCGACCCAGCGCAGCGGTCTTGTCGACAGCGCCGTCGCGGCCCCACCGTTGGTCAACAGCCCGGGCAGCAAGGCCGCGACCACGAGTACGTACACCACGGTGGCGAGTTCTCCGACGATGACTTGGGCGCGCCCGACGAGCAGTTGGGTCACCACGAAGACCACCAGAACGATCGTCCGACCGAGCGGTGTCATTAGTCGCCCGAGCATGACGAACCCAGCAGGAGTGTGCATCAGGACGGCGAGAGCGCAACCAACGAGAATGCACACGTAGGACGCCGGGCTGGCGGCCGAATTTCCGACCATCATTGCCGCGGCGGTGAGGGGCACGGCGATCACCCCGATGGTCGCAAGCCTGACCCGGGGTGGCAGCACGATCGCGAAGGCGATCAGTGGCCACAGCAGGTAGAACTTCTGCTCGATGCCGAGAGTCCACGAGAGCATCCACGGGGAATCGGGATCACCGAACTCGTTCGTGAAGGTCCAGTAGTGCGGAAGGGACTCCTCCAGCAACGTCCAGTCCGAACCGCCCCGGCGGTACGTCGTCAGGATCATCGCCAGGAGGACGACGAGGTATGCGGGCACGATCCGGAAGAGCCGACGCACCCAGAAGTTGCGAAGGGAGATGCGGCCGCTCGACGACTCCTCGCGCAGCGCGAGGGTGGTGATGAGAAAGCCCGAGAGCACGAAGAAGATTTGAATGCCGGTCCAACCGGACAGCCAGGCGTAGTCCCGGCCGCCGAAGTGATAGGCGACGACCATCAGCGCAGCGATACCGCGGAGACCGTCAAGAGCCGGAAACCGTCGCATAGCGAGGAAGGTCTCGTATGACGGACCGCGGACCAGGTGGTTGCCATTCTCGCGTCCGGACAGCATCACGTGCACATTGATGAAGCGCTCCCCCACCCGTCCCGGCCCTGCGCCAGTGAACCACGGGAACCAGACAGG
Organism: uncultured Actinomycetota bacterium; assembly: GCA_963801015.1. Taxonomy (GTDB): domain Bacteria; phylum Actinomycetota; class Actinomycetes; order CAWDCV01; family CAWDCV01; genus CAWDCV01. The sequence goes on along the minus strand of CAWDCV010000003.1, from coordinate 172,602 downwards.
AGGAGGGGAATTGGTCGATACACCGCCAGCAGCTCGAGGACGGCAGGTGGTACACCGTCAGGGTCTACTGGCCGCCGATGCACGTGCGGCTGCTGTTCGTGAAGTACCCGGATCGGGTGCGGCTGCGGGAGGCAGACCCGTAGGTCACGACCGATAGATCCCGGGCGCCCTGGCAGGTCCACACCAGCGGTCAAGAGGTTGGGGTGCCGGCTCGCTGCCATACGTCCCCAGCCCCCGTGGCAGAGCCAGGACCGGGGTGTGCTTCACACGCCCCCCACTGCTCGCCGATCACCACGAGTAGCTCGTCGACGGCGTCGACGTTCGCCTGCCGGGTTGCAGCGGCTTGCGGGTAATTTCCCCAGCAGGTGGAGCGCCGGTGGCTTCTGATCCAATGTCGGGCACGGACCCAGCATTCGTACGCAACGACGCGGATGCGGGCTCAGTGGGCCGGGTGCAGAAGGACGCTTCCGCTGATTGGAAAATGGTTCAGTTGGACGAAGTCACCGTAGTTGTTCCCCCAGATGACGTATCCCCCGGAGTTACGGTAGAAGACCTTTCCGGCCCTAGATGTGCTCAGGTTTATGCCCTCAACACCTGTGACCTGGTGCGTCAGCCCATCGCACGTCAGAACCGGATAAATGTAGATGTAGGCGTATTGCAGGCCCGTGGTGGTATAGAGCACCACCTGGATTTCAGCCTGATCGAAGAGGGGATAGCCGTCGGGAATGGTGCACGAGTAGGAGACCGTCACGGTCACGAGGCCCGTGGTCCGGTTGATCGTGCCGACCCGATCCACACTGAAGGTCAACGAGCCACCTTCGGCTGCCTGGGCTACCCCAGAAGCCGAACCACCCCCAACGAACGCCAAAGACAGTAGAAGGGCGAGCAACGGTCGCAGGAGACGCCTCATCCGCAGGTCACCGGTCCTATCGACGACGGAGTGCTCGAAGAACATGTGGCCGTAAGTGCGCACAGCGACGAGCATGGCACCTTCCTGCATCTCGCTGCCATTCACGACAACGCAGCCCCTGGGCATCGGGCTCGAAGGAATCTGGGCGCGTGGCTGCACGTCAACAGCTGGCCGCCGCGCGACACGTCCACGAGCCGAGCTCCGGCAGCAGGTGCATTACCCGGGACCGCTCAGGCGCATTCTGGGGTCGCCGGGAAGGAGGGGTAGCTCCCGCCGCTTGTAGCAGCGGCGGGATTCTTCGTACGCGGCCTGGTCGCTTCGGTGGAGCTACCACCGGGTTCGGTATGCATGGCAAGCGGATAGTTGACCGGGCGACCGTAAACGGCCCGCTAGCCCGGGATGCCGCTGCACCACGTCAGCCCAAGTCCAGCCCGGCATATTGCTTGGGATGCCGTCCTTGGTTGAAGAAGTTGAACACCCCAAGGGCCAAACACATCAGACCGAAGAGGGCAATAAACCCATACGGAATAGAATCACCTCCCTCCACTATCGCGAAGGTTGGGTCCTCCGGATCGTAGATAACGGTCACCACTTCGCCCGGCTGCCCACTTAACTCCGGAATCTCCGCCGTCACGGTCTCTTCGTCCTTGGTGGTGTAACGCACCAGGCTCGATTCGGCTTCGCCTGAGTCCGCTACCACGACTCCTTCCGCCCTTATCCCGTTCTGTTGCAGGTCCCAGTCGGCGAGCCAGCCCAGCCCGGCGAAGAACAGCGTGAATAGCCCCAAAATGGTGGGGATGAGGACAAAAGGGGACAGAAGACGCCGTTTGCTCTAGGCCTTCCCGGCCGTCGGGGTCCCGGCGCCCATTCCGGCAGGTCCGACCACACGCTCTGAGGCTCACGCGCCTGCGCAGCCTTACCCATGCCAGTGTTGAGCGTGCCCATGCTCTCGGCGAGAAGCCCGTCACCCTCACTGTGTGTCGGGTGCCGCTGATTCGGCGACGCTTTCCGCATCGCCTCGTCCTTCATCGCAAGGAGTTGCTCGCGAACCCTTGACATGTAGCCAAGGTTGCGCGCTGGCGCCCATGAGATGAAGGAGGGGAGAATCGTAGTACGAAATTTAAGGCGCGAATACATTACGAAGCCGTCTCCTCTGCCATCTTCCACATGCACGAAGCTGATATCCATGAGTCGGTCCCAGGGCACCTTGTACGTGGTGAGTCAGTTTCGAACGATAATCCCCTTATCGTCCGCGGTGACCCCGACGGTCAAACTCCTCAGCGCCATGTAGCCCGCAGGCACGATGAACGCAAATGTGGCCACCGGCAAAAGGATCCACAAGCCTGTGAAATAAGGCGTCGTGGGGAACGACCACCGTTACGCCCCCGGCCGCCAACGCAACGGCAGCCCAAAAGATTGATTGCAAGACACGTGTCCTCGCCCGAAATGTCTCTGATGCCATGGGGCCTCCTGCCCGGGTCGGCTGGAGAATACAGATTGGCGCCGCATCTTGGGATGTGTGGACCCATAGACCCGCCGATCCCGGTGGCCGTGTTCGTCGACGGGGAATGGCGACCCGCGCTCGCGACCTGGCGTCAACACCGCGACGAGGATGGTGGTACTACGTCACCCGGTACGACCGTCCATCGACGAACGCGTACCTCGACTGGTACGGACACCCGAACCAGGTGCGCCAGCGGGATGAGTGAGGTTGTCTCGGGCGCGCTGGCGGGTCAACACCGGAAACTACTGGCAGCGAGGTGCCGTCACCTTGCGTAAGCATGAGGTTGACGCCGCCGCGCGGGTCGCCGCCCCGCCTGATTGTTCGGACACCCCACACTTCGCCGCTTCCTGACTCATCCAGGAGCAAGACAGGCAGCCGCATGAGCGGGAGAGTCAGTCCCGCGAATCATCGATCCGCCGTTGGCGCTCCCCGTCTCGCCGGTCTCGCCAGGCCAGCACTTTGCTGCCAATCCAGATCACCAGTCCGAGGATCAGCAGCGGCACGCTGCCAGCGAAGATGCCTGCCGAGAAGCCAGGCACCTGATCATCCAGAGCCTCGTTGTACGCGCCCCCGTACCGATTGGGCAATGCGGCGATGGCGACCGCACCCAGTGCGGCGAAGATCGCCAGCACGACCGTTGCCCTGGTAGCTCGCAGCCCGCGCCGTCCAAAGAGGTTGCGGACCAGGAGCACGATCAGCGGGAAGACGTACCAGCCCGCTCCGACAACCACGCCGAGCGCGAAGTTCCCGGTCTCGGAGAGGCCCGGCACGTCGAACACGTCGACGAGCCATAAGCGGTCGGTGAACCGGAGCGCCACCCCGCCAACCACGATGACGATGGGAATCGCCCAGATGTGCCACCGATCTCGATCCTGGGCCACGCCGCGATCGTGCCCAGCCGACGCGAGCTCTAAGCTGGCTCGCTGCCGGATGCCTCCGCGACCCACAGACAGCCGCGACATGGGAAATGTCCTGCCGAAGGAGCGGGAATCGGCTCGGATCGGCGGCGATGGTCACCAGCAGCGCACGACGAAGCCCCGAGGCCGTCCCCAGGCGTCCTCACACCGTTGTTGTGAAGCGCCCTGGGTTCCGTGTGGACTCGGCTTATTGGGAGCCGGCCGTTTCCAGCGGCCGGTGTTGACGGTAGTAGTCGTCCTCAGCTTCGACGGGTGGCCGCATGCCGATCTCGCTGTGCAGGCGTCGGTGGTTCCACCAGTCGATGTACTCGAGCAGCGCGAACTCGAGGTGCTCTAGGGTTCGCCAGGGTCCGCGACGGGTGATCAGTTCGGTCTTCAGCTGGCCGATGGTCGACTCGACGAGTGCGTTATCGAAGCTGTCGCCGACGCTGCCGACGCTGCCGACGGAGGCGATCGCGCCGACCGCGTGCAGCGCGTCGGCATAGCGAATGGCCAGGTATTGACCGCCGGCGTCGGTGTGCGCGATCAGCCCGTCGAGCCGGCGCCGCTGCCGGGTCCACACCGCCAGCTCGAGGGCCTGAAGCGGCAGCTCGGTGCGCATGTGCCCAGCCAGCGCCCAGCCGACGATGCGGCGGCTGAACACGTCGACGACCAGTGCCAGGTACGCGAAGCCGACCCAGCCGCGGATGTAGGTCAGATCGCACACCCACAGCCGGTCCGGCCGGTCGGCGCTGAAGTGGCGCTCGACCAGGTCGGCCGGCCGCGCCGCCGCCACGTCTGGGATGGTCGTGCGCCTGGTCTTGCCGCGGCGGGCACCGGCCAGCCCGAGCTCGCGCATCAACCGGCCGGTCTGGTCCCGGCCGATCTCGAACCTCGGCGCGGCGCAGCGCGGCGTGCATCTTCCGCACGCCGTAGACGCCGTAGTTCGTCTCGTGCACCTCGGCGATGACCGGCTTGACTTCGCCGTCGCGTACCGCCCGCGGCGACGGCGGCCGGGTGTTGGCGGCGTAGTACGTGGCTGCAGCGATCGCGAGGCCGTGTGCGGTCAGCACCTCGCAGATCGGCTCGACACCCCAGCGCAGACCGCAGTCGATGCGGTGGTCCTGGTGCTCGTCGATGAATCTCACCAGCGCTGCTGTGGCCGGTCGAGCTCGGCCCCGAAGAAAGCCGCCGCCGCCTTGAGGATCCCATTCGCGCGGCGCAGCTCCGCGACCTCGCGACGCAGCCGCTTCACCTCCGCGTGCTCCTCACTGGCCACCCCCGGCCGCTGCCCGGCGTCGACCTCGGCCCGACGCACCCACTTACGCACCGACTCCGACGACGCCCCGATCTTCGACGCCACCGACTCGATCGCCGCCCACTGCGACTCGTGCTGCGGCGCCGCCTCGACGACCAGCCGCACCGCCTTCGCCCTCTGCTCGGCGGAGAACCTCACTCCTGGCATGACCCCACATCCTCACGGATCGGAGTCCCTACAAGACCCAGGACGGTTCAGATGTCACAAACGGTGTGACATCGGGCAGGATAGGGCGGCACAGGCCGGGACGGTGCAGATCACCGACGCCCCACCTGACCTGCGAAAAACAGCACCAGGCGACACGGGACGGCAGATGAAGCGGACGAGTCGGCCTGTAAGCCGGGTTCTGTGAGCCGCATGCGCGGCTCGGCGGCCATCCATCTGGGGTTGCCGTTGCCAACAACCTCTAGCGGTCTACCCGGGAGCTGCGGGACGGGCCGCCCCGACAGCTGACGCTGACGCTCCCTGTCTGACCTTGCTCCGGGTGGGGTTTACCGAGCCGCCCGAGTTGCCTCGGACGCTGGTGGTCTCTTACACCACCGTTTCACCCTTACCGGTACGGCGGACCGTACCGGCGGTCTGTTTTCTGTGGCACTGGCCCGCGGGTCGCCCCGGGTGGGTGTTGCCCACCACCGTGCCCTGTGGAGCCCGGACTTTCCTCGGACGGGTTGCCCCGTACGCGGCCGCCCGGCCGGCTCGTCCGCCGTGATGGTCAGAATACGCCCTAGGAGTGAGGGCGATACGCGACGAGTGAGGGCGATACGCCCTCTACAACAGGCGTATCGCCCTAAATGATCACGTATACGTGATCATTTGGCGCTGGGCTAGCGGGGCAGGAGCTCGAAGCGGATCTGCCGGCTGCTGGGATCGGCCTCGACCAGGCGCAGGTTCACCTGCTCGCCCAGCGGCAGCGGCCGCCCGTCGACGCGCGCGCGAACCGCGACCGGCGAGGCCACCTGGACGATGCCGCCGTCGCCGTCCTTGTCCACGTCCACGACCACGCCGACGAACTCCGAACCCACCTGCGAGACAAGCAACGTCGCCTCGACGAGGTCCAGGACCGCACGCTCCACGTCGTTGGCACGGCGGGTCGACGCGGCCATCTCCTTGGGCAGGCGCGGCATAGCGCTGCGCACCCACTCAGGCGGTTCATCGCCTGCCACCAGGGACGCGCACACCTCCAGCGCGTACCGGTCGGCGAGGCGCCGCAGCGGCGCGGTGACGTGGGCGTACTCGGACGCCACGCCGGCGTGCTCGGCTTGCTCGGGCGGGCCACCGTCGAACGTGGTGTAGCCCGCACCGCGCAGCAGTCGCGTCGACGCGGTCACGAGCGCGACTCCGGGTGGAGACTCCGCATCGAGTCGGCGGACGACATCCGGCCACGACTCGCGATCGTCCCAGCGGACATCCAACGCCCGAGCCACCCGCCGCAATTGCGCGTACGCCGACGGCTCGGGCATCGGCAACGTTCGCAGGATGCCGATGTCGCCGTACAGCATGAGCTCAGCGGCGGACATCCCGGTGAGCAGCGAGATCTGCGCATTCCAGCGCTCGATCGGCAGCTGGGCTCGGAAACGCAGTGTGTAGCCGCCGTCGATCGCCTCGACCTCCTGCTCTGCCATCGGCAGGTCGACGCCGCCGCGTTCACGCTCCTGCTCGATCCGCAGCAGCCCGACCTCCCTCAGCAGAACGAGTCGGTCGTCGTTGGTTCCGGAGTCGAGCATCTTCTGCGCAGTGACGTAGTCGAACTGGTCGCGACTGCGTACCCGAGCTCGACGAACGTCGATCTGTGTCGGCTCGCCTTCCTCATCGACGTCGATCGTCCACAGCAGCGCCGGCCGCACCTCACCCGGCAGCAGGCTGGCCGCGTTCTCCGACAGCACGGGCGGGTGCAGCGGAACGCGCAGGTCGGGAAAGTACAGCGTCTCGCCGCGACGGTGAGCCTCGCGATCGACCAGGCCGCCGGGCGTCACGAATGCCGCCACGTCGGCGATGGCGTAGTGGACTCGGTAACCCTGCCCCAGCCGCGACACGTGCAGGGCCTGGTCCAGGTCCCGTGCGCCCGCCGGGTCGATGGTGCAGAAGTCGATGTCGGTCGCGTCCAGCTCGGGCGACAACGGTGAGACGCTGCTCGCCTCGGCCTCTGCTAGCACCTCAGGAGGAAACGCTTCGGGAACATCGAACGCGTCCCGCAGCCGCTCCAGCTCTACCCGGAGTACGTCGCCGTCGGCCGTATCGAGGCGCACCTGGGGGCGAGGCACGGGTCGAAGCCTACGCAGGTGATCGATACTCCCTTGGTGATCCCGTACGACGCCGTCCTCCTCGCGGGCGGCGCGGCCCGACGGCTCGGCGGAGTCGACAAGCCGATGACGCCGGTTGCCGGTCGTCCGATGCTGGAGTGGGTGATCGATGCCGTTGCCGATGCCCACTCCATCGTCGTGGTCGGACCACGTCGAGGTCTCACCCATCAAGTCCAGTGGACACGCGAGGATCCACCAGGAGGTGGGCCAGTCGCCGCGCTTGCCGCCGGCTTGGCGGTGCTGGGCAACCCGTCGCCCGTCACCGTGGTCCTCGCCGGCGACCTGCCGTTCATTGGCGCAGCCATACACCCGCTGCTCGACGCCGCGACGTCAGCCGGCGTCGACGGGGCCCTGTTGGTCGACTCCGACGGTCGCGATCAGCCACTGGCCGCCGCATATCGCCGCGATGCCCTCGACCGGCATCTCGCAGCTCTTGGGCCCCCAGCCGGAGTCGCGATGCGCGATCTGGTGCGTCCTATGCGAGTGGTCCGAGTGCCGAGCGATGACAATGCTCTCGACTGCGACACCTGGGACGAGGTACGACGCGCGGAGGAACGCGCGACCGGGAGGCAGAAATGACGCTGCAGGAGTGGACCGAGGCGCTGGCGCAGCGACTCGGCGTCGATCTCGACGTCGACCTTCGGCTCGTGCTCGACCTGGCGCGGGACGCCGCTCACAACGTGGAACGCCCCGCGGCCCCGGTGACCACGTTCCTCGTCGGGTACGCCGCCGCGCGAGCCGGCGGGAGTGCACAGGACGTCGCACAAGCCGCCGAGGTGGCCCGCAGTCTCAGCGAGGAAGTGCCGCGCGTTGAACCTGCCTAGAGCTTCTGCCCACGCAAGTGGCTCGTTTCGTTGAAGACCCGTAGGGACGCGTTTCCGTCCTCCCACCACGACACACGGGTGATCGAGGCGGGGTCGAGTTCCATCCGGAACAGTGCCGCCATCGGCGCATCAAGCGCCGACCGCACCAGCAGCTTGATCGGCGTCACGTGGGACACGACAAGGACGGTACGGCCCGGATGTCGCCTCCCGATTCGATCCCGCGCCGCGCGTACCCGGCGGGCCACCACATCGAAGCTCTCCCCGCCGGGGGGCGCCACGCTCGTCGAGCCGAGCCAAGCAGCGAGCTCCTTGGGAAAACGCTCCTCGACCTCCAGGTACGTCAATCCGTCCCACGCGCCGAAGTCCGCCTCGCGCAGGTCGGCGTCTTCCTCGATGTCGAGGCCGAGGGCCGCTGCCACGATGGCTGCTGTCTCGCGCGAGCGCCGCAGCGGCGACGTCACCACAGCGTCGATCGAGAACCCGCCTCGGGCTAGGTGGGCAGCCGCTAGATCCGCTTGAACCTGCCCGCGATCGCTGAGCCCGGGATCGTCGCCGGCACCGCTGAACCGCTTCTCGGCGGTGAGCCGGGTTTCGCCATGCCGGAGCAGCACGAGAGTCGTCGGGTTGGTGAGGTCGGGGGCCCAACCGACCAGCACGGGCGCCGGCGCGGGCTCCACCTCGGCCTCGTCTACGGTGGGACGCTGCTGGTCCGGCGCCCACAACTGGCCGCGCGCCGCCAGGTCCAGTGCCTCGTTCACGAGCCGATCGGCGTGCGCGTTCTCGGACCGGGGCACCCAGGTGTAGGTGATCAGTGTCGGGTCGTGCGCATCTCGTGACTGCAACGCAATGGTCCGCATATCGGGATGCTTGATCTTCCAGCGGCCACTCATCTGCTCGACGACGAGCTTGGAGTCCATACGCACTTCGATATGAGCCTGCGGGTCGATGTCGTGCGCTGCGCGCAGACCGGCGAGCAGACCGCGGTACTCCGCCACGTTGTTGGACACCGTGCCGAGATACTCGGCAATCTCGGTGAGAACGGCCCCGCTGTCAGCGTCCTTGACGACGGTGCCGTACGCAGCCGGACCGGGATTCCCGCGAGAGCCGCCGTCGGCCTCGACGACGAGCCGGGTCACTCGTTACAGCCCGGATTCGGCGGTACGGACGAGGATGCGCCGGCACTCATCGCAGCGCAGCACCTCATCGGGGCTGGCCGTGCGGATGCGCGCGATCTCGACGGTGTTGAGTTCGAGCCGACACCCCTCACACCGGCGCTGGCGCAGCGCGGCGGCGCCGACACCGCCGTGCTGGGCACGCAACTTCTCGTACAGGGTGACCAGGTCGGCGGGCAGCCCGCCCGTCAGCCCTGTCCGCTGCTCGTCGAGAGACTGAGTTTCAGCGTCGATCTCACCCAACGCGGCGTCCCGCTGCTGCTCGGCACTCGAAAGCTCACCCTCGATTCCGCTGCGTTCCATGTTCAACGAGTCCGCACGAGCGGTCGCGGCCTCGAGGCGTTCCATGACGTCGAGCACGATCTCCTCGAGGTCGGACTGGCGGCGAGCGAGACTCACGACCTCGTGCTGGAGGCTCTCCAGCTCTCTGGGCGAGCCAACCCGGCCAGAGTCGAGTCGCTCCTGGTCGCGAGCTGAGCGGGCGCGCACCTGGTCGACGTCGACCTCCGCCTTGGTCTGAGCCCGGGTCAGGTCGCTCGCTAGTGTCTCCGCTTCGACGATCAGGTCACGCAGCTCACCTTGGCGCGAGCTGAGTCGCTCGACCTCCGCCAGCTCGGGCAGCGTGCGACGGCGATGGGCCAGCCGGTCCAGCCTCGAATCGAGGTCCTGCAGATCCAGCAGGCGTCGCTGGTCCTCGGGCGCGGCGTTCAGCTCGGACTCCCGTTCAGCTTGGACTTCTTGGGGGGGTGGGGACCTGCAGCGTCCAGGGATCGGTGACGATCTGCGAGACGCGGGCCTCTACCGTAGTCCCGGCCTCGCGCAACGTGGTCACGACCCGGCTCGCCGCATTTCGCAGCCACGGCCATTCCGTCGCCCAGTGCGCTGCGTCGACCAGCGCGGGACCTCGCTGCTGCAGCGCGTCAGACGCCGGATGGTGGCGAATGTCAGCCGTGAGATAGCAGTCCGCGGACGTCGCGCGCACGGCATCAAGCAGCGAGTCGCCCGCGCCGCCGCACACGGCGACGGTACGTATCAGCGCGTCGAGGTCGCCTGCAACGCGGATGCCCGCAGCCGTCCGTGGCAGAGCGTTCGCGGCTCGAGCCGCGAACGCGCGCAGCGGCTCCGGCTCCTCGAGCTGCCCGATGCGGCCCAGGCCGAGCGGGCTCGGCAGCGCGGCCAGCACGTACACGTCGAAGGCCGGTTCCTCGTACGGATGCGCGGCGCGCAGCGCCGATACGACGGCCCCGCGGCGCGATCGGGGCAGCACCATCTCAACCCGAACCTCAGGGACCTGTTCGATCGTTGCGACGCTGCCGATGCTTGGTCGCGCACCTGGCAGTGGGCGGAACGAGCCGATGCCCTCAGCGCTCCACGTACAGCGTTCGTAGTCGCCAGTCGTTCCCGCGCCCGCCGCTGCCATCGCGTCGATGACGGCGTTGGCATCGGCACGAGGGACGAACGTCACCAGCTTGTCCGTGTCAGCAGCCGGGCTCGGATCGAGTGGAGCCAGGTCGCGCAGGACCAGGACGTCGGCGAGTGCGTCGGATACGCCGGGACGGGCGACATCGGCGTTGGTATGCACGACGTGCAGCGCGATCCCGGCCGTCAGTAACCGGTGGACGACCTGGCCCTTGGGCGTTGTCGCTGCAACGCCGTGGACGGGCCGAAGGAAGAGCGGATGGTGCGTGACGAGCAGCTCGGCACCGATCGTGATGGCCTCGTCGACGACAGCTGACACCGGGTCGATGGCAAACAGGACCCGGTTGATCTCGTTGTCCGGGTCTCCGCACACCAACCCGACCGCGTCCCAGGGCTCCGCCCAGCGTGGGTCGTATAACTCGTCGAGGACAGCGACGACGTCGGCAAGTCGCGGCACGGGCGAAGGCTACGCGGTGCGACCCTAAGGCTCCCTCCGGGCATGATGCGCCGGCGATCGCCTGGCGATGGTCGGCGGCTCTGCCCGGCGCGTTGTTCGCCATCCCCGCTGCGATCGTCACGTTGCGAGACCCATCTGTTGGGCTGGCCCTCGCGTACGGCGCGGCCCCGCAGCGGCCGTGGGCATTACGCCGTCCCGCCGCAGCCGGCATGTGATCGTCGTCGTGGGTGCGTGCATCGGGCTCTCCTTGGTGGTCGGAGCAGCCCTAGCGACGTCCTGGCTGACCGCAGTGCCCGGCATCTTCGTCCTCTGTCTTGGCGCTGCTGTCCTCTCCGATCGGGGGCCGGTCGGACGCTTGCTCATGCTCCTTGCCGTGCCCATGATCGGTGCCGGGCTGAGCTTCATCGACGTCGGGACGGCGGCAGATCTCGCCATCGTGATGATGATCGGGTCCACATACAGCTTGCTGCGCGCGCTGTGCTGGCCGAGTCGGCCCGCGCCAGAACGTCCCAAGCCAACGGCTGTGAGTCGGGCGGTCCTGGTCGACTACGGCGTACGGCTGGTGCCGCAGGAGCCATGACGGCAGGCCTGGGATTCGCGCTCGGGCTGGAACACAAGGGCTGGGGAACGGCCGCCGCTCCTGGTCATGCGTCCGACCGCCGCGACGACTCAGCTGCGTAGCGTCGGACGCGCCCTCGCCGTGGTAGCAGGGACGGCCCCAGCATCTGTGGTCGCACTGCTCGAGGCACCGCCGGTCGCGGTAGCTGCCACCGTTCTCGTCGCCGTGACCGATCTTGCCGCAACGCGGTCGAGCCGCTGGTACGTCACCGGCGGGTTCACGACGTTCATCACGATCCTGCTGCTGATTTACCGGTCGCCTGACCAGGCAGACACGAGATTCGTCGAACGCGTCGGCGAGACGCTGCTGGGCGTCGGCGTAGCCCTGCTCATGGGTGTCGCAGTTCCTCGGCTACGGCAACGACGAGCGACGTCATCCCACTCGGGCGATGACACCATTGGGCGGGTCTGATGCGACACCGGGATGCAGGATCGCCGCGATCGCCTCGACGCCGTCGACCAGCCTCGGTCCGGGCCGGACGACGATGCCGTCGGCGTCGATGGCCCATACCTGCGCACCCGGGAAGCGAGCTGCGACGTCGCGAGCCTGCCGGATGGCGCCGTCGAGATGAAACCCGCACGGCGCGACGAGCACCACCTCGGGCGTCGCATCGACGAACTCGTGCCATGACGACTGCACGGCGGGGGCGCCCGGTCGAGCCGCGACCGGCTCGCCACCGGCGGCCAATACCAGATCGGGGATCCAGTGTCCGGCAGTGAACGGCGGATCGACCCACTCCAAGACGGCGACCCGCGGACGGACACGTCCCGCGACTCGAGCAGCCACATCGTCGAGTCGGGCCTGTAGCCGAACGACGATCGCCTCGGCTCGCGCAGCGGCACCGGCGCGCGCACCGACCTCGAGGATGGTGTCGAGAACCTCGTCCAGCGTCATCGGGTCCAGCGACAGAACATCGGCGCGGCAGCCGAGATAGTCGAGCGCATCGGAGACCGACCCGGACGGCACGGCGCAGACTCGGCACAGATCCTGCGTCAAGATCAGTTCCGGACGCAGGTCGGCAAGCGCGTCCGCGTGCAGCGTGTACAGGTCACCGCCGTCGGCAAGCTGCCGGGTGACGTACTCGTCGATCTCGTTCGGCGTCATGCCGCGCGTGTCGCGTCCGCCCACGACGATGGTCTTGTCGGTCCTTGCCTGCGGCGGCTCGTCGCACTCGAACGTGACGCCGACGAGCTCGTCGCCCAGATCGAGGGCGTAGACGATCTCGGTAGCAGACGGCAGTAACGACACCAGACGCACGCGTCCATGGTGCCCTGCGGATCCGATGCTGTTGAAGTCGTCAGTGACCACGCGACTGGTTCTCGAGGACGAACTGCTCGACGCTCAAACTGCTTCGGGCGGTGGGCACCGCACCAGCGGGAGGTGCGGAGGTCGGCGAGTGCATCGCGACTGCTCGCCGCATCTCCGGCACCGACCTCGACAGCTGGTACACCGAGTGGAGGCCACCGCCGATGCCGTGTTCGCCGCCGCCGAAGCGACCGAGAACGTGGTCGCGGCACGGCACGCCTTCTTCCGTGCCTGCACGTACTACCGCACCGCCGGCGGGATGCTTCTCGGGGTTCCCCTCGATCCGCGCCTGATGGAGGCAAATCAGCGGCAGACCGACGCCTTCCGTCATGGTGCAGCGCTCCTTGACGTACCGCCGGAGATCGTCGAGATCCCGTACGACGGGACATCCCTGCCGGGTACTTCTTCCGAGCGACCCCCGACTCCGGGCCGCGGCCGGCGCTGGCGCTGGCGCTGACCGATGGCACGACGGAACGGTCGAGGAGCTCTACTTCATGACAGGCGCGGCGGCGTTGCCACGCGGCTACAACGTGCTCGCCTTCAACGGGCCTAGGCAGGGCGCTGCGCTAATCGAGCAAGGCTGGCGGTGCGACCGGACTGGGAGAACGTCGTCACGCCGTCGTCGACTACGCCCTCACCCGTCCTGACGTCGATGGTGAGGCGCACACACTGATCGGACTGTCACTCGGCGGGTACCTTGCACAGCGGGCGGCAAGTGCGGAGCACCGGCTGGCCGCCTGCATCGCGGATTGCGGCCCCTTCGACATCTTCCAGATGGTCGTCGACCGCATGCCGGACCGCTCTCAACGCACCTGCATGATGGGTCGAAGACCGCGGAGGCCATCGCTGGACGGCTGCTACGTGGCGTGATGCGCAGGCCCACGGCCGGCTGGGCGTTGCGCCGGATGCTCCTCGTGCAGGGCGTCGACGACCCAGTCGAGCTGATGAACGATCTGCGGCGCTACTCCCTCGCCGGGTTGCCGAGAAGATCACCTGCCCGACGTTCGTCCGCAACGCCGAAGGTGATGACATCAGCGCCGGCGCGCCAGACCTCGTGGATGCGCTTGTCTGCCCAAGGAGTTCGTGACGTTCACCGACGCAGACGGGGCGGGCGACCACTGCGAGGCCGGCAATCGAGCGATCTACCACGCCCGCTCGTTCGACTGGCTCGACCGAGTCCTGGGATCCGTGGGCTGACGTCGGCGCCGCTGGCTTCCGCCCTTGTCGCAACGATCATGGACGAATCTCCCGCTGGTGTCCGATTCGTCCCGCGTGTCGCGAGGATTGCTCCATGATCGTTGCGTCGGGTGGGCCGTGGGGCGGCGCAGGCAACTGGTCCAATTGATGGTGGGCGCAGCTGGGTTCGAACCAGCGACCCCTCGCTTGTAAGGCGAGTGCTCTTCCACTGAGCTATGCACCCGACGCCGAGCGCAGCCTACGTTCGCCCAGCGCGCCAGCAAACTCCCTGCCCGTACCGCCCTCTTGCACGACGATCTACACGTCCGCTGGCGCCGGGGCGCATGTCGTTGTCGTGTAAATAGTCGTGTCAGTCCTGCACGACGTCACACGGGTCACGTTTCACGACGATCTTCACGTCCCGTGGCACCGGGACGCATCTCCGCGTCGTGTAGATCGTCGTGCAAGCCCTGCACGACGTCACGCGGGTCACATTTCACGGCGATCTACACGACAGGCGCACGTCACTCTCGCCTCGTCGTGAAGATCGTCGTGAAACGTAGACCGATGCGGAGGGCGCTAATCGGCCGCGGCCGCCGGAGTCTCGGGCCAGCGGCGGCTGCGGCCTTGGTACCAGCATCGCTGCTGGTCAGCGTGTTTGCTAGCTCAAATATCAGCGCTCGCGCGATGAGCGAAGAGGCGATCCAACGCGGCCGCTACCTCGGCCGAGAGATCAGGCGCCTCAATGTTGCTCTGCGCAGCAGGCTGATCATTCGCCGTAATTGCAATGCCGACGCTGCCACAGGCGCGGCACCTGGTCTCCCCCAGGACGCGCACGAGCATCGTCGACCCGCACGACACGCAGCGATCCAGCTCGGTGCCCCAGTCTCGACCCTGTTGGCAGGACGGGCAGATAAGGACCTGCGTGCCACAGCGGACGCCGCGCTTCCACGGGCTGGCGCCCCGCGCGGGATCGGTCTGGCGGCCACCGCAGCGGTAGCAGGGCATGGATTCCTCGAGGTCAAGAGCAGCCGAGGCTGAGCTCAGTCCAGTACAGCCAGTGCCTTCTCGTACTCCTGCGGATCGCGCGGCTCGCCGCCTGGATGGACGACGCTCCAGCGAACCATTCCCTGCTTGTCGATGACGAACGTGGCCCGCATCGCGATGCCGCGGTCCTCAACGAACACTCCGTACTTGCGGGATACCTCACCATGCGGCCAGAAGTCAGACAGCAGCGGGTAGGTCACCCGCTGCTGGTCAGAGAAGACGCGCAGCGCTGCCGTCGAATCGCATGACACTGCGAGCACCTGCGCGCTGTCGTTGGACAGCGCCTGGCCCTCGTCGCGCAGCGCACAGATCTCACCGGTGCACGTGGGCGTGAACGCTAGAGGGTAGAACACGAGCACGACGTTCTTGGCGCCAAGGTAGTCCGACAGCCGGACAGTCTCGCGGTGCTGGTTGGGCAGCGCAAAGTCGGGGGCTTCGCTGCCGATCTCGATGGTCACCGGCGGGAGATCTTTGGTCCCACGAGGCGGGTGCCAGCCCACTCGCCGGCGGCGCTCAGGCTTCGCGTCGAGGACAGCCCGGCGGTCGGGGCAGCCTCGCCGATATCGCTTGGTTCGACGTGGCCGGATCGGCCCACCTTCGGGGTGAGGAGCCAGATGACTCCGCCCGACGAGAGTGCGGGCAGCACGCCGACGAGTGCGTCGACAAGGTCGCCGTCGTCCTCACGCCACCACAGCAGCACCACGTCGACGACGTCGTCGTAGTCTTCGTCGACCAGGTCATGACCCGTCAGTTCCTCGATCGAGGAACGCAGGTCATCGTCGCAGTCCTCGTCGTACCCGAGCTCCTGGACCACTTGACCAGGCGTGAAGCCGAGCCGGCGCGCGACGTCGAGCTGGGCTTCCTCCGCGTGATCCGCGGTCGCGCTCAACGATCCCCTCCCGTTACGCATCCAGGGCATCACCCTGTCGTGTGCCTCGGTAGTCCACACAAGCGGGGCCCTCCCGCGCAAGTAGCAGCGCGCAGACCAGGCAGCCGAGCAGGGGGCTATCCCGACAGGTAAGACAACCGAACCTGCCGGGAACGGTTGTCGACGTTGGTGTCGACGAGGACGACGGACTGCCAGGTGCCGAGCGCCATGACCCCGCCGAGCACCGGAATCGAGGCGTACGGCGCGACGAGCGCGGGCAGCACGTGATCGCGACCGTGACCCGACGTCCCATGCCGATGACGCCACTCGAAGTCACGCGGCAACAACTCACGCAGGACGGTCAGGAGGTCGTCGTCGCTGCCCGCACCGGTCTCCAGCACAGCGACGCCCGCAGTGGCGTGGGGCACGAATACGTGCAGCAGACCGTCGCCGCCGGCTGCCACCTCGTCCAGAAATGCGGCGCAGGCTGACGTCAGATCGCGGACGGTCTCCGTCGACCCGGTCGCGACGTCGAGCATCCGCGACTGCATGCTCGGCCTTCTGCGTACTAGGCCGAGGCGTCCTGGTCGCGTTCGATGACGGCATCGGGGCCAGGAAAGACGAGCGCTTCGTGCCCGTCGTCGAAGACCACGAGATACGGCGGCGACCCACCCGGCCCGCGTACCTCGGTGATGCGACCGCGATGATCCTGCTGCCCGACCACGCGACCGTGTACGTGGATGCGATCTCCCACTGCTGCCTGCACGCCACCCTCCCGAAACGCTTTCAGGTAGGCCCAGCCTGCCGGTGCACCTGCTCCGTGGGAAGGGGAGCGGGAACATTCATCGCGATGGCTACCCGGGAGTAAAGGTGACGTTCAGCGAACGTCGTACGAGGATGGTGCAGATACAGAAGACGAGAAGGAGCAGCGTGGCATCTGGACGAGAGCGCTTGACCGTCATCAGCGATGGGCTGCCGAGCCAACTGCCGGACATCGACCCCAGCGAGACGGCGGAGTGGTTGGAATCGCTGGACGCCGTCGTCCGGGAGCAGGGTCGCGAGCGCGCGCGGTACTTGATGCTGCGGATGCTGGAGAGTGCCCGCCAGCACCAGGTCGGCGTGCCTGGCTTGCGCAGCACGGACTACATCAACACGATCCCGCCCGAGCTCGAGCCCTGGTTCCCCGGCGACGAGCACGTCGAACGCCGCATCCGCGCCTACATACGCTGGAACGCCGCCGTCATGGTGTCGCGCGCCAACCGGCCAGGCCTCGGCGTCGGAGGACACATTGCGACGTACGCATCGTCAGCGGCGCTCTATGAGGTTGGCTTCAACCACTTCTTCCGCGGTAAGGACGGCGGCGAGTCCGGCGACCAGGTGTTCTTCCAGGGGCACGCGTCGCCAGGCATCTATGCCCGCGCCTTCCTCGAGGGCCGGCTGAGTGAGAAGCAGCTCGACGGGTTCCGCCAGGAGCTTTCCCAGCCCGGTGGCTTGCCGTCGTACCCGCATCCACGGCTGATGTCGGACTTCTGGGAGTTCCCGACCGTGTCGATGGGCCTCGGGCCGATCAACGCGATCTACCAGGCCCGGTTCAACCGCTACCTGTACGCGCGCGGACTCGCCGACACGTCCCGCTCGCACGTGTGGGCGTTCCTCGGCGACGGCGAGATGGACGAGCCGGAATCGCTCGGCGCCATCGGGGTCGCCGCTCGTGAGGAGCTCGACAACCTCACGTTCGTCATCAACTGCAACCTGCAGCGTCTCGACGGTCCGGTCCGAGGCAACGGCAAGATCATCCAGGAGCTGGAGTCGTACTTCCGCGGGGCGGGCTGGAACGTCATCAAGGTCGTCTGGGGACGCGAGTGGGACCCGCTGCTCGCCAAGGACGTCGACGGAGTGCTCCTCAACAAGATGAACACCACGCCCGACGGACAGTTCCAGACCTACTCGGTGGAGACCGGCGGTTACATCCGCGAGCACTTCTTCGGCGGTGACCAGCGGCTGCGCCGCATGGTCGAGCACCTGTCGGACGACGAGTTGCGCCGGCTGCCCCGCGGGGGGCACGACTACCGCAAGATCTACTCCGCGTTCAAGGCAGCCCGCGAGCACGTCGGCCAGCCGACGGTGATCCTCGCCAAGACCGTCAAGGGGTGGACGCTCGGACCGTCGTTCGAGGGCCGTAACGCCACCCACCAGATGAAGAAACTGACGAAGAACGACCTGAAGACGCTGCGGGACCGGCTGTACCTCGAGATCGATGACAAGGCCCTCGAAGCTGATCTGCCGCCCTACTACCACCCGGGCAAGGACTCCGACGAGATCCAGTACATGCATGACCGGCGTCGTGCACTCGGCGGGTACCTACCGTCGCGGGTCGTACGCGCCAAGCCGCTGGCCCTGCCGGACGAGTCGGCATACAAGGACATGGCCAAGGGCTCGGGCAAGCAACCGGTCGCGACGACGATGGCGTTCGTCCGGCTCCTCAAGGACCTCATCAGGGACAACGAGATCGGGGCGCGGTTCGTCCCGATCATCCCCGACGAGGCACGCACGTTCGGCATGGACTCACTGTTCCCCTCGGCGAAGATCTACTCGCCACATGGACAGAACTACGAGGCCGTCGACCGGGAACTGCTGCTGTCGTACAAGGAATCGACCGAAGGGCAGATCCTGCACGAGGGCATCAGCGAGGCCGGGTCCGTGGCCTCGATGATCGCTGCCGGAACCGCGTACGCCACGCACGGCGTCCATATGATCCCGATCTACGTCTTCTACTCGATGTTCGGTTTCCAGCGCACCGGCGACGGGCTGTGGGCGATGGCCGACCAGCTCGGCCGCGGCTTCCTGCTGGGCGCGACCGCGGGACGAACCACCCTCAACGGCGAGGGACTTCAGCACGAGGACGGTCATTCGCCGCTGCTCGCATCAACAAATCCTGCGGTCGTTCACTACGACCCCGCGTGGGCGTTCGAAATCGGGCACATCGTCCGTGACGGGCTGCGGCGGATGTACGGCGAGGACGCCGAGAACGTCTTCTACTACTTGACCATCTACAACGAGCCGTACGTGCAGCCGCCGGAGCCGGACGACCTCGACGTCGACGGCGTGCTGCGCGGGCTGTACCTGTACCGGCCCGGTCCGACCGACGAGGACGACGAACGACCGAATGTTCAGGTCCTCGCCTCCGGTACGGGCATGCAGTGGGCGCTCGCGGCGCAGAAGCTGCTCGCCGACGACTGGAACGTCCGCGCCGACGTGTGGTCGGCGACCTCGTGGACGGAGCTGCGCCGCGAGGCGATGGCTTGCGACGCGTGGAACCTGCTCAACCCCGACGAGACACCGCGGGTCCCGTACGTCCAGCAGCGTTTGGCCGGCACGGCCGGACCGGTCCTCGCCGTCAGCGACTTCATGCGCGCGGTGCAGGACCAGATTCGCCCGTGGGTGCCCGGTGACTTCGTGTCGCTGGGCACCGACGGGTTTGGCCGGTCCGATACGCGGGGAGCGCTGCGCCGCTACTTCAAGGTCGACGCCCAGTCGATCACGGTTGCGGTGCTGCACGAGCTTGCCCGGCGCGGCGAGGTCAAGCCGGAAGCCGTACGCGAGGCCATCGACCGCTATCAGCTGATGAGCATCGCCGCGGCCGGCGCCGGCAATACCGGCGGCGAATCCTGACGCCTATCTCTCACGAAGTAACGGTCAGGCGAAGGACGGAACGCTCAGCACGACGTTCGGGATCTCGGCGGTCACCTCGTCGAGGTCGCGGACGGCGGCAATCTCGTCCGTAGCGATCGCGCGACGGATGCGATCGAGGCGGAAGCAGCGGGCGTCGTCGCGCACGCGGCACCACGCCAGCAGGTACCAGTGCCCTTCGGTCTCGACCAGCGCGACCGGCTCGACAGCGCGGCGGCTGACCTCGTCGTGCCGGTCCTCGTAGTCGAGCCAGAGGACGTGGCGATCCTCCAGCGCTGCCGTGATCACGGCGCGGACGACCGGCGACGCCTCGCTGGCGATCATGTTCCGGACGGTAGACCGAGCGCTCCGCCAATTCCGGCAGCGACACGCGGGACGCTAGGGCGTCATGGTCCACGCGAGGATCTCGGCACCGTCGGCCGAGTCCAGGCGAAGCGCGCCTTCCGTCACCCGCGCTGCGTCGCCGGCATCCAACGTCGTGCCGTCGGGCAGCTGGAGGATCCCGGTCGTCACGTACACATGCAGGTACGCCGAAGCGGGCAGCTCTATCGACGCTCCAGCCGCAAGCCGAGCCACGTAGAGCGTCGCGCCACGCTGGTGGATGCGCAGCGCCGACTCGTGCTGCGGATCGCCAGACGCGACAGCGACCAGCCCGCCCGTTTCCAGTTGCGCGGAGAAGTCGCGCTGCTCGTACGACGGCTCGAACCCGTGGGCGTCGGGTGCGACCCACATCTGCACGACCTCAGTGGGCGACGACGCCGACGCTCGTTCCGAGTGCTCCACGGCGCGACCGGTGCTGAGGCGCTGTGCCATCCCCGGCACGATGACTCCGCCTGCACCAGATGAGTCGGCGTGCTCCAACGCGCCGGCCACCACCCACGTGACGATCTCGATGTCGCGATGCTCGTGCGGGTCGAAGCCCGCCCCCGGCGCAAGCAGCATCTCGTTCGAGGCCAGGAGCAACCCGAACGAAACGTTCGCCGCGTCGTAGTGCTCGCCGAAGGAGAACGAGTGTCGGAGTTCGATCCCCTCGCGGCGCGTCACGAACCGGTCGGCGCCGCGGCGGACGTCGATCGTCACAGCTCGCGCCGTGTCCACGCCAGCAGCTCGTCCACGACAAGCGTGTTCACGATCCGATCTGCCGGCACACCGACCTCGGCTGCGCGCTCGCAGCCGTACGGCTGCCAGTCCAGCTGACCCGGCGCGTGGGCGTCGGTGTCGATGGAGAATCGGCAGCCGGCCTTCAGCGCGATGCGCATCAACCGCTTCGGCGGGTCGAGGCGCTCCGGCCGGCAGTTGATCTCCACCGCCACCCCGTTCGACGCGCACGCGGCGAACACCGCTTCGGCGTCGAACTGGCTCTCCGGCCGGACCCGACCGCCACGACCGAGGCTGTTCACGTTGCGACCGGTGCAGTGGCCGAGCACGTCGACGTGGGGATCGGCGATCGCCGCGAGCATGCGCGGGGTCATCTCGGCTGACGGTGCACGCAGCGCCGAGTGGACGCTGGCGACGACGACGTCGAGCTGGTCCAGCAGCTCGGGCTCCTGATCGAGTGTGCCGTCCTCGTTGATGTCCACCTCGATTCCGGTGAGCAGGCGAAACGGTGCCAGCTCCTCGTTGACCTCGCGGACGACGTCCAGCTGCTCTCGCAGCCGTTCGGCCGACAGCCCGCGGGCCACGGTCAGCCGTGGCGAGTGATCGGTCAGCGCGATGTAGTCGTGGCCGAGTGCACGGGCCGCCACCGCCATCTCGCGGATCGGGCTCCCGCCGTCGGACCACTCCGAGTGGGTGTGCAGGTCGCCGCGCAGCGCCGCGAACAGTTCCTCGCCGCCCGTCGCGAGCGGCGACCCATGCGTCTCCTCCAGCTTGGTCAGGTAGCCGGGCACCTCGCCGGCGAGTGCCTCGACGATCACGGCGGCGGTCTTGTCGCCGATGCCCTTGACCTCGGTCAAGGTCCCCGCCGCTGCCCGAGCCTGCGTCTGCTCCGGTCCCAGCACGTCGACGACGGCCGCGGCGGTACGGAACGCGCGGACCCGGTATGTCGGCTCGAGAGCGCGCTCGAGCAGGAACGCGATGCGCCGGAGGGCGACAGCGGGCGGGATCGGCGTCTCGAGCGTCGGCACGCAGGTGACGCTACCGGCGCGCAGAAGCACCGCGCCGCCCGCTTCTGCGTCCGGCAATACGCGTCGAGTTCGGGCGATACGCCCTCTGCAACGGGCGTATCGCCCGAAATGATCACGTATACGTGATCATTTCGAGCTGCGGGCGGGTGCGGCGGGCAGCGCGCTTCGCGGCAACGCGCCCGTACGCTCTGCGCCATGGCCCAACCAGCACGGGCGATGGGGCGGCAGCGCACTGCCACCGTGCGCCGGCTGGAACGCTCGACCGGGGCGCTGGCCAGCGCGGCGATCCTGCGGATGGACGAGACGTTGCCGTGGTATCGCGCGATGCCGCCGGAGAACCGCTCGTGGGTCGGGCTCGTCGCGCAGGCTGGCATCGCCGCGTTCATCCGCTGGTTCCGCTCCCCCGCCGACCACCCGACGATCACCGCCGACGTGTTCGGTACGGCCCCGCGCGAGCTAGCTCGCGCCGTCACGCTGCAGCAGACCGTGGAGCTGGTCAGGGTGGCGATCCTCGTCGTCGAGGAGCGCATCGACGAGCTCGCAAGCCCCGGCGGCGAAGCGGAGCTGCGCGAGGCAGTGCTGCGGTACTCGCGCGAGATCGCGTTCGCGGCCGCCCAGGTATATGCGCAGGCAGCGGAGGCCCGCGGCGCCTGGGACGCACGTCTGGAGGCGCTGGTCGTCGACGCGGTGCTGCGCGGCGAGGTCGACGAGTCGCTGCGATCGCGGGCCGCCGCTCTCGGGTGGGTGTCGCCCGAGCCGGTCGTGGTCGTCGCGGGCTCGGCTCCGCGCGGCGCCGATCCGGAGACCGTCGTCGACGCGGTCCACCGGACCGCGCGGGCCGCCCGGCTGGACGTCCTCAGCGGGGTTCAGGGCGAGCGGCTGGTGACGATCGTGGGCGGCGCTCCGGACGCACTGCACGCCGCCTACACCCTGGTGGGGCAGTTCGGGCCCGGTCCGGTCGTCGTCGGCCCCTCGGTTCCCGACCTGCTCGCCGCCAGTCGCTCCGCGCGTAACGCGCTTGCCGGGCAGCGCGCGGCCGCGGCCTGGCCGGACGCGCCGCGCCCCGTCCTCGCGGACGACCTGCTCCCCGAGCGCGCAGTCGACGGCGACGCGGAGGCAAAGCACCGGCTCGTCGAGGAGGCCTGGCGGCCGCTCGTCGCGGCGGGCGGACAGCTGCTCGAAACGCTGTCCGTGGTGCTCGAGCAATCGTCCAGCCTCGAGGGCGCGGCCCGGCTGCTGTTCGTTCACCCCAATACCGTGCGCTACCGGCTGCGCCGCATCGCGGACATCACCGGCCTCTCGCCGATGGACGAGCGGGCCGCTCTGTCATTGCGAGTCGCACTGATCCTGGGTCGATTGGAGGATGCCGCCCACGCGTAACCCGGCGTTCATTTGTCGGATTCCTACAAGGCCCCTGGGAGAACTTGGTACGCCCCGGCAGCGGGGGTAACCGGTGCCGAGCGGGGATGGTAGAGAGATGCTCGCAGTCGTTGCGCCCGGTCAGGGTGCCCAGACGCCCGGTTTCCTCGCGTCCTGGCTCGAGCTCGACGGGGTACGTGACCGCGTGGCCTGGTGGTCCGCGGTCACCGGGCTGGACCTGGAGCGGTACGGCACGACGGCTGACGCCGACGAGATTCGTGACACCGCGGTAGCGCAGCCGCTGCTGGTTGCCGCCGGATTGATCGGCGCCCTTGCCCTGTTCCCCCATCCCGCGGACGGCTTTGCCGTCGTCGGTGCGGCGGCCGGGCACAGCGTCGGGGAGCTGACAGCGGCTGCCGGCTCGGGCGTCCTGACCGCGGAATCCGCGCTCGTCTTGGTACGGGAACGCGGGAGTGCGATGGCGGCGGCAGCTGCCCAGCAGCCGACCAGCATGTCGGCCGTACTGGGCGGCGATCCGGATGAAGTCCTCGCGGCGATCGAGGCGGCCGGTCTCACCGCTGCCAACATCAACGGTGCCGGTCAGGTCGTCGCTGCCGGCACCGTCGATCAGCTCGCCGCGTTCACACCGCCAGCGGGCGCCCGGGCCCGCGGGCTGCAGGTCGCCGGCGCGTTCCACACCGAGCACATGGCGTCCGCGGTGCAGCGGCTCGAGGCGCTGGCTCGGGGCGTGACCGTCCGCGATCCGCGCGTGCGACTGCTGTCCAATGCCGACGGCTCGGTCGTCCATCACGGTCGCGAGGTCGTGCAGCGGATCGTGGCCCAGGTGCGCAATCCGGTGCGCTGGGACCTGTGCATGCGCACGATGGATGACCTCGGCGTGACCGGAGTCATCGAGGTGCCTCCGGCGGGCACGCTCACCGGCCTCATCCGTCGGGCCCTGCCCGATGTCGAGACGGTCGCGCTGAAGAGCCCGGATGACGTGCCCGCGGCGCGCGCCCTGGTCGAACGGCACGCGTCGCGCTCGCCGCTCGTCGATGCACCCAGCTGGCGTCTTGTCGTATCCCCCTTCGCCGGCACGTTCAAGGCCGACCTGGTGAGCGCCTCCCTCGGCGCCACGCTCAAACCGGGTGCCGCCGTCGGCAGCGTGATCGCGCGACGCCAGGAGCAAGCGATCGCCGCACCACACGGCGGCACCGTCGTGGAGTGGCTCGTCGAGGACGGCGACCCGGTGTCGCCCGGACAACCCCTTGTTCGACTCCATCCCGAGGCGGTGCCGGTATGACAGCAAGAATCCGTCCATCGGTGGGAGCGGAGCACGCCCGGATCTACGGCGTCGGCGCGTATCGACCGTCCCGGATCGTCCCCAACGCCGAGATCGTCCAGCGCATCGACTCCAGCGACGAGTGGATCCGAGAGCGGTCCGGCATCGTCGAGCGGCGCTGGGCGGCCGCAGACGAGACCGTCACCGACATGGCCGTGCAGGCCGCCGGCAAGGCACTGGCCCACTCCGGCGTGGCACCCGAGCAGGTCGGCGCGGTCATCGTCGCGACGGTCACGCACCTGCTGCAGACCCCGTCGTCGGCGGCGGACGTCGCCCATCGCCTGGGCGCGGCGTCAGCGGCCGCCTTCGATGTCTCCGCTGCCTGCGCCGGCTTCTGCTACGGCGTCGGACTTGCCAACGACATGGTGCGAGGCGGCAGCGCGTCGTACGTCCTGGTCATCGGCGTCGAGAAGTTGTCCGATCTCACCGATCCCGAGGATCGCACGACTGCCTTCATCTTCGGGGATGGCGCCGGCGCAGTGGTCATCGGGCCGGCCGACGTTCCAGGCATCGGGCCCACCATCTGGGGAGCCGACGGCTCGCAGCTGGACGCCATCGAGCAGACAACCCCCTGGTCGATCTATAGGACCGACCCCGACGCCCGATTTCCTGCGCTGCGGATGGCCGGCCAGCAGGTTTTCCGATGGGCGGTATGGCAGATGGCCCCGATCGCCCGGCGGGCTCTCCAGGCCGCGGGCATCCGCGCCGAGGACCTGGACGCGTTCATCCCGCACCAGGCGAACATGCGCATCACGGACGCGATGATCAAGGCGTTGCAACTGCCGGATCACGTCGTCGTGGCTCGCGACATTGCGACGACCGGCAACACCTCCGCCGCATCGATCCCGCTCGCCATGTCCCGCATGCTCGAGGCGGGCGAGGTCAAGAGTGGGGGCACGGCACTGCTCATCGGGTTCGGCGCCGGCCTCGTCTACGCGGCACAGGTCGTCACGCTCCCCTGACACAATCGCCGTGTTTCGCTGCCCCACACACAGAGAGAAAAGGAGCACTGATGGCCCTCAGCCAGGAGGAGATCCGCACGGGTCTCGCCGACATCGTGAACGAGGTCGCGGGCATTCCCGCCGACGATGTCCAACTGGACAAGTCGTTCACCGATGACCTCGACGTCGACTCACTGTCGATGGTCGAGGTCGTCGTCGCCGCCGAGGAGCGCTTCGGCGTGACGATCCCGGACGACGACGTGAAGTCGTTGCGTACGGTCGGCGACGCGGTCGCCTACATCGAGCGGGCAGGTGTCTCGGCATGACAGCCGCTGACCGGGTCACCCGCGTTGTCGTCACCGGCCTCGGCGCGACCACGCCCGTGGGTGGAGACGTCGCGTCGACCTGGTCGGCTCTGGTCGCCGGCACATCGGGTGTCCGGACCCTCCCGTACGACTGGGCGGAGCAGCTACCGGTACGCATCGGCGGACCGGTAGCTGTCGAGCCCGCAGAGGTACTCGACCGGGTCGAGGCCCGCAAGCTCGACCGGTCCGGCCAGTTCGCCCTGATTGCCGGACGGGAAGCGTGGGCCGATGCGCAGCGCGACGCATCGCTCGAGGATCTCGACGGCGAGCGCCTCGGCGTCGTCGTGGCCTCTGGCATCGGTGGGATCACGACCCTGCTGTCCAACTACGACGTGCTGGTGGAGAAGGGACCGCGACGGGTGTCACCGCACGCGATCCCGATGCTGATGCCCAACGGTCCAGCCGGTGCCCTGGGCATCGAGCTTGGCGCCAAGGCAGGTGTCCACACGCCAGTCAGCGCCTGCGCATCAGGTGCGGAAGCCATCGCCTACGGCGTGGAGATGATCCGCTCGGGCCGGGCTGATGTCGTCGTCGCGGGCGGCACGGAGGCAGCCATCCATCCGCTCCCGCTCTCGGCGTTCGCCGCGATGATGGCGCTGTCCAAGCGCAACGACGAGCCCGAACGCGCATCCCGGCCGTACGACAAGGGCCGTGATGGTTTCGTCCTCGGCGAGGGCGCGGGAGTCGTAGTCCTCGAGTCCGCCGAGCACGCGGCGCATCGCGGCGCAACCGCCTACGCCGAGGTAGCCGGCATCGGGATCAGCTCCGACGCATTCCACATCGCCCAGCCGGACCCCGTGGGCGCAGGTGCGGCCCGGGCCATGCGATTCGCGATCGAAGACGCGGGACTGGCGCCGTCGGACATCGTCCACGTCAACGCTCACGCCACGTCCACACCGCAGGGTGACGTGGCGGAAGCGTCCGCCATCCACACTGCCCTGGGTGAGGACGCCGCGGCCGGCCTCGTCGTCTCGGCGACCAAGTCCATGACCGGCCACCTGCTGGGAGCCGCCGGGTCGGTCGAGGCCATCGCCGTGATCTTGGCGCTGCGCGAACGCCTTGCGCCGCCGACCATCAACATCGAGGACCCCGACGATGAGGTTCGGCTCGATGTCGTGCGCGGCGAGCCGCGGCCGCTCCCTGACGGCCCGATTGCGGCACTGAACAACTCTTTCGGATTCGGCGGCCACAATGTCGCCCTCGTGGTGCGGAGCGTGCAATGACTTCGGAGCAGCCGAGCCGACGAGCGAGGAACGAGCGAGAAGGTGAGCGCGACCAATGACTGTCGTGGAACAGGCGGCTCGCCCCGCCCGGCCAGACCGGGCGAGCGATCCCCGCAATCCGCGGCTGCGCCTGGAGGCGGCGGTCGACCCGGGCACCCTCGTGCCGTTCACGCCCGAGGACACCAGCGGCATGCTCGCGGCGTACGGGCGCATGCGCGGTGTTCCCGTCGTCGTCTTCTGCAGCGACGCAACCGTCCAGGGCGGCGCCATGGGGTCGCAGGGCTGCCAGGTCGTCGTCGAGGCGTACGAGTGTGCGCTGGCCGACGGTGTCCCCGTCGTCGGCTTTTGGCACTCCGGCGGCGCTCGGCTGTCCGAAGGCGTCGAGAGCCTGCACGCGGTCGGCCGCATCTTCGCCGTCATGACGCGCGCCTCGGGAAAGATTCCGCAGATCAGCGTGGTCCTCGGCCCTGCAGCCGGCGGTGCCGCGTACGGCCCGGCACTCACCGATGTCGTCATCCTTGGCCCGGACGGGCGGATCTTCGTCACCGGCCCCGACGTCGTTCGTAGCGTCACCGGTGAGGATGTCGACGCCCTGCGGCTGGGTGGACCCGAGCCGCACGGACGGCGAAGCGGCGTCGTTCACATCGTGACCGAGACGGCAGAGGCGGCCTACGACCAGGCGCGTCACGTCGCGGCGCTGCTGGGCGATCAGGGCGACATTGGCGATCCCAAGGACGTCGATCTCGCCGACACGCTTCCCGCCAGCGCGAAGCGTGCGTACGACGTCCACCCACTGGTCACGAGCGTGCTCGACCAGGACGGCAGCGTCGAGCTTCACCCTCGCTGGGCGCCCAACATCGTGACGACCCTGGGTCGGCTCGGTGGACGGACCGTGGGTCTGATCGCCAACAACCCGCTGCGGCTCGGTGGCTGCCTCGACTCGGCCTCCGCGGAGAAGGCCGCGCGGTTCGTCCGCATGTGCGATGCGTTCGGTGTCCCGCTCGTCGTCATCGTCGATGTCCCCGGCTACCTCCCCGGCGTGGGTCAGGAGTGGGACGGTGTCGTGCGTCGTGGAGCGAAGCTGCTGCACGCCTTCGCCGAGGCCACGGTGCCGCGGGTGACGCTTGTGACCCGCAAGGCGTACGGCGGCGCCTACATCGCCATGAACTCGCGTGCGCTTGGCGCCACCCGGGTCTTCGCCTGGCCGGGCGCCGAGGTCGCGGTCATGGGCTCGGTAGCGGCGGTGCGCATCCTGCATCGGCGCCGCCTGTCCGAGGTGGACGACGAGTTCGCCCGCACGCAGCTCGAACTAGAGCTCGCCGCCGAGCACGAGCGCATCGCCGGCGGAATCGATCGCGCGCTCGAGCTCGGCGTCGTGGACGAGGTCGTCGACCCCTCGGTGACCCGGTCCGCGCTGGCGACAGCGATCGCCGACGCGCCCCAGCGCCGCGGATCTCACGGCAACATCCCGCTCTAAGCAACACCAGGGCCCGGGCGCGACATCGCACCCGGGCCCTGTCTGTGTCCCCCGCGGAAGCTGCTCGCGCGGTCGGCTCCTGCGTTAGCCGACCTGGTGCAGCCACCGCACGGGGGCGCCTTCCCCGGCGTATCGGAAGGGTTCGAGCTCCTCGTCCCAGGCGGTGCCGAGGAGCTGGTGAAGGTGCTGGGCGAGGTCGCTGCCGTCCTCATCGGCGCGCAGGACCGATCGCAACCGGTCCTCTGGGATGAGGATGTCGCCGTGCACGCCAGTCATGGCATGGAAGATGCCGAGCGCCGGCGTGCTCGAGTACCGCTCCCCCTCGCAGCCGGGGCTGGGCTCCTCGGTGACCTCGAAGCGCAGCAGCTGCCACCCGCGAAGCGCCGACGCCAAACGCGCCGCCGTTCCCGCGTCGGCCTGCCAGGAGACCTCGGCGCGCATCATCCCGGGAGCCGCCGGCTGGGCGGTCCAGGCAAACGCGATGCGCGTGCCGAGCACGCCCGCGACGGCCCACTCGATGTGCGGGCACAGCGCGGGCGGCGCGGAGTGCACGTAGACGACGCCGCGTGTAGCCATCGGAACCTCCGTGTGTCGAGCGAGGTGCGCCTTCCCCTGCGACCTTCAGCTCGGCATCGGCGTCATGACTCCGTTGGCCACCTACATCCTGCCCCATTCGCCCCATCCGCACCACCCCTTCGCCCATTACCGGCAACGATCATGGGCTTACCGGACGCCCATGACGGCGTGTCGTTCCCGCAAGCCCATGATCCTTTCGAAAGGGCCGTGAGCGGGGACGCGGCGTACGCTGGGGACATGGCGATGAGCAGCCGGCGATTTAGCGGCGCCCGACCGATGCCGGTCGGGTCGTCGACGGCTGCACCGGCGTAACACGCCTGGACGGCTGCACGGCCGGAACGGTCGGGACCGCGATCCCCCGTCCCCTCTCTCCTCGAGGAGCCCGCCGTGCCCGCCCTGCTCAGCCCCGAGTCCCTTGCCGATGCGCTGCGCACTCGTGACTTGACCGATCCACGCGAGGGCCCGCATGCCCTGCAACTCCTGGTCGATGCCGCAGTGGCCGCACTCGCCGACACGTGGCGCTGCGCGGTCCGGATCTCGCGGTCGCGGCCGATCGTGCCGGTCGAGGACAACTACGAGCGGCTGCGCTATTCGCCGGACGCCGTGACCCGCGACGCGCGCTATACCCGCTACGTCAGCGAGACCTGCGTCCTGCGCAGCCACACCAGCGCCTTGATCCCGCCCGCTCTCCGCACGCTCGCGATGAACCCTGCCGGCGACGTGCTGCTCGCCTGCCCGGGTCTCGTCTATCGCCGCGACAGCATCGACCGACTGCACAGCGCCACCCCGCACCAGCTCGACCTCTGGCGGGTGACCCAACAAGGCCGGCTGGGCGACGACGATCTGCACGCCATGGTCGACCTGGTCCTGAGCGCGACGCTGCCTGACCACGCATGGCGCTGGACGCCGGCCCAGCATCCCTACACCACGAGCGGCCGCCAGATCGACGTCTGGCACGATTCCGACTGGGTCGAAGTGGGCGAGTGTGGGCTCGCGGCCCAGGCCGTGCTGTCCGAGGCTGGCCTCGACGCCGGCACGACCAGCGGGCTCGCCCTCGGTGTCGGCCTCGACCGGCTGCTCATGATCCGCAAGGGGCTGCCCGATATCCGGTTGCTTCGGTCCACAGATCCGCGAGTCACTGACCAACTGTGCGATCTGTCGCCCTGGCGGCTGGTGTCGCGCCATCCGCCGGTGCTGCGCGACATCTCCGTGGCCGTCTCGTCCGGCTCGACGGGTGAGGAGATCGGTGATCGCGTACGCGAGGCGCTCGGCCCGGATAGCGACGCGATCGAGGACGTGACGGTGCTCGCGCACACGTCATACGACGAGCTGCCCCAGACCGCCGTGGACCGTCTCGGCCTCGAGCCGCATCAGGAGAATGTCCTGGTCCGCATCGTCCTGCGCGACCTGCATCGCACCCTGACCTCGGCCGAGGCAAACGACCTGCGCGACCGCATCTGGGCCGCCATCGACGAGGGATTCAGCCACGCAGGTACGACGCGCCGTTGACATCGATGACCGTGCCGCTCGCAAACTCGGCGTCGGGCGAAGCAAGGTAGACGACGGCAGCCGCTACCTCCTCCGGACGGGCAACCCGGTCGAACGGGCTCTGCGCGCGGATCTCGGCGCCGCGCGGCTCCTTGAGGGCCTCGTTTGCCATGTCGGTCGCGACGTAGCCAGGTGCCACTGCGGTCACCGCAATGCCATGCGGCGCGAGCGCGCGCGCCATCGACCCGGTGAACGAGTTGATCCCGGCCTTGCTGGCGCCGTACGCCGGGACGCGCGGCTCGCCGCGATAGGCGCCGCGAGAAGAGATATTGACGATGCGACCACGAGTCTGTCCCGACAGCATGTGGTGCACCACGCAGTAGGTCACGTTCGCCGAGCCCACGAGATTGACCCCCAGCACCTGATGCCAGGCGTTCTGCCACTCCTCGTACGACACATCCGCGATGCGATGCTCGCCGTACGTCGCCGCATTGTTGACGAGCACGTCGATGTGCCCGAGACCGGTGATGGCGTCGTCGACCATCCGGCGTACCGCCTCGGGGTCGGAGAGCTCGGCCTGAACCACCAGGTGGCCCACCCCGTCGAGCCCGTGCAGCGTCTCGTCCGCGAGCTGCGCTGAATCGCGGTGGTGCACCGCGACGCGGTCGCCCAGCGCCGCGAACGCCGTCGCCACCGCCCGCCCGATGCCGCGCGACGCCCCCGTCACGAGCACGCCTCGACCTGTCACCCGTACCTCCTTGCCCCACAACACGTGATCGTTACGGCCGCGTTCCTTGGCATGGCCCCCCTGGTCTGGTGCGCTGTACGGATACCGGGCGAAGCCGGTGGGTGTCATGCTGTCCATGATCAGGTATAGAGATCAGGTACAGCGTGAACAGGTGAACAGGACGGGCGGAGGGAGGCCACGTGTTCCGGCGTTTGCTGGCCTGGTTCCTCGTCCTCGTTGCCGTGTTCTACATCATCACCAATCCCGTGGGGGCAGCCGCCACGGCGCAAACGGTGGGAACAGCGATCGGCAACGCCATCGAGGCACTCCTCACCTTCTTCCGCGGGCTGGCCGACTGATCTGCGCGTCACCGTCCTACCCTGAGCAGTCGTCCTCTCGGTGTGCTGCAGAAGGGGGTGAGCAGTGGACACGCTGCCGCTGGCGTTCGCGAACGGCTGGGCGTCGGGCATCTCCGCGTACGGCGTCGTACTGATCACCGGCCTCATCGGCCGGTTCGGCTGGGCCGACACCCCGGAGGTCCTCCAGCGGACCGACGTGCTCATCGTCGCCGCCATTCTTACTCTCGTCGAGCTCGTGGCCGACAAGATTCCCTACCTCGACAGTGCCTGGGACTCGATCCACACCGTCGTCCGGCCGCTGATCGCTGCCGTCGTCGGCGCGCTCATCGCCGCCGATGCCGACACCACCGCCGAGGCGTGGGCAGCCGCCGGAGCGGCGATCGTGGCGTTCCTCAGTCACCTGGCGAAGTCGGGGCTGCGGTTGGCCGTGAACACCTCCCCCGAGCCGGTGACGAACGTCGGGGTCAGCGCCGCGGAGGACCTCACCGTGCTCGGTGTGGTCACCCTGGCCTGGCAGTATCCGTGGGCCGCGGCCGGGATCGCCCTGGTGCTGCTCGTCGTGGGACTCGCGCTCGCGGCGTACTTGTTCACGCGGATCCGTCGAGGGTGGCACCGCCTCGGTGAACGCTTAGGCATGTGAGCGCCCTCCGGATACCGGCGGATCAGCGGCGCTCTCGGCTGGCTCGACGACACCGCCTCGCCACCGAGTGCCTGGCCGCGTCACCCGAAGAGGTGGCTCGCAGCCTCGTCGCGGTGCACGCGACAGACCCGTCGAGCGTCCACATCGCCCTCGCCACGCGTCTCGACTTCCCTGCGGTGTCGACGGTCGAGGACGCGCTGTACGAGCGGCGGACGCTGATCCGCATGCTCGCGATGCGACGGACGATGTTCGTCCTTCCGGTCGAGCTCGCAGCGATGGTTCAGGCTGCGGCGACGAACACCATCGCGGAACGACAGCGCCGCGTCCTGCTCACGCACCTGGGGCAGGGCGGTGATTACGACGATGCGTGGCTGGCTGAGGTTGAGAAGGCCACCGTCGAGGCACTCGCGGTGCGTGGCAGCGCAACCGCGGCTCAGCTGTCCGCGGATGAGCCGCGGCTGCGGACGCAGCTGCTCATGGCCGAGGGAAAGAAGTACGAGGGGCTGGCGAACATCACCACCCGCGTGCTCACGGTCTTGTCGGCGCAGGGGCACATCGTGCGCGGCCGGCCGCGGGGTTCGTGGATCAGCAGCCAGTACACCTGGTGGCCGATCGAGGCCTGGGTTCCCGGCGGTCTCCTCGACATCGATCCGGTTCAGGCACGGGTGGAGCTGGCGCGACGGTGGCTCGCCGCGTACGGGCCGGCCACCGTCGCCGACCTGACGTGGTGGACGGGATGGAACAAGGGTCAGGTCAGCGCCGCCCTCGCCGAGATCGACACTGTCCCGGTGGACATGGACGGAGTGGAGGGGTTGGTGCTCGCCGACGACGTGGACCAGGTGCCTCCGGTCGAGCCGTGGGTCGCGCTACTCCCTGCTCTCGATACGACGATCATGGGCTGGCAGCAGCGGCACTGGTACCTGGGCAGTCACACCCCGGCGCTGTTCGACACCAATGGCAACGCGGGTCCGACGATCTGGTTCGACGGACGGGTCGTCGGCGGCTGGGCACAGCGGCCGGACGGTCGCATCGGCTGGCGTTTGCTCGAGGACATCGGTGCGGCGGGACGTGATGCCGTGGTAGCCGCTGCGGACCGGCTCGAGTCGTGGATCGGCCCGATTCGCTTCGTTCCTCGCTTCCGTACCCCGCTGCAAGTCGAGCTCGCCGCATCGCAGTAGTCCGTCTGTCTGGACGAGAAGCCGCTGCGCGCTTACGGTCAGGTCATGCCGGCGACCGCCCTTCCGGCACCCGATCCGCCGACGCAGGTGTCACCTGTGGGGTCGCGGCTGCCACTGCCGCGCCGAGAGCGCACCCTGTTCTGGATCGGCCGGTCGCCAGGATCCGACATCGTGATCAATCACCCGACCGTGTCCCGCCACCACGCTGAGCTCCGGCGTGAGGACTGCGGCTGGTCGCTCACCGATCTGTGGTCCACCAACGGCACCTGCGTGAACGGGTGGCGCATCACCAGCCGTTGTTCGGTCCGGCCGGGAGACGAGGTGGCGTTCGGCGACGTCACGTTTCAGCTCGTCGACGAAGCCGGTCTCCTGAGGTGATGCCGGAGCAGTTGAGCCGCCGAGCGAGGGACGAGCGAGAAGGCGAGCGCGACCAGTGACGGAGCGCGATCTCGAGGTCGACCCGCCGAAGACCTGGGCGGCTGGCATGCCCGGCGTGCTCAAGTCGCTCGAATTCTCCTACGAGCAGATGCGCGGCCGCCGCTCCCTGCTCACGCTGCGCAACGTCAACCAGAAACACGGCTTCGACTGTCCCGGTTGCGCCTGGCCGGAGGGCGAGAAGCGCAAGGTCGCCGAGTTCTGCGAGAACGGCGCAAAGGCCGTGGCCGAGGAAGCCACCGTGCGCCGGATCACCGCGGACTTCTTCGGCGTGCATCCGGTTTCCGAACTCGCCGAGCAGACCGACCATTGGCTCGGTCAGCAGGGTCGGCTCACCGAACCGATGTACAAGCCGCCGGGCGGGGACCACTACGAGCCGATCGATTGGGATGCGGCGTACGACCTGATAGCCGCCGAGTTGGCTGCGCTGCCGTCCCCCGACGAGGCCGCGTTCTACACCTCGGGTCGAACCAGCAACGAAGCAGCGTTCGCGTACCAGTTGTTCGTCCGCGCGTTCGGCACCAACAACCTGCCGGACTGCTCGAATATGTGTCACGAGTCATCGGGCGACGCGCTCTCGCAGACGCTCGGCGTTGGTAAGGGCAGCGTCTCGCTTGCGGATCTGACGAAGGCCGACCTGATCCTCGTCGTGGGACAGAACCCAGGCACCTGCCACCCGCGGATGCTGTCGACACTCGAGGAGGCAAAAACCGCTGGCGCCAGCATCGTCAGCGTCAACCCGCTTCCTGAAGCCGGCCTAATGCGATTCAAGAATCCGCAGAAGCCCAGCGGACTCGTCGGGGGCGGCACGCAGCTGTCCGACCAGTTCCTGCAGATCCGGGTCAACGGTGACCTTGCGCTGTTCCAGGCGCTGGGGCGACTGCTGCTCGACGCCGAAAGTACTGCTCCCGGAAGCGTGCTCGACAGCGACTTCATCGCCGAACACACATCAGGGTTTCAGGAGTACTGCCAACACCTGCGCCGGCTGTCCTGGGACGACGTGCTCGAGTCGACCGGTCTGCAGCGCGACGAGATCGAGGAGCTCGCCGATCGTCTCGTGGCGGCTGAGCGCGTCATCGTGTGCTGGGCCATGGGGCTCACACAGCACAAGAACTCGGTGGCAACAATCCGCGAGATCGTCAACATGCTGCTGCTCGGTGGTCACCTTGGTCGGCCCGGAGCGGGTGTGTGTCCGGTGCGCGGACACAGCAATGTGCAGGGTGATCGCACGATGGGGATCTGGGAGAAGCCGTCAGCTGCGTTCCTTGATGCGCTGCGTGACCAGTTCGGCTTCGAGCCGCCGCGCAACCACGGCTATGACGTGGTCGAGACCATTCGCGCCATGCGCGATGGCCGGGTGAAGGTTTTCTTCGCGGTCGGAGGCAACTTCGTCGCCGCCTCCCCGGACACCACGGTGACGGCCGCCGCCGTACGACGGTGCCGGCTCACTGTGCAGGTGTCCACGAAGCTGAACCGGTCCCACGCGATCACCGGGGATGCGGCGCTGGTTCTTCCGACCCTTGGTCGCACCGAGATCGATGAGCAGCCGTCGGGTCGCCAGTTTGTCACCGTCGAGGACTCGATGAGCGCGGTACATCCGTCGTCGGGCGTGCTCGCGCCGGCGTCGCCGCACCTGCGCAGCGAGGTGCGCATCGTGTGCGAGCTTGCGGAGAGGACGCTCGGACACGCGGTGGATATCCCCTGGCGACGATTCGCCGACGACTACGACCTCATTCGACAGCAGATCGAGCAGGTCGTCCCTGGCTGCGAGGGCTACGCCGAGAAGGTCGCCACTCCCGGTGGGTACGTGCTGCCGCATGCAGTGCGCGACGCACGCAGCTTCCGTACGGCTAGCGG
The DNA here is from genome assembly GCA_963801015.1 of uncultured Actinomycetota bacterium. Classification (GTDB taxonomy): domain Bacteria; phylum Actinomycetota; class Actinomycetes; order CAWDCV01; family CAWDCV01; genus CAWDCV01. The sequence goes on along the minus strand of CAWDCV010000003.1, from coordinate 137,004 downwards.
CAAAGCGAACTTCACGACGAACGAACTCACGGTGCTGCACGTTCCGCCGGGCCACCTGCTGCTGCAGTCGCTGCGATCGCACGACCAGTACAACACCACCATCTACGGTCTCGACGATCGCTACCGCGGCATTCACAACGGCCGCCGGGTGGTCTTCGTGTCTCCGCGGGATCTCTTCGACCTGAACCTGACCGACGGGCAACACGTCGACCTCGTCGGCGAATGGAACGGCGAGGAGCGCCGCGCAGACGACTTCCGCGTCGTTGCCTATCCCACGGCTCGCGGGTGCGCGGCGGCCTACTACCCCGAGACGAACGTGCTGGTCCCGTTGGACAGCACCGCCGACAGCAGCGGCACACCGACATCGAAGTCGATCGTGATCAGGCTCGAACCATCGGCGTGACCGACAGCACCGACACGTGGACCCTGACCGTATACGTGGACGGCGTGCCGAGCGATTTGCCCTTCACGGCAGAGAAGGACGCACGCGACGAGGCGCAGCGGCTCGAGCGGGAGGGCTGGGCAGACGGCATCCCGGACAGCCTTCGCGCTCCTGACGGCAGCATCGTGTGGCGTCGCCCGCACGATGCTGCCGGCTGAGGGCGTCTTGTGGTTTGCTCATGATCGTCGCGAGGGTTGCGCTCAGCCGTCCGGGGCACTAGGACGGCGTAGCGGGCCCGGCGCAGGATGATCCTGCGCCGCCAGAAGAGGAGGGGTCATGACACAGTCGTCAGATCGCACAGCGGGCGCAGTCGTGAAGGTAATCGAGGTGGTCGGCAGTTCACCGAACTCGTTCAGCGACGCTGTCCGCAACGCTGTGAAGGGCGCCTCGGAGTCGGTGCGCGGCATTCGTGGCGTAGAGGTTCTCAACAGCAACGCCGACGTCGACGAGAGCGGCAACCTGTCGATGTACAAGGTCAACTGCAAGATCGCGTTCCTCGTCGAGCGCTCCGGCGGCGGCAGCTAGCCGAGTTTCTACGATCTTGGGACCTGAGCGTTGCCCGAGCGGCGCTCAGGTCCCAAGTCGTCGAAGGAAGACCGCGAGCGCGCTCAGATCGGCCGCTCCATAGCCAGCGTCGAGGGCGCGGGCGACAACCTCCCGGTTTGCTGGTAGCTGCGCCACCGGTGCGCCGACCTCAGCGGCAAGGGCGGCGGCGAGGTCGAGGTCCTTGGCGACCAGGTCGAGGCTGAACGCCACCGGCACCTCGTCCGGCGTGAGGAACGCCGCTCGTTTGTACTGCACGAACGGAGCCCCAACCGCGCTGCCCGCGAGCATGTCGTACGCCGCTTCCCGATCGAGCCCGGCGCGCTCGGCGAGGATCAGCGCTTCGGCCACGGCCAGGTTGAGTGCGTGGATGACGCCGTTGACGGCGAGCTTCATCGCGGCGCCGCTGCCGATGGGGCCGAGGTGAACGATGCGCGCAGCAAGTGGTGAGAGCATCGGCTGAACACGGTTGAGCGCGTCGACGTCGCCGCCGACCATGATGGTGAGAGCGCCCTGCTCGACGGTCGACACGCTGCCCGAGACTGGCGTGTCGAGCAGATCGGCGCCCACCGCGCCCACGTCCTGTGCTAGCTCTCGCACGGTGTCGGGCGCGACGGTGCTGGTGTCGGCGACCACGCAGCCCGCGCGCAACCCGGCGATGATGCCGTCATTGCCTCCGTACGTGTCGCGCAGCGCAGCGTCGTCAGCGAGCGACACCAGCACTGCGTCAGCATCGCCGACGGCCTCCCGCGGTGACGGCGACACCGTCGCTCCATGGCTGTCTGCCACGGCTGCCGACTTCGCTTGCGTGCGGTTGTAGACGACGACGTCGAAGCCGGCGTCGCACAGCCGGCCGACCATTGCCGCGCCCATGCGCCCGGTGCCGACGACGGCGATCCTGCGGATCTCGGTCGTGGTCGTCACGCGACGAGCCAACCGCCGTCGACCTCGAGGTTGATCGCGTTGACGGCGCGGTTACGGATCAGGAAGTCGACGGCATCGACGATCTGGTCCATCGTGGCCAAGCGACCGGTTGGTGTCCGGCTGCGATGCCGTTCGAGGACGTCGGCAGGCTTCGACAACCATTCCGGACTGTCTCCGACCACTCCGGGGTGGATGCCGTTGACGCGACGTGGAGCGATCTCGACCGCGAGGGTGTTGACGAGTCCGGTCACGCCTCCGTTGACGGTGGACACGGTTGTCGAGCCCGGGTAGGGACGGTCCTTGGCGCGGCCACCGAAGATGACGACGCTGGAGTCTTCAGGCATGCGGGGCAACAGCGCGTGCACGACCTCGGTGTATCCAACGAGCTTGAGCGTGACCAGCCGTAGCGCCCGAGTCAGGTCGTACGACGCGACCGAGTTGACGTCGCGCTCGATGGCGACAAGAACCAGAGCGTCGCAGCGCTCCACGTGGGCGAGAGCGATCGCAATGGAGTCGGGTTGGGCGAGGTCGAAGCCGACTCCCGTCGTGGCGCCGCCCAGCGATGCAGCAACGTCCTTCGCGCGTCCGTCATCACGACCGCTGAGTACGACCTCGTCGCCTGCCGCGGTGTAGTGACGTGCAACCTCCAAGCCGATACCTGACGTTCCCCCGATCACGACAACGCTGCGTCGGTCACTCATCCGCGTCCTTTCTCGAGGACCTGGGCGAGATGTTCCCAGTCGCGGGCGAAGCGGTACGAGTGCCGCGACGGCGGCTGAGGCGCCTGCGTCTCCAGCCAGCGCACCGGCTCGCCCTGCGCGGCGAAACCGTGCACGCAACCTGCGCCGGCCCACGCGACGTCACCCGGCTCCAGCCGATAGGTGGTGTCGTCGAATGTGGCGTCGACGACACCGTCGAGGATCAGGTACGTCTCCTCGAACGGGTGATCGTGCCGTCCCGCGGCGCCATCGGCGTCGTACTGAACCATGAACATCGTGGACAGCACCGCGCCGAGGTCGCTGTCCACCATCATCTTCACGCTGATTCCGCTGTAGACGAGCAGCGCGGTGCGCATGCTGGCCGACACCGCGAGCAGCTGCTGGGACTGGAGCCGCGGATCCATGTGTTCCGGCCGAATCGAGCCGTACGACCGCGTCCGCGGATCTCGCACGTCGAGCGTCTCCGCAGGCCGCTTGGGCAGGTCAGGCACGCGGAACGTGTCCTCCGCCAAGCGGGCACGTGGCTGCGGGGCCAGCATGTCCGCCCAGCGCGCGGGCAGCGCGCTCTCGTTGCGCCAGGCGTGGGGAACGCCGACGGGTACGAGCCCGTAGTCACCGGGACGCAGCACCACGGCAGCATCGGGCGTCTGCAGGATCACCTCGCCCTCGAGCACGAACACGCTCTCCTCGAAAGAGTGAACGTGTGCCGGCGCGAAACCACCCGGCTGCAGGATGGCGATGCCGAAGCCGGTGTGTACGGCACCGGCGTCCTCACCAACGATGGGCCATCGCGTGAGCCCATCGCTGTCAGGAAACAGCGCTCCCGGCTCCGTCGCCGATGCGTCGCTTGCTCGAGCGATGACGTGCCGACTCAAGCGCTCGCCTTCGCCTTGGCTGCGGCGTCGACGAGGTAGTCGCGCGCGTTCTCAACCTGCGTCCGGGCGTTGTCGACGTCGCCGACGAGCTTGAAGTCGCGCTTACGCACGACACCGTCGACGATCACGGTCTCCACGTTGCTGACGTCAGCCGACAGCGTCACTGCCGCCACCGGGTCGATGACGGGCGCCACGTTGAGCGCCTGCGCATCGATGATCACGACATCGGCCTTCTTGCCTGGCGTGAGCGACCCGGTGCGGTCCTCGACACCGGCAACATGCGCGCCGTTGATGGTCGCCATCTCCAGCATCTGCCGAGCCGTCAGCATCGTCTCCGGCACCGGGTCACCGGACTCCCAGCAGCGGACATTGACGCGGCATCGTTCAGCGCCGAATGCCGCGCGCATCTGGCTGAAGATGTCGCCTGGGCCGGTCGTCACGACGTCGATCGAGAGGCTCGGCCGCAGCTCGAACTGATAGGCCTTGTTCACCGGTGGCCAGCCGTGGCCCATTTGCAGCTCGATCTGTGGGGCGATCGAGATCGTGCCGCCGGTCTCCTGGACGCGAAGCCACTCATGATCGCTGAAGAAGCAGCAGTGGATGTACGTGGTGTCTGGTCCCAGCAAACCGAGCCGATCGAGCTGCTCGACCATGGCGTAACGACCTGCGTAGCGAGCCATCGCGACGTGCACGGTGATCGGAATGTCGAGGTCGCGGGCCATCTCCCACTCGGCCTTCACGACCTCGTCCTGGCAGAATCCCGGCCCGCGCGTCGCGAGCGCCATCGTCAGCAGTCCGTCGTCGGACGAGAAGTACGTGTCCCGAATACGGCGGACATCGTCGACAGGAATGACCTCGGTGCTGCTGAACCAGTACTTCGCGATCGAGGTGTTCGCCGATCCATACGCGTATTGCGCGCGAATGCCCGTTTCCTTCAGCGCGGTGACTGCCGCGTCCGGGTGGTCTGGCGTGTTGTTGATGTGCGACCAGTCGACGAGAGTCGTGATGCCAGCGTTGAGGCACTCGAGCGAACCGGCAAGGTTGCTCGCGTAGACGTCCTCGGGTCGATACTGCGGGGCGAACGTGTCGAGGACCTCGTCGAAGTAGTCGTCGAGCGTCGCGTTGGGTGCGCACCCGCGGATCGCTGCTTCCCAGGTATGACGATGGGTGTCGACGAAGCCGGGGATGACGATTCGACCCGTGCAGTCGACGGTTTCCGCATCGGCATCGATCCCCACGTCCACAGCAGTGATCCGGTCGTCCTCGATGAGGACGTCGCCCGTCGGCAGATCTCCGATCTGCGGATCCATGGAGAGAACGGTGCCGCCCTTGAGGAGAATCTTGCCCATGCTCCTGCCCCCTTTGGCTGGTTTGCGCGATCAGTACGCGGCGAGCTGTCGTACGACGGTGACGAGCTTGTCGACGGTCGGGATGACGCGATCCTCGAGTGCGTCGGCGAATGGAAGCGGCACGCACTCGGCGGCGACGCGCCGAATCGGGGCGTCGAGAGACTCGAAGCCCTCGTCTGCGACCAGCGATGCGACGGTGGCACCCCAGCCGCCCTGATAGGGGTTCTCCTCGACCATCACGAGCCGCGAGGTCTTGTCGACCGATGCCAGGACTGTGCTCACGTCGAGGGGAACGAGGCAGCGCAGATCGATGACTTCCACCGAGATGTCGTCTGCCGCAAGCTGCTCCGCTGCCGTTCGCGCCAGCCGCACGGTCGACGCGAGCGCGACGACCGTGACGTCGTCCCCCTCTCGGACGACGTTGGCCTGTCCCAGCTCGACAATGTGATCGGGCGGCGCGGGCTCCCCCTTGGACGCCAGCAGCCCCTTGTGCTCGAAGAACACCACCGGATCGTCGCTCCTGATGGCAGCGGCCATCAGTCCCACCACGTCCGCCGGAGTCGACGGTGCTGCAATCTTCAGGCCGGGCACGGTGAACACCCAGTTCTCGACCGCCTGCGAGTGCTGCGCACCGAACCCGAGGCCGCCGCCGTTTGCCGTACGCAGCACCATCGGGACGGTGACCTGACCGCCCGTCATGTAGCGCACCTTGGGAATCTCGTTCGCGACGTAGTCCCAGCAGCAGGCAAGGAAGTCGGAGAACATGATTTCGGCGACCGGTCGCAACCCGGTCATGGCCGCACCCATGGCGGCACCGACGATGGCCTGCTCGGAGATCGGTGTGTCCCACACTCGCTCGCGACCGAATTCGGTGAAGAGGCCCACCGTCGTCTTGAACACACCTTCAGCGGCACCGATGTCCTCGCCGATGCAGACAACGGTCTCGTCGCGACGCATCTCCCGGGCGATGCCCTCGGCCACCGCGTCGCGGTAGGTAATCACGTCCGCCATGCCGAGCCCCCGTCCGCCCAGACGTCAGTGAACGCTTCATCGGGATTCGCATCGGGCGCTTCGCGTGCCGCCGCAATGGCGCTGTCGATGACTCCCTTCACCCGACGATCCACCTCCGCAATCTCGTCACCAGCGACACCCAGCCCAGTTAGCTGGTTGCGGGTGACGTCCAGCGGATCGCGCTGCAGCCACCGCTCGAGCTCACCACTCGGCCGGTACTTCGCCGGATCGGTGCGGCTATGGCCGAACTGTCGGTACGTCAGGGCCTCGACGACAGTTGGCCCGCCACCATTCCTGGCGCGCTGTACCGCTGTCGTCATGACGTCGTACACAGCAACCACATCGTTGCCGTCGACCAGCTCCCCCGGCATTCCATTCGCGGCCGCGCGATCAGCTGCTGGGTTGGGAACCGAGGTGACGCTCGCAATCGGCGTGTACTCCATATAGAGGTTGTTCTCGCACACGAAAACAACCGGCAGCTTCCACACCGCGCCGAGGTTGAGCGCCTCGTGGAATGCACCGATGTTCGTTGCACCATCGCCGAAGAACGCGACAGCGACCTGCCCGCTGTCACGGATCTTCGCCGACCATGCTGCGCCGACGGCCATCGGGAGATGGGCGCCGACAATCGCATACGAGCCGAGCATTCCGGTCGACGCCTTCGTGAGATGCATCGAGCCACCCTTGGCCTTACAGAGCCCCGTCGCCTTGCTCATCAACTCGGCGAGGCACTCCTCCGGCGTCGCACCCCGTGCGATCGCGTGATGGTGACCGCGGTACGTCGCGAAGACGTAGTCGTCCGGTTGCAGCGCTGCACTCGCGCCCACCGCTACCGCCTCGTGCCCGGCAGCGAGGTGCGTCGTGCCCTTGACGAGACCAGTCATGAACAGGTCGTACGCCGCCTTCTCGGTACCGCGAATGACGGCCATCTGCTCGTACAGTTCGAGCAGTTGGTCCCTGCCGACGTGACGGGTATCCGCCTCATCGCTCGTGACGATGTTGGATGTCATAGGCTCGCCGCTCCTCCCGATCCCAGCTTCGTGTTCAGATGCGACTGAGAGTCGCGCAACGTGTCGAGCTGTCCGCCTACGGTCCAGTACTTGCGCCCGGCAACGAGCAGCTCCTCGGCCGGAAACTTTGTGATCACCTCGCAACCGTCGGCGGTGACGACGACCTCCTCCTCAATCCGGGCCGCCGACCAGCCATCACTAGCCGGCCAGTACGTCTCGAGGGCGAAGACCATCCCCTCCTCGAGCACCTCGGGATGGTCGAGCGAGACGAGCCGGCTGAAGATCGGCTTCTCCCAGATCGACAAGCCCACGCCATGGCCATACTGAAGAGCGAAGGCGGCCTCCTCGTTCGCAAAGCCGAACTCCTCGGCCCGCGGCCACAGCTCCACGATCTCCCCCGTCGTCACACCCGGCCGCACAGTGGCGATGGCAGCGTCCATGTACTCACGGCACCGGGTGTAGGCATCCCGTTGCGCCACTGACGCGCTGCCGACCGCGAACGTGCGGTAGTAGCAGGTGCGATAACCCATATAGCTATGGAGAATGTCGAAGAAGGCCGGATCCCCCGGTCGCAGAATGCGATCGCTGTAGACATGGGGGTGTGGGGAGCACCGCTCCCCGGAGATCGCGTTCACGCCCTCGACGTACTCACTGCCCAGGTCGTACAACACCTTGCTGACGAGCCCGACGCATTCGTTCTCCCGCACCCCGGGGCGCATGAATCCGTACAGCTCGTCGTAGGCGGCGTCGACCATCGAGCAGGCCTGGGTGAGCAATGCGATCTCATCGATGGTTTTGATGCGCCGTGCCTCGAGGAAGACCTGTTGGCCGTCGACGACCTCGAGGCCTTCGGCCCGCAGCGCCGCCAAGATCGGCATCTCCGCCAAGTCGACACCGACCGGCTCGTTCTCCAGGCCGTGGGAGCGCAGTTCGGTCGCGACCTTGCGTGCGACCTCCTCGGCGATACCGGCGTCGGGGTGGAAAGCGCCCCGCAGCGTGGAGATTCCTGCGCGCGCCCGATTCGATCCGTCGAGCCAGGGGTTGTACAGCTGGTGGTGTCGGGCAGCTGAGCCGAAGTCCCAGAGGATCTCGTCCCCGCCACGAGGAAGCAGGGCGAAGCGAATGAGTTTGTCCATCGCCCACGTACCGATGTGGGTCGACGTCATGTACCGGATGTTGCCGAAATCGAACGTGAGAAGAGCGCCGAGATCAGAACCGTCGAGCTGCGCTTTGAGGCGCGCGAGCCGGTCACGCCGGAGCCGCTCGAGGTCAACGCGCTGCTCCCAATCGACTGCGTTGGTTCCGTAGGTGGGGATTCCCATGTCAGGTCCTTCCGAGCGGATCGACAAGCACCTTTCCGCGCGTCCGACCCTCGGCCATCGGTCGCAGGGCGTCATCGACGGCACGGTCAAGGGGCACCACGCGTTCCACGAGCAACTCCGCCAAGTCAGTGGTTGTGAGCAGATCGAGAGCCGCCGGGAGATTCTCGTCGCACACGTGGGCCACGGACGTGGCAACGTCGATCTCGCGCAGGATCAGGTCGACGGCATCGAAGCTGACGTGTGCCTTCGGGAGGCCCACGAGCAGGATGGTGCCGCCACGACGGGTCAACCCTTGGACTCGCGTCATCGCCTCGGGGACTCCGCTTGCCTCGATCGTTACATCTGCGAGAGCGCCATCGGTGAGCTCCTTGACGACCTCGTACGGCTCATGCTCGGTCGCATCGACCGTGTGCGCAGCACCCAGCCTGGCCGCGACATCCAAGCGAGCGCGATCGATGTCGATTGCGACGACTACGCCCGCACCAGCGGCTACCGCTCCGGCGACGAGGAACGAGCCGATGGCCCCTGCGCCGTTGACGACGACGACATCGCCTTCCCGGATGCGGCTGCGGCTGACCGCGTGAAGTCCGACGGCCAGCGGCTGCGCGAGCGCGGCGTTGTCGTCCGTCACGCTGGCGTCAATCGGGTGCACCATGGCGGCGGGAACATTCAGTCGTTCTGTCAGCCCGCCGTCCGCCGAGAGACCAAACGTCCAGTACGACGCGCAGAGGTTGGTTTGGCCGCGCCGGCACCAGTCGCAGGTTGCGCACCAAACGCCTGCTCCGGCAGCCACCCGCTCACCGACGCTGACACGGTCTACTGCCTCGCCGGTCGTCTCTACGACGCCGATGAACTCGTGTCCGAGGACGACAGGTCCCAGTTGTCCGCTGTTCGGATGCCGACGCTCCAGGGGCGTCATCATTGGTCCCGCGGAGAACTCGGTGGCATCGGTTCCGCACAGCCCGACGCGGAGCACGCGCAGCTGCACTTCGGCGGGACCAGGCGCTGAAGGCTCCGGCCGCTCCTCGATTCGGGCGTCTCCGGCAGCGTGCAAAACGAGGGCCCTCATCCGCTGCCCTGGATGTGCACCTTGACGTTCTCCGCGGTCCGGCGCGCGGCCGCGTAGGCCTCCGGTGCCTGCTCCAGCGGAAACCGTTGGGTCACCATTGAGGAGAGGTCGAGTCCAGTTCGCGCGAGGAACCGAAGAGTCGCCTGCCACACGCCCGGCGAGCCGATCGTGCCGCGGATCTGCAGCTGCTTGGACTGGATGAGACCCAGCTTCGCCGGCGCGCTGCGACCGACGTCGATGCCGATGTTGACCAGACGAGCATTGAACCCGGCAACCTCCAGCGTTGCTGACATCGCGGCCGGCTGTCCGGAGGCCTCCATCACCACGTCCGCACCACGACCGTGGGTCAGGTCGTTCACCCGATCCACGAAGTCCGCGGCGGTCGGATCGAGGACATCCGTCGCGCCGAGCTTTGTCGCGAGGGCCCCCCGCGCCGCGTTCGGCTCGGCAGAGATCACGCGTGCGCCGAGGGTCGAGGCCACCGCGACACACCCGAGTCCGATCGGTCCGGCACCGAAGACCACGGCGGTATCGCTGCCGTTGAGGTTGTCCGCCTTCATGGCCGCGTAGTAGGCGCAGCTGAAAGGCTCCACCAACGCCGCCTGGGTGTCCGAGAGCTCGTCGGGAATCTTGTGCAGCCACTCCGGCCGAGCCACGAAGAGCTCTGCGGCCGCGCCGGAGATGGAGAATCCGAAATGCTCCATCCCGATCACGCACTCGCCCAGAACTCGGTCACCCGGTGAGAAACCGCTGACAGCGTGACCGACCTCGGCAACCTCACCCGACCATTCGTGTCCGGGGATGATGGGGTACTCGAACGGGATGATGTATCGGCCCTCGAGCAGCTCGAAGTCCGAGTGGCAGATACCCACCGAGCGCAGACTGACCAGCACCTCGTCCTCGCCGATGCGCGGACGATCGATGTCTGCCAGTGCGAGCTCGTTCACTCCCTGGAACTGCACGGCCCTCACCGGGTTGCCCCCTCACTCACGTTCGGGATCACTCGCTCCTGTCGCAGCCGCTCGAAAAGGTCGCGGAAGGAGCCGCGGGCTGTCCTGCTTGTCGAGGAAGCCCGCCTCCCGGCTCTTTGTCATATCGGCGTACGTTTCCATGGTTCGGCCCAGGTCAGCGTCGGTGTGCCACCACGACGCGAGCCGGTCGACGTCCGGCTGCACGAGGCCGTGCTGCTCCGCGACGAGCCGCCACTGCGTCGACGCGTCCGCCATCTGCTCCACCAACGGCGTCGGCTTGCCTGGGTACGGCGCAGCCGCTACGCCCAAAGCCGATGCGACGTCCTGCCACATGTCATGCCAGCGGAAGGTGTCGCCGTTGACGATGTTGAACGCCTCGTTCTTCGCTCGCGGAGCGGTGGCCGCCCATGACAGCTGCCGAGCAAGAAGCCGTGCGTCGGTGACGTCGGTGGTGCCGTCGTACTGCTCGGGCGACCCGGGGAACACGAACGGCCGTCCGGTCTCCCGGGCCAAGGTGCCGTAGACCGCCAGGGTGACGCCCATGTTCATGGCGTTGCCGAGCGCGAAGCCGATGACGGTGTGGGGTCGGTGGACGGACCACGTGAACCCAAACCTGTCCGCCGCTGCGAAGAGGATGTCCTCCTGCTCGTAGTAGAAGTTCTCGTACTCCAGTCGTTCCTGGCTCTCCCGGTACGGAGGCTTGGCCGGATTCTTGCCATATGCCTCGAACGGTCCGAGGTAGTGCTTGAGCCCGGTGACGAGGGCGGCATGCTGCAGCGTGCCGGTCCTTCCGACGGCGTCGAGGACGTTGTGCAGCATTGCGCCGTTGATCTCGATGTTGCGCGCCTCTGTGTCCTGCCGGGACCACGTGCAGAAGAAGAGATGGGTCACCGAGAGGTCGCGAATCGCGGCGTCGAGCGCGTCCGGGTTCGAGGATGTCGACCGAGACGCGCGTGACACCTTCGCTGGCTTGCGCAGCACCGCGTGAGATTCCGAAGACTTCCCAGCCCGCGCTGGCAAGGTGCTCGCTCGGTATTGCGCCCGGTGATGCCGGTGGCGCCGACCACGAGAGCTCGGTGCTGGGCCACGTGCACTCCTTGTTGCCTGCTCGGTCCGATCGAAGGAAACGGGCGGGTGGCGCTCGTCAGGGATGGCTCCCGGCGGTTTCGAATAGTTCCAAAGTCACGCCGTTGGGATCCTTGAAGTACACGAAGGAACAGCCCGCCAAGGGACCGTCGTCGATGTAGAGCGGTGGTGCGAGGAACTCAATGCCCTTGGCCTGAAGGTCCTCGTAGGCCGCCTGCAGATCGGGGACATCGATGCAGATGTGCGTGGATCCCACGTCGGCGTTGGACCGTTCGAACGTCTCGTCTCGGTCGTTGTCGTAGCACAGGAGCTCGACGACACAGTTGCCGAAGCGAAGGAAGGCGAAGCGCAGATTCGCGTCCTTCACCCCGACAGCAGTGGATAGGTCAGGCCCGGTGCCATGGGCGATGAACTCTCTGGTTACGCCGAAGGTCTGCTCGTACCACTGCAGCGAGGACTCCAGGTCGCGCACCGTGATGCCAACGTGGTGCATGTCACCGATTGCGGCCATGCCTACTTCTCCTCTGTCTCGGCACCTGAGTGCACGAGGACCTTGAGCTGGTCGCCTTGGGGATCGACGAGAACGTCGAAGCCCTTTTCGACGACGTCGGGAAGCGCAACCCGGGTAGTGACCGCGTTGGCCACGGGGTACCGGCCGGAGGCGACCAGGCGGATGATCCTGGGCCAATCGGTGAGTCGGTAACACCAGCTGCCATAGAGGGACAGGTCCTTCTCCGAGAGCGCCATCGCGTCCAGCGTCGCCGGCTTCGTATGCAGCCCGGTTTGCACGATGCTGCCTCGCCGGCGCGTGTGCGTGACACAGGTCGCCAATCCCGCAGTTGTGCCGGAGCACTCGACCGCGAGGTCCACTCCGATGCCGTCCGTCACCTCGTCGAGGAAGACGCCGGCGGCGGGTGTCGTGGGATCAACGACGGGTCCGATGTCCAGGGCATGTACCAGTGCAGCGCGGTTCGGATTGGGTTCAGCGATAATGACCGTCGCCGCGCCAACCGCACTCGCATACATCGCCGAGAGAACGCCGATGGGACCCGCTCCGGTCACCAGCACGACGTCGCCACCCGCAACGCCGGCGCGATCGACTCCGTAGGCCGCCACCGCGGCCGGTTCGATGACCGCGCCCTCGACGTCCGAGACCTCCTCGGGGAGGGCTGCCAGCTGATACTCCTTGAGCACCGCGAATTGAGCCAACCCACCGGTCTCGGCGCTCAAACCGGTGCACGCGAAACGCGAACAGAGATGGCCCATGCCTCGTCGGCAGTAGTAGCAGCGACCGCAGACGATGGCGGGCATGATGGCGACGCGGTCACCGACAACGACGTCCTGAACATTCGATCCGACTTCCACAACCGTCGCGGAAAACTCGTGCCCGAGCGTCTGGGGCAGCGCGGCACCTGTCAGCGGATGCGGAGTGGTTGGGGTGACGATCGGACCCACGAGGTACTCATGCAAGTCCGTGCCACAGATACCGCAGTAGTGAACCTCGACGAGTACGTCATCGGCCTCGCGGATCTTCGGAACTGGAACGTCTTCGACCCGGATGTCGCCCTTGCCGTGGAAACGGGCAGCTCGCACCGATGCTCCCTTCTGAGCCGGACTCAGGTGACAGCGCTGCGAATGCCGCGCACCTGGCTGTAGAGGACGGCAGCGGCGACGATCAACGCGCCCTGGAAGATGTACTGCCACGTCTGGGTCAATCCGAGGAATGTCGTTGCGTTCAGGGCCTGCACGATCAGCCCCGCGCCAAGCAGGGTGCCGACGAACGTGCCTCGCCCTCCCGCAAGGCTCGTGCCCCCGAGCACCACCGCCGTGATGCTGCTCAGTGTGTATCCGACACCCTGGGCCGGATCTCCGATCCCCAGCTGTGCGAGCAGTACCAGCGCACCGAGGAAGGTGAGAACAGAGACTGCGACGTAGGCGAGCACGATTGTGCGCGTGATGGGAACACCGACTCGGCGGGCGGACTCTTCGTCCGAGCCCACTGCTCGGACCCGCAAGCCCCAAGGACGCTTGCGGAGGATGACCTCCATGAGGACGGTCGTGGCGAGGAGCAGGAGAAAGGCAACCGGGATGGGACCGAGCTTGAACGTAATGGCGTCCGTGACCGTCCGGCTGATGATGCCCTCGGGCGAGTCGCGTAGCAGGAAGCTGATCCCCTGGAGCCCGATGTACGTAGTGAGCGTGGCAGCGACGGCCGTGAACTTTCCGAATCGGATCAGCGACCCATTGACGGCTCCGGTCGTTGCCGCAGTCAGGAACATCAGGATGAAGCCGAGCAGCATGACGACGGCCGACTTGCCGTCATTGATGAAGAAGGAGCCCACAACGACGAGCAGGCCAGCGAGCGGTCCCACCGAAAGGTCGATGCCTCCAGTGAGGAGAGCGACGGTCTGCCCGAGAGCAATGAAGCCGAGCGCGGCAACCAGGAGCATCACGGACGTGATGTTGAAGGGGTTCAGGTAGCGCTCGTTCTGCGAGTAGATGTAGGCGCCAAGAGCCAACATGACCGCCGCGAGGATGACGACCGGGGCGTAGTCCCCCAGGATGAAACGCCGCAGGGCTGTCGAGTTGGACCGCCCACGCTCCTCCTCCGCGTGTTGTTGCTTCTTGTGCGTCGTGGATCGCACGGCTGCGCCGATGATCCGCTCTTCCGTGACGTCGTCGCCGACGAGCGTCTCCGCGACGTGCCCCCTGGACATGACCATGACCCGATCGCACAGTCCCTCGAGCTCAAGTGCGTCCGAGGACGCAACTACGACCGGGACACCGGCGTCGGACACCTCACGCAGGATGCGATAGATCTCAGAGCGCGCTCCCACGTCGACGCCCTGTGTCGGTTCGTCGGCGATCAGCGCCGCCGGCTTCGAGAGCAACGCGCGCGCCATCACCACTTTCTGCTGGTTGCCGCCGGACAGGGACGACACAACGGCCTCGATCGACGGGGTCTTGACGTTGAGCGCTTGCAGCTCCCTGCCAACGACGTCGATCTCGCGCTTTCTGCTGAGCAGGAGCCGCTCCTTGAGGCGCTTCAGCGCGGTGAGGGCGGAGTTTTCTCGGACGGACATCGTCATCATGAGGCCCTCACGATGGCGATCCGCTGGCATGTAGGCGGATTCTGTGCGCAAGTCCCCAGACAAATACGACCTGTCGCCGATGTGCACGGTGCCGGTGAACGGGACCAGCCCGGCAAGCGCACGTAGCAATTCGGTTTGGCCGTTACCTACGACGCCGGCAACTCCCACGATTTCGCCGCGTGTCGCGGTTATCGAGACGTCAGAGAACCCGTCACCGGACAGCCCTCCACCCTGAGAGGGGGCGCATCCTCACGAGGGTCGGCCTTGGGTGGAAAGGTCGACGAGAGCTGCCGGCCGACGATGAGCGCCAACAGCTCATCGTCGGTGACGTCGGCGACGCTCATCGTGCCGCGAAGCCTGCCGTCCCGCAGCACCGTGACCCGATCAGCAAGTTCCCGGACCTCCGCAAGCCGGTGAGTGATGTAGACGACCGCGGTTCCGCTGCTCGCTGCTGACCGGACGCGGTCGAAGAGCAGCGTGACGGAGTCCTGCCCGAGCGGTGCAGTCGGCTCATCGAGGATCAGCAGCGTGGGCGACAGCGCAAACGCCTTCGCCAGCTCCAGGAGATGCTTCTGCGCAACGCTGAGCGAGCCGACGCGATCCTCCAAGTGCACCGAGCTGCCCACGTCGTCGAGAAGCTTCCGCATGGACGACGCCTCGTCTCCTTCACTGGTGAGTAAGGAGGCGGGAATCGCGACCCTGAGGTTCTCGGCCACCGTCATGTCCGGCAGCACAGCCGGATGCTGGTGCACGATGGCGATCCGGAGCTGCGTCGCCATCGCAGGGGTCAGGTGGTCGATCGTCTGGCCCTCGAACGTAATCGTGCCGGCATCCGGTTGCGTTGTTCCTGAAGCCACACCCATCAGCGTCGACTTGCCCGCGCCGTTCTCCCCGAGCAGGGCATGGATTTCCCCGGGCCGCACCTCGATGGAGACGTCCGTGAGCGCGGCCACGCCGGCGTAGGCCTTCGAGATCTGCGACAAGACCATCGTGGCCTGCCTCGTGGCCACCGCGGTCTGCTCTGTCACCACGTCGTCCTCCATGCCGGTGAACACGGACACCTGTACGGACTGGGGGTGGATCAGCCGCCCCGTCGTGGATGGCGACGCTGCTGATCCACCCCGCGCCGATCCGGTTACTCCACCAGGGACGCCTGCTCCTCGGGCGGCATCTCGGCGGACAGGTAGATGTCCCCGGGCAGATCCTTCTCACACTGGACGTCGCTGGGGTCGCTATTGACGGAGTTCTCGAAGATCGCGTGCTGGTGCTCCGTCGAGTCCGGCACCTCGCCTCCAGTGGCCTCGGCGATGGCGTACTGCATCGCCGTGCGGACATGATCGTTTCCTGTAGCGATCGTGAACAACTTGAAGTCGGGGTTGGCGTCCTTGTTGTCCTGCCAGAAGCAGCCCAGGACGTTGCCGTCGGACGTGGCGATCGGCGGGATGGACCTCCCGGCGTCGGTGAATGCCGGCAGGGCACCAACGAGCGACGGGCCGAAGTCGGAGACGATGACGTCGATCTCCGGGTACTTGGCGATGGCCGCGGTCAGCACCTTCTGGGTTTCGGCCGGGTCCCAGTTGGTCACCTCGAACGGCTGCTCGCCGATGAACGTGTACTTGCCGGCGGGTCGAGGACCTCGTGCAGCCCCTCGGCCTCGCCCTCGCCCTGGCTGTTTCCTGCGGGACCGCTGAGGAACAGGATGTTTCCACCGTCCGGAAGCACCTTCTTGATCCAGTTCGCCCAGTTCCTCCCGTCGTTCTGCGTGTCGAGTCCGATGTACTCGTGTAGTCCTTGCCGTCTTCTCCGCCCGGGGTCACCCGGTACGGAACCGTGACGACATCCGCCTCGTATGCGGAACGCAGCGCGGGCAGCATCGCCTCACCGGCATCAGGGAACACCACGAGAGCATCGACGCCCTGCGCCACCATGCCCTGGATGTCGGCGATGGCCTTCTGGGTGTCGCCCTGCCCGTCGGCGTAGAGGAACTCCGTGACGCTGGGGCACTTCTCCGCCTCGTCCCTGCCGGATGCGGTCGTCACCAGCCGCCAGCTGTTGCCGCCGAAGCCGTCGGTCATGCCGAGGACGATCTCCTTCTCGCCGCACCAGGATGGCCTGTCCCCGGAGGCGGACCGGTGTCGCCGGCGGACGACGCGCGTGTCGTCGGAGCCGCCACATGCTGCGAGGACGAGCGCGGCGGCGCCCATCGCCAGCAAGGAGGCGGACCGCGTCGCATGCGTTCGGATCATGTGAGTTCTTCCCTTCTCGGGTACGACGGCTGATGCTGACGGAGGTCCGAAGAGGCGTCGATCGGATGGTCGTCACGAGGGCTGGCAGCGCGGCTGAGGCATGCGAACCGAAGAGCCGCTCGCGGACGCGCCCCCCAGTTGACGGTGTAGAGCGCAACGCCAACGGCCAGCGCGGCGGCCTCGACGAGTGTCCGCACAGCGAAGCTCACGCCGAGCGCCAGCACGAACTGCTCGAGCTGACTCAGGAAGAGCGCGGCCATGGCCGTCGCGACGAGGTAGCCGCGACCGCCGAGCAAGGACGTGCCCCCGAGCACGACGGCCGCGACCGAGGGCAGCAGATAGGTCGTCGCCCTGGAAGGCCGTCGGTTGCGCGATGATGCCGGCGAGCAGAACTCCGGCCAGCCAGTAGAGCACCTGTGCCCAGATGTAGGCACCGGCTCGGTGCCGAGTGACCTTGATACCGGTGGCCCAGGCGCGACTGGGTTCGCGCCCACGGCCTCGAAGCGGCGACCCGCCGACCGTCAACTTCACTGCGATCACGACCACGACAAGGGTGGCGACCGCGAAGTAGACGGCGTTGGGATCGCCCAAGGTCCGGCCATTGGCGATGTCTGGCGAGCAGGTCCGTGGTCCGACGTGGAGAGCCGCCGGAGATGCCCAGCACGCCGGCGTACAGCAGGGCGTTCATGCCCAGCGTGGCGACGATGGGGTTGAGGCCCAGGCGGCCGATCAGAAGGCCGTTTCCGACCCCGGCAAGCACGGCCACACCGAGGGCCAGAGCGACCGCCGCCGAGCAGTCTGCTGTCAGTCGCCCTTCGGCTCGTGGGTGACGATGACCACGGCCAACGAGACGGCGCCCGGGACGGACAGGTCGATGCCGCCCTGTTGAACCACCAGGGTCTGGCCCGAGCGCGACGATGACCAGCACCGCCGCGAACGGCAGCATCCCGAGCAGGGTGCCCCTCTGGACGCTCGTGGGCGCGAAAATGACGCAGGCCACGAGCAATACGGCCAGGGCCAGCAGCATGGTGATGAGGCCTTGCGAGACCGCGAAACGCGGGCCTTGCTTGGGATAGGACCGCTCCGGTGCCGCAGGAGCCATGTCGCCTCCAGAAGCCAGGACGAATGCTCAACCCGACTGCGTGTGGCACCCGGCCACGTGTTGCGTGGGACTGTACATAGGCCGGCCGCGTGTTCACAAGAGGTTCACGTTACGAGTCGAGACACGAAGAGCCGCGGACCCGTCATGGACGTAGCGCGAGCAGTTCACGCGTGGCGATGATGCACGAACCAGATGCCGCGCGCGGGGACCGAACCCAGGTTCTTGAACAGGTGCGGCACAGAGGAGTCGAGCCCCAGCGCCTCACCCGGACGGAGCATGAAGACCTCGAACCCGAACGTCACCTGGAGCTCGCCCTCGAGCAGGATGCCGTACTCGTACCCCTCGTGGCGCAGCATTCGATCATCGGTGGTCGAGCTGCTTCCCGGCCGGTAGAGGATCTCCATGAAGTCCAGGTCGTGGTCGGTATTGGTCGCGAGTTGCTCCCAGATCACGCCGGTGTCCATCACCAGCCGGGACCGCTTGCCCGGCGCCGTCACCGACAGCCGTCCGAGGCCCGCCCGTCCGGCCAGGCGTCGGCCGGCGAGCGCCAGGGAGGTCCGGTCCATGGCAGCCCGCGCCCGGTCCAGATCAGCGCTCGACGTGCTTGGCCGCCGCCCGCGAGCCTGCGCGGACGGGAGACGCTCTATCGATCTCTGCGGCGCGTCCGGCTGAGGTCGTGGTCGCTGTGTGCCGGCGCCTCCCTGTTCGGCAAGTCCGGGCGGGGGCGAAAAGCTCGTCGATCGACACGTCGAGCAATTGCGCGATGGAGTACAACGTGGCGACGGAGGGCTGTGACTTGCCGTTCTCCAGCTGAGAAATGAACGACGCGGATACGCCGAGCTGACGAGCGAGCTCACGAAGGGAAAGTCCAGACTCTCTGCCGGCCTGGCGCAGCCGCGCGCCGAGGTGGGCCACCGATGTCGGTGCCCGATCCTCCCGACGGCAGGGTCCATGACCACCCCTACTCCTCCTGATCGACGGGGTTGATGGCTGCGTCGGCAGATCTCGATCAGACCAGGACCATGCCGCCGTCGATCATGATGACCTGACCCGTGAGGTAGTCCGAGTCCGACGAGGCCAGGTAAAGGGCAGTTCCCACCACATCGTCGGGCGTTGCGGCGCGGCCACGAAGGATCCCGGCCGAGAAGTCCGCCATGGCCTGACCAGGCTTGCTCCGCATCGCCGATGTCCATGAGGTCGGAGTCGAGCTGCGTCCACAGCGGGTGTCGACCACGCCGGGCGCGAACGCGTTGCAGGTGATGTTGTGCTCGGCAAGACGCGCGGGCCGCAGCCTGGGTGAGCGCGTTGACCGCGAACTTGCTCGCGCAATAGGGAGCAAAACTCGGATATCCTTGGCGGCCGGCAATCGACGACGTGTTGATTATCTTTCCGGACCGTTGGGGATCATCCGCCGCGCTCCCTCCTGGATGCCGATCAGGGTTCCGAGCGCGTTGACATCCATGATGGCGTGCCAGTTCTCCTCGGTCACGTCCATCAGATGCATGGCTCGTTGAAGCCAGCGTTGTTGAACAACACGTCCAGACCGCCGGCGTGACTCGACGAACGCGTCGAAAGCCGCTGCGACTTGGTCCCGCTTGCTGACGTCCGCCGCCAGCGGTACGGCGTCGAGGGAGTCAGCGGTCATGGTCGTCGCAGACCGCCTTGCGCCGCCTCCCGTTCAGGTCCAGAACCCCGACGGTCGCCCCCTCGCGGGCGAGAGCGCCGCGCAAAAGCCCGGCCCATTCCGCTGCCCGCGCCGGTGACAATGATGTTCTTCCCGTCCACGCGACCTGGCACGAGTTCCTCCGAACATAGCGTGCTGGACGATTCTTCCGATTTCTCCGGTTCTTCCGACAACTGCAGCAGGTGAACCGGTGCCGGAATGTTAACCATCACTTGACGAGCTGTCCACGCTCAGCGGCCGCAAGCGCTCGGCCACCTCGTCGAACCGTCTAGCAGCTCACCGTCCCGATGCTCACGAGAACCTTCATCTCGTGTTCCGGAAGGGTCAATCAGGGCATCGAACCCGTTCCGCAACGACGCTCGTCGAGGTCCGCCCTCCTCGTGACCACGCGTTCCGCAGGCAGCGCCCCGCGGGCAATCAGGCGAGCGATGCGGGGCCACGCGGTGACCGGATATGCCCAGGTGGCCTCGATGCTGAGGTCCTTGAGACACCATTGCATGGGATCGACGGCCGGGTTAGCTGTGTGGAGACCCGCCTGCACCACGACGCCGCCCGCACGCACCGCATCGACACACAGATTGAAGCCAGCACCGGTGCCCGAGCATTCGATGGCTCGATCGACGCCATTGCCCTCGGTCGCGTCTTTGGCGACCGCTGCGACATCGTCGGACGCCGGATCCCAGACCTGCGACGCACCCAGGTCTCGTGCGTGATCGGCGCGATTCGAGTTCGGCTCCGATACGAACACCCGACCGGCACCCAAGGCAAGAGCGGCAAGGACACAGAGTGCTCCGATCGGCCCTGCCCCTGTGATCAGCACATCCGCACCAGCGTCGATGCGGGCACGCTCGACGGCGTAGACGGCCACGGCCGTCGGCTCGATCAGCGCACCCTGCTCCAGGGTGAGCGAGTCTGGGATAGGAGTGAGCTGATAGGCCGGAACGATGGCGAGCTCAGCGAGTGCTCCCCAGGCGTAACTGAGACCGGTGCACGCCATCCGAACGCACAGGTGTCGGTCACCGCGCAGGCACGGCGAACACCGGCCGCACGAGATGAGAGGCATTGCGGCAACTCGGTCTCCAGGTCTCAGTGACGAGCCATTGCCGACGGCAACAACGGTTCCCGAGAACTCATGGCCCAAGATCTGCGGCAATACGGCACCGGTCAAGGGGTGAGGCTCGGACGGCGTGACAATCGGGCCGCCAAGGTACTCGTGGAGGTCGGTCCCGCAGATCCCTGTCCAGGCAGGCTGTACCAGGACCTCGCCCGGACCGGGTTCTCCAGGAGCAGCAACGTCCTCCACTCGTATGTCTCGCGCGCCGTGGAACCGAGCTGCCCTCATGAGGATTCTCCCTTCGTGGCCGCCGCATCTGCTGCGGAATGCCGGGCTACAGCCGAGGCGAGTTCGGTCCGGACCCAGTTGATCTCACGGGTGACGTAGTCGACGATGTCGCCTGTTTTCAGTTCCGCAGGCAGCACGTCCCAGGTGTACGTCTCGATCTCGAGGTGATCGGACAAGCGGATGGACGCGTGAACGTCCAGAGCGGCCGAGATCGCGAACCTCGTTGTGCCGAATGCGCCGAGGTCGTCGAGGAACACTGGAACGTGGAAGTGTGTCCGCCACTCGCGAGCTCCGGACGGCGCTGCCTGCCACGCCTCGATGGCGTCGCCGAGATTGAGGAACCGGCGTAGCTCGCCGTTGCGTTTCTCCGTGGTCTGGCTCAGGTAGATCGTGTCGGTAAATCGCTCCAGCGCGTGCACTGTCTCAGCCGTCACCTCTGGCACCCAGAGCGCCGCGGCCGCTTGCAGCTTGTAGATGGGAATTCCGGCGCTCACGAGCTGCTGCAGTGACGCGGCGATGTCCTCGAACTCGACGCTCTGGTGGCAGATGTCGAACACGACCCCGAGGTGCCGCCGAATCAGTCCGTGGATCTGCGATGCGGGTAGGCCGGTGAGGTCCGCGAGCGCCGCCGTGCCGGTGCGCGAGTAGATGTGGGTCTGGAAGTACGCCACCGTCTCGTCGGTCGTCTCGAGGAAGCAGAAGGGTTCGGGCTCCAGCGCAACCTTGACTCGACGGCCCGTTCGCTGCTCGAGGTCAATGAGGTGAGCGACGACGCGCAGCAGGTTATGGGTTAAGGCGGTGACGTACGGGGGTCCCGAGACATTCGCCCGAAAGGCGAGCGGAGCCGTCTGGATGGCCGGCTCGATACTCGGGTCGACCACGTCGGCGAGCACGTCGGCAACCGCCATCGTGTAGCGGACGCGCTCCTCCGTGGCCCAGTCGGGCTCGTACACGTCCTCCATGACCCGGCGACCCTTGAACGGACCGTGCGGAAAGGCATTCACCGTGTAGATGTACAGGTCCTCGGCGCGGAGGAATTCGCGCAGCCGAGCACGTTCTGCTTCGCTTTCGGCAAGCGTGACCGCCGACGCGCCGGAGATCCGCAGGGAGACCCCGAAAGCCGCGTTCGGGGACACGTTCTGCTTCACCAGCGGCGCATACGTCGTGAGGCTGTCCCACATCTCGGCCCAGGTGTCCCCTGGGTGGACGAGCGTGCTGTAGGTCAGGTGGCCGCGACCGTCTGGAAGATGCACCGGCAGCTCCTTGGGGGTGAGCTGTGAGCAGTGACACTTAACAGCACGGACCCGGATGTTCGTCAAGGGGCCAGGGTCACGAGGTCGGTGCCTCGGGTGATCGGCGCACCCTCTCTCGGAGGACCGATTTCTGGATCTTCCCCGTCGATGTCTTCGGCAACGTGGTGAAGATGACGTCCCTCGGCGCCTTGAAGTGCGCCAGCTGGGAACGGACATGTTCCACCAGGTCCTGAGCGCTGACATCGGCATCGTCGAGGAGCGTCACAAAAGCGACGGGAACCTCGCCCCAGGTCTCGTCGCTGCGTCCGACGACGGCGGCTTCGAGAACGCCGGGCACGCTCATCAAGACATTCTCGACCTCGACCGACGAGACGTTCTCACCGCCGGTGATGATGACGTCCTTGGCGCGATCGAGAATCTCGATGTAGCCGTCTGCATGGACGACTGCGAGGTCGCCGGTGAGCAGCCAGCCATCGTGCAGAGCGGCACTCGTCGCCGCGTCGTCGTGGAGGTAGCCAGCCATCACGCTGTTGGAACGTACGACGATCTGCCCGACGCTGATCCCGTCGGGCGGGACGTCACGGAAGTCAGCATCGACGACGCGCACGTTCTCGACCGTCACGGTCCTTACACCTTGGCGTGCCATGGTCGCCGCAAGCGCGGCGTCGTCGTACGACGACCAGATGGCCTGCGGCTCGCACATGAGGGATGGTCCGTACGTCTCCGTCAATCCGTACAGATGCGTCAGCTCCATCCCCATCGCCCGTACCTTGCTGATGGTGGCGGGTGAGGGAGGAGAGCCGCCGGTCGCCACCTTGACTCGCTGGGAGTATCGGACCGACCGCGAGTCCGCATGATTGACCAGCCCGTTGAGGACGACGGGTGCAGCACAGAAATGAGTGACCCGTCGTTCGGCAATGATGCGCAGCACATCGCCATAGTCGATCTTCGACATGCAGATGTGTTGGCCGCCGACGGCAGTGACCCCCCAGGTGAAGCACCAACCGTTGCAATGGAACATCGGTAGCGTCCAGAGGTACCTCGACTCCCTCGTCAAGCCGAAGCTGATCGCAGTGCCGAGAGAGTTGAGATACGCCCCCCGGTGGGTATAGACGACGCCCTTCGGTCTGCCCGACGTCCCGCTGGTGTAGTTGACAGCGATCGGCTCGTTCTCGTCTGCAGGACTGACGAGTCCCGGTCCGGTCGAGGCTTGCGCAACCCACGCCGCATACGGCATGAAGTCGCTGAGCGCCGACCCCTCGCCAAGTTCTACGAGCTGCAGAACCGACGACACAGAGTCGCGCACTGCAGCGATGGCCGGGGCCAGCGCGCTGTCGACGAGGAGGATCCGGGCGCCGCTGTGATTGAGGATGTAGGTGTACTCCGACGGACCGAGTCGCGTGTTGAGCGCGACCAGGATTGCCCCGGCTCCCGGGACACCGAAGTGGGCGGTCAGCAGGTCGCTCGTATTGGCCGCCAGCACGGCGACACGATCGCCGGGATTCACGCCCGCTGCACGGAGCGCGTCGGCGAGTTGTGCTGCCCGCGCCCCTAGCTCGGCGTAGGAGATGAGATCCCCTCCGGTGTCGACCACGGCGACATCGCTCGAGAAAACGTCAGCCGACCTGCGGAGAAAGCTCAGCGGCGTCAGGGGAACTGTCTGCGAAACCATCGCAGCAACCACCTTCCCGGACGTAGCGACACACGGTCCGCTCTGCAGGACCGTCGCCTAGGCGGGGTTCAAGTGCTCGACGAACCAGCGGGACGCCTGGTCAGCCGCGATGGCCAGCTTGTTGCGGTCGCTGTAGAGCGTCATGTGCGTCGTATGCGGAAGAACGTGGAGACGCTTCTTTGCCGTGGGAAGTGTGTTGTACGCGCCGATCTCCAGATCCCACAGGGTGAGGTCGTCACCCTCCGCAACGATCATGAGAGTCGGCGTGTCGTACACCCGCCGCGCGAAAGGAATGATGTCGTAGCGAAGCAGCAGGTCGACGGCTTCAACCGTGCTGCTGTTCTGGTAGAGCGGCGCCTCTGACTCCTTGAGTGCCTTGAACGTGTGGTAGGTCTCCGGGAACGGCCAGGTCGAGAGATCCTGAGCCGGCTGCGCCGTCGCGTGCGGGATGTACTTTCGCGCATCGGGATCGCGGTATCGAGCGTTGCGGTCGTCGAGAATCAGCGCCCACAGCTCCCGGTAACCCATCGTGCCGTGAACGCGCCGCATGTTCTCGTAGCCGTCGACAACCGGGATCTGGCTGACGATCACACTGACGCGAGGGTCAATGGCCGCCAGCACGATGACGTGACCGCCCGAATAGGAGATTCCCCAAGCCCCTAGTCGCGTCGCGTCGACGTCGTCGCGAGTCTCGAGGTAGCTGAGAGCATTCTGGTAATCGGTGATCTGCATCCATGGATCCAGGTGCTGCCGTGGCTCGCCGTCCGAGACACCCAGGTTGCGATAGTCGAAGACAAGGGCAGCCACGCCGTTTTCGGCGAACTCCGTTGCGTAGTAAGGCATCACGAGCTCGCGGACGTAACACCAGCCCCCGGCGAGGACGGCTGCGGGATATGGGCCGGGCCTGTCCGGCCGGTAGAACCAGCCGCGAACGACGGTGCCCTCGCTGAGGAACTCCACGTCCTCTCGTTCCATCGAACCTTCCTCCCGTCTCACCGGTCGCTCGACGCGAATGATCCTTCATGCGGCGCGGGCGCGAAAGTCATCGAGCACGTGAGCAACGATCGCTCGTCGAGTGCGGTCACGAATCATGCCGAGCTGGAGCAGGCTTGAGACGACGGCATCGAGGGGTAGGAGCGCTGCATGCCGGTGATCGGGTTCCATGCCCAGCACGAGCAAGCCCACCCGCGCGACCTGCGCGACTCCGCTGTCCACGCCGAGCAGGCGGGGTTCGATGCGGTGATGTGCTCCGACCATCTGGCGCCGTGGAGCGCGAGCCAGGGGCATTCCGGCTACACCTGGACCTGGCTCGGCGCCGCCCTGCAGGCGACCGACCACGTGCCGATGGGCGCATTTCACGCGCCGGGACAGCGCTACCACCCGGTCATCTCGGCGCAGGCGATCGCCACCGTCGCGGCCATGTTCCCTGGACGCTTCCCGTGGGTAGCGCTGGGCAGCGGTGAGGCGCTCAACGAGCACGTGACCGGCGACCCCTGGCCGACCAAGGACGTGCGGATGGCACGGCTGCGCGAGTGCGTCGACGTGATGCGGGCGCTGTGGCGCGGCGAGGAGGTGTCGCACCGCGGCCTCATCGTCGTCGACCGGGCGCGGGTCTGGTCCTTGCCCGACGAGCCGCCAGGCCTGGTTGCCGGCGCGATCAGCGCCGAAACCGCCGAGTGGGCGGCCGAGTGGGCTGACGGTCTCATCACGGTCAACCAACCGCTCGATGCCCTCCGCAAGGTCATTGCGGCATACAGAAACGCCGGGGGTCGAGGGAAGCTGCACTTGCAGGTTCACCTGTCGTGGGCCCACGACGACGACACCGCCCTGGCGGTGGCGTACGACAAGTGGCGCAGCAACTGCCTGCCGACCAGTCTCGCGTGGGAGCTCGAGCTGCCACAGCAGTTCGAGGACGCCACGCGGTACGTCCCTACGGAGGAGGTCGCACGCAACGTACTCGTCTCGTCCGACCCAGGTCGGCTCGCCCAGCAGCTGCGCGAGTTCCAGGAGCTGGGCTTCGAGGAGCTGTATCTGCATCCCGTCGGCGAGGACGATGAGTTCATCGACGTCTTCGGCGCCAAGGTCCTGCCCGAGTTGGGCTCGCCGTGAGGGTCACGGACACCGCGGACCTGTGGTGGAAGAACGCGGTCATTTACTGCCTGGACGTGCAGACATTTGCCGACAGCAACGGTGACGGCATTGGTGATTTCGCTGGTCTGTCCCAACGTGTTGATTACCTGCGCGATCTCGGCATCACCGTCATCTGGCTGATGCCGTTCTTCCCGACGGCCGACGTCGATGACGGCTACGACATCACCGACTATTACGCCGTCGACTCGCGGCTCGGCACCCTGGGCGACTTCGTCGAGTTTGTCCGGACGGCGAGCGATCGCGGCATGCGCGTCATCGCTGACCTCGTCGTCAACCACACCAGTGCGCAGCACCCGTGGTTCCAATCGGCGCGTTCCTCACCCGACTCGCCGTTTCGCGATTGGTACGTCTGGCGCGACAAGCCGGGCCCCGAGAAACCGGGGGACGTCGTCTTCCCCGACCAGGAATCGAGTATCTGGACCCGTGACCGCAAGGCCGGCCAGTACTACTTGCACCGCTTCTACAAGTCGCAGCCCGACCTCAACGTTGCGAATCCACACGTCCGCGACGAGATCGCCAAGGTCATGGGGTTCTGGATGGAGCTCGGGCTGTCCGGGTTCCGCGTCGACGCCGTCCCGTTCCTCATCGATACCGCCGGCATCGTCGGCGGCGTCGAGGAGCTGCCGGATCCGCACGACTATCTCCATGACCTGCGGGCCTTCCTCACCCGCCGACGTGGTGACGCCATCCTGCTCGGCGAGGTCAACCTGTCCCACGAAGAGGCACGCGCGTTCTTCGGCGACGAGGACGGCGACGAGCTCAACATGCTGTTCGACTTCGTGACGATGCAGGCGACATACCTCTCGCTCGTTCGCGGCGATGCCGGACCATTGCGTACGGCGCTCAAGGGGCGCACCGTCGTGCCGCCCGATTCGCAGTGGGCGGTGTTCGCGCGCAACCACGACGAGCTCACGCTGGACAAGCTCAGTGGCGCGGAGCGGCAGGAGATCTTCGCCGCATTCGGTCCTGGGGAGGACATGCAGCTGTACGGCCGAGGTCTGCGTCGACGGCTACCGACGATGCTCGGCGGCGACCAGCGTCGCATCCGCCTCGCGTACAGCCTCGTGCTCGGCCTGCCTGGGACACCCACGCTGTTCTATGGCGAGGAGATCGGCATGGCAGAAAACCTCGACCTGCCCGGGCGGATGGCCGTCCGCACGCCGATGCAGTGGCAGCCCGGACCGTCAGGGGGCTTCACGTCAGCAGATCCACGCAAGCTGAGCCGTCCCTTCCCCGACGGCGAGTACGGACCGGATCGCGTCAATGTCCGCGATCAGCGGCACGACGCCAACTCGCTGCTGAGCTGGATGCGGCAGCGCTTGGAGCGCTACCGCGAGTGTCCCGAGCTCTCCTGGGGCACGTCGACGGTCCTCGAGCACGAGATCCCGTCCGTGCTCGCGCAGCGAAGCGACTGGGAGGCGGGCACGCTCGTGCTCTGCCACAACCTTGCGGATGCCGACGTCACTGTGCCGCTGGCGCTTCCCGACGTCGAGCCCGGCGCCAGGCTCGTCAACCTGTTCGACCTGGACGACGTGATCGAGGTGAAGGAGGGCGGCAGCGCCGAGGTGGCCCTCGAGGGGTATGGCGCGCGCTGGTTCCGCCTACTCCGCGACGACGAGCTGACCCTCCTGTAGGCCGTATCGCCGTCGCAGGACCTCCCCCTACTCGTCGAGTTTCTTGTCTGCCTTGCGGTCGATCTTCTCGCGTTCCTTCTTGGTCAGGTTGCCCGCCTTCTCCTGCTGGGCCGCGCGCGCCTTGGCGTTGCGGGCATGCGGCTTGTCCGGCATCGGATAGTTGCCAGACTCCTTCTTCGCGCCCTTGGTCCGCGCCTTCTCCGGCAACCCGAAGTCCTTGGCGGGAAGCTCCTCGCGCTTCTTCGCCGGCAGATCGGCCATGTCACGCTCCTTCCGTGTTGCGGGATGCTCTACCCGCTCAATGGCGAGCATTCACACCCACTGTTCGCGGCGATGAGAATGTGGAGCCGGTGCGGTCGTAGCAACGCAGCCCTACCAACGAGGAGCACGCATGAACGGCGCCGTACCTGAACTCGTCACCGTCCCTTCGGTGACCACCGCCGTCGTCCGCGGCCGGGTCGCACCGGACGAGCTGAGGAACTTCTTCGATAGGTCCTTCTCGACGTTGAGCGCAACCTTGGAAGCTCAGGGCGTGCGGACAACGGGACCCGCCTTTGGTCTGTACCGAGACGCCTCCGACGACGTCGTCGATCTCGAGATCGGTTACCCCACCGAGAGCGAGGTACGTCCCGATGGCGACGTCCAGCCGGGTTCGCTCCCAGCCGGACGCGTCGCCCGTGTGGTCCACCGAGGCAACTTCGACGGTCTGGATGCGTCGTGGCAGCAGCTGCGGGCGTGGGTGGGCGAGACCGGACTCACGCCGCAACCGTTGTGGTGGGAGGTCTATGTCACCGAACCGTCTCCAGAGATGGACCCCCACGAGCTCCGCACCGAGCTCAACGCGCCCATCGACGACTGACCAAACCCGTCAGCGCCGTGGCGGTGGGTGGCTCGCCGGCTCGACGTTCGGCTCGTCAGCAGCCTCGGGGAACGCCGTCGCCGGACTGCCCGGTCCCATCTCGAGCTCGACCGGCTCGCCCGCGACGAGGGTCTCGTCGGCGAAGTGCTCGTGCATCCACGACAGGTGGTCGTTGCGGCTGCTGACGATGCGCTCGGTGTCCCACAGCGGCATGTCCTGCTGGTGGAACGCCTCCGTCATCAGCTCGGGGTCCACCTCGTAGACGTGGTCGATCCGCATGATCACACCGTCGGAGATGCGTCGCGCCGTCGGGCGGACGTACTCGCGCTTGTAGATGAACGACTCCATGCGTCACACGTCCTCGTACGACTGATCGAGCATCTGCTTGCCGGGGTTCATGATGTTGTTGGGATCGAGGACGCGCTTGATCTTCTTCATCACGTCCCAGCCACCGCCCATCTCCTCCGGTACGTGTTCGGCGTCGCCGACTCGGGTGGATCCGTGGCAGTTCGAGATCGAGCCGCCGTACTTCAGCGTCACCTCGGTGATCTCCGACTTGAAGTCGATCCAGCCCGCCCAGTTCTCGTCGTCGAGGCGCTCCTCGAAGATGCCGATGTCGATCTCGACGAGCCAGTCGGCCCATGGCTTGTAGGCGGCGCCGGTGTAGAAGTACATCCCCCAGTCGTCGAAGATGCCGTACCGGTCGATATAGCGCCGGGCGATCGCATGCCACTCCTCGCGCACCTGTGGCAGTACGCTCGTGGTCAGCGACGCGTCCTCGCAGTGCCACGACATCGGTGCCACCTGCCCGTCGAGCAGCCGTCCGTGCAGTGGCGTGGCATAGCGGTCGTGACGGGACGCCCAGTCGCCCAATGCCATCTCGTCGCCGGTATAGCGCCCGCCTTGCCGTCGGCCCAGGTCCATCAACAGTTTCGATGCTGCTTCGGTCTCCGCGCGAGTGCCGTATGCAGCGACGGCGACAATGCTGTTCACCCACTCCGGCATCGGAATGAATGCCTCGTCGTCACGACGCAGATACTCGATCTTCTTCTCGTCGAACAGCACCGTCCCGGCGAGCGTGGCGATCCCGGACGTGGTGATGTCCTGGCACGTCCGATACGCCTGCAGGAAGTCGCCGAACGCGAAGAACGCAGCAAACTCAGCCTGCGGCCGCGGCACCAGCTCCAGCGTCGCCTCGGTGACGATGCCGAGCGTTCCCTGGTGGCCCATGAACAGTTGCTTGAGGTGAAAGCCCGTCGACGACTTGCGAATCTTCTTCCCGCCACCGTCGCCGACCCGGATGATTTCGCCAGTCGGCAGCACGATCTCGAACGAGACGACAAGGTCTCGCGTATGGCCGAACCGACTGCCCAACAACGAGAATCCGCTACACGCAATCCGTCCACCGACG
The DNA here is from genome assembly GCA_963801015.1 of uncultured Actinomycetota bacterium. Taxonomy (GTDB): domain Bacteria; phylum Actinomycetota; class Actinomycetes; order CAWDCV01; family CAWDCV01; genus CAWDCV01. The sequence goes on along the minus strand of CAWDCV010000003.1, from coordinate 107,237 downwards.
AGTGAGCACGGATACGACGCCGGAGTGTCGGGATAGAAGACGCCGTACTGCTTGAGCTCCTCGTTGAGCTTGAGCATGTTGATGCCCGGTCCGACCGTGACCGTCCGGTCGACCAGGTCGACCTCATGGATCTGGTTCATGCGCTTGACGTCGACGACGATGCCGCCGCGTAGCGGCACCGCACCATCGTTCAGTCCGGTACCTCCCGCACGAGGCACCAGTGGGATGCGCGCCCGATTGGCAAGCTTCACGATCTCGGACACCTGTGCAGCGGTTCGCGGTAGCACTACTGCTGCCGGCGTGTACTCGGCCCAGCGGTGCACGGGGAACGGTGCCGGCACGCGCGCCCTGTTGGTCCGGCTGGAGATGTTGGTGAGCACCGCACCGGGCTCGCCGAGGATCGCCTCGAGGTCATCGACCACCGCAGCATCCACCGACATGACGGTCATGGCGTCACTCCGGCGTCCACCGGCTCGGAGGCGCCCCGCCGACCACCGACGTCGATCCCAGCGGACTCCGCGACCAGTTCGATGATGTCGGCAACCTCGATGCCGGCGTCGTTCCCAGCAGTGGCGAGCGGTCGCTCTGACCACACGCACGCACTGACGAGCATGTCGACGCCGAGCTCGCGGGCGCGCGCCACTCTCCGCTTGCTGATCTCCGCGGTGATCTCTGGCTTCTCGATCGGTAGGCCACCACCGCCACCGGAGCAGTACGACCACTGCGTTACGTGGTCTACGTCGTAGAACGTCAGACCCGGAATGGCCTGCAGGATGAATCGCGGCGCCGCATGGATGTTCTTGCGCTTGTTGAGTCGACAGGGGTCGTGGTACGTCACGGTTCTCTCGATCGGCTTCGTGAGCTTGAGCCGTCCTTCTCGAATGAGGTCGGCAACGAGCTCGACGATCTGCACAACTTCGATATCGAAGTCGGCGCCGAAGTACGCCGGATAATCCTCGGTGAAGTGGACGTAGTCATGCGGCTCGATGGCGATGACACGCTTCACGCCCGAGGCACGCCAGTCGGCGAGGTTATGTTCGGCGAACGCTCGCGACTGCTCGACGTACCCCATCTCGGCAGCGGGACCGCCGCAACACCACTGCTCGTTCATCAGGCCGAACTCGACGCCGGCCTGCTGCAGCACCTGGGCTGTCGCGCGCGTGTTGGACGTGCGGTAGAACGCCGCCTCGCAGTCAGCAAACAGGATCGTCTCGCCGCCGATGGGAATGTCGAGGCCGTCGGCCCAGTCACGTACGTTGTCCTGGCCCTGCGGGGCGTCGCCGGTCATATCGAGCACGGGCTCGTTGCCGAGCTCGCGGGTACGCGAGTTCCAGATCTTCCAGCCCTCGCGGTCGAGCCCCTTGTCGACGAGCAGCGCCCGAGCAGCTCGTACCACCTTCACCGTCTCTGTCCGGGCTTGATAGAAGTCGCCCACGAACAGCGTGTTCGGGCAGCGGATCTCGCACCCGCCGCACTGCGTGCAGTGCACGTAGTCGTCGGCGACGTCGGCGATGTCGAGTAACCCCTTGTCCATCGCGACGACGTTGGCGTGGAAGGCGGTGGGGGTGTGGTTCTCGTTGCGGGTCACCTGCATGACCGGGCAGACCTCGCGGCAGAACTTGTGACCGGACGAGAAGCAGTTGTACGCGTTCTCCCGCCACCGGTCGACGAAGGCCGCCTGCCCGTCGCCGTCTCCTGCCGCTTCCGTACGCGGGTCCACAGTGGTCACGGGCTTCCCCTTTCGCCAGTGCGGCAGCCGATGTCCGCAGCCTGACCGTTGCCGCCGAACTGGTCAATGCGAGGGGCAGCGCCGCGGCACCCGGAGGCAGTAGCTTGCTTCCACCCCACGCCACCACAGGGATGGAGGACGTCGTGCGCTTCAGCTACGTGTTGCTCCCCGACTACCCGCTGTCGGAGTCGCTGCGCGCCATCGCACTCGCGGATGAGCTGGGCTACTACGCCTGCTATGCCGCGGACGAGACGTGGCACAAGGACCTGTGGCTGCTGTTTGCCGCAGCCGCCAAGGACACGAACAGCATCCGGTTCGGGCCGAGCGTGTCCGGCGTGGTGCTCCGCGAGCCGACGCTGATCGCGCAGGCGGCCGCCACCCTCGACGAGCTCACCGACGGTCGCGCCGAGGTCGTCGTGGGGTCCGGCAATTTCGGCCTCCTTGCCCAGTACGACGTGGAGTGGGCGAAGACCAAGCCATTGTCCCGGGTGAAGGAAGGCGTGGCGGTCATCCGCACCCTGCTCGACGACGGAGCCATCACCCAGGACGGCGAGTTCTTCACCTACAAGGGACTCTTCACGTTCGCCCGTCCGGTGCAGGATCACCTTCCGGTGAAGATCGGCTCCATGCGCGGTCCGAAGTCGTTCGAGGTGGCTGGTGAGTTCTCCGACGGCTGCCATCACGCGCTGAGCTACACCCGATCGGCGTACGACTATGCGTTCGAGCACTTCAGCGCTGGTGCCGAGCGGGCCGGCAAGGACCCGAACGAGATGGACTTCGCCGCCTGGGTAGTGACATCTGTCGGACGTGACTCGGCCGCGGCGAAGCAAGCCGCCCGATCGATGGTCGGCATCTATGCCTCGTCGATGCCGCACGAGCAGCTCGAACGCAACGGCGTCGACCCGGCCGAGCTAACACCCATCATCGAAGCCATCGGGGCCGGCGACCTGGCCAAGGGCATCGAGCTCACGAGCCCCGAGCTCGCCGACCGGCTGTCCTTCTCGGGAACGCCCGAGGAGGTCACCACCAAGATTCGATCGGAGCTCGAGGGCACGGGCGTCAACCATTTCATCGCCGCGATCACCGATGCCTCACTCGTCAAAGCGTTCACCGGGCAGACGGTCGACGGCGTCCCCACCGTCGAGGAACAGCTGACACTGCTCGCCGAAGAAGTGATGCCCCACTTCGCCGACCAACCTGCGCAGGCTGCCCAGGCCTGAACGAGAAAGCGCTCAAGCGTCCCGGGGAGCGCGAAAGAGGTGGGCAACGTCGGGAGGACCGTCAGCCAGGGCCACCGCCTGTTGTTCGAGCTCCTGATCGGCACCGGTCAGGCGGTCGGTGTGCTGGCGCAGGTGCTCCTGCCAGGACGGCACGAGGTAGGCCTCGACGAAGCGACGCGGATCCTCACCGTCCTGGTAGAGGCCCCACCTCATGGCGCCGGTGCGCTGCCGTGAGCGGCGTACCTGCTCCATCGCGGCAAGGAACGCGTCAGCGCGGTCAGGCTCCACGGAGTACGTCAGGCTGACCAGGACCGGCCCTTCGTCTGGGTCGGGCTCGAAGGCGAGCTTGGGCTCCTTCCACCACGAGACCGTGCTGCGGTCGAGTTGTGAAGCGTCGATGAGGGGCCACACCGCGAGGGTGGCAGCGCCCACCGCCGTGACGACCCCCGCCGCGATCAGGGCCACCCCGAGTCCCGCGTACTGGCCGAGCAACCCCCACACCAACGCCCCCACTGCCTGTCCACCCACGAACACGACCGTGTGCGCCGACAGGCCGCGCGCACGCACCCACGCCGGGAGAAACATCTGCATTGCGGCACCCAGGCTGGAGAGCACGGCGAGCCAAGCCGCCCCGGCAAAGAAGAGCACGACCACGATCAGTGGCAGGTTCTCCACGAAGGCCAGGGTGAGCAGGGCGATCGTGTAGAGCACGCTGGCGCCACCGACCAGTTGGCCGGCCGTGACATACGGCCGCAGCTTCGGCATGACCAGCGCGCCCGCGACCGCGCCGACGCCGAGCGCGCCCAGGAGGAATCCGAACCCCGTCGCGTCCAGCCCGAGTCGCTGCGTCGCGACCAGGGGAAGCAACGCCCAGAGTGCGGCGCCTGGCAGAACAAAGAGGGCCGAGCGCAACAGGATGCGTCGAGTGACGAGTGAGTGCCTGATGTAGCGCGCTCCTGCCCGCAGCGCCGGCCCGAACCGCTCCGGGATGTCTCCGCACACCGCGGGCCGTGGGCCCCAGACGAGCAGCGCGACCGCTACGGCAGCGTACGAGAGCGCGTTGATGGCGAAGACGATCGGCACACCCGCGAGAGAAATCAGCACGCCCGCCGCGGCCGGTCCGACAGCGCGCGCCACATTGATACTGATGGCGCCGAGCGCCGCAGCCGCGGGCAATTGATCGCGCGGCACGATGTCCGGAATGAGTGCCAGCCACGCCGGCAGGGTGAGGGCCGCGCCACAGCCGAGCAGGAACGTGAACGTCAGCAGCAGCGCTGGGGAGACCTGACTGAGTGCCGTCAGCACGGTCAATGCCAGCGCAACGACGAACGAACAGCACTGCACGATAACGAGCCAGCGACGGCGGTCGAACGAGTCCGCGACCACGCCCGACGGCAACGCGAGCACCAGCACCGGCAGCATGCTCAGCGTCTGCACGAGCGCGACCAGCGTCGTCGCGTTGGGCTCATCCACGAGCAGCCACTGCGCTCCCACCGTCTGCATCCAGGTACCGGTCATGCCGGCCAGTTGTGCGATCCACAAGGCCCGGAAAGCAAAGATGCGCAATGGCGTCCACGCCGACAGCTGCGTGCTCACGTCCGGGGCTGCGGCAGACGTCATGGTGTTAGCTTCCTACCCGCGTCGCGCCGCGCTAGAGCGGATCGCGTAGGCCGACGGCATCGTGTCGCCAAAGGGTGTCCGAATAGACGAGCGTTCCGGACATCCACGCCTCGTACGCCGGTAGTCGGATCGCCTGAAAGCCGCGCCCGGTATCCGCAGAGACGGCTTGCGGAAGCCTTGAGCCGCGCCGGGCGCGAATCCCAAGCTCGAGTAGTAGGCGGGCGGCCCTTCCACGAACACCACCGGCACATCCCGTTCGGCCATGAGCTCGCGACCTCGTCGAACCAGCACAGCCGCCATGCCTTTCCGCTGCCAGGCGGGAAGGACAGCAAGGGGACTCAGCACCTGCACGTCCACCAACCGTCGAGGAGCGTCCAGCAGGCTGCGACTGAACATCACATGCCCGAGAACCTCGCCAGGGACTCCAAAGGCCGCCACATGCGGGGCTCGAATCGCCGAGAAGTCTTCGTGTTGCTCGAGCCGAACCCTCACCGCATGAACCGTAGACCGGCCGCGTTCCGAGGCGTCGGATCACCAGCGGCATACCACCGCCGGGACTGGGTAATTCAGTGTTCTTGTGGCGCCGTACGAGTATGGGAGCCGACCTGCACTCGACGGGAAGCTGCTGATGCGTGGTAATACAACGCACCGTTTCACCAACACCGCGATCCTGACGGTCAGCACGGCGGACGCCTCTGAGGTGGTCACGTCTGCTGCCATCGACGAACGACTTGCGGAGACGTACCAGCGAGTGCGCCTGCGACCGGGCCTGCTCGAGCGACTCGTCGGCATCCGCGAGCGCCGCTGGTGGCCTGCGGGCGTGACCTTCGTCGATGGCGCGGCCATGGCGGGCGCCAAGGCGATCAGCGAAAGCGGCATCGACCCTGGCGACATCGGCATCATGATCAACACCTCGGTGAGCCGGCAGCACCTGGAGCCGGCCACGGCGACCGCGGTGCACCACGCCCTTGGCTTGCCCAGCTCGTGCCAGAACTTCGACGTCACGAACGCCTGCCTCGGGTTCGTCAACGGCATGGAGATGGCCGGTGCCATGATCGACGCCGGACTCGTCGACTACGCACTGATCGTCAATGGTGAGGACAGCCGGGCCATTCAGGAGCTCACCATCAGCAACCTGTGTCGGCCCGGCGTCACCGCCCGGGACGTGATGTCGCAGTTCGCAACACTCACCCTCGGCTCGGGTGCAGCGGCGATGGTGCTAGGCCCCGCGGATCGGCACCCCGAGGGGCACCGGATGGTCGCGGCGGTCAGTCGCGCGGGCACCGGCCACCACCAGCTGTGCATCGGCGACAACGAGGGCATGCACACCGACCTCAAGGGGCTCCTCGACGCCGGGCTCCAACTCTCCGACGACCTGTGGACTGAGGCAGCGCAGGACTTTGACTGGTCGGAGGGCTTGAGCCGTTACGTCATCCACCAGGTGTCCAAGATCCACACAGAGGCCATCTGCGACCGGCTCGGCATCGACCCCGCGCGGGTGCCGCTGACCTTTCCGGAGCGCGGCAACATCGGCCCGGCGTCGGTACCGTTCACCCTCGCCGGCGAGCTCGACGATCTCTTGGACGGTGACCGGGTCCTGCTGATGGGGATCGGCTCAGGGCTCAACGCATGCTGCCTCGAGATCGCCTGGTGAGAGCGACCCACGTCCCGCACGTACCGGTCGACCTGCCCGGCCTGGACCCGGCCTGGTCCCGGCACATCACCGTCGTCGACGCGGCCGGTGTGCCGCGGTCCTGGCACGTCCTCGACAACGGCGTTCCCGACCCGGTGGGTGTTCTGCTATGCGTTCACGGGAACCCCACCTGGTCCTACCTGTGGCGCCGGTTGCTCGTAGCGGCGCCGCCGGGCTGGCGGGTCGTCGCGCCGGACCAGCTCGGCATGGGGTGGTCCGAGCGACTGACCTCGCCGAGGACACTGCCGCAACGGGTGGCCGACCTGGGCGACCTCTCGTCTGCTCTCGGCATCACTGGACTCGTGGTAACGGTGGGGCACGACTGGGGCGGCATCATCTCGCTGGGATGGGCGCTCGCCCATCGTGACCAGCTCCGCGGCGTCGTCCTCACGAACACGGCAATCGCACAGCCCGCCGATGATCGGGGGCCAGCCATCATCCGGCTGGCCAGCACGCATTTCCTGCGCCATGCGGTCACCGTGCGCACACCCGCCTTCGTGTACGCCGCGACCCTCATGTCGCGGCCGGCGCTCCCGGCAGCCGTCCGCCGGGCCTTCGCCGCTCCGTACCGCTCGGCCGACCGACGGCAGTCCGTGGGCGACTTCGTCGCCGACATCCCCTTCGCCATCGACCACCCGTCCCGGCCGGCCCTGGACGCCATCGAGGCGGGGATTCGCTCGGTCGACGTGCCCGCGCTACTTCTGTGGGGACCTCGCGACCCGGTCTTCGCCGACAGGTACCTGGCCGAGGTGCGCAAGCGATTGCCGCAGGCCCAGCTGCACCGCTACGAGGGCGCCTCCCACCTGCTCCCAGAAGATGCGCCGCAGTATGCCGAGGCGGTGGCGCAGTGGCTGGCAGACCTCGATCGAAGCCCCGGTGCGACAGCAGACATCGAGACGGCCACGGCCGAGGCGTCGCCGCGCTCTCGGCTGTGGTCGGCCCTCGCCGAGCGGTCGGGTGACGAGTCGCCCGCGGTCGTCGAGGTCGGTGGGACCACGACGAGCTGGGCCCAGCTAGCCCGGCGCGTCGACGAGCTCGCCGCGGGACTTGCGATCGCCGGTGTCCGCCGCGGACACCGGGTCGCCCTGCTCCTGCCGCCCTCGGCCGATCTCACCGCAGCTGTCTACGCGGTGTGGCGCGCCGGTGCTGTCATCGTCGTCGCTGACAAGGGTCTTGGCTTCTCCGGGATGCGCCGGGCCCTGCGTGGCGCAGCAGTCGATCACGTCATTGGTAGCGGACAAGGACTCGTTGCCGCACGGTTGATGCGGCTGCCCGGTTCGCGCATCGCGGCCGGCGGCACGCGCGTGAAGGGGAGGCGTGCTCTGGGCGCCGAGCACGACCTGACGGAGCTCGCCACCCTCGGCCGCACGACCCAGTCGGCGGTACCCGTCGAGGTGGCCGTCGACGACGACTGCGCGGTCGTCTTCACATCGGGTGCCACCGGTCCCGCCAAGGGTGTCGTCTACACCCATCGCCAGGTCCTGGCGCAACTGGAGCTGGTCCGATCGACGTACGGCCTGACGCGGGATGACCGACTGGTCGCTGCGTTCGCTCCGTTCGCCCTCCTGGGGCCCGCACTGGGCATCGGCTCCTCCGTTCCGGACATCGACGTGACCGCGCCCGGGACGCTCACCGCGTCGGCCCTTGCCGACGCCGCGGCAGCGATCGACGCGACCGTCGTGTTCGCCTCTCCGGCAGCGCTGCGCCGCGTGGCCGCCACCGCCGCGGCGCTGTCGACACGGCAGCGTGAGACCCTGGCCAGGATCCGGCTGCTCATGTCGGCTGGCGCCCCAGTCCCGGCGTCCTTGCTGCACTCGTTGCGAGAAGTGCTGCCGGGCGCCGAGGCGCACACGCCGTACGGGATGACCGAGGTCTTGCCGGTCACCGACGTCTCCGCGGCCGAGATCGATGCGGCCGGACCCGGCGAGGGCGTGTGCGTCGGCAGGCCACTGCCCGGTGTCGAGGTGCGGGTGAGTCCGTTGTCGGCATCGGGGATCGCCGACGGACCGCTGAGCGCCTGCCCGGAGCGGACTGGCGAGATCTGTGTTCGCGCCGGGCACGTCAAGGACCGGTATGACGCGCTGTGGGCCACCGAACGGGCGGCATCCCGCGACATCGGCTGGCACCGCACCGGTGACGTCGGGCATCTGGACTCCCAGGGGCGGCTATGGATCGAGGGCCGCCTGCCACACCTCATCCGAACCGCCCACGGTGTGGTGACGCCGGTCGGCATCGAGCAACGCATCGAGCGGCTCGACGGCATCGGTGCCGCCGCTGTCGTCGGGGGTGGGCCGGCCGGAACGCAGGTGGTTGTCGCCGTGGTCGTGCCTGCGGACTGGGCCCCGGCACGTCGCAGGCGCCGGACCGGTCGGCTGTCCGCCGCTACCGGTAGACGGGCCGATCTGACACCGGCCGATACGGAGCTGGCCGACGCGGTCCGGCGGGTAGCCGGCGTGGACGTTGCGGCCGTGCTCGTGGCGGGGCGACTCCCGGTCGACATCCGGCACGCCTCCAAGGTGAACCGGCAGGAGGTTGCCCGAGATGCCGAGCGGATCTTGGCCGGCTCCCGTCGGGCCCGGCGATCGCAACGCCCACATACACCATGAGGGTGTTGGTGACCGGGGCGAGCGGAATGCTGGGCCGCGCGACGGCTCAGGCGCTGCTGGACCGCGGAGATGACGTGACGGTCCTGCAGCGCCGACCTGCCGGCCTTCCCTGCACCGAGGTGCTCGGTGATATTGCTGATCCCGCGGCCGTCCGGCGTGCGGCGCGAGGCCACGATGCCATCGTCCACCTCGCCGCGAAGGTCGACGTTGTGGGCCCTTGGGATGAGTACGCCCGAGTGAACATCCAGGGCACACGCAACGTCATCAACGCCTGCCGGTCCGGCGACGTGGGCCGGCTCGTGCACGTGTCGTCGCCGTCGGTCGCGTACGCCGGCGCACCCCTGTCGGGGGTCGGCGCAGAACCCGCGGACGCGGACACAGCACGCGGGAACTACTCCCGTTCCAAGGCCGTGGCCGAGCAGGAGGCGCTGGCCGCGGACTCCCCTGGACTGGCGGTGCTCGTCGTCCGGCCCCACCTGGTCTGGGGGCCGGGCGACACCCAGCTCGTCGCCCGGATCGTCGCTCGGGCGCGAGCCCGCAGGCTTCCTGTACTCGGCTCCGGTGCAGCACTCATCGACACGACGTACGTCGACAATGCCGCCACCGCGCTCGCCGCCGCGGTCAGCGCGTGCGGACCGGTGCACGGCGAGCCGCTCGTCGTGTCGAACGGCGAACCGCGGTCAGTCGCGGAGATCCTGGTGCGGTTGTGCGAGGCGGCGGGGGTTCCTGGCCCGAGAGGTCACGTACCGTTCCGGGCAGCCTGGGTGGCAGGCGCCGGTATCGAGGGCTTCTGGGCCCTGACCCGGCGCAGTTCCACTCCGCCGATGACCCGGTTCCTAGCCGAACAGCTGGCGACCGCGCACTGGTTCGACCAGCGACGGACCCGCGCCGCCCTGGACTGGATGCCGCACATCTGCCTCGACGAGGGCTTCTCGCGATTGGCTGCCTGGTATGACTCACACCCTGGAGAGGACGTGTGAAGTCGACGTCTACGGTGCCTCAATTCGCCCGGCTAACCACCCGTCAGCGCGACTGGTAACCGACCGCCGTCCAGTGGCGCGCCGCACGCACAGTCAGCACGCTGTCGAACGGGACGGAACCAGCCAGAAGGTAGTTAATAGTGGATGCATTTCCCAGAGTCATGGAGAGGTAGTGGAGTGACTGGCATGCAGTTCGGAATCTTCACTGTCGGTGATGTGACATCCGATCCGACCACCGGACGCGCTCCCAGTGAGTCCGAACGCATCCGGGCGACCGTCGTCATCGCCAAGAAGGCCGAAGAGGTCGGCTTGGATGTCTTCGCGACCGGCGAGCACCACAATCCACCGTTCGTGCCCTCGTCACCGACCACGCTGCTCGGCTACATCGCCGCACAGACCGAGCGAATCATCCTGTCGACCTCGACCACGCTCATTAGCACCAACGACCCGGTCAAGATCGCCGAAGACTTCGCCGTTCTGCAGCACCTGTCCGGTGGGCGGACCGACGTGATGCTTGGGCGGGGCAACACCGGGCCGGTCTATCCGTGGTTCGGGCAGGACATTCGTCAGGCGGTCCCGCTGACTGTCGAGCACTACGGTCTGCTGCGCCGGCTATGGCGGGACGAGGTCGTCGACTGGGAGGGTCAGTTCCGTACGCCGCTGCAGGGCTTCACGCTCGCTCCGCGCCCTCTCGACGATGTCCCGCCGTTCGTATGGCACGGCTCCATCCGCACGCCAGAGATCGCCGAACTCGCCGCTTACTACGGCGACGGGTTCTTCGCCAACCACATCTTCTGGCCGCCGTCACATACGCAGCGAATGGTCCTGACCTACCGCCGACGTTTCGCGCACTACGGTCACGGCACTCCCGCCGAAGCAATTGTCGGGCTCGGTGGACAGGTCTTCATGCGCAAGAACAGCCAGGATGCGGTGCGTGAATTCCGACCGTACTTCGACAACGCGCCGGTGTACGGCCACGGTCCATCGCTGGAGGAGTTCACTGCTCAGACACCGCTGACCGTCGGCTCGCCCGAGCAGGTCATCGAGCGCACACTGGGCTTTCGGGACTACGTCGGCGACTATCAGCGCCAGCTGTTCCTCATCGACCACGCCGGACTGCCACTCAAGACCGTGCTGGAACAGTTGGACCTTCTTGGGGAAGAAGTGGTACCGGTGCTGCGCCGGGAGTTCGCCGTCGGGAGACCGACCGAGGTCCCGGATGCACCCACCCACCAGTCACTGCTGGCGGCGAAACGTGCTGCCGAAGCGCAACCAACGCCTGTTCACGAGCCGAGGGGGTCCTGACGTGGTCACCAAACTGACGGTCATCAGCGGCGGGCTACGGGATCCTTCCTCGACGCGTCTTCTCGCCGACCGACTCGAGGCTTCGGTGCGCACCGAGCTGGCCGCCCTGGACATGCCCGCCGAGTCGTCCTTCGTGGAACTTCGGGCGATCGGACGCCCGATCATGGACGCGATGCTGACCGGACTCGCGGCTGCGTCACTAGAGTCCGCGTTCGAGTCCGTTGCCGACGCTGACGGGATCATCGCGGTCACGCCGGCCTTCAACGCCTCGTTCAGCGGACTGTTCAAATCGTTCTTCGATGTGCTGCCCGCGGAGTCGTTGTCAGACATGCCAGTGTTGATCGGCGCGACAGGGGGAACCGAGCGGCACTCGCTCGTCCTCGAACACTCGCTGCGGCCGATGTTCTCCTATCTGCACGCGATCGTGTCCCCTACCGGGGTGTACGCGGCGACGGATGACTTTGGTGCTCAGCAAGGATCTGCGCTGAGCCAGCGAATCGCGAAGGCTGCAGCCGATTTCGCGCGTCTGATGTCCGCGTGTGGGGCGCACCAGCGCCGCGACATGTTTGCCGAGGAACTGTCCGCGATGGAGCAACTGCTCAGCGGTCCATCGCCGGGCCAGACCTAGCTTGCTGCCGACATCGGCCACTCCAATGAATCAAGCCCGGCTGCGCGTCAGGAGGGGTAGAGGTTGAACTCGAGGATGGGTTCGCCGTCGTGCACGTCGCCAGTGAGCCGGAAGCCGTACCGCAGGTAGAAGCCGACGGGAGAGGTCGGCCCGACCGCGTACGACGTGAGGAGCACCTGCGCGTCAGGTCGGGTGCGGACGTGCTCGATGACGAGGTCGAGGGTCGCGGTGCCGTAGCCGCTGCCCTGGAACCGGCGGTCGATGAGCAGCCGCCACAGGAAGTAGGGGCCGACGTATGCGGGGTTGTCGACAGTGATGCCGTCGCTGATCATCACGAAGCCGACGGGCGCGTTGTCGGCGTAGACCGCGCGGTACCAGGGCTTCGCGTCGGGATGCTGCGCGGCCTCCGCCAGAGACCACGCAACTCCGGCGACGTAGTTGCTCTGCTCCTCGGTAACGGCGAGCGCCTCGACGGCGATCCGGTTGTCCTCGGTGATCTCACGCAGCGTTACCACCGGCAGAATTCTGCCGAACCTGTGGACCTTCTGGGACGCGGTCACGGCAACCGCCCTCGCGTTCAGCGGCATACGCCTGCGCAACGCGCGGACCAGACTCAGCCCGGGCGGAGGTCCGTGATTGGCAGGCCGTACCCATCACGCAGACGCGCAGCCACGAGTGAGCGGTGGCATGCCTCCGAGTCGCGCTCGACGCAGAAAAGGGCGGTTGCCGAGTCGTTCGGAAGCTCGTCCACGAGCGCGTCGAGGTCGAACGGGTCGAGGATCTCACCGGTGTAGCGCTCGGCGTACTCATGCGCCAACGCGATGCGGTTGCGCTTGCCCACACCCTGACGGTCGTCCTCGCGGTACTGGAGCTGGCGCAGCGCGGTCGTTGGCGCCAAACCCGTGACGTGCCGGTAGGCGATGCCCGCCGCGGCGAGCGCGCGCTGGAGCCGCACCGAGTTCGCCCAGGAGTAGTCGGGGCCGCGGACGCCGCGGCGCTGGCGGAGGTCCAGCAGCAGCCCCACGTCCCCGCCGGTGAGCTTCTCGAGGAAGGTTTCGGCCGTGAAGCCGTAAACGCCGATCGTCGCGATGCGCTTCATTCAGGTCACAGCATCCTGGTCACAGCGGCGGGGAGCCGTGGACGTACTGTTTCGCGATCCACCGACAAATCGCTTCCACGACATACCGGCGCTCGGCGCCGTCGAGCTCGTGGCCGGAGGGGATGTCGTGCCATCGCGCCAGGCACGTGCGACAGCACGTCGCGGTGGCGTGCTGGGCGACGAAGACGGGATGTCCGCGATACGGCGTCTGACGCCCGTCGTTGCGCGGTTCGGCCGGGGCTAGCCGGACATCGATCAGCTCCTCAGCGTGTCTGCGGACGGTCGGGGATGCCGCGTAGGTCGACGATTGCGCGGTCCCGGCCGCGCAGCCGGAACTTCGCGCGGAAGGGATCCTGCCCGATCCTGTGCAGCCTTTCGTCCAACTCGTCCATCACCGCAGTAACTCCATGGTCGATCAGGTTGCTGCCGCATGTTGCTCAATGTTCCGGTGTCCCAGAGAGCGTTCCACTCCGCAGCTCACAATCGCGCGTCTCCGATGAGGTAGTGCATCCTCCAGGCAAGCTCAGGCGCAACCAGTCGAGAGTGGCGCAGATCGGCCGTTGACATGCACCCGAACACAAAGCCGAAGGCGAGTTCTCGGCACGAAGCTTCGTAAGGCCGACAACCAGGCCCCGTGTTCGGCGCCGAGGATGCACGCAGCGCAGGCCTATCGCCTTCAGCGTGGGCTATGAGGTGTGTGACCTTCTACGGCGAGCGGCCGCGGCCACCTAAGCCATTCGTTGACCGGTCACCGTGTGGAGGCAGCCGTCACGCGGTCAGCTAGAGCGTTCAAGACGCCGACATAAGCGGGCGGGGTCTCGATGGTGATCTGGAGCTCTGACTGTCGAACGGTCAGGGTGAAGGTGAAGAAGCCGCAGCAGCGTGCCTCGCGGGCGGCCAGCTCTGCCGCGTGCGCAGCCACAGCGGGCTCTGCGGGCAGCAGCGTCATGTGCAGGCGGGTCGGATCGGGCCGGTCGAGCTCAGTGACGAGCCGAAACAGCTGGTCGAACTCGGCGACCCGCAGCGGCTGCTCAGTGGTTGGCAGCGTGCACGCATCCGGCACATGAGAGGGGTCGAAAAGCGGTTGAACAACAGTCATGCGTTCACGCTAAACCCGGACCCAGGTCAGGGTTGCACGTCCCGATCGAGAACCTCGTCACCCGGCCGCACTCCCGGCCTTGCGGCACGGATTTGGTCGTGACGGAGAATCGCTGACGAGAAGGGCGACCTGCGTTTTCTGGGGAGACACAAGAGTGCGCGTGTTGTTGCAGTCCTACGGGTCGCGCGGTGACGTCGAACCGCTGGTGGCGCTCGCGGTGCACCTGCGTGAGCTCGGCGCCGAGGTGAGGATGTGCGCGCCGCCGGACGAGGAGTTCGCCGCCCTGCTGGCCGGCACCGGGGTGGAGCAGGTGGCGTTCGGGGAGTCGGTGCGCGAGCTGGTGACCGGAGGCGGCGGCCCGGCCAAGGCCCCCCAAGTCGCAGCGGCGCTGGTCGACGACTGGTTTGACACCGTTCTCCCTTCGGCCGAGGGCGCTGGCGCGCTGCTGGCGACCGGGCTGATGCCCGCCGGCGGGCCGTCGGTGGCCGAGCTCCTCGACCTGCCGTACGTCTGCGCGCTGTTCCAGTCCCGGGTCCTGCCCTCACCCGACCACGAGCCGCTGGGTCGCCCCGGGAAGCCGTTCCCGCCCGGCGCCGACATCCCGACCATGTGGAGGGTCGACGCCGAGAAGGCGGATGACCTCTACGCTGCGCCCCTCAACCGCCGGCGGGCTGCGCACGGCCTGCCGCCGGTGACCAACGTGCGCGACCATGTCATCACCGATCACCCGTGGCTGGCGACCGACCCCTTCCTGGACCCGATGGAGCGAACGCCTGGACTCGACGTCAGCCAGACCGGGGCCTGGTTTCGGCCCGATAGCCGTCCACTGTCCGATGCTCTGATGGCCTTTTTGGACGCTGGAACCCCCCCGGTGTACGTGGGGTTCGGCAGCATGCCGATGCACGCGTCGACGGACGTTGCACCGGCGGCGGTGAAAGAACTGCGGGCCCGCGGACGGCGGGTGATCGTCGCCCGCGGCTGGGCCGGGCTGGCTCTGGTCGCTGAACAGGGTGATCAGCCCGACTGTTTCGTGGTCGGTGACGTGAACCACCAGGCCTTGTTCCCGCGGGTCGCCGCCGTCGTCCATCACGGTGGTGCGGGGACGACGACCACCGCTGCCCGGGCCGGTACGCCGCAGGTGGTGGTGCCCCAGATGGCCGACCAGCCCTACTGGGGCGCGCGCGTGACCGAGCTGGGAATCGGAGCCACGGCGCCGACCGCGTCCTCGCTGCCCGAGGCTCTTGAGATCGCATTGCGGCCCGAGACCCGTTCGCATGCAACCCACGTGGCCGGATCGATCAGGGTGGACGGCGCGAGCGTGGCCGCCCGGATGGTGTTCTCGCTGGCCAACCGTTCGGAGGTCCTGGCGTAAGCCCGGTCGGCACCAGCGTTTTCGACCGCCATCACAGAGGTTGCTGCCGTACGCCCAGCCAATCAGTCAACGGCATGCGATACGGTCCTGAGCCGTATCGGCGGAGGACCGTGCACGGGCTCATAGCCATCGAACCGTGGCTCGAGTGAGCCTTCCCCGCCGGTGAGGTCGGGCAGCTGGCACTGCAGATCGTGCAGCCTGCCGGCCACCAGCCGGACCTCGAGCCGGGTGAGGTCACCAACCGCCGTCAGCGCGGTCAGCTGAGCACCCCAGTGGGTGACAAGCTGCTGAACGGCAACCGCATCAGAGGTGGGGACCTCGACCAGCACCCGCAGTACCGGCTCGCAGACGCGTGTGCCGGCCCGCCGGAGCGCGTGGGCAACGACGACTGGAGTGACCTGGCGGTAGTCGTACGCGGTGCTCGTTGGTCCGCGCCGCAACGGCGGGCCGTCGGCGACGCTGTACCCGACCTCGGTCAACGTCACCAGTGCGTCAGTCACGCGCCAGCCGTAGAGGCCATGTTCGAGGGCGCGTTGGACGTGTCTGTCGATCGCGGCCGTAAACGCCTGCGCGCTCTTGTAGAGGTAGAGCGGCCGCGAGAACCCGCTCGACCTCGGAGATGAAGTCGGGGTGGCCAGGAGTGTCGACCACGTTGACCGTGGTGTCGCCAATCGGGAAGGCGACGACAGCGGCCTTGATGGTGATGCCGCGTCGGCGCTCTAGCGCCAATGTGTCGGTCCGGGTGGTGCCGGAGTCAACCGATCCCGGTTCGTCGATGACTCCGGCGAGGTGCAGGAGTCGCTCGGTGAGTGTGGTCTTACCTGCGTCGACGTGGGCGAGGATGCCCAGTTTGAGCGAACGAGCGGGCACGCGTGATCCCTTTCGAGTGGCGACAGAAGAGCTGGCTGTACCTGCGTGCCGCTCGCATCTGCGTGCCATCTCCTGGGATCAGTGGCCGGACTCTCCGGGCTCGGTCACCATATGCCTAGCCGCCCAGACACCACCAACGCTTTGCCCCCGTGGGTTGTCACAGGGGGATGCGCTGCTTCGTCGTGCCTGTGAGAGCGAACGACGTCGGCGGCATCGGGTGGAGAAACGCCAGAAGGAAGGAAATCGTGAGCAGTGACCGGAACGGCGTTCGTCTTCCGGCAGCGGCGCACTTCGAGCAGCCGTGGCGCATCCATGACATCGCGCCGGATTTCACGGTCGAGGACGTCTGGGCGTTACCCACACCCGGAGGCCCGGATGACTTTCCGCGCCTCATCGAGCTCTGCGCCGCCGCCGACGCCTACAACCATCCCTCCGTCATCGTGCGGACCCTGATGTCCATCCGATGGAAGCTCGGCAAGCTGTTGGGGTGGGACGATGATGCGGACGGCCTCGACGAGCGGGTGCACTCCATCCGGGAACGGCTTCCCGCGGATCTTCGTGACGGACCCACTGGTCCCGAATCACCAAATGCGCCGTTCCGCCCCGTCTATCTGACCGACTGCGAGTTCGTCGACGAGCTCGCCAACAAGACCGTGCACGCCCTGGGTCACTACGGCTGGGTTCGCACTCCTGACGGCGGCTACCGCGGCCAGATGGCGATTCTGGTGAAGCCGAACGGCTACTTCGGTCGGCTGTACATGGCCGGCATCAAGCCCTTCCGATACCTACTCGTCTATCCGGCGTTGATGCGCCGCGTGGCAGCGGACTGGAAGAAGGCGGAGTCGCGAGGAGCTTGAGAAACGAATACCGGACCAGCCGGAGACCAGGGAGGGGTCCAGGGGGTTCACGGGCGCGACGCGGTGACGCGAGAGGCAGGCTTCCCATCGCCCGCCGACCGAAGGAGCGCCGCCATGTCCGCCACCGCCGAAGCAACAGCCATCCGCACGTTCCAGATCGATGTTCCGGAGGAGCAGCTCGCTGAGCTGCGCCGGCGCATCGTGGCGACGCGCTGGCCCAGCAAGGAGCTCGTCGCCGATCGCGCGCAGGGTGTGCAGCTGGCGACCCTGCAGGCGCTCGCGCGCTATTGGACGACGGACTACGACTGGCGCAAGGTCGAGGCGAAACTGAACGCGCTACCGCAGTTCATGACCGCGATCGACGGGGTGAACATCCATTTTATTCACGTCAGGTCGCGGCATGAGAATGCGTTGCCGTTGATCATGACGCATGGCTGGCCGGGCTCGATCATCGAGTTGCTGGAGACGATCGGCCCGCTGACCGACCCGACCGCTCATGGCGGCACTGCTGACGACGCATTCCATCTGGTGCTGCCGTCCCTGCCCGGTTACGGGTTCTCCGGTGAGCCAGCCGAGCTCGGTTGGGACGCCGGCCGTACCGCACGCGCATGGGCGGAGCTGATGCATCGCCTCGGCTACACCCGCTACGTCGCTCAGGGCGGCGACGTCGGTGCCCTCGTCACCGACCTGATGGGCCGCCAGGCGGTCGAGGGTTTGGTCGGCTACCACCTGAACCTGCTCACGGCGGCGCTGGCAATCGGCGATCAGCTGCCCAAGGAATCCGAACCCGAACGCGCAGCGGCCCAGGCGTTCACGACGTTCAGGGAGGACGGCTTCGGCTACTTCCTGGAGATGGCAACGCGGCCACAGACGATCGGCTACGCCCTCCTGGATTCCCCGGTTGCCCTGGCGGCCTGGCTGCTCGACCACGACACGGACAGCTACTACAAGATCTCCAGGGCGTTCGTCGACGGCGAGCCGGCGGGGAATCTCACCCGGGACACCATCGTCGACAACATCACGCTGTATTGGCTGACGGGCACCGCAGCGTCGGCGGCCCGGTCGTACTGGGAGGACGCACGAGCGCTGGCTGCAGCGCTTGCGAGTGGCCAGCCGCCTCCGGCGGTCACGGTGCCGGTCGGCTTCACGACGTTCCCAGGCGAGATCTGGGCTGCGCCGCGCAGCTGGGTTGAGGCGGTCTACCCCGGCCTCGCCTACTTCAACGAGGTCGAGAAGGGCGGGCACTTCGCCGCCTGGGAAGAGCCCGAGCTCTTCTCCAGCGAGGTGCAGGCTGCATTCCGCTCACTGCGCTAACAACGCCCATGTGATCGACTCTGGTGCGCGCCTTGCTTAGGCACGGTGCTCCCCAAGGCGAGCACCGTGCCGATCGCGGTCACTGTGCTGTGACACGTGCAGAGGAGGCGAGATCATGGACGGCGCAACCGTGTCTGTAGCTGTTGTCAGCAGCCGTACAGAGGCGGAACTGATCGTCGGCATGCTGCGCAGTCACGGCCTGAGAGCAGCGTTGGCGGCGGATGATGCCGGAGGGCAGGAGCCGCAGCTGCAGTTGGAGGGCGTCCGCGTGCTGGTTGCGCCGGCTGATGAAGCCTCGGCCCGTTGGCTTCTAGCGGCTGATGGCACCGCCGGGCCGGATAGCCGTTAAGGCCCGATTCGCGACCGGGCATGCCCTGTTCACTCCGCTTGCCTACGTCGCCATTCCTCCAGCAGCGAGACCACATCAGCGCCGCGGCGAGTTCTCGGGGATCCCGAAGCGAGTTCCACCCGGGCAATGGTGATGTTGCGGCCCTGTAGGTCGTTGGCGAGAGCGGGGTCAATGGTGTCGGTGCAGGCGACGTGGACGATCGCGCCGCCGTGACGGAGCCACCGTGCGGCCTGTTGATCGATGACAGGGCTGCAGTGTTGCGCAGTGTGGACGACGACGTCGACGCCTCCGAACACGGCGATGGCCTCGACGAACAGACGCTCGACGTCGAGCAGGTCGATCATGTTTGCACGTATGGCGATTGCGCTGCCTTCTGCGGTGATGATCTCCTCGACCGCGGCTTCGGCCTCGTCTTGGCCGAGGAGATAGACCACCACGATGGCGTACCCCTGGCTCGCCAGTGCGCGCGCGATCTCGCGCCCTGCACCGTATGAGCCACCGGTGACGACCGCTACCGGATCGATCGGGGGCAGCATGATCGAACTCTGATCGCGATCGCGCGAGGTCGCGCCAGTGTGTTCACGGGGCAAGATCCCTGGTCTACGGTTATTTGCGCTATGGCTGCGCGCCGACCACCGGTGTTGCTGGGTCGAGCCAATGAGCGCGAAACGCTCGACCAGCTGTTGCAGGACGTGCGCGGCGGCCAAAGCGCCGTGCTGGTCATCCGCGGTCAAGCCGGCGTCGGCAAGACGAGCTTGTTGCGCTATTGCGCCCGGCAGGCGGCGGGCTTTCGGGTGGCCAGGATCGTCGGGGTTGAATCCGAGATGGAGTTGCCCTTCGCCGGTCTGCATCAGCTCTGTGCGCCCATGCTCGACCAGCTGGGGGCGCTACCCGAGCCACAGGGGGCCGCCCTCGAGGTCGCGCTGGGACTGACCTCCGGCGACACCCCCGACCACTTCCTGGTCTCGCTGGCCGCGCTCAGCCTGATGGCTGAGGCGGCCATGGAACGGCCGTTGCTGTGCTTCATCGACGACGCGCAGTGGCTGGATGCCGCCTCGCTACAGGTACTCGGATTCGTGGCGCGCCGGGTGTTGGCCGAATCGGTGGCGCTCGTGTTCGGGGTCCGCGACCCCATCGACACGCGCGCGCTGGTTGGCCTGCCGGAGCTGACGCTCGAGGGCCTCCCGGAGGAGGAGTCGCGGGCGTTGCTGGCGACCGTCATCCCGGGCCGGCTCGACGAGCGCGTCCGCGACCGGCTCGTGGCAGAGACCCGCGGCAACCCGCTGGCAATCCTGGAGCTGCCGCGAGTACTGGCCGCAACGCAACTGTCGGGCAGCTCCGAGCTGCCACCTACCGCAGGACTTTCCGGGCAGATTGAGGCCGGCTTCCTGCGGCAACTCGACCTCCTTCCGGAACAGGCTCGATTACTGCTGCTGGTGGCTGCGGCAGAGCCGATCGATGACCCACTGCTGGTGTGGCGGGCGGCCGAGCGACTCGGGATGCCGCCCTGGTCGGTGGTTGCCGACGAGACGGCAGGTTTGCTGGCGATTGGCGAGCACGTGACGTTCCTCCACCCCCTGGTGCGCTCGGCCGTCTATCGATCGGCGTCGCTGGACGAGCGCCGAGCGGTTCATCTGGCCCTGGGCGAGGTGACCGATCCACGTGCCGACGGGGATCGTCGAATCTGGCATCTCGCTGCCGCCGCGCCAGCACCCGACGAGGAAGTCGCTACGGAGCTCATGCGGTCGGCCGATCGGGCACGGGCTCGCGGCGGCCTCGCCGCGACCGCCGCGTTCTTGCGTCGCTCGGTTGCGCTGACCCGCGATCCCGAGCAGCGGGCGGAGCGCGCGCTGGCCGCCACGCAGGCCAGCCTGCACGCGGGAATGTTCGACGCGGCGCTGGGATTGCTGGCGACGGCTGAGGCCAGTGAGCTTGACGCGTTCCAGCGCGCGCGCGTGGATCTCCTGCGGGGACAGATCGCGTTTGCCTCGGGCTTGAGCAGCGACGCTCCGCCGCTCCTCGTGAAAGCCGCCAAGCAGCTCGAGCCGCTCGATCTTGCGCTCGCGCGCGATACCTACCTGAACGCGTGGGGCGCGGCGATGTTCGCCGGACCAGCGGGCGCTGGAAACCTGCTGGAGGTCTGCCGCGCCGTGCGCAGACTCCCGCAACCGAGTGACGCGCCGCGTGCCGTCGACGTTCTGCTGGATGGCCTTGCCCTGCTTGTCACCCAAGGACGCGCCGCCGCGGCCCCAACATTGCTCCGGGCAGCGGGCGCCTTCGCGGGCAATGACGTGCCCGTTGAGGAATGCCTTCGGTGGGGATGGATGGCCACGGCGGCAAGCAACGCGCTATGGGACGACGACGGCTTGCGCGCGGTCTGCGCTCGTCAGATCGAGCTCGCCCGTGATGCCGGAGCCCTCGAACAACTGCCGATCTACCTGACCGCCCTCGGCACAGCCACAGCGCGCAGCGGCGACTTCGCGGCCGCTCGTTCCCTCATGGACGAGATCGAGCAGGTCACCGGGGTGACGGGTACGCGGATCTCGGCGTACCCGGCCCTGGTGCTCGCGTCGCTGCAGGGCAGGGAAGCCGAGGCGTCCCCGCTGATCGAGGCCACCATCGAGAAGGCCGCGATTTCGCGGCAGGGAATCGCGGATACGGTCGCGCACTGGGTGGCCGCGATGCTCTACAACGGGCTCGGACGCTACGAGAAAGCGCTACACGCTGCCCAGCAGGCAAGCTCGGTGAGGCTAGATCTGTATGCCGCCATGTGGGCTTTACCCGAGCTCGTCGAAGCCGCGGCCCACCTCGGAGACGCCGACATCGCGCGTGATGCGCTCGAGCGGCTCCGCGAGACGACACAGCCCGCGGCCACCGCCTTCGGCCTGGGAATCGAGGCGCGGTCGCAAGCGCTGCTGAGCGAGGGAGGGGCCGCGGAGAGCTGCTATCGCGAGGCGATCGATCTGCTGGACCGCACGCGGATGCGTTCCGAGCTCGCCCGCGCGCATCTGCTCTATGGCGAGTGGCTGCGCCGCGAAGGCCGTCGCGTCGACGCACGCGAGCAGCTGCGCACCGCGCATCACATGTTCGTGTCAATCGGCATGGAGGCCTTTGCTGAGCGGGCCCGCCGCGAGCTCCTTGCGACGGGCGAGACGGTGCGCAAACGCACCGTAGAGACTCCCGACACACTCACTGCGCAAGAGGCACAGATCGCGCGCCTAGCACGGGAAGGTCTGACCAACCCAGAGATCGCCGCCCGGCTGTATCTCAGCCCCCGCACCGTCGAGTGGCACCTGCGGAAGGTGTTCGCCAAGCTCGAGATCAACTCGCGCATCCAGCTGCACGACGCACTCGCCCCGCACCAGGAGTCGAGGCCGGCGTAGACACCGGGGCGCCACAGTCCCGTGCGTCACAGGAGAACAACGGCGAGCGAGAACATCGCAGCGAGCAGGAGAATTGCTCCAACGAGGGCTCACGTAAAGGCGCTCACAGCCAAGCCGCGATGTTTTGCCAGCCACACGGACGCGAGTGCTGCCAGCGTCACCAGCGCCGCGACGAAGTAGATGAGCGGAATCCCCAGCAGCCATGCCACGGGGAACAAGTGCACGCCGACGACGAGGGCCATCCAGGTGGGGATGATGTCCGTTCTTCGTCGCATCGCAAGTACGAGGCTGCCGGCACCCGCGAGGGCGAACTCGATGCTGACAACGAGGCCAAAGGCACGGCTGGTGTCTTCGTCGAAAACGGTGCCGTCTTCCCAGTGCCACCAGGTGAGGATGCCTCCTGCAACCGCTATCAGCAGCGACATGATCGAACCTGCCGCGAGTGCGTCGCGCCAGGCGGTCGGCGGCTTTCCTGCGCCCAGCCGAACCAGGCTGACGCGAAGAAACCCAAAGACCGCGGCGGTCGCGGCGTTGTCACGGACGAACTCTGACGTCATCTCGGTTTACCGTTCGAGCTTGTCCCGGTCCCATCGGGCGGCGTTGGCGGCGGCTTCGTAGGTGGTCTGCAGGAAGTCCAACAGCATCGCTTTCGGGTCCGCCGCGAGGCGAACGGTCTGGTAGGGAAGCAGGAACTCACTGAAGTCCTCGGACCACCGCGCTTCCGCGGGCCGTACCGACGCCGCGGAGAAATCGAGTGGTGTCGGGTAGGCATAGCTGTAGAACACGCCTTCAGGGCCGGCGTCGGGCCAGTAGCCGCAGCTGCTGACCTCGTGCGAGTAGGCCTCGACCATGACGTGTGGTCCACAGTTCGGCGCTCCACCCGGGTGCAGCGGTGCGGTACGGCCGGAGAAACGAGTGGTGGCGAGGTCGAGCGCGCCCCAGAACAGGTGGATAGGGCTGGCCTTGCCGAGGAAGCGGGCGCGGAAGTGTGTGAACACCGCGACCATCTGCACCAGCGCTTGCCAGAACTGGTGCGCCTGTTCTGGTACGTAACTGCCGTGGACGTAATCGCGATCGAATCGGACCGCGTCGGAGATCTCGACCGGCATGGGCCAGATCTCGGTGTGCAGGCCCAGGTCATCGAGGAGCGCCATCAGGTCGCGATAGAACTCCGGCACCGGCATGGATCTCAATCCCATCGCCCGTTGTGAGCCGGAGACGGTGGTGATGTCCAGCCGGTGCTCTTGCAAGTCGAGGTCGATCTGAAAGCTCTCGCCACAGGGGTGCTGCATCAGCGACGTAGTCAGTCCCCGGGCGGTCAGGTAGAGCGGGACATTCCACCAGTGGTTGATCAGCGGCGTGTTCTGCAACCGGATCTTGCCGATCACCTGGAGCCACAGCTGCAGCGTGTCCCGTGTCTGTTGCCACTGCGGCAGCGGTAGGGCCGGCCACTCAGGCGCCGTCATCGTGGCACCGACTTTCGACGCACAGTTCGCTCCTATCGTGGTAGCGAATCGGGTGCTCGAACTGCACAAGCCCCGCCGCAGCACCGTGGGCGAGTAGCAACTGCCCAGGGCATCGGCCAGGGATTGCCCGGGCGCGAGCGCGAGACGTCTCGAGCGAGGGTGGCAGCATGCGGAAGACAAGCCGTTTCAGCTTCACCGGCCCGTTGCCCAGCCCGCTCGCAGCGCTCGACGAGGCGGCCATCTGGCTCAACTCACCGCCACTGACCGCCGAGAGTTTGCGCGGAAGCACCGTCCTAGTCGACTTCTGGACGTACTCGTGCGTCAATTGGCTGCGAACGCTGCCGTACGTGCGAGCGTGGGCGCAGCGCTACCGGGAGCGCGGTCTCGTGGTGGTCGGTGCGCACGCACCGGAGTTCGGGTTCGAGCGTGACCTGGACAACGTCCGCTGGGCCATCGCCGAGCTGGAGGTTGGCTACCCGGTCGTCATCGACAACGACTTCGTCATCTGGCGGGCTTTCGACAATCACTACTGGCCGGCGATCTACCTCGTCGACGGTGACGGCCGAGTTCGCTTCCATCATTTTGGCGAGGAGGCTTACGCGGAAACGGAACGGGCCGTTCAGCAGCTCTTGGGCGTCGACGAGGAGCTTGTGCGCGTCGACGCAGACGGTCTCGCTGCGGCCGCTGACTGGGCCGCCCTCAAGTCCCCCGAGACCTACGTCGGCTACGCGCGCGGCGAGCGGCGCACCGAACGTAAGCCCACTGAGTTGGCACCCAATCAGTGGACGCTCACCGGCCGCTGGACCGACGAGGAGGAGTCCGCCGTGCTCGGCGGTGCCGGGTCGATCGCCTACCGCTTCGAAGGCCGTGACCTCAACCTCGTCCTGGCCACTGCGGGAGACACTGAGGCCGCGCCCTTCACCGTCCTGCTCGACGGTGAACCGCCGGGGCCCGATAGCGGGCTCGACCTCGACGAATCCGGTGCGGGCACCGTGACGGCGCCGCGGATGTACCAGCTCGTGCGTCAGCGCGAGTCCATCCGCCCCCGAACCTTCGAGATGCAGTTTCCCGACGGCGGTGTGCGCGCGTACGTCTTCACGTTCGGCTGAATCACCGAGCCGATTGAGCAGCGACTCGCGGATGAAAGACGTGCTCGCGATAGCCGCGGACGCCCTCACCGCAGAGACTGGGACCGTGGCGAGCTGGCGAGAGCACCAGGCCGAGGTCGCAGCGTTCTTCCGCAGCCTTGGACTGGAGGTGCGCACGGACGAGCGCCTTAAGGGGCTCCGGTCGATGCACGACATTGACGTGGTCGTGCGTGGACAGCATGTGGGGCTCCATCAGCTGTGGCTGGTCGAATGCAAGCACTGGAGCCTCCCGGTGGGCAAGGTGAATGTCGCCGCCCTCGCGGAGATCGTCCGCGACGTTGGGGCCGACCGGGGACTGTTGCTCAGCTACGCCGGCTTCCAGGCAGGTGCCATCCAGCTGGCCGAGCGAAGCCAGGTCACGCTGACCAGCCTGCAGGAGCTCCATGAGCGATCCACGGGCGAGCTCCTCCTGCTCACCCTTGCCAGGTTTCGGCACCGCCTCGCGCGGCTGGTAGAGCGGCTGGCCCCCCTCAGCCATGCGGGCCGGCACAGCGCAGACATCAACGCGGTGCGCCCTCAGCGTGCGGTGGACATCGACGCTGTCCTCCGGCTGCATGTCGCACTCGGCACTGCCGAGAACGGACTGCAGCAAGCCGACGCCAACGCCTGGCCCGTGCTGTACGGCTGGGACTTAGGGCGGGACAACTTGCTATGGGCCGACGACCCGCAGCACCTGTGGGCCGGCCTGGCCACCGCTCTCGACGAAGCCGAGCGCCTTCTCATCGTGCAAGAGCACGCGATGGCCACGGCCCAAGTCGATGAACCATAGGCACGGAGGCATCGAGTCAACCGCTCATCCCGATTCGAGGCTGAGGACTTCCGACCCGCCTAGCTGCGCGCCGCAGCTCCTCCGTCACGAAGACGGTGCCCGGTACGGGCGGGGTGGTCGTCAGCGCCGTCTGCGCGAACGCAGATGCGCCGACGACATCGATCTTCTCTGCCGAGTCACGCCACGCCTCGGCCGGTCCAGCCGGCGCCACGTGCTGGTTCGCAGAACGGCGACACCCCCATCAGGATGAGGCCGATGCCGATGACGGTGCTGGAGATGCCGTACCCGACGGCGAAGGCGTCCACCAGAGCGCTCTGCATCGTCGGCTTCTGCCGCAATGACGGACACACATTCGGTGACCGTGAGGACCGACTTGCCGACTACGGCCAAACCCGTTCAGGTAAGTCGCTAGCTCTTGGTCGCTTTCGTTCTCGTTTCCGCCGCAGAACTGACTGGCGCCGCTGAGCGGCCTGGCAGCATCCGCTGCAGCAGCCGATCCCGGCTCAGCAGCGTATGGCGAAGCACGAGGGCGACATGCGCCACCACGGCGATGCCGAGCAGCACCATCGCGGCGACATGCAACGGCAGCAGTGCGTCATCCTGGGTCAGCACCAGGGTCAAACCGGTGCCCGGTACGAGGAAAAGACAGGCGAGCAGCGTCTTTTCGATCCGGCCCGCCATGACTCGCTCGCGCGCGGACAGCGACGCCGCCCAGGGCGGCAATCCACCAACTCGTCGCCACCACACGCGGACGCCGGCAAGGAGCAGAATGCTCACTCCGAGCAGCACATGTACGTCGATCAGGTCGACGCCGTCACCAAGACCGACCAGGTACTCGGTGTCCGCCGCTTGGTCGGCCGCGGCATCGGCAGCTTCTTCGGCACGCTCACCCGCCTCCTCAGCGGCCTCCTCCTCGGCCTCAGAGCCCGCGGTGTCCGCGGCGGCATCCGCCAAGTCCTTGGCCGTGTCCTCCCGCCCATCGGCCGCATCCTGCGCGCGCTCAGCTGCGGCGTCCGCCTCCATCGTCAAGCCGACGGCAAGCTGCGTCGCGAGTGCCGCAACCGTGAGCCAGTGCAGCAGCTTCGTTACGGCGCCGTAGCCGTGCTTTCCATTGCGCAGGGGCACGTCGGCGAGGCTATCCAGCCCGGTCCGGCTCGGAACACGATGAGAAATCGCCCTGCCTCGTGACGCCGGCTGAAGGTGGCCGATCGTCAGGCGGGGCTCGGGGCGAGTCGATCTCTGACCGCGATTGCCACAGTGAGGAACCTGCGCCCCCACGGGGTCGATCGACGGGGTTGGTAGGCCAGCCAGATCGACACGGACGGCGCGCCCGTGAGAGCAACGAACCAGAGGCCCGGGTGAGTCGCGGTTCTCGCGGCGGAGTCGGGCAAGGTCCCAACGCCATGTCCCGTCACCACAAGTTCCAGCCATTCGTCATAGTTCCCACACGTGACGATGCGCTGGGGTCGGTGATTCGCCGGCCAGAGTTCCGGCCGCGTGGTACGGCTGACGGTGTTCACCACGATTGGTTCCCTTGCCAGTTCCAACCAGTCGATGGATTCCAAGTCCGCCAGGGGAGAACGAGCAGGCACCACGGCGACACGGTCCTCCTCGAACAGCGGCGTATGTACGACGCCGGCCAGCGAAAGCCGTGTGCGGGTTACGGCGAGGTCGATGTCGCCACTGTGGAGGTTCGTGCCGAGGTCGTCGCGCCGCAGCAAGATCACCGACACGCCTGTAACCCGCTCGAACTCACTGATCGTCTCGGTAGCCCAAGGGTCCGGGAGCAGCCACCCGACCCCTGGGAGGGCGGCGAGCGCGAGCACGGGCGGCTTGCGCCACAGAACCCCCGGAGTCGGGATCGGCGCCCTAGCCATCGCCTCAACCTCGACGTCGGTGCATGCCTGCTCAGCGTCGATCTTCAAGAACACGTCACCGACGCGCAGGGTCGCGCGCTCGTGATGGGCGGCGACGACCTCGACCTCGCCCACGTCCGCCACTATCGCGGGATGGTCACCGACGTCGCCCGGTTTATCGCTGCCGTTGGCCTAGCCGAACCGCGTCGAGCTGCCCCTCGTGGTCGGACTCGGCTTCGTGGCCCTGGCCCAGATTGAAGATCAAGAAGTGAGGATTGCTCTGTGGAATGCCTCGGCATCCGTGCGCCGTGGTCGGCTGCTTGTCGGGCGAGGCTCGCCTGAGCGGTCGACCCTGACGCTACCCACGGCAGGCCGCTACGCCTCGTCCGGCTTCTTCGAGCGGCAGGCCATCACGAGGGCGATGATCCAGCCCACGATCGTCCAGCCGAGCAACAGGTCGATCCAAAAGATCGTCCAGTGGTTACGCAAGTTGCGTGTGGCACCGATCGCCCACGGCAACATGTAGAGGCTCGAGAGCACGGCCACGATCCACGCGACGACCTTCACGGTCGTGCTGGACTCGAACGGGTAGGCGGGCACTGGCGAGTAGGGCTGGGCCATGACCCGACGTTAGCGGCATGGGCTCCGGCACCCCGTCCTCGACCTCGACGGCGACGTGCTCAGCACGCCGACGGACACGCCCGACGCCGAGGCGTCGGCGAATGCGCACGACTAACGCGTGAACCGCCGCCCGGCAGCGTCGTACGGGAAGTGTGACGACTTCGGGGAATCGTCAATGACGGTCGAGGTCGCATTGGCGTCGAGCGTCGAAATGCTCGAGGTCTACACCGAAGGCGCCACCAGCCCGCTGCCCACCGACGTGGCTACGGCCAACGCCGATGGCACGATCACGCTGCCACTGATGTACGAGGACGCGACCACCGCGACCTGGCAGCTCATCGAGGGAATCGAGATCGCTATCGCACCGGACATGTTCAACGGTCTTGTCCTCAACGCCACACCGACCCCGCTGGCGTCGGGCACGAAGGCCGCCTGGGTGGAGCTGCGACCAGGAAGGTTCAGCGTCGTCGCCGAAGCACCGCCGATCCCACGGGAGCAGTCGGCTACAGCCCGCGGGTAAGCGCCGATTAGCGGGAGATCCGGGGTTCGAAGGTCGGAAGTAGTCCCTGGAGCAGCGGCGCCTGCAGCCGGGCCCATGGCGACAGGTTGCTGTCGGCGTCGGCCACCTCCCTGAGGAAGTGCTCCCACGTCCACCATTGCCATGCCTGCACCTCCGCCCGCCTGGGGCTCGGGTCCCGGGTCAAACGACAGACGAAGACCGGGCAGAGCTCGTTCTCCTCGATATCGCCGAAGGACGCTCGGTAGGAGAAGTCCGGAAGGATCAGCCTGAGGTTCTCCGGCACCAAGTCGAGCTCGTAGGACAGCCGCCGCCGCACGGCCTGCTCCACCCGCTCCCCTGGCGCGGGATGGCCGCAACACGTGTTGGACCACACGCCGGGAAACGTCGCCTTCTCCGCCGCCCGCTGCGTGACCAGCAGCCGACCGGCACCGTCGAACCCATAGCAGGAAAAACCGAGATGCCGCGGTGTGGACCGCCGGTGAACGGTCCGCTTCTCCGCCTGCCCAACCTGGCGACCCTGCTCGTCGACCAGGACCACATGCTCTTCGCGCTCGGTCGCCATCCGTTAACTGTCACATGCCGCTGGCAAAGAACACGCACTGCGGCCATGGCGATGAGGCAGAGAGCTCGGCGCGCGCCGTCGAGGAGGCCGTCGGCCGTGCCGAGTCCTGCAGGTCCCCCGGGCGACCAGATCGACACGCAGCTCACCGCAGCAGCTGGTACCGCGACCCCGTTCTCGTAGATATCTTCTGCCGAAGATCGAATAGTGGCCGGTGACGAGCGTGGTCCGACGTAACCCAACTGATGTGGAGGCACCTCATGTCCAGACGACAAGCGACCAACGCCGCATTGATCGTCGCGTTCGTCCTCCTCCTGGCCGGCTGCGCAGCAGGACCGAACATCGTCGCAGAGGCCAACCAGCCAGACGCGGCCGGCTTCTGGCTGGGACTGTGGCAGGGACTGATCAGCCCCATCACGTTCGTCATCTCGCTGTTCAACGACGATGTGAACATCTACGAGGTAAACAACAACGGCAACTGGTACGACTTCGGTTTCATCCTCGGCGTCGCCATCGTCTTCTCCGGACCAGCAGGCTCAAGTAGCACCGTCTCGCGGCGCTCACGATCCCGTAGCTAAGTCGCCAAGCGCCTGCGCGTGATGCGTGCCTCACGTCCTGGGATGATGGGTGACGTGACCGAGCGGGCCTGGTTCGCCAGCACGAGTGGGCCAAAGCTTGCGGGTCTGATCGACCATCCCGAGGGCCCGACGCGGGGTTGGGGCGTGTTCTCCCACGGCTTCACCCTGGGCAAGGACTGCGCCGCGGCGAGCCGGATCTGCAAGCAGCTGGCCAGCGAGGGCATCGGGATGCTGCGGTTCGACAACCTCGGACTGGGCGACTCCGAGGGCGACTGGGGCGACGGGTCGTTCTCGCACAAGCTTGCTGACACCGCGCAGGCGGCGCGGTACATGAACGACTCGGGCCGTGAGGTGCGGCTCCTGGTGGGGCACTCCTTTGGTGGGGCGACGGTCATCGGCGCGGCCCACCAGATTGATTCGGTGCGAGCGGTGGTGAGCATCGGCGCGCCGTACCAACCCGGCCATGTCGAGCACAACTACGACGCCTTGGTAGAACGGATACTCGCCGACGGTGAGGCACCCTTCCTGATCGGTGGTAAGGCACTCACCTTGCGCCGGCACTTCATCGAGGACGTGCGAGCGGCGGACCTACGCGAGCAGATCCGCACGCTGCATCGGGCGCTGCTAGTAATGCACTCCCCCACCGACAACACCGTAGGCATCGCGAACGCCAGCGAAATCTTCCGGGCGGCGCGGCACCCGCGCAGCTTCGTGTCGCTGGAGGGTGCCGATCACCTGCTCACCGGCGGCAACCAGGCAAAGCGGGCAGCCCGCATCATCAGCGCCTGGGCCGATCCCTACCTCGCCGACGGGTGATACCCCGGCGCGGACACCATCTGCGCAGAAACGATCGAGACGCCGGCGTTAGCCTCGCTGCCCAGGAGAACGTCGAGGCGCTGCTCGGTCGAGCATCGGGCGTCGAGGTTACGTCGACCTAGGTCGTTGCCACTGGTTGGCAGCGGGCGTGCGCTCCCGCCGAAGCGCGCCGGGGTGCTCCTTTCGCGTGCTCTTCCTCAGGCCTAGGATCGATAGTGATCAAGAAGTCGACAGACTCTCGAAGGGTTCTCACATGTCCTTCCAGGACGCCATCAGGACCTGTCTCCAGAAGTACGTGGACTTCACTGGCCGTGCGCGCCGTTCGGAGTACTGGTTCTTCTTCCTGTTCAGCGCGATCGCCGGGCTCGTCGGCGCCATCCTCGACGCGATCTTCGGCCTCCGGAGCGGTGTCTACAGCGGCACAGGCCCCATCGAGGGCCTCATCCATCTGGCCCTACTCCTCCCGAGTCTCGCCGTGGGCGCAAGACGCCTGCACGACACCGGCCGCTCGGGCTGGTGGCTGCTCATCGGGCTCATCCCCGTCGTTGGCTGGATCATCCTCATCGTGTTCTTCGTGCAGGACAGCCAGCCGGACAACAAGTACGGGCCCAACCCAAAGGCCCTCGGTGAGGGCTACGGCGCAAGCTATGGCGAGACGCCCCCGCCCCCACCCGCGCCGCAGCAATTCTGAGTCCAGATCAGTTAAGGCGAGGTTGTCGGAGCAATCAGGAACCCTTGCTGACGATCCGTTAGGTGTCGGCACCGGACCAATCAGGGCGCTCCTCTACCCCCGTGAACGCATCCAGGCGACGGATTGCGACATCTCCGCGTACGGCGGATGGAGACAGTAAGTCGAGGGGCGGGATGATGGTCTCCACGCCGATCATGCCGCCCTCGTACCCCACCACAGCCCTCGGAGCAACTTCCACCTGGTGGGGCCAGGAAGAGGTCCGGACCTCAGCGGCGGGTCGGCCTCACACGCCGAGTCCGACGGCGTGGACGACAGCAACGTATCTAGGCTCTGGCGTGCAGCCTCCACGGGCGGGAGCGCATCGTGCGGCCGATCACCGGCACCCGCTTCCCGCACTCGTGCAGAACCAGCCGTTCATCGGCTTGCACTACTGCAACTACGGCCCCGGACCTGAGCAGATCGAACGGCTCGTCGCCGCCGGGATAGTGGTCGAGGCAACGGCCGACGACGCGGACGCCGAGGTCCTCGAGCTGCGGTCGAACCGGTTCTTCATGCTGTCGCTGTTTCAACCACAGATCGGTGCCCTGGCCGGCACGCCGCTGCACCCGCTGTTTCGCGAATTCGTCCGCTGCGCGAGACAACAGGTCCAGGAGCGAGCTCGAATCGCGTCCTCCGTCGAGCCCCACTAGTCCTTCGACTCTCCGGGCGGCGGTGTCTCAACCACGCCCCGACTGGTCAGCACAGTGACTGGGCCACGAACGCCCCAACTTTCACGCCCATCAACAGCTGTTTCCAACGTCCGAGCCCGACGCGGGAAACAGACATATCCATCTCGGCGAGGGTTCACGTCACGCTCGGCCGATGTCGGTGGCTTTCGGCGTCAGCCGGGCCGGGATTCGAGGGGTCACAGAATGGCACCGCGAGGAGCGACCTCAACAGCAGCAACCCCACGACCGTAGATCACCACGAGCCGTCCACCATGCTGGCTGCGAACCATGCCGTCGTCATTGGCGAGCATGGCGATGGCATGCTCGGCGACGTCCGCTGCGTCCAGGGTGTCAGGTTCCTCGTACGTCACGTCCATGTGATCGCCACCGGTCAGCCGGATGCGGAGCACCACCTCTGCCATGTCGAGCACATTAGGCGTCGCCCTGCAGCGGCCGCGACCGACCACATGGGGAACGCGAACCACCCCGAGCTGAGCCAGCGATGGCAGACCGTCCAGCAGCCAACCCGGCGACCAACGTGCGCGAGTCGGTCGCAGCACAGCTCACCGATGCACCAAACGGCCGGAGGCTGTGGCGATCTTAGGGATCGGCATTGAGCCGGCAGGGCCATCCGATGGACCACTCCGTCGGTCCGCTGCCGCGGAACTTGGTCTGCATTGTGTTCCGTGTGAAGGCAAGCCAACTGTTCAACGACATGGCGCTGGGGTTTGTCCGTGCCCCGTCTAAATGCGATCTCGAAGGACCGTGGCTTGCGAGAAGGACGCGAGGCCTAGGTTCCGTGTGTGTCAACCTAGATTGACATTCCGCTACTGTCAATCTAGGTTGACATCATGAGTACGGCGACAGAGCTCGCCGCCGCGGCGGGCAGCACCGACCCCAAGGTCGGACTGCGCGCGGTGCTTGCGCTACGGCGACTGTTGGAGAGCCTGGAGTCCGTCCAGGTCGACAACGCTCGCCTGAACGGATGGTCCTGGCAGGAGATCGCCGACGCGCTCGAGGTGACCAGGCAGGGAGTCCACAAGAAGCACGCCGGCCGACCGGTGGTGCGGCCGTCCCGGGAGGCGTGATGTTCGAACGATTTACCGACCGCGCCCGCCGGGTGGTCAAGCAGGCCCAGAACGAGCGCGCCGCGATGCGCCACGACCTGGTCGGCACCGAGCACATCCTGCTCGCGCTCGTCGGCGCGGACGGCGGGATCGCCGCCGAGGTGCTGCGCGACGCTGGCGTCGACGCCGGGGACCTACGTCGGCGGATCATCGCCCACGAGGGGCAGGGGCCGCGTCTCCTCGGCGACGCCGACGCCGCTGCGCTCAAGGAGATCGGTATCGACCTCGACGCCGTCCGCGCCAAGGTGGAGGCGTCGTTCGGCACGGGTGCGCTACGCCCGCCGCTGGAGCCGAAGCGGTTCGGCCGGCGCTTGCGGCGCTACCTGGGCGGCGACTTCTCACCGCGCGCCAAGAAGGTGCTCGAGCTATCGCTGCGCGAAGCGCTGCGGCTCAAGCACAACTACATCGGCACCGAGCACATCCTGCTCGGGCTGATCCGCGAAGGCGGCGGGCTCGGCGCGCTCGTGCTCACCGACGCCGGCGTCAACCTCGACGACCTGCGCAACCGAGTGCACACCGCCCTGCGCGCCGTTGCGTGACGCCGGGTGACGATCACTCTTTCGCGGAACACGCACCGCGCAGCAAGGCCGGCGCGCTTCAGCCGCTCGAATCAAGACGCGAGAGATAAGCGGTCGTATCCGGGAGGCGGTCGCTGACGAGCCGCTCCCCCGCTGCGATGGAACCTCGAAGATTCTTGGGTAGCGCATGTCGAAGCGGGGGCGACCCGTTCGACCTGCGGCAGCTCGGCCACGCCGACGAGGCCCGCCAAGAGTTCCTCCAAGCTGCGGCCCGAACCGACAACACCGAGCAACGTCGCCTCTACCTCGACCAAGCAGCGCAACTGGAAGTCCAGGACAGGAGCACGTTGATATGAGCGACGGCATCCGCTTCCGCGCCACCATCGAACTCGGTGGGAAGACCGCCACCGGGATCCCAGTGCCCGACGAGGTGGTGGCGGCGCTAGAGGCCGGTCGCCGCCCGGCCGTTCGGGTCACCGTAGCCGCGCACACCTACCGCACCACGATCGCCTCCATGGGGGGTCGGTTCATGATCCCGCTCAGCGCCGAGCACCGAGCCCATGCGGGCGTCGCCGCCGGAGACGAGGTGGAGGTTCAGATCGAGTCCGACACCGCAGCCCGCGACGTGCCGCTTCCCAGCGACCTCGCCGAAGCCCTCCGTGAAGACGGGTCCGGCGCAATCCTTCTTCGACTCCCTCGCGTACACCCACCGCAAGGAGTGGGTCCGCTGGATCGAGGAAGCCAAGAAACCCGACACCCGCGCCAGCCGCGTCGAGACGGCCGTCGAAGCCCTACGCGCAGGAAGGCGAAACCGACGCGAGTGAGAAGGGGACCCCGGTGAAGCTAGGCCAGGTCGAAGGGGAGGCTTGGCCGCGGCCGGGGATCCGGATCCGGCACCGAGTCAGCGCCGTCCGGGGATGTCCGGTAGGTCCAGCGCGGGCCGGTGAGGGCGAGCTCGGTGAGTGCGTCGACGAGGCGATCCAGGTCGTTGCTGGACGACCCCAGGCCGATGCTGGCCCGGACCGCTCCCGGCAATGCGGGGTGAGCTCCGAGGCGCAGGCCATCTCGCAGTCGCCGGTCATGTTCCTGATCGATTTGCAGCAGTCCGACCATGAGGGGATGCGCGCAAAAGCAGCCGTGCCGAACCCCAATGCCGTGCTCCGCGCTCAGGGCGGCGGCGAGAGTCGAATAGCCAATCGTGTGGAGGTTGAAGGGCAGGACTGCGATCCGCGGATGGTCCGCAGCCCACAGCCGGTAGGTAGACATCCCAGGAAGCGCGGCAAGCCGAGCGCGGGAGGCGTCGAGCAGGAGGGTTTCGCTGGCGGCGACCGCATCTAGGTCGATGGCGCCCAGCGTGCGGCAAGCGACGCCAAGCGCGACCGCGCCCACCACGTTCGGCGACCCGGCCTCCTGCCGATCCGGTAGGTCGGCCCAGAGCACCTCCTCGGTGCTCACGTAGCGGACAGCACCTCCTCCCGCGAGAAACGGCTCCCCCGCCGAGAGCCAGTCGGCCCGGCCCACAAGGACTCCGGCTCCGAACGGGGCGTAGAGCTTGTGGCCGGACAGCGCCACGAAGTCCACGTCCGCGGCGGCGATGTTGATGCGGCGATGGGGCGCGAGCTGAGCGGCATCAAGCACGACGCGGGCGTCGTACTGATGCGCCAGCGCGGTGATGTCCTCGTACGGCCAGATCTCGCCGGTCACATTGGAAGCACCGGTGACCGCCACCAGCCGCGGGCCTGGGCGGGCGCGACGCAGCGCATCGTCGAGCAAGGTCAACGCCTCTTCCGGGCTCGCCGGCAAGGGCAGGAATGTCACGTCCCGGCGCCGCCAGGGCAGCAGGTTCGCGTGGTGCTCCCCCGCGAACGCGAACACGTGACTCTGCGCAGGAAGGGCCGCGACTAGCAGGTTGATCGCATCCGTGGTGTTGCGGGTGAAGATCACGGTGTCGTCCGAGCGGCAGCCCACGAAAGCGCGCACCGCTTCGCGGGCGCCCTCGAAAGCATCCGTGGCGACGCGCGATTTGTACCCCGCGCCGCGATGCACGCTGGAGTACCACGGCAACAACGCATCCACGGCCAGCTTGACCGGAACAAGGCACGGGGTGCTGGCGGCATAGTCGAGATTGACGTACCGGCGCCAACCTCCCGTCACCAGTGGCACTTCAACATCCGCCCCAACCAGATGAAGGTCAGCGTCGTCGTCTACCCGCTCCCGTGCCTGCACAACGGACACGCGGACCCCCGGTCGTTGTGGTGTGCGCCTCCTGAACGAGCCGCTACTTCGCCGTACTGATACCTATACGCCGGCGAGCACGCGCTGGATCGCTACTGCTGGAAGGAATCGCCGGCCGCGCGGGTTCCAGAACTCAGCGTCGTACGCCGACGATGAGGGTGAGCAGGCCGCCGAGGAAGAGTCCGGCGCCAGCGCCGGCGACGGTGTCCAACGGGTTGTGCGCACCCAGGTAGATGCGCGCGACACAGACGAGCACGGCGATGGCGAATACCACGATCTGCCACGGGCGGCGCAGGTACGGCGCGAGCAGCGTCGCCACCCCGAGCGCGATGATGGTGTGCCCGGAAGGGAACGACAGGCCCACTTCCGGTACGTCGCGGAGCACCACCACGGGTTCGGTCTGGCCGGGCCGGCCGCGTTCCACGAGGGCCTTGAGCACCTGCCTCTCGACGAGGAGTTTCAGTGCGGGGAGCAAAGCCAGCGCGAGGGCCAGCCGCCATTTGCGCAGGAAAGCGGCTACCAGGGCCACCAGCAGCGGCAACCCGAGCACACCCAGCAGTTGCATCGAGTCGAAGACGGGTCGCATCGCCTCCGGCAGCCCGTTGATTGCGCGGAACACGGCCTGCTCCCACGCCGGCACCTCGCCAGTCGATGCGATGAACGCCGAGGGCACGACCAGCGCCAGGCCGAGTGTCATCGGCACGACCGACGCCGGCGAGATTCGCTCGACCCTGCCCTGGGTCACGCGTGAGAGGCCGTCGCTCACCGCACCTCCCAACGAATGGACCGGTGTGGGCACATCGGCTACGTCGCGGATGATCGCAGCGCGCCGCGGAACCGAGCGTAACCTCGAGTCCGCTTGGGCTCCTAGGCTCAAACGTGTGCTGACTGCTCAGGACCTGCCACGGCAGGGCCTTGGTTGCATGACCATGCGCGATGACAACGTCGGGGATCCGGACCGTGATCCAGCGGCGGTGGTGAACGCTGCCCTGGACGCGGGGGTAACGATGGTCGACACAGCGCACTTGTACGGCAATGAGGCACTGGTAGGCCGCGCCATTGGCGTACGTCGCGACGAGGTGTTGCTCGCCACGAAGTTCGGGGTTCTGTGGCGCGACGGCGGCGACTGGTACGTGCGCGCCGATGCCGCGTTCGTGCGTCAGTCGTGCGAGGCGAGCCTGCGCCGGCTGGGCCTGGAGACGATCGACCTCTACTACCTGCACCACCGCAGCCACGACACACCGGTCGAGGAAACAGTCGGCGCGATGGCAGACCTCATCCAGGAAGGAAAGATCCGCGGCCTGGGCCTGTCCAACGTCACCGAGGAGGACCTACGGCGC
Organism: uncultured Actinomycetota bacterium; assembly: GCA_963801015.1. GTDB lineage: Bacteria > Actinomycetota > Actinomycetes > CAWDCV01 > CAWDCV01 > CAWDCV01. The sequence continues at coordinate 70,162 of CAWDCV010000003.1, read as the reverse complement.
GCCCACGCAGTGCATCCCGTCGTCGCTGCGCAGGAGCGATGGTCGCTCACGCATCGCGGCATCGAGTCCATGGTGCCGGCGGCCGCCGAGCTCGGCATCGCGGTGGTCGCGTACTCACCCACCGATCACGGACAGCTGCACAACCCTGCTAGCGACCGGCTGGCGTCGGTTCTCGCGGACGTGGCTATCCGGCACGGTGTGACTCCAGGCCAAGCCGCGTTGGCGTGGGTGCACCACCGCGCAGACCATTGGCGGCTTCCGGTCATTCCCTTGCCCGGGACAACCAGCGTCCGACACGCGCGGATCAACGCCGCCGCCGCAGACCTTCCGCTCGACGCCGACGACCTCGCGAAGCTGGATACTGCTTCAAACGCCGCCTGAGCCCTTCCACGAGGGATCCCATGATGCACGGACGTCAGACGGTGGGTTCCCAACAGAGCTCCGCCCCAATCGACCGCGCCGGGCGGCGGGGGTCGTACGAGTGCTGACGTGCCGACCGTGCTGGCGTAGCCTCGCCTAATGACGGGGGCGCCGATCACCCGGCGTGGGGCATGGACGCTCGTTGCGACGGGTCTCGGACTGTTCATGATCTTCCTCGACGCGCTCATCGTGAATGTCGCGATTCCCGACATTCAGCGCGAGTTCAGCGCCGGCGAGTCAGGCCTGCAGTGGGTAGTCGCCGCCTACAGCCTCACCATGGCGATGTTCATGATGTCGGGCGGGACATTCGGCGATCACTACGGTCGCCGCCTGGGCTACATCGTCGGCATCGTGGTCTTCTGTCTAGCGTCGGTGGCCTGCGGGCTGGCGCCGAGCATCGCGGTGCTCATTGCGGCGCGAGGCTTCCAGGGCATCGGTGCCGCACTCGTCAATGTCGCGTCGCTAGCGCTCGTCAGCGCGACTTTTGCGGATCCCCAGGCGAGAGCCCGAGCGATCGGGATCTGGACAGGAATCGCCGCAGTCGGCCTCGCCATCGGGCCGACGCTCGGGGGTGTGCTCACCGAGAATGTGGGATGGCGGAGCATCTTTCTGCTCAACCCGGTTGTTGGGATCATCGCGGTCGTACTCACGCTCGGATTTGTCAGCGAGTCACGCGATCCCGCGAGTCGCAGCTTCGACGTCCCCGGGCAGTTGCTGTTCATTAGTGGCATCGGCGTCCTCACGTACGCGTTGATCCAAGGGGGCCATGACGGCTGGTTGTCGCCGGTCATCCTCGGCTGTTTCGCGGTGGCTGCCGTCGTGCTCGTGCTGTTCGTGCGCTACGAGCTGCGGGCGCGCGACCCGATGATGGACGTGCACGTTTTTCGGAATCGTGTGTACGACGCCGCCATCTACGCCGCCTTCGCCACGCTCTTCTGCGTCTACGGGGCGATGTTCATCATCACGCAGTACTTCCAGAACGTCCGTGGCTACAGTCCGGAGAAGACGGGCCTCTTGCTTCTCGCGATGACGATCCCAACGATCATCCTGTCACCGCTGACCGGACGGATCGTCGCGGCGCGTGGCGCACGCACTCCCACGCTGATCGGACTCGCCAGCCTGACGATCGGGATGGGCATACTCGCCGTAAGCGACGCCCGACTCCTGGTGGTCACCCTGGTAGCGCTCGCATTCCTTGGTACCGCTGGCGGAACCGCCGTGGCCGCTGCAACGAGTGAAGCGATGGGCTCGATCACTCCGGAACGATCCGGGATGGCCTCAGGGATCTTGAGCTCGCAACGTGCCCTCGGCTCGACGGCAGGGTTCGCGATCATGGGCAGCGTCTTCGCCGCCACGATCTCGGTCACGCTTCCGGGCAACCTCGAACCCCACATTTCCGATGGCGCGCAGCGCCAGCAGGTTGTCGACCGGGTCGTCGATGACGCGAATCCCCACGCCATTGCCAGCCTGATCGGTCCGGGTAAGCCGCTCCCCCAGAACGTCGCCGAGGACGATGCCGTGCTAGACGCGGCCGAGGACGCGTTCATCACCGGAATCCGCGTCGCGATGGTCGTCGGTCTTCTCGTCTCAACGAGCTCGTTCGTCGTCAGCTGGCTGCTGTTCCCGCGGCGCCGAAGTCCAACGATCGAGCAAGTCGCCGTCGAACCCGGTTGACGTGAGCAAACATCGTCGCATGGCCAACCCAGGCCGAATGAACGAGTACCTAGGGAGGGCATGCCGCAATGAGGACCCCGCCAATCGTCTCGCCGCAGGCGTGGCAGGCCGCCCGCGAGGCGCTACTCGTCAAGGAGAAGGAGCTGACGCGCGCTCGGGACGCGATGGCGGCCGAACGCCGGCGGATGCCGTGGATGGCCGTGGAGAAGGAGTACAGCTTCGAAGGACCCCATGGACCGGCGAACCTTGCGGACCTGTTCGAGGGCCGCAGGCAGCTGATCGTCTACCGCGCCTTCTACGCGCCGGACGTCACCACCTACCCGGCGTCGGGCGGCGCCTACCCGGAGCGGGCCTGTATCGGCTGCTCCTTCGGCGCTGACCAAGTCGCACACCCGGCGCACCTGAATGCGCGTGAGACGACGCTGGCCTATGTCTCGCGCGCCCCGCAGGCCGAGATCCAAGGCTTGCAGGAGCGGATGGGCTGGGAACTCATCCCCTGGTACACGCTCACGGACGATTTCGACAAGGATTTCGGCGTGGATCAGTGGCACGGGCACAACGCTTTCATCCGGGAGGGCGATCGGATCTTCCGCACCTACTTCGTCGACGCCCGCGGCGACGAACACCTAGGCACCACCTGGAGCTATCTCGACATCACCGCGCTCGGGCGCCAGGAGGAGTGGGAGGACTCGCCCGATGGCTACCCGCAGACCCCGCCGTACCAGTGGTGGAACTACCACGATGCGTACGGCGAGGATGCGTGATCGCTCACGTCGGGAGTCGTCGGAACGGATTCACGGGTGGTGAGGCAGGTTGCAGTGAGCGCTACCGGTGATCAACAGATCCAGCGCGGACTCGGACGTGGCACGCTCCTGGCGCTCGCGGCGATGGGGCTGGGTGTGTTCGTCGTTGCCAACGACTTCACCGCCCTGAGCGTCGCGATCCCTGAAATCGAACGCGACCTGGACACGGACCTCACTACAGCGCAGTGGGTCATCAACGGCTACGCGCTCGTGTTCGGCGTCTTGATCGTCACCGGAGGCCGACTCGCTGACCTGCTCGGCCGCCGGCGCATCTTCGTGATCGGCGCGGTCATCTTCGCCGTGTTCTCCCTCCTCGCGGGCCTCGCGCCGGAGGTCTGGCTACTCATCTTGTGCCGCATGTTGATGGGAGTCGGTGGCGCCCTGATGTGGCCCGCGATCCTCGGGATGACGTACGGACTCCTGCCCGCCGATAAGGCTGGCCTCGCAGGTGGGCTCATCCTCGGCGTCGCCGGCTTCGGCAACGCGGTCGGACCGATGATCGGCGGCTTCCTCACCGACGTGCTGAGCTGGCGCTGGGTGTTCTTCGTTAACGTGCCGATCGCCGCGTTCGCCATCTTCGTGACCTACCGGAAGGTGCCCGAGTCCCGCGCCGACTCCACCCAACGGAAGATCGACTACTGGGGGATCGCCATCCTCACGAGCGGGGTCACCGCGATTCTTCTCGCTCTCGACGACGGCCCGTCGCGGGGCTTCACCGATTCATTGATCATCGTGCTTTTCGCTGCCGGCGCAGCGCTGCTCGTCGCCTTCGGGTTCGTCGAGCACCGTCAGGGCGATAGCGCGCTCGTCCCGCCCGACGTCCTCGCCAACCGGGTGTTCGCTTCGGCGTGCCTCACCGTGCTGCTGATGTCGGCGATCTTCTTCTCCGCGTTGCTCTACCTGCCGCAGTTCATGGCGAAGGGCCTGGGCTACTCCGCCCTGACGTCGGGGGCCGGGCTGCTGCCGTTGATGGGCACATTCGCCTTGACGTCGTTCGCCGCCGGCCCGCTGTACAACCGGCTCGGTGCGAAACCGATCGTCTCGGCCGGGGCCGCGTTCCTCGGTCTGGGCATCTTCCTGCTCTCGTTCATCGACTCGGACTCTGACTACGTGTCGCTGGTGCCCGGGATGATCGTGCTCGGCACCGGTGTCGGGTTGTTCTACTCCTCGATCACCACGGCCGCCGTAACCGCACTCGACCCGTCGCGTTCCAGCCTCGCCGGGGGCATCGTCTACATGTTTCAGATCGCGGGCGGCGCGATCGGTCTCGGGCTCAACACCGCGATCGTCACCTCGGCGGCAAACCTCACCGCCGGCATCGCCACCGCGTTCCGGGTCGACGCCGCGCTGGCGGTCGCCGGCTTCCTCGTCGCGCTCCTGTTCGTTGGCGGCTCAGCCACAACCAACGATGCGGCGGCAACGTCAACCAAACACCACCGCTTCCACCGCGCCCACGCCTGACGTAGCACAAGCGTCCCGCCGTGCCCGATTCTCAGCGACCCTTGCCCCCACAACTCTCCGAGAGGACTCACGCTGTGATGCCATGCCCGATCATCGGCACCACTGCGATCGCGAAATCCTGTCGTACGCAGCCCCCAGCAGGCGTTCGAACCCGAGGTTCGCCCGGTCACCCCATGATCGCGTCGACAACACACGCCAAAGCTGCCGGTTGGCACCCAACCTGACAAGCGAGGACGGCTAGCGGCCTTGCCGCTGGCCTCGATCGACGCCACGATCGCGGTGAGAACGCAAGCAGCTTCCCGACTTCGCCGGAGCTGCACACCTAACCGTCAACACGCTTGAGCCGGTGTCGTCGTCGAAATGCTGCGACCGCTGAACAAAGGCGTGCATGCCCCGCCGGACCTTCCAGTGAGCCACCCCAGGTAGTCCGGAGACTTGGTTTGGGTTATCCGATCTAAGGTGAGGACGGATCGGTGCCGGTGGTGCAGCTGCTCGAGTCGACGGGCGTTGGATCGTCGATGGACTCATGGGTTCGCTCGTGGTTGTACCAGGTCACCCATTCCAAGGTGCCGCCCTCGCGCTTGGCGCATACGACCACCGGGATGAAGGCTGGTCGCGTTGATCGATGGGTGCCTGCCGTCCGTGTGATTGACCGCGCCGACACTGGGCTTGCTTTCCGGGATGCCTTCTGGCATGCCTACCAGCATGACAACGAACCAGCAGCAATGTGTAAGGTGCGGCCGACCAGCGCCGGCTAGGGAATCAGCTGCCTTCCTCGCCTGGGAAGAACTCGTCGACGGCCAGGTCATGTGCCCGACTTGCGTGGCGCGTGAAGAACAGCAGGCCGACGACTAGGCCCATGGCACTCTCGCGCAAGATCCGAGCGTGGCCCTGGAAGCCACAGACATCACGGTCCGTGGCACAGGCGGGTCCTCGGTTTCGCGGTCGAAGATCGCGAGGGCCCGGCACGTTCTGACCCGTTGCTTGCGCAGTATTGGTGGCTTCGGGGAGTCGTCCCAGGAACGCGCTAACCGGCACCCACACGAATCGCATCGCCATCGCGGCGACCCTCTTCGCTGTAGGAGCTTCTCGCTTCGCAGACGCGGCTTCACTGCTACTGCCTTGCGTAACCGTCAACATGTTGAAGCCGGTGTCTTCGCCCGCATGCTGGAGCATGGTAGGCACACATATGCGTGCCCAACAGACTTCGTAGGGTTCGCTTGTTGGATCCCCTAGATCAGGACCTGCGGCCCTCCTGGCGCCGAGACGATGTCGACCTACAGCGACACGGTTAACTACCCGAACTTCCTCAGCGCCGACGACACCAGTGAGGTCTCCGACGCGTACAGTCCGGACGTGCTCGCTCGGCTCGTCGCCGTCAAGGATCGCTACGACCCGACAAGGGGGTTCCGCATCAACAACAACATTGCGCCCCAGAGGCGTGGCTCAGGCGTAATTGGGAACCGGATCGGGCGCTGACGCGGGGTGATGCGCAGGATGACCCGATCGTTACCGCGAGGTCGGGAGAGCCGTTCGACCGCCATCACCGCACGGAACTCCATGCCGTACTTGCGGCGTAGGACAGGCGTAGGACATCGGTGAGTCGGTCCTGATCGGGGTCGTCGTCGACCACGGCGGCGTAGGCGGGCACGGCAACAGAGCCGGGATCGATCCGGCCGAGCCGGTCGCAGGGGCGGAGTTCGTCGCGAGCCTTGCGGCACAGACGTTTGACTTTGCCGGTGCCCAGCGGGCGTGGTGACGAGGAGCGCATCGCCGTCTGGCGCGATCCACGGCCTCGCCCACGCTCTGTCCCCCATCGACGAGCGCGAGCTGTGGCTGCGCCTCACGTCACGGCCAGTGCCCTCGCGGGCATGGCCAGCGGAACGTTCGACCCGCTGCTCGACCGCGCGACCACCGAGCGCAGCCTTGACGACCGCCTACTCGACCTCCTCGAATCGATCATCCGAACACCCGCTATCACCACCGCCGACCGTCTTACCGCTTCGCTGGTGCCGTAGCTCCTGGTCACGGTGAAGGGGCGCGGGTCGGACGCCAAGCGGTGTTGTAGGGCTGAGATACCTGAGCTACGGGCTGTAAGAGGCGGCGAGGATGCCCCTTGACCGAACTCCCTGATCGCCCGGGCTTGCGTGCATGGTCTGATCTCACCCGGGTGTGGGTTTGCCAGCACCGAGGAAGTGTTCGCCCCAACGTCGCTGAGGAGCGGAGATGGCCAGGGTTGTCATGCAGGCGGTCGTGTCGGTGGACGGCTACATCGCCTATCCCGATGACACGGTCGGGCCGCTGTTCGACTGGTACGGCAACGGCGACACCGAGTTGTCCGCCAGGCAGAGCGGCTGGACGTTCCATGTCTCGCGGACGTCCGCCGACTACGTCCAGCCCTTCTGGGACGCCATCAAGGTTACGGTCATCGGCCGGCATCTGTTCGACACCACCAACGGCTGGGACGGCAACCCAGCCGCCGGAGACGAGCTCGTCGTCGTCACCCACCGGCCCTTGCCGGAAGAGTGGCTCGCCGACCACCCGGACGCGCCGTTCCACAGCGCCGACTCGGTCGAGGGGGGAATCCAGCTCGCCAAGAGGCTCGCGGGCGACGGTCTCGTCTGCGTGACCGCTGGCGACCTCGGCGGGCAGGCGTTCACCGCGGGGCTGGTCGACGAGGTCGCGATGGACGTTGTCCCCGTGGTTCTGGGCGAAGGGGTGCGCTTCTTCGGCGGCCATACCGGCACGGTGCTCCTCGACGACCCCGACCAGGTAGTCCAGGGTGACCGCGTGCTCCACCTGCACTACGCCGTCAAGCACTAACCGATCTTCCAGTCCCGACACCAACGCCGTAACAGCCATTGCCGCGCCTCCCGCCCATGGCTCGCAGCTGGAATCCCGGGTTGGTCATTGGTTGACTGCTCGGCGCCCACCCCACCGGCCGAGACGCCCTCCTCCGCGCTCTCGGCGCGGCTAGGTCCGCGAACGTTGAGCTGGTGTCCTCGATGCGGAAGTAGGTCCTGTCGCGCGCGTGCCGCGTCTTGTCGCGTCGACTGCTGGAGGCGACATGATCGTTGGCCCATGCACCAGTCGAGACACTGGCGCCTGAGCGCGACTCGGTTCCCCTCAGCATTAACGAGGCATCCGACTATGAGAGGACGACGATGAACCGAATTGACCTGCACCCGGCAGCCGCCGAGCTGTCGGGGCTGGTGGAGAACACGAGCGACGACCAGCTGGATGGACCAACGCCTCTTGACGACACGTCCGTCGCAGCGTTGCTGGCCCATATCGGCCGGCTCAGCCAGGCGTTCGCCGCGGCGGCGACAAAGACTCCTTTTGGTGACGGCCGGCCGCCGCCCCCACCTAGTGACGAGCGGTTGCCTCCGGACTGGCGGATAGCGATACCGCGGCAACTCGCCGAGCTCGCAGCGGCTTGGGACGACCCCGCCGCGTGGGAGGGAACGACCAGCGCGGGTGGCGTGGATGCCTCCGCGCCCGAGATCGCAGTGGTCGCGCTCGATGAACTGGTGATACACGGCTGGGACCTCGCCCGAGCGACCGGTCAGTCCTTCAGCTGCGACCCGGTCAGCACCCGCGCAGTGCTCGCCTTCACCGAGGCCAACGCGACGATCGAGGGCAGTGAGCAGGTCGGGCTCTTCGGACCCGCCGTCGCGGTGCCCGACGACACAGCCGACCTCGACCGGGCGGTTGGGTTCGCCGGTCGTCGACCGGACTGGACGCCCGACCCGAAATGAGCAGGGCCGCCGCGAAACCCTCGATCATCCTGGTCTCCGAGGACCACACCGACTTCCTGGTCGACGAGTTCGGACGCTACCGCCGCGACTACGGCCTGCACCCGGTGAAGAACGCCCGAGACGCCGCTGAACTGGCCCTCGAAATCCAGTCCGCCGGCGGGCAGGTGGCATTGTTCGTGTCCCAGTCCGTGCTGCCCGACTCCTCAGTCATAGCGGCCTTCAACGGGTGGCGACACGCGGTGCCGAACGCGCGCCGGCTCGTCGTGGCCCACTGGCAGCGCTTTGTCGAGGACGGCGAGACGCTTACGCCCGGCTTGGCGAAGGGTGAGTTCGACGCGTACCTGCTCATGCCCCGAGGGGTCCGCGACGAGGAGTTCCACACCGCGGTGTGCGAGCTGCTGTCCGACTGGGGGTCGACGGCCGCAACCCCCGTGGTTGCCACCGTTCGGGTGGTTGCCGAGCGCCTCGACGAACTCACGCTCGCGATTCGTGACTTCTTCGACCGGATGGGCATGCCCAACCAGGTCTTCCCCCCCGACTCCGACGTCGGTCACGAAATCATCGGGCTGTACGACGGCGAACCGACGTTCCCACTGGTGCAAACGTGGGACCAGGTGATCGCACCGACCGCAGTCCGCGACGTCGCGGCAGCGATCTTCGGGCGGCCCGAGGACATCGACGTAGAGACCGTAGTGGACCTCTGCATCGTCGGCGCCGGCCCCGCCGGACTCGCCGCCGCGGTCTACGGCGCGTCCGAAGGCCTCTCCACCGTCTGCGTCGACGCCGAAGCGATCGGCGGGCAGGCCGGCACCAGCTCGATGATCCGCAACTACCTCGGCTTCCCACGCGGCATCTCCGGCATGCGGTTGGCCGAGCGCGCCCGAGACCAGGCCATGCGCTTCGGCACTCGATTCTTCACCGGCTGGCAGGTCACCCACCTCACCTCCGGCCACGACGAGCGATCCCACATGGTGCACACCGACGGGGGCGACGTCCGCGCGCGAGCCGTGGTGATCGCCACCGGCGTCGCCTACCGCAAACTCCGGGTGCCGGGCGTTGACGCGCTAACCGGCCGCGGCGTCAACTACGGCAGCGCGACAACCGTCGCCCGCGAGAGCGACGGGCACGACGTCGTAGTCGTCGGCGGCGGCAACTCCGCCGGCCAGGCCGCACTTCACCTGGCCCGCTTCGCCCGCTCGGTGACAATCATCGTCCGCCGAGCTGGCCTCGAGGAAACCATGTCGCGCTACCTGATCGACGAAATCTCCTCCAACCCGCGGATCACCGTGCAGCCGCGGGCGGCGATCACCGACGGCGGCGGCGATGGCCGCCTGGAGTGGCTCGACGTACGCGATACCACCACCGGCGAAGTCACCCGCCGCAACGCCCAGGGCCTCTTCCTCCTGCTCGGCGCCGAACCCCACAGCGACTGGCTGCCCAACACGATCGCCCTCGACGACCGCGGCTTCGTGCTCACCGGCCGCGACATACCCAAACAACGATGGGCCGACGACCGACCCCCCCAGACCCTCGCCACCACCATCCCCGGCATCTTCGCCGTCGGCGACATCCGCGCCGGGTCAATGAAACGGGTCGCCGCAGCCAGCGGCGAGGGTGCCTCCGTCGTGCCCCTCATCCACGCATACCTCGAACAAGCGGCCACCCAATAGCGGTGCCACCCGTCCACCACCGACCAGTGGTACCTGCTAGACGAGTACGTGATCGACAGTGATCCGAAATGGGAGCAGATGAACCTGGCGTCCGGTGAGTGCCGCTAGAGCAGACCGGGCGGCCTGCGACTGCTCTCGAGTGCCGGTCGCCGGGCTTTATCCGGGCGTCGCCTCGCGTTCGTTTCTTTCGGCGAGGCGCTGGGCTTGCCCTGCGTGTATGTCGCTTACCCATTCCCAGCCGGGCTTGGCCGATGGGCCGATCCGCGGGTCGTCGGGGTCACGGCCGTCACGTAGGGCTTGCACGTACGCGCGGTCCTGTTCGATCCGTGCGTGTACCTGATCAGCTCCGCCGACAGAGCCGTGGCCGGGGATGAGGACATCGACGTCGTCCGCCACGCCCTCGAGCAGCCGCAGCCCTGCGAGGTAATCCTCGATCGGGTCAGTGGTGTCGTTGAAGTCGTCGAGCATCGGAATGAAGACATCAGAGAGCATGTCGCCGGCGACGAGAACCCCACGTTCTTCGATCAACAGTGCCGCATGGCCCGGTGCATGCGCCGGATGCTCGATAATCCGGACGTGAGGGCCATCCCAAGGAATCCGCACAGTCCCGGCGGGCAGACCGGTGATGAGGCCGAACAGGTCCAGCGGTATCTCCTCGGCGATTTCGGGCGGTAACCCCTCGGCGACGCGGGCCTTCCAGTCCGCGTTCGCCCGCAGATCTCGCATAAAGGCCGCGCAGCGGGCTGTGCCGTAACGGGACGCTTCGCCGAGCTCGGCGTGCCAGAGCACATGATCCCAATCAGGGTGCGTCGAGAAGCCCGCCACAACGGGCTGCCCCAACTCGCGAAGATCGTTGGCGAGGCAGGCCATTTCATCGCCTGTTATCCCGGGGTCGATGAGTAGCACGCCGGCCCGGCCTTGCACGACAACCATGTTGTTCTGGAGTATCTCGCTCTGGTGAACCAGCACACCTTCCGCGACCTGGGTCAGCATGGGGCACCTTCCGCTTGTGAATTGCCGTAGCTTGTCGGGACCGTAGTACCGCAGAGGATCGCGCCCGTCGTCTCGACATACTCTTGCAGCAGACCGGGGCGGCTCGAGAAACCGGTCATCCAGTCCATGTCGTGACCCGGACCGGCCACGAATCCGTCGAGCGACATCGTGAAATGCAGCAGTACCTTGCCGGCCGCGGACTGCGGTTCCAGCGCAGCTGACGTAGGGAGCCCTGATCCCCCTTGCACGTCGCCGCGACCCTCGGGTTGTGCGACCTGCTCGCCGACGGCCCGAGAACCGCGCCCGAGCTAGCCGCGGCCACCGGAACGGAGCCCATTCCCTGTCCCGCCTGATGCGGGCGCTGGCCGCGGTCGGACTGTTTGTCGTCGACGGCGACGGCAGGTTCGCGAACACCGAGCTCGGTGACGCCTTCCGCACTGATGCGCCGCGTTCGGTCGCCGGCTGCGCGCGCTTCATCGGCGACGATCGTGGGCGGCTGCGTCTCCGGGCATTCGCTTCCCCGCGGGCCGCTGTCGGTGACGTCGACGCCGCGGCGACGGTCGTCACTGGCGGGCGGGCTCCTGCCCGCGTTCAATACGCGGACGCCTCGCCCTGGTTCTTAGGGCAGTCGTGGATCGAGCATCAGGCCGTTCTGTTCGAAGCCCCGACAATGACTTCTCTCCGGAAGGGCAGACGAAGTCGCCAGTAGGAAACCGGCAGGCCCTGTGGCGGTCCCAGATGCCCCCTCAAGGCAGCTAACCGTCAACGCGCTAAAGCTGGTGTCGTCGCTCGACTACTGCCGCATCCAAGAGACACGCACGCATTTCCCTGGCGGGCCGTCCTCATAGGTCAAGGCCATGGACCTCCGAATGGATTGGCCCGTTTACCCCGGCCACCCCGGAAACGCTCACACCTCCGATAGGCCCAATACGGCTGATGCACATTTCACCAGCGTTGACGGCTGCTGCCTTCGGGGCGGGCAGGGGGCGCCGCAGCCCGTCCCGCTGTGCTCGGCGCGCGGAATCTGCAGCGCCAACAGTTTGGACTGCTTTGCCTGGTACCACTGCTCGCGACTGTCCGTCTGCCCGACACGAACGCCGCGTTCGTAGATGGGTGCCTGACGTCCGTGTAGTTGACTGCGCCGACACCCTTGGCTTGCTTTCCGGAATGCCTTCTGGCATGCCTACCAGCATGACAACGAACCAGCAGCAATGTGTAAGGTGCGGCCGACCAGCGCCGGCTAGGGAATCAGCTGCCTTCCTCGCCTGGGAAGAACTCGTCGACGGCCAGGTCATGTGCCCGACTTGCGTGGCGCGCGTAAAGAACAGCAGGCCGACGACTAGGCCCATGGCACTCTCGCGCAAGGTCCGAGCGCGGTCGTGATGGTCACCGACGTCACCGCCCGTGGCATAGGGCGGGTCCTTGGCTTCGCGATCGGAGACCGCGAGGCAAGGCGCGTTCTGGCCCGTTGCGTGTGTGTGCAGTAGATGCCAAGAAGATCGATGCTGCATGAGGGAGCGGGCGTTGCGCCTGTTCGCCAAGCATCGCCAGGACTATCCGTCGGACACCGGGCTGGCCGAGGCGGTGGCCAAGAAGGTTGGCGGGGCCACCGCCATCGCGGCGACCGTCTTCGCTGTCGCACCTTCTCGCTTCGCCATATGCGGCTTCCGTGGTACTGCCATACGAAACCGCCAACATGTTGAAGCCGGTGTCGTCGCCTGAATGCTGCAGACTGGTCAGCGCATATGTGTATGCCCAACGGACTTCGTAAGTCTCGGCCTAAGGATCCCCCCGAGATCAGGATCTGCGGCCGTCCTGGCCGCTGCCGCGCGGCTGAACGCCCCGTTCTCTCCGGCGCGGCTGGGGCAGAGGCCTCGAAGCTCACCTGCCGTCACACACGAGTTGCAATTCGGCGACGACTTCGGCTCTGCGGTGGCAGCAGCATGCGGGCAAGCCAGGGAAGCGTTACATCATGCATGCGTCGCTCACTTGGTGGATGAGGCTTACCGACTTGCTCGCGAAGGTGGTAGGCGGCGGTGATCTCGATGGTGGTTCCGCGAGTGGCCCGCGGTGCGAGTGCCAAGTACAGGTCGTGCTGCGACCCTCGGTCAGTTCGTGGCGGGCGGGATGTTGTGGTTGCGGTGGAAGAGGTTGGTCGGGTCGTAGCGGCGCTTGATCGCCTGGAGCCGGTCCCAGGTGGCCCCGGGGTAGGCGGCCTCCATCCAGTCCTCGCCGTGGTCGGAGATGAAGTTGACGTAGGAGCCGCGGTCGTCCTGCTGGAGGGCGGCGGCGAAGTCAGCGACCCAGGCCGCGCGCACGGGCCGGTCCTCCGGGCCCTCGTAGAAGGCGGCCACGTTGACCATGATCTTGCTGGCCCGGTGGGCGAACGCGGTCGCGTCCGCGGGCACCCTGGCCATCGCGCCGCCCAGCACGCGCAGCTGAGCCACCCGCATCGCGGCGTCCGAATCCTCCAGCCACCCGACGATCGTGCGCGCCATCGGCACGTCGACGCGGTCCATGAACATGGTCTTGGCCTCGGCCGTCGGCCGGTAGTCCTCCTCCTCGGGCGGATACATCTGCGGGTAGGGCATGGGCTTGACCAGGTCCGCGATCGGCGTGGCCAGGGCGCGGAAGCGGTCGATGATCCGCGTACCCGCCTCTTGGTCGCCGCTCCACAGCATCAGGGCCATGACGCCGAGCTTGCCGTGCTGTTCGGGGGGGACGAACGGCATGGGCGGGATGGGCATGACGTTGGCGATGGCGGACAGCTCCTCGGGGGCCGCCGCCGCCTCGGCCATGAACCCCGCGACAACCTCGGGGGTGGCCGGCAGCAGCAGGATCCCGCCCACGACCGTGCCGAGCGGGTGCACACGAAACGTGAAGCGGGTGACGACGCCGAAGTTCCCGCCGCCACCGCGTAGCGCCCAGAACAGGTCCGGGTGGGTCTGAGCGTCGACCTGCAGAACCTGGCCGTCGGCGGTCACGACCTCGGCGGCCAGCAGGCTGTCGATGGTCAGGCCGTGCTTGCGGACCAGGAAGCCGACCCCGCCTCCCAGCGTGATCCCGCCGACCCCGACCGAGCCGGTGTCGCCGAACGGGATGGCCAGATCGTGGGCGGCCAGCGCGGTCGTGATCTCGGCGGCGGTCAGGCCGGTCTGCGCCCGCGCGAGGCGCTGCTCGGAGTCGACGGTCAGGTCCTTCATATCGGCCAGATCGAGAACAATCCCGCCGTCGGTAGTGCTGTGCCCGGCGCCGCTGTGCCCGCCGCTGCGCACGGCCAGCTCCACCCCGGTCTCGCGCGCGAGGTCGACGACGCGGGCGACCTCGCCGGTGTCGCGGGGTCTGACGATCACCGCGGGACGCAGGTCGTGCCCGCCGTAGAACACCTCGCGGGCCTCGTCGTAGTCGGCGTCGTCGGCGGTGATCACACGGCCGCTAACGTCGGCTCGCAGCCGCGAGGCCAGAACGTCTGCGAATGGCCCGGCCGCCGGCCGGATCGTGTCGTTCATCGACTGGTTCCCCTCCTACGTGGTTGCTGACAATGCAGACCGTCGCCGGCGTCGGAACTCATCGGAATCCCGCCGGCTCCGCACCACCCCGAAGGTGGGATCCCCAGAGCAGCAGGCCGAGATCGCGGATCAGCGCGACCGCCCGGCTTCCGGTTGCCACCCCGAGACCCTCCAAATGTCCGTGGCATGACGCTTCACGGTGTCGAGCGTGACCACCAGCGTGTCGGCGAGCGCGCGGTTGGTCGCGCCCTTGTCGAACAGCGTCATCACCTCGCCCTCGCACGCCGACCCCCGGCGGGATTTCCCGCGAGCCACACACCATTTCACGGTGGGAATCACCGAGGGCTTCGCTGCCACCAGGGGGTTGGCGCTTCCTTCCCAGCTGCGCCGAATGTTGCGGAACGGCTTCACGACCCGCCCGGAACTCCAGCAGTCTCTGGATCAACGCTCGGGTGGACAGCTCCACCTCGATCCTGTACCGGGCTAGGCACCCACCTGAAGGTATCGGTGCTGCTAAACGCGAGCCGTGGAACCTGCCCTAACGCCGAGACCGAGGGCGGCCCCACCGGCGGCAGAGAATGAGATGTGGGCAGCGCATTCCTGAACATTGTCGAGGGCCGCGACATCGACGATGCCGGCGAGCAGGTGACGTTCGGCGCGCAATCTTTTGCCGCTCTCGGTGTGCCGGTGCCTACGGACTTCGGCGCGCCCGGAAGTCGCCGGCAGATCTCATCGACGTAGGCGAAGGGTGCGGTCATGTTCACGGTGGCGGCAGTCAACGGCGCCGAACTCGACGTGCAGATGGGGGCCGCCGCCTCACCCGGCTGCTCCTCGAGACCCCGCCCGCGGCGTCGGCGCACGTGACCACAAACGTGCTTAGTAGCGGCGAACTCGTCGAGACGACCATGCTTCGTCCCGCCGCACAAGGGTGGCCGTCGTCGCCACTCTCCCTCGTCCGGCCGGGTGAGCTGGCCGAGATCAGCGCCGGCAACATGGGCCCCTTCGACGTCAGCCAGGGCTCGCTCCTGATCGCAGCAGTCGTCGTGACCATCCCCGACCTGATGATCGTCGTCTCCGCCGCGACGCCGTTCCCTTGTTCGCTGGCTCAGCCTCACAGCGGGCGCCCTCTACGTTCTGGTCAGTGTCAGCAACTCATCGGTGAGTCCTGGGCTCATTACCTGTTCTTCGGCGTCCTCGAGATCGGGCTCGGGGTCTGGGTCGCGGCCTACTCCCGACGTTGGCGAGGCAGGAGCACGCCCGCGTAGGCGAGCCGGTGGGCCCAGTCGTGACCGGGCGGCGCGTACCCCTCCGAGGCGTGAGCGTCATCGCATGGAGCACGCAGCTTGGAGCCGGCAGTAGGTATGCGATTCGTTGCACTCACCCTTGGGCTTACGACGGACCGCGCGTCTCGTTGGCCGGTCGTCTACGGGGGCAGTGATGCTCGCACGTGTCGCGCGACCCCGGTCGGATGGGGATCAGTGGCGGGACGATGGACCGACGCAGGCAACAGCCCTCCGCTCAGCTGGGCGATCGGCCCTTCGACACACGAACGGTGCGCTGCGGAGGCGCAACATCGAAGCGCCGAACACTCGTCTCGGAGCCGAAACAGGAATATGGTCGAACCGACGACGCGCGTCGGGCCCAGTCATCAGACAGACCTCGTGGCTGGCACACCGCAGCCGTCATCGACGGCCCCGCCCTGCCGGGGCCGTCCCTTCGTCGTTTCATGGTCCGTCCGGCGAGCGCTGTGGTTGGTCGCAGGTCGGCCGTGACGGGCCGTCAGTTGAGCTCCTCGGCCAGCGCGACGATGATTCCCTCGGGGCCGCGGACGTAGCAGAGCCGGTAGCTGTCTCGTACTTCGTCACCTCGCCGACGAGTTCGGCGCCGTGGGTGCGCAGCCGAGAAAGCGATCGGGACGCCTGCGATGTGTGCGTTACCCGCCTACGCGTACGCGTCGTGGTAGTTCCACCACTGGTATGACGGAGTCTGGGGATAATCCTCCGGCGAGTCCTCCCACTCCTCCTGGCGACCGAGGGCGGTGATGTCGAGATAGCTCCAGGTGCTCCCCATCGCCTCGTCGCCGCGGCTGTCGACGAAATAGGTGCGAAACACCCGATCGTCGTCGCGGATGAAGGCGTTGGTGCCGTGCCACTCGTCCACGCCGAAGTCGGCGTCAAAATCGTCCGTCAGCGTGTACCACGGGATCGACTCCCAGCCCATCCGCGCCTTCAATCCCTCGATGTCCGCCTGCGGGGCGCGCGACACGAACGCCAGCGAGGTGTCGCGGGCGTTCAGGTGTGCCGGATTCGCTACCTGATCGGCGAGGAACGAGCAGCCGACGCACGCCCGTTCGGGATAGGCGCCGCCGTTGGCGTAGCTCGTGACCTCCGGCCCGTAAAAGGCGCGGTACACGATCAGCTGGCGACGGCCCTCGAAGAGGTCAAGCAGGTGTACCGGGCCGTTCGGGCCGTCGAAGCGATAGTCCTTCTCCACCGCCATCCACGGCATCCGCCGGCGTTGGGCCGCCAACGCGTCGCGCGCCCGAGTCAGCTCCTTCTCCTTCACCAGCAATCGCTCCCGGGCCCCATCCCACTCACGCGGAGAGACGATCGAGGGTGTCTCCATTCCCTGTTCCTCCTCCAGCCACTCTGACGCCGCTAACCCATCACTGCTCAATGTCCAGATCCGCTGCTCGTCGTTCAGCGGCACGCCGCCAAGTCTCTACCGGTTCAGGCGTGCGTGTAGACCTGGATGGCGACACCGTCACCGAACACCATTGATGACGACAGCTCAGCCCCTTCCTCTCGGTGGTCTCGCCGAACAGCCGCCTGCCGGTGCCGAGCACGACCGAGAAGACCATGAGCCAGAGCTCGTCGACGAGGTCGTTCACGATCATCGACTGGACGAGCAGGGCGCTGCCGTGCACCACGATGTCGCCGTCATGCGCCTGGGGCCGAAATCCGGGAGAAGCAGGCCGATCACCGCCGATGTCTGCTGCCTGGGATCCGGCTACGACGCGAAGACCAACTGCGCGGTGCTGTCTCGGCCGGAGCGTCCTCACAGCGTCGTAGGAGGCGTCCCAGCGACGTGACCCCGGGCGCGCCCACGCCGACTGTCGAGCGCCGGTCCGAAATGTCTTGAGCTATCGAGAGTGCTTGTCGATCGGGAGCGTGCCATCAAGATCGCGGCAAGCGGTACGCGGCATTGGTGCTGCACCGACGGTGGCATCAGGTTGTCGTCGCTACCGGAGATGAACAGCAGCGGCGCCCGGTCCTCGTTGTCGTAGTTCACGAAGGCGTCCTGGTGACCGGGCTGCAGGGTCGCCAGCGCACTGATCCACAGCACCCGCACCGACGCGGGGATGTGGTAGCGCCCGTACAGCAGCCTGGAACGCTCCTCGGGAAAGATATTCGTGAAGACGTAGTGCCACTGCTCATGGGTGAAGCCAGCGGCCTTCGGGTTCTACTGAGGACGGGCACGCCAAGCTGAAACAGCGGTTGCCGCGCACACTGGTGTCCAGATCAGCCGCTCGTACGGTGATCGAGAAGCAACGTTCAATCCGGCGCCGACGATCATGAGTCCTGTCAGCGTGGAGAGAACGCTACGCCGGGATGAGAGGGTGCCCTTCTCCGACGCAACGAAGATCGCCGCGACCGCGTACGTGACTGCTGCTGCGGCACTCGCCCGTCGGTACTTCGCGGGTAGGCGGCCTTGATGTCGACCGCCGTACGCGATTCCTCCCCATGGCACACCGATGGCCAGGCAAGCCTGAAAGCTTCCAATTCCCGTCAGCAGGATGGCGGTGGCGCTGCTCCAACCACTGCGAGTCGAAGCCGTCATGAGGCGACGCTACTTCGTCCGGGCCATGGTCAGGAAAGGCCCACCCGAGCCGGAGGACGAACGAGGCTGCCGATGTCCGGAACGGTTCGGTTCGCCCTCATCCCCGGCTCCTCCGGCAACGCTTTGCGTGCCACTCCCGGCCCATCAACTCCCGCCCTTGCAGTTGTCCACGGGAGTCGCAAAAGATGCAGCGCATAGGTCTCCTCGTCGATGACGACGGTGTGCCCGGCGTTGTGCCCGCGTCGCCGTGCACGACATAGTCCACGTCGGTGCCAAACAGATCAGTCGCCCTGTCCTTGCCCTCGTCACCCCATTGCGCGCCGACAAGAACGACTGCGGGCACGGTCCCCTTCAAGGTGACGAGTCCGATCGCTGGCTGGCCATCATCCGCCGGGCGCAGCGCTAAGGTTCGTGCACTCGCGGAGCTTCTCGAACCTGCGGCTCGCATGTTCGGCGTCCGAACCGACCATTGGCTCCGGGATGCCGGATCCGACGATGCGGGCCGGTGCGTAGGTCAGACCCACCGGCTCGCTCCCATCGAAGGTCACCGTGAGCACCCCGGTCCGAGTGGTCTCCTCGTTGTTCTGGGCATACCAGAGGTAATTGCCGAGGCCGTACGACACGAATGTCCGGCCGAGCCAGCCGGCGCCCATCAGCTTGTGCGCATGCGAACCGACGATGACGTCCGCGCCAGCAGCGATCAACCGATCCGCGGTCTGCTGCTGCAGCTGCGAGGAACACGTCGTGTTCTCGACCCCCCAGTGCAGGTAGACGATCGTGATGTCGGCCCGCGGATCGGCGGCCGCGACGGACCCGAAGAACCGCTCGTCAACCGCCGCGATGCCAGGACTGTCGTCGTCCGCAGTCCAGTTCGCCAGCGTCGCGTCCTTGATCTGCGACGCCGCGAGGAACGCGACCCGGCGGCCCTTCGCCGCCATGAACACCGGCGCGTACGCCGCGGCCGCATTTGCCCCGACGCCGGCGACCATGACGTGAGTCGCGCCGATCGCCTGCAGCGTCTCCTCGAGCGCCGGGCCGCCGAAGTCCACCGCGTGGTTGTTGGCGAGCGACACCGCGTCGAAGCCGGCGCTCGCGAGCGCATCGAACACCGTCGGCAGTGCCCGGAACGTATACGCCTTCGACTCCGGGTTGCCGGAAGTGCCGACCGACGTCTCGAGGTTGCCGAACGTGAGATCGGCCAGCCTGGTCGCCTGCTGCGCCACCCCGAAGACGCTCGCCGGGTCGGCGTCCAGCCGGGCCCGGGTCTCGTCTTCGAAGTTCATGTCCCCAGCGAAAGCAATTGTTAGCGGCTCCGTCGTCGGCGGCACTGATGGCCCCGGCGTCAGGCCTGCCGCTGTTGGCACCATCGCCGTGGGCTGATGACTCCGGCTGGGCGATGCTGTCGATGCCACCGTCCGCTGGCACATTCGCACAGCCGGCCAGCGCGACCGCAGCGGCGACAACGGCGAGACTGCGACGCATCGCGACGAGGGTCCGGTTCGACGACCTCGAAACGATCGACAACGACAACCCCGACCTCATCGAACACACCGACCGTTGCCCCAAACGCTCCAGGCGACGCCGCACGTCTCGGTCGTCTCGATCCTCGGTCTCTTCTGACGGTTGCAACTGCAGCCTAATCGTGCAGTGTTGCTATGGAACGTCAAGGATCACGTTGCCAAGTTTCTGCCCGGTGAGAACGTATTCGTAGGCGGACCGAACGTCCTCCAACGGGAAGTGCCGGTCGATCAGGGGCCGGAACCGACCATCGGCCAGCAGGCGAGTCATGTGGCGGATACTGCGGCGCTGACCCGTCGGGAGCGGAAAATGCACCGTGGGGCCTGGCCGAAGCCGCGTCGTGAGCGGGAGGTACAGGTTCTGGCCGTGCGGCCCGAGCTCACTCGAGACGTACCGTCCGCTGTCCCCGAGCAGCGGCTTGCTCGCGGCGAACGTGGTCTTGCCGACCGCGTCCAACACAAGGTCGAAACGATCCGGGTAGGTCGCGAGGTCCTGGGTCGTGTAATCGACGACTGTACGGGCGCCGAGGCCCCGCACGACGTCGGCGTGCTCGTGACGGCAGAAGGCCGTGACATCGCTTCCCTGGGCCACCAGAAGCTGGACCGCGGCTGAGCCGATGGCGCCGGTGGCGCCGTACACACAGACCCGCTGGCCAGGGACATATCCCGCCCGCTTCAAGGCGTTGAGGGCATAGTGCGCCCCCTCCGCGCTCGCGGTGGCCTGGGCGTCATCGATTCCGGGTGGGATCTTGGCGATGGCTGCGTCCTCGGCGATGGCCAGGAACTGCGCCTGGGACGCCAGCCCGGTGTCATTGAAGCCCCAGACCCGATCACCGGCCGCGTAGTCATTGACGCCCGACCCGGTCTGGACGACCTCACCGGCGAAATCGGTCCCCGGGACGGGTGACTTCGGGTGGCGGAGTCCGGTCCCGAATCGCATCACGAAGGGCTTGGCCCGCAGGATCGCGCAGTCGGTCCGGTTGATCGTGGTGGCATGCACCCGGACGAGGATCTCGTGGGCAGCCGGTGTCGGCGTCGGGATCTCCGCGACGGCAAGGACCCTCGAACCGCCGTAGGCGGACCGGGTCACTGCGCGCACCCAGCCAGTATCGTCCGCACACCCACCCGCGGGCCTCTCGGCGCGCGAGTGCGGCAGGCATCGTCGGTCGAGCGACTCGGAAGCAGGCCCAGAACGGGTAGGGAACGGTGCGTGACCTAGTTCCGTAGTCTGCTCACCTTGATCCACGATGGCGACCCCTGAGCACGAGGGCGCTTCTCATCGGCACGCTGCTGAACGGACACGGCCGTCTCCTGAGTGAGAGCTCTGCCGCCGGACCCGGCGCTTACAGAACGCGGAGCCGACGACAGCGCGGCCTGCGGCAGCCGCGCTGCCAGCAGGGTCGCGGCTTCACTGGTACTGCCTTACGTAACCGTCAACATGTCGAAGCCGGTGTCGTCGTTCGAATGCTGCAGCGTGGTGGGCACACATGTACGGCTCGACGGAAATCGTGAGTTGCGCCTGTGGATCCCCCGAGATCAGGATTTGCGGCCGTCCTGGCCGCTGCCACGCGTCTCAACGCCCACACTCCTGGTACCCCAACCATGTCCCCGCACATCCGCTGCAGCGTGTTCCTTGTTGAACCGATGACGCTAGGTGCAACTGGCTGGAAGTCGTGGCGGCAAGGGGGAATGGCGATCCGACCTGGTGGAGCACGCCAGCCAGTAGGCACGTCGATCAGCTGGCGGTTGAGTCGATGGGATCCCGCCAGCTGAACCGCGGCTGATAGCCCAGAATTCGGCGAGCCTTATCGATGGAAAGCAGCGTCTCGTTGGGTCCGACACCCTCCCGGAGACCCACGGTGGGAAACTCTTCTGCCACCAGCTCACTGTTGGGTCGTGACATGACCGTGTCCGCATTGGCGATGATGAACACGTTCATTCCAGCCTCGCCGTACTCCAACGCTTTCCGGACGGCTTGTGCACCGTCACGCGCGTCGATGTAGGACCACAGGTTCCACCTTCGCAGCTTGGGGTCGGCATCGAAGGAGGGGAAACCTCGGTAGTCGTCCGGATCCATCACGTTGGAGAATCGCAGGCCGATCATCTTCAGCCGGGGGTCCCATCGGCAGAACTGTGCCGCCATTTGCTCCTCGAGGACCTTGACGAGGGAGTATGTGGATTCGGGTCTGGGTGGGTACTCCTCGTCCACCGGGATGTACGGCGGCGGCGTCTCGAACGGGAGTCCGAGCACGGTCTCGCTGGAAGCCCACACGATGTTCGTGATACCCAGCAGCCGGGCCGATGCGAAGACGTTGTACGTGGCCGTGAGGTTGTTCCGGAAAGTCGCCGCGTTAGTAACAATGCCAGGCGCAGGGATTGCCGCGAGGTGGACGACAGCGTCCACTCCCACGTACCGGTCGTCCACCGCTGAGAGCACCTCGACGACTTGTCCAAAGTCCGTCAGATCGACGGGCACGAACATCGTCGGTGAGCGCTCCGGTGCCACCCTGTCCAAGTTCACGACATCCCAGCCGTGCTCCACCAAATCCGCGACGCAGGCACCGCCAAGCTTGCCGCTGCCACCGGTGACCGCCACTCGCCCCATCTGCCGACCTCTTCCTCCGGGAGACCGATCGAACGGTACCCACACATCCCCGATCTGCGGAGCCCAGCCAGGTTCTGGGCGCACGCCCTGGGTTGGCGGATCCTGTCCGAGCGTGAGGAAGAGGTCGTCATCGGTGCCGAGGAGAATGCGCCGGTCGGTATGTGGTTCATGCCCGTGTCGGGTGCGAGGAAAGTCAAGAACCGCGTGGACCTGGACCTGACGACCGGCGTTGACGATCGGGACGCCGAGATCGAACGCCTTCTGTCGCTCGGGGCACAACGAGTGAACATCGGCGAGACCGGCGCCGAGTCCTGGACCGTGCTCGCGGATCCTGAGGGAGACGAGTTCTGCGTGGTCCGCCGGAAGACGACGCTCATCCGTTGATTAGTCGCGGCATGAGGGTGTTTGCGGACTAGGGCAAATGAGTCGCGTCCGGAGCACTCTCAATCCAGGTCTCACGCATCCTGCCCCTCGCCGAAGCGGCGCGGGCCTATCACGCACTCGAATCGCGGGCGTCTTTCGGGAAGATCGTGCTGTCGCCGAGCGCATCGCCCGGCTGAGCCGAACCATGTCAGGGGCGGCTAACTGTCGACGCGCGGAAGCTGGTGTCGTCGTTCGACTGCTGCAGCACGCAGACACAAGCCTCGTCGAGTCCGCCGGGCGCTGCGCTGGTCAGCGGCTGGTCGCCCCGACGGCCTGAAGGATGAGCTGGGTCGCGGCCTGGGGCTGCGACACGAAGGAGACGTGAGAGGCCCGCACCTCAACGATCGTCGCGTTTGCGCGCTCGGCCATGAATCGCTGAAGCGCCGGCGGGATCGCCTTGTCCTCGGTGCCGAGCAGATACCAGCACGGCAGCGTCTTCCACGCCAGCGGACCCGACGGCGCGGCGGCGAACGCGGCGGCGGCGTACGGCCGCTGCGCCGCGGCCATCACCGCGGCCGTCTCGGGGTCGACGTCGGCGGCGAAGGCTTCCCGGAACGCCTCTTGGGCGAGGTAGAGGTCGGCGCCCTCGCTCCCGTCCGGGCCGGTGAATGGCACGGGCCTGATCGAGGGCCCCACCAGGCTGCCTTCGAACCGCTCGAGGAGTTCCTGCTGGCTCTCGCCCTCGTCGCACAGCCAGCCGTTGAAGTAGACGAGCGCCTGCACCTGGTCGTTGCCGGCCGCGGCGGTGGAGATGACATTGCCGCCGTAGGAGTGGCCGACGAGCACGATCGGGCCGGTCAGGGTCCGCAGGAATTCAGCCAGATAGGTCGCGTCGCTAGCGAGATCGCGAAGCGGGTTGGCGAAGCCGATGGCGGCATACCCGCGGTCGCGCAGGGCGCGGATCTCGGCGTCGAAGCCCGTGGCGTCGGCCCAGGCGCCGTGGACCAAGACGATTGTGGGAGTCTCAGCAGCCAACGTCATCACCGCTCCTTGTTGACGGTTTGCCCGATGCCGCGACAGTACCGCCGGGGAACGCGAAGGTGGGGCTGCTGTGGGATGCCACCAGCCAGATCCGTTGCGGGATGCCTCCGAGAAGCTGCCACACGGTGCGAGCATCGCGGTCGCCATGCTTGCCAGCCGCGAAGCTGTGCCCCCCGGCCGGTCGTCCTGCGGAGTGTGTGCGATGTCGACCCCGAGCGCCTTGTCGTGGTGGGCGGGCGGCCAGGAACACCCGGTCCGTGTCGACGATCCTGACCGTAGCTATCGGAGTATCGAACACGGCGGCCGTCAGCGTGACGCTGTCGAACGTGCCGTCCGCGGGTGCATCGAGGATCTCGTAGTCAAAGGACAAGGACTTCAGGTGGTCGATGGCTCAGTGAGGCTGACGGGATTGGTATTGGCGCCGCAGAGGACGACGCAGATCTTGCGGCCGGCTGCGGGGCGATAGCTGATTGGATTGCGGAGTCCGGCGAGGGCGGTGCCGGCGCCGTGTTCGACTGCGAGGCGGTGATGGTCCCAGAGCGCTTGCCGTGCGGCGGTGAGGGCGGAGTCTGAGACGAGAACCGATTGGACGTTGTCGTGCTGGGCTACGTGAAGAGCCATCTCGGATGCGCGGCGAGCGCCCAGCGAGTCCGCTGCAACCGAATCGATCATGACGTCAACCACCTGGCCGGCAATGAGAGCAGCGTTCAGGGCCCGGCAGTTCTCCGGCTCTACAGCAACTGTCTGGATCCCGTGATGCTGAGCGGCGGTGGCGACTCCTGCGAACAAACCGCCGCCGCCGACGGCCACCACCACCACATCCAGGCCAGGGATCTGCTCACGGATCTCGTCCAGGAGCGTCCCTGCTCCGGCGGCGATCAGGGGATGGTCATAGGCGTGCGAATTGAGCGCGCCGGTGGCGGCGGCGAACTCCTGACACGCAGCCAGCGCTTCGGCGTACTCGGAGCCGACCAGTCGAACGTCGGCGCCGTAGCCTCTCAGCCGTGTGATCTTCACCTGCGGTGCCGTCGCGGGGAGAAACACCGTGGCGGAAACACCTTCATCCCGAGCAGCCCAGGCGCATGCCAGACCGGCGTTACCACCGGAGGCGATGGTGACCCCCGCCGCCGGTAGGGATCCGGCCTCGCGTTGGGCCCGAATGAAGTTCAGTGCGCCCCTCGCTTTGAAGCTGCCAGTGTGTTGCATGAACTCCAACGCGGCGTATACGTCGCAGCCTGCATCGGTGTCTACGGCGGATATCACATCTGCGTCGAGTTGGGTCACGACCACCGGACGGGTCCGATCACCGATTCTCCTGGCGGCAGCCTCTATCTCTTCGTACGTCAGGGCCGTCATTGCCAGAACTCCTCATCCGTCAGCGCTGTCGTTCAGCACACGCCGAAGTGGAAGGTGCAAGCGCTAGCCACGAACAGAGAAGCGCCCGCTCGCCCGGCGGTACATGCCTAACATCAGCAGCCACCAGACCACCGCTGCGAGTCGACGCCATGGGCACTGTGACGGCCTTCTCAGCAACAACATCCCATCACCCCACCGCCATTGCCCTTGTGGGACAGCTCGGCGGCGCAGCGCTGTTCTTCAGCTTCTCCTTCACCGGCAGCATCGATCGAGGCGGCGCGGGTCTCACTTGAGAGTGATGTTGTGCGCATCCGTGTGCTGCCGGCGCCCAGTGCGTCAACAGCGCCTCGGAGTACTCGGCAGGGCCCGCTAGTACAGGCCGGCCGCCGAATCGAACGTCGTTCCGGAGCTGCTCGCGTTCTTGCCTTCGCGGTCGCATGATCGGCACGCGCAATGAGCACAGGTGGCTCAGAATGCGGCCGCCTTCCACTCGGCGAGGCGCCGCGCGATGAGCTCGGCCCGCTGTTCCTCGCTCCCACCGTCGAGCACCTGGCTGTCTGATGGCTCGGCTCGAAGGTAGACGCCGGCGGTTCGCGCATTCAAACCAGGATCGCGATCCGACCGTGTCGTCCAGTACCCGGTGGCGCGGTCGGCGCTCTCCACCCTGATCTCGCCGGTGCCCTCAAGCTGCGGGGCATTCGGGTGTCGAGGGCGCTCGCCCTTCCAGAAGTAGAAGATGCCGGCCGGATTCCTGCGCTTCTTCGCAGTCGAGGCCGCGCTGTCGGCGGAACCAGCGAGCACGCTAATGAAACCGGAGGCGAGCCATGGACAGTCGACGTCGTTCACGAGAGCCTGACTCGACACCCACTGAGGAGGTCGGCATGGCTCGTACCCTCCCCCGCCGCCGGACGCTGTTGAGTGCGCTGCTCGGGATCCTCGCTGTTGTGGCCGGGCTGCTGGCCTTCACGCCGGCAGCGCAGAGTGCCACTGCGGTTGCGGCGGCAGGGTCGCATGACGAGGCCAAGCCGACCATCGTGCTGGTGCACGGCGCCTGGGCGGACTCGTCGAGCTGGACCGACGTAGTAACACGGTTGCAGCGAGAGGGTTACCAGGTCGTCGCATTCCCGAACCCGCTGCGCAGCTTGTCTGGCGACGCCGAGTATTTGCGGACGTTCCTATCCACGATCTCCGGTCCAATCGTCCTGGTCGCGCACTCCTACGGCGGCGCGGTGATCACCAACGCTGCCACCGGCAACGCGAACGTGACGGCGCTCGTGTACGTGGACGCCTTCGCACCCGACGAGGGTGAGCAGGTGCTGTCGCTGCTCGGACCCGACTCCGCCTTGGCCGTGCCGGATCCGACCACGGTCTTCGATCTGCGGCCGTACCCCGGCGCCCCGGCAGGCGACTTTGACGTCTACCTGAAGCCGGAAGTCGTCGTGAACTCCTTCGCTCCCGACCTGCCGAGGCACACGGCACTGGCGCTAGCGGCGACCCAGCGCCCCCTCACATTCAGCGCCGGCCTGGAACTCTCGGGTGTCCCAGCGTGGAAGACCATTCCGTCTTGGTATCTCCTCGGCACCGAGGACCTGATCATTCCGGCGGCGCAGCAGCGGTTCATGGCCGAGCGAGCCGGAGCGGAGATCGTCGAGGTTCGGGCCTCGCACGTCTCACTGATCTCCAAGCCCAACGCCGTGGCACGGCTCATCGTCACTGCTGCCGAGGCCACCACCTGATCCGCAGTAGGCCGGTGGCCACGTGGGCCAGGGCCTAGTGGCGGCTGGCCGCTTTGCTAAGTGACTCACAGAACAGAGGTCAAGTCATGAGCACTCCGTCCACGCCCAACACAATCGTTCTGGTCCACGGATTCTGGGTCACCCCCCGGAGCTGGGAAGACTGGGCGGCCCGATACGAAGCTCGCGGATTCCGTGTGCTAGCTCCGGCATATCCCGGATTTGAGGTCGAGGTGGAGGCGCTCAACGCCGACCCGACCCCGATCGTCGAGCTCACCGCACCAGCCATCATCGAGAAGCTCGAGTCGGTCGTGCGGGGGCTCGAGTCGCCGCCCATCATCATGGGCCACTCGGCTGGTGGGGCGTTCACCCAAGTTCTGCTCGACCACGGGTACGGAGCGGCGGGAGTTGCCATCAACTCTGCAGGCACTGAAGGGGTCAAGGTTGCGCCGCTCAGTCAGATCCGTTCCTTCTTTCCGGTACTCAAGAACCCTGCCAATCACCACAGGGCAGTCGGGTTCAACCACGACCAGTGGCACTACGCGTTCACGAATACGTTCGGCGAGGAGGAATCGCGACGGCTCTATGAACGGTATGCGATACCCGCGTCCGGTCGCATCCTGTGGAACAGCGTGCTGGCCAACTACGAGCCGGGACCGCAGGACATCTCGGTCGACTATCACAACGACAAGCGGGCGCCGCTGCTGTTCTTGTCCGGAGGCGCTGATCACCTGATGCCACCGCAGGTCCAGGAGTCGAACGCCAAGCACTACAAGTCGAACGCCGTGACCGAGGTCAAGCTGTACGAGGGGCGGCCACACCTCATGCCCTCCGGTCCGGGGTGGGAGGAGATCGCCGACTACGCCCTCGACTGGGCACTGAGACAAGCCCAGACCCAACCACAGCATTGAGGATGCTGCCTTCAGCGTCGCTGGTGCCGCCGAATGGTCGCTGAGCCCGACCCAAGCTGCGGACCCGTGCCGCTGAGGAGTCGGCTTACGACATGGCCCCGAGCTCTGCACCCGGTGGATCAGGCTCGCCCGCGATGCAGGCTGGCTCGCACGCACTGCCTATCGCGCTCAGCTACGGGTCCGTTGCAAGCGTCATGGCCGGCGAGTTGGCCCAAGCCAGCGCGCGGCTCGATGAGCTGGAGACGATTGCCGAGGCAATCGGCAGCCCGATCGGCCCACCACCTCCTTTGTGTCTCTCTCACTGACCATCAGACGGCGGCCGCCCTCATCGTGATCACCACGACGAGCAGCGGCGAGAGCTACACCACCTCAAGGGACGAAACTCCGGAGACTCACGGTCCCCGCCTCGCCACTTCCCCGCGTTGGCCTCGCGTCCCAACGTGGTCGAGGGACTGGTGCATCCTGAAGACGTCGCGGTGGCACTCCGATTTATCTGTCGCTGGACCGGAGTGTGCGCTCGGCGCAGACTTCAGCGTGGCGTGTGCGTCGGCTGCGGCGCAGACTGGGTGGCACCTGGCTCCGAGGATTGTGGGTCCCACGTGTCACGCAATGAAGGTCTGCTGCTGCTGCCGATGCTGTCTGCGGGCAAGCACCGTAGCCCTCGCTCTGGGGCGTGCTTCATGGAGTTCGCGTCGTTGCTCGCCGGCGAACGCTGGAGCGATCATCCGGTATGCACGCATCCCCTGCTGGCAGCGGTCGCACAGCATGTCAATGACTACACCTCCGACACGGGCCGCCTAAGCCTGGCCACCATGATCCCGTCGGTCATTGGCCTGACGGACGACGACTTGCATATCGACGCTCGGATCGCGTTGGGGTCGGCCACCATGGCGCTGCCGGTGGTGTCGGCCGAGCGGCAGCGGGTCATGGCCGTCTCAGTGCTCACGTGCGAACGCGTCCTGGCCGAGCTGGATGGGCGGCCCGTGGGCACACTGCAGGAGCACAGCCGTTCGGTGTTGGCGCACGTGCCGGACGCCGCACATTGGGCCGCCCAGTTCACCAGCGCTATCTGCACCGCCACGATCCCTGAGAAGCGGTTTCGGCGCCGCACCGCGCCCGCCATCGTCCGCGACGCCGCCCAGGGCATCGCACAGGCCTGTGTGCCGGACTCCGACAAGATGCTGCGCGCCCTCCTCCTCCAAGCGATAGATGACTGCGCCTCATTCACCCGTCACGACCCGGACCCCCGGGCCGGACTCGGCTCCGCCACGTGGACGAGCGCGTGTCGACGTATCGGAGCGGTCACCGGCACCGGCACGCCCGCCCGGATGGTCGAGCCGGCCCGCTGACACGATAGGCAGTCGACCCCCGCAGGCTGGGGCTGGAGCCCACGGGCCGCGCCGCTCCTGCAAGGTGGGCTGAGGAGGTTGTCTGCAACGGCGTTATGGACCGCATCGGGCACGCTCAAATCATCAGCGGCGATGCTCGGTCGTGCTGGCGCCGCCGCGGCGTCGCCGGGCTTCTCTTCGGGCTTCAGGCAACCCCTGCGAACGAGGTCAGCCAGCCGTAGCAGCTCCCGACCTTTCACCCGCCTGGGGCTGTCCCCGGGTTGCAGACCCTTGCTTCACCTTGCGGAGAACACGTGATCGCTGCTGAGCCGGGCCGCCCCGATGACGCCCGCTCGGTCGCCAAGCTCGGACAGCACGATCGGCATATTGCCCGTGGCCAGCGGCAGGGACCGGGAGTAGACGGCGCCGCGGATCTCGGCGAGCAGCGCATGCCCAATGCCGGCGACGCCACCGCCGATCACGACCAGCCCGGGGTTGAAGAAGCTCACGAGGCCAGCGAGAACTTGCCCTACCCTCCGGCCGCCGGCACGGATCATGCCGACCGCGATCGGGTCGCCAGCCGCAGCCGCAGCCGCCACGTCCGCTGCCGTCAGCGTTCCGGAGCGCGCCAGCAGTCGGGCTAGCTCCTCCGAGGTTCCGGCGCGGGCGGCGGCAAGCGCGTCGCGAGCGAGCGCCGCGCCGCCGAAGAATGCCTCCAGGCAGCCGGCGTTGCCGCACTTGCAGATGGGGCCGTTGTCGTCTACCCGGATGTGGCCGATGTCGCCGGCACTGCCCGATATACCCCGGTAGACCTCGCCACCCACCACGATGCCGCAGCCGATGCCGGTGCCGATTTTGACGAACAGGAAGTCGTCCACCGACTTGGCGATGCCGGCATGCTTCTCACCGAGCGCCATGATGTTCACGTCGTTGTCGACCAGCACCGGGCAGCCGAGCTCAGCGGCGAACGTCTCCCGCACCGGGAAATGGTTCCAACCGGGCATCAGCGGTGGGGAGACTGGCACGCCGTCCCGAAACCGCACCGGGCCGGGCACCCCGGCCGCCGCCCCCACGAAACCTGGCGAAATGTCGTCCGCCCGGAGCTTCCCGACCAGCTGGAGGGCGATGCCGATCACGACCTCGGGGCCCTGCCGGGTGTCGAGTGGCTCGGCCACGTGGGAAAGTACCCGCAGCTGTCCGTCGGTGACGGCAATGTCGATGGACGTGGCTCCGAGGTCAATGCCGAGGAAGCGCGTCTGCCGGGCGATCCGCACGATGGATGACCGCCGGCCCCCGCGCGAGGCCGCGAGCCCAGCCGTTTCGACCAGGCCGAGACGGTCCAGCCGCTCGAGTTCGACCGCCAGTCGAGACCGGGACAGCTCGACCGCATCGCCGAGCTCGGCCCGGGAGCGCGGGCCATCGTCGCGCAGTAGACGCAGAATGCGAGCCTGCCGAACGTTGTCCGGCCGGATCACCGCCATTACAGAACGGTAACTGACGGATCGCGTTGCCAGCGGCGTGTCGGCGCCTTGGCACATGAGTGCGGCGTCACACGCAACGCACGCGGTCGCCGCTGACCACCCCGCGTAAGCCTTTGCGAACTGCGACCACGGTGGCGCGGGCGCCCTTACGCAAGACCAGCGCGGCGTTGGCGAGAAACCGCCCCGTTGCCTCGATCACGTTGCAGGACCAGCCCTTTCAGAGCGGGGAACATGCCGCCGATGGCAGGTCCTGCACGAGCGGGGCCACGCACCGTCAACGTCTGGGGTGCGACAACTACACGCCACCGCAGAGTTCCTACCCCAACTCCAGCGCCACTCGCCGACACCCGTGCCCTGCGCGAGGACGCCGAAGCCCGCGGCTGGGACAGCGAAGTCGCCCGGCACTCCCGCGTCATCGCCAGCCTGCAACGCTACCTCGACCGGGCAACCGACAAACCGCCCAAGGCTCAACCGCTTGACCCAGCAGCCAGGGCCGGTGAATCTGGCCCCGCTACCGCAACTTCAACAAGTACCGGCTCCGCGTCCTCCTGCACTGCGGAGTCAAGGCACACTCCGGCTGTCACTCCGATCAGAGGGCGTGCTGGCCACGGGCAATATGCCAATCGTGCTGTCCGAGCTTGGCGGCGAAGCCGGCGTCATCGGTGCGGCCCGGCCCGTCAGCGACCTCGTGGTCTCCGCCAGTTGAGGCGAGTGGTCAGTCCGCGGAATCTCTTATTAGGAGAGTGGCTCGACCCGGATGTCGCGAAAGTCCACTGTCGAGTCAGCGTCGTGGTTCTGCATGCCGAGGTAGCCCTCCAGGCCGCGGCGCGAGTCCGTGCTGACGAACCGGTTCACCAGCACCTCATTCAACCAGACCGCATACTCGCTGCCGGTCACCTGGATGCGGTAGGAGTTCCACTCCCCGGGCGGGTGCGACGCGGAGGAGCTGGGCGCGTGGAAACCGTAGATCGCGCCGGTCGTTTGAGGGTCGCGACTGGGGTCGTCGTTGATCTGGACCTCGTATCCATACTCGATCGCGACGCCTGGATCGCCATGCGGGTCCGGGAAACGGAGGAAGACTCCGGAGTTGTCGGTCCGGTCGGAGGTCCGCCAGTCGAGCCGGAGTTCGAAGTCGCCGAAGCTTTGACGCGAATACCACAGCAGGCCCAGGCCGCCGTGGGTTCGCAACACGCCGTCTCGCAATTCGAAGTGGCCGGATCCCGCGTGTGACCAGCCATCAAGCGAGCTGCCATCGAAGAGCACTATCTCAGCCGTATCCGAATTGACCACCTGGTTCTCACTGTCATCGGAGCAGCTCAGCAGCGAAAGCACCAGAACCATGAACAGGGTCGTGTGCCACCGAAGGTTGGCGCCATTCATCGCCACCTCGTAATTCTCGCAGCAACACGTCCGACATCATCTGCGACCGCAAGAGGGGCGCCGCCGCTCTCGATGCGGCGCCCCTCTTCCGTGGCCTCCTACGGGTTGGGAACGAGGACGACCTCAATCGGTGCCCGCCAGAATCCCAGCCAGGGCAGGCACTTCCGTGCATCTGACAGCGTGTCCAAACCCCAAAGATCATCTCGCTACCCCAAGGCCGGGGCTAGCGCTCAACGCCGGCAATTGAACGCTGCCAATACGGGGCCGGACGTAGAGGTCGAGCAGGCTCCGGTGGTTCGTCCACGCGGACACAGCAGGAGTCGGCCGCACCCCGACCAACCACTCATCGAGATAGTCACCAGTACGACGGCGGCGGCCCGCGGCCACCACTTCACCGCACGCGGCGTGGCCGAGGAACTTCAGCGAGCGCAGCCTCAGCGGCCTTGCGAGTGGGGAACCCGCCTTGGGTCACCTGCCGCCGCTTCCGCCCATCCGTGGCTGGTATGTCGATGTGGTAAGTCCGCGAACCGTGCGCCTTGCCACATCCCATTCCCGGCCGTACCGAAGCCGTCGTTAGCAGATGCCGCGAGAGAACGCCGGCGCGAGTGGTTACGTTAGCAATCCCTCAGCACCGACCATGATCGATAGCCCAGGCTGGAAGCCGTGTAGGGCTTCTGACCTGCGATGATCTGGTCGGGACGGCGAGATTTGAACTCGCGACCCCCTTGACCCCCAGTCCGGCAGGGGCTGTACAGCACGTGCCGTTCGGTGCCCGCTGAGCGGGATTGAGGGCTGGTTCGTTGGTCCGGCGCCCCTCCGGATTGGTTGCGCACGACACGCAGGATCAGGGCCGCCGCGGACGCGGCGACCGTGACGGGGGGCGCCGCCGCGGCGGCGCCCCCCGAACGTCGTCGCTAGCCGGTCGGCACGAGGACGACCTCGTCCGACCCTGTGAGCGCCGGCAGGCCCTCGCCTGGGTCGTCGGTGTACTCGGCGACGAAGACGCCGCTGAGGTTCGCGGCGGGGTCATGGCCCCCAAGCGTGGTCTGGATCGTGCCGGTGCAGCCGAACGCCGTCGTCAGCGGGTGGCCGTGCGTGTCGTGACCCAGGATGTAGGTCACCTGCACGCGCGAGCAGTCGACCGGCTGGTCGTCGGTCACGCTGACCTCGTACGGCACCGCATCGCCGAAGGCGAACGTGTCGCCTTCCTGCGGAGTGATGAACTCCACGACCGGTGGCGTGTTGCCGACGATGATCGTCACGTAGTCCGTCGCGGAGCGCCCACCCTGGTCGGTCACCTTGAGCGTCGCGTTGAACACGCCGTTCTCGGTGAACGTGTAGGTCGGGTTGGGCGCGCGCGAGTCGACCGTGCCGTCCGCGTTGAAGTCCCACTCGTAGCGGATCCGCTGGCCCTCGGGGTCACTCACCGTGCTCGTGAAGCTGACCGTCAGCGGAGCGAGCCCGTTCGTGGTGTCGGACACGACGCTCACCGTCGGGGCGAAGTTGCCGGGCTTCTGCTTGTTACCCAGGTAGTCGATCCGGACGAGCTCGGCGCCGGGCTGGTTCTGGCCGAAGAACCCGTTGCCGTAGTTGAGCACGTACAGCGAGCCGTCCGGACCGAACTCGATGTCCATCGGGTTCTGGAGGTCGAACGATGCGAGCACGTCGTTGATGTCGACCACCTCGGTCCGGCTCGCATCGAGCCGGAACTCCTTGATGTAGTCACGCGTCCACTCATAGAACAGCGGGACGTTGTCGTAGTACTCCGGCCACGCGGTCGGGTTGCGGCCGTGCGTCGTCTTGCGGTCGAACTGGTACGCCGGGCCGGCCATCGGGCCGATGCCGCCGGTCTCGAGCTCCGGGAACTCCGCCGACAGGGTGTAGGTGTACCAGACCTGCGGCTGCGTGACCGGCGGCAGATCGGTGAGCCCGGTGTTGTTCGGCGACTCGTTCACCAGGTTGGCGCAGTCGAAAGTCTCGCCCGACAGGCCGGTGGCGAAGTCGTAGTCGACGTACGGCAGCTCGGCCGTCGCGCAGTACGGCCAACCGTAGTAGCCGGGCTCGGTGGCGATGAACCACTTGCCCTGACCGGCCGGCCCGCGCAGCGGATTCGCTGTCTGGGCGTCCGGTGAGTAGTCGGCCACGTAGAGCTCGCCCTCTTCGAGGTTGTACTCGATCCGGAACGGGTTCCGGAGGCCCATCAGGTAGATCTCCGGGCGCGTCAGCGGGTCGTCGTCCTCGAAGAGATTGCCGTCGGGGATCGTGTAGCCGCCGCCCTCCGTCGGCGTGATCCGCAGGATCTTGCCGCGCAGGTCGTTGGTGTTCGCCGCGGTGCGCTGTGCGTCGAACGCCGGGTTGCGGCCCTCGCGCTCGTCGATCGGCGTGTAGCCGTCGGACTGGAACGGGTTCGTGTCGTCCCCGGTCGACAGGTACAGGTTGCCTTCGGCGTCGAAGACGATGTCCCCGCCGACGTGGCAGCAGATGCCGCGGTCGACCGGCACGTCGAGGATCTGCTCCTCCGAGCCGAGGTCGATCGTGTCCGTGCTCTCGTCCCACTGGAAGCGCGAGAGGCGGATGACGCCCTCGAACGCGGCGAACTCCTCCGGCGTGCCGAACTCGGGCGCGTCACCCTCGTTGACCGTCGGGGTCGCCGGGTCGTCGACGGGCGTGTCCAGGGGCGGTGAGTAGTAGAGGTAGATCCACCCGTTCTGCTCGAAGTTGGGATCGAGCGCGATGTTCTGCAGCCCCTCCTCGTCGTGCTGGTACACGTCGAGCAGAGCGGCGAGCGTCTTCAGGCCGGTGTCCGGATCGTGCAGCCAAACATGGCCCTGGCGCGTGACGTGCAGTACGCGGCCGTCCGGAAGCACGGCCAGGTCCATCGGCTCACCGGGCGAGTCGTCGATGACGACCTTCTGGAACTGCGAGTCGGGCGGCGGCTCCACCTGGGCAGCCGCGGCCAAGGGATTGGCCGCGGCCATCGCGATGGCCCCCACCAGGGCTACCAGCACTCGTGCTGTTCGCACTTCGTCCTCCTTGGAAGTCAGCAGGGAACGAACGTGCGGCGGGGCTCGACGGCCACCCCGCCGCGGGAGTGGCTCAGAAGCTGACGCAGTTGAGGTAGTCGAAGCCCTTCTGGGCGGCCTCGAAGGGGTCGAACGTCGGGTCGCCGAAACGGGGGTCGTGCTCGACGACGTAGTACCGGACGGGGCCCTGGGAGGCGGCGAAGATCTCCGGGAAGTCGATGATCCCCTCGCCCACGATCTCGATCCGCCCGGGGAAGGTACCGGCGGCCATGTCCTTGACGTGGAACAGTTGGATCCGGTTGCCGTAGCGCTCGAGGACCTCGACGGGGTTGTCGAGACCGCCGCCGTTGGCCGCCCAGTACAGGTCGAGCTGGAAGACGACGTTCCGCGGGTCGGTGTGTTCCATGAGGATGTCGAACGCGGTCCGGTCGCCGAACACCCGCTGGAACTCCCAGTTGTGGTTGTGCACCATCAGGGTTTGGCCCTGTTGCCGCGCCAGCGCGCCGAGCTCGTTGAGATACTCGGCGTAGGCGATCCACTCGGCCTCGGTCTCGTAGTTCGGCGTGCCGCCGGACCCGAAGTACTTGATCCCCAGGATCCGGTTCTCGTCCAGGATCTGCTGGAAGTCGACCGGGTCCTCCGGCGTGCCGACGTTCACGTGCCGGGCGGACGCCTTCAGCCCGTACTTGTCGAGGAGCGCCCGATAGTCCTCGGCGCTCAGCCCGCTGAGCGTGAACGGCTCGACGTTGCGGTAGCCCATCTCACTCAGGCTGCTCAGCACTTCTTCCAGCCGCGCGATCGTCGCCGGGTCAGTACCGAAACCGACATACTCGGCGAACGTCCACAACTGGATCGAGATCTTGCTGACCGGAACGCCCCGGCCTGCGCAGCCCGACGGGTCGGCGGCCGCTTGGGCCGACGCCGTGCCCGTGGTACCCAGGCCGAAGCACGCCACCACGGCGGCGACAACGATCGCGCGGATGATGCGCCAGCGGTTGCTCGATGCCTTCATGGTTTCTCCATTCGGACTAGGACTGTCGACGCTGGAGGGGGCGCGGGCACCCATGGATGCGCGGTGATGCAGGACGGTTGACGCCGAGCCTTGCTCCGGCGCGTTGGTGCACGGCCGGGCAGCTCACGTGCGAAGAGACCAGCAGACAATGTGCCCCCAAGTCGACTCCCGGGTGACTGTACTCCAAGGGCGGCGACTTTCGCTTCATCCGATCACGGTTTGAGTGAGACCCGGCCGAAGCTCTTGTCATCTGATCGAAACTGGGTCTACGTTCGCCCCCACACAGCGTGGACCATGACGTGAGGTGCCCGCCGCCATGCCCATAGTGACCACCCTTCATTCCCGAGACGAAGGTCGCGGTGCAGCCACGGCAGCCCTGCGTGAACGCGGCCGACGCCGTGAAGGACGATGAGTCCTCGGTTCCTTTCCGTTTGCATGGTGTACCGATGCGCGCTGCCATCTCACCCGCCACCCGGTCTGACGTGTGTCGCGGCGCTTGGCAGCGGGGTCCTCCATCATCATGGAACAGCGACGTCTACATCGTGGCAGTCGTGACGTCCACACCCGCGTCGCCCAACGTGTCGACGACTTCCTGTTCATCGGGACAGGTGCTGTTGGAGGTAGGTCATGAGTGAGCCGCTGCTGCAGATGCACGCGATCGTCAAGCAGTTCCCAGGCGTGCGTGCCCTCGACGGTGTCGACCTGGAGGTGGCTCCCGCCGAGGTGCACTGCCTGCTCGGCCAGAACGGGGCGGGGAAGTCGACGCTGATCAAGGTCTTGGCGGGGGTACACCAACCCGACGAGGGATCGATCTCGTGGCAAGGCGAGGAGGTCCGGCTGGCCAATCCGATCGCGGCCATGCGACTCGGGATCGCGACGATCTACCAGGAGCTCGACCTCGTCGATGGCCTGAGCGTCACCGAGAACATCTATCTCGGCCACGAGATGAGCACTCTGGGGTTCTCCAATCGCGCAGATGCGCAACGGGCCGCCGAAGGGCTGCTCGCTCGGCTCGGGCATCCCGAGATCTCCCCGAACTCGGAGGTTGGCCGGCTCTCGGCGGCCGGACAACAGATCGTCAGCATGGCGCGAGCGCTGTCCCACGACGTCAAGCTCATCGTGATGGATGAGCCGTCGGCGGTACTCGACCAGGAAGAGGTCCACCGGCTGTTCGGCGTGATCCGTGACCTCACCGAGCATGGGGTCGCGGTCGTGTACATCTCGCACCGACTGGAGGAGATCCGCGAGATCGGTGACCGAGTGACCGTACTCAAGGACGGACGGACCGTCGCGATCGGCCTGCCGGCGAAGGAGACACCCACCGCCGAGGTGATCCGGCTGATGACCGGTCGATCGATCGAGTACGTCTTCCCGCCCCGCCGGCCTCAGCCGGCCGCGAACGGTGCCGTGCTCGAGGTGCGTGACCTCACCCGTCCGGGCGAGTTCTACGACATTTCGTTCGACGTCCGGCCCGGCGAGGTCTACGGGCTGGCGGGTCTTGTCGGCTCCGGCCGCTCCGAGATCCTGGAGACAGTCTTCGGAGCCCGCAAGGCGAAGTCGGGAACGGTCAGTTTCCACGGCAGGCGGCTGCGAGCCGGATCGGTGGGAGCGTCGGTTTCTGCAGGGGTGGGCATGGCTCCCGAGGAGCGAAAGAGTCAAGCACTACTGCTCAACGAGTCGATCATCAACAACCTGACGGTGGCCTCGCTGGCGAAGTTCTCGCGCGCGTCGTTCGTCCAGCGTGGTAACGAGCTGACCGCGGCGACGGAACAGGTCGAAGCGCTGGACATCCGGCCCCACGACCCGACCCGCGACGTACGCACTCTTTCTGGCGGCAACCAGCAGAAGGTCGTCCTCGGCAGGTGGCTGATCAAGGGGTGCACATTGCTGCTCCTGGACGAGCCCACGCGTGGCGTCGACGTCGGCGCTCGCAGCGAGATCTACGCACTCATCCGCCAGCTGGCCGACGACGACGTGGCGGTGCTGCTGGTCAGTAGCGAGGTGCCTGAGGTCCTCGGTCTGGCCGACCGCGTGCTGGTGCTACGGGAAGGCCGGGCTGTCTATGAGGGCCCGGCCGAGGACATCGACGAGCACCGGGTCCTCGACCTGGTCATGGAAGGAAGTGCCGCATGAGCGAGCAGGCCACACCTCCTCCAGCGACTACGCCACCCCTGGACGAGCATCAACGAGTCGAGGCGGCCGCCGCGCAGACCGGCAGAACGGAGTCCTCGTTCGCCCGGATGATGAAGAGTTCCGCGGGGCGCAATCTGGGGTTGGTCATTGCCTTGGTGGTGTTGCTCATCGTCGGAGTCGCAACGGCAGGCGACCGGTTCGCATCCCTCGACAACATGCTCACCATCCTGCGCTTTGCCTCGGTGATCGGCGTCGTCAGCATCGGCATGACGTTCGTGATCATCGGCGGCGGCATCGATCTGTCCGTGGGAGCCATCGTCGCCCTTGCGTCGGTCTGGGCGACGACCCTCGCGACCCAGACGTTGGCGGAGGACACCACCTGGCTCGTCATGGTGTTCACCGCCTTGGCGGTGGGCACCGGGTGTGGAGTGGTCAACGGCGCCTTGATCGCCTACGGGAGGCTGGCACCGTTCATTGCCACGCTCGCCATGCTCGCGGCAGCACGTGGCCTGGCCGAGATCATCTCCGAGCGCAGAACCCAGATCGTCGACGTCAACGAGTTCGTCGACTTCTTTGGTGGCAGCCTGCTGGGGATTCCGGTGCTGATATGGATCTTCGCCCTGGTCTCGGCGGTCGGCTGGGTCCTGCTCAACCGGACCACCTTCGGACGGCGCACGATCTCTGTCGGTGGAAACTCGGTGGCGGCCCGCCTTGCCGGCATCAACGTCCAGCGCCACACGTTGCTTCTCTACACGCTGCTGGGTTTCGCCTGCGGCATCGCCGCGATCATGATCATTGCCCGGACGACGACCGGCAGCTCGACCCATGGACTGCTGTACGAGCTCGACGCGATCGCTGCCGTCGTCATCGGCGGGACGTTGCTCACCGGCGGCCGGGGCACGATCGTCGGCACGGTATTCGGCGTGCTGATTTTCGCCACACTGACCAACGTCTTCACGCTCAACAACCTCGACACCTCGACACAGGCGGTGGCCAAAGGTGTGATCATCGTCCTCGCCGTGCTGCTCCAGCAGCGGGTGGCCGCCCGTGACCGGTCCGGCTAGCCGGCCGGCCCCACACCCGACGACAACTGACACGCGGGCGGAGACCCGCAACCAACTCAACTGGAGGCGAAAGATGACCGAGCCAGCTGACCGGCGGTTCCGCCGGCTGCTCACGACCATCGGCGCGATAGTTGCCGCCGGGGCCCTCGTGGTCGGCTGCACAAGCAACACGCCCGAGGAGGAATCCGACGACGCTGCCGGGGACTCGACCGCGGCGCAGGGCGGGGCTAATGACGAGCCCGGTGAAACCGTCACCATCGGGTTCTCCGGACCGGCCGCAGACCATGGCTGGCTCGCCGCTATCAACAGCTCAGCTCAGGCTGCAGCGGAGCAGTACGAAGACATCGACTTCCGGTCAGCCGAGGGTACGAACGACGCCAGCCTGCAGATCAGCCAGATCGAGACCTTCATCAACGAAGGCGTCGATGCGATCGTGCTGTTGCCGACCGACGGCGCTGCTCTGACCGATGTCGCACTCCAGGCCATGGAGGCGGGCATTCCCGTCGTCAACGTCGACCGGGAGTTCTCCGACCCGGCCGCAGCGCGGGCGACGATCCTCGGAGACAACTACGGCATGGGGGTCTCAGCCGGAACGTACGCGTGCCAACTGATCGAGGAGAACAGCATCGGCAACCCGGTGATCGCCGAGATCGCTGGCATCGACGCCCTCCCGCTGACGCAGGACCGCTCTCGCGGCTTTGCCGACGCGCTGTCCGAGTGTGACCAGACGGTCGACAACCGGGTAGCAGCCGAGTTCACCGTCGAGTCCGGCGAGGCAGAGGCATCCAACCTGCTGCAGGCCGCCCCGCAGATCGACATCATCTGGAACCACGACGACGACCAGGGTGTCGGCGTCAAGGCGGCGTTCGACAACGCGGGACGCGACGAGTTCTTCTTCATCGGTGGCGCCGGCTCGTGCAACGCGATGGGCTGGATCCAGGACGGCGAGATGGAGGCCACCGTGCTGTACCCGCCGACGCAGGCCGCCGACGGCATCAAGCTGGCCCGCCTGATCGCACAGGACAAGGGCATGTCGGACCTGGTCCAGGTCGAGGTGCCACGCCGCATCGTCCTCGACGCACCGGTCGTGACCCAGGACAACGTTGAGGAGTACACCGACCTCTGCTTCGAGTCCTGACCGTGCGTATCACGGCGTGGTCGCCCGTTACGGGCGACCACGCCGTGGGACGGCGAGCCGACTGAACTCGACCACAGGAAGCGCCGCAAAATGAATGAGAGCAAGCCGACGCTTGGGGTCGGCATGGTGGGCTACGCGTTCATGGGTGCCGCTCACTCGCAGGCCTGGCGTAACGCCTCGAGCTTCTTCGACCTGCCGCTTGTCCCTCGGTTGGCCGTTCTAGGCGGTCGCAACCGTGACAGCGCAGCCACCGTGGCAGCGCGCTTCGGCTGGCAGGACGTCGAGACAGACTGGCGGGCGCTGATCGAGCGCAGCGACGTCGGGCTGGTCGACGTATGCACTCCTGGCGATACTCATGCCGAGATCGCCATCGCCGCGCTGGCAGCCGGCAAGCACGTGCTATGCGAGAAGCCGCTGGCCAATACCGTCGCGGAAGCCGAAGCGATGACCACGGCGGCGGCGGCGGCTCGCGCGGTGGGTGTGCGGTCGATGGTCGGGTTCACCTATCGTCGGGTTCCCGCCATCGCGCTAGCGCGCCGGCTGGTCGTCGACGGCCGAGTCGGCGACATCCGGCATGTGCGGGCGCAGTACCTGCAGGACTGGATCGCCGATCCCGAAGCACCCTTGACGTGGCGGCTGCAAAAGGACAAGGCCGGTTCGGGCGCGCTCGGCGATATCGGGGCGCACATCGTCGACCTCACGCAATACATCACCGGCGACCAGATCATCGGCGTGAGTGCGCTCCTGGAAACCTTCGTCAAGGAACGGCCACTACCGGAGTCCACCCGCAGGCTTTCCGGTATTGGCGGCGCCGAGCGCGGCGAAGTGACCGTCGACGACGCCGCGATCTTCCTAGCGCGCTTGACCGGTGGCGCGCTGGCCACATTCGAGGCAACCCGATTCGCGTCGGGTCGCAAGAACTCGATCCGGATCGAGATCAACGGGTCGGCCGGCAGCCTCGCATTCGACTTCGAGGACATGAACGTCCTGCACGTGTATGACGGTACGACCGATCCGAGCGACGCGGGCTTCACCCGGGTCCTCGTCACCGAGCCATCGCACCCCTACGTCGGTGCCTGGTGGCCACCGGGTCACCTGCTCGGATACGAACACGCCTTCACCCACCAGGTCGGCGACATGTTGACGGCCATCGCGGAGGACCGCGACCCGGAGCCATCCTTCGCGGATGGCCTTGCCGTCCAGCGGGTGCTCGGCGCCGTGGAACAGAGCGCCGCAAACAACAGTGTCTGGACAGAGATCCGGCAATGACGCCGGCAACCACGACGACCGGTTCAGCTTCGGGCTGTGGACCGTCGGCTGGAGGGCGTCGATGTCTTCGGCGGGGCCGTCCGTCCGCCACTCGATCCGGTGGCGGCCGTGCACAAACTGGCCGAGTTGGGCGCTGCAGCCGTTACGTTCCACGACGACGACGAGGTGCCCGACCAGAGCACCCGAGCGGAGACAATCGACCGGTTCAAGAAGGCGCTTGTAGACACCGGCATGGGTGTGGAGATGGCCACCACGAGCCTGTTCGGGCACCCGGTGTTCAAGGATGGCGGGCTCACGGCGAACCACCGTGCCGTTCGCCGGTACGCGCTGGCCAAGGTGCTGCGCAATCTGGACCTTGCCGCCGACCTGGGCGCCGCTACCTACGTACTGTGGGGCGGCCGGGAGGGCGCGGAGTCCGGTGCGGCCAAGGACGTGGCGGCCGCGTTGGACCGCTACCGGGAGGCGCTAAACATCCTGTGCGGCTACGTGCGAGAGCAGGGATACGACATCAGGTTCGCCCTGGAACCAAAACCGGACGAACCGCGCGGATACACCGGCTCGTCCGGCATGGGCGAGGATCACCCGATCTCGTGGTGCCATAGCTATGACGGCGGGCGCGCCTGGTACACCGCCATGGGCCACAAGAGCGAGTACTTCTCCGAGCCCCTGCTGCTGTCGCACATTCTCGGCGGCATCCAGATGGCGTCCGGAGAGACAACATTCCCGTGCGACTGATCGGCGGCGGCCGGCTGCCCGCTACCTATTGACCGACTAGAACTGGAGGCACGAGGAACGTCACCGTCGGGCCCGGCCCGGAATCGGAAGGGAGCCACGAGTGACGGACGTGACACGGCAGGAGGCCGACCCGGCCGCTTCGCGCACCGGGGTGTGGTTCGTGGGCGCTCGCGGCTCCGTCGCCTCCACCGCCATAGTGGGAGCACTGGCGCTGCGATCGGGTCTGGCACGTCTGACGGGCCTGGTAAGCGAGCTACCCGAGGTCGCGGCCGCTCGACTTCCGGGGCTGTCGGGGCTGGTCTTCGGTGGCCACGACATCGCCACCATCTCGCTGCCGAAGCGGGTCGAGGCGCTGGCCGCCGCCGGCGTCGTTCCGCACCATCTGCCCGAGGCGCTGGCCAGCGAGCTCGCGGCGGTCGATGAGTGGATCCGGCCGGGAGTGCACGGCCACAACCGCTCCCAGCGGGCCACGGCCGAGTCGGTCGAGGCGGATCTGCGCGCCTTCGGCCAGGCACACGGGTTGTCGCGGATCGTCGTGGTCGATGTGTCGAGCACCGAACCGCCAGCACCCGAGGACCCTGCGCTGACCTCGGTCGGTGGGCTCGAGCGGGCGCTGGACGCAGGTGCCGCGCCATTGCCCGTCAGCTCGCTGTACGCGTACGCGACGTTCCGGGCTGGCTGCCCGCTGGTGGCGTTCACTCCGAGCCCAGGTCCGCGGGTACCCGCGGTGCAGGAACTGGCCAGGGAGCGGTCGCTGCCCTGGGCGGGCTCGGACGGAAAGACTGGCGAGACGCTGGTGAAGACCGCGCTGGCCCCGATGTTCGCCAGTCGAGCGTTGAATGTGCTTTCCTGGGCTTCAGTCAACCTGCTCGGCGGTGGCGATGGGCAGACACTCGCTGATCCGGCGACCGCGGCCAGCAAGACCGCGACAAAAGGGCGCGGCCTGGAGGCCATCCTCGGCCGTCCGGTCGACGGGCCGCTGCACATCGATTTCGTCCCCGACTTCGGGGAGTGGAAGACCGCCTGGGACCACGTCTCGTTCGAGGGCTTTCTCGGCACCCGGATGTCGCTGCAGTTCACCTGGGCCGGATGCGACTCGGCCCTTGCTGCGCCGCTGGTACTCGACTTGGTTCGGCTGGTGGCCCGAGCCCACGAGGTCGGGGAGGCGGGGCCACTGGCCGCTCTCGGGTTCTTCTTCAAGGACCCGGCCGGCAGCGCAGAGCACCGCCTGTCTGCACAGTGGGATGCGTTGATCCGCTGGTGCGCGCGGATCGGGGAGGTCGGATGAGGCTCGGATGAGGCTGGGTGATCTCGCCGAGCTGGTGCGGCTGCCGGCTGTGCTGACGGTTCCGGGCGACACGCTGGCCGGTGCGGCGGCGGCCGGCTGGCCCCTCGGCCGCCGGACGTGGGCGCTGCCGATCGCGTCGGCTTGCCTGTACTGGGCGGGCATGGCCCTCAACGACTACGCCGACCGCGACCTGGATGCGGTCGAGCGCCCGGAGCGGCCGATCCCCAGCGGCCGGGTGCTACCGCGACAAGCACTGGCGCTGGCCGCCGGTCTGACGGCGGCTGGTGTGGGGACGGCCGCTGCCGCGGGAGGCCGGCGGGCACTACGGGTGGCCGTGCCGCTGGCAGCGACTGTCTGGGCCTACGACCTGGTGATCAAGCGCACCGCACTCGGTCCGGTTGCGATGGCCACCGCCCGCGGCCTCGACGTGCTGCTCGGTAGTGCTGGGCAAGCCCACCGGGCGGCCGTGCCGATGGCAGCGGTGGCAGCGCACACCGTTGGTGTGACGGCACTGAGCCGGGGTGAGGTGCACGGCTCGCGCCGCGGTGTTGCGGCGGCCGCCTTCGGTACGACGGCGGCCGTTGCGGTTCTGGCCGGCTTGCCTCGACCGCTTCTGACGGGCGGGCGGCGTCCAGCTGGCGGCGGGACCCGATCCGACATCGCGGCTGCGGTGTTTGCGGCGACCTATGCCGTCACGGTCGGCCGGGCGCAGGCTGCAGCTGCCGAGCGTCCCGACGGACCGACGGTCCGACAGGCGACGGGCGCCGGCGTGCGAGGTTTGATCCCGCTGCAGGCGGCGTTGACCGCTCGGACCGGCGCGGTGGCCACGGCCGGTGTACTGATGACCCTGGGGCCGGTGGCGAAGGCGGCGGCCAAGGTGGTGTCGCCAACATGACACTTCGGTTCGGTTACGGCACGAACGGCTTCGGCAGCCACCGGCTGGAGGACGCTC
Source organism: uncultured Actinomycetota bacterium (assembly GCA_963801015.1). Taxonomy (GTDB): domain Bacteria; phylum Actinomycetota; class Actinomycetes; order CAWDCV01; family CAWDCV01; genus CAWDCV01. Next base: position 25,705 of record CAWDCV010000003.1, on the reverse strand, counting down.
TCACGGTGATCGCCGGGCTCGGCTACGACGGAGTGGCCCTGACCCTCGACCATCCCCACCTCGACCCGTTTGATGCCGGCCTGGCCGCCCGGACCGCCAAGGTCGGCCGCCAGTTGGACGAATTCGGTCTCGCGGTCGTCATCGAGACCGGCGCGCGGTACGTCCTTGACCCCTGGCGCAAGCACGAACCGACGCTGGTGTCGGCAGGTGACCGCACGCCACGTGTCGAGCTGCTGCGTCGGGCTGTGCAGGTGGCCGCGGACCTGGGTGCTGAGGCAGTGTCGTTCTGGTCGGGCTCGCTGCCAGTCGGCACGGATGCCGACACGGGATGGCGGCGGCTTACCGCCGGGGTGGCGCAGGTGCTGGCAGCTGCCGAACCGCTTGACGTGACCTGCGCGTTCGAGCCGGAGCCAGGCATGCTCGTCGACACTCTCGACGCCGCGCTCGAACTGCGCCGCCGGCTCGGTTCAGACTCGCTGAAGATCACCCTCGACCTCGGCCACTGCGTGGCAGTCGAGGCCGAGCCAACCGACCAGGTCGTCCGCCGCGCGGGCGGGCTGCTGGCCAACGTTCAGGTCGACGACATGCGCCGCGGCATCCACGAGCACCTCGAGTTCGGTGCCGGCGAACTCGACCTGCCGGCCGCGCTGGGTGCGCTGCTGGACACCGGTTACGACGGGCTCGTGTCGGTGGAGCTCCCCAGGCACGGGCATGCGGCGCCGGTGGTGGCCGAACGGTCGCTGGCCGTGCTGCGTTCGGCCCTGCACCAGGCAGCGGAGGGTGCCAGATGACCACGCTCGATACTGTCGACCCCCGCGCCAGTGCGGCTCTGGAGCCGGCCGCGCGGGAACGCCTCGAGACGCTGTGTGCGCAACTGGCTGGCGACCCGATCCAGATCCGAGTCCTGATGCCCGCCGCGGCCCGACTCGTCGGCAGGGGACCGCTTGACCCAGCGGATCCGCAGGGTCTGCTTGGGCCGACTCTTGACGACGCCGTCAGGGGCGCGCTACTGGTGACCTTGGCTGGTGCGCTGGCGGGGGACACGGAGCGCCTAGTAGCCGAGATACGAGACCTCTATCGGTTCGGCGACGCCGACGAGAAACGTGCGGTGCTACGCGCTCTGCACCGTTTGACCCCGCGGCCGGCCTACCTTGACCTGGTCACCGACGCCTTGCGGACCAATGACGTGCGGCTGGTCGCGGCGGCACTGGGGCCTTACGGCGGGGAGCACCTCGATGCCGAGACCTGGCGACAGGGCGTGCTCAAGTGCCTGTTCGTCGGCGTCCCGCTGTCCGCCGTGGCCGGGCTGGACAGCCGCTCCGATGCCCGGCTGGCGGACATGATCGCGGCTTATGTGTACGAGCGGGTCGCTGCCGGTCGAGATGTACCCACCGACGTGTGGCGGGTTCTCGACGTATACCCGCAGGCAGTGGACGAGTCCGGGCTGCTGGCCGAGCTCGACTCTCCATACGCGGACCGGAGGGCTGCCGCTGAACAGGCCCTCGCCGGCCGTACCGACCGCGCTACCACCGGCAGGGAGACATGATGCGAATATTCGATCCGCACATCCATATGACCTCGCGCACCACCAACGACTATGAAGCCATGTACGCCGCCGGGGTGCGCGGCCTCGTCGAGCCCTCGTTTTGGCTGGGACAGCCGCGCACCAGCGTCGGCTCGTTCGTCGACTATTTCGACGCGCTGGTCGGCTGGGAGCGGTTTCGGGCCGCCCAGTTCGGGATCGCCCACCACGCCACGATCGCGCTGAACCCGAAGGAGGCCAACGACCCGCGCTGCATCGAGGTGCTCGACGTGCTGCCGCGCTACCTGGCCAAGGACGGCGTCGTCGCTGTCGGCGAGCTGGGCTTCGACTCGATGACTGCGGACGAGGAGAAGGCATTCGTGCGCCAGCTGGAGCTCGCGGCCGAGCACGATCTGCCGGTGCTCGTGCACACCCCGCACCGCGACAAAGCGGCCGGCACGCGGCGCACCCTGGAACTGGTCGCTGCGTCGCCGCTGCCTCCGAACCGCGTGCTGGTCGACCACCTCAACGAGACGACCGTCGCGATGGTGGTCGACACGGGTTGCTGGATGGGTTTCTCGATCTACCCCGACACCAAGATGGACGAGCACCGGATGGTGCGCATCCTCGCCGAACGCGGCCTCGATCGGATGCTCGTCAACTCGGCCGCCGACTGGGGACGCAGTGACCCACTCAAGACGGCCAAGACCGGCGCGGCGATGCTCGAAGCCGGGTTCGAAGCCGATGACGTCGATCGGGTGCTGTGGCGCAACCCCGTGGAGTTCTACGGCCAGAGCGGACGGCTGCTGCTGGACATGGCACCGCCGGAGCAAACGTTTGCCGGCAACACGATTCTGCGCGGCGAGCGGCCGTCCGGGGCGGCCTGAACCGTGCGGTTCCGGCACCCCGACGGCACGGTCGTCCATCTGGCGTACGGCACCAACGTGCACCCAGCCGAGGATGTCGACGGTCTGGTCGACCAGCAGCGGACCTATGGCGCGGGTGTGCGGGCCGCGCTCGGCGTCGACCGGATCGGGTGGGGGTTGTGGCTTCCCGCGATGGCCGCGGCGGAGCTAGCCGGAGATCCTGCTGGCATCGACCGGTTTCGCATCGCGCTGGAACGGCATGGGCTCGAGGTCGTGACGATCAACGCATTTCCGTACGAGCGGTTCCACGCACCAGTGGTCAAGCACGCGGTGTACCGGCCGGACTGGTCCGAGGCAGCCCGCTTGGACTACACCATCGACTGCGCCCGGGTGCTGGTGCGCCTGCTGCCGGATGACGCTGTTCGCGGCAGCATCTCGACGCTGCCACTGGGTTGGCGCTCCCAGTGGTCCGCAGATCGGCAACGCACAGGGCTCGACCAGCTGGCCCGGCTGACCGACGAGCTGGCCAAGCTCGCCGCAGACACCGGCCGGGTGGTGCGGGTGGGGCTGGAGCCCGAACCTGGGTGCGCCGTCGAGACGACTGCCGACGCCGTGGAACGGCTGGGCGGCCTCGGCGGCGACCACCTCGGGATCTGTCTGGACACCTGTCACCTCGCCACGACCTTCGAGGACGTCTCCGTGGCTGTCGCCGAGCTGACCCGCGCCGGCCTGCCGGTCGTCAAGATGCAGTGTTCGGCGGCGCTGCACGTTCCCACGCCGTCCGACCAGGCGACACGTACTGCACTGGCCGCCTTCGCCGAGGATCGATTTCTGCATCAGGTCCGTGAGCGGAGCACCAATCGGCTGCTGGGCTGCGACGACCTGCCGGACGCGCTCGACGGCTCCCAGCCGCTGCCCGGCCAGTCGGCGTGGCGCGTTCACTTCCACATCCCGGTGCACACGGAGCCGGCGGCGCCGCTGCAGAGCACGCGCGGCGAGCTCGCGGCGGCGCTGAGAACGATGGTGGGCGGGGATGCACCGGTGACCGATCACCTCGAAGTCGAGACCTACACATGGTCGGTTCTACCGCCGGACCAACGTCCCGACGACGAGCGGGCGCTGGTGGCCGGCCTGGCGGCGGAGCTCAGCTGGATACGTGATCAGCTGTCCGACCTGGGACTGGAGCCGTTGTGACCAGGCTGCTTGTGATCGACCTGGTGGGGCTGACTCCTCGGCTGCTGGAGCACATGCCCCGGCTGCAGTCGCTGGCTGCATCGGGCTTCCGGGCCGAGCTGGGCACGGTGCTGCCGGCGGTCACGTGCTCGGTGCAGTCGACGTTTTTGACCGGTCGCCTGCCGCGCGACCACGGCATCGTCGGCAACGGCTGGTTCTTCCGCGAGCTGGGTGAGGTGCTGCTGTGGCGGCAGCACAACCGACTCGTGGCCGGCGAGAAGGTCTGGGAGACCGCACGGCGCGCTCGGCCCGACTACCGGGTGGCGAATGTGTGCTGGTGGTACGCCATGGGTTCCACCACCGACGCCACCGTGACGCCCAGGCCGGTCTACCACGCGGATGGTCGCAAGTCCCCAGACTGCTGGACCTGGCCGCCGCAGCTGCATGACGAACTCACTCGGCAGCTCGGGACCTTCCCGCTCTTCCACTACTGGGGCCCGACGGCGTCGATCGAGAGCTCACGCTGGATCGTTGAAGCGGCCCGAATGATCATGCCGGATCATGATCTGACCCTGGTGTACGTCCCGCACTTGGACTATGACCTGCAGCGGTACGGCCCAGACGCGCCACAGGCGGCGGCGGCTGCCCGCGAGATCGACCGCGTGCTGGCGCCGCTGCTCGACGACGCACAATCCGACGGTGTCATCGTTGTGGTGCTCAGCGAATACGGCATCACGACCGTCGGTCACCCGGTCAACGTGAACCGGACTCTGCGGCTTGAGGGCTTGCTGCACGTTCACACCAACGCGAGCGGTGAGCTGTTGGACCCGTGGACCTCCCGCGCGTTCGCCGTAGCCGACCACCAGGTCGCCCACGTCTACGTCCGTGATCCAGCTGACCTGCCGCATGTCCGTGACGTCGTCGCCGGGCTGCCGGGCGTCGACCAAGTGCTGGATGCCGAGGGCAAGGCAGCCAACGGGCTGGATCATCCGCGATCCGGCGAGCTCGTACTGATAGCCGAGCCGAACTCCTGGTTCACCTATTACTACTGGCTTGACGACGCGCAGGCGCCCGACTTTGCACGGGCTGTGGAGATCCACCGGAAGCCCGGCTATGACCCTGCGGAACTGTTCTTCGACCCGGCCGACCGGTGGGTGAAGCTGCGGGCCGCGGCCGGACTGGTGCGCAAGAAAGTAGGACTGCGGTACGCGATGAACGTCGTGCCGCTCGACCCGAGCCTGGTGCATGGCAGCCATGGCCGGCTGCCCAGTGACCCGGCCGACGGACCCATCCTGCTCTGCGCCGAGCCGGACTTGGCCCGCGATCGGCTCGAAGCGACCGAAGTACGCGGGCTGCTGCTCGATCTGGCTGGCGTGGGCAGGCATGCCGTCGGGCCGCCGTAACCGGAAGCCGACACCCAACGCGAAATCCGCACAACATGAGGGAGCGCTCATGACACGACCGATCACATTGTTCACCGGCCAGTAGGCCGACCTGCCGTTCACCGAGATGTGCCGGCTCGCGTCCGAGTGGGGCTACGACGGGCTGGAGATCGCGTGCTGGGGCGATCATTTCCAGGTCGATAAGGCGCTGGCCGACGACTCGTACGTGCAGGGACGCAAGGACATCCTGGTCGATCACGGCCTACAGGTGTGGGCGATATCGAATCATCTGGTCGGCCAGGCGATGAAGGACAGCGGTACCAAGTCCCTGCGCGCCATGGGCGGCCTCACCCTGTGCCATTCCCTCCTAAAGGCCGATCTCGTAGACCGTTTCCGGGTGGTCGTCTTCCGCGTGATCACCGGAAGCAGCGGTCGCGACCGGATCTACGACGGGTAACCCGACGTCGCCCTCGACATGGTGAGCAGCCGCACCTTCGACCGTCGGCTACAGCTGCTCGAGTACGTCCCCACGGTCCTGGCGGGGCCGCCAAGCACCAAACAAGACCGATGCCTAACCAAGCCCGCCCCTGGCCGGGCACCTGGGGCTCACCCCCGACCGGCGGCGCGCTTCACCGACAGGGCATTTACCCAGTTTCCCGAGACGCCCGAACGCCCACTAGGAGCTTCCCAACGGGACGTTGAGCATCGTCACCCAGAGGCGCTGCCAGGCGAAGCGTTCGGCCAAAAACGGGAGGGAACTGGGTGACGCTCGCCCGTAACCGCTCGCTGTTCAGTAGCCGGACGGCAGGCGCGGGGTGTACGCATCTTCCAGCGTGTGGATCTCGTCCTCGCTGAGGTGAACGTCGAGGGCCGCGACAGCATCGCCGAGGTGATGCGGCTTCGTCGGGCCGACGATGGGAGCGGCGACGACAGGGTTATGCAGCACCCAGGCGACGGCGACCTGCGCCATAGGGACGCCGCGAGCCTCAGCGACGCGTTGCACCGCCCCGACGATCGGTTTGTTGGCCTCGCCGACATAGCGGGCCTGCAGGGGGTCGGTTTCGGCGCGCGGAGTGGTGTTCTGGTCCCATGGCCGGGCAAGGCGCCCTTTGGCCAGCGGGCTCCACGGGATGCTGCCGACTCCCTGGTCGGCAAGCAGTCCGAACATCTCCCGCTCCTCTTCGCGCTGCAGGAGGCTGTACTGGTCCTGCATCGAGATGAAGCGAGTCCAGCCGTGGCGGTCGGCGGTGTGCTGCATCTTGGCGAACTGCCATGCCCACATCGACGAGGCGCCGATGTAGCGGGCCTTGCCGGCCTTCACCACGTCGTGCAGCGCTTCCATGGTTTCGTCGACTGGAGTCTCGGGGTCGAAGCGATGGATCTGGTAGAGGTCGACGTAGTCGGTGCCCAATCGGCCGAGCGAGGCGTCGATCTGCTCCATGATGGATTTCCGGGACAGGCCCGAGCCGCCCGGTCCGTCATGCATCGGAAAGAAGACTTTGGTGGCGAGAACGATGTCCTCACGGCTGGCGTACTTGCGGATGGCCCTGCCGACGATCTCCTCCGAGGAGCCGTGCCCGTAGACGTTTGCCGTGTCCCAGAAGGTGACGCCCGCGCTCAACAGCCTCCCGGAAAATCGGCTCGGCCGCTGCGTCGTCGAGTGCCCATTCATTGAAGCCGCGTGACGTGTCGCCAAAGCTCATGCAGCCGAGTGCGATACGGCTGACTTTCAGACCCGATGTTCCCAAGCGTCGGTATTGCATCGTGCGCCTCCTCCCAAGGTCTGCTTAGCAGCCGACCAGACGAAACGCTGTCCAGCCGTATCGGCGGTCAGCCGGGACGCGCCCCACTCCCGTGCCCCTAACTCGCCGGATGTCGTGTCGTCAGGAGGATGGACTCCTTCGTCCCCGACACCCGCAAGTCCGTTGTGGCGCGCCTGAGTTCCAGCAGCGCCAGCACACGGCGTCCGGCGCCGACCCGCTGACCGGCTCGCCGGCGTCGATCCCGCCCGAGCAGCGGCGCGAGGCGGGCGCACGCCGAGTCCGCCCGACTGGAGGCCGAACGGCGCAAGGGCCAGCCGACCGGCCGTCCGCTCCCGACCGCTCGTCGTGGCCATGTCACGGTTCGGCGACGAGATCTTGCGTGCGCAGCGTCCGAGGGCGGACGATTCCAGGGCTTCGCGTACGGGATCTGTCGCTGCCAGGAGGCAAGCAATGACGGAGTCCATCGCCCCTACCGCTCGCACCCGCCCGCTCGGCGTGTCCAGACCGGACCTCGCCGTCGCCGACCTGCCGGCCCCGGAGGAGGTCTTCGGCGTCCGGCGGCTCGGCGCCAAGGAACTGTTCATGTACGCGGTCGGGCCGAGCCTGATCGCCCTCGGCATCTCCATCGGCAGCGGCGAGTGGCTGCTCGGGCCGCAGGCGGTCGGGCAGTTCGGCTTCGTCGGCATCGGCTGGGTCATCCTCATCTCGGCCGCTGCTGCAGACCGCCTACAACGTCGAGTGCTCCCGGTACGTGATCGCCACCGGTGAGGTGCCGGTCGTCGGCTGGGGCCGGGTGCCGCCCGGCTTCATGCTGTGGGTCCCGCTCGGCGGTCTTCCTGGTGCTCTTCGCGTTCATCGCCGGCGGCTGGGCCGCGTCGGCCGGCCAGGGCGTCTACGCGCTGGTGCATGGCGAGGCGCCGCAGGCCGGGATCGAGGAGCCTCGGCTCTACGCGATCGCGCTGCTCGTCGTCGTCTTCCTCATCACCGCGGCCGCGCGGAAGATCAGCAGGTCGCTGGAGCTGGCCAACTGGGTGATGGTCGGCTCGATCCTGATCGGGCTGATCCTCGTCGACCTGTTCATCGTGCCGTTCCGGCTGTGGTGGGAGGGCATTCGTGGCTTCGTCACGCCGGCCCTGCCACCGGAGGGGATCACGCGCCACCCAGCTCGGTGGCGCTCGCCGGCTTCACCGCGCTGGCCTCCGGCCTGAACTGGTACGTGATGGGCCACTACCGGGACAAGGGCTACGGCATGGGCTACCGCGCCGGCCACATCGCGGGGCTGCGCGGCGAACAGAGCAAGCTACGGGACGTCGGCGTCACCTTCCCGGACGACGAGAAGAACGCCGCGCTGTGGAAGCGGTGGTTCCGGCTGCTCGCCATAGACCAGTGGGGCGTCTTCTTCATCGGCGCGATGCTCGGCATGCTGCTGCCGACGATCCTGATGGCCCGCGCGGTCGAGCTGTCCGGCGAGAAGCCCACCCAGGCGAACGTGCCCACCTTCGTGGCGAGCGCGCTCGATGAGGAGTACGGGCAGGGGCTGTTCGTGATCACCTTGATCATCGGCGTGCTCATCCTGTTCAGCACGCAGCTGGGCATCTTCGAGGCGATGGTCCGGGTGACCACGGATGCCGCCCACGCCAACAGCCCGAGGCTGCGCTCGCTGATCGAGGGCGACCCGCGGCGGTTCTACTTCCCGTTCATGCTCGCGCTGCTCGTGATCATCAGCATCATCCTGCACTTCGCGTTGCCGGTCAGCCTGGTGCAGTGGTCGGCGAACATGTCCAACCTGGGCGCGCTGATCTTCCCGTTCATGCTGATGTACCTGAACTCCAGGCTGCCCACGGTGTCGCGGACACGGCCGATCGGCTACGTCCTGCTCGTGCTCAACTTCCTGTTCTTCGGGTTCTTCTTCATCAACTTCATCTCCGACTTCGTGGGCGACCCGCTGGTCACCTTCTGAGCGAGTCCACCGGCAGCCCGCGCATCGACCCGTCGACCACCTCCACGGTGTGGGCGAGTCCGATGTCGCGGGCGGCGGTCCGGCGCAGCGCGAAGGCCACCTGCATCTGGCAGCCCGGGTTCGCCGTGACCAGCAGCTGGGCACCGGTAGCGAGCACGTTCGCGGCCATGCGATTGCCCAGCTCGGCGGCGAGCTGCGCCCATTCGGCAAGCTTCCCTTCGACGACGCCAGCACGACCCGCCCTCTCGTGATCATCTATAGCGTCCTCGACGTCGTCACCGGCCGGACAGAGGTCCCGCCCGCCTGAGCGCGGATCTTCATAGGCGGCTGGCAGCGTCGGCCGCCCTAGCCTCGTGACCTGGAACGGCTTGTGCTCGGGGTCTTGGCCGCAGGCTTTTTCGCCGCGAGCTTGTTGCTGGGCGCTTGCCTAGCGGCGGCCTTCTTGTTGATCTTCGTGGTCGCGGCAGCCTTCCTTGCCGTCTTACTGCTGGAGCCGGTGCCGATCGGCGTCACGGGCGCAGCCTTGCTGCGCCTCGCCGGGTTAAGCGGCTTCCCTGTTGATTGCTCGTTGTCGTCGGTGCGCCTGGTGAGGTGGAGCACGTCGCCGAGCCGCTCAACTACACGCTCCGCCTCGGACAGCAACGTGGTCGCCACTCCCCGGTCCAGCGGCGGCTCTTCCGCTTCCAGCGCGGCCCGACGGATGTAGGCGGTCACCCGATCCCCAGCCGCCGCCGCTCGCTTCCGCAACAGGGCGATCTCCCCGGGACTGAATCTCACCGAGATCGTGGTGTCGAGACGCCTGGGTTTCCCGATCGGCTCGGGTTCCTCCCACGCGTCAGCGTCGTCACGATGCTTGTAGTAGTAGTCAGCCAACTCGGCCTCAGTCATGTTGGCGGTCGGGTCAGTAGCCGAATTCATCTGTCCTCCCAAGCATTGATCGGCCGGACACCGCTACGAACGGCCTCCACGATGACGACCAGCCGCTTCCCGCCGTCGGTCACCGAGCGGATCTTCTTGTGCTCCGGCCTGGTGCGGTTGGGCAGAAAGCGCTCCGCGTTGCGAATGGGCTTTCTCGATCTCGGTGGCTGTCGCACGCCTCGTGGCGTACGTCTCATTGCCGGCATCCCAGATGACATGCTCGACATGCATCCAGTCTCCCTCTGTGTTGCAAGTATAGCGATTTTGCAACACGTTGCGCCTGGGGTTCTTGTCTTTCGGCTCGACACTCATGCTTGCAGGACCCAGGAGGTCACCCGCTCAGGACTGCCGCCATGAGCTGGAGGATCTGGGTCCGCGGATCCTTCTGCATCCTCGGTCCGCCGTTTTCCCCTCGGCAACCGCGGCCCGATCGCCTTGGCCATCGTCTCCGGCACCACCTGCGGGGCCTCACGACCGAGCATGGTGCCTGGCCTCGCTCATCGGCAGCCATCTGCTGTATCGCAACCAACATCGACGCGACCGTCGTGGCTGCGGATGCAACCACCGTTCAAATTTTACTGGTGCTGCATTTCATAACCATCAACGACCTGGCGCTGGTGTCGTCGTGAGACGACGCAGCATCGCGGAGCACGGGATTTCGTTCCTTGCGGGTGAGTAGGTTCGCCCGCTTATTGTCCACCCACCTGCCGCCGAACGCGTCGAAGTGGCGCTGCGGCGTCGCGGCCGCCCGGGGCAGCAGGTCACCGGGCCGACAACCACAGCGACGCCACGCGGGGCTTCATCGGTTGCGCCAGTCGATGAGCCGACCGATGAGGACCGTCGTTGCGAGGAGGCCACGGCGTCAGGTCAACGGCGTTGTCCAACTAGCGCAAGAGTTGTGCAGAGTTGCAGTCTCAACGCCGGGGCAGACCAGCGGATTAGGGCAGCAGGGCGTGGATGAGAGTGTCGGCGAGCTGCGCGGCGTACTGGTGAGGCGTCCAGCCGCGTTGATCGACCAGCAGCCGCCACAGTTCGGGAGAGTTGTAGGCCCACAGAAGGTCGCGCGCCAAGTCGGCTGTGACGCCGTCACGCAGGTGCGGGGCGAGAGCCTGGGCGAGCATCGTCATGCCGTGCAACCGCTCGCGGCACAGGTCTTTCCACACCGCCGCTGCCTCCGGATCGGTGCTGGCGGCAGTTTGTAGTAGCGACTGGACTGGTACGTGACGGGGGGCTGTGCCGGCGATGAAGTCGGCGTACAGCCGCAACTTCGCGTACGGGTTGGGCTCTTGGCGGACCCGGATCAGCGCCTCGCGCTCGATCATCGTCACCGGGTCGTCGTCGCCGGCGATGGCCACGTCGAAGACCGCCTTGACCAGCGCGGGTTTGTTCCCGAACGACTTGTACACGCTCTGTGCCGAGACCCCGGCGGATGCTGCCACGGAGGGAATGCTGACGTTGGTGTATCCCTCGGCCAAGAACATGTCGCGCGCCACGCTCAGGACGAGCTCCCGCGTTCGGCGCGCCTGCGCTCGGCGGCTGGTGGCGTCGTACTTGCGTGGCGTCTGCCGCGGGCTCTTGACGTCGCCGATCATTGGGGCGAGACTCCTATAACGAATACCAATGCTTCTACTCAATATACGGAAGGAGTCGGCCATGGCTCATGCGTTCTACTACGACGCGCCCGGGAACCCAGAGATCTACCGGCTGGTCAGCCAGGAGATCGGCCCACAGAGCCCTGAGGGACTGATCGTCCAGCTCGTCACCGCGATCGATGGCGGGTTACGCCACCTCAATGTGTGGCGAACTCGCGAGGAGTGGGAGGCGTTCCGTGACAGTCGTGTCCGGCCGGCGGTGGCGGCCGTACTCGAGCGGCTAGGAATCCCCGCGCCGACCGAGAATCCCCTGGAGTATCCACTCGACCTCATCGACGTCGAGACGACCGGCAACTGATCATCCATGGCTACGGCAGACTTCGTGCCCTACCCGACTTTGATCCGGCGGCGCACCTGTCCATGACAGACGAAGCTCCACCCCGCTTCAGGTCCTGCAGAACGGCGTCGCGCTCTACGGCGCATGGCGGCTGGACGAGGTCGCCAGCAACGCGCGACGCGCATCGCCAATACCCAGACCGAGGAGCGCGAGCTCCCGCTGCAGCCGGTCGCGCAGCTGTGCGTAGGCCGGCGGCAGGCCCGGGTCGTTGGCGGCCAGCAACCGGAGGTAGGCGGCCAGGTAGCGGACGCGAACGTCGCCTGAGAACAGCCGTCTGCTGGTAGTAGCTCATCCCGCGACATGCAGCAGCTCGTCCGATGCCCCGGCCGGCGCAGGCTGGGTTCGATTCCGACGAGGTCCCGGACGGCGGTTCGGGATCCGAGACCAGCAGGGCCGATCGACGAGACGCGGACGGTTGGAACTCTGGGACAAACCGACGCAACGTGACGGCCTCAACCCGTCGAAACCTCGAAGGCCCCGAGCAGTCCCCGATCGGCCGAAACGGGATAGGATCGCACTGACGACGCGCGTCGGGTCCAGTCATCAGACAGACCTCGTGACTGGCACACCGCGGCCGTCATCGACGGCCCCGCCCCGGCGGGGCCGTCCCTTCCAGCATCATCCGCACAGTGGCACTAGCCGTTTGGGCGTGCTGATCTCAACCGAAGCTACGTCGCCACCGGGACTGTCGGTGCCGACTGCAACACTCAAGACGTGAGCGCAGCCTGATGCTCACCGGGCCGCCACCGAAGTTCCACGGAACTCGGGACAACCTCGCCGGGCACGTTCAGGCGCTTTGTGATCGCCGGTGTGCTTGCCGAGGGGTTCGGCCACTCGCTCACTCATTGGTCCGCAGGCAAGCTGCCCGCGTTCTGAATTTGGGGTCGCTTGCGCTGCCGCCCGGCTTGGCGTTGACCCGGTCAAGCCAATCACGCTGATGCGCGTGGCGGCGCTGGGCGATCCCGGCCTCCTGGTCGAGGTCGACGCGACGGCCGTACTCGACTAGCGCTTTCCATCGGGACGCGCGTGTCAGAGGCGATGCGTGGGGCATCGCAGTGCCATGACGAACACCTCTGGAATCGGTTTCACCGAGTTCGCGTGGGACTTGCCGGGGGGCGTCCGGATGCCGCTTCTGGGGTTCGGGACGTGGCAGATCTCCGGTCGCCGAGCGACGGACGCGGTGTCGTTGGCGTTGCAGGCGGGGTATCGGCACATTGACACGGCAACGATGTACGGCAACGAGTCCCAGGTCGGTGCCGCGGTACGGGAGAGCGGCCTGCCTCGGGAGCAGATCTTCATTACCACGAAGCTGCCACCGCAGCGAGCGGGTCGGGAACGCGAGACGCTGCTCGACAGCCTCAACGCGCTGGGCATGGACTACGTGGACCTGTGGCTCATTCACTGGCCACCCGGTCGCGGAGCTGGCGTCGACTCCTGGCGGGCCTTCGCCCGCGCGCGTGAGAACGGGCAAGCGCGCGCGATCGGGGTCAGCAACTATTCGCTCGCACAGATCGATGAGCTGACACGTGCCACGGGGGTAACCCCGTCGGTCAATCAGGTGCGGTGGAGCCCGTTCCAGTTCGACCGGCGCCTGCTCGACGAGAGCCGAGCACGCGGTGTCGAACTCGAGGGGTATAGCCCGTTTCGAGCCGGCCGCCTCGATCATCCGGTGCTCGCGGACGTAGCCGCCCGGCACGGCAAGACGCCGGCCCAGATCATCGTCCGATGGCATCTTCAGCATGCGGTGGCTGTGATTCCGAAGTCGGCGCGTCGCGAGCGGATTGTCTCCAACGCCGACGTGTTCGACATCGAGCTCAACGACCAGGAGATGGCGGCCGTCGACGCCTTGTCACGCGCGCGGTGATCCCCGGGAACCCATGTCACGTCCCCCCGGCCCATCCCGCGCCGGACTCACCAGGTCCTGCCGCGCACACACCGGTCCCCCACCCTGATCGGCGCCGCCATCGGGTGTGCGGCCGATTCCCCCGGCGCAGGGATCAGATGCGGCGGTACCGCGCTGGTGAGTCGGACGAAGTGTGCCGGACGCCTCCGGCGTATTCGGGGCAGCCGGAGCAGGGCGTGACGTTGTACGCCCCTCGCACCGCCGCGTACACCGCGTTGCTCCCCGAGCCGACCCTCACGTCCGGAGTACTGGCGCAGATCTTGGTCGGCCCCGAGCCATCTCGATAGTTCTCGTACACGCCGACCGACGCAGATCTCCTCGAAGACAACGGACTCGTCGGACGCGAGCGCCTCCGCTGTCCCGGCGACGTCGAAGGCCGAGGCGGACTGCGCCTCGCCGAGGCCCGCGCCCGACCGCAGTGTGGCTAACCCCGCCTTCTAATTGCGCGGATCGAGCAGAACGATGTACGAGCCGGTGTACTGGGCGCTCCGAGCGCCCATCCCGGTGGGACCCGATGATGTCGATCCCCCACTGTTGAACTCCGGCATGGTCCCCTCCAGCTGGTCGTCGGCGCACGGCACGACCGTCCCGTGGCCATCCCCTTCGCCCCTGGATTGGAGCTGCCCAGACCGAGACAAATACCTCCCCGATGCTCAGCCCCTCCAGGGAAAGTCGGGACGGTCGTCAGAAGCAGCCGGATCGGCGATGTCGTCCGAGCAGCGGACGCGGTTCTCGCTGGGCTGCCACAGGTCGAGCACCTAACCGCCAACATGCTGACGCCGGTGTCGTCGTTCGAACGCTGCAGCATCTGACAAGAGTGCGTGCCCCTGGCGGCCCTCAGTCGTTCACGCCTGTGGACCCCGATACCGGCGTTGGAGGCGTTCTCCCCGTCCTGCCAGGCGGTCGACGCTCACAGCCCTGGTAGCCCCAATAGCGTTCATGCACATTCCAGTCGCCACGAAGGGCGGCGCGGGTCGCTGGCGCAATCGGGCCACGCCCTGGCGCCACAGCAGCGCTGCCAATGAGCTCGACGGTCGATACCCGGCCGCTGCATGTCTCCGCGTGCACTGTCGACCCGGAGCAAGAGCATGCCGAGGTTCTCTCACCGAAGGATCTGGCCATTTCGGCTTGGGTTTGCTTCACGCCTCGATGGAGTCCGCCCCAAGCAACAAGTTCTGACCGCGCCGAAGTGCCGTTCGTGCGGCAATACGCAATCACACGGCAAGGATGACGGGATCGCCTCCGCCCGGCCTCCGGTGGAGCGGGACAACCGACGCCCGCCGCGGCCGATTGCTGTTGCTTGGGCGAGGGCGACATGCTGGCGCCCCCGTTCAGCTCTGTGTTGGGCTCCAAGGCCCGACGCCGCCGAAGCGCTCCGGCGTGATCCTCGTGACGAACCCGGGCGGCGGGTTTGGCATAGGTGGAAACACGACGTCGGGTCCGAGGTATGTGTGGGCGAGCCGTTGGAGCATCGCGGGGGCACCGCCCTCGGTCACCCGCGCAGTCCCGTACACAACCAGGTACTCGAGCAAGCCCCAGTCGTTCACCCGCGTCGTCGCAATCGACAGGGCGATGCGAGAGTCGCGGCGCAGGTTACGCAGCTTTCGCTGGTCCGGGATCGTGGCGAAGACAATCTCGTGGCCGTCAACCCCAACCCAGGCCGCAGTGACCTGCGGAGAGCCGTCCTGGTTCAGCGTGACCACATGAGCCACGGCGTCGCTTTCGAGCAACGTGCGAACCGCGCCCCCGATTGGAATCCCCGCCACCCTGCGCACGCTACCGGTGCCGGACGTCATCGACCTGCCGCCAACCCCAGACCGCCACGACACGAAGAGGACTCGTCGGTTCCAGAGTTCGTGTGCCATTCCCACCGGATTGATCCACTTGCCGCCCTTGCCGCGATGACTGCCCTCGGTATGTGCCAGTCAGGCGCGCCTTGGGACGATCGGCCCACAGTCCACTCGGTGGCGTTCGCTGCCCTGGTTCGGCGGTACGAGCGCTCGGTGCTGCGTGTCCGACTCGTCAACGGGCGCTGGGCGCCGCAGCGTGGCGTCCGGACTGAACCCGGCGCGGCCGAGACGGTGAGCGTCATCATCGACTCACCCGATGCCGAGCCGTTGTCGCCGGTGATGGCGGCGAGCTACGGATTGACTCCCCGTGAGCAGCAGGTCATCGGAGGTCGGCGCCTCGCCGTACACGACACAGGAGTACCTCCGCCACCTGTTCGCCAGAGTTGGCGTCGTCAGCCGAGGCGAACTCGCAGCCGCGCTGTTCATCGGAGGGAGGCGACTCGCGCCTGTCGCGTTCACCCAGCCATGCTGCCGCGCAGCTGCGTCAGTCGGTAGCCTGCTTGCTGTCGACGGATGGCAGCCGGTGGACGACCACGAGGACAGCCTGCACCGGGCAAGGCGGGCGTACGCAGCACGGGACTGGCGCGGCGCCGCTGACTCATTTGACGCGGTCGCGCCGCATCGGCTCACCGCCGATGACCTCGCGGCCTACGCCGACGCGGTGTGGTGGCTCGGGCGGGTCGAGGATGCCCTCAGGCTCGACGCTGCGGCGTGCGACGCCCTCGTGGTCGAATCCCGGCCGGGCGACGCCGCCGGGGTTGCCTTGCGTCTCGGGGTCTTTCACGTTGGGAGAGGCGACCAGCCGCAGGGCATGGGTTGGTTGGGCCGTTGCAAGCATCTGCTTGAGGGTGTCCGGGAGTGCCGGGTGCATGGGCTCCTGCTGCTGTTGACGGGCGTGGAGGCCAACCTCGTGGCCGGCGAACCTGCCGCCGCGGTGGATGCAGCCCGGCAGATCCGTGACCTCGGCCGACGGTTGAGCGAGCCGGACCTGGTGGCGGTGGGCCTGAATGGCGAAGGGCGCGCGCTGATCAAGTCGGGCGCGGTCGCAGATGGGTTAGCGCTGCTCGACGAGGCGATGGTGACTGTCCTGGAGGGCCGGCTGGATCCGTTCATGACGGGTGTCCTCTACTGCCACACCATCGCGGCCTGTCATGAGGTCGGTGACGTTCTTCGGATGACTCGATGGACGGAACTGGCTGAGAGGTGGCTGACTGCCGTGCCCGCGGAGGTGGCGTTCGGGCCCATGTGCGCGGTGCACCGAGCGCAGCTTCAGCTGCTGCGCGGGGCGTGGGACCAGGCTGAGTTGGGGGCGCTGCATGTGGTTGCGACCCTCGACGTCAGTCGGCTCGACTATGCCGCGCAGGCCTGGTACGTCGTTGCCGAGGTTCGCCGGCTGCGCGGTGCGGCGAACGCTGCCGAAGCGTACGGCGAGGCGCACGCCCGCGGATACGACCCGCAGCCGGGGCGGGCGTTGCTTCGGCTTGCCGATGGTGACGCCGAGGGTGCGTTGGCGTCGGTGTTCTCGGCCGTGGCCGCGGCAGGTCCCGATCCCCTGCGCCGCGCCCCGCTGTGCGCGGCGCTGGTCGAGATCGCGATCGCCGCAGGACATCCGCAGGACGCGGCGGCTGCCGCGTCCGAGCTCGCACAGACGGCATCCACCTTCGCCACATCAGGACTGGAGGCGATGGCGGCAACCGCGCGGGGGGCGGTGTTGCTGGCTGAAGGCGACGTCGCAGAAGCTCTGCCAGTGCTGCGCGACGCCTGTCAGCGCTGGTACGAACTCGGGTCTGCCTACGATGCCGCCGGTACCTGCAGGCGACTCGCCGAGGCCTACCGGGCGTTCGGCGACGCGGCCTCCGCCGACGCGGAGCTGGTGCGGGCGGAGGCCGTTTATGAGCGGTTGGGTGCGCGCCGGCCGATGCGGACGTTGCCCGACGGCCTGACCCCGCGTGAGTACGAAGTGCTTACGCTCGTGGCCGACGGACGCTCCAACCGTGAGATCGGCGCGGCGCTGTTTATCAGTGACCGGACGGTTGCCCGGCACCTGACGAACATCTACAACAAGATCGGTGTCACCTCGCGCACCCAGGCCGCCCGCTACGCCATCGACCATCAGCGGACGGTGGCTCGCTGACACCTCAGGGACTACGCATAACCGCGTAGTTGCGAGAGACACGTTGGTCAATCGAACCGATGCCCGACTACAGCGGCGGTACCTAGCTTCTCGGTCGATGCGCCGAACACCGGCGCCCGACTCGAGGAGTGACGATGGCTTCACGTGTTCAGGTTGCCATTTCGGCCGACGGCACCGAGATCGTTGGACGAGTCCGCGGACAGGGGCCGCCCCTCGTTCTGGTCCACGGAGCATGGGGCGACGGCGAGGTTGCCTACGAGGCGCTGGTGCCCCACCTCGATGACCGGTTCACCTGCTACACGCCGAGCACACGCGGCCGCGGCCTGTCCGGCGACAATCCGGACCACTCACCACCACGCATGCAGGAGGACGTCACCGCGTTCGTCGACAGCATCGGCGAACCGGTCTGCCTGGTTGGCTGGTCAGGCAGCGGCGCGTGGGTGCTGGGTGCGGCCGCCCACAATGACTCCGTGGCCGCCGTTGCCATCTACGAGCCCGGCGTGATCGGAGTGGGGGGAGAAGACGACATCGCCCGTCTCGGCGCCGCGATGCAGCAGGTGGGCGCGGCGGCTGCAGACGGGCGGATCCTCGATGCGGCTCACGCCTTCCTCCCTGGGATCTGCACCGACAACGAGATTGCCGCCATGGAGGAGACACCCTTCTACGAGCAATGGACAGGCGGCATCCCCGCGCTGCTCCGATTCCTCCAGCAAGACATGTCCCACGAGGGGCCTCGGTCGACTGACCCGGAAGCGCTCGGGCAGGTTGCCTCGCCGGTCCTGCTGCTGCGGGGCGAGCAGACCCTGCTCGGCACGTTCTTCGCCGACGTGGAACGCTACGTGTCCCAGCACGTCGTCGACGCCCACGTCCGAGAACTGCCGGGCGTCGGTCACTTTGCCCCACTACTCGAACCCGAACCCATCGCCAAGGAACTGATCTCCTTCTTCGAGTCAGTCCCGTAGGTACAGCTCGCTCGTGACATTAGTGCCGCCCCACGCCAAGGCCGCTCGGGGCTGACTCCACGCCTAGAGCACAACGCTGTTCTTGTGATAGACGGTGTCGCGCCGGGAGGCGCAGCACTTAAGTGCGTGGCTGGATGGCGCTGGTGCGCTGGAAGGTGCTTCTTTCGGCAAGTTATACGTCCATGGCCATGGACGGGCTCGTCACAGCGAGCCGCTGCGCGGTCAGGAAGGAGTCGGCGACCGAGCGCGGTCGCCGAGATAGTTGCCGTTTGGTCGCGGCGGCAGGCGGCATAGGGTCGCGTTTTCGCAGCTCGGGAGCGGGAACCGCGGCGAGGGGGGCGGAGCTCAACGCGCACACTGGTGATGAGCAGCTCCGGGAATCCAATTCCCCGCCGTCTCCACGCCCGTCATTGCCCAAGGCCCGGAGCTTCTCGATGAGGGCCGCGTAGCACGCCGCCGTTCGCAACGGCTCCTCATGCGCCTGTTCCCCGCACGCAAGAGGGGCACGCTACTCCCGGCCACGTGACGACGCTGCCGGTATCAACAGCTCCTCAGTCGCATTAAGGACTGCTTCGACGCTGATCGCGGTGATGCATGCGGGCTCGGTGATGGCGCCGCAGGGAGGGGTGTCGAGCCGCCCGCAGGGACTGCAGGGCAGCCCTATCCAGACGAGACGTTGGCGATGAGCCGCGGTTCCTGGCGTGAAGACCAGGGGGTCGGCGGGGCCGTACAGGCCGACCACGGGCGTGTCCATCATCGCCGCCAGGTGCAACGCTCCGCTGTCGGTTGCAATCACTAGCCGCGCCATGCGGTGGAGTGCCGCCAGGCCCCCAAGGGACAGCGGCCGGTTCAGCGTGACTGCGCGCCTCCCGCTGGCTTCCACGACGGCGTCGGCGAGGGCGCTTTCGGCTGGACCGCCGACCACGAGAGGGGCGGTGTGGTGTCGTGACGCCAGTGCGGCGGCCACCGTTCCCCAGTGCTGGCTTGGCCAGTTCTTCAACGGCCAGCCCGAGCCTGGATGCAGGACGATCGGCCGGTCGTCGATGTCGGCCTCGCGAAGGCTAGCGACCGCCTCGATCTGCTCGGCCTCGGTCGGGCGGACGCAGTCGGCGACGGAGATCTGCGGCAGGCGCGGCGCGCTGAAGCCGAGGTGCTCCAGGGCATCGATGGCGAGGTCGACGGCCATGAGCCTCGCGTGACGTCGCGGTGACAGGGTCAGGGCGTGAGTGAGGAACGGCCGCGTTTCTGGCCGGTCGTAGCCAAGCCGTGCCGGGATGCCTGCGGCTGCAACAAGTGTGCCCGACCAGGGATCGTCGGGGCGGAAGACGAGGGCGATGTCGAACCGTCCCTCCAGCCGTCCGCGCTCGCCTCCCACGATGCATGCCCATTCCTCGCCATCGAAGGGGGCATCTGGAGGAGGAAAGGGGGCCACCAGCACTGCGTCGACATAGGGGCAGTGGCTAGCGGCATCCTTGCCGGCCTCCCCCACCAAGTAGGTAATTCGTGCCGTTGGAAGCACCTGCCGTAGCAGTCCGGCGGCTGGCAACGTCAGCAGGACATCCCCGAGGTGGTCGGGTCGCGCGAGCAAAAGCCGGGGAGGCATGTCCTCCGGTACCCGCGGGGGTAGGTGGCTACCACTTGACCAGATGCGGGAGGACCCTCATCCCGCACCCGAAGGAACGACCATGGTGAGCGGCGACCTCAGCAGTCTGGCCATGGCGCTTCGGGTCACCGCTCGAAATGCTGGGCCTCGAAGCAGGTGACGCACCCCTCGAGCGGGTCAACCGCGAGATCAAACCCCGCACCGACGTCGTCGGCGTCTTCCCCAACCCCGCCGCGCTGCTACGCCTGGCCGGCGCCGTCCTGGTCGAGACCACGACGAATGGCAGGTCAGCGACCGCCGCTACCTATCCGAATCGTCGATGGCGCTGCTCACCGCGAAACCGAAGGAGGTGGTCACACCCGAACTGTTGACGGCATGATCAGCACACTGACCGGCGCACGGTGACCCAGAACCCACCACTCAGCCGGACGTGACCCAGTGGGGCGGGTGGGACTCGAACCCACGACCAAGGGATTATGAGTCGTGCACGCAGCGTGATAAGGGGGGCTTTCGCGTTCCGTCTGGTAGGCGTTTGTCCAGCTCGGTCGGGGTGGCGGCGCTCAGCTGCTGCTAACGGGTAGTAGTCAGTCGATCTGATGTCGGCTGGTTCGTTAGAACTTCCGTTAGAAGTTGGGCCGCGGCAAGCCTCGCGTGTGCCTGTCCAGGCCTCCTCTTCACTGGCGGTGGTCGCTTCGATGATTGGCTCACTGTCCCCAAGTTCTCGCCACCGTGAAGGGTGATGCGACCGTCTTCACCGATCCCACTAGATCAGCCCGGCGCCGCGAGCCCTCTGCTACGAACCGCCTGCCTACTCCCCTGCGGACATTGCTGGCGAAGGACCGAGCACAGGCCGGGCAGCCCCAATAATGTTGACGCACATTCCACCAGGACTTGACCCTCGTAACGCCCAGCAGGTTCTCCGAGCCCGCTCGGAAGGCAGCCACGGTCGTGAGGCCCACGGTCGACCTCATCGATGGCGAGCGACTGGCGGAACTCGTACTTTGACCAAGAGGTCTGTGTCCGACGCGAGCCTGTCGTTAACGGACGCTGGTTCGACCTGTTCGGCTAACCCAACTCGGAACGGTCGTGTCGGCGCCCGGCCTTCCGCCGCCGCGCTGGAGCACGGTAGCAGCCGCTGCCATCGCGCGCTCATGGCTCCGTGCGCGGGGCGCGCGACGTCCGTGCTGGGAGAGACGACCGTATTTCATGTCGGTGCACCCGTTCAGCGGCGTCCGCATTATCTCGTGGGTCAGACTCAGGATGGCGCACGGCATCGAAGCCCTGGGTTGCTCAGCGCTTAGCAGTGCGGATGCCTGGTGTCGCCCAGGTGGTCTCCATTGCTTTGCTCACCATGGCCAACGCGGCGCCTTCCTCGTGCGCGGGCACAGGCGGAGGTGGCAAGGGCAGAGCACGCGCAAGGACCTTCTTCGCGGCCCAGCTAACGGCCGCTCCAAGAAGTGGGACGCCGGTGAAGCCGGCAGCTTCGCCGGTGCCGGTAGGGACGAGCCGGTGAATGATTCGTCGGCGTCGCCCACCTTGGTGTTCCGAGACGATGCGGGCGTATTCTTCCGCGGCTTGTTGCAGATTCGTGGCGAAGTCGTCGACCGAGAGCTCGGCGGCTGCGGCGAGGGCCTCGGCCGTGTAAATCAGCAGTTCGCTGATCCGCAACTACCTCGGCTTTCCCGTCGGCGGCGCCCACCTGTGCAATCGAGCTCTCGACCAGGCGTGGTCCTTCGGCGCCGAGACTTCCGTATTGCGAGCGGTGACCGGCCTGCGCGCTGAGGGGAACCATCGGCTTGTGGTGCTCGCCGACGGCGCGGAAATCAGCGCCCGCGCGGTCGTCCTGGCCACCCGGGCCAGCTACCAGCGCCTCGGGGTTCCCCGCGTTGAAGGGCTCGTCGGCTCGGGCGTCTTCTACGGCGGCGGCGTCACCGAGGCGCCGGCAATGACCGGACAGCGGAAGCTGGCCTTGGCTCGTCGTCCTGGACGGGATGGACGAAGTCGTCTCCCCAAGCGTTCGGGAAAGGGTCAGCAGCGGAGTTAGTGATTTGCTGGTCGACGCAGCGCAGATGAAAGCCGACCTTCTTCTGGTTATTACTACTCGGCCTCAAGGCTACCTTGGTGTGAAGCAATGCTGGGAGCGGCCGGCGGCGAAGCCCGTGCGTGCGATGCGCGAGTAACACGATGACGAAATCACGAAAGGGAGAGCAGCCATGACGGACGTCAAGCAGCCTGTCGATACCACCGCCGCCGAAGCGTATGAACAACACATGGTTCCGGGCATGTTTCTGCACTGGACCGAGATGCTCGTCAGGATCGCGGCACCGCAGCCCGGCGAGCACGTGCTGGACGTGGCCTGCGGCACGGGCATCGGCGCGCGGCTCGTGGGAGAAGCGATCGGAAGCGGCAGCACGGTCGCCGGGCTCGACATTGATGCCGGCGTGATCGAGGTGGCGCGCGCGGCGGCGGGACGTAGCGGCGCACAAATCGAGTGGCACTGTGCCAGCGCGCTCACCATGCCTTTCGACGCGGAGTCGTTCGATCTGTGCCTCTGTTTTCAGGGACTGCAGTTCTTCCCGGATCGCGTGGCGGGGCTTGCAGAGATACGCCGTGTGCTCAAACCCACGGGCCGGGTCGTGGCGAGTCTCTGGGGACCCCTCGAGCACAACGAAGGACATCGCGCAGTCGTCCACGCACTTGAGCAGCAGAACATCGATGCAACACCGGCGAAGCGCGCCTGTTCATTCTGCGACACCGGCGCGATACGCGCCTCCGCCATGAAGGCCGGCTTCACGCAGATCGAGGTTCGCACCGAAGACGGCACCTCGCGGTTCGCGTCGATGCGCTCCTTTGTAGACGGAATGACGATCGGCTCTCCATCCACGCGGCATGCAGTAGCGCGCCTGTCCGAGAGCGGGCGCGAACGCTTTGTGAGCGACGTCAGCGCGACGCTCCAGCCATATCTCGAGGGCAACGGCCGGCTTGCGTACCCGATGCGCACGCATATTCTCATCGCACGGCCTTGAATGGCGCTAGCATGTGGCGCTTCCTTTTCCGAACGTTCCCGGACAGCCGCGTCGGCGCGGTTCATCGCGCGCCAAGCGACTTCCCAAGCGGTAAGGCGGGCGACGTTCTGACCGTCGAGTTCACGGTGGTCGGCATTCCCTGCATGGCCTAAACGGCGGGCCTGCCTTCAAACATAACGAAGCCTTCTCGTTTCAGGTCGCCACCGACGACCAGGCAGAGACCGACAAATACTGGAACGCCATCGTTGGCAATGGTGGGGCGGAAAGCCAGTGCGGCTGGTGCAGAGATAAATGGGGCCTGTCGTGGCAGATCACGCCGCGCGTGCTCACCGACGCGATGGCGCGGGGCGGCGACGTTGCCAAGCGCGCGTTCGACGCGATGATGACGATGAAAAAGATCGATGTCGCCAGGATCGAGGCTGCCGTGAAAGGGACGACCAGCAATGCGTAAGGTCATCGGCGGTGCGTTCATGTCGCTCGACGGCGTCGTGCAGGCACCCGGCGGGCCCGACGAGGATACGACCGGCGGCTTCGCGCATGGCGGCTGGATGGAACCGGTCTTCGACGAGGCGGTCGGGCATCAGGTGGACACGCTCTTCGCGGGCGACTTTGATTTGCTGCTAGGGCGTCGCACCTACGACATCTTCGCCGCGTTCTGGCCATTCATGCCCGGCGACGACCCCATCGCGGCAAAGTTCGCCAGGGCGCAGAAATATGTGCTGACGCGGTCGGACGCGCCGCTTGATTGGCAGGGCAGCCATCGCCTCGCCGACCTCGACGCGCTGGCGAAGCTCAAGGCGGAGGACGGTCCCGACCTTGTCATTCAGGGCAGCTCGACAATATATCCGCAGCTCCTGGCCCGCGGACTGCTCGACCGGCTGGTGCTGATGATCGCGCCGATTACGCTCGGTTTGGGCAAGCACCTGTTCGGCGACGGTGTGCCGGCCGGCGCATTCAAGCTGATCGAGCATCGGCTGACGCCCGGCGGCATGACTATGGCGACCTATGAGCCGGCCGGTCCGCTCAAGACCGGATCTTTCGCCGCGGCCGAACCGACCGAGGCGGAGCGGCGGCGTCGGAAGAAGATGGAAGCGGGCGACTGGTGACGCTATTGAAGCGTGCGCCGGATGAGGAGCACTGACGGCCGCTTCAGGCGACACGGCGATACTTCCGGCGATCACGCGGCTCGCGGCGCCGGGGCTTGCACTTGCGTTCTTCCAGGCCGCAGGCTCGATCGCTGATACGCATTTCGTCGGACGGCTCGGCACCGATGCCCTGGCGGGCCTCGCACTCGTGTTTCCGCTGGTCATGCTTTTGCAAATGGCGTCTGCTGGCGCGATGGGTTCGGCTGGAAGGTGATTCGGTTCGGCAAGTTATACATCCATCCGGATGGATGACTCGCAGGCGGCGCGCCTGCGCGAGGGCGGCCAGCGGGCCGCTAGAAGGGCTCGGCGACCGGGCGCGGTCGCCGGACATCACCCGCCGCAGGACGCGGCGCGGGTGGCGGCTTGCCGACGCCGGGGTGGACGGGCCACCATGGCCGGCGTGGATCAGACCACAGGGAAAGCGAGCGCAGTGAAGCGCGCAGGCAGCTGCGCAGCCGCGCCACTCCCGCTGAGCGGGATGATTTCCTGCGGCGCTGGGATGAGCTAAACGGTGGTCCCCCAAGCGCCGAGCTTCGCCGGTGGGCGGAGAAGTTCCTCAGCGAGCCCCCGCAGACCGGCGGCACCCGGCGGAAGGCTTCGTGACTGACGGCACCGTCCTCGACGTGTCCGCCATCACCGACATCGCTACACAACGCACCATCTACGCGGCCGTCGTTCTGCGCCAAGCAGTGGAACGCGGCCAGGACGTGATCGTGCCCGCCGTCGCCTGGATGGAGGCCTGGGCGGATGCGGCACCGGCCGCGATGCCGTTCCTCGAGCTGCTGCGCAGCAGCCCGGCTGTGTCATTCGCCGGTCTGGATGAGCCCGCGGCGCAGGCGAGTGGGCTGCTATTGAACCGCTCGGGGGCGCCTCGTGGAGTGTCGCGCGGGACCGTGCACGCCGTGCATCTGGCGCGGGTGACGGGCTGGCCAGTGCTCACAGCGGACCGGGAGACCGTCATCAGGCTTAACCCGATGGTGGGGTTCAGGACGCTGCCGTAACCCCGTCCGCAATTCTCGCCCCGGTGGTCGAGCGGCGCCGGCGTCGCAGATCGGCAGGGCCGCCCGCCGCAGGCGTGCCGGCATCGGCGTACAGGAGGCGGCAGTGGCGCAGCTGCTCGGCGGCGCGGCGAGCGGCGGCGGCCTGGGCGGCGCGCTGCTGGGTGTCCCGCAGCCGGGCGACCGCCTCGGTGAAGGCGACACAGCGGGCCAGCAGCTCCAGCAGCTGGCGGGTGTCGCCGCGGCTGAGGGACCGGGCGAGTAGCAGGATGCGGGCCGCGTGCCGCAGCTCGTGCCCGGCGCGGCGCGGTTGTGGCTGTCGGCCGTACAGCTCGCGGGCGGCGCCGTCGTACTCCTCCGCCGCGGCAGTGAGAGGGCCGCGGCGGCGGCCGTCGACGACGCGGGCAGCGGCGGTGAGAAAGTCGGAGGCGGCCCACGCCGCGTCGCCGGCGGCGTCCGGGTCGGTGAGCGCCGCCGCCATTACCTGCTGCTGGCGGCGGCGCCGAACGGT